>NZ_JNZP01000006.1 GCF_000725545.1 Streptomyces exfoliatus | reverse complement strand
GGACAGTCGCTCGACGACCAGGACACCGACGCCTTCGGCCCACGCGGTGCCGTCCGCGTCGGCGGAGAAGGACTTGCACCGGCCGTCCGCCGCGAGCCCGCGCTGGCGGGAGAACTCCACGAAGATGCCCGGGGTCGACATCACGGTCACGCCGCCCGCCAGAGCGAGCGAGCACTCGCCGGACCGCAGGGCCTGGACCGCGAGGTGCAGTGCGACGAGGGACGACGAGCAGGCCGTGTCCACGGTCAGGGCCGGGCCCTGAAGGCCGAGGGTGTAGGCGACGCGGCCGGAGGCCACGCTCGACGTCGTTCCCGTGAGCCCGAACCCGGCGGCACCCGCACCCGCCTCGCCGAGCCGCGGACCGTACTCCTGGGCCATGACACCGGCGAACACCCCCGCCTGGGTCCCGCGCAACGAGTCCGGGGCGATACCGGCCCGCTCCAGGGCCTCCCAGCACACTTCGAGGAACGCGCGCTGCTGCGGGTCCATCGCCAGCGCCTCGCGCGGCGAGATCCCGAACAGTTCGGCGTCGAACTCGGCGGCGCCTTCGAGGAAGCCGCCGTTGCGCACGTAGGTGGTGCCCACGTGCGCGGGGTCGGGGTGGTAGAGGCCGTCGAGGTCCCAGCCCCGGTCGGCAGGGAAGCCGGAGATCACGTCGCGCTGCTGCGCGACGACCTGCCACAGGGCCTCGGGCGAGTCCACCCCGCCGGGGAAACGGCAGCCGATGCCGACGATCACGACGGGATCGTCCTGATCGGTACGGGCCTCCGGCGCGGCCGCCTCGGTCCGCGCGTCGGCGAGCTGCGCGGCCAGCGCGGCCGGGCTGGGGTGGTCGTACACCACCGTGGTGGGAAGCTTGCGCCCGGTGGCGGTGACGAGCCGGTTGCGCAGCTCGACGACCATCGCCGAGTCGATGCCCAACTCCTTGAACGTACGCCGTGGTTCGATCTCCGATGCGGATTCGTAGCCCAGCACGGCGGCGGTGTGCGCCCGTACGAGTTCCAGGGCGGCCGGGCCCGTCAGGGACCGGCTCGGCTCGGCCTCGTACCCGTCCTCCTCCGTGTCCTCCGGGAGCGCCGCGGCCGACGGCGTCGGCACGGTGGCCGCCGCCGGCAGGGACCGGGCGGTGTCGGACTGCCCGGTGATCCAGTGGCGGCGCCGCTGGAAGGCGTACGTCGGCAGATCGGCGCGGGGGGTAGCCGCGGTGCCGGCGGTTCCGGTAGCTCCGGCGGTTCCGGTGGTACGGGCGGGCAGGACGGCGGACCAGTCCACCGCCGCGCCGTGGCAGAACGCCTCGCCGAAGGCGAGCAGCAGCCGCTGCGCGCCGCCCTCGCCGCGGCGCAGGGTGCCGAGGGCGGCGACCGGCACGTCCGCGGCCTCCGCGGTCTGCTGGACGGCGAGTGCGAGGACGGGGTGCGGGCTCATCTCGATGAACAGCTCGTGGCCCGCGTCGAGCAGCGCCCGTACGGCCGGCTCGAACCGTACGGGTTCCCGCAGGTTGCGGTACCAGTAGTCGACGTCGAGCTCGGAGCCTTCGAGGGCCTCGGCGGTCACGGTGGAGTGCAGCGGCACGGTTCCGGCGCGCGGCGCGATCCCGGCGAGTTCCGCCGGCAGCGTGTCGCGTACGGCGTCGACGTGCGGGCTGTGCGAGGCGTAGGCGACCGGGACCCGCCGGGTGCGGACGTCCTCGCCGTAGTGGGCGGCGAGAGCGTCCAGGTCCGCCCCGTCGCCGGCCACCACGGTCATGCCGGGCGAGTTGACGGCGGCCACGCTCAACCGCGGGTAGGCGGCGAGGTCTTCGCGCACCCGGTCGGCGGGCAGCGACACGGTGAGCATGCCGCCGCCGAGCCCGGCCAGCGCGCCGAGGGCGGTGCTCCGCACGGCGATCAGCCGGGCGGCGTCGTCCAGGGTGAGGGCGCCGCTGACGGTGGCGGCGGCGATCTCGCCCTGGGAGTGACCCACGACCGCGGCCGGTTCGACGCCCGCCGCCCGCCACAGGGCGGCCAGACCGACCATCACGGCCCACAGGGCGGGCTGCACGACGTCGTCGCGATCGAGGGCGGGCGCGCCGGGGCGTCCGCGCAGCACGTCGGTCAGCGACCAGTCGCGATACGGGCGCAGGGCGCGCTCGCAGTCCTCGACGACCCGGGCGAAGACGGGGGCGCTGTCGAGGAGTTCCGCCGCCATGCCGGCCCACTGAGAGCCCTGGCCGGGGAAGACGAACACCGCCTCGCGGACGGCCCCGGGGTTGCTGCCCTGCACCGCGGCCGGGGTGACCCGGGCGTCGGCGACCGCGTCGAGGGCGGTCAGGAGCTCGTTCCGGTCGGCGCCGACAAGCACGGCGCGGTGGGTGAAGGCGGTGCGGTGGTGGGCGAGGGTCCGGGCGATCTCGGCGGCACCGAGCTCCGGGTGTGCGGCGAGGTGGTCGCGCAGTCGGGCCGCCTGGGCGCGCAGCGCCTTGTCACCGCGTCCCGACAGCACCCAGGCGAGCGACTCGGCGTCGGCGTCGGCGTCTGTACGGGACGTGGGCCGTTCTGGCTTGTCATCGACGGTCGAGGCGGCGGCATCCGGCCATTCGCTGAGCACCAGATGGCAGTTGGTTCCGCCCATTCCGACCGATGTCACACCGGCGACGAGCGGTCCGTCCGGATTCGGCCACGGGCCGTTCGCGGTGACGGCGGCGACCCGTAGATCGGCGAAAGGTATCTGCGGATTCGGGGATTGGTAGTTCAGGGTCGGGACGAGTTCCCGCTCTTTGATGCAGAGAATGGTCTTGACCAGACCCGCGATGCCCGCAGCGCCTTCGAGGTGGCCGATATTCGTCTTGACGGAGCCGAGCCTGAGTGGATTCTCCGGGGTGCGGGACGAGGAGAAGACGGCGCCGATGGCCGATGCCTCTATGGGGTCGCCGACCCGGGTGCCCGATCCGTGTATTTCTACGTACTGTGCTTGTTCCAGCGGTATTCGCGCGTTTTCCCAGGCGTCACGTATGACATGTTCCTGGGCCTTTCCGCGCGGTGTGGGAAGGGTGTCGCTGGCGCCGTCGCTGCCGATGGCGCCACCCCTCAGCAGACACAGAACGCGGTCCCCGTCGGCGATGGCCCGGCTGAGGAGTTTCAGCGTCACCACACCGCCGCCCTCACCCCGGACGTAGCCGTTCGCGCGCGCGTCGAGTGCGTAACATCGTCCGTCGGGCGAGAGGCTGCCGAAGGCCGCGAGGGCGTGGGTGCTCTCCGGGGCGAGGTTGAGGTTGACGCCACCGGCCAGGGCGACGGTGGACTCGCCGCGGCGCAGGCTCTCGCAGGCCAGATGCACCGCGACCAGCGACGATGACTGTGCGGTGTCGACCACCATGCTCGGGCCGCGCAGACCGAGGACGTACGACACGCGGTTGGCGATGATGCCGCGGTTCAGTCCGGTCACCGTGTGCGCGGAGGTGGCGCCGGGGCCGGCCGCGTGGGTGAGGGCCGCGTAGTCGTCGGCGATCGCGCCGACGAAGACGCCGGTGGCGGAGTCCGCGAGCGTGGCCGGGACGATGCCGGCGTCCTCCAGCGACTCCCAGGCGAGTTCGAGCACGAGGCGCTGCTGCGGGTCCATCGCGGCGGCTTCGCGCGGGGATATGCCGAAGAACTCGGCGTCGAAGGTGTCCACACGGGGCAGGAATCCGCCGGGGCGCGGCGATCCGTCGCTCAGAGCGGCGAGATGGGCGCGTTCGGCGGGCGGCTCCGCTATGGCGTCGCGGCCGTTCCTGAGGAGCTGCCAGAATTCGGCGGGGTTCGACCCGCCGGGGAATCGGCAGGAAAGTCCGACGACGGCGACAGTCCGGTCGTCGATGTGATCGGGCGCCTGCTGTGGCTGCCCTGCCGCCTCAATTTGGGCATGGCGGATCATGGTTTGCTTGCTCCCCCCGTGAAGCACACAATCAACGGCGTTGCCGACTCGGCGGCCCAGCCAGATTCGTTTGGGACCCTAGCACCGAGTCGGCGCTCCGTAAACCAATGGCCACGGCATGTAGTTGGAATGTAAATCAATATGCCGGGGTCGGGGGGATTGGCGTCCCCCGGCAAACGTTTCGTTAACTACGACGAAACGGGACGGGCCGTGGTAAGGGTCACCGAGAGGCGGCCGGTGTCTTGATTTCGGCGGTCACGTCCGCCGGGGCGTGCCCTGCCGGATGCGCCTTGGTGAGCGTGCAGACGCCGTCCACGCACTGGCGCTCCAGCCGGCCGCGCGAGATGGTCTGCGCCAGGCCGACCATCCAGCACGTGGGGCAGCCGCGGAAAGCGACCAGGGCCAACGGGGCCGCCAGGAGGGTGGCCGGGCCGGCGACGGGCACCATCGCGATCGAGCCGATGATCAGCCCGAAGCCGATGGCGCCGCGCGCCAGATGGCGCGGGACGGACTTGCTGGCGAAGTTCATCGCGGGCGCCGCCGACTGCACGGTCGTCCGGTCCTGCTCGCCCTGAGGGGGCTTCAAGGTATTCACGGTCGTGGGTCTCCTCCGACTGGTCGGTCGATGGCTCGATCGGGTGCCTGATCCGCGGCTCGATCAGGCGCATGGTGAGTCACGCGATCCGTCATGTGGTCCGTCGCATGCTCGGTCGCGGCCAGGGACTGTCGCAGTGCCGCACGTGCCCTGTGCAGCCGCGACTTCATCGCGGCGTTGCTCAGGCCCAGCGAATGGGCGACGGTCCTGCCGGGCAGGCCCTGGACGTCCCGCATGATCAGGACCTGCCGCTGCTCGCGGGGGAGCGCGCTGACCGCGGCCGCGATGCGCTCCAGCTCCAGCCGGTGCAACACCGCTTCCTCGGCGGACGGTTCGGCGGACGCCTCAGGATCGACCGGCGCCTCGTCACTCCGCGAGACGAGCAGCCGTACCTGCCGGAGGCACTCGTTGCGCACGATCCGGAACATCCAGGAGGCGAGCGCGCCGGTGGCCCGGAGGGTGCCGATCTTCCGGTAGAGGATGATCAGCGCCTCCTGCGCCGCGTCCTCCGCGTCCTGCGGCGAGGCGCACAGGGATATGGCGAACTTGCGCACATGAGGCTGCGATTCCATGACGACGGTCGTGAGTGAGGTGACGTCGCCGTCCTGAGCTGCCTTGATGAGCCGCTCGTCCGGCCAGGAGAAACGTGGGTTCATGTGCTACTCATACCTGTAGGGCGCCCCGCGCGCAGGCGCTGGTCAGCTTCGGCTCTTGTAGCGCCGCATGAGGTGCCAGCTGCACGCGCCCACGAGCAGGACCCCGATCACGATGATGGCGACCGTCATTGGTGTTTCCTCCTGGTTCCGCCGGCCCGTTCGGCCGGTACACACATAAGAGGAGACGGGGTCCCGAAAGGATTCGGCTCCGGCAGAAGTTTTCTTCGAACTCCTCCTGGCGCCGTCCTGACCCGCGCGAACGGGCCGCCCCGGTCGGCGTGAACGGGCCGCTCCGGTCCGCGTGAACGGGCCGCCTCAGGTGAGGGCGAGGAGGCTGACGGCGACGGCGGCGGTGCCCAGGCCGACGAGCTGACCCCGGTGGACGCGTTCGGCGAGGACGGCGCGGGCGAGCAGCACGGTGCCGGCCGGGTACAGGGCGGTGATCACGGCGACGACGGCCAGGTCGCCGCTGCGGGCGGCGAGCAGGAACAGCAGGTTGGCCACCGAGTCCAGGACACCCGCGGCGGCCGACATGGCGTACGCGGGCTTCTCGGAACCCAGCCTGCGGTACATCATCCCCGCGACGGCCAGGGTGACGGCGGAGGAGACGGCCCGGCCGATGATCAGCGGGGCGACGCCGCTGTCGGACGGCGCCTGGTGCAGGAAGATCAGCTGCAGGGCGATGGCGGCGCCAGCGCCGAGCGCCAGGAGCAGCGCCGTACGCGAGGGGCGGACCGATCCGGTGCCGTGGCCGGCGCTGACCAGGACGACCGCCGCCAGGGCGAGCGGCAGTCCGATCAGCCCCGCGGTGCCCAGGTGTTCGCCCTGGAGCAGGCCCACGCCGACCGGCAGCATGGCGGACACGAGGGCGGTGACGGGCGAGAGCACGTTCATGGGGCCGATCGCCAGCGTGCGGTAGAGCAGGGCGAACGCGGCGGCGGACGCGACGCCGGACAAGGCGCCCCAGGCGAGCGCGCCGGTACTGAACGAGGCGCCGAGGAACGGCCACAGCAGCAGCTCGACCGCGAGCGAGGCCGGAGCCGCGATCATCACGGTGCGCAGCACGTGCGCCTTGCGGGCGCCGAGGCCGCCGAGGAAGTCGGCGCAGCCGTAGGCGAGGGAGCTGCCCAGGGCGAGGAGCAGAGCGATCACGGTGCGTACATCCCTTAGTATGTCAACGGAACGACTGAACCGTACATTGAACCGACCGCAATGTGTCAACCGAACGACCGCGCGGTGCATTGGAATGGTCCGCTCCTCGGGCCACTCAGGAGGGCGATCGGATGGCCGACCCAGAGGAAGCGCTGCGCACGCTCGCGCACAACGTCAGGACGGCCCGGCACCGCGCCGGACTGTCCCTCGACGAACTCGGCCGGCGCGCCAAGGTGAGCAAAGGCGCGCTGGTCGGCCTGGAGAAGGCGCAGGGCAACCCGAACTTCGCCACCCTCGTCCGTCTCGCCGACACCCTCGGCGTCTCCGTCTCCTCCCTCATGGAAGGCCCGTCCGAAGGCCGCGTCCGCGTCGTGGCCGCCGATGCCGTGATGCCCCTGTGGACCGGAGCGGAGGGCAGCGAGGCCCGGCTCATGCTGACGACCACGGGCCCGGCACCGGTCGAGATCTGGCGCTGGACGCTCGAACCCGACGACGAGTACCCCAGCCACCCCCACCAGTCCGGCGTCGTCGAGACCGTCAACGTCACCGCGGGCCGGATGACCCTCGTCGTCGACGGCGTCGAGCACACGGTCTCGGCGGGCCAGACCGCCACCTTCGACGGCGACGCCCCCCACACCTACCGCGGCGCCGGCGACGCGACCTGCCACCTGATCATGACGGTCCACCTCCCGCCCGGCCCCACGTCCGCCCCCTGACCCGCCGCGCCGACTGCGCCGGGGAAAGAGGCCGGCCGGCCGGTCAGGCTCTCCCGCGTCCGCTCCGTGGCGGCTGCCATCGTGCCGGTGATCCGAGCCGTGCCCTGAGCGCGGTGACGGCCGCGTCGAGCCCGCCGGGCAGTTCGTACGGTTCGGGCAGTACGGGTACGAGGGTGAGCGCGGCGCTGACGCACTCGGGCTCGGCGTTCAGGTCGTCCCGTACGGCGGCGAAGGCGTCGAGGGCGTCCAGCGGAGTCAGGGAGTGGTGCCAGGCCCGGCGGGCCGGTCCCACGGCATAACGCGCGGTGAGGGTTTCGAGGGGTGACAGCGGTACGCCCGCCCGGCGCGCGAGGGGTGCGAGCCCGGAGGCGACCAGGTCGCAGATCTCGCCCGGCTCCGCCGTGTTGCGGTGATGATCGTCGCGGACCTGGTAGATCACCGCGTACACGAGCGCGCGCTCCCGGTCGGTCGCGGGGGCAGGCAACGGCGTCTCGTCCCAGTACTCCTCGACGGCCCGCGGACTGATCCGGGGGCGGCCACGGCCGTCGGGGGCCCGCGTCGTGGCCAGGCGTACGGCGCCGAGCGCGACGGCGTTCTCGCCCAGCGCCTGCGGACCCGGATCGGTCACCGCGTGCGGATCCGGATCGGTCACCGTTGTCAGCCCCCGGTGCGACGGGCCCGCCGACCGGGCCGAACGGACCGAACATACGCGACGCCACCCACCCCCGGAACCGGGCGGACCGGCCGCGTCCGCCGCGCCGGGCGTGGGACCCGTACACCTGGGCAGGCGTACCCGGGCAAGCCCGTACGGAGGTCAGTCGGCGGAGCACGGTGTGCCGGGACCCGGTGGCGGGGGACGGGGTGACACGCTCGGTCCGAGCGGGACACCGTGAACGAAACGAGGAGGCAGGTGACGCAGCGCAGCAGGCGGAACGGCCGGTACGCCGAACTCATGACGCGACTGCGGCGCGATCCGTTCGTCGTACAGACGGTACGGTCCACCGCGGCGGCGACCCTCTCGTTCGTCGTCGCCCTCTGGCTCAGCCCCGAGGCGGCGCCGCTGACCGCGCCGCTCACCGCACTCCTCGTCGTCCAGGTCACCCTCTACTCGACCCTCACCACGAGTCTCCGCCGGGTCAACTCCGTCGTCGTCGGCGTGCTCATCGCCATCGCGTTCAGCGTCCTCGTCGGACTCTCCTGGTGGAGCCTCGCCCTGATCATCCTGGCGTCCCTGCTCGTGGGACGGCTGGTGAAGGTGGAGGAGTTCATCCCGGAGGTCGCCATCAGCGCCATGCTGGTGCTCGGCGTCACCCAGGTCGGCTACACCGCGTGGGCCCGCGTCCTGGAGACCCTGATCGGCGCCGTCGTCGGGCTCCTCTTCAACCTGCTGCTCGCCGCGCCCGTCTGGGTCGACACGGCGGGGGAGTCGATCGAGGACCTCGCCCGGCGGATGCGCAGACTGCTGCTCGACGTGGCGGAGGAGTTCGCCGGGGCACCGCCCGTCGAACGGGCGGCGGCACGGCTGCACGAGGCCCGGAGGCTCGACAACGACGTTGCGGACGTGGACGGCGCGCTGCGCACCGCCGAGGACAGCCTGCGGTTCAACCCGCGCGTCAAGGAAGGCCTGCTGCACCGCATCGTGCTGCGTACGGGACTCGACACCCTGGAGATCTGCGCTGTCGTGCTGCGGGTCCTCACCCGCACCCTCACCGACCTGGCCAAGGCGCGGGCCGGCGAGGAACTGCTGCCCCGCCCGACCGCCCTCGCCCTGCAGGAGACGGCGCAGCACACCGCCGACGCCTTCGTCAGCTTCGCCGTGCTCGTCACGGCACCCGGCAGCGAGGCGGCCGAGGCCGCCGAGACCCGGCTCGCGGGCGAACTGCGGGCGGCCCGCGCCCGCCGCGACGGCACCGCCGACCTGCTGCTCGCCCTCGCCCTGCGGGAGCCCGAACGCTGGCAGCTCTACGGAGCCCTGCTCGCCGAGATCGACCGCATCCTCGACGAACTCGACCCCGAACACCGGGGCCGACGCCTCATGGAGGAGCTGGACCGCCACACCCGCGAACGGCGGCGCCTGCTGAAGGGCCGGAACGGGCGCGCCCGTACGGACGCGTGAGCGCGAGCGCCCACCGGCCGAAGCACCGCGGTGGGCGGGGAGGCGCGCGGACCGCCCGGGACGTCAGGTCAGTCCCACTGCTCGTCCGCGAGCGAGGTGACCGGCTGCGGCTTGCCGATGACGGCCACCGCGATGAAGAAGTTGATCTGGCCGATCGCGATGGTGAGGGTGGCCAGCGCCTTGTCGTCGTAGTGCTTCGCCACCTCGGCGTACAGCTCGTCGGAGACGCGCTCGCGGCCGTGCGGGGCGGGCTGGAGGGTGGCCTCCACCAAGGCGAGGGCGGCGCGCTCGGCGTCGGTGAAGTAGGGGGCGTCCTGCCAGGAGGAGACGGCGGTGATGCGCTCCTCGGACTCCCCGGCCTTGCGCAGGAAGGAGGTGTTCAGGATGGTCAGATAGGTGTTGTGCACGATCTGCCCGGCCCGCAGGTGCACCAGGTTGATGGTGGTGCGCGGCACCGACTGGTTGCCGGTGGCCCGGAAGAGGGCGGCGCTGATGTCGTTCATCTCGGGCACGAACTCGCCCGGGTTGGGCATCCGGGAGATCGAGGGCTTCGTCATGACTGTTCTCCTTCGTAGCGGCCTGGTCGGCGTCTTCACAGCACTGACGGACGGGCGCACGCGAGTGTGACCGGATTCCGGAAGAAGTTTTCTCGCGGGGCTCAGGCCGGGTGTCCGGCGGTGACGTCCACGACGTCGCTGAGGCGGAGGAGCGGCGGCCGTACGGGGCCGGGGCCGCTCGTCGCGACGGGGGCGAGCAGGAAGCCGACGTGGTCGCCGCCTTCGTCGAGTTCCTGTACCCGGCCCACGAACCAAGCGCAGCAGTCGGCGAGGACGGGCACCCCTGCCGGGCCCTGCCACCAGTCCACCCGGCCGAACTTGTCGATGTCGTCGCCGGTCCGTCCGCCGAACAGCTCGGCCGTTCCCTTCTGGTCGCGCCGCAGGGTGTGGACCGCGAGGTGGGAGGCGCCGCGCGCGACGCGGCAGGTGCGGTTCGCGGTGGAGAGCCACACCATGAAGCGGGGCGGGTCGATCGAGCACTGCGAGGCGAAGCCCACCAGACAGCCGGCCCGCCGGCCGTCCGCCGCCGTCGTCACGACGTAGACCGGGTAGTCGAGCACGTCGGTGAAGCCGTCGAGGCCGGTCACGGCCGGACTTCCGCGCCAGTCGTGCTGAGCGGGGTCATCAAAGGCTCCCGTCCTCGGCCGGGCGCCGCTGGGCGCGGCTCCTCGTCGTACACAGGCGAACAGAATCCGGCTACCCGGCCCGGGCCCCGCCATGCGACGACCTTCCCGGAAGCCCGGCTCGCGAACCGGCTGTGATGGACCGAGCATGACTGGGTACTCGCTTCACGGGCCGCGCCCCGCGGCCCGTGAAGCGCTGGGAAAGGAGAAGTCCGTGGACGGGATCGTGCTGCTCAAGGACGACCACAAGACCGTGGAGAAGCTGTTCAAGAAGTTCGAGAAGGCCGGGGACGACGCCCACGACGAGAAGCGGAAGATCGCCGACCAGGTGATCGAGGAGCTCACCACCCATACCTGGATCGAGGAGAAGGTCTTCTACCCCGCCGCGAGGGAGGCGGTCCCGGAGACCCAGGACCATGTGCTGGAGAGCGTCGAGGAGCACCACGTCGTGCTGTGGATGCTGTCGGAGCTCAAGGGACTGGACGCGACCGACGAGCGGTTCGACGCCAAGATGTCGGTGCTGATGGAGAACGTGCGCCATCACGTCGAGGAAGAGGAACAGGAGTGGTTCCCCACCGTGCGCAAGGCCATGGGCCGCAAGCGCCTCACCGAACTCGGCGAGCGCATGGAAGCCGCGAAGAAGGACGCCCCGGACGATCCTCTCGCCGTCCCCAGCGCGGACGAGTAACGCTCGTCCGCCCCCGACCGTCGCCCGACGACCGAGCACCGTGGAGACCGCGATGTCGCCTCAGGAACCCGTAGCCGCCGCCCCCGACCCGGTGAAGGGCCACCCCCGTCCCCCGTTCCCCGAACAGGACCAGGACCCTCCCGGGTCGACCGAGGCGATGAGTCCACGCCCGGACCACGGCGAGGACTCGTACCGCGGTCATGACGTGCTCCTCGACCGGGTGGCCGTGGTCACCGGCGGGGACTCCGGGATCGGCAGGGCCGTCTGCCTGGCCTTCGCGCGGGAGGGGGCGGACATCGTCCTCACGCACTTGCCCGAGGAGGTGGAGGAGGCCGCGGAGACCTCGCGACTCGTCCGCGAGGCAGGACGCGAGGCGCTGGCCGTCGAATGCGACATCCGCGACGAGAGCCGGTGCGAGGCCCTGATCGAGCGTACGGTGAGCGAGCACGGACGCATCGACGTCCTCGTCAACAACGCGGCCTTCCAGATGGCCCAGCCGGACGGGATCGAGGCCATCAGCACGGAGCAGTTCGACCGGGTGATGAAGACGAACCTCTACGGGATGTTCTGGCTCTCGCGCGCGGCGCTGCCCCACATCCCGCGCGGCGGCTCCGTCATCAACACCACGTCCGTCCAGGGGTACCAGCCGAGCCCTCACCTGCTCGACTACGCGATGACGAAGGCGGCGATCATCTCCTTCACCCACAACCTGGCCCAGATGGTCGCCGAGCGAGGCATCCGCGTCAACGCGGTCGCGCCCGGTCCGGTGTGGACACCGCTGATCCCCGCGACGATGCCGGCGGCGAAGGACTTCGGCGGCCAGTCGCCCCTGGGGCGGCCCGCCCAGCCGGCGGAGATGGCCCCCGCGTACGTCTTCCTGGCGTCACCGCAGGCCAGTTACATCACCGGAGAGATCGTCAACGCGACCGGCGGCACCCCTCTGCCGTAGCACCGGCGGCCCCCCTGCTGTAGTGCGGGGGGGCTTCCTAGCCGTCCCTCTTCCGGCGCACCATCTCGGTGATCCAGACCGGTGCGAACGGGGAGGTGCAGCCCCGGGGGGTCGGGTAGTCCTTCAGGACCTCAAGGCGCTCGCCGATGTCGAGGGCACGGCCGCGGTGCTCGGGGTGTTCGATCCCGATCTGCGCCAGGCAGTGGTTCATCGCCCACTGCAGGCGGTCCGGGGCGTCCTTCATCTCCGCCTCGACGACGTCGAGGAGCCCCGCCAGGTCGAGGCCCTCGGGCTTCTTCGCCACGCGGTCGGTGGTCAGCGCCCAGCCGGCACTCGCGACCACGGGATCCGGATCGTCCAGCCATGCCGACCGCAGCTCCTCGGCGTGCGGGCTCTTCTTCACCACGTAGTTCACGAGCCAGTCGTGCACCTTGGGCACGCGCGCCTCGCGCAGCATGGCGTCCAGCTCGTCACGTCCGAACGCCTTGGGGCGGCAGATCAGGAGCGCGAGGAGCCTCGCCGCCGTGTCGTCCGTCTCCCAGAGCCGGCAGGCGAGCTCCTGCTGCGTCTTCAGCCGTTTCGCGAGCGCGCGCAGACTGCCGAGGTTCACCCCGTGGTCGTCGCCGTGCCTCTCGTTCACCGCGCGCGCCTTCGGGTCCTCCAGCGCGGCCAGCTCGGCCATCACCTCGCCCAGCACCGTCTCGGTCGGCATCGTCCCGGCCACCTCGGCCTCCTGTCCTTCATACGTCGGGATGCAGCCTACGACGGACGTCGGACACTCCCACCGGAGCGGGCGGGCACGCGAGCGGGCGGGGTCAGGCGGGGACGAAGAGGTCCCCGGGCGCGTCGGCGAGGACGAATCCGCTGTCGAACCGGACACGGACGGTCACGCGGAGCCGCTGCTCCTGGTAGGCGATCCAGGCGGGTTCCAGGGAGCCGACCCGCTCCTCGAGCTGCTTCCTGCTGCCCGGGGGCATCTGCGGGCCGAAGTCGTCGAGGAGGGACTTCAGCCGTTCGTACTCGCGGACCTCCTGGCTCTGGTGCCGGTGTGCGTTCATCCGCTCGACCGTGCCCTCGATGCCCGCGGCCAGGGCCAGGTACGCCGCCCCGACTCCCGTCTCCGCCGAGGGCTCGCCCTCCGGTTCGACCTGCCCGGCCAGCCTCAGGTCCGTCGCCAGCTTCACCCGCAGGCCTTCTTTCAGCGTCATCGGTCCTTCGTCTCCGGGTAGGCCGGTCGGCCGGTCGATCGGCCGGTTGGCGGGTCCGCGACCGCACGCATGCGCGACGTGGTCCCTGGGGGGTCATTATCCGCCCCGCCGGACCTCGCGTGTGCGGGGAGCATGGGGTACGACGACCGGAGAGGCTGCGATCACCGGGGAGTCTGCGTAGCGTGAGAGCCAGCCCTCGAGGGAGGACGGACCGCGCTCCACGCCACCGCGCCGCAAGACGCCTTGAGGAGAGCCGCGGAGGCCGTGTGTCGACGTACGAGAATGTTCTGGCCGAACTGCTGGCCCGCTCCCACCTGCCGTCCGGGCGGGAGCTCGCGGGGCTCATCCAGGAAGCGGGCCTGCGCATGGGGTTCACCGGGACGGCGACGTACCTGGCGGACCTCCAGCAGATCCGCCTGGTCTCCCTGCCCCAGCACGGTGCCGCGGACGGGCGGACCCTCGACGTCGACACCTCGCTCGCGGGTCTGGCCTACCGTACGCAGCAGGCGCAGCGGTCGAGGGACGGCCACACCGCCTGGCTGCCGATGATCGACGGAGTCGAGCGCCTCGGCGTCCTCATGGTGACCGCGCCCGCGCTGGACGACGCCCTGGTCGGGCGCGCCGAGGCACTCGCCGCGGTGGCCGCGCTGCTCGTCGTGTCGAAGTCGTCCCACAGCGACCTGCTGGTCGAGGTGGAGCGCGCACGGCCGATGACGGTGCAGGCCGAGCTGCTGTGGGCGTTCCTTCCGCCCCGGACCATCGGCACGGCGGACGTGACCTCCTCGGCGGTGCTCGAACCCGCGTACGACATCGGCGGGGACACCTTCGACCACACCCTGGACGACAGCGGCCTGCACCTGACGGTCATCGACTCCATGGGCCATGACCTCGCCTCGGGCGGAGCCAGTGCCGCCGGGCTCGCCGCCTGCCGCGCGACCCGCCGCTCCGGCGGGTCGCTCTCCGACATCGTCACCTCGATCGACCGGATCCTCGACGAGTGGTTCACCGACCGGCTGATGACCGCCGTCGTCGCTCATCTGGACACCGCCGACGGGCGGCTGACCTGGATCAACTGCGGACACCCGCCGCCCCTCCTGATCCGCCAGGGAAGGGTCCTGCCACAGGTGCTCGCCAGGGAGCCCGACCTGCCGCTCGGCTGGGGGTTCCTCGCCGCCTCACCGCCCACCGAGCACTCCCAGCGGCTCCAGCCCGGTGACCGGATCCTCATCTACAGCGACGGCGTCACCGAGGCCCGCTCGCCCGAGGGGGACCTGTACGGCGAGGAGCGGCTCGCCGACACCGTCATCCGCGCCACCGCGGCGGGCGCCCCCGCGCCCGAAGCCCTACGGCGCCTGATCCAGGGCCTGCGGCAGCACCAGGACCACAAGCTGCGTGACGATGCCACGATCCTGCTCACCGAGTGGCATCCGAGCGCCCGCGTCGCGGGGGGATAGGACCGGCCCCGACGCCGGCGAGGTCCGGGCGGGCGGACGCCGGAAGGGTTCAGCCGGGCGACGGCGCCCGCTCCGACGGCGGCGGCACCTGCTCCGACGGGGGCGGCGGTCCCGGCGGCGTGCCGTCGCCGAAGGGCCGCCCGCCGAGCGCCTCCCTGCCGTGCGGCGAGAGCCAGTTCCCGGTGTCAGGACCCCGGGGGACGATGCCACTCGGGTTGATGTCGTGGTGGACGACGTAGTAGTGCGCCTTGATCTGGTCGAAGTCGATCGTGTCCCCGAAGCCGGGCGTCTGGAACAGGTCCCGCGCGTAGGCCCACAGGGCCGGGAGTTCGGTCAGCTTCTGCCGGTTGCACTTGAAGTGGCCGTGGTAGACGGCGTCGAAGCGCACGAGGGTGGGGAAGAGGCGCACGTCTGCCTCGGTGATGGTGTCGCCGACCAGGAAGCGCCGCCCGGCGAGCCGTTCCTCCAGCCGGTCGAGACGATCCCAGAGCCGCCGGTACGCCGTGTCGTACGCGCGCTGGCCGCCGGCGAAGCCGCACTGGTAGACGCCGTTGTTGACGTCCCGGTACACCTCCTCGGACACCTCGTCGATCTCGTCCCGCCACCGCTCCGGGTACAGGTCCGGTGCGCCGTCCCGCTGGTGCGCGGACCACTGGCTGCCCAGGTCGAGGGTGATCCGGGCGAAGTCGTTGGTCACCACCTCGCCGGTGGGGACGTCGACGATCGCGGGCACGGTGACGCCGCGGGGGTATCCGGGTTCGCGCCGGAAGTACGCCTCCTGCAGCCGCTCGATGCCGAGGACCGGGTCCCTGCCGTCCGGATCCAGGTGGAAGGACCAGCTGCGCTCGTCGTGCACGGGCCCGGCGATGCCCATCGGGAGCACGTCCTCCAGGCCCATCAGCCGCCGGACGATCGCGGCCCGGTTCGCCCAGGGGCAGGCCCGGGCGATGATCAGCCGGTAGCGCCCGGGTTCCACGGGGTACCCGTCCCGGCCGTCGGCCGTGATCCGGGTCGTGAGGTAGTTCCGGTCGCGCCGGAACTCGCCGTCACCGGTCCGCGCGTGACCTCCGCCACCGGTCCGCTCGTCGTCTCCGTCCACACCGGTCATCGTCCCGATCCCGCTCCTCCGATCGACCACGCCCCGGCGGCTACCCGCGTCAGCCCGTCCTACGCCCGAACGGCGGCGGTGAGGACCTGGACGGCGCCCCCGTCGTGTCAGGGCACGGCACGACGGTGGTTCAGTGGCCGTAGCGTCCGGTGGCTATCTCCCAGCGGTGGTAGCCCGCGATCCAGGCGGCCAGGCCGTCGACGTACCGGCGGGCGGCCTCGCGCCCGGCCGGGGGGAGGCCGAGGAGGTCGCAGATCTCGGGCACCTGGGTCGACAGCTCCACGAAGCGGTCGACCATCGTCTGGGCCTCTCGCATGACCTCGACGGCCGCCTCCTCGGGGGTCCCGCCGCGCTCCTCGCGGACGATCATCACCATGTTGGCGACATCGCCCCGGGCGAGTTCCTGCGCGTACGAGTGCACGTCGTTGGTGAACGACGGTATGTCTGCGGCCAGTTGGCGCATCCGGCGGAGGACCGGGTGGTGCAGCACCTCCTGGGGCAGCTCGAACCCGTTGAGCCGCTCGACCATGTCGAAGAGGGTCTCCATGGCGGCCGTGCCCCTGCGCAGCGCCAGATAGCCCTCGCGGTCCGGGAACCGGCCGGAGAGCCGGCCCGCGGCCTCGGCGGGGTGACAGGCGAAGTACCACTCCCAGTTGTAGGCCGACCGGGCCCGCCACCGGGCGGACATGCCGCGCAGGCTGCGCTCCCAGAGGTCGGCGAAGGCGTGCTCCACGGGTGTACGGGCGTCGGGCGCGGGACCTTCGCCGTGCAGGAGGGCCGTCATGCGGGTGCAGATCTCCGCGACGCGCGCGGGGGCCCGGCCGAGATCGCTGTCGAACCTGTCGTCGAAGAAGAAGTAGAAGCTGAGCAGGTCCGCGGCGAGGGCGAGGTCGTCGGTGGCGCAGTCCGGGCTGGTGAACGCGGCGAGACGGGGGACGTCCCATCTCCCGTACGCGGCACCGCCGATGGCGCCGGCGAGCCCTTCGTGCCGGCGGAGCCACTCCTGGTGGGGGTGCGCGACGTGCTCCCGGTGCGGATTGGAGCGCGGTGGGAACGGCAGATCGAGCAGTGCGGCGTGGAACACGGGACCCTCCAGGCTGTGACCCCGGGTGATGTCCGAACGCCCCCCGGCGCGTTCGAAGAGTACTTGACTTGATCTTCAACTACCAGGAACGCCGCGGCAATCCCCCTGCGTACGGCAGGTGTGACGAGGCGCCCGCGCCCCACCTGCCGCCGCGGGCGGGCGTCGTTGTCAGTGGGTCGCCATAGCGTGGAGAACGTTCGAGAAGGTGTGCGAGAGGGGTGGATTCGTGACAGTCCGGCGTGCGTTGAGAGTGGTCCTGGTCGATGTCAACGACGAGGTGGTGGCGGCCTGGCGGTCCGCCTTCGCGGACACGCCCGAGGTCGAGATCCGGCGCGGTTCCATCCTCGACGTCGACGTGGACGCGTGGGTGTCGCCCACCAACGCCCAGGGCCGGATGGACGGTGGGGTCGACGCCGTCGTCAAGCGGCGCCTCGGCGCCGGGATCCAGGTGCGGGTGCAGCGGGCGATCCGTGACCGGTTCGGCGGGAGCCTGCCGGTGGGCAGCGCGGTGTGCGTCCCCTCGGGGGCGGCCGTGCCGAGGTATCTCATCTCGACGCCGACCATGCGGCAGTCCTCGCAGAACGTCAGCGAGACCATGAACGTGGCACTGGCGTGCGCGGCCGCGTTCCAGGCGGTGCACCTGCAGAACCTGGCACGGCCGGGCAGCATCCGGTCGGTCGCGCTCGTGGGGATGGGCGCGCGGACGGGACGGGTGCCGGCCACGGTCTGCGCCAATCTGATGTGGACGGGCTACACCCTGTTCCACGACCACGGGTTCGCCGGTTACGACGAGTTGCGTGCCGCGGTGCTCGGCCAGCTCGACGACATCGAGGGAGCGGGGTCCGCGCGGCGGGTCCGGATCAACGTGCCGGAGCGGCCTTCCTTTCGCCACTGACCCGACCGTCCAGCAGGCCGGCGCCGCACCACAGAGCGCGCCGGATCCGAGTTCCGGGAGTTCTGCCCTCGTGAGTGAGATCGACGTTCCGGCCGCGACCGTGCCCCCGGCGGGGGATCCGCTGGGTCTGGCCGACCTGTTCACCGGCGGCGGAGAGCCGTGGCTGCCGTTGCTGGGTCCGGTGATCGAGGCGCAGCCGGGCGCCGCCGACTTCATCGGCCCGAAGCGCGGTTCCGAGGTGGTGCCGGTCCGCGAGCTGACGTTCCAGGCGCTGAAGCCGCATCCGCCGCACAAGTGGAAGGTGGTCGTCTTCGGACAGAACCCGTATCCGCGGGCGGAGAGCGCGACCGGCATCGCGATGTTCGACAACACCTTCAACGACTGGAAGGACAGCCAGTTCGGTCGGGTGGTCAGCATGCGCTGCATCATCAAGGCGGCCGCGATGTGGAAGTACGGCATCGTCAAGAAGACGCCGATCGCGGACGTCCGGAGCCTCCTGAAGAAGGAGGACACGGTCCAGCCGCCGGAGTGGTTCCAGGCGATGCTCACCCAGGGCGTACTGCTGCTCAACGCGTCCCTCACGGCCAGCGCGGACGGGGCGATGCCGACCGATCTGCACACGTCGTTCTGGCGGCCCGTCGCGGAGCAGATCGTCGAGGAGATCCTCCGGGCCAAGCAGCACGCGGAGGAGGAGGACCGCGGTGTCGTCTTCGCCTGGTGGGGCGCGCACGCCCGCAGCCTGAAGAGGGTCGTCCAGCGGCTGGAGAAGAAGTACCCGGGGGTGGAGGTCCGGCACCTGGACCACCCGAACCCGGCGGCGCAGGGCGACATCTTCTGCGAGGGCGACCACTTCGCCCAGGTGAACGACGCCCTGGCGTCGGTGGGCGCCGAGCCGGTCGACTGGCTGCCCCGGAAGGGCTGGGACCAGGGGACGACGGGCGGCGGCGGTCCGGAGGGCGGTGGCGTCGCGGAGCGGATGGGGGCGTTCATCGCGTCGACGATGGAGCTGCACCAGCTGTATCTGGAGCGGCTCACGAGCGTCAAGGACGAGGGACTCGTCCTGCCGCCGATCACCGGCGTGTTCGACACGCCGCTGATGGAGTTCCGGAAGGCCGTCGAGCCGGTGTCCCGGGTGCTCGTGAACCTGGACCGGCACATCGAGAGGTCGAGCCTGTTCGGCGAGACCAAGGCCGCGGCGCAGGCTGCGGCAGAGGCGGCGGACGGGCTGTCCGCCGACGCGATCTCGGCGCTGTACCTGTACACCTGCGAGTCGGCGTTCTACCGCGAGATCAACGCCGTGCTGCGTTCCTCGGACCGGGAGCGGCTGGTGCCGTACCTGCCGTACCTCCGGCTGCTGTTCTCCGCGGTGGCGGCGCTGCCGGCGCGGACACAGCCCCTGTGGCGGGGTGTGGCACTGGACCTGCGGTCCCAGTACCCGGTGGGGCGGACGGTGACGTGGTGGGGCGTGTCCTCGTGCACGTCCGAGCTGGGCGTGGCCCGGGGCTTCCTCGGGAGCCGTGGCAAGCGGACCCTGTTCGAGGTGACACCGGCACGGGCGGTGGGCATCCGGCGGTTCTCCGCCTTCACGGGCGAGGAGGAGTACATCCTCGCGCCGGGCACCCAGCTGAAGGTGACGGACGTGAAGGCCGAGCGCGGCGGACTGTGCACCGTGCGGCTGACGGAGCTGGAGGGCCAGGGGCTGGTGTCCTAGAGACCGATCCGACCCGCAGACGCCCCGACCCACACCGCCCCGACCCACACTCGCCCCGCCCCGACCCGCCCCGGCCGTTCGCCCTACAGAGGCGGATGCGCCGGCGCGGGGCCCAGGGTGGTGGTGCCGGCCGTGCGGTGCCCGAGGCCCGTGCGGTACGCGTCGAGCGCGGCCTCCGTCCGGCCGGTGCGGCGCAGCAGGTCGCCGAGGAGCCGGCACAGGTCGGCGAGGTCCCCGGCGGCGCCCGCGCGCTCCAGGAGGCTCAGCGCGCGGACGTAGTGCTCCTCGGCGGCCTCGGTGTCGCGGGCGTCCTCGGCGATGATGCCGAGCAGCCGGTGCGCGGCGGCGGCGTGGACCGCGCCGCGTTCCGGCGACAGCCCCCCGAGCACGCCGCGCAGCAGCTCCGAGGCCTCCTCGGAGCTGCCGCGCCTGTGCAGCACGTCGGCGAGTTCGACGGCGACCTGACTGCTGTAGAGGGCGGCGTGATGGGAGGCGAGCATGGCCTGCGCGGCCCGCAGCTCCTCCTCGGCCCGGGCGAGGTCCCCGTTCTGGGCGTACACATAGCCGCGCATCCAGCGGCAGTTGGCCAGCTCGGTCCGGATCTTCAGCTGGCGGTACATCTCGGCGGCCTTGGCCAGCGAGGCGTCGGCCTCGGCGATCCGGCCCTCGGCCAGGAGGGTGCGGGCGACCGAGCGGTGCATCCGGGCGATCAGCGCGGGATCCCCGACCTGCGGGGCGAGGGCGAGTGCCAGCTCGGCCGCCTGCGCGGCACGGGCCTGCGCGCCCAGGTCCATGTAGGGGCCGATCGAGGCGGTGTAGAGCAGGAGCAGGGCGTCCGGGTCGTGCAGCCCGCCGAGGTTGAGCTCGTCGAGCGTGGACTCCAGGAGATAGACCGCGTACCGGAGTTCACCGGCCAGGTAGTGCGCGACGGCGCGGCCCCGTCGGGCCGGCACGCGGGCGGGCAGCGAGGCGTCCGCGAGGGTCTGTTCGGCGCGCTCGAAGTGTGCGCGGGCGGCCGTGAGGTCACCGGTCTCCAGATGGCATTCGCCGAGCCCGAGCTGTGCGGTGGCCTGTTCCTCGACGAGTTCGTGCGCCTCGGCCTCCCCGAGCAGACCGGTGTACTGGGCGGCGGCCTGTTCGGCCTCGCCGAGGGCGAGGGTGCGCTGGGCCTCGGTGAGCCGGAGGCGCAGGTCGGTGGCGAGGTGGGCGGGCCGTCCGGTGGCGAGCTCCTCGAAGGCGACGCCGAGCCGGCCGGCGAGATGGTGCAGCGCCTCGTCGGAGGGGCGTACGCGACCGGCCTCCAGGGTGGAGACGTACGCGGACGTGTAGGCGGGCTCGGCCAGTTGTCGCTGTGTCAGCCCCCGCTCGCGCCGCAGTCGCTGGACCCTGCGGCCGATGGTCCCGGGGTCGTCCCGCTTCGCCATGCGCTCCATCATGCCAGTGCCTCCCCTGTCGCCCGCCGCGCACGCGACAGCCGTGAGCGCCGTCCCGCGTCCCGTCGTACCCGTACGCGCCGAAGCCTTGTGTCCCCGGCGGTCGAGCCCCTAGCTTAAGCGGCTACTTAAGCCCAATTACCCAACTGCTTTAGAGAGGTTGTCGTGCCCGGACACGGACGCACCCGTACCCGCTGGATCACCTCCGTCGCCGCCGCCGTCACCGCCGCGGCCCTGCTCGCCGGCGCGCACACGGCCGGAGCCGCCCCCGTCCCCGCCGCCACCGGCTCCGGCCCGGTGGCCACGCACGAGGTCGAGTACTTCGAAGGCCCCACGGCCACGCCACGGCACAAGAAGGTCCCGGCGCGGCCGCCCGCCAGGATCGCCGGGCACCAGGCCCCCACCCCGGCCGCCGCGACGGCGGTCACGGCCGTCCAGGAGACCGGACCCGTCTCCGGACGGCTCGACCTGGTGGTCATGGGCGACGGATACACCGCGGAACAGCAGGCCGACTTCCGCGCGGACGCGCAGGCGACCCTCGACGCGGTCTTCGCCATCGAGCCGTACGCCAGCTACCGGGGCCTGTTCAACATCTGGCTGGTGGACACCGCCTCCGCCGAGTCCGGCGTCTCCGGCGACCCGACCGCGGACGTCGTGCGGAACACGGCCCTCAGCTCCTACTTCTTCTGCGACGACACGGAGCGGCTGCTCTGCGTCGACACGTCGAAGGTCACCGCGTACGCCAACCAGGCGCCCGCGTCGGACGTCGTCTTCGTGCTCTCCAACTCCGCCAAGTACGGCGGCGCCGGCTACTCCTTCGCCACCCCGCCGTCCGGGGCGTCCTACCACGGCGTCGCGACCATGTCCTCGGACAACGCGAAGTCGTACCTCATAGGTGCCCACGAACTCGGCCACTCCATAGGCGACCTGGCCGACGAGTACCAGTACGCCGGCTACGGCACCTACCCCTACCCGTCGTCGGCCAGCGCCAACATCTCCGTCACCGCCGAACTGGACGTTCGCAAGTGGTACCGCTGGCTGGGCGAACAGGACCCGACCGGCTCGGTCGTCGGCACCTACGAGGGCGGTGACTACTACGAGACCGGCGTCTACCGCCCCACCAGCACCTCCCTCATGCGGACCCTGACCTCCACGGAGTTCAACCACGTCGGACGCGAGACGATGATCAAGGGCTTCTACACCTACGCGGACGCCCTGACCTCGACCGTGCCGACCGGCACGCGAGTCGGCTCCACGCAGCCGCTGAGCGTGCGGCTCGCCCCGCTGACCGGCCTCGCGGGCCTCAGCCTGACCTGGTACGTCGACGGCCGACAGGTCACCGCCGCCGCCGGCGACCTGTCGGTGACGCCCGCCGAACTCGGCGCCACCCGCAGCGGCCAGCGCGTGACGGCCACCGTCACCGACACCACGGCGTCCGTGCGCGACCCCGCGGTCCGCGCGGCGACGGCCAACTCTCTGAGCTGGCGAGTGCGCTGACGCGCGCCTGACCGGGCCGTGCCGCCCGCGGCCGGCGGCCCGCCCGGTCCCGTTCCGTTCGCGTGCGTCGTCGATCCGGGTGAAGCTCGTAGGGCCGGCCGGGCGGCCGGGCTCGCGCCTCGCCGCCCTCGGCCGGTCCGGCCCGACGACCGGCCGGTCCGGGCCGAGGACCGGCCGGTCCGGGCCGAGGACCGCGTTCCCCGACGTGCGGGAGGCACGAGTGAGCTCCGACCCCGAGGAGTCCCGGCAGCCCCACCCCACGGACCCCTGGGACGAGGCCGTCCTGGAGGCGGTGTTCGCCCAGTCGGACATCGGCCTCCACGTCCTCGACACGGACCTTCGCGTGGTGCGGGTGAACGACGTCGCCGTCGGCGTGCGCGGCATCTCCGCCGACCGGATCCTCGGGCTGCCGGCGAGGGAGGCGTACGCGCCGGCCGGAGTGAGCGTCGACGAGGACGTGCTGAGAAAGGTGCTCGCCACCGGCCACCCGGCGCTCGACCGCCTCGTCAGGGGCCGGCCCCCCGCCGATCCGGGCACGGAGCACGTGTTCTCGGTCTCCGCCCATCGGCTCCAGGACCGTCGGGGAACCGTCCTGGGAGTGGTCGTCACCAGCACGGACGTCACCGAACGCGAACGCGCCCACGCGCGCCTTCGGCTCCTGCACGACGTCCACGAGCGCATCGGCACCAGCCTGGACGTCGAGCGCACCGCGCGGGAACTCGTCGCCGTGACGGTGCCGGGATTCGCCGACTGGGCGGTGGTCGCCCTCACGGACGCCGTGCTGCGAGGACGGGCACCCGGTCTCCTGTCCCGGGACCCGGCCCCCCTGCTGAGGTGCGCGGCGACCGGACGGACCGGGGCGGCACCCCCGGTGCCCGAGGCCGGCGCCGTCCTCCTGCCAGGGATCTTCGGAGCCGCCCTGCCCCCGTCGGCGTCGTTGTTGCCGCCGGACGGGCACGGCGGGGCCCACGGCGCCCGGCTCGTCACTCCTCTGGCGGTACGGGGCCAGATCTTCGGGGCCGTCGCCTTCCGGCGCGGATGCGGAGGAGAGACGTACGGGGAGGAGGACGTCGCACTGGCCGAGGGCATCGCGAGCCGTACGGCGACCTGTCTGGAGAACGCCCTGCGGTTCACGCGCGAGCACATCGTCATGACGGCGCTGCGGAGCTGGCCGCTGCGCCAGGAGCAGGCCACCCAGAGCGCCGTCGACGTGGCCCTGCGGCACCGGCCCGGCGGCAGCGCCGCCGGGTCGTGGTTCGACGTCATCCCGCTCCCCGGCGCCCGTGTGGCGCTCGTCGTCGGCCAGGTCGAGCACGCCGGCCTGAGCGCCGTGGCCACCATGAGCCGGCTGCGGACCGCCGTACACAGCCTCACCACGCTCGACCTCGACCCCCACGAACTCCTCGCCCGCCTCCACGCCACCACGCTGCGGCTCAGCGCCGAACAGGACACCTCCCCGAGCGCGGGAAGCGCCCGGGACGCCCAGGGTCCGGCCGAGGGCGGCGACCATCCCACGGCGAGCTGCACGATCGCCGTTCACGACCCGGTCGACGGGCGACTGGACATCGCACGGGCCGGCTCCTCGCTGTTCGCCGTCGTCCGCCCCGACGGATCGGTCGACACGAAGCCCGTCGACGACGGGCCCCTGCTGGGTGCCGAGGGCCCGCCGTTCGCCTGCTCCACGTTCCACCTGCCCGAAGGCAGCACCCTCTGCCTGGCCTCCGCGGCCGAGTCCGGTGACGCGGGCCCGCGCACGGCGGAGGTCGTCAACGCCCTCGCGCACCCGGACCACACCCCGGAGGCGATGGCGGACGCCGTGGAACGGCTCCTGGCCCCCGACCGCGTCCTGCTGATCGCCCGCACGCGGCACCTGCCCCCGAGCGAGCTGGGGCAGTGGGCCGTCCCCTTCGACTTCTCGGCCGTCGGCGCGGCACGGGCGCATGTCGAGGAGCGGCTCCGGCAGTGGAAGCACCCCGTCGACCCGTTCACGGCCACGCTCGTCGTCAGCGAACTCGTCACCAACGCCGTCCGCTACGGCGCCGCGCCGATCGTCCTGCGACTGATCACCGACGGCGACACGCTGACGTGCGAGGTCAGCGACGCGGGACAGGCCGCACCGCACCTGCGCCATGCCAAGGCCGTGGACGAGGGCGGTCGCGGTCTGCTGATCTGCGCCACCCTCGCGGACAACTGGGGCGTACGCCACACCGACGAGGGCAAGACCGTGTGGGCCGAACTGCGGCCGGAGGGCGAGGGGACGCCTCCGTAGGGCCTCTCGTGCGGATCAGGCCGGATCCGAACGAAAGACCCTGGACGCCCGGCCCGGAGCGATACTGGGGCTGTGGTCCGTTCACCGTCGTGCGTCGGCGCCCTGCGGGAGCGAGCCGGTGAGTCCCTTCTCCACCGGGTCGCGGGCCCCGAGGCGCACCGGAAGCGTGCCCGCATCCACGGCACGCCCGGCCCGCGCTGGTTCGGGCCCGACCGTCCCGTACGGACCGTGCACGGGGACGCGTCGATGTACATCGGCGGCCTCGCCGCCCTCCTCCTCCAGTCCCTGCACCCGACGGCGATGGCCGCCGTCGCGGCCCACTCCGGTTTTCAGGGAGACCCGTGGGGGCGGCTCCAGCGGACCAGTACGTTCCTGGCCGTGACGACCTTCGGCACCAGCCAGGACGCGGAGGACGCGGTGGCCCGGGTACGGGAGGTGCACGGCCGGATCCGGGGGACGACCTCCGAGGGCGTGCCGTACCGGGCCTCGGATCCGCATCTCCTCGGCTGGGTGCACATCGCGGAGACGGAGTGCTTCCTCAGGGCGCACCAGCGCTACGGGCGGGCTCCGCTGGATTCTGCCGGAGAGGACGGGTACGTGGCCGACATGGCAGAGGTGGCGCGACGGCTCGGCGCCGAACGCCCGCCAGACACCCGTGCCGCGCTCACGGCCCGCCTGGCCGAGTACCGCTCCGAGCTGCGTGCCACACCGGAGTCCCGGGCGGCCGCCCGCTATCTGCTGTCCGAGCCGCCGCTGCCGTCGCTCGCCAGGCTGCCCTACGCGTTCCTCGCGGCCGCGGCGGTCGACCTCCTGCCGGCCTGGGCCAGGACGGCCCTCGACCTGCCGGCCGCCACACGGCTTCTGCGGCCGCTGTCCCGTCCGGGAGGACACGCGATCACCGCCGCCCTCCGCTGGGTGATCACCGCCACACCGTCCCCGGAAGCCTGACGCGCCTGTCCTCACCGCCCCGGCGGGCGGCCCGTGGCCTCCGGCAGGTCACGTAAAGTTGTTGAAGGTGAGAGGACGGCGTGGCGCCGGCTCCCCGTCGCCGTGCCGGGGCCGATGGCGCCCCTGGCGAAGATCCGGTTCCTCGCGGATGCCGTCCGGCCGCTCCGCGTCCCCGCCGCACGCCCCGCCCGCCGTGTACGGGTGTGCCCGAGCACGACAGGTCTCCGTTCCCTTGTCCTCTTCCGCTCCCTCCGTGTCCCCGGCCTCGTACCTGCGCGGCCTGAAGCCCGACTGGCTGCGCGACCCGAAGGTGTGGCGTACGGAGGTCCTGGGCGGTCTGGTCGTCGCTCTGGCGCTGATCCCCGAGGCGATCTCGTTCTCGATCATCGCGGGGGTCGATCCGGCCGTCGGCCTGTTCGCGTCCTTCACGATGGCCGTCGTCATCTCCGTCGTCGGCGGCCGGCGCGCGATGATCTCCGCCGCCACCGGCGCGGTCGCGCTGGTGATCGCCCCGCTGAACCGCGAGCACGGTTTCGGCTACCTGGTCGCCGCCGTCATCCTGGCCGGCGTCTTCCAGGTGGTCCTCGGGGTGCTCGGAGTGGCGAAACTGCTGAGGTTCATCCCGCGCAGCGTGATGGTCGGCTTCGTGAACTCCCTCGCGATCCTCGTCTTCATGGCGCAGATCCCCGAGATGCGGAACGTGCCGTGGGCCGTGTACCCGCTGGTCATCGGCGGTCTCGCGCTCATGGTGTTCTTCCCGAAGATCACGACCGTGGTCCCGGCCCCGCTGGTGTCCATCGTCATCCTCACGGTGATCACGGTCGGGTCCGCCATCGCGGTGCCGACCGTCGGCGACAAGGGTGAACTGCCGTCCTCGCTGCCCGTGCCGGGCCTGCCCGACGTGCCCTTCACCCTCGACACGCTCACGACGATCGCCCCCTACGCCTTCGCGATGGCACTGGTCGGTCTGATGGAGTCGCTGATGACGGCCAAGCTGGTCGACGACATCACGGACACCCGCTCGGACAAGACCCGTGAGTCCGTCGGCCAGGGCATCGCGAACATCGTCACCGGCTTCTTCGGCGGCATGGGCGGCTGCGCCATGATCGGCCAGACGATGATCAACGTGAAGGTGTCCGGCGCCCGCACCCGGCTCTCCACGTTCCTCGCGGGCGCGTTCCTGATGGTGCTGTGCATCGTCTTCGGCCCGATCGTCTCCGACATCCCGATGGCCGCCCTCGTCGCCGTCATGATCATGGTGTGCTTCGCGACGTTCGACTGGCACTCGATCGCCCCGAAGACCCTCCGGCGGATGCCGGCCGGCGAGATCACGGTCATGGTCATCACCGTCGTGGCCGTGGTGGCCAGCCACAACCTCGCCGTCGGCGTCGTCATCGGCTCGGTCACCGCCATGGTCATCTTCGCGAAGCGTGTCGCCCACCTCGCCGAGGTCACCGCCGTCATCGACCCCGACGGCACGAGCGTCGTCTACCGGGTCACCGGCGAGCTGTTCTTCGCCTCCTCCAACGACCTCGTCGGACAGTTCGACTACGCGGGCGACCCCGGCCGGGTCGTGATCGACCTCTCCGCCGCCCACATCTGGGACGCGTCCACCGTCGCCGCCCTCGACGCCATCGAGACCAAGTACGCCCAGCGCGGCAAGACCGTCGAGATCACCGGCCTCAACACCCCGAGCGCCGACCTCCACGCGCGGCTCACCGGCGAACTCTCCGGCCACTGACGACCCGCCCACCGACGGTCCGCTCCCGACGGGCGCCGAGTGGTCGGTCCGACGGGGAGGGAGGACGCTGGAGGAAGGACGTCCGGGTGTCGAGGGCGTGCCGAACGGAGCGCCTGCCCGGTCGGAAAGGCCGTGCCATGCGCATGCTGATGAAGGTTCAGATGGACACCCCGGCCTCCAACGAGGCCATCAGGCAGGGCACCCTCCAGAAGCTGATGGAGGACGCGCTGAGCAGGCTCCGTCCCGAAGCCGCGTACTTCGGGTCCGAGAACGGCTGTCGGACGGCGTACCTCTTCGTGGACCTGGAGGACCCGTCGCAGTTGCCGAAGTTCTCGGAGCCCTTCTTCATGGAACTCGGCGCCAAGATCTCGTACTCGCCCGTCATGGACGCCGAGGACCTGCGCAAGGGTCTCGGCGCACTGTCGGCCGGCGCCTGACCCGCCGCCTCGCCGTCCGGGCGGTCATCCTGTGGGGTGACCGGCGCTGTCCGTGTGGTCCGCCTGGCTGGAGACGCCGCACCCGCGAACACGCTGAGTGCGCATTGATCGCGTTCCGTGCCCGCTGCGCGACCGCCGCACATCCCTGACCACGGGAAACACAGGTGAACCGCAGGTCGGAGCCCTGATATATTCATCTTGTCGCCGCGAGTGATCATCACTCGGAGCGACGCACACCTTGTCCGGGTGGCGGAATGGCAGACGCGCTAGCTTGAGGTGCTAGTGCCCTTTATCGGGCGTGGGGGTTCAAGTCCCCCCTCGGACACGACGGCTCGTCGTCGACGTGGTGGTCGGGATCGCTCCCGGCCACCACGTCGTCGTTTACGCGGTGTTCCCGGCGCGGCGTCACATGAGCAGCGCGCCGGGGTCCCGTACCAGGGGCGCCGTGCCCACCGAGTTGCTGACGTTGAAGGTGACGCTGCCCGCCCGGTAGCGGTCCTCGGTCCACTCGATGGGGCGGCCGTCCGGGTTGCTCGTGAGGTGGCGCTGGCGCAGGAGCGGGCTTCCCCTGCGGACGCGCAGGAGCCGGGCGTCGTCGCTTCCGGCGGGGACGGCGTCGATGAGGTGCTCGCCGTAGTGGGCGACGATTCCTGCGTCCTCCGCCATGCTGTCCATGATCGAGGCGCAGTCGACGGGCAGCGCCTCGACGGTGGGGGCGACCCAGTCCGCGTACGCGGTGCGCTCCACCATCACCGGTTCGCCGTCCAGGAGCCGCAGTCGCAGGACGTCCAGGACGTCGGCCCGTTCCGGCAGGGCGAGCCGGCGCGCCTCCTCGGGGGTGGCGCCGCGGCGCTCGCGGCGCAGGAAGCGGCTCGTCGCCTGGTAGCCCATGGCGCGCGCCCACTGGGCGAAGCTGTGGAGTTCGGCGAAGCTGTGCCTGCGCTCCCTGCGGAGCACGATGCGGCGGGCGCCCTGGCGCGAACCGATGAGGCCTTCCGAGGTGAGCAGGGCGACGGCCTGGCGTACCGTGCCGCGCGAGGCGGACCAGCGGTCGGCGAGGTCGCTCTCGGAGGGCAGCCGGGCGCCGACGGCGTACTCGCCGCTGAGGATCGATCGGCGGAGTCCCTCCGCGATCTCCACGTAGAGAGCCGTCACGGCATCCCCCTTCTCGCGCGTGGCTGTGCGCACCCGGTCACGGCGTGTGCTGTTCCGCCGCCCACCCTAACCCGAGAGGAGGTGGGGGAGTTGGGCCCGGTCTCCTGCTCAAGTCACCATGACAGGCGAGGTGTTCCGTGCCCCCGGCTCTTCCTGGAGCCGTGTGGAATCAGCCATGTCCTGTTCATTTTCCGGACAGGATGTAAGGGCGAACTAAGGGCGGCTTGTTCAGACAAGTTCCCTCACTCGTCTCTGGGAGAAACCCGTGCGCAGAACCCCCGTCCGCGGTGCCGCCGTGCTGCTCGGCGCCGCCGTCCTGACCACCGTCACCGCCTGTGGCGCCGCGCCCGAGGGCGCCGCCGGCGCCACGGGGGACGGCGCGAAGGCGGCCACCGCAGCCTCGGCGAAGGACTTCGGTGGCCTGGACGCCCTCGTGAAGGCGGCCAAGCAGGAGGGCGCGCTCCACGTCATCGCGCTGCCGCCGGACTGGGCCAACTACGGCGAACTGATCAAGACGTTCGAGGCGAAGTACGGGATCAAGGTCGAGAGCGAGAACCCGGACGCCGCGAGCGCCGACGAGATCGCCGCCGTCAAGTCCCGCAAGGGCCAGAAGCGCGCCCCCGACGTCCTCGACCTCGGCATCGCCTTCGCCCGCAGCGGCGCGGAGGAGGGCCTCTTCGCGCCGTACAAGGTCGAGGCCTGGGACAAGATCCCGGCCGCGCAGAAGGACGAGGCCGGACGCTGGTACAACGACTACGGCGGCTACGTCTCCATCGGCTGCGACGCCAAGCGGATCCCCACCTGCCCGAAGACCTTCGCCGACCTCCTCAAGCCCGAGTACAAGGGCAAGGTCGCCCTCAACGGCAACCCCACCAAGTCCGGTTCGGCCTTCGGCGGCGTGTACGCGGCGGCCCTCGCCAACAAGGGCTCCTTCGCCGACATCCAGCCCGGCATCGACTTCTTCGGCAAGCTGAGGAAGAGCGGCAACTTCATCCCCGTCGAGTCCACCCCGGCCACGGTCGAGAAGGGCGAGACGCCCATCAGCATCGACTGGGACTACCTCAACGCCGGCTACGCCGACCAGTTCAAGGACAAGGGCGTCGACTGGCAGGTCGCCGTGCCCACCGACGGCGTCTACGCCCAGTTCTACTCCCAGGCCATCAACAAGGACGCCCCGCACCCCGCGGCCGCCCGTCTCTGGATGGAGTACCTCTACAGCGCCGAGGGCCAGAACCTCTGGCTCAAGGGATACGCCCGTCCCGTCCTGCTGCCGGCCATGACCGCCGACGGCACCGCCGACAAGACCTTCGTGGCCAAGCTGCCCGCCGTCGCCGGCACCCCCGCCTTCCCGGCCTCCGCCGAGCTCGACAAGGCCAAGGCCACCCTCGCCGAGAAGTGGGACAAGGCCGTCTCCTGATGTCCTCCGCCTCCTCCACCCCCACCCAGGGAACCGCCGGCGGTACGGGAAGCACCACGGCACCCGCCGGCGGCACCCGTCGCCGGCGGCGCGGCCCGCGCACCTGGCTCGCCGCGCTCCCCCTGATCGCCTTCACCGGACTGTGCTTCGGGCTGCCGCTCGGCGCCCTGCTGTACGGCGCCGTGACCCGTACCGACCCGGCCACCGGCGCCACCGCCCTCACCGGAGAGCACCTGAGCCGCTCGCTCCAGGGCCCCTACCTGGGATCCCTCGTCGGCAGCGTGCAGCTCTCCGCCCTCACCGCGCTCATCGGCTCGGTCCTCGGCGTCCTCATCGCCCAGGCCGTCGTGACCTCCCGCTCCCGGGCCCTGCGCGACGCCGTCCTGACCGCCTCCGGGGTCCTCGCCAACTTCGGCGGCGTCCCGCTCGCGTTCGCGTTCATCGCGACCGTCGGCATCTCCGGCGTCGTCACCCAGCTCGCCGACCTGAGCGCGCTCGGCTGGAACCTGTACTCGTTCACCGGACTCGCCGTCGTCTACCTGTACTTCCTGATCCCGCTCATGGTCCTGGTGATCCTCCCCGCCCTCGACGGGCTGCGGCCCCAGTGGCGGGAAGCCGCGCAGAACGCGGGCGCCGGCGCCCGCCAGTACTGGCGCCACGTCGGCATCCCCGTCCTCGCGCCCGCCCTGCTCGGCGGGTTCGTGCTGCTCTTCGGCAGCGCGTTCGCCGCGCACGCCACCGCGGCGGCGCTGGTCGGCGGCTCCGTCCCCCTGGTCACCCTCAAGATCGCGGACGCGCTCTCCGGGAACGTCCTCGTCGGCCAGGAGAACGTGGCCCTCGCCCTCGGCCTCGACATGATCCTGATCGCCGGTCTCGTCATGGCCGTCTACCTCCCCCTCCAGCGCAGGAGCGCCCGATGGCTGCGATGACCCCCACCGCCCGGGAGGCCGCCCCGGAGGCCGAACGGCGCCCCGCCCCGCCGGCCACTCCCGTACGGGCCCGCCGTAGGCCCCGCCTGTGGCGCGGCGCCGTCCTCGGCCTCGGCGGCGCCTACTTCCTGGTCCCGCTGATCGCCTCGTTCGTCTTCACCGTGCACACCCCGGGTCAGGGCGTCTCCTTCGAGGCGTACACGGCGCTCCTGGCCGCCGACGGATTCACCGAGAGCCTGCTGCTCTCCCTCGGACTCGCCGCCGCGACCATCCTCCTCGCCCTGCTGCTCGCCGTGCCCGCCCTGGTGGCCGTACGGATCGGCTCGCCCCGGCTGCGGCCGGTCATCGAGGTCATGTGCATGCTGCCGCTCGTGGTGCCGCCGATCGCCCTGGTCACCGGCATCACCACCGTGCTGCGCTGGGGACCCGAGCACCTCTCGCGCACCCCGCTCTACCAGACCTTCCTGGCGGTCCAGAACGAGGACTTCCCCGTCGTTCTCGTCCTGGCCTACACGGTCATGGCCCTGCCGTTCGTGTACCGCTCCCTCGACGCGGGACTGCGCGCCGTCGACGTCCCGACCCTCGTCGAGGCCGCCCGCAACTGCGGGGCGAGCCGGCCGTACGTCATGTTCCGCGTCATCCTGCCCAATCTGCGCGCCTCGCTCGCGGGCGCAGCCTTCCTCACCCTCGCCCTGGTCCTCGGCGAGTTCACCATCGCCTCGCTGCTCGGCTTCCGGCCGTTCGCGGTGTGGATCGTCTCCATCTCCGGGGCCCATGCCCGCATGTCGGTGGCCGTCTCCCTCCTCAGCCTGGTCATCACCTGGCTCCTGCTGCTGCTCCTCTCCCGGGCCGGAACGGCGCAGACAGGCACTACCGGCACACCCCGTACCTCCCGCGCCTCCCGCAAGGAGTCCTGACCATGTCCTCAGCAACAGCGGAACGGACCGCGCCCGCCGCGGTCGGCGGGGCGCGCGTCGAATTCCGGGGCCTGCGCCGCGCGTTCGGCGCCACCACCGCCCTCGACGGACTCGACCTGACCGTCGAACCCGGCGAACTCCTCGCCCTCCTCGGCCCGTCGGGCTGCGGCAAGACCACCGCGCTCCGGGTCCTCGCCGGGTTCGAGCGGCCCGACGCCGGAGAGGTCCTCGTCGACGGCGCCGACATCACCCATGTGCCGGCCAACCGGCGCGACGCCGGCATGGTCTTCCAGTCGTACAGCCTCTTCCCCCACCTGACCGCCGCCGACAACGTCGCCTTCGGCCTGCGCGTACGGAAGGTCAGGGCGGCCGAGCGGCGCGAGCGGGCCGCCGAGCTCCTCGACCTCGTCGGCCTGCCCCAGCACGCCGACCGCTACCCGCACCAGATGTCGGGCGGCCAGCAGCAGCGGGTGGCGCTCGCCCGCGCGCTGGCCCTGCGGCCCCGCGTCCTGCTCCTCGACGAACCGCTGTCGGCGCTCGACGCCAAGGTCCGCCTCAGCCTGCGGGAGGAGATCCGGCGGCTCCAGCTCTCCCTCGGCATCACCACGGTCTTCGTCACCCACGACCAGGAGGAGGCGCTGTCCATGGCGGACCGTGTCGCCGTGCTCAACGCCGGGAGGCTGGAACAGTGCGCCGCTCCCGCCGAGCTCTACCGGCGGCCCGCGACCGCCTTCGTCGCCGAGTTCGTCGGCACCATGAACCGGCTCCCCGGGCTCCTGACCGACTCCGGCCTCGTCGAGGTGGCCGGAGTCAGGCTGCCCGTCGACGGCGAGGCGCCGCAGGTCCGCGAGGTGGATGTCCTGGTCCGCCCCGAGAACGTCACGGTGAGCGCTGCCCCCGACGGCGACGCGACGGTGGTCTCCACCTCCTTCCTCGGCTCGGTCACCCGCGTCCACGTCGACCACGCCGGTACGCGGGTCAAGGCCGACCTGTCCTCGCGCGAGGCGACGGCGCTCACCCCGGGCGCCCGGGTCGCCCTGGGCCTCGCCCCGCATCCCGTGCTCGTGGCGCCGAGGGCGCGGCGGTGACCGAACTCGACGCAGAGGGTGGGGCCGTGACCGGTCTCGCCGCCGTCCTCTTCGACATGGACGGCACGCTCGTCGACACCGAGGTCCTGTGGTGGGACGCCACGGAGGAGGTCGCCGCACGGCTCGGCCACCGGCTGACGCGGGCCGACGCGCCCGAGGTCGTCGGCCGCGCCGTCGAGGACACCGCCGCCCATCTCGTACGCGTCACGGGCGGGCGGGACACCGGCGAGGACGGCGTCGCGAGGGCGCTGACCGCCGCCTTCGAGGAACGCGTCGAAAAGGGCGCCCCCCTACGGCCCGGCGCGGGGCGCCTCCTCGCCGAACTGGAGGCCGAGGGGATGCCGTTCGCCCTGGTGAGCGCCTCGCCGCGGTCGGTGGTGGACTCGGTGACCGGGGGCGCGCTCGCCGGGGTCCCCTTCGCCTTCACCCTCTCCGCCGACGACACCGTACGGACGAAGCCGCACCCCGACCCTTACCGGGAGGCCGCCCGGCGTCTCGGTGTGCCGTACGCGGCCTGCGTCGCCGTCGAGGACTCGCCCGACGGAGCCGCCTCGGCCGCCGCCGCGGGCTGCGTCGTCCTGGTCGTGCCCTCGATGCTGCCCGTGCCAGCGGGCCCGGGACGGGTCTTCGCCGACAGCCTGGAGGAGGTGTCCCTCGCGAGCCTGCGCCGGAGCGTCGCCGCCGCGGCACCCTCGCGTGTTACTGGTTGGTAGTGCATTCTTGCGGACAACCATCCACACGGCCGGGGGTTGACGCGGAGATGACGACATTCGAGGAACGCGCCACGGTGCACGCCTTCCGGGACGACGCCCTGGGCGAGCACGACGCCGTCGGGCTCGCCCGGGCGATCCGGCGGGGTGAGGTGGGCGCCGCCGAGGCGGCGCGGGACGCGGCCGAGCGGGTCCGGGCGGTCGAGTCACGGCTCCACGCCGTCCAGGTGTACGTCGACGACGCTCAGGGACACGCCACCGGCGCGGGCGGCGGCGCGTTCGCGGGGGTGCCGACGTTCGTCAAGGACAACACCGACCACCAGGACCTGCCCACGGGCCACGGCAGCGAGGCCTTCACCCCCGGAGTCGCGCGGCGGCACGCCCCGTTCACCCGGCAGTTCCTGAGCAGCGGCGTCACCGTCCTCGGCAAGACCCGGCTGCCCGAATTCGGATTCAGCCCCACCACGGAGTACGAGACCGCCGAGCCGGTCCGCAATCCGTGGAAAACGGGCTGCTCGGCGGGCGGTTCGTCGGGCGGCAGCGCCGCGCTCGTCGCCGCCGGGGCGGTGCCGATCGCCCACGCCAACGACGGCGGCGGCTCGATCCGCATCCCGGCCGCCTGCTGCGGACTCGTCGGGCTCAAGCCGACCCGCGGCCGGGTCGTGCCGAACGCCCAGAGCCGCCGACTGCCCCTCGACCTCGTCTCCGACGGCATCGTGAGCCGTTCCGTACGGGACACCGCCGCGTTCCTCGCCGCCGCCGAGACGCACTGGCGCAACCCGAAGCTCCCGCCCCTCGGCCTCGTCGAAGGCCCCTCCGGGCGACGGCTGCGCATCGGGTTCCTCCTCGACTCACCGAACGGGGTCCACGCCGACACCACCACCCGCACGGCCGTCACGGAGACGGCGGCCACCCTGGAACGGCTCGGCCACACCGTGGAACCGGTGGCACCGGCCCTCGACCCCCACTTCACCCGGGACTTCCTCACCTACTGGGGGATGCTGTCGTTCCTCCTCGGCACGTCCGGCCGGACCCTCGGCCCGGACTTCGACCGGCGCGGCATGGACGGCCTCAGCAGGGGACTGCGGGAGGAGTACCTGAAGAACTGGCGGCGCACTCCGGCCGTACTGCGGCGGCTCAAGCGGACGAAAGAGGCGTACGCCGCGGCCTTCCGCGGCCTCGACCTGATCCTGACGCCGGTACTCGCCCACACCACGCCGCCGATCGGGCACCTCGCACCGACCGTCCCCTACCCGGCCCTGATCGAACGCATCCTCGCGTACGTGGCCTTCACGCCGGTCGACAACGTCGTCGGAACGCCCTCGATCTCGGTGCCCGCCGCGCGCACCACGGAGGACGGGCTGCCCGTCGGGGTCATGTTCTCGGGCCGCCCCGGCAGCGAACGGACCCTCCTCGACATCGCGTACGCACTGGAGGCGGACCGCCCGTTCCGGCGCATCCAGGACGCCTGACCGGGGCGGCCCCCACCGGCACCGGGGCTTCAGTCGCCGTCGCCCAGGGCGCGCTGGAGCTGCGCCTTGTTCATCTTCGAGCGGCCGTCGATGTCACGGCGCTTGGCCTCTTCGTAGAGCTGGTCGTACGTGCGCCCCCCGGAACCGCTCCCGGAGCGCCGGCCACCGCGCTCGCCGGAGGACATGTCCTCCCTGGACTGCTTGCTCGACGTCTTGGACTCGCCGTGCCGGGCCCGTTCCTTGTTCACGGTGCGGGCGGCGATCTCCTTGGCGCGCTTCGTGCTCTCGCCGCGGTCCTCCGCGCTCTCCTTGATGTGCTCGTACTGACGCTCCCGCTTCTGGCTGGATCCGCGAGGCATGATGTGTCTCCTTCCCGCACGTTTCCGAGAGTTCGACCGTGCGGGTACCCGGGCCGGCCGTCCGTCACTCGTCAGTCGTCACTGTTCGAGGTGTACCGGCTCCGGGCCCACAGGGGGAGGACGAACCAGCACAGGAGGTACCAGGCGAGGACCGGCGCGACGAGCCAGGGGACGAGCGTGTTGTCGGTGGCCACCCGCAGGATGAGGAAGAGAGCGGTGGTCAGGGTCGCGACGAGCAGCAGGATGCCGGTCAGGATGAGCCGGGAGGCCCAGGCGACCGCCTGGGGTTTGATCCGGCGCCCCGACACGAGGCGGTGGAAGGAGACCGGGCCGATCAGCGCACCGGTGGCCAGCGACCCGAGGATCACCGTCAGGATGTAGGTCGTCTTCTCGACCGAACCAAGAGTCACGTAGCGGGGCGTGAAGACCACGGTCAGCAGGAACCCGAGCAGGATCTGCACACCTGTCTGCGCCACCCGGATCTCCTGGAGGAGATCCTGCCACTGCCGGTCGGCGCGCTCGTCCACGGTCTCCTGGCGGCCCCGCCCGTTCTCGCGCTCGTTCATGCCCGCACCTTCCGGTCCGTACGGCCCGCGCCGTGCCTGCGGCTGCCGTACGCCGCGTCTGCCCCGGCGCGCCCGGTCGCATCCGTCGCACCGGGTCTCTTCGTGCCATCACATGAGAACGCGGACGAGAACACGGCGCACGAGAACACGGCGCACGAGAATGACCCACGGGAACGGCCGGTCGCGCGGGTGAAAAGGGAATGCGATGCGATCGTCGGGGAAGGCGCCCGGTTGAACGCCGGGGAAGAGGCCGGTGACGACGAGTGGAGACAGGTGGCCGGGCCAGTGACCGCAGGGCATCGCACGCCGGACGGATACCGGCCGTGGCGTCCGCGTGACGGGGGCGAAGCGCGCGTGATGCCGGAGGGGCACCGCCCCTGGCTGCCTCGTGACGCGGCCGAGGCGCGCGCCAGGGTGGCGGAGGCCCTCGACGTGGCCGAGGCGACGACGGGCGACCGGCCGTCGGCCCAAGCACGCGGCGACGCCCTGCTCGTCGCCTCCGAGCTGGTGACGAACGCGATGCGGCACGGCGGCGGCCTCACCGGCTTCGGCGTGGAGATCCACCGGGGCGTGGTGACGATCACCGTCGCGGACGCGAGCGGTGAGCTGCCCCACCTCGCCGACGCGCAGGGGCGCAAGCGCGCCTTCGGACCGGCGGAGGGTGGATTCGGCTGGCCCCTGATCAGACTCCTCGCGCGGGAGATCAGGCTGTGCCTGCTGCCGCAGGGAGGCAAGACCATCGAGGTACGGCTGCCCCTTCACTGAGCGACTGTGTGCGCCCTGTGGGATGTGTGATCAGGGTCACGTGCGTGATGCGTGATGTCTCGGATGCGGATTCCGCTTCAACAGCTGGCGACCGACGCCGCTTCGAAGAAGAACGGGGATCACGCATGGACCGCGAAAGCCCGACCCTGTCCGCAGCCGACATGCCCTGTCACGCAGCCGCGTTCGTGGAGCGCGCCACCACGCGGGCCCGGCTCCCGCTCGACTACACCGCGCCGAGTCTGAGCATCGTCGACCGTCTCATCGACGGGCTGCGCCAGGGCGGCGCGGGGCGGGAGGACGTGGCGGGCCCGTTGCTCGGCCTCGGCGCCTATGTCGGCGAGGTCCTGGTGCGCGAGGCGGGGGCGGTCTGGGTGGACATCCCTCCGGACCACCTGCTCCGGACCGTCTTCGCCCGCTCCGTCGGACTGCGGATGCCGGACGGCCGGGTCTGGAACCCGCTCGGCCGGACCGTGAACCGCTTCGAGATCGGGCCGCAGGAGTCCCTGCGGACGTACTTCCTCACCCTGCACGGGCGACGGCCGCCAGGCACCCGCAGACGGTGGGTCCACGCCCCCGACGGGCTGTCGGCAAGCAGGTGTTGACCATCTGACAGGATGATCGCGATCCGGTGCGCGCGGCGACCGGAGGATTCGCGAACAAAACCGGCTGTGAAGAGGATCGTGTGGACGAGGGGACGGGGCACGCGCCCCCCACGACACGCGACGCGGAACTGGGCTCGGACGTCGAACGGGCGCGGGCGGGCGACGAGGAGGCGTTCGGGCGGGTCTACCGGATGGTGGCCCCCCGGCTGCTCGGATATCTGCGGGGCATCGTCGGCGAGGATGCCGAGGACGTCGCCTCCGAGGCCTGGCTGGAGATCGCCCGGGACCTCGGCCGGTTCCGTGGCGACGGTGCGGGCTTCCGCGGCTGGACCGCGACCATAGCCCGGCACCGGGCCCTCGACCATCTACGGAGGGCGCGGGTCCGGCCCCGCCCCGCCCGGCTCGAACAGGACGTGCTCGATCTGCCCGCCGCCGTGGACACGGCGGGGGAGGCACTGGAGACCTTCTCGACGCGGCAGGCGCTCGCGCTGGTCATGGACCTGCCTCGGGAGCAGGCGGAGGCCGTCCTGCTCCGGGTCGTCGTCGGCCTGGACGGGCCGACGGCCGCCCGGGTCCTGGGCAAGCGGCCCGGTGCGGTACGGTCCGCGGCGCACCGGGGCCTACGGCGACTGGCGCGGGAACTCAAGGGAAGAGGGAGGTGACGGGATGCCCAAGGACGAACGGGACGGCGAACGGGCCGAACGGGGCGAACAGGACGACGACCCGGGGGCGGCTCCGGGAGCCGTGCCGTGCGCCGACGGGGGCGCCGTGAACGCGGCGGCCGGGGACGCGGCGCGCCAGGAGGCCGGGGAAACCACCGGCCGGGACGCCGAGGCGAACGCTCTCGCCGCCTTCCGGGCCGCGCGCGACGCGGGCCTGCACGCCTCCCGCCGAACGCGCCGCCGCGACGACTGGACGCCCGGAGCCCCGGCGCGCCGACGGAGCCGCTCCCTGCGGACCGCCGCCGCCGCGGTGCTCGCGAGCGTGACGCTGGGCGGCGTGGCCATCGCCGCCACGGACCTCCCCGGCCGGCTCCTGGACGACCCGGCGCCGGCGAACCCCGCCCCGGAGCCGCGCCGTGACACCCCGCCCGCCACGGTGACGGTGGCTCCGGACGAGCACGCGACCCTGCCCGCTCCGCCGACCACGGCCGCGTCCGAACACCCGGCGGAGGGACCCGAGTCGCACCCGGCCGACGGCAAGGCGCACTGCCACGGGCACGAGGCCGGCAAGAAGGCGAAGCAGAACCAGGGCTGCGGCCGGAGCACCGGCCCGGGCAACGGCGACGGCAACGGCAACAGCAACGGCAACGGCAACGGCAACGGCCCGGGCACGGGCATGGGTCCGGGCACGGCGCACGCCCCGAAGAGCGACCCGAAGGGTCCCCCGAGGACCGACCCGAGGAGCGAATCGGGGCACGGCCCGTGGAGCACGCCGCTCAACACGCCGCTCAACACCCCGTTCAACACTCCGCTGAACGGCCCGCAGAGCCGACTGAAGGACGGCGCCGACAACCTCAAGGCCGTCCTGCCGTCCCTCGGCATCGACCCCGCGCACCCCGAGCCGGGCGGGCCCTGAGGCCCCGCGGCCCGGCCCAAAACGATCCCGGAGACCGGAGCGGGCCAGATCACAGATGTCCGTGGTCTGCACCGCGCCGGGCGCGGTGGTCCACGAGGGTTCCAGAAGGTGGACTCCTCGTACGTCCCGCGTTCCGCGGGGAAAGCCCGCAGGACGGGAGCCGGGATGTCGGGCGTGAAGCTGCTGCGGGTCTCGCGCGGGCCGGCGGGCCCATGAAAGGGCCGGCCCCGACGATCCGTTCGGGCGCCGGCTGCCCGACCTCCGGGACGGCGACCGGATCACCCCGTGACGGCGGCGAGGCGCGGCCGTGACGTCGGGCGGGCGGGTCTCATGCGCGCGGTATCGGCAGAGGTCGCCCGGCCGTCCGCCCGGGTTCCGCCGACGCGCGCACATCACCCGTAAGGCCCGCGCCGACGGTCCCGCGACCGCTCAGCCGCCGCGGCGGATCCGGGCGGCCTGGCGGGCCTCGGCCGTCTTGCGGGCTTCGGCGGCCCGCCTGGACTCGTTCTTGGCGCGGCCCGGGCGTCCCGGGACGGTGCCGATGCCCCGGAAGGCGGCTCCGCCGCGCTTGACGCCCTCCTGGCTCGGCGCGCTGCCGTCGACGGGTACGCCCGAGGGGGTACGCGCGCCGGTGATGCGGCTCAGCGCGTCCTCGCCGGAGCGGACCTGGGTGACCTGCGGGTGGATGCCCGCGTCCGCCATCAGACGGGCCACGTCGCGGCGCTCGTCCTGGGTGACCAGGGTGACGACGAGGCCCGCCTCGCCGGCCCGCGCGGTCCGGCCGCCGCGGTGCAGGTAGTCCTTGTGGTCGGCCGGCGGGTCGACGTTGACGACGAGGTCGAGCGCGTCGACGTGGATGCCGCGCGCCGCCAGGTTGGTGGCGACCAGGACCGGGACCTCGCCGCTCCTGAAGCGCTCCAGGGTGCGGGTCCGCAGGGGCTGGGACTTGCCGCTGTGCAGCGCCGCGGCCCGTACGCCACTGCCGAGCAGGTGCCGGGTGAAGCGGTCCACGGCGGCCTTGGTGTGCAGGAACATGATCACGCGCCCGTCGCGGGCGGCGATCTCCGTGGCGGTGGCGAACTTGTCGGCGACGTGCACGTGCAGCACGTGGTGCTCCATGGTGGAGACGGAGGCGGCCGACGGGTCCACGGAGTGGACGACCGGGTCCTTGAGGTAGCGCTCCACGACGAGGTCGACGTTGCGGTCGAGGGTGGCGGAGAACAGCATCCGCTGGCCGTCGGCGTTCACCCGGTCGAGCAGCTCGGTGACCTGGGGGATGAACCCCATGTCGGCCATCTGGTCAGCCTCGTCCAGGACGGTGACGGTCACCCGTTCCAGGCGGCAGTCCTTGCGCTCGACGAGGTCCATGAGCCGGCCGGGGGTGGCGATCAGGACCTCGACCCCGTCGCGCAGCGCGGTGGCCTGGCGGCCGATCGACATGCCGCCGACCACGGTGGCGAGCCGCACCTTCAGGGCGCGGGCGAACGGGTCGAGCGCGTCCGTGACCTGCTGGGCCAGCTCGCGCGTGGGGACCAGGATCAGGGCGAGCGGCTTGCGTGCCTCGGCGCGCCGTCCGGCGGTGCGGACGAGGAGCGGCAGTCCGAAGGCGAGCGTCTTGCCGGAGCCGGTGCGTCCGCGTCCCAGTACGTCGCGTCCCGCGAGGGCGTCCGGGAGGGTGGCGGCCTGGATGGGGAAGGGCGTCTCGACACCTTCGCGGGCCAGTACGTCGAGGATCTCGGCCGGCAGGTCGAGCTCGGCGAAGGTGGCGGCTGGCGGCAGGGCCGGGGTCCCGGCGGGCGGCGCCGTGAATTCTTCCTTCGCCGCGGCGGCGCGTCGTGCCTTTTCGGCACGGGGTGTGCTGTGCGTGTTGTCCATGGGGAGCCTTCCTCGAAACCGGTGCACTTCGAGGAATTCGCGACGGGCCGTAGCCCGAAGAATTGCTGGAACGCCTGGGAAATGCCTGAAAGTGCCTGGAAAATGCAACGAGCCGGGGCCCTCACCACACGGGTGAGGACCCCAGCTACGTCGGACGTGTCAACGTCAGGCGGGGAGAATGTTCTCCGCCTGGGGGCCCTTCTGGCCCTGCGTGACGTCGAAGGTCACCTTCTGGCCTTCCTGGAGCTCACGGAAGCCAGAGGTGGCGATGTTGGAGTAGTGGGCGAAGACGTCCGGGCCGCCACCCTCCTGCTCGATGAAGCCGAAGCCCTTTTCAGCGTTGAACCACTTCACGGTGCCGTTAGCCATGTCAAATCTCCTTCGGGGCGTAGCCCAGGGGTCCGCACTGTGCGAAACCCGGAGTCGCCGTGATGATTGCCCCGTCCGGAAAACTGCACCGAAAACACAGAAAGTGCCTGACGATGTCGAATCGTCAAAGGCACTTGTAAGTTTCTTTGGGAACCACGACTGCAACTACTGTCGACTGTAGCACGTCAGCGCCGTGCACGCACGGAATCACCCACGGTCACACGCGGCCGGTCGGGGCGTGTGACGGCCCGGCGGGACGGTGGCGGTTCTCGCCCCGTGCGCGGTGAGGACGAAGGTCACCGTGACGAGCAGCGCCCACGCGCCGAACTTGGCGAGGGACACCGGCTGCCAACCGTCCAGCTGGTTCGGGTAGCTCCAGGCGCCGACGTACGTGGCGACGTTCTCCGCGACCCACAGGAAGAAGCCGATCAGGGCGAACGACAGGGCCAGCGGCATCCGGTGGTCCCGTTCGCCCACCCGGAACCGCACCCAGGTCCCCGCCGTGGCGGCGAGGAGCAGGGCGGCCAGCACCCAGCGGGCGTCGGGCAGCCAGTGGTGGCTGAAGAAGTTCACGTACACGGCGGCGGCGAGGACCGCCGTCACGCGCGGCCGGTAGCCCGTGACCCGCAGGTCGAGCAGGCGCCAGGCCCGGCAGACGTAACTGCCCAGAGCCGCGTACAGGAAGCCGCCGTACAACGGGACCCCGCCGAACTTCGTCAGCGCCGCCTCCGGGTAGCTCCACGAACCCATCCGCACCTTGACCAACTCGAAGAGCAGCCCGATGGCATGGCAGCCGGCGATGACGGCGACGTCCCGCCCGGTGTCCCAGCCGACCTTCCAGGCGAGCACGGTGAGCCCGATGCCGTAGAGGAGCAGCAGGTCGTAGCGGGCGATCGGGAGTTCGGGCAGCAGGGTGGAGACCGCGATGCCGCCGATGAGCGCGAAGGCGAAGGCGCAGCAGCGCGCCTCGAGGACGGCGAAGCGCAGGAGCTGGCGTATGCCGTGCGTGAACGTCGTCGTGAACGTCTTCATGGGGGAAGGGACGCCGGGGCCGCGGTGATCGGTTCGCCCCGGCCCCCGCGACGGCGAAGCGCCGCACCTCCCGGAGGAAGTGCGGCGCTTCGTCGTGCCGTTGCGCGGGGTGGGGATCAGACCGCCGGGGCCGGGAAGGTCGGGTACTCCACGCCGGAGACGTGCTGGACGACCCGGATGACCTGGCACGAGTAGCCGAACTCGTTGTCGTACCAGAGGTAGAGGATCGCGTTGTCGCCGTCGACCTTGGTCGCGCCGGCGTCGACGATCGACGCGTGACGCGAGCCGACGAAGTCCATCGAGACGGCGTCGGGGGCGGTGGTGAAGTCGATCTGACGCTTCAGCGGCGAGTGCAGCGAGACGTCACGGAGGTACTCGAGGACCTCGTCGCGGGTGGTCTCGCGGCCCAGGCGCAGGCTCAGGATCGCGATCGAGACGTCCGGGACGGGGACGCGGATCGAGCTGCCGGTGATGGGGGCCTTGAGGTCCGGGAGGGCCTTGGCGACGGCCGAGGCGGCACCGGTCTCGGTGATGACCATGTTGAGCGGCGCGGAACGGCCGCGGCGGTCGGCCTTGTGGTAGTTGTCCAGGAGGTTCTGGTCGTTCGTGAACGAGTGGACCGTCTCCACGTGGCCGCGCAGCACGCCGTACTCGTCGTCCATCGCCTTCAGCGGCGGGACGATCGCGTTGGTGGTGCAGGAGGCGCAGGACAGCACCTTCTCGTCCGGCTTGATCGTGTCGTGGTTGACGCCGTGCACGATGTTCGGCACGTCACCCTTGCCGGGCGCGGTCAGGACGACCTTGTCGATGCCGGGGCGCAGGTGCTTCGACAGGCCCTCGCGGTCGCGCCACTTGCCGGTGTTGTCGATGAGGATGGCGTTGTCGATGCCGTACGCCGTGTAGTCCACCTCGGAGGGGTCGTTGGCGTAGATCACCTTGATGGTGTTGCCGTTGGCGACGATCGTGCTGTTCGCCTCGTCGACCGTGATCGTGCCCTGGAACTGGCCGTGGATCGAGTCGCGGCGCAGCAGCGAGGCGCGCTTCACCAGATCCTGCTCACCGCCGCCGCGGACGACGATCGCGCGCAGGCGCAGACCGTTGCCGGAACCGGCCTTCTCGATGAGGAGGCGCGCGACCAGACGGCCGATGCGGCCGAAGCCGTAGAGGACGACGTCGCGTCCGTCGCGGCGCTCGATCTTGTTCTCACCCGTGGCGCCGGCGACGGCCTCGGCCGTGAACTCCTCCACCGTGAGACCGCGGTTGTCGGTCTTGTACTCGGCGGCCAGCATGCCGATGTCGATCTGGGACGGGCCGAGATCGAGGGTGGTGAGCGTCCGGAGGAAGGGGAGCGTCTCGGTGACCGACAGCTCCTCGCCGGCGATCTGCCGTGCGAAGCGGTGGGTCTTGAGGATGCTGACCACCGACTTGTTCACCAGGGAGCGGCTGTGGACCAGGACGGTGACGTCCTGCTCCCGGTGCAGCTTCCCGATGATCGGGATCATCGACTCCGCGATCTCCTCGCGGTTCTTCCAGCTGGTGAACGAGTCGTCATTGACAGTCACAAGTTTATCTTTCGAGCTAGGCGGCGCTCATATGGTAACCCCCGGCCTCTCCGCTCCATCAAGGGGTGTCGAACGGATGTGTGTCACACCTCTGACCGGCGGAAGGTCACGGGAAGGCGAGGCTCCGGAAGACGTCCCTGACCCGGGCCAGCGGACCCGGGTCGCGGGTGAGCCGGAGGCGGTTGGTGAGGAGAACCGCCCAGCGGCCCCGGGCCTGCGACACCCATAAGCCGGTGCCGGTGAACCCGAAGTGCGACCAGACGCCGTCCGCCGGTTCCGTGCCGGGCGCCGGGTGCCAGAACAGGCCGCGCGGCGGGGTGAGCCCTCCGGTGTGCACGCGGAGCGACGCGGCCGTCCACTCGGCGGAGAAGGTGCCGGGCACCGGGACGAGGAGGTGGCGCAGGAAGCGGCCGACGTCGGCGGCGGTCGTGAAGACTCCCGCGATCCCGCAGGCGCCGCCGAGCAGCCGGGCCGAGAAGTCGTGCACGGTCCCCTTGAGGTGCGTGCCGGTCACGTCGTCGTACTCGGTGGGCGCGCACCGCCTCCGGGCCGCGGCGGGCAGCGGACCGTACCGGGTGTCCGACATGGCCAGCGGGGCCCAGATCCGGTCCTCGGCGATCCGGGCGAGCGGTGTCCTGGTGAGGTGCTCGGCCAGATAGCCGAGGATCAGCGCCGCCCGGTCCGTGTACGCGACGGCCGCGCCGGGCCGGTGCCGGAGCGGCTCGGCGAGGACGCCGTCCCGGACGTCCTGCGGGTCCGAGCCGTACAGGTGCCGCAGGTTGGCGCGGAGCGGCAGGCCCGCGGTGTGCGTGAGGAGGTGGTGCGCCGTTGCCCCGGCGAGGGGCCGTCCCGCCGCCTCGGGCCAGAAGGAGCCGAGCGGCACGGTCAGGTCGAGCTTCCCCGCGTCGACGAGGGTGCCGGTCACGGCCCACACGGAGAGGATCTTGGTGAGGCTGGCGACGTCGAAGAGCGTGTCGGGTCGCATGGGTTCACCGGGGCGCGCCGGGTCGAGGAGGCCGACGGCCCCCGCCGACACGGTCGTACGGGGGTCACCCACGGCCCAGACGGCGCCGGGGAAGACGCCCTCGTCCGCCGCGGCGCGGAGGAGCCGCTCGAAGGGGTCGCTGCGCTGCGCCAAGGCGTGCCTCCGAGGGGGTGAGGGGCGGCCCTGGCTCAGGGGGTGTCCGGCGGATCGGGGCCGGATACCCCCTGGTGGGCCGTGCTCCGGAGTCATGCCCCCGCCATGGGGGAAGACACCCTTCCGTCAGCGCGGGTGCGCGCCGGTCCGGCCGGAGCGGGCGCGGGTCACTCGCAGGTCACCTCGTCGCGCGGGGTGTAGTGGGTCTTGAAGGTCTCGCGCTTGACCTCGGCGCCGCCGTCCTTGAACACCCGGTCCACCGAGATGTCGAAGCCCTCCAGGGGCGGCTGCGGCACACAGGCCTCGCCGGTGCCCTCGCGCTTGGCGGGTTCCTTGAGGTTCGTGCGCGGGCCGGCGACCGCCTCGACGGAGTCGTACTTCTTCGTGCCGAGGAAGCTCACCGTGACCGAGGAGTCCGTGGCGCTCGCCTTGATGTAGATCGGCTTGCCGGAGTCGTTGCGGAACTTCAGGTCGAGCGAGCCCCAGGCGACGGTCGCCTCGCGGCCGGCCGGGTAGCGCTCGATGTAGAAGGAGTGGGCGCCGTACTCGACGGGCTTCACCCCGGCGAAGAACATGGCGTTGAAGACGGTGGTGGCCATGGCCGACACACCGCCGCCGGGTCCCGACCGGTACTGACCGTCGAGGATCATCGTGCCGTCGACGAAGCCGTTGTCCGGGGTGCGCTCGCCGACCGTCCTGTTGAAGCTCCACACCTGGCCGGGCTGCACGATCGAGCCGTTGATGAGCTCGGCGGCCCGGCCGATGTTCGTCGTCCGGTAGGGCGCCGACGGGAAGTCCACCGTGAACGTCGACATCTGCTCGGTGATGCCGAGGCGGGCGAGGGAGTCGGCGGTCAGCTGGGGCTGGGTGACCGTCGTGGCCACCGGAGCCGTACGGGCCGCCTCGCCCGTCCTGGTGAGCAGCGGGCGCACGGCGTCGCCGAGGGCCTTCGCGGTCACCTCGTGCCCCGGCCGGCCCTCCGACTCCACCACGGCCTTGCCGTCCCGGACCCCGAGGCTCGCCTCCACGGGCGCGCCGGTCAGTGAGGCGAGCGGCCGGGCCACGTCCGGGTCCCGCAGCAGCGCCTCGGCGTCGAGGGCGGCGTCGAGCCGGCCGTTCTCGGCCTTCACCGTGAGGTGGTCGCCGAGCGTGGCGGGGGCGATCCGCAGCCGCTCGGAGCCCGCCGTGAGCGTCACGGGGCCGGAGACGGCGGGCTCGGCGTACGAGTCGAGGAAGCGGTCCACCTCCGCGGCGGGCAGCTTCGGTTCGGTGGTGGTGACGGGCAGGACCACGGGCGCCGAACCCGTGGCCGGGTAGGCCGCGCGCAGGGTCTCGGCGGCCCGCCCGGCGTCCAGCTTCTGGCCCGTCACCGGCCGGGTGGCGACGGCCTTGCCCTCGCGGAAGGCGACGGAACCCTCGCGCACCGCGCGGTCGTTCTTCTTGGCGAGACCGGCGACGGCCGCCCGCGTCTTGTCCGCGTCGTACGCGAGGACCGGCCTGATCTCCCGCTCGCCGGACGAGAAGAGCCGCCCGATGACGGTGAAGGGGTCACGGGAGGGGTCGGCCGCCAGATCGGCGGTCTTCGCCAGGTCCACCGTCAGACCGGCGGAGGCCGGCTCCACGGTCGTGGCGTGGTCGCCGACCTTCACCGGTATCGGGGCGCTCCACGCGGCCGGGGCCTCCGCCGCCAGCCTGGCCTCGGCCTGAGCGCGGCTCATCCCACCTATGTCCACGCCGGCCACCCGCGTACCGGCGGATATGTCCTCGCCGGCGGTGAGCAGGCCCGCCACGTACAGGCCGCCCGCGGCGACGGCGACCACACCCGTCGCGATGGCCGCCGTCCGCAGACGCGGACGGCGCCCCTCGCGGGGCGTCGGGGCACGGTCGGTCCTGGAGCGGGGCACACGCTCTCCCGGGGCGTCGAGGGTCTGGGGGATCCACTCGACGGTACGCCGATAGAGTGTCTTATGCACATAAAGGCCCTGTGACCTGCGGGGATACGGAGGGCTTCGGAGCGGGTACGGAGCGTCCTCCGACGCCTGGGGCCAGGCCCCGCACGCACCGGTCCTAAGCTGGAACGATGCCTGCCCACCCGAGCCCCGGGCCCCAGTCCGTCGACCGGGCCCTCGCCGTCCTCGACGCCGTCGCCGACGCCGACCGGCCCCTCGGCGCCAAGGCCCTCGCCCGGCGGCTCGGCTGCGCCCTCTCGACCGTCTACCACGTCACCGGCCCGCTGCTCGCGCGCGGCTACCTCGTCCGCACCACCGAGGGGTACGCCCCCGGGCCCCGCGTCCCCGCCCTGCACCGCTCCCACCAGCGGCACCACGGCCTCGGCGCCGGAACGGGCGAACTCCTCGGCCGACTGCGAAGGGCCACCGGAGCGGAGGCGTACCACACCGCCTACCGCGACGGCCTGATCACCGTCGTCGACACCACAGCACCCGTCACCGACACCGCCCACCCCTTCACCCCGGGCCCCGAGGACCGCGCCCACGCGACCGCCCACGGAAAGGCGCTGCTCGCCGCGCTGCCGCGACCGCTGCGCCGCCGCTACCTGGCCGAGCACGGCATGGCGCGCTTCACCGAGCGCACGATCACCAGCGCCGCTCGCTTCGAGGCCGAGGTCGACCGGGTCCGCGGCCAGGGGTTCGCCGTGTCGGTGGGCGAGGCCGACCTCGCGTACACCTGTCTCGCCGTGGCGCTGCCCGAGCGCGGCGACGGCATCGTGCACGCCCTGTCCGTGTCCCTGCCCACCGCCGACTTCGGGCGGCGCCAGGGCGAGATCCGGGCCGCGCTCACCCGCGCCGTGCCGGACTTTCCGGCCCTGCCGGAATCCTGACCCGGCCGGCTGGCCGCGACCCCGCGGCGCCCCGCACGCTGACCGCATGATCTTCATCGCCGTCCGCTTCACCGCCCGCCCCGACCACGCCGACCGCTGGCTCGACCTGGTCGCCGACTTCACCCGCGCCACCCGCGAGGAGCCCGGCAACCTGTTCTTCGACTGGTCCCGCGGTGTCGACGACCCGAACGTCTTCGTCCTCCTGGAGGCCTTCGCCGACGCCGAGGCCGGCGCCGCCCACGTCGCCTCCCCGCACTTCGCCGCCGGGCTCGCGGCCATGGCCGGCGCCATCGCCACCACCCCCGAGATCATCAACGTCGAGGTGCCGCAGCAGGGCTGGGGCGCCATGGCCGAGCTCGCCCCGACCGGCGCCTGAGTCGATCCCCCGGGGGCGCGCCGCCCGCCTGATAGGTTCGCGTCCACACGCAGGCGGGGCGGCGGGCCCGAGGGGAGAAGCGGCATGGCGGTGAGCGGGCGGCAGACCGGCAGGCCCACCCTGGAGGAGGTCGCGGCGCGAGCCGGAGTCGGCCGCGGCACGGTCTCCCGGGTCATCAACGGCTCCCCCCGGGTGAGCGAACAGGCCAAGGCCGCCGTCGAACAGGCCGTCGCCGAACTCGGTTACGTCCCCAACAGGGCCGCCCGCGCCCTGGCGGGCAGCCGCACCGACGCCGTCGCCCTCGTCATCCCCGAGACCGAGGCACGACTCTTCGCCGAGCCGTACTTCCTCGACATCATCCGTGGCGTCAGCAGCGAACTCGCCGACGCGGACAAGCAGTTGCTGCTCACCCTGATCCGCAGCGAACAGGAACGGCAGCGCTTCGAGCAGTACCTCGCCGCCCAGCGTGTCGACGGCGTCCTCCTCGTCTCCGTCCACGGCGCCGACCCACTGCCCGACCAGGTCCGTGCCCTCGGCCTGCCCGCCGTCCTCAACGGCCGCCGCACCGAGGACGAACGCGTCGCCTTCGTCGACTCCGACAACACCGGCGCCGGCCGGACCGCCGTCGCCCACCTCGCCGCGCGCGGCCGGCAGCGCATCGCCACCATCACAGGCCCCCTCGACATGTACGTCGCCCGCTGCCGCCTCGACGGCTACCGCCAGGGCCTGGCCGAGTCCGGCCTCGCCGCCGACGAGGCGCTCGTCGCCACCGGCGACTTCACCGAGGAGGGCGGCCGCCGCGCCATGCGGGAACTCCTGGACCGCAGGCCCGACCTGGACGCCGTCTTCGCCGCCTCCGACGTGATGGCCGCCGGCGCGCGGGGCGTCCTGCGCGAGGCGGGCCGCCGCGTCCCCGAGGACGTCGCCCTCGTCGGCGTCGACGACTCGGCCGTGGCCCGTCACATGGACCCCCCGCTGACCAGCGTCCGCCAGCCCATCGAGGAGATGGGCCGCACCATGGCCCGGCTGCTCCTCCAGGAGATCGCGGCCCCCAGCGACCCGGACGAGCAGCCCCGCCGGATGCTCCCCACGGAACTCGTGGTCCGCGCCTCCTCCTGACTCCGCCCGCCCGGCCGCCCGGGGCGCTCCGCCATATGGCGCCGACGCGCACGGCGTTCCCGCCGTACGGGTCGTGCTGCCGTGCCCGTACCTCCTCGCGTCATCGCGCTGTGGCATGATCGCGCCGCGTTCCGGCAGGGAGCCGGGAGGACAAGGGGCCACCATGGACTGGTACGTCGTCATACCCGGCGCGCTGGCGCTGCTTTTCGCGATCTCCGGTGTGGCGGCGCTGCGCACCGGCTGGATCGTGGCGTGGCAGCGGCGGCGCGTGTACCGGACGGCGCCGCACGGCTGGGGCCAGCTGGCGTTCGCGGCGGCGTTCGCGTTCCAGGCGGCCGGACAGCTCGCCGACGACCGGGCCGTGAGCACCGGCCTGGGTGTCGTCACCGTCCTGGCCCTCGTCTGCGGCCTCGTCCTCCTGGTCCTCGCCCAGCGCCCGCGCCAGGACCTCTGAGCCTCGGCGTGTCGTTCGGGTGCGTCCAGCGGGCGGGTCCGCCGGGTGTGGGTTCGAATCGGGGCATGGCTTCCTACGACAGGTACCGCGCGGGCGGCTCGCAGAGGCCGCTGGAGACCGGTGACACCTGGTGGTACGCCGCCGTGGCAGGTGAGGCGGCCGGCTCGTTCATCACCCGCGTCCGCACCCGGACCCGGCGTGCCTGCCTCGGGGCCGTCCTCGTCCTCACGGTCGTCTACGCGGGCCTCGTGCTCACCGCCACCGGCCGCCGCTGGGGCGACGCCGCCGTGACCGGCCGGCGCGCCGACACGGCCGCCGCCACCCTGCTCCGCGAGCACCCCTCACTCGCCGGGCTCACCACCGTCTCCCTGGTCGCCGGATGCGTCCTGCTGCTCGCCGTCGGCCTCATACGCAAGCGGTACGCGCTCACCGGGGCCGCCGCGGGAGCGGTCGTCACCGCGCTCGCCGTCACCGGACTGCTCCAGCGGTACGCGCCCCGCCCCCGGCTCCTCGACACCGGCGGTGCGCTCGTCCCGAGCGGCTTCCCCAGCGCCCAGACCACGCTCGCCCTGGGCATCGCCTTCGGCCTCACCCTCGTCGTCCCCTACCGGCTGCGCGGCCTCGCCGTCGGCGCCGGCACGCTCTGGGCCGTCGCCGTCGGCGCCCACACCATCGCGGCCGGCCGGCACCGGCCCGGTGACGTCATCGCCGCCGCCCTGGTCGTCCTCGCCGTCCACTGTGGCCTCCTCGCCTTCCTCGCCCGCAAGGGCAAGGTGCGTCCCGGCGCCCGGCGCGGAGCCGCCCTGCGCGGCCTCCCCGCGACGGTGCCCCTCGGCATCCTCGCCGCCGCCGGACTCGGCGCCGGGTTCTGGCTGCTCGGCGACACCCTCGCCCTGCCCGCCACCGCCCCCTACGACCCGGCCGAGCTGCGGCTCGCCCACCGCTGCGGCCAGGCGCTCGCCGCGGGCGTGACCGCCGCGACGGGACTGCTCCTGCTCGGACTGCTCCGCCGCGTCGAGCTGGACGGCGCCCCCAGCCCGTACCGCCTCGGCGGCCCCTTCGTGGAAGCCGCCGGAGCGCCCGGGGACGGCGAGCTCGTGGGCCCCTTTACCGAGGACCACGATCACGAGATATCTTGATGTCGAGCAATCTCGCATAGGCAGACGTGGAGCGGAGCACCCTGGTGACTGAGTCGACCATCATCTACACCCACACTGACGAGGCGCCCGCCCTGGCGACGTACTCGTTCCTGCCCGTGATCCAGGCGTATGCCTCGCAGGCCGGCGTTTCGGTCGAGACGCGGGACATCTCCCTCGCGGGCCGCATCATCGCCGTCTTCCCCGAGTACCTGGAAGAGGGCCAGCGCATCGCCGACGCCCTCGCCGAACTCGGCGCGCTGGCCAAGACCCCCGGCGCCAACATCATCAAGCTGCCGAACGTCTCGGCGTCCATCCCGCAGCTCAAGGCCGCCGTCGCCGAGCTCCAGGCGCAGGGCTACGCCCTCCCGGACTACCCGGACGACCCGAAGACGGACCAGGACAAGGACGTCCGCGCCCGCTACGACAAGATCAAGGGCTCGGCCGTCAACCCGGTCCTGCGCGAGGGCAACTCCGACCGCCGCGCCCCCGGCTCGGTCAAGAACTACGCCAAGGCCCACCCGCACCGCATGGGCGCCTGGACCCCCGAGTCGAAGACGAACGTCGCCACCATGAGCGACAACGACTTCGCCGCCACGGAGAAGTCCACCGTCATCGCCGCGGACGACACCCTCCGCTTCGAGTTCACCGCCGCCGACGGCACCACCAGCGAGCTCCGCGAGCCGCTGAAGGTCATCGCCGGCGAGGTCGTCGACGCCGCCGTCATGCGCGCCGCCGCCCTGCGCACCTTCCTCAGCGAGCAGGTCGCCCGCGCCAAGGCCGAGGACGTCCTCTTCTCCGTGCACCTCAAGGCCACGATGATGAAGGTCTCCGACCCGATCGTCTTCGGCCACGTCGTGCGCGCCTTCTTCCCGAACACCTTCGCCAAGTACGGCGAGGTGCTCGCCGCCGCCGGCCTGTCCCCGAACGACGGCCTCGGCACCGTCCTGAACGGCCTCGACGCCGTCCCGCACGGCCTGGGCGCCGAGATCAAGGCCTCCTTCGAGGCCGAGCTCGCCGAGGGCCCCGCCCTGGCGATGGTCGACTCCGACAAGGGCATCACCAACCTGCACGTGCCGTCCGACGTCATCGTCGACGCCTCGATGCCGGCCATGATCCGCACCTCCGGCCACATGTGGGGCCCGGACGGCCAGGAGGCCGACACCCTCGCCGTCCTCCCGGACCACAGCTACTCCGGCGTGTACCAGGTCGTCATCGACGACTGCCGCGCCCACGGCGCCTTCGACCCGTCGACCATGGGCTCCGTCCCGAACGTCGGCCTCATGGCGCAGAAGGCCGAGGAGTACGGCTCCCACGACAAGACCTTCGAGATCGCCCAGGCCGGCACCGTCCGCCTCGTCGACTCCGCGGGCAACGTCGTCCTGGAGCAGGAGGTCGCCGAGGGCGACATCTTCCGCGCCTGCCAGACCAAGGACCTGCCCATCCAGGACTGGGTCAAGCTCGCCGTCACCCGCGCCCGCGCCACCGGCTCCCCGGCCGTCTTCTGGCTCGACGAGAACCGCGCCCACGACGCCCAGCTGATCGCCAAGGTCAGGACGTACCTCGCCGAGCACGACACCGAGGGCCTGGACATCCGGATCCTGTCCCCGGTCGAGGCCACCAAGTTCTCCCTGGAGCGCATCCGCCGCGGCGAGGACACCATCTCGGTCACCGGCAACGTCCTGCGCGACTACCTGACCGACCTCTTCCCGATCCTGGAGCTGGGCACCAGCGCCAAGATGCTGTCGGTCGTCCCGCTGATGGCGGGCGGCGGCCTCTTCGAGACCGGCGCCGGCGGCTCCGCCCCGAAGCACGTCCAGCAGCTCGTCAAGGAGAACTACCTCCGCTGGGACAGCCTCGGCGAGTTCTTCGCCCTGGCCGCCAGCTTCGAGCACCTCGCGACCTCCACGGGCAACGCCCGCGCCCAGGTCCTCGCCGACACCCTCGACCGCGCCACCGGCACCTTCCTCAACGAGGACAAGTCGCCGACCCGTCGCCTCGGTGGTATCGACAACCGCGGCAGCCACTTCTACCTCGCCCTGTACTGGGCCCAGGAGCTGGCCGCCCAGACCGACGACGCGGAGCTGGCCAAGGCCTTCGCCCCGCTGGCCGAGACCCTCTCGACCAACGAGCAGAAGATCGTCGACGAGCTCAACGCCGTCCAGGGCTCCCCGGCCGAGATCGGCGGCTACTACCAGCCCGACCCGGCCAAGGCCGCGGCCGTGATGCGCCCGTCCGCCACCTTCAACCAGGCCGTCGCGTCCCTCGCCTGACCGGCGCGCGTACCGAACCGCCCCGGCCGGAACTCCTCCGGCCGGGGCGGTCCCGTCGGTGGCGCATCCGCCGTTCGGGTGTGAACCTGGATGGATGAGCTGGGCATCTTGGACGACCGCCGGTGTCTACACCGGGCGAGGTGGGGTGCTGACCGACGAGGCCGGCGCTCTCACGGGCGATGTGACCGTGCACACGACCTGGGCCGAGGGCGAAGCACGCGTGGCCGTGCAGTACAGCGGCGCGTCCGACTGGTTCACCATGTCGGGCAGTCCCGTTCCGTGCGCGACGGAGGAGGAGAGCCGAGATTTCCACGACGCCGTCGTGGAAGCCGTCCGGCAGGGCAACAGGGCCACGGTCCCGTCCGTGCCCGTACCACCGGTGTGAAAGTGTTATCCCTCTCCCGCCCACGGGTCTCCTGACGACGGGGACCCGGAGCAGGGACGAGGGAGCAGATCCATGCACAGCGACGAGCGCCGCACCACCGCACTGGTGGAGGCGGCCAGGGCCGGTGACGCGCACGCCAGGGACGCACTGGTACGCGCGTACCTGCCCCTCGTCCACAACATCGTCGGCCGGGCCCTCGACGGCCACGCCGACACCGACGACATCGTCCAGGAGACGATGGTCCGCGCCCTGGACGGCCTGACCGGTCTCCGGGACCCGGCACGCTTCCGCTCCTGGCTCGTCGCCATCGCCATGAACGGGATACGGCGCCGCTGGCGCGAACGCCAGCAGGCACCCGTGCCCGGCCTCGACCACGCCGCGGACCTCGCCGATCCGGACGGCGACTTCACCGAGGTCACCATCCTCCGGCTCGGCCTCTCAGGACAGCGCCGCGACGTGGCCCGCGCCACCCGCTGGCTCGACGAGGACGACCGCGAACTCCTCGCCCTGTGGTGGCTGGAGGCTGCGGGGGAACTGACCCGCGCCGAACTCGCCGAGGGCCTCGGCGGGATCTCCCCGCAGCACGCCGCCGTCCGCGTCCAGCGGATGAAGGAACGCCTCGAAACCGGCCGGGCCGTCGTCCGCGCCCTCGACGCCCTGCCGATGTGCCCCGCCCTCGCCGAGACCGTCACGGCCTGGGACGGCCGCCCCTCCCCGCTCTGGCGCAAGCGCGTCGCCCGCCATCTGCGGACCTGCGCAGCCTGCACCGCCCGCGTGACGGGCCGCCGCGGCCTCGCCCCCGTCGAGGGTCTCCTCGTCGGCATCGGCCTGGTACCCCCGCTCGCCGTCGCCTTCGGGAACGGCGACGTCCTCGAACCGGTCTCCCTCGCGGCCGGGAACGGCGACGCCCTCGCGGCCGGGGGCGGCGAAGGGCCCGGACCCGTCGCCATCGAGACCCCAGCCCGCGCGACACCGCTCCGCCGCGCCGGGATCACCGGAGCGGCGGTCCTCGTCGTACTCGGCGCGGCCGCCCTCCTCGTACCGGAGGAACCGCACACCCGCTTGACGCCCGCCGCGCCGGCCGCCGCCCCACCCGCGACCCGCACCCCGGCACCCACGACCCCCGCACCGGCCGCCACCGTCGCCGCGCCCGCCCCCACGACCACCCCGCCGGCGCCCCGCCGCACCGCCCGCCCCACTCCGCCGCCGACCGCCGAGGAACGCCTCACCAAACTGGTCAACCGGCTCCGGACGCAGGCAGGTTGCGCGCCGCTGCGGATCGACCCGCGCCTCACCGAGGCGGCCCGCGGATACGCCCGCGACATGGCGGCGCGTGGCTACTACGGCCACGCCAGCCCGGAGGGCGACTTCGCGGACGCCCGGATCACCGCCGCCGGCTACGACTGGAGCGCCTGGGCCGAGAACCTGGACCGCGGCAGGTCCGACCCGGCGTCCGTCGTCGACGACTGGAGGGACGGCGCGCAGCACGAGGAGAACATGCTCGACTGCCGCTACCGCGACACCGGAGTGGCCTCCGCGCCGGGCCCCGACGGCACGGTCTGGGTGCAGAAGCTGGCCGCTCCCGCCTCCTGAGCACCGGCCGGGCGCTCAACGTCTGGCGCCGAAGTCCTGCACCCACCAAGGGCCGTTGGCCGTGAGGGCCACCCCGACGCCGGTGTCCTCGAAGGAGCAGTTGAGGATGTTCGCCCGGTGACCGGGGCTCTCCATCCAGTCCTCCACCGTCCTGGCGGGGGTCGTCGTCCCGCGGTGGATGTTCTCCCCCCAGGTCGACCACGTGTACCCGGCGCCGCTCATCCGGTCGCCCGCGTCACGGCCCTCCGGGCTGGCGTGGCCGTAGTAGTCCCGGGCGGACATGTCGTCGGCGTGCCCCTGGGCGGCGGCCCGCAGGTGCTTCTCGGCGCGGAGCGGCCCGCAACCGGCCTGCTCCCGTTCGGCGTTGACGAGGGCGAGGACGTCCTTGACGTATCGGGCGGCCTTTCCCGCGGGGGCCTGCGCGGCCAGTTGCTCCCGCCGCTGTTCCTGCGGCCGCACGGCCTGTCGCGCCGGCGGGCGCTCGGGCTCGGACTTCGGTTCCGTCTCCGGTTCCGCGACGGTGGGGGTGACGGCGCCGGAACCGGTCGCGGCCGTGGTGCCGGTGGAGGTCGGGGAGGCCACGTACAGCCCGGTCGCGACCGTCAGGGCGGCGGCCGTCGTTCCGACGGTGAGGACGGCGGCGCGGAACGAGGGGCGGCGGAGCCGGAGGCGCCGTGCCACGCGGCCTCTGCGGTGCCGGCCGTTCGTACGCGCCGCCGGGTCGGAGTGGCCGCCACGCTCGGCGGGCTCCTCCCGCGGCGCGTCGTGGTCCGGGACGTGGGGGTGACCGTGACGGTCGTGGTGCCGCATGGAGCTCCGCTCTCTCGCCGTGGCCGCCGGACGGGCCGGCGCTGGGGAGAGCCACCGGGGCGACGGCGGTAACTCTTTCCGGCCCCGGCCGCCCCGACACTCCTCGTCAACGTGACGCGTCAACGTGACGCGTCACGTTGACGCGTCGACCGCGCGTGTCGACCGACGAGACCGTTCGGGTCTCCACGAACCCTTTCAGCCCTGGGGCACGACCGCCACCGGACAGGGCGCGAGGTGCAGCGCCGCGTGCGCCACGGAGCCGATCCTCGGCCCGACGGCCCCTCGCTTGGCCCGCCGGCCGACCACCAGGAGCTGGGCGGCCCCCGAGGCGGAGAGGAGCACCTGGCCCGCGCTGCCCAGCTCGACGTGCTCGGTGACCGGCACGTCCGGGTAGCGCTCGCGCCAGGGCGCGAGGGCGTCGCTCAGGGCCTTCTCCTCGTACGGGACGAGCCCGCCGGCGTCGTCGGCGAGCCGCATCGAGAGCGGGCTGTACGCGAACAGCGGCGGCAGGCTCCAGGCGCGTACGGCCCGGACGGAGGCCCCGCGCGCGGCGGCCGTCTCGAAGGCGAAGCCCAGCGCTGCGGCGCTGTCCTCCGGGCTGCCGAGCTGCCCGACGAGCACGTGTCCGGTGGGGGGTTCGGCCGGCTCGCCGTCGCGGGACCTGACGGCCACCACCGGGCGGGTGGCCCCGGCGATGATCTGCTGCCCGTACGAACCGAGCAGGAATCCGGTGACCGCGCCGTGCCCGCGCGAGCCGATGACGAGCATCTCGGCGTGTTCCTCGGTGCTCAGGAGCGCGGCGACCGGCGTGTCGCCGATGACCTCGGCCGAGAGCGCGAGTCCCGGGTAGCGGCCGGCGATGGTGGCCTCGGCCTCCCGCACGACCGCGTCCGCGACGTGATCCTGGTCGGCGCGGTCCTGGACCAGGGGGAGGTCCAGCGGTTCCCAGCGCCAGGCGTGCGCGAGCCGTAGCGGGAGACCCCGGTGCAGGGCCTCGCGGGCGGCCCAGTCGGCCGCCGCCAGGCTCTCGGGGGAGCCGTCCACTCCTGCGACGATCTCACGACTCATCAGACTTCCTCCGTGGGTGAGGTGTCGGGCCCTCCGGTGGGGCGGGCCCCTCTCCTCCCAGCTTGGGCCATTCGGCGGGCCGATGAGAGGGCCGGAGGTCCCGACATGCCGGTCCGCCCGGTTCAGACCGGCAGCGTGAGCCGCGCGTGGGTGCCGTTCAGGTAGTGGTCCCCGATGTCACGGAGCCGGTGGGCCGCCCGTGTGGGCGCGGTGAGCGCGCGGGCGTTGCGCCAGAAGCGGTCGAATCCCGGGCCGCCGGCGTGCGTGTCGGCGCCCGCCGTACCGTCGACGAGTTCGAGGACGCGGGTGGTGATGTGGACGGCCGCCCGGCCGGTGACGGTCTCTGCCGCCGCCACCAGGACGGCGATGTCGGCCCGTTCCTCCACGCCGAGCGACGCTCCGGCGAGCAGACCGTGGGCGAGGGCGTCCGTCGCCCGCTCCACCACCGCGGCGGCGGCGTGCGCCGCCGTCGCCAGCTCCCCGTAGGCGAGGAGCAGGTACGGATCGTCCCCCGCCCCGGTCGGCAGGGGGCCGTCCGCGTCCGGCAGTCCTCCGCGACGGCCGGCCGGGTGGCCTCCCGGTGCCGGTCCCGCCTGGCCGGCCCGGCTGATGTCCCGGGCCTCCGCGAGCGCCCCCTCGGCGATGCCGAGCCCGACCTGCACGAGGAGCAGACGCAGGGCGAGCGGGGCGAGGGTGGTGAAGGGGGCGACGTCGTGCTCGTCGTGGGGGAGGGCGCCGAGGACGTCCTCGGGCGGTACCGCGACCCGGTCGAAGGTGACGGTGCCCGCGCCCGCGAGGCGCTGCCCGACCCGGTCCGGCGCTGCGGACGTGAACACCCCGGGCCCTGCCGGGTCCACCAGGACGACGAGCAGGTCGCCCGTGCCGCCGGGGCGGGCGCCGACGACGAGCCGGTCCGCGACGGTCACCGCGGAGGAGAAGGTGCGGCTCCCTTCGAGGAACCACCCGCCGCCGGAGGCGGCGGGGGCCAGGGTCAGGCCGGGTCCGGCCTCGTTGCGCGGCGGTTCGACGCCGCCGGCGAGCAGCCAGTGCTCCTCGGCCGTACGGACGTCGAGCGCGGGTCCCGCCGCGGGCGCGGAGGGTGCGGTGCCGGTTCCTCCGGTCCCGCGGCGGCCGGCGGCCGGCTCCGGCGCGGGGGCGAAGAAGCGGCTGCTCCAGGACAGCGCGTAGTGGTGCGCGAGGAGTTCGCCCACCGAGCTGTCGGCGGCGGAGATCTCCCGTACGACCGCACACGCGGCCCCCCAGTCGGCGCCCCGCCGGTTCGGGCCGGGCGCCGTGAGGAGGGCGGGCAGGCCGGCCTCCTGGAGCCGGGCGACCTCGTCGAACGGGGCCTTGCCGGCCCGGTCCCTGGCGAGGGCGTCGACGGCGAGGTCGTCGGCGAGTTCTCGGGTGACGCGGGGCCAGATCTCGTCGTCGGCGCGGCGTGCGGGGCCGTCGGAGGGCGGGGCGCCCCGCCCTCCGACCGGTGCGGAGGTGGTGCGTGTCGCGGGTCTCTTCGGCGATTTCCTCGGCGTGCTCACGTCACCTCACATGATCCCTAGTATTCCCACTGGAATAGTAGGGATAGTGGCAGAGGTGTTCGCCGGGTCCCAAGGGGCGTCCAATGGGTGGACGTGCTCGTCTTGCTCTCTGAGATCACGTCAGGGTTCCCGCAGCCTCGCGGGGTTGACCACGGGGGCCGGTGGCTCAGGGGTTGGTCCAGGACTCCGGGTCGTCCGCGAGCGCGACGATCCCGGCCGGCAGCTGTGCCGCCGCCACCTCCGCGAGCGAGACCCCGAGCACCTCGCGGACACCGGCCCTCAGGGCGATCCACAACGTGAGCAGCGACTCGGCGGGGCCGGTGTACGACAGGTCCGGCGGCCGCTCCCCGCGGACCGAGACCAGGGGGCCGTCCACGCAGCGTATGACGTCCGCGACCGAGATCGACTCCGCCGGCCTGGCCAGCCAGTAGCCGCCGTTGCCGCCCCGCTGGCTCTGCACCAGACCGCCCTTGCGCATGTCCCCGAGGATGCCCTCGAGGAACTTGTGCGAGATGCCCTGGCCCTCGGCGATGGCCTCGGCCTTCAGCGGCCCCGCGTCCTGGGCGGCGGCGAGCTGGAGGGCGGCACGCACCGCGTAGTCGGCCCTGGCTGAAATGCGCATGGGCGCATTATCCCGTACGGCCCACCACGAGATCGCCCGTACCGCACCCTTGACGCCGCCGGAGACCGGTCGGACACTCAGGACGGGAATCCGAGCGAACAGGTAGGGAACCATGGTGCGCAGCGGCCGGCGGAACACCTCACCCGCCGCACCCCTCCCGCGCTCCCTGCCCCTTACCTCCCGCCGCCACATCGATCTGCTGCGGGTCTGCAGCGCCGCGAGTCGCCGCTCACACCCGGGCGTCCGTACCACTCGCTGAGACGCCTGTCCGTCTCTCCTCGCCGTACCCCTGCTGCCTCCGGGCCCCGCGCCCCGACCCGCCGTCGCACCGCCGCGACCGGGCTCCGCGCGCCGCCCGACCCGGCACCGCGCGCCATCAAGGGAGAAGCATGTCCGTCGTCCCGTCCTCGCTCCTGCCCGCCTCCGCCGTGCCCGTCTTCCGCGGCCGGATCGGCCGCGACGAGCACAGCGGCCACTACGCCGTGCCGCACCGCTACCGCCTCCATGTCGCACCGTCCGACCCAGGCTGTCTGAGCATCGCGCTCACCCACGGCCTCCTCGGACTCGACGACACGCTCCCGCTCACCGTCCTGCCCGGCACCCCCGACACGCCCGACGGCGGGTACGCCGCGCTCCGCCCGCTCTACGAGGCGAGCGCCCACCTCTACGACGGCCCGGCCGCCGCGCCCGTCCTCAGCGACGGGTGGACCGGAAGGATCGTCAGCACCCACGTCCCCGACATCCTCAGGGACCTCGCCCTCCGCTTCCGCGGCGAAGGGCCCGAGCTGCTGCCCGAGGAACACCGGGACGACATCGAGGCGATAGCGGACCTGTGCGAGCGGAGCGTCAACAGGGCGGCCCAGCGGGCCGGAGAGCTCGGGCTCGACGGCGACGCGGCCCACCGCGACCCGCTCGACGTCCTCTTCGCGGCCCTCGGCTCCCTGGAACGCCGCCTCGCCCGTCACCCGTACGTGCTCGGCGAGACGCCGACCGCCGCCGACGTGCACGTCTGGGTCACCCTGGTCCAGCTCGACACCGTGCACCGCTGGCACCTGGACGCCACGGCCATGGACCGGGTCGCCGGGTACGGCTCCCTGTGGGCGTACGCCCGGCGGATGGCCGCCCGCCCGGAGTTCGCCCGCCGCCTCGACATCGACGCGGTCCTACGGCGCCACCGTGCCCACTGCCGCGGCCGCGAGGCCGCGGGCGCGGCGATCCGGCTCGTCGACTGGCCGACCGCCACCGCTCCCTGACGGGCCGTCCCGTCGGCGCGGGCGACTCCACCGGGCTCCACGGGCAGCCGGCCGCCTATCGGGTCAGCCGACGCGGTGGCCCGCCAGGGGAGCCGTGTCGTCGCCCGCACCCGCGCGGACTCCGCGCAGGAACGCTTCCAGGGCGTCCAGGGAACTGTGCGACGGCTCCCATTCCAGCTCGCGCCGCGCCCGCTCCGTCGCCAGGAGCGGGATGTGCCGCACCGCGTCGAAGAGCCCGGGCGAGGCCGGGGCGAGCCGCAGGTGCCAGGCCGCCGACAGGGCGCCCCGCACCGCGCCCGCGGGGACCCGTACCGGCCGGGCCCCGAAGAGCTCGCCCAGGGTCGCCGCGTCGAGCGCCGGCTCGGCGGCCAGGTTGAACGGCCCCCGGACGTCCCGGAGCAGCGCCCGCCGATAGGCGTCGGCGGCGTCCTCCGTGTGCATGACCTGGATCCGCAGACCGTCGAACTCCGGCATCAGCGGGAGGAGTTCGGGCCGCATCAGCGTGCCGGGGAAGAAGCGCCCCGCGAAGATCCGCCGCTGCTCGCTCGCCGACTCCTCCTTCAAGAGGAAGGCCGGACGCATCCGGACCACCCGGGTCGTGGGATGGTCCCGCTCGAAGGTGTCGAGGACCCGTTCCAGATACGCCTTCTCCCGGGTGTACGCGGCGCCCGGCCAGCCGTGCGTCGGCCACGCCTCGGACACCGGCGCGCCGCCCGGCGGGCCGGGGGAGTAAGCCCCCACCGAGGAGGCGTGCACCAGGACCGGCACGCGCGCCGCCGCGACCGCGTCGAAGACGCGCACCGAGCCCAGCACGTTCGACCGCCAGGTCTCCACCGGGTCATGGGTCGGCTGGAACCGCCAGGCCAGGTGCACGACGGCGTCCGCGTCGGCGACATGCCGCGCGAGCAGGGGCTCGTCGCCCTCCCGTGAGAGGTCGACCTCGGCCCACTCGACCCCTGGGAGGTCGAGGCCCGGCCGGCGGCGGGCGAGTCCCAGGACCGAGCCGACGCGCGGCTCGTCCGCCAGGACCCGGACCAGACTCGTGCCCACGTTGCCGGTGGCGCCGGTGACGACCACCCGCGAAATCGCCTTCGGGTTCATGTCTTCGACCCTCCGCCATGGGCGGCGGAAGCGCACCCCGGGCGGTGCTCGGGACCGCCGGGCCGGAGGCCGCTCCCCAGAGTTGTCACGCTTCGTGTCCGTGCGGGTCGCGAGGGTCGTCGACGACCGGGATTATGAAGCGACTCACCAGCCAGGAGGACACCATGCTGCTGCCCGACAGGAACACGGTCGACCGGCTGCTCCGGCACTACCGCGCCCAGGAGCGGACCGTGCTCGCCAGGCCGTGCGACCTGTCGGCGCGGCGGCGCTTCGAGGACACGGCGTACACCCTGTGCGTCCTGATGGGAGAACGCACCGCCCGAGAGGCCGTCCAGGCCGCCGAGCGCCATGTGGCGGGCGGTCGCCCCGGATCCCGGCACACCCTGGAGGGCCTGCCGGGGGCCTGAACCCCGCCGACGGCGATCAGGATCGCGGACGACGATCAGGACCGACGATCAGGATTTGAGAAGCGTCGGCGACCGGCCGCCGCTAGCGTGACTGCCATGGACACCGCGAGCGGTCGACAGTGGACCCGACACCTCGCGCACGTCCGTGATTCAGCCCGTGAGCGACCGCTGGAGAGAAGACGATGAGCAAGGCCCCCAAGGACGAGCAGCCGCCGCATCCGGCGGACCGGCACGACCTGATCCGTGTGCACGGCGCGCGCGAGAACAACCTCAAGGACATCAGCATCGAGATACCCAAGCGCCGGCTCACGGTGTTCACGGGCGTCTCCGGCTCGGGCAAGAGCTCCCTCGTCTTCGACACGATCGCCGCGGAGTCGCAGCGGCTGATCAACGAGACGTACAGCGCCTTCGTGCAGGGCTTCATGCCGACCCTGTCCCGGCCCGAGGTCGACGTACTCGACGGCCTGACCACGGCGATCATCGTCGACCAGCAGCGGATGGGAGCCGACCCCCGCTCCACCGTGGGCACCGCCACCGACGCCAACGCGATGCTGCGCATCCTCTTCAGCCGCCTCGGCAAGCCCCACATCGGCCCGCCCAGCGCGTACGCCTTCAACGTCCCCTCGGTCAAGGCGAGCGGCGCGATCACCGTCGAGGTCGGCAACAAGAAGGCCGTCAAGGCCACCTTCAACCGCACCGGCGGCATGTGCCCGAACTGCGAGGGCCGGGGCAGCGTCTCCGACATCGACCTCACGCAGCTCTACGACGACTCCAAGTCGCTCGCCGAGGGTGCGCTCACCATCCCCGGCTACACGACGGGCGGCTGGAACTACCGCCTCTACACCGAGTCGGGCCTCGTCGACGCCGACAAGCCGATCCGCAAGTACACCAAGAAGGAACTCCACGCCTTCCTCCACCACGAGCCCACCCGCATGAAGATCGCGGGCATCAACATGACGTACGAAGGGCTGATCCCACGGATCCAGAAGTCGTTCCTGGCCAAGGACAAGGAGGGGATGCAGCCGCACATCCGGGCCTTCGTCGAGCGGGCGGTCACCTTCACCACCTGTCCCGAATGCGACGGCACCCGCCTCGCCGAAGGAGCCAGGGCGTCGAAGATCAAGCGGATCAGCATCGCCGACGCCTGCGCGATGCAGATCAGTGACCTCGCCGCCTGGGTCCGCGGGATCAAGGACCCGTCGGTGGCGCCGCTGCTCACGGCGCTCCAGCTGACCCTCGACTCGTTCGTGGAGATCGGCCTCGGCTATCTCTCCCTCGACCGGCCGGCGGGCACGCTGTCCGGCGGCGAGGCCCAGCGCGTCAAGATGATCCGGCACCTCGGCTCCTCGCTCACCGACGTCACCTACGTCTTCGACGAGCCCACCGTCGGACTGCACCCGCACGACATCCAGCGGATGAACGACCTGCTGCTGCAGCTGCGCGACAAGGGCAACACGGTGCTCGTCGTCGAGCACAAGCCGGAGACGATCGCGATCGCCGACCACGTCGTCGACCTCGGCCCCGGAGCCGGTACCGCGGGCGGCACCGTCTGCTACGAGGGCACACTCGACGGGCTGCGGGCCGCGGACACCGTCACCGGCCGCCACCTCGACGACCGGGCCGCCGTCAAGGACGCGGTCCGGAAGCCGACCGGCGTCCTGGAGATCCGGGGCGCGTCGACGCACAACCTGCGGGACGTCGACGTCGACATCCCGCTCGGAGTCCTCGCCGTCGTCACCGGGGTCGCCGGCTCCGGCAAGAGCTCCCTCGTACACGGTTCGATCCCCAAGGGCGAGGAGGTCGTGTCCGTCGACCAGAGCCCGATCCGCGGCTCGCGCCGCAGCAACCCGGCGACGTACACCGGACTGCTCGACCCGATCCGGAAGGCGTTCGCGAAGGTCAACGGCGTGAAGCCCGCGCTGTTCAGCGCCAACTCCGAGGGCGCCTGCCCCACGTGCAACGGCGCGGGCGTCATCTACAGCGACCTCGGGATGATGGCCGGCGTCTCCTCCACGTGCGAGGACTGCGAGGGCAAGCGGTTCCAGCCGTCCGTGCTCGCCTACCTCCTCGGCGGCCGCGACATCAGCGAGGTGCTCGCGATGTCCGTGACCGAGGCGGAGGAGTTCTTCGGCTCCGGCGAGGCGGCCACCCCGGCCGCGCAGCGCATCCTCGCCCGGCTCGCCGACGTCGGCCTCGGCTACCTCAGCCTCGGCCAGCCGCTGACCACGTTGTCCGGCGGCGAGCGCCAGCGGCTCAAGCTGGCCACGCACATGGGCGACAAGGGCGGTGTCTACATCCTCGACGAGCCCACGACCGGTCTGCACCTCGCCGACGTGGAGCAGCTGCTCGGACTGCTCGACCGGCTCGTGGACGCGGGGAAGTCGGTCATCGTCGTCGAGCACCACCAGGCGGTCATGGCCCACGCAGACTGGATCATCGACCTCGGTCCCGGCGCGGGCCACGACGGCGGCCGGATCGTCTTCGAGGGAACCCCCGCGGACCTCGTCGCGGCCCGCTCGACCCTCACCGGCGAACACCTCGCGGAGTACGTCGGCGCCTGACCGGCCCCCGACTCCCACGGCGCCCCCGGTGGCTTCGGCCGCCGGGGGCGCCGTCCGCCTCCCGGCCCCTCAGCGAGGTGGACGGGACGGGGCGGCGGCAGGTGGGAAGAGCGCCCGGGGCGCGTCCACACAGGTGTCCCGCGAGACGGGCCCGCCGAAGCGGAGCCGGTCGTACGCCGTGAAGGCCGGCTCCAGGGCGTCGAGCGCGTCCACGCGCGCGTGGAGGGCGGCCCGCCACTCCGGCGAGGGGTCGGCGCCGGCCGCCGCGAGGCTCGCGGTGATCTCCGCCGTCAACCGCTCCTTCGTGAGGATGTTCTCCGGCGTGACCGCGTGCAGACAGACGTACCGGCCGCTCAGGTACGCCGCCCACTCCGCCGCCCCCTGCGCCGGGTCCTCCCAGTGGTCGGTGAACCACGCCTGCAACCGGTCCACCCCGCCCGCCGCGCCGGCGAGGGCGAACAGATCGCGCGGGACCATCTCGGCGCCGTCCGACCGCAGATAGCCGGGCAGCGGCAGCAGCCCCGCGAGCATCAGCCGCCGGACCTCGTCGGGGTCCTCGCCGTGATCGGCGCACAGCGTGTCCAGCGGGACGAACTGGGCGGTGACGTACGCGTCGTCGGCCTCCGTCATCGGATGGTCGCCGTTCACCTCGCGGAACCGCTCGGCGAGCAGCAGGGACGTCGAACGCGTCACCGGCGCCACGTCCGCCGGCATCCCGGCCGTCGGCACCCGGCCGCCCTTCGGCGTACCGTCGTCCGCCGTCAGCGTGCGGTCCGTCATCACGTCACTCCCCGGGTAGGCCGCCCGGGCCGCTCCCGGACGGAGTTCCCGCAGACTAGAAGCCGGACCGTGCGGCGCCCGCCGAACCGTCGTCGGCACGACCCGGTGGACGCCACCCCGGTGCGGGGTCAGGCGCGCCGGGCCGTTCTGCGCCGCCACCCCCACAGGGCGACCGCGGCGGCGCACGCCGAGCCCACCAGAGTCAGCGGCAGGCCGGCCGACGGGCCCGCGGGCTCCTCCTCCGGGGACCTCCTGCCCGGAGCGGACGCCGCCTCCGCACCGGCCAGGGGCGCCCGGCCGTCGGCCCCGGCGCCGCCGTCACGGGTCGCCGTCACGGCCCGCGCCTCCCCGGGCTCCTTCGCCTTCGCCCGTACCGGCAGCAGGGAGCCGACCGGCTGCACCCGTCCCGCCGCCTCGAAGCCCCAGTCGAGGAGCTCCCTGGCCTCCTCGTAGACGGCGAGCCCGCCGCCGCCCTGCGGGTTCATCACCGAGACGACCAGGGTCCGGTCGCCGCGCCGGGCGGCGGAGATGAGCGTGTTGCCCGCGTTGCTCGTGTAGCCGTTCTTGATCCCGATGAGCCCCGGATAGCGGGCCACGCCGTCCGCTCCCGTCAGGAGCCTGTTGGTGTTGGCGATGCCGTACGACCAGGAGCCCGCGGGAAAGTCCGCGTACGCCGTCGAGCAGTAGCGCGTGAACTCCGGGTCCTGGAGCCCGGCCCTGCCGAACACCGCCAGGTCGTACGCGGAGGACACCTGCCCCGGGGCGTCGTAACCGTCGGGGGACACCACATGGGTGTCGAGGGCGCCCAGGGACCTGGCCTTCTCCTGCATCTGCCGGGCCATCGACTCCCAGCCGCCGTTCATCGCGGCGAGCACGTGCACCGCGTCGTTCCCTGAACTGAGGAACACGCCGTTCCACAGGTCCGAGACCTTGTACGTGTACCCCTCCTTCACCCCCACCAGGCTGCTGCCGTCCCCGATCCCGGTCAGCTCGGAATCGGCCACGGTGTGCTGCGTGGACGGGTCGTGACGGGGCAGTGCGGTGAGGGCGAACAACGCCTTGAGGGTGCTGGCCGGCGGCAGCTTCCGGTGCGCGTTCCGCGCGGCGAGCACCGCGCCCGAGGACGCGTCCGCCACCACCCACGACAGCGCGGACACCGAGGGCACCGCGGGCGCGCCCGCCAACGGCTGCACCTGGGTGCCCTTCCGGGCGAGCCGGGCCCGGTCGACGTACTGCCGCGCGGGCGGCGTGGGCTCCCCGACGGAGGAGGACCGCGCCGTGGTGAGGGACTGGGCCGAGGTGACGGGGGACGCCGTGGCCACCGGAACGGGCAGCACGAACAGCACCGCCGCGGTACCGGCGGCGGCATGACGGACAGCTGACGTGACGATCATTCAGCCACCGTAGGAAGGAGGCGCGGGACACGCAGATCGGAGTGCGCCGACCGGCGTAGCGGCCGTGGCGTACGGCGGCGCGTCGTGAGCCGCCCGGGTGGTACGGCCTCCGTCCGAGGGACGACGGCCCTCGCGCATCGCCCGCATCGCCCGCACCATTCTCCGAGCGCGTCCCCGGGACCGGTCGGCGCGTGCGACGCCCACGGCAACCGCGCCCGCCCGGAACGGGGTTGACCGTAAGATCTGACCGCCCGCGTACACCACGCATTCCACGGCCCCACGCATTCCACGGCCCCACGCATTCCACGGCCCCACGCATTCCACGGCCCCACGCATTCCACGGCCCCACGGGACCGAGCGCCACCGCCCCCGCCGCCTCCCCGCAGTCAGGAGTTCCCGCCGTGAGCACACCGCCGCACAGCGCCGCCACCGGCCGGCCGCCGCACCGGATGGACCCGGCGGGCGGCTGCCCGCACGCGCGGAACGCCCGGCTGCTCGCCGAGGGCGCCGTCGCACCCGTGATCCTGCCCGGAGAGATCGAGGGCATGGCGGTGCTCGGCCACGACGCCCTGCGCGACTTCCTCTCCCACCCCGACGTCGCCAAGGGCGCCCAGCACTTCACCGCCCTCACCGAGGGCCGCATACCCAACGGCTGGCCGCTACGGACCTTCGCCACCGTCCCCGGCATGACCACCGCCGACGGCGCCGACCACCGGCGGCTGCGCGCCCTCGTCAGCAGCGCCTTCACCGCCCGCCGCGTCGAGGCGCTCCGCCCGCGCGTCGAGGCGGTCACGGCCGCCCTCCTCGACGGACTCGCCGAGGCAGCCCGGAGCGGGGACGGTGTCGCCGATCTGCGCCGGCAGTACGCGCTTCCGCTGCCCCTCGGCGTCATCTGCGAACTCCTCGGCGTCGACCCCGCGCACCAGGACCGGCTGCACCACCTCTCCAGCCTGGTCGTCGCCACCGACACCGAGCCCGCGCGGGCCGTCGCCGCCAACCGCGAACTCCTCGGACTCCTCGCCGCCATCGCCGGCGACAAGGCCGCCGCCCCCGGCGACGACCTCACCAGCGCCCTCATCGCCGCCCGGGACGAGGACGGCGACCGGCTCAGCGAGCCCGAGCTGATCGGCACCCTGCTCCTGCTGATCATCGCGGGCCACGAGACCACCCTGAACCTCGTCACCAACGCGGTCCGGGCGCTCTGCGCCCACCGCGACCAGCTCGCCCTGGTCACCGAGGGCCGCGCCGACTGGGCGGACGTGGTGGAGGAGACCCTCCGCTGGGACAGCCCGGTCAGCTACTTCCCGTTCCGCTACCCCACCCGCGACCTCACCGTCGACGGCACCCTCATCCCCCGGGGCACCCCCGTCCTGGCCGGCTACTCGGCGGCTGGCCGGGACACGAAGGCCCACGGCCCGGACGCCGACCGCTTCGACCTCACCCGCGCCGGAGCGGTGAAGCACCTGTCGCTCGGCCACGGCCCCCACTACTGCCTGGGCGCCCCGCTCGCCCGGATGGAGGCCGCCGTCGCCCTGGAAGCGCTCTTCACCCGCTTCCCGGACCTGGATCTGGCGGTCCCGGAGTCCGAGCTGCCCCGCCACTCCGGCTTCGTCGGCAACAGCGTCCGCACGCTCCCGGTCCGGCCGGGCGGCTGACGGCCGCCGGCCAGGCTGACGGCAGCCGGCCCGCGGGGGTCCCGGCCTCAACCGGCGTGCCCCCAGGCGGTCGCGGGCGAGGTCCGCAGGGCCGAGACGAGCCGCAGCAGCCGGTCCTCGTTCCCCGCGAGACCGGCCGCGCGCAGCGCCTCGTCCGCCTCGGCCATCGGATTCGTGAGCATCACCCCCGCGTACGGGGCGAGCTGTGGATCGGTCAGCACGGCCTGGGTGGATTCGAGCAGCCGCAGGTACGCCTGGGCGGCCGCGCGCTCGCTGGCGGTGATCGTGGTCATGTCGGGCTCCCTCTCGACAGTTCGGCGCTGACCACCCTCTCGTACGGGTCTGACAATCGTGCTCAGCCCCGGCCGTCCAGGTGCTCCACCAGCCGTTCGAGGAAGACCCGCTGCCCCGCGACGAGCAGGGGAGCGGCCGCCTCGGGGGTGAACCAGCCCACCCGGTCGATCTCGGGGAACTCGGCCTGGACGCCCGACCGGGGCGGCCACTCCATGGTGAAGGTGCCGGGCACGACCGCCGCCGTGTCGAGAGTGCCCTCGACGGCCCAGATGGTCACCAGCTTTCCGTTGCGCTGCCGGGACTCGCCGAGGTCGAACCACGCGCCGTCCGGGGCCGGAAGGCCGAGTTCCTCCAGGAACTCGCGGCGTGCCGCCGCCTCCGGGTCCTCGTCAGGCTCGTACTCCCCCTTGGGGATCGACCAGGCGGCCTGCTCGCGAGAGGCCCAGAAGGGCCCGCCCATATGGCCGATGAGGACCTCGACACCGCCGCCCGGCGTACGGCGGAACACCAGGAGGCCTGCGCTGCGTTTGTCCGGCATGCCGCCCAGTGTGGCCGAAGGGCCTTCCGGCCGCAGCCGCGCACAACCGGCTCCGAGCGCCCCCGGTGCACGCCTCCGCCTCATTCCGCCGCGCTGATCACCACCGGGCCGCCCGCCGGATCCACACCGGTCGTCCAGCGGGGTGGCAGCCGTAGCGAACGCCCGGGCGCCGGCGACCCGCCCAGTCGTTCCCGGCGCAGCGGGACGCCGTCCTGAGCGACGGTCAGGACGGGACGGACGAGCCGGCGCTCCGGACGGACGAGGAGCGGGACGGCCTCCGGGCCGAGGAGCGCGGGCGACACCCACCGCAGCGGCCCCTCCGTCTTTACCGGCACCCGGCGCAGGGGCCAGGGCCGTCCCGCCAGCCGTTCGAGCACGGCCACCGCCGCCGCCCGCCCCTCCGCGGCGGCCGCCTGGGCCGGCTCCACCCCGCGCAGGAGGTTGCCGGCCGCGAAGACACCGGGCTCGGCGGTGCGGAAGGCGCCGTCCGTCGCGGGCCCCCGCGTGCCCGGGGCGAGCGGCAGCCCGCGGGCGCGGGCGAGTTCGTGGTCGGGGATCCAGTCGCCGGTGAAGACCACGGTGTCGCACCGCAGCGTGGCCGTGCGGCCGTCCTCGCCCCGGATCGCGACCCCGGACGGACGGCCGCGCCCGACGACCTCCGTCACCACCGTGCCGCCCAGCACCGGAACGGACCCGAAGGCGCCCCGCCGCACCCGGAGTTCGCTGACGACCGCGGCCACCTCCACCCCCGCCGCGCGCAGGGAGCGCACGGCGCCACGGGTCACGGGCTCGTCGCCGCCGACGACCACCGCCCGCCGCCCGATGTACTCCGCGCGGGGACCGAACCGCAGCACCGTCCGCTGCAGTTCGCCCGTGGTCAGCACCCCTGCGGGCCGTGAACCCGGCACGAGCCGCGCGCTGCGCGGCCGTTCGCGCGCCCCGGTGGCCAGGACCACCGCGCGGGCCCGGACGCGTTCGAGCCCGGTCGGGGCCGTGACGTCGAGGGTGAGGGGCCCCGCCCAGCCCGTGACCGACACTCCGGTACGGACGGTGGCCCCCGCCCGTAGCGCCGCCCGCACCGCGCGCCGCGCGTAGGCCGGGCCGTCCAGCGGCCGGCCCAGGGCGTCCGCCCCGAACCCGGGCCCGGCGCAGTGCCGCGGCGCCCCGCCCGCGGCCCGCTCCCGTTCCAGTACCTCGACACGGCCCGCGCCCGCGGCCGCGAGCCGGGCCGCCGCGGCGAGCCCGGCGGGTCCCGCGCCGACCACGAGCACGTCGACCGTACGGTTCACCGGGCGCCCTCCCCGTACTCCTCGACCATGGCCCGCACCTCGGCGCCGCAGTCCTGACCCTGGCACCGGCCGCCACGCGCGCGCGTGCGCCGCCGCAACCCGTCGAGGCCTCCGGGCGGGATCGTCGAGGTGAGCGCGGACCGGATCTCGCCCCGGGTGACCCGCTCGCAGTGGCAGACGATCGAGCCGAAGTCCGGCTCGCGGGCGATGAGCCGGGCGTCGCGGTACGGGCGGTCGGAGGCCTCGCCGAGGTTCGGCATCCGGATCCGGGCGAGCGGCCGTTCGGGACCCGGATCGAGTCCGCAGTCGGCGAGCAGCCCGCGTACGTGCTCGGCGATGGCCAGGGAGGCGGTGAGTCCGGTGGAACGGATCCCGCCCACCGTCACGTACCGGAGCGCCGGATGGGCGGCGATCCGGTAGTCCTCCTGCCCGGTGGCGGCCCGCAGGCCCGCGTAGACGGCCGTGACCTCCTCGTCGAGGAGGGCGGGCAGGATCCGGCCGCCCTGCTCCCGGAGCCCGGCGAGTCCCTCCGCCGTGGTGCCGGTGGCGGTCTTGTCCTCCAGGTCCTCTGCGGTGGGCCCGAGCAGGACGTTCCCGTACACCGTCGGCGTGATGAGCACCCCCTTGCCGAGGGGGCCCGGCACGGGCAGCAGGATGTGCCGGACCAGGTCGCGGGCGAACTTGTCGAAGACGAGCAGCTGGCCACGGCGCGGAGTGACGGTGAAGTCCTCGCGGCCGAGCAGCGCGTCGAAGGCGTCGGCGTGGAGGCCGCAGGCGTTGACGAGGTGGCGGGTCCGCAGCTCCCCGCGCCGGGTGACGAGCCGGTGGTACGGGTCGCCCGGACGCACCTTCTCCACCCGGCAGTTCAGGTGCAGGTCCACCCCGGAGCGGACGGCCTGGGTCGCGTACGCGAGGGTGGTCGTCCACGGGCAGATCACCGCCTCGCCCGGTACTTCGAGCGCGGCCCGCGCGCCGGGACCCAGATGCGGTTCGCGTACGCGGAGTTCCACGGCGGACAGGAGCCGCGTCGTGCGGTGTCCGTTGCGCTCTGCCTTCTCCGCGAGCCGGGGGAGGGCCGCCTGCTGCCGCTCGTCCCAGGCGACGAGGAGGGCACCGAGCGGTTCGAGCGGGATGCCGACCTCCCCCGCGTACGCGGAGAGGAGCCGGTGTCCCTCGCGGACGAGCCGGGCCTCCAGGGTGCCGGGCGTGGCGTCGAAACCGGTGTGCAGAATCGCCGTGTTGGCCTTGGAGGTGCCGTCGCCGACGTCGTCCGCGGCCTCCACGAGTGCGACCCGCAGCGGATGGCGGGCCAGCGTACGGGCGATGGCGCAGCCGACGACGCCCGCGCCGACGACCACCACGTCGTACGTCGAGGCGTCGGCGCCCGGGGGCAGGGGACCCGTGCGGGTGACGGTCATGCGGGGCCGGGGCCGGGGCCGGGGCCGGAGGCAGTGGCAGGGGCGCCTTGGGGTTCGGAAGCCGCCGCGCGGTCGACGAGCGCCGCCACCTCGGCACGGAACCGGGCGAGGCGCGCGGCGGCCTCGTCGGCCGGGATCCGGGGCTCGTACACGGCTGCGGGCTTCCACTCCGGTACGGCCTCGCTCGGCGTGAGCCCCGGCTCGTGTCCCAGCCGGGCCACCGCGCCCACGCCGAGCGCTGTCGCGTCCGGCGACGAGGAGACCTCGACGGGTAGTTGCAGCAGATCCGCCTGCGTCTGCATGAGCAGCGCGGACCGGGTGAGGCCGCCGTCGGCGCGCAGCGAGGTGAGGGGCGCCCCCCGGTCCGCCGCGACGGCCCCGGCGAGTTCGACGACCTGCGCGGCGATGCCCTCGCAGAGGGCGCGGACCAGGTGACCGGGGGTGGTGTCCAGACCGAGGCCGGTGAGCGAGCCGCGCACATCGCCCCGCCACCAGGGCGCGGCGAGCCCCGCGAGCGCGGGGACGAAGGTGACGCCGCCGCTGTCCGGCACCGCGCCGCCGACCGGGTCGATCGCCTCCGCCCCCGCGAGGACACCGAGGTCGGTGAGCCAGCGCACGGCCGACGCCACCGTGTACACCTGACCGTCCAGGCAGTGGGCGACCTGACCGCCGAGCCGCCAGGCGACACAGCTGACCAGGCCGGAGGCGGCCCGCCGCGGTTCGGGACCGGTCTGCGCGAGGAGGAAGGCTCCCGTGCCGTACGTGCACTTGGCGGCGGCCGGGTCGTCGGCGCTCTGGGCGAGCAGCGCCGCCTGCTGGTCGACCAGGAGGCCGGTGAGCGGCAGCGGCGGGCCGAAGGCGCTCGTGGTGCCGACCGGCGTGTCGCAGTCCACGACCCGGGGGAGCCGCTCGCCGCCGAGGCCGTACAGGTCGAGGGCGGTCTCCGACCAGGCGACCGTGTCGAGGTCGAGGAGTCCGGTCCGTCCGGCGGTCGCCGCGTCCGTGACGAAGGCGCCGGTGAGCCGGTGGACGAGCCAGGCGTCGCTGGTGGTGACGACACCGGCGCCGGTGGCGTGGCGGCGGATCCAGGCCATCTTCGGCGCGGCGAAGTAGGGGTCGAGCGGCAGGCCCGTCAGGTGCCTCAACCGCTCGGCGTGGGCGCCGAGTCCGGCGCAGACGGAGGCCGCCCTGCGGTCCTGCCACACGAGTGCGTCGGTGAGCGGCGCACCGGTGGCGGGATCCCAGGCGAGGACGGTCTCGCCCTGGTTGGCGAGACCCACCGCCACCACCGGCGTGCCCGCCTCGGCGAGCGCGGCCCGCCCCGCGGCGACCACGGAGTCGTACAGCTCACGCGGGTCGACCTCGACCAGGCCGCCCGGCAGGTGGCGTGGCCGGACGGGGGCCGTCCCGCTGCCGATGACTCCGCGCTCCGGACACAGGACGAGGGCCTTGGTGCCCGAGGTGCCCTGGTCGACGGCGAGTACCGGGCCGCCCGTCATCGCACTGCTCCTGTTCCTGGACCGACGGTGACCGGCCGGTCACCGAAAAGGGTCAGGGTGCCGCCGTCGGCGCCCTTCGTCAACCCTCGGCCGATGACCCCGTCAGGTCGGGCCAACACCACTGACAGCGAGTCAAATCCGGTCTCTGGCCTAATAGTTGCGGCAAGAAAAGAAAGTGGACCGGTCGCATCCAGAGCCCTCTATAGTGATCGCCGATCAACGGCAGGGACGCCCGCCGGGGGACTGACCACCCCCTCCATCGACCGAGGACCCATGACATCCACACCACGTACCACCCCCTGATGGCCGGACACGGCTTCCGCCCCGTCTACCACCCCGCGGGCCACGACCACGCCCTGCGCAACGCCGTCCAGGACTTACGCACCGGCCGCTGGGTGGCCATGGAACGGCTGCTCGGTGAGACGGCGGACTGGGACAACTGGACCCGGCGCACCCAGGTCCTCGCCACCGTCGCCGCCGGCACCGACGTCGTCCACACCTGGCGCGCCGAGCAGCCCGGGAGCCCCGCCGCCGCCGTCATGCACAGCCGCGTCGCCGTCGAACGGGCCGTACGCGCCCACCGGTCCGGCCACGCCCGGACCCGCGAACTCTGGCAGGAGTCCTGGACCGCCTGCCGGGAGGCCGCCGACCTGGCCCCCGACGACCCCGTGCCCTGGGTGGGCCTGATCGCCCTCGCCGCCCTCGACGGACGTCAGCGCATGGCCGAGCACCGGCTCTCCCCGCCCGCCCCCATGCTGCCGCCCGGCCCCTGGGGCCTGCTCGCCGAGGCGGAGAAGCGCGACCCGCACAACCGCGAGGCGCACCACCGCATGCTGCAGTTCGTCTACGCCCGGCGCCCCGGCCCGCTCTCCGAGGCCGTCAACTACTCCCACTGGGCGGCGTCCACGGCCCCCGTCGGATCCGCCCTGCACGTCCTCCCGCTCTACGTCCGCGTGGAGCGCTACCGGCGCGAGCGCGGCCACGAGCGCGCCCTCGACCTGCACTGGGTCGCCGAGGACGCGGTACGAGAGGCCCGGCGGGCCCTCGACACCTGGTTCCTCTACTGCGCCACCGACGAGGCCTCCCTGCTCGACCTCAACCACCTGGCGCACGCCCTCTTCGGCGCCCTCCGCTTCACCGACGCGGCCCGGGTCTTCGAGGCGCTCGGCCCGTACTACACGACGCTTCCGTGGGCGTACCGGACCCCCCATCCGGACGACCGGACCCACGCCGAGGACGTCTTCCTGCGCGCCCGCGCCCGCTGTCTCGGCGACTGACCGGGGGCCCTCACACCGACCGCCCCCGCACCGGCCGCACCGCCGCATCGCCCACGCCCTTGTGCCGCACCGCATCCGCTCACCCCCGTCCCCGGAGGAACCCATGTCCCGTACCGCCGCTCCCGACGACGCGATACGCAAGCCACCCCCCGCCCAGGACGAGGAGGCGCGGCTGAGAGAGCTCGGCTACCAGCCCGTCCTCGCCCGCCGCATGGGCGGCTTCGGCAACTTCGCGATCAGCTTCTCGGTCATCTCCGTCCTCTCCGGATGCATGACCCTCTACGGCTTCGGCATGGGCACCGGCGGTCCCGCCGTCATGCTGTGGGGCTGGGCCGGCGTCGGCCTGTTCGTGCTGTGCGTGGGCCTCGCCCTCGCCGAGGTCACCAGCGCCTATCCGACCTCCGGCGCCCTCTACTACATGGCGGACCGGCTCGGCGGGCGCCGCTGGGGCTGGTACACCGGCTGGCTGAACCTGCTCGGTCTGCTCGGCGCCATCGCCGGCATCGACTACGGCGCCGCCCTCTTCACCGGCGCCTTCCTCAACCTCCAGTGGGGCTTCGAACCCACCGCGGGCTCCACTTTCCTGATCTTCCTCGCGATCCTGCTGTTCCACGCCGTCCTGAACCTCTTCGGCGTCCGCCTGGTCAGTGTGCTCAACTCGATCAGCGTCTGGTGGCACCTGACGGGCGTGGCGGTCATCGTCGGCGCCCTCGCCCTCGTCCCCGACCGGCACCAGTCCGCCGGGTTCGTGTTCACCGAGTTCGTGAACGACACCGGCTGGGCCAACCCCTTCTACGTCGCCGCGATCGGCCTGCTCCTCGCGCAGTACACCTTCTCCGGCTACGACGCCTCGGCCCACCTCTCCGAGGAGACCTCCAACGCCTCCGTCTCAGCCGCCAAGGGCATCGTGCGGGCCATCTGGGTCTCCTGGATCGCCGGATTCGCCCTGCTCGCCGGGCTGAGCTTCGCCATCCAGGACTACGCCGCCACGCAGAACAGCGCCACCGGCGTCCCGCCCGCCCAGATCTTCCTGGACGCGCTCGGCACCGGCGGCGCCACCGCCCTGCTGCTCGTGGTGATCGTCGCCCAGCTCTTCTGCGGCAACGCCGAGGTGGCCGCCGCCAGCCGCATGGTCTTCGCGTTCAGCCGCGACAACGCCCTGCCCGGCTCCGCGATCTGGCGCAAGGTCAGCGGCCGGACCCAGACCCCGGTCCCGGCCGTCTGGCTCGCCGTGGCGGTGGCCGCGCTGCTCGCCGTCCCCTCGCTGTACTCCGCCACCGCCTACGGCGCCGTCACCGCGATCAACGTCATCGGCATCACGCCCGCCTACGCCATCCCGATCTACCTGCGGCTGCGGGCCGGGGACCGGTTCGCCCCCGGTCCGTGGAGCCTGGGCCGCTGGAGCAAGCCGATCGGCTGGACCGCCGTCGTGTGGGTGGCGGTCGTCACCGTGCTGTTCTGCCTGCCGCAGAAGTCCCCGGTCACGGTCGACACCATGAACTACGCCGTGATCGCGCTCGCCGTCGTCCTCGTGCTCGCCAGCGTGTGGTGGTACGTCGCCCGCCGCTCGTACGGGACGCCGACGGCGTACGGCACCGCCCGGGAGGAGGCGGAGATCGCGGAGGGAATCGTCTGACGAAGGGGCCGGCTCCCGTGCCGACTCCTGAACCGGCCCCCGGCATCACTCTCAGGCGCTGAACTCGTAGGTCCAGGCCGCCGACCGGGCCGAGAAGTCGATGTCCGTGATCTCCAGGGCGTGGCCGTGCTGGTCGCTCACCACCCGGTGGACGACCAGCCGGGCGGCGTCGCCGGCCGCCGTCGTGGCGGGCCCCGGCGGTACGCCGACCGACTCCCGGTGGGTGATCCTCAGTCCCGCCTGGTGCATCCAGTGGTAGAGCAGCCGCAGGTCCGGCTGCTGACGGCAGTCCCGGCCCCGCCGGTAGCGGGCCAGCTGGGGGATCTCGACGAGCGCGGCCCGGGAGAACCAGGACACCGCCCGCTGGAGCGCCGCGCCGTGCGGCCCGAGCACGACGTGCCGGTGGACGAGCGTCGGCTCGCCCGGGGCGACCATGAGACGCGGTGCCAGCGGGGTGGGCGGCGGGTCCCAGGTGAGCGAGGCCCGCACCAGGGCCCCCGCCGCGCGCGGTCCGCCGGGGAACGTCGGCCGACAGGCGGATAGGGCGGGGACGGCGGGCTCGCCCTCGCCTCCGGATCCGGCGGCGGCGAAGGTGCCGCGCCGGTCGGTGACCACGAGCCGCTCCTCCCGCAGGAGCTGCAGCGCGCTGCGGACGGTCTGGCGGTTCACGTGGTACCGCTGGGACAGGGATCGTTCCGAGGGGAGCCGGCTACCGGGGGAGATGCGCCGGTGGGCGAGATCCTCGCGCAGCGCGGCGGCGACCCGGAGATAGAGCGGCGCGTCCGCCGCCGCCTCGTAATCGGGCTCGGCCATGATCAGACCCTCTCTTCGCTCAGCGTGACCGCACGGGTCGTGTGCGTGATCAATTCCTATCATTGGTCTAAACCATTTTGCTAGAGCGCTCCCGCAGAGTGGCCGAAACGAGCGTCGCCCCTTGTAATGAGGTACCAGGTGACGGGGACGAGACCGCGGCGGCGGGAGAGACGGGTGAGGCCGGATGACAACACCGTCGGAACGCGCCGCACGGGGCAAGCAGGCCCGCAAGCGCGTCCCCCGCTCCTCCCACGGCCGCTGGATACCCAGCTCACAGCGCCCCCACCCGATCGACGTCCTCGAACGGCAGTCCCGGGACCGGCTTCCCGACCTCGTACCCCTGCGGTACGGCCGGATGTCCGCCTCCCCCTTCGCCTTCTTCCGCGGCGCCGCGGCCGTCATGGCCGCCGACCTCGCCGCCCAGCACCACACCGACCTCACCGTCCAGCTCTGCGGTGACGCGCACCTGCTCAACTTCGGGGTGCACGCCTCACCCGAACGGACGCTCCTCTTCGACGTGAACGATTTCGACGAGACGCTCCCCGGCCCCTTCGAATGGGACGTCAAGCGGCTCGCCGCCAGCGTCGCAATCGCCGCCCTCCAGAACGGCAGCGCCAAGCCCAAGGCCCACCGGGCGGCCCTCGTCGCCACCGAGTCGTACCGCACGAACATGCGCCGCCTCGCGGGCCTCGGAGAACTCACCGTCTGGTACGAACGCATCGCCGCCGACGACCTCGTCCCCCTCGTCCGCCGCGACGACCGCGCCCGCTTCACGAACAGGCTCGCCGCCGCCCGCCGCCGCACCAGCCTCCAGGCCCTGAGCAAGCTCACCGAGGCCGACGAGACCGGAGCCCGGCACATCGTCGACGACCCGCCGCTCCTCCAGAGGACCGCGGACATCGACCGCGTCACCCTCGGCAAGATCTTCAACGACTACCGCAGCTCGCTCGCCGAGGAACGCCGGATCCTCCTCGACCGCTACCGCTTCCTCGACGCGGCCCGCACGGCCGGGGGCGTGGGCAGCATCGGCACGCGCTGCTTCCTCCTGCTCCTCGAAGGCCGGGACGAGGGCGACCCGCTCATCCTCCAGATCAAGGAGGCCGGCCGCTCCGTCCTCGAGCCGTACCTGCCGCCGAGCGCGTACGCCCACCAGGGCCGCCGCGTCGTCTGCGGCCAGCGCCTCATCCAGGCCGCGAGCGACATCTTCCTCGGCTGGATGACCGGACCCGAGGAACGCCACTTCTACTGGCGCCAGCTGCGCGACATGAAGGGCTCGGCCGAGGTGGAGACCATGTCCCCGGCCACGCTGCGGGACTACGCGCGGCTCTGCGGCCGGGCCCTGGCCCGCGCCCACGCCCGCTCGGGCGACCGCGTCGCCATCGCGGCCTACCTCGGCGGTTCGGACGTCTTCGACCGCGCGATCGCCGACTTCGCCCTCGCCTACGCGGGCCAGAACGCCGACGACTACGCGGCCCTGGGCGCCGCGGTGGCCGCCGGCGTGGTGGCGGCGGCGCCGGGCGCCTGAGCGCGCGCCTCCGTGCTTCGAGGCCCCCGGCCGTCGCCCGAGGGCCCCTGCGCCTACGCGTCCCGGAGCAGCGGCGGCTCCGCCGGTGTCTCCGCGACCGGTCCGAAGAGCACCGCCCGCGCCACCGAGGGGGCGAAGAGCCCCGTCAGTGGGGCCGTCAGCGTGAGCGCCGCCCGGAACGGCGCCCCCACGACCGGATCGCCCGCGGCCCGCGCCTGCACCCGGCTCAGATACCAGCCGACCGCCTTGTCCATCGGACCCGGCCGCGCCGCGTCACCCGTGGCGCCGGGCATCTTCTTGTCCGCGCCCGCCGAGATGTCCCAGGCCTGCCGGGAGGCGTCGAACAGCGCGCGCTGCACCTGCCGCGTGGTCGGGGTGCGCCTCGGATCGGCGAGCGCCCGGCGCAACGCGACCGCGCTGATCGCGGCCACCGCCATGCCCTGCCCGTAGATGGGGTTGAACGCGCACAGGGCGTCGCCGGTGGCGAGGAACCCTGCCGGGCGGCGGCCCGGACGGTCGTACCTCCGCCGGACGTTGGCGGTCTTGCGGAAGCCGTACACCGGGGACTCCGGCTCCGCGCGCGCCAGCCACTCGGTGAGCACCGGGTGCGGCAGCCGCTTCGCGTACTCCTCGAACGCGCCCTCTTCCGTGGGCGGTTCGTCGCCGCGCAGCCCCGAGAGGGTCACCAGGTGGCGCCCGTCCCCGAGAGGCAGGACGACACCGCCGTACACCTGCCCGGGGTTGGGCACGATGTAGTAGCCGGTCGCGTCGGTCCCCGGGTTCCCGGCCGGGGCGCGGTACACCCGGGTGCCGTACGCGAGACCCGTGTCGAGGGTCTCCTCGTGCGGGGCCTCCGCGCCGATGTCCGCCAGCCAGTCGGCGGCCTTCGTGGACCGCCCGGAGGCGTCCACGACCAGATCGGCCGCGAGCGTACGCGGCTCCTTGTCGGCCCCCGCGCCCCGCTCGCGCAGCCGTACGCCCCGGACGCGCGACGAGTCGCCGGTCAGGCCCACCGTCTCGGTGCCCTCGATCAGCTCCACGCGGGGGTCGGCGAGCACCCGCTGCCGCACCAGCCACTCCAGCTGGGGGCGGGGCCCGGAGTAGAAGTGAGCGGTCGCGGGCGTACGGCGGAACCACTGGCCGTTCTGCCACTGGATCATGTCCTCGGGAACGCCCACCTTCGGCGCGCCGAGGCCGCTCAGCTCGTCCATGAACCCCGGAAGCAGCTCGTCGAGGGCCCGCTGCCCGCCCGCGACCAGCACGTGCAGGTGCCGGCCCTGCGGGACGCCCGGCCGGGCGTCCGGCCCCTCGGGCAGCCGGTCGCGCTCGACGACCGTCACCTTCTCCGCGTGCTCGGCCAGCACCCGAGCGGTCAGCAGCCCCGCGAGACTTCCCCCGATGACCACCGCGTGACGTGTCGCGCGGCGCCCCAAGTCGTCGGCCATACCCGCCCTTTCGTGTAGTCGAACTCCGACGCTCAGTATCCACACCGGCACGGGCCGCGTCGCGCCGCGTCACCCCCGCACCCCTCGCCGCCGTACGGTTTCGGCCGTCGAGGCCGGAAGGTGAATGGATCCGGAGGATCCGGGCAGGCGCTGGGACCGAGACTGTCCTGAAGCGGAGGAGAGGGGAGAAAGGAGAGAACGTGATGGCAGTCTCCCGGCATCATGACCTCAAGGGTCCGGGGGCCGCCGCCCGAGCACGCCAGGAGGTGCGCCGCCTCGCCGGTGACGCCCTGCTCGCCGGACGTCCCCTGCGCCCGACCACCGAGAACGACGCGCTGCTCGTCGTGAGCGAGCTGGTCACCAACGCCATCCGGTACGCCGACGGCGAGTGCACCCTCGACCTCGCCCTGGAGGGGGACGGCATCGGCATCGACGTCCACGACCACAACCCCGACCCGCCACGCCCGAAGCAACCCGACCCGGGACGGGAAGGCGGCTTCGGCTGGGGCATCGTCACGCGCCTGGTCGGCAACGTCACCATACGGAGCGAGCCGGACGGCAAGACGGTCCACGCGCACGTGGACACCTAGGGCCTGTTGTTCGGATCGTGCCGGCCTCACCTGCCGGATCGGCCAGGGCCCGACTCCCGGATCAGGCCGGGCAGGCCCCGCGCCCGGATCACTCCGTGCCCAGCTCCGCCAGCGCGTTCGTCAGCCACTCGACCCAGAAGCGCTCCATGTCGATCCCGCCCCGCAGGACGAGATGCCGCAGCCGGTCCGGCTCCGTGTGGCGGCGCTCCGGCGGGAAGTCCCGCGCCTCGATCTCCAGGTACTCCGCCAGCTGTTTCCGGTGCAGGTCGAGGTGGCGGGACAGCTCGGCGCGCAGTCCCGTCGCGCCGACCACCGCCGCCGCCCGCATCCGCAGCAGCAGGGCGGCCCGGAGCGGTTTCGGGTCCTCCTGCCTGGCCACCCACATGCCGAGCTCGGCACGGCCCGCCGGCAGCACCTCGTACTCCTTGCGCTGCCCCCGCGCCGGAACCGGGGCGGGCAGGGCACGGATGTGCCCCGCCTGCTCCAGTCTTCCCAGCTCGCGATAGATCTGCTGGTGCGTGGCCGACCAGAAGTAGCCGATCGACTTGTCGAAGCGGCGCGTCAGTTCGAGGCCGGAGGACGGCTTCTCGAGCAGCGCGGTCAGGATCGCGTGCGGGAGTGACATGCACGCATCCTAGAAGTGGCCGGCCGCGGTGATCACAGCGTGGCCGCGAGCCGGGTGCCCTGGTCGATGGCCCGCTTGGCGTCCAGCTCGGCGGCGACGTCCGCACCGCCGATCAGGTGCGTGACGCGGCCGGCGGCCACCAGCTCCTCGTAGAGGTCCCGGCGCGGGTCCTGGCCCGCGCAGAGCACGACCGTGTCGACGGGAAGCACCTGCGACTCGCCGTCGATCGTGACGTGCAGGCCCTCGTCGTCGATCAGGTCGTACGACACGCCCGCCACCATGGCCACGCCCCGGTGCTTGAGCTCGGTGCGGTGGATCCAGCCCGTCGTCTTGCCGAGACCGGCGCCGACCTTGGTGGTCTTGCGCTGGAGCAGGTGCACCTGGCGCGGCGGCGCGTTCCGTTCGGGAGCGCGCAGGCCGCCCCGGTTCTCGTACGTGGTGTCCACGCCCCACTGGCGGAAGTACGTCTCGGGGTCCTGGCTCGCGCCCTCGCCGCCGTCCGTGAGGAACTCGGCGACGTCGAAGCCGATGCCGCCGGCGCCGATGATGGCGACCCGCTCGCCGACGGGGGCGCCGTCGCGCAGCACGTCCAGGTAGCTGAGGACGCTCGGGTGGTCGACGCCCGGGATGGCGGGGGTGCGGGGGGAGACGCCGGTGGCGACGACGACCTCGTCGTAGCCTTCGAGGTCGTCCGCCGCGACCCGGGTGTTCAGGCGCACCTCGACACCGTGCTCGGCGAGCTGGACGCGGAAGTAGCGCAGCGTCTCGTCGAACTCGTCCTTGCCCGGCACCCGCTTGGCGATGTTCAGCTGGCCGCCGATCTCGGCGGCGGCGTCGAAGAGCGTGACCGAGTGACCGCGCTCGGCCGCGGAGACCGCGCAGGACAGACCGGCCGGGCCGGCGCCGACCACGGCGATCCGCTTGGCGAGGCGGGTGGGGGAGAGGACCAGTTCGGTCTCGTGGCAGGCGCGCGGGTTGACCAGGCAGGAGGTGATCTTGAGGTTGAAGGTGTGGTCCAGGCAGGCCTGGTTGCAGCCGATGCAGGTGTTGATGGTGTCGGCGCGGCCCGCGGTGGCCTTGGCGACGAACGCCGGGTCGGCGAGGAAGGGGCGGGCGAGCGACACCAGGTCGGCGCGGCCGTCGGCGAGGATCTCCTCGGCGACCTCGGGCGTGTTGATGCGGTTGCTGGTGACGAGCGGCACGGAGACCGACCCCATCAGCTTCTTCGTGACCCAGGTGTAGGCGCCGCGCGGCACGGAGGTGGCGATGGTGGGGATACGCGCCTCGTGCCAGCCGATGCCGGTGTTGATGATGGTGGCGCCCGCGGCCTCGATCTCCTTGGCCAGCTGGACGACCTCCTCCAGGGTGGAGCCGCCGGGGACGAGGTCCAGCATGGAGAGGCGGTAGACGAGGATGAAGTCCTCGCCCACGCGCTCGCGGATCCGGCGGACGATCTCCAGCGGGAAGCGGACGCGGTTCTCGTAGGAGCCGCCCCAGCGGTCGGTGCGCTGGTTGGTGGCGGCGGCGATGAACTCGTTGATGAGGTAGCCTTCGGAGCCCATCACCTCGACGCCGTCGTACCCGGCCTCCTTGGCGAGCTCGGCGCAGCGGGCGTAGTCCTCGACGGTCTGCTCGACCTCGGCGTCGGTCAGCTCGTTCGGTACGAAGGGGCTGATCGGGGCTTTGATGGCGCTGGGCGCGACGAGGGCCGGGTGGTACGCGTACCGGCCGAAGTGCAGGATCTGCATCGCGATCCGGCCGCCCTCGGCGTGCACGGCGTCGGTGATGAGCCGGTGCTCGGCGACCTCGTCGGCGGTGGTGAGCTTGGCCCCGCCGTCCCAGGGGCGGCCGGCGTCGTTGGGTGCGATGCCCCCGGTGACGATGAGGCCGACGCCACCGCGGGCCCGCTCGGCGTAGAACGCGGCCATGCGCTCGAAGCCGTGCTCGGTCTCTTCGAGGCCGACGTGCATCGACCCCATGATCACCCGGTTGGGAAGGGTGGTGAACCCCAGGTCGAGCGGGCTCAGCAGATGCGGGTACGGGGTCATGGGGGCGCCTCCTCGCGCAGGAACGTCGACCTCAGTTGTAGGGGACCTCCTTCCTCTTCTGCAACTAGTTGCAGAAGAACGGGGACGTGATTTCTACTACTCGGTAACCACCGGGGCCGCCGCGGCCCCCAGCCATGCGTCGAGATCCTCCGGCGTCCGCGGCTCAGGCACCCCCGCGCCCAGCAGGCCCCGCGCCCGCAGCAGCCGCGCCACGGCCGTGCCCCAGGGCCGCCGCAGCCGGGCCGCGTCGAGCAGCGCGTCGTCCGCGAGCAGCTCGGCGACAGGACCGGTGCGCAGCCCCGCGGGGGAGAGGACCGCCGCCTCGTCCGCCCACCGCAGCGCCAGATCCACGTCGTGCGTCGCCATCAGCACCGTCGTACCGGCCTCCCGAAGCCGCCGTAGTGCGTCGAGCAGCCGTTCCTGCCCGTGCGGATCGAGACCGGCCGTCGGCTCGTCCATCATCAGGACCCGCGGCCGCATCGCCACGGCTCCGGCGATGGCGGCCCGCTTGCGCTGCCCGTACGACAGCAGATGCGTCGGCCGGTCCGCGAGCGCCGTGATGTCGAGCGCCTCCAGGGCCTCCGCCACCCGGAGCCGTACCTCCTCCTCCGGCAGCCCCAGGTTCGTCGGACCGAACGACACGTCCTGGCCGACCGAAGCCGCGAACAGCTGGTCGTCCGGGTCCTGCACCACCAGCTGCACGGTGGTCCGCAACCGGGCCAGTCCCTTCCGGTCGTACGCCACCTCCGCCCCGTCCAGGAGCAGCGACCCGCTCCCGCACCGCAGACCGCCGCTGAGCAGCCGGAGCAGCGTCGTCTTGCCGCCGCCGTTGCGGCCGAGCAGCGCCACGGCGCGGCCCTCCGCCACCGCGAAGTCCACGCCCGACAGGACCGCGGGCCCGTCCTCGTAGGCGAAGCCCGCGCCCACCAGTTGCACGACGGGCACCGGAGGGGAGGGGACCTTCGTGGGCATCACGGGAGCAGCCTTTCCAGTACGAGGGTGAGGGCGACGAGCCCCGCGAGCAGGACGCCCGTCGCGGCGAGGAACCGCCGGGAGAGCGCGCACGCGGGCACGAGCACCCGCAGCGTGCCGTCGTACCCGCGCCCGGCGAGCCCCGACTGCAGGCGCTGCGCCCGGTCGAAGGCCCGTACGAACGTGGTCGCGCCGAGGCCGGCGAGGGAGCGCCAGGTCGCGGCCCGGGTGGTGTGCCCGAGCCGGGCCGCCTGCGCCTGCCGGATCTTCGCCAGCGAGTCGAGCAGCAGGAAGATGATCCGGTACATCACGAGCGCCACGTCCACCACCGGAGCCGGCACCCCGGCGCGGACGAGGCGGGGCAGGACGTCGGAGACCGGCGTGGTGAACGCGAACAGCAGCACCCCGAGCGAGGCCGAGGAGGTCCGCAGGAGCAGCTCGACCGCCTGCGCCGGACCTTCCGGCGCCGGCGCGACGAACCCGCGGTCGCCGCCGACCGCGAAGAGCAGCGGAATCGCGCCCGTGACGCAGAATCCGAGCGGGATGCGGAACGCCCGCCACAGGGCCCGGCCCGGCACACCGGCCGGGCCGAGCAGGATGGCGAGCGTGGTCGCCGCGACGAGCGGGGCGCCCGGCCACGGCGGCAGGGAGACCGCGCACAGGGTCAGACCGAAGCCGAGCAGCGCCTTCTCGGCGGGATGGCGGCGGCGCCAGCGGCTGCTGTGCGCCGCCGCGTCGATCGGCAGCATCGGCGCCTACGCGCCCGGCTCGTCGACGCTCGCGGAGCGCGTAGCGCCCGAGCCGGTACCGCCCCCGTCCGCCGAGGCCTTCGCCTCGACAGCCTCGGCGGTCTTCGCCCCGACCACCTTCGCCTGGGTCTCCTTCGCCAGGGCCGCTCCCTGCCTGCGGCCCCGCCGCAGCCCGAAGTAGTACGCCAGGAATCCGGCGCCCAACGCGGCCTGCAGGGAGAACAGCCCCGACTCGATCTCCCCGGACGGCGGCTCGTACAGGGGGCTGAACCACGGCTCGTAGTCCGGGTGGAGCTCCGTGATCGCCGTCTCCGCCTCCCCGTCCGCCCCGGTGAACGGCTCCTCCTTGTGGTCCCCGAGCCCGAGCGCGAGCGGCAGGACCGCGAGCGCCGCGACGACGAGCAGCAGGAGGGCGTTGATCTTCGTGTTCCGGCTCATCACGCCGTCGCCTCCTCGCGTCGCTCCGCCGTGCGTCCGCCGAGGACACCGAGCCGGATCAGATCGCCCTTGCTGGACTGGGTGAGCAGCCGCATCACGAGCACGGTGAGCAGGCCCTCGCTCACGGCGAGCGGGAGCTGCGTCACGGCGAAGATCCCGCCGAACTTGGCGAGCGCCCCGAGCACACCGCCGGCCGGGTCCGGGAAGGCGAGAGCCAGCTGCACGCTGGTCACGCAGTACGTGGACAGGTCGGCGACGAACGCGCCGAAGAAGACGGCGACCATCAGCGGCGCACCGGTCCTGCGCAGCAGCAGATACGTCCCGTACCCCGCCCACGGGCCGACGATCGCCATCGAGAAGGCGTTCGCGCCGAGGGTGGTCAGCCCGCCGTGGGCCAGCAGGAGGGCCTGGAACAGCAGGGTGATCGTCCCGAGGACCGCCATGATCGGCGGCCGGAACAGGATCGCGCCCAGACCCGTTCCGGTCGGGTGCGAGCAACTACCCGTCACCGATGGCAGCTTGAGCGCCGACAGGACGAAGGTGAAGGCGCCGGAAGCGCCGAGCAGAAGGGTGGACTCGGGATTGGACCGTACCTCGCGGGTCAGCGCGCGGACCCCGTGGACGATGAACGGCGCGGACGCGACGCCCCAGGCGGCCGCGTGCACAGGGGGCAGATACCCCTCGGCTATATGCATGGTTGGGAGACCCTCTCCAGCACCTCGTGGATGGACAACGCACCTTGGCCGGTCTCCTGGCTGACGGTCATACGTCCGACTCCGCCTTCCCACACCCCGACGGTCTCCCGTCGCGGTCCAGTGGCTTCCCCGAGGGTGCTTCCCGCGGGGGTGGAGCCGGACATCCCGATCACAGTGGCGAGGGCCGCACCGGTACTGCACCGGTTTCCCGTACACCAAGGCCCTGCGACCCTAGTGCGTTGACCAGGTACATCACAACACGGTCGCCACGCGGTGCGGCCTCTCGCTCACTCCACGCAGTCAGTCCTTGCGGTAGGCGTACGCCTCCGAGGCCGCCGCCGCCACGGCGTCGAGGTCCCCGCCCGCGCTCGCCGTGACCAGCGCGGCGACCGCGCCCTCGACGAACGGCGCGTCCACCAGACGGGAGTTCCGGGGCAGCTCGTCACCCTCGGCGAGCAGCGCCTTCACGGTGAGCACCGCGCTCCCCAGATCGACCAGGATCGCCACACCGGCGCCCCGGTCCGCGGCCTCGGCCGCCGAGCGGATCAGCTCGGAACTCGTCCCGAGGCCGCCGTCCGGGGTCCCGCCGGCAGGGAGGACCGGCGCCAGGTCACCGCCGCCGGCGAGCCCACGGGCGAGGTCGCCCACGGCGGCCGCGACGGCGGCACTGTGGGAGACGAGCACGATGCCGACGCGGGTCCCGGGACTCACGACGCCCCCTCGGTACGGGCGACCTCGTCGAGCGCGGCGAACAGCAGCGCCGAGGAGGTCGCCCCCGGGTCCTGGTGCCCCACCGACCGCTCGCCCAGATAGCTGGCCCTGCCCTTGCGCGCCCGCAGGGGTACGGTCGCGAGCGCGCCCTGCTCGGCGGCGGCGCGGGCCGCCCCGAACGACGCCCGCAGCCCCTCCACGGCCGGAAGGAGCGCGTCCAGCATCGTCTTGTCGCCCACCTGGGCACCTCCCAGCTGCGACACGGCGACGACACCGGAACCGAGCGCCTCCGCCAACTGCTCCCGGCTGACCCGGCCCCCGTCGCCGAGCGTCTTTCCGGTACGGCGCAGCAGCGTCCCGTACAACGGTCCCGACGCGCCGCCCACGGTGGAGATCAGCTGCCTTCCGGCGGCGGTGAGCACCGCGCCGGGCGTCGCGGGCGATTCCTCGGCCAGGACCTCGGTGACGGCGGCGAACCCCCGCTTCAGGTTGGCGCCGTGGTCGGCGTCCCCGATGGCCGAGTCCAGCTCGGTGAGCCGGTCCGCCTCACGGTCGACGACCTCGGCGACCGCGGCCAGCCACCGCACCAGGAAGTCCACCCCGAAGGTCTCCGTCATACCGGTCCCCTCTCCCATGCCCCGTCTCACCGGCCCCAGCGCAGCGCGGGCGTCTCCACGGGTGCGTCCCACAGGCGAAGGAGCTCCTCGTCCACCTCGCACAGGGTCACCGAGCAGCCCGCCATGTCGAGCGAGGTCACGTAGTTCCCGACGAGCGTACGGGCCACCGGCACCCGCCGTTCGCCGAGTACGCGCTGCACCTCGGCGTTGAAGCCGTACAGCTCCAGGAGCGGCGTCGCGCCCATCCCGTTCACCAGCGCGATCACCGGCCCGGACGGGCGGAGGTCCTCGACGACGGCGTCGACGGCGAAGTCCGCGATCTCCCCCGACGTCATCATCGGCCGCCGCTCCCGCCCGGGTTCGCCATGGATGCCGATGCCCAACTCCAGCTCGCCCGCGGGGAGATCGAACGTGGGGCTGCCCTTCGCGGGGGTGGTGCAGGCGCTCAGGGCCACGCCGAAGGATCGGCAGCGCTCGTTGACCCGGCGGGCGATCGCCTCCACCCGCTCGAGCGGCGCGCCCTCCTCGGCGGCGGCGCCCGCGATCTTCTCCACGAAGAGCGTGCCGCCGGTCCCGCGCCGGCCGGCCGTGTACAGACTGTCCGTGACGGCGACGTCGTCGTCGACGAGGACCTTGGCGACCTGGATGCCCTCGTCCTCTGCGAGCTCCGCGGCCATCTCGAAGTTCAGCACGTCACCGGTGTAGTTCTTGACGACGAACAACACCCCGGCGCCACTGTCGACGGCGGCGGCGGCCCGCACCATCTGATCGGGCACGGGCGACGTGAACACCTCGCCGGGACACGCGGCCGCCAGCATCCCGGGCCCCACGAACCCCCCGTGCAAGGGCTCGTGCCCGGACCCACCGCCGGAGACCAGCGCCACCTTCCCCGCCACGGGAGCGTCCCGCCGCACCACGACCCGCCGCTCCACGTCCACGGTGAGCCCGGGATGAGCGGCGGCCATCCCCCGCAGGGCGTCGGCGACGACGGTCTCGGGAACGTTGATGAGCATCCTCATGGGTACCTCCTGGTGAGACTGGCAGGCAAGCCGCTGGGCAGGGTCTTTGCAGGTCAGAGCATGTGAGGAGAGATGATGATCTGGTCGGTTCATGGCGGCGTGGGGCGGTTCTGCGCGGTACTGACGCTGACTCGATGCCCAAACATCCTTGCCAGGACAGAACGCTCCCTAACCCGCGACCACTGCTCCGCCCGCCACCTGGCCACAGCCTGCTCGTCGCGCTCGACGGCCCGGTGCGCGGGAACCTGCGGTGACCTGCCCAAGGTCAGGGCCGGCCTGCCGCCGTCCCGCCAGGCGGCGTGCCAGGCGTACGCCGACTTCCGTGACACCCGTAACTGCGCGCCACCTCCGGCGGCCGCAGCCCCTGCTCGAACATCTCCGCGGCCTCGAAGCGCAGTGCCTCACGCTTCGCCCGCCCCGCAGCGGTCGGACCGCCGCCATCCGTACTTCATGACGATGACGTAGCACCGCCAACATCCGCTGTCACCCCACCCTTTCAACCTCAGCGACAAGGGGTGTGAACCGGGCAGGCGCGGTCCCCGGTCGTGGTGATCGGCGAACTCGACACTCCGTGATCGCTGGAGGCTGTGCCTGCGCGTGCGTCTACCGAACCATCACGAATGCGGCACCGGGCCCATGCCACTACGTCGGGCCAAGCGCGAGAACGACGGAGCCCCGCACCGCTGACTGCGTGCGGCGTCGCCCTGAGCACGTACGCGGCCTCGTACCGCCGCATCCCTTGTTCGAACAGGTCCGCGGCTGCTGCGGCTCAACTCGTCCCAGATTTACGCGAGTTCGGGATTCCGCAGTCCAGGGCCCATCAAAGCGACGCCAAAGATCAGCAGTCATCCCGTATGCCCCTGATCGCATGACAGGTCGGCTTTATGGATCTTGAATTGGTCACCCCGGAGTGTAGGGTGGATCCACATGGATTTCAGCAGGCCCGGGGGGCTCGTGCGGCCTGTATCGCAACTCATGCGAGTGTTGACGCTCGCCGTGCGGCTATCGCTCAGATGCGCACGATCCCCCTCGGCTTGGGTGAAATCAAAGGAAGCCGTCTGCCTGTCTTTGAGGTTGACCCAATGTGGGCGGCACCTATTCACATGACTAGGAGGGGGACTGAGTAGTGCGCAGCCTGGCACGACAGAACTCGCCAGCGTGTGGCAGTTGTTGGGTCAGGGGTCGCTGCCCGGCTCGGTATCTCAACCGTCGAGACTCAGCCGGCGGTCTTCATCGGCGACGAGGCGTTCACCGTGATCGGTGTGATCGGTGATGTGGAACGCAAGGCACATCTTCTCCTGTCTGTTGTCGTCCCGCGCTCAACGGCACAGCACATATGGGGTACTCCCAAGACGGTGCCAAGATGCTGGTGTCGACCCGTCTGGGAGCAGCGACCCAGGTGGCCCAGGAATCCCCGATGGCGCTCGACCCCGCTCATCCCCAGTACTTCGAGGCCGTCCCCCCGCCGGATCCGAGGAGCCTGCGGGGCAAGGTCACGGGGGACCTCGACCAGCTCTTTCTCCTCCTTGCGGCGATCTGCCTTTTCATTGGAACCGTCGGTATCGCCAACACCACACTCGTGGCAGTGCTGGAACGCACGAGTGAGATCGGGCTGCGGCGTGCGCCGGGAGCACGCGGTCGGCAGATCACCACTCAGTTCCTCACGGAATCCGCGACCTTGGGGGCCCTGGGGGGCCTCGTTGGTACCTCCCTTGGCACGCTGACTGTCGTTGGAGTCGCGATCGCCCGGGACTGGACGCCCGTCATCCATTCCATGACGGTGACAACCGCGCCCGCCATCGGCCTGACGACTGGTCTGCCGGCCGGCCTGTAGCCGGCTTGGAGGGCTTCCCGCATCACGCCGGTGGAGGCGCTGCCCCGCTGAGCGTAAGGAGCGCGGCCGGCATGCGCCACGCACGTGGACCCCCTCACGTCACGTAGAGAAGGAAAACCCATGCACGTCCTCAGGCGAACGACCGTCGCCGCCACTGTCATGCTCGCGGCAATCACGCTCGGTGCCTGCTCCTCGTCCGGATCGGCCTCCGACGCGGCGAAGGGCAAGGCCCCGATCGACCAGGCCAACTGGCCTGCGGAGGTGCCCACTTCCGAACTGGTCAAGGGCCTGGAGCTGCCGCTTGAGGCCTACCTGCCTTCCTACGCGGATCAGGTCGCCGTCGACACCGCGCTGCGCACCCTGCAGACGCGGTGCATGTCTGAGTACGGGCTGACCGTCGATCTGCCGCGTCCCGGCGCGAACCCGCCGCCCCACAGCAACGCCGTCTCGATCGAGCGGCGTTACGGCCTCAGCGACCGCGCACAGGCACAGAGGTACGGGTACGGGCTGCCGAAGGAGCTGACCCGGAGCCTCGAATCCGTCGAGCAGGGGCTGTCGGACATAGAGGTGGAGGTCCTGACCGGGCGGAAGAAGCCCGAGTTCGCCCCGCCCGAGGGCGCCAAGGGCAGCCAGGGCCATTTCGGCGGGATCCCGCAGCCCGCGCGCGCCGAGCACAACGGAAAGAAGCTGCACGAGGGCGGCTGCGCCGGCTGGTCGAAGCGACGGCTCAAGGTGAACGAGGAGGATGCGGGCTTCGTCTCCAGGCTCGCCTCGACAAGCCTCTCCGAGTCCCGGCCGCTGAAGCCGGTCCAGAAGACTCTCAAGAGCTGGTCGGCCTGCATGAAGGACAAGGGCCGCGAGGCCGCCGATCCGTACCGGGCGATGGAGCAGGGCTACGCCGACGGCGACGGCACCACCAAGAACGCGATCGAGCTCGCGCTGGACGACATCGACTGCAAGGAGCAGACCCGTCTGATCGAGGTCTGGTTCCAGGAGGAGTCGGCCGTCCAGAGGCGGCTGATCGAGGAGAACAAGGGCCGGCTTGCCGCTGTCAAGAAGCGCATGGGCGAGGTCCTTGCGGCCGCGAAGGCCGTCAAGTAACCAGAGAAGGAACACAGTTGAGACAGATACGTATCCGTCTGCGCGTGCCGGTCACCCTTGTGGTGGCCACCGCGCTGGCGGTACCCCTGAGCCTGCCCGCGCAGGCCGAGGCACCAAAGCCGCCCAAGGGCGCGGCGCAAGGGTGGAGCGACACCACCCAGCAGCAGAAGAAGCTCTCCCTCAAGCCCTCCGCGATCCCCGCGAAGGACCGCGCCGGCCTGCTCGGCAAGGGCTACGAGAAGTCCGCGGACACCGCGGTCACCGCGACCGGTGACGGCACCGGCTTCCACCTCCTTGCGGGCAAGGAGAAGGACGGCTACCAACTCCGTACGGTGGCCAGCCTGTTCGAGGACGGTTTCGCCTCGGACACCTGGATCGGCAACCACTGCGTCACCGAGTCCGGCACGTACGCGGCCGTCTCGTACGCGCCGCGGATGTTCACCAACAAGCCCGAGCTGATGGTGCGCGGTGCCTTCACCGCGGTGGTCGACCTGACCTCGGGCGAGGTCACCAAACTGCCGTTCCAGTCGTCGCTCGCCTACTTCTCGCCCGGCTGCGGCCAGGGCGATCAGGCGGTGTTCACCCAGCTCACCCACGACGGTGACGACAAGCAGCAGACCCGTCTGATCACCGTCGACGCGGCCACCGGCAAGGAGTCGAAGCCGGTCACGCTCGCCGGCCAGATCACCTCGGCGATCCCCACCAACGCGGGCATCGTCGCCGCCCACGGCAACAAGCTGGTACGGATCAACGGCACGGCAGAGAAGACCCTGGCGTCCACCACCACGGTGCCGTTCCAGATCACCGCCGACGCCGACGGCGGTATCACCTTCATCGACCGCGAGTTGGACAAGAAAGCGTCCGTCAAGCCGGCCGCCTGGGCCAAGCACCTGGACCGTACGAAGGTGAGGCAGGGCAAGAAGACCGACCCCGTCACCGTCGCCTCCGGCGGGCTGCACGCCTGGGACCTGACCCGCTCGGCACGCGGCGAGGTGTTCGTCACCGGTGACGCCACGTCCAAGGCCCTGCCCAAGCGGGTGCACAACCCCGGCAAGCTCCCCCAGGGCGCGGCGATCTCCAGCCACGCCCAGGCGGCCCTGACCACCACCTGGTCCGATGGGAGGACCACCCTGGTCAACCCGGAGGACGCCGCCAAGCCGCGCCCCGCCCGTACGGCCCTGCGCATGCTGGACTCGGGCAAGTCCGTAACCCTCGACCTGCGCCCCGGCGCGCACCGCGTGGGCGACGAGGCACAGGGGCACGCCCTGTCCCCCGCTCTCACCACCGGAGGCTCGGTCGACTCCGGCCCGGACACGGGCAAGGAGAGCACGGACGGCCTGTCCACGCAGACCGTCCGGACCCAGGCCCTCACCGCGCAGGCCGACAACCCGAGCGAGAGCACCGGGGAACGCTACTGCGCGGTGGCCCGCAACGACGTGAAGAAGCAGGCGTTCCAGCCCACACCGCGCCAGGTCGAATGGGCCGTGGACCAGGCCGTCGTCGGTGAGCTGAACTTCTACCGCGACAGCAACTGGAAGAACACCGGAATCGCCGGCGGTTACCAGCCCCAGGGCCTGTTCCCGCCGACCGTTCTCGCGGGTGACCCCAACGGCAAGCTCGACAACGAGGACCCCGACGTCACCGACAAGTGGCACATTCCCGCACAGGTGATGCTGGGCATCACCGCGCAGGAATCCAACATGTGGCAGGCCACCCGCTTCGCCGTGCCCGGTGTCACCGCCAACTCGCTGATCGGAAACTACTACGGCGTCGACTACGCCGCCTCCGGGGAGCAGCTCGACCCGTGGCGCATCAACTGGGCCGACGCCGACTGCGGTTACGGCATCACCCAGGCCACCGACGGCATGCGCCTGGCGGGCAAGACCAAGCCGGGCGAGACCGCCCTGTCCACGGTCGCCCAGGAAGCGGTCGCGCTGGACTACACCGCGAACGTGGCGGCCGGCGTGCGGATCCTGTCGGAGAAGTGGAACCAGACGTACAACGCCGGGATGAAGATCAACGGCGGCCACCCCAAGTGGATCGAGAACTGGTTCTTCGCCCTGTGGGCGTACAACTCCGGCTTCTACAACACCGCGGACTCCCAGGGACACTGGGGCGTCGGCTGGACCAACAACCCGGCCAACCCCCTGTGGAAGGCCAACCGCGTGCCGTTCCTCCAGCACGCCACCGACTCCTCCAAGGACGACTACAGCCACGCCGCGCACCCGCAGGACTGGCCGTACCAGGAGAAGGTGATCGGCTGGGCGGCGCGCCCGATCTCAGCAATGTTCGCTCCCGGCAACTTCCAGGCGGGCTATAAGGGCGCATGGTGGACCACCAACGCGGACCGCGCGAGCGCCAAGCCTCCGGTCGACCTGTTCTGCAACGCGTCGAACAACTGCAACCCGGCCAAGATCGGCGACAACGACTCCAACGACCAGGGCCGGGGTGCCTGCACCCTGGACGCGGGCGACAGCAAGACCAACCCGCACTGGCTGCACTGCTGGTGGAACCAGCCGGTCACCGAAGCGCAGTGGAAGAACTGCACCACGGGGGCCAAGTGCGGCAACGGTGTGCACCGCTTCCCGACGTCCTACGGCGAGCAGCCGGATGCCGGCTCCTACCCGCCGAACTGCGCCACCACGGCTCTGCCCGCCGGCGCCCTGGTGGTCGACGATCTGGCGGACGGGACCATACCCGCCGGCGTGGACGCCAAGCGGGGATGCGGGGCGGTGAAATCCAGCGGCACATTTAACTTCACGTATGTCCCGTGGGACACCCAGATGGATCTCACCAACGACGGTACGGACAACCCGACCACCGTCACCACGTATCCGGGGAAGATCGACACGCATCAGATCGGTGCGGGCTACGGAAACCACTTCTGGTTCACGCACACCCGCTCCCCAGAGTCGAACCCGGCCAACGCCGAGCGTCTGAAGGTGACCGGCACGTGGAAGCTGAACGCTCCGCTGACCAACACCACGCGCCAGGCGAAGATCTTCGCGCACATCCCCGACCACGGGGCGCAGACCTCCAACGCCGTGTACCGGATCCAGACGCCCGAAGGGGAAGAGGAGGCGACGATCTCGCAGACGGCGAACCAGGCCAACAAGTGGGTGGACCTGGGCGCCTATGAATTCGGTGACCAGATCCCCGAGGTGCGGCTGGACAACTTCAACGGCGGCAACGGTTCTGCCGACATCGCCTTCGACGCGCTGGCGTTCGTACCGGGTACGTACGAAGGTCAGGCGCTGACCGGCAGTATGACAGCCGACCCGACCGCTCCGGATCCTGCGCCGGTCGAGCCGGAGGAGGACATCACCAACGGCACCTTCTCCGCGGCCCGCAGCTCCTCGGCGAAGACCGCCACGGTGGCGCCGAGGGCGATGGCCGCCACGAGCACCGCGACATGCTCGACGACCAACCACTCCCTCACCCGCAAGCGCACCACCGCCTGTATCCACAGCGACTACGGGATGACGGAGTACGCGAACACCGTTCCGGTCGGAAGCGCGGCTTTCGACCTCTACATGACGTACTACCTCGACCCGAAGAGTGGCGAGTTCTCACAGGTCGCCGATATCCGGCTGAAGTCGATGGACGGTTCGGTGAACACCGCCACGTTCGACTTCGAGGCCAAGTGCCGCGGTTACTGCGACGTCACCAGCGTCGACTGGAACGGGTCGAAGACCTTCGCCAGGGGCGACACGCTCCTGCGGACCGTCACCACGCGGTTCAAGTGGTCGCCCAGCGGCGCCACCAAGAACTCGATCATGCCGTACCTGTCTCTCGGCGGTAAAGTCAACAGCACTTATGTCGTGAATCCGTCCGAATTCGAGAGCGCAAAGCTGAACATCCGCTGCGACACCGAGGTGTCCAGCGCGGGTACCGGCTGCGTGTTCTCCGGCTACAAGCCGACGTACGTCATGAACTCCAAGAAGTTCCCCGGGGCCGCGGCACACATCGACATGATGTGGCGCAAGACCAACATCAAGTGGGGTCAGCGCAGCAGCGGCAAGTCGCTCACCTACCTGGGCAACAAGATGTCCGTCGACGGCTCCGGCAAGATCCAGTCGGATCGCAACCGTCAGCTCATCTGCGGCAGGAAGTGGAAGGCCTACAGCGGCACCGGTCTGTTCAGTGACAAGTGGTCCCTTGACGCAGGGGAGCCGCGCACCGACTCGAAGAGCTGTGACGAGTTCGTGTTCGCCAACGCCGCCCAGAGCGCCGGAAACTCGGCGGGCCCCAACCCCGTCGGTTACAGCGGCGCGGAGTGCATCCAGACCTATGTCGCGCGCAACCCCGACGACACCATGACGCTCCGCCTGCGCCCGAGTGCCACGCCACCGACGTGGAACGAGCCGTGTGGCCGGTCTTCGATGTCGAACTGGCAGAACACCCAGTCGATGCGGCCGTTCGGCGACTTCATCAAGGAACAGCGCTTGATGGAGGACGACGGCTACTGGGTCGACCTCGACGGATTCACCGCACCCACTCCGTAACCGGACCATGAGAAGTGCCCCCCGGCCGATCTTCGGTTCCGGGGGGCACTTGTGTTTCACGGGGTCGCGGCCTCACAACCAGACAAGTCGCCCATCTGCGACGGAACAGGCCGGATAGTCCCCCGCGCCGATCCTCGTCAGCATCTCCGCCACGGAGTCGAAGTAGTGGGCCAATGACACGTACTCGCCGGTGAGCGTGGGCTCACCCACGAACCACCTGCCGATACGTCCGTCCTTCGCATCGATGAACCGCCCCGTCCAGCCGTCCTGATCCGACAGGAACGGGATCCACTCCTCGCGCCATTCGCCCCCACCGGCCAAGGGGTGGTTCGCGTAGAGCTTCTCCATCGCCCGGATGCCCAGAAAGAAGCTCCCCTCGTCCGGGAACCCGTCGTAACCGCAGCAGGCGACGTCGTCGTCCACCTCGTCCTCGGGAAGATCCAGGTTGTTCTGCAGCAGCCACGCCCGCAGGTCCTGAGGCAACGAGACACCCATGCGCCCCTCGGCGGCCGCGAGTACCGGCTCCGAGGCCGGGCCGGGCAGGTCCGCGTGATCGGCCGGAGCATGCTCCCGGAGGAGATCCATTACGCGGGACCAGCTCTCCACCACACTCATTCCCCGCTGCCCCTCTCTGCACGGATTCGCTATGCCACTCAACGGGCTCACCTACTGTAGCCGGATGGCACGGCGGGCCGGTCGAAGCGCCCTCGGGCTGCTGGAGCCTAGGCTCTCCGCGGTTTGCGCCGCTTGCTCCAGCCGCGGCTGCGCATCGGCTGTCCCGTGGCGATCGGCTGCGACCACACTCGTACGATGGCTATTTCGTTGCTCACACGCAAGGTTGGCGCGGCCCTTGCCGTGGCGGTCGCGCTCACGGTCACGGCTGCCGGGTCCGTTCACGGTGCGCCGACCGAGACGGCCGACTCGGTGATGCAGGACGGACTCGATGCGGCGGTCGCTGCCGGGCGCCACGGCGCTGCTCCGCAAGGACGGGGCGAGCCGGTACCTGACAGCGGGTGTCGACGACCGGGCCACCCGGACACCCATGGATCCGAAGGCGCAGGTGCGCATCGGGGGCAACACCAAGCCGTTCATCGGCGCCTTCACCATGATGTTGGCCGATCAGGGCTCGCTGTCGCTCGACGACACCGTGGACCGGTGGCTGCCGGGCGTGGTGACCGGGAACGGCAACGACGGCAAGAAGATCAAGATCCGCCAGCTGCTGAACCACACCTCAGGCGTCCCCGAATGCCTCGACAGGGTCACCGTCGACGCGTACAACAACCCGACAAAGCTCGGTGACGGGCAACGAGCCGGCTGTCGAGGTGCAGACCCGCCTCATCGACCGGCTGGGCCTCACCGGCACGAGTTACCCCACGTCGGATCCGAAGCTGTACGGCAACCACGTCCGGGGATACGCCGTTCCCCTCTACTACTGGGGCGAGCGCCCCTACGTCGACGTCACCACCCTGAACGTCCAGTTCTCCGGTGCGGCGGGCGCGATGGTGTCCACCCTCGACGACCTGGCGGCTCTCCACGAAGCGCTGCTCGACGGCACCCTGCTCTCCCCGGCGATGACGGATCAGCTCAAGACCCTCGTCCCCTACCCCGACCAGGCCAACTTGTCCTTCGGGCTCGCCCACGAAGTGGTGAACGGCCCGGGCGCCTGCGGCAAGGTCTGGACGAAGGGCGGCGCCGTCTACGGTTACTACACCGCCGTCCTCACCCGTGAGGACGGCGCCCAGGCCGCCGTCGCGACCAACCAGTACAACATGGCCTGCCCTGCGGGGGCCGGAGTGGCGAACCTGACCAACGCTGCCATCGACGCCCTCTGCGCCCTCTGACGGTCTCCCCGTACGCCTGACCCCACATGGGCCCCGACCTTGCGAGGACCCCCGGTCCCCGCCGCTCAGCATGCCGACCGGGCGTCCTTGTGGACGGGCGGACCGTCGACGTCGAAGGTGAGGGTGCCGCCGTCCGGGTCGTACGAGACGCGCGGGCCGAAGCCGCGGCCGAGCCGGCTCAGGGTCTCCTGAAGCCACCGGCAGTCTTCCACCGACGCCCTGTGAAGCCGCATGCGCCGGCTCTGGAGGGGCGCGATGCGCAGTGCGCGGAGCCTGCCGGTGTCGGGCTCGAGCGAGGGGAGGTAGAGCAGTCGCAGGTCGTCCCGGTACTTGTCGTATCCGGTGATGCCCTCGTAGTCGTTGACCAGGTCGCCGCAGCCGTAGGCGATGAGCCTGCCCCGGTACAGCTCCAGCGGCCGGGGATGGTGCGAGGAATGCCCGTGGACCACGTCCGCGCCGCCGTCGACGAGCGCGTGCGCGAAGCGGACCTGGTCGTGGGGGACGGTGTAGCCCCAGTTGGAACCCCAGTGGACCGAGACGACGACGATGTCGCCCGGTCGTCGCGTCTGCCGGATCCGGGCGACCACCGCGGCTGCCGCGGTCTCCGAGGCCTCGGACACGTAGTCGATCCCGCTTCGGTCGGCCGTGGCGGCCCAGCTCGGCGGGATTCCGCTGGACGGCATGCCGAAGGAGTGGACCAGGATCCGGCGACGGCCGCCCTCGACGGGGATGCTCGCCGGCCGCCGGGCGCCGTCCGCGTCGCGTCCTGCCCCCGCTGAGGCGAATCCGGCGCCCTCCAGTGCGTCGAGGGTCTCCGCGAGCCCGCGGCGGCCGAAGTCGAGGACGTGGTTGTTCGCCAGGACGCACACGTCGGGACGGGCGGCGGCCAGGCAGGGCAGGTTGGCGGGATGCATGCGGTAGTGGACCGCCTTGTCCGGTGCGAAGTCGTCGCTCCGCGTGATGCTGGTCTCCAGGTTGAGCACCACGGCGTCGGGCGCGGCCTGGTCGAGGATCCTCAGTGTGTCGCCCCAGGGCCAGGAGAAGTCGACCGGGCGGGGAATCGGGCCGTTCGCGGCCTCCGCCAGCTCGACGTAGGAGCGGGCGTCACGAAGGTACGTCTCCGCCAGCGCGGGGTCACCGGGGTGGGGAAGTATCTGGTCGACCCCCCGTCCGAGCATCACGTCGCCGGCGAGGCACAGCGTGATCAGATCACCCTGCATCCGTCCAGGCTAGAACTCTGCCACCGGGATGTCACGGGAACGTGATCGGGAGTGGTGCCGAACGCTTCGAAGGCCCCCGCTGCCCACTGAATCATGCCAAGGACGCATCGCGAGCACTGCGGCGCCGACGCAGCCGGCGTGATCGCCGAGCGAAGCTGTGACGAGAGCGGGTCGACGTCGGAGGGCTCGCCGCCCTGATCCTCACCGTCAACCCCGACCTCGTCGTGATCGGAGGCGGCCTGTCGCGGGCCGACGACGCCGTGGCCTCCCCGGTCCGCGACCACCGCGCTGCGAAACGCGTGGCACGCGGCGATCGAGGCCGTTCTCCGCCCCCCCCGGTCGGCGCCGTTCACCGCACGGTGGGACTGCGTCACACACGACGGCTGCGAGGGCCACCCGTACGACGGCCTCGACATGACCCCCGGTCGAACGCCGGATCGGAATCCCTCCGCGCGACCGCGCGGAGTACGCCCGTCTGGCTGTCGCTCTGTGCCGCCCGGCCATCGCCGCCGTCCCGTCACGCTTCACACGTGACTCGGATGCCGCGCGTTCGTCGGCGTTTCGTATGTCCCTATTCTGGCAGGCTGCTGCTTCATATGTCCTATATGGCGCTATAACGTCCCCAGGGGGTACGCGTGAACGCGGTGAAGCGGAGCCGGACGACGAGGGCCGCGGCGGGAGTCTCGGCCATGGTGCTCCTGCTGCTCACGGGGTGTGATGTGCCGGGGGTCTACCGGCCTGCCCGCCCCGCGAGCGGTGGTCCGTTCACCTTCTATGTGAGTCCGGACGGCGACGACGAGAACGACGGCATGTCGCCGGAGAAGCCCTGGCGGACCCTGGACCACGCGAACACGGCGAAGTTCCGGCCCGGTGACAGGCTCCGGCTCAAGGGTGGCGAGCGGTTCCGGGGCACTGTCACCCTGGAGGAGGGCGAGGCCGGCAGCGCGGCGCGGCCGGTGGTGATCGAGTCGTACGGCCCGGGCCGGGCCACGATTGCGCCCCGAGGTACCTCCGGCATCACCGTGCACGACACCGCCGGTGTGGAGATCAGGAACATCGCACTGGTCGGCGACCGCATGGCACTGCGCGAAGGGGTCGGGATTGCCTTCCGTGCCACCCGCCCCGGGAAGCGGAGGCTCGCCCACGTCAGGATCGCGAACGTGGAGGCGCGGGGCTTCCAGAACGGGATCAGCGTCGGTGCGGACGGCGACGCGGTCACGGGCTACAGTGACGTGCGCATCAGTGACGTCTCCGTGCACCACAACCTGGAGGCCGGACTCGCCTTCTACGGACCGGAGTTCGAGGCGGACAACCCGGTCTACGCGCATTCCGGGCTGCGGATCGAGCGGGTCACGGCGGCCTCCAACACCGGCGACCCGGCCAGCCACAAGCGCAACACCGGAAGCGGCATCACCCTCGGCAGCGTCCGGGACGCGAAGGTGCTGCGCTCGGTGGCTCACGACAACGGCGCACGCTCCTCGCCCGACGCCGATGAGGGTCCCGAGGGCATCTGGGTGTACGACTCCACCGCCGTGGTGCTGGAGAACAACCGCTCCTATCGGAACCGGACCGGATCCCGGGTGGACGGCGGCGGCTTCGGCCTCGACAACAACGTGTCCCACTCGGTCATGCAGTACAACCTCGCCTACGGCAACGACGGGCCGGGGTTCCTCGTCTACTCCGGACAGGCAACCGGCGCCCACCGGGACAACGTCGTCCGTTTCAACATGAGCTGGGACGACGCGCGGAAGCTCCCCGAGTACGGCGGCATCGTCGCCTACGGCTCCCGGATGAAGAACCTGGACATCTACAACAACACGGTCGTGATGCGGACGCGGGATCTTTCCTCCGCGCAGACGGCGGGAGACCGGCCCCCGGCGCTGCGGCTGCGGGACGGCATGAGCGGCGTGAGCGTCCACGACAACATCCTCGCCACCGACGGAGGACCCCTGATCGAGGCCGAGTCGTCGTACCTTCCCGGCACGCACCAGCTGCGGGGCAACGTCTACCACAGCATGGGCCCCTGGTCCCTGACCTGGGGGAGCAGGCGCTTCGGCGACCTCGCCGACTGGCGTACCGCCTCCGGCCAGGAGCTCCTCGACGGTGAACCGACCGGCACCGGCGTCGACCCGTGCCTGCGCGCCATGACCGTACCCGTCACGGACCCGGCCGGGGCCGAGAACCTGGTGCCGCGCTGCGAGGACGACGCGTCCGTGAGCATGGGCCCGCAGGCCTCGGGTGCCGACGCGGGCCCCGTCGACTACTTCGGCAACCGGCTCCCGAACGCCCTGCGGCCCGGCGCCGCGCAGTAGCCCCCGCGCTCTGAGCCGGACATCGAAGTTCCGGAGCCGGCGCGCGCCGGCTCCCGTCGATCTCTTCGGCGCATTGCCGCGCGACGTCCTGTTCTAGGCGACCGGACGTGTCATGGCGCCGCTCCGCCCGCCCGGTCGAGAACCGGGCGGGCGGAGCGGCGCCGGCGTGCTGGGGGCGGCCTCAAGGGTGGCTGCTCCGCCGCCGGGAGCCGCGCATGCCCGGGGCGACGCGCCGTCGCCCGCACGCTGCCCGACGGGATCGACCAGATCAACGGGCGTATCCGTCGCGGCGAGCCGCTCTGCCGTCTCGACCGGGCCGCCTGCCGGCGCCGCAATGTGATCGGCTACGCGACCGGAACCGGGCCCTGGCACCCGCTACGACAAACGAGCCGTCCATTCCTGCCAAGCCACGGTCACACTCGCCTGCCTCCGGGTACGCTCCCATGACTTTCCGGACACAGCCTAGGCCCTGCCGGTCGGCAGCGCCGGGGACGGGAGGTCGGTGTGGCCCGTCTCGACGGCCGGCGAGGCGATCGTGGCCCGCAGCGGCTTCCCCGCCCGCGCGGCCGGAGGCCGGTCCGTCGGCGCCGGACGGCCGAGCGCCTTCACGGTCCAGCCGGCGGCCCGCCACTCGTCGTGCGCCAGCGCGTTGCGCGCGTCGACGAGAACCGACTTGCGGACCACCCGCGCCAGCTTCACGGGGTCCAGCTCGCGGTACTGCCCCCACTCGGTGAGATGCAGAACGAGCTCCGCTCCCTGGCAGGCCGTCAGGAGATCGGTCTCGCAACGCAGTTCCGGGTGGCTGCGGCGCGCGTTCGTGGTCCCCTCCGGGTCGTGCACTCGGATGTCGGCGCCCTGTCGGTGCAGTTCCGCCGCCACCGCCAGCGCCGGCGAGTCACGCACGTCGTCGCTGTTCGGCTTGAAGGTGGCGCCCAGAACGGTCACCCGGCGGTTGGTCAGGTCGCCCCCGGCCAGCTGACGCGCGAGGGCGACGGTCCGCGTCCGCTGCCGTTCGTTGATCTCGTCGACCTGGTCCAGGAAGGCCACCGCGGGGCCGACGCCGAGCTCCTGGGCGCGGGCGGTGAACGCCCGGATGTCCTTGGGCAGGCAGCCGCCGCCGAAGCCGAGGCCGGCGTTGAGGAACCGCCGGCCGATCCGGGTGTCGTGGCCGAGGGCGTCGGCGAGGGTGACCACGTCCGCGCCCGCGGCGTCGCAGACCTCGGCCATCGCGTTGATGAAGGAGATCTTCGTGGCGAGGAAGGAGTTGGCCGCGACCTTCACCAACTCGGCCGTGCTCGGATCGGTGCCGATGTACGGGACGCCCGCGTCCAGCATCGGGGCGTACAACCGGCGCAGCGTCTCGTCCGACTCCCGGCCGACCGTGCCGACGACGATCCGGTCCGGCCGCAAGGTGTCCTCGACCGCGTAGCCCTCCCGAAGGAACTCCGGGTTCCACGCCACGTCGGCCCGTACGCCCGCCGGGACGATCCCCGCGATCCGGGCGGTCAGGCGCGCGGTGGTGCCCACCGGCACGGTGGACTTGCCGACCACCAGACACGAGGCCGGCAGGTGTGGCACGAGCCCGTCGACGACGGCGTCGACGTACCGCAGGTCGGCCGCGTGGGACCCGGCCTGCTGCGGAGTGCCCACGCAGATGAAGTGGACCTCGCCGTGCACCGCCGCTTCCCGCAGGCTGGTGCCGAAGCGCAGTCGTCCGGAGTCGAGGGCCCGGGTGAGGACTTCGTCGAAGCCGGGTTCGTAGAAGGGGGGACGGCCCTCGGCGAGGGCCGCGATCTTCTCGGCGTCGACGTCCACGCCGAGGACGTCGTGCCCGATGTCGGCCATGCACGCGGCGTGCACAGCTCCCAGGTAGCCCGTTCCGATGACGGTCAACCGCATGCGGTGTTCTCCTGTCTGAACGCGGGTGGGGTGTACGACGCGACGGGTCAGGGCGCGTAGCCGTACGGGTTCTGCTGCTGGAAGGTCCACGCGTCACGGCACATGGCGGCCAGGTCGCGCCGCGCCGTCCAGTTCCAGGCCGCGGCGACCTTCGTGGGGTCGGCGACGAGTTCGGCGACGTCGCCGGGGCGGCGCTCGGTCACACGGTGCGGGATCGGCCGCCCCGACGCCTCCTCGAAGGTGCGCACGAGCTGCAGGACGGACGCGCCGCGCCCGGTGCCGAGGTTGAAGACCCGCATGCCCGGCTCGTCGTCGATGTGGTCCAGGGCTGCGCGGTGCCCCTCGGCGACGTCCACGACGTGGACGTAGTCGCGGATCCCGGTGCCGTCGGGGGTGGGGAAGTCGTCGCCGAAGACGCTGAGTTCTTCGCGGCGGCCCACGGCGATCTGGGTGAGGAACGGCATGATGTTGTTCGGCACGCCGCTCGGGTCCTCACCGAGGAGCCCGGTGGGGTGGGCGCCGGCCGGGTTGAAGTACCGCAGCGCGAGTACCCGGAGCTCGGGCACGTGACGACAGACGTCCGCGAGGAACTGCTCGCAGGTCCACTTGGTGGTGGCGTACGGGTTGGTCGGCGCCGCCGGCGACTCCTCGGTCAGCGGGACCGTGGTGACGTCGCCGTAGATCGAGCAGGAGGACGAGAACACCAGCCGGTGCACGCCGTGGTCGTGCATGGCCGAGACCAGGGCTGTCGTGCCGCCGACATTGATGTCGTAGTACACGAGTGGGATCCGCACCGACTCGCCGACGGCCTTCTTCGCGGCGAAGTGGATCACCGCGTCGATCGGGTGGCTCGAGAAGACGGTGTCGAGGGCCGACCGGTCGCGTACGTCCGCGACGTGGGCCGCCGCGATGGGGCGGCCCGCGATCTTCGCGACCCGATCGAGGACCTCGGGCGAGCTGTTGGAGTGGTCATCGAGCACGACGACCTCGTGGCCGGCGCGGAGGAGCTCGACACAGGTGTGGCTGCCGATGAAACCGGCGCCTCCGGTGACCAGGACGGTCTGGGGCACGGGGGACCTCTTTTCTCGATCGGCCCGGGGGCCGTCACCAGGCGTAGAAGCCGGCGATGTAGGTGGGGAAGACGCCGACGGCGAGCGCCAGCGGAATCAGGGCCAGGAACCCCGCGGTGAGCGGGACGGCAGCGGTGCGCAGGGCCCGGCGCCGCCGGACGCCGGCGGCGCGCGCCGTCTCCCCGATGTGCAGGGAGCAGACCGCGAGGGTCACCGCCGCGTACGAGAGGGCGCCGAGGATGCAGAGGAACACGTAGCCGAAGGCGGGGCCGGTGAACTGGCCGACGACGGCGGCACCGGACAGGAACAGCGTGATCAGCAGGTAGGGCGCCACGGCGCGCAGCGGCAGCGGTTCGAGGCCGTTGCGTTCCTTCGGCGTGACCTTGAAGGTGATCGGACGGGGCCGCAGCTTCTGCATCAGGGCCGCCCCCACGCCCCAGGCCACGTACGGCCAGCGGGCCAGGCCGAACAGCCAGATCTCCCAGCTGATCACGGGCGAGTCCTTGGGGCGCAGCAGACCGAGCCGGCGGCACAGCAGCGTGAGCAGCATCAGCCAGACGGACATCGTCCAGAAGCGGGCCAGGAACTCGAAGTAGTTGACGTTGATCCACGGAACGCCGGTGAGCGCCGCGATCGGCGGCAGCATGACGCCGATCACCGTGGTCAGGGCCAGCAGCGGGTAGTACAGCAGCGCGCAGGAGAAGCGGAGCCGCAGCTTTCCGGGCATCCGGCTCAGGTGACGCGGCAGCATCCCGAAGAACATCACCGCCAGGCTGCGCGACCACTGGAACTCCTGGGTGATCATCGCGCCGAAGGTGATCGGACCGTCCCCGTGGGCCTCGGCGTCGATCGCGAACGCGCCCTGCCAGCCGGCCGAGTTGAGCAGGAACGACGTCGAGAAGTCCTCCGCGAGTTCCGGGCCGAGGCCGCCGATGTCCCGCAGCGCCTCGGTGCGGACGGCGTAGTGGGAGCCGATGCACAGCGGAGCGAGTCCGGCGGAGTAGCCGAGCTGTACGGGGCCGTGGAAGAGCGCCTCTCGCTGCAGGCGGCCGCGGGCCGCCCACGACTGGTCCGCGTTGGCGTCGCAGATGCTCGGGGCGGCGACGTAGCCGATGGCCGGGTCGGCGAAGGGCCGGACGACCTCGGCGAGGTAGCGCGGGTGCGGCACGTGGTCGCAGTCGAGCTGGGCGACGACGTCGTAGCGTTCGTAGCCCCAGTGGTCGTAGAAGTAGGCGAGGTTGCCCTCCTTGCACCGGGTGCGCCGCGGCCAGTCGGCCCTGTGGTAGTCGGCGCGGCCCCGTCGGCAGGAGACGCCGACGCCATGGGCCCGGCACCAGTCGACGATCTCCTCGCTGGGGTCCTCGTCGCACAGCCAGACGTCGTAGGCGTACGGGTAGTCCTGGTCGAGCATCGCCTCCAAGGTGGTGCGTGCGATGTCCCAGTGCTCGGACGGGGCGCGGGTGACGACGAACGCGGTGCGCACCTCCGGCACCTCGACGGCCGGGTCGAAGCGCCGCATCCGGATCAGCGCGACGAGGAAGTGCACCGGCAGATAGGCCAGGTAGAGCAGCAGGGCGCTGTTGATCGCCATCCCGGTCCAGCCGATGCGGTGGGACGGCTCGAGCCACCACACCCAGAACCACACGAGACAGGCCGCCCAGCCGAGGGACAGCACCGCGACCAGGAAGCGGTTGGCGGGCGAGAACGCCCGGACGAAGCTGGACGGGCGGGTGGTGAGTCCGCGTGCCGGGCGCGCGAGGACGGGGCCGTCCGGGCCGATGGAGGCCACCGCGCCGTTCGACAGGGCGTGGATCTCCGCGCCCAGCGCCTCCCACTCCGCCGGCGAGCCGGGAGCCGGTGAGAGGAGCGGGGGTTCCTGGACGGTGCCGGTCCCGTGGGCGGGACCTTGCTCCAACGACGTCATGGCAGCAGGTTCTCCAGGCGGTGCGACAGGGTGAGGGGGCCGGGTGAGGAGCCCCGACGGACTCGGGGCCGCGGCGGGACCGGCGGGAGGCCTGCCGCGGCGCGTGGATCAGCCACCCGCGACGGTGGCCCCGGGCGCCGAGGACGCCACGCCGAGGGCGGCGCCGGCCGGGCCGGGGATCGTCTGGGGCGCGAGGGGCTCCGGCATCGCCGCGGCCAGCGGGATCGCATCCTCCTGGCCGCCGCGGATCGCCGAGGCCGAGACGGCCAGGCGATCCGCGTGGGCGCCGAAGTACGCGACGGTGCGACGCAGGCCCTCGGTGATGTCGATCTCCGGCTCCCAGCCCAGTACCTCGCGCGCGCGGGTGATGACCGGGCGGCGACGGACCGGGTCGTCGACCGGCAGCGGGTGGTGCTTCACCTCGGAGGAGGAGCCGGTCATCTCCAGCACGATGCCCGCGAGTTCGGACACCGTGCGCTCGACCGGGTTTCCGAGGTTGAAGGGTCCCGGTTCGGAGGAGTCGATGAGTGCGACCAGGCCGCGGACCAGGTCGTCGACGTAGCAGAAGCTGCGGGTCTGCCCGCCGTCGCCGTAGATGGTGAGCGGTTCGCCGGTCAGGGCCTGGGTGATGAAGCTGGACACCACACGGCCGTCGTGCGGGCGCATGCGGGGGCCGTAGGTGTTGAAGATCCGGGCAATGCCGACGTCGACTCCGTGCGTGCGGCGGTACGCGGCGGAGACCGCCTCGGCGTATCGTTTCGCCTCGTCGTAGACGCTGCGCGGGCCGATGGAGTTGACGTTGCCCCAGTACGTCTCCTCCTGCGGGTGGACCAGCGGATCGCCGTAGATCTCGCTCGTCGACGCGAGGATGAAGCGCGCGCTGTCACGCAGGGCCAGGCGAAGGGCGTTCTCGGTGCCGCGGCTTCCGACCGCGAGTGTCTCCAGCGGGTGGCGCAGATAGTCGGGCGGGGAGGCCGGGGATGCCAGGTGCGCGACGGCGTCGACGCGGCCGGCGACCTCCACGGACACGCTCACGTCGGCGTGCTGGAACTCGAAGGCCGGGTGGGTGAGGAGAGGGGCGATGTTTTCGGGGTCGCCCGTCGAGAAATTGTCGAGGCACACCACGGAGTCGCCGCGCCGTAGAAGCGACTCGCACAGGTGTGACCCAAGGAAACCACCGCCACCGGTCACCACAACGCGCATGTGTTCTCCAGGAATGAGAAGCGGAATAGCCTCGAGATCCGCTCGCACGGACAGTCGAATGGCGGAATGACCTGACGATCCGAAAAGCAGAGTCATCCCGTAAGACGCAGAACGAGAGTATGGGCATACGTAGTCGTTTTCGTGGAGGCAATTCGGAGGCTGGGCTGATCGGCGGGTGCCTTGAGGGGGGCATGCAGGTCCACCGCCCAGTTCGGCGTTATGCCGCATGTCGAACGGCGTAATCAGACGGTGTCACCCGCACGTGTCGACGCCGGTGTGCGAGGCCGACCCCGGACACGGCCCTCGTGATGCTCGCCGCGTTGCCGGGGGCCGACCCGGGCAGCGGCGGCCCTCCGCCATGGGGGTGTCGAAAAGGGCCCGCATGGGTGTACGCCTGGGGCGGTTTCGCCTCTTCGTGATCGAGGGAGAAACGAAGCCGAGTCGAAGTTCCGCCCGTCGGCGCGCCCGAATCGTACCGGCGCCCGGGGCAAGCCGAGTTGGTGGTTCCGTGGGCCGGCGTCGACCCCGGCGAGGGGAGCTCCACGTCTCCGCGAATCGACCGGGGACGCCCAGCCGTCACTCGCCGCGGAACATCTCAGCGGTCTGGGAAGAGGATTGGTCAGCGCGTTCTGCTGGATGCCGCTGAGGTTCAGGTCCTGTGGCTTGCCAGTCGATGGCCTCCGCGACCTCGTGCGGCTCATCGGGCCGCCCGGCGGGCAGGACCCGGGTCACCTCCTCGTACGCCGCTTCCAGACCGTCCCCGTCCAGGCCCGCCTCCTCGACGAACCGGTTCGTCCGGCGGTCGGCCATGTCGGTGCGCACCCAGCTCGGGCACATGGTGTTGGCGCGCAGCCCCGCGCCGCCGTAGTCGACCGCGAGCGAGCGGCACAGCTGGAGCAGCGCCGTCTTGGAGGTGGCGTAGGCGGCGTTCCCGACGCGTTGCGCAGGGCGTACACCGAGGCCACCGCGACCACCGCGCCGCCCGCCCGATGTCGGCGTTGAGTACCAGACCGTCGAGCCTCGCGTACGTGCTGACCGCCGTCTCGACGAGCGAGGCCACGGCGGCGGGGTCCCCGAGGTCCCACGGTACGGGCAAGGGCGCCGGTCTCCTCGGCGACCAGCCGCAGCGGCTCGGGCCGGCGCCTGGACACCCGCCACGCCTCTCCCGTGCCTCGTCCGCCGTCCCCGTCCCGGTGATCTCAGGCACCCGCCGCCCTGGGGCCGGGCCGGTCGGCGGACCATCGCCGAGCGGCTCGGCCCCTGGTGCCGTCCTGGGTCGCTGTGGCCGCCTCGTCGGTGCACCCGAGATGGCGACGTGGAGGATTCGGACCGCGACGGGCCGATTCGGACCCAGATGGGCAGGGAGACAGACCTGGAGCAGGTGATCACTTGCGTACATGTCGTCGGAGGTGGACTGGCTGATCGCGATCGACTCCACGATCGCGGGCCCGTCAACAAGCGGCCGACAGCAAGGGAACGAGGAATCGGATCTTCGAGGAACTGCAGGCCGAAGCTGACGTACGAGGTCGCGGTGCTCGCCCGCGACTTCCTCGCGGTGGTGGACGTGCGGGAGCGCGAAGGCGGCGGCGCGGCGATCAGTTCGTGCCGGCGCGGTCGTACGGGACCGCGGCGGGGCCCGTCTCGCCGGCCCGACGCCCCGGTTCGTACGCCGAGGGCTGCCTCGCGGTGCGGCCGGGTCGGACGGGCCACCACAGGGAGCGGCCGAGCAGCGCGGCGAGCGCCGGGACCAGCGCGACGGACAGAACGAACGCCGACAGCAGGATGCCGAGGGCGGTCGCGAAGCCGATCTGCTGGGTGGACGGAGCGGGGTTCACCGCCAGGCTGCCGAAGGAACCGGCCAGCACCAGTCCGGCGGTGGCCACGGCCGGCGCCGTGTGCCGTACGGCGCGTGCCACCGCCGCGCGGGCCGGGCCGGGGCGCTCCATCTCCTCCCTGATGCGGTCGCTCATCAGGATGTTGTAGTCCGTTCCCAGGGCGACGACGAACAGGAAGAGCACCAGCGGCAGGGTGAAGTTGACTCCTGCTTCGCCGCGCACGTGCTGGAACAGCAGAGCGGAGGCACCGAGCGTGGCGGCGAAGCCGAGCCCGACGGAGACCATGAGCACCACCGGTGCCAGGGCGCTGCGCAGCAGGACGAGCAGGATCAGCGAGATGAGGGCGGCTGCCACGGGAAAGACCAGCTGCAGGTCCTCTGAGACGGCGGCGGAGATGTCCGCGAAGATCGCTGCCGTGCCGCCTACGTGTGCCTCGGCGCCCGCGGGCACGTGCGCCGCGACGGTCGCCCGCACGGGACCGGACACCAGGTCGCGTGCCTGCTGGCTCTGTGGGTCGGCGGTCAGGTAGAGGCCGATCCGGGCGGCATCGCCCGCCTTGTCGTATGCGACGGGAGTCACCTGCCCCACGCCTTGCGTGCGGCCGAGCGCCTTGACCAGGACATCGACGCCGTGCCGGTCGAGGGCGCGGCCGTCGCCGCTGGTGACGTAGACCTCGGTGGGGTCGGACACCCCCGCGGGCAGGGTGCGGGAGATCTCCGCCGCGGTGGCCGCGGCCGATGTGTTCGAGCCGCCGCTGCCGGTGCCGTAGTCCATCTTCATGCCGGCCATCCCGGCGGCCAGCGCACCGAGCAGGACGATCGCGCCGGCCATGACGGCGAGCGGTCGCCGGGCGACGATGTCGCCGAAGCGGCCGGCCGAACCCTCACGCGGAGCGCGTTTCAGGGTGCCGGAGGGCCAGAACATCCTGCGGCCGGTGACCGCGAGCAGGGCGGGCATGAAGGTCAGGCTGGCCAGCAGCATCACCATGACGGAGATCGCGACAGCCGGGCCGAGCACCCGGAACTGCCCGAAGCCGGCCAGACCGAGGGTGGCGAAGGCGGCGACGATGGTGAGTGCCGCCGAGGTGATGGCGGAGCCCACCCGCCCCGTCACCTCACCCACGATCTCGCGGGCCTCGCGCTCGGACTGCGCGCGCAACCGCTCACGGAAGCGGAACAGGAGGAAAAGGAAGTAGTCGACCCCGATGCCCAGCAACACCACGCTGATCAGCTGCGGTGTGCTCGGGTCCAGTGTGATCCCGGTGAGCAGTGCCGTGCCGACCACCGCACCCGCGGCGGCCCCGCCGACGAGGCTGACCGCCAGCAGCGGGAGGAGCGCCGCCAGCGCACTGCGGAACACCAGCACGTTCAGCAGCACGATCAGGCCGATGGTCAGTGCCCCGGCCACTGTGCTCGTGGTCTTCTCCGCATCGCGACTGTCGACGACGTCGGCCAGACCGCCGGTGAAGCCTGGGCGAAGTCCGCCCTGCTCGTACATACCGGAAGCGGTACTTCGGAATTCCTTGAACACATTCTGCAGGCCAGGGTCGTTCGCATTGCCGGAGAAGCTGATCGAAAAGAGCATGAAACTGCGGCGGGGTGCGAAAGCGCCGGGCGCCACCTCTCCGGCAGGTGCGAGGACCACCGTGCCTATCTTCGGCGTCTGGGAATGGTCCTTCGTCAGGAGGTCTGGGGCGTCGTCGGACTTCGGCATGGTCACGCGAAGCTTGCCGAGAGCCGCCGCGGCCGCCTCCGCACGTTGCTCGTCGGCCGCGCCGAGCGGCCTTCCATCGGCCCGTTTCACCAGCATGGTCACCGTATTGGCGTCCGGCTTGATCCCGAACTTGTCCTCGGCGACCTTCAGCGCCGCCGCCGAGTCGTACTTCTCCGGCAGGAAGTCACCGAGCTGACTCTCGGTGACCCGGTACACCAGTGCCTGACCCACCAGGCCCAGTCCGATTCCCAGCAGCACCCAGAAGGTGATGACTTTCCATGGATTTCTCGTCGAGAATCCGGTCAGGGCGCGAATCACGAGGACTTCCGTTCGTAGGCGATCTCGGACAGTGCCCTTCCAGCACATCACCGGAATGCGCGCGGACCGTCGGAGTGCGGGACGAGATGCCGTACGGGTCCCTGGACCTGTCCCTCCACCGGACCAGGACCCTGCTCCTGGTCCGATCTCCTTCCCGGGGCGGAGCCGGCGCCGTCGGCAGGCGGGGACAATGGCGGGAGCCGGCTGCCGATGCCGGGCGGGACGTGCGGCAGCACAGCGGAGAACAACGGGGGAGGGGACCGACATGGCGACGCGTCACAGCGCTCCGCCATCGCGCCGGGAACTGCGCGGGCACCCCGACCCGCCGGACGCCGACGCGTTGCCGTGGACCCGCAACGACGCCCTGCTGGCCGTCGGCGCAGCCGTCGTGGACCTCATCGGATATACCGCGTTCGCGCAGGTCAAGGGTGATCCCGTATCAGCTCCCGGCATCCTGCTGGTGACCGTCTCCGCGCTGCCGCTGCTCATGAGGCGCCGTTTCCCGCTCGCCGTGATGTCCGTCAGCCTGGTGCTCGTCGCGCTGCTGAATCTGACGGAATCCATCAGCCATCACTTCGGCGCCACCCTCGCGGTCGCCCTCTACTCGGCCGCCCGGACCGGCCGTTCGTGGGCGACGGCCGCCCTGGCGACCGGGGCGATCGGCGTCACCCTGCTCACCCCGGATCTCGCCGCCCCGCGCGGGTACATGAACGTGATCAGCGCCTGCCTCGCCGCCTGCCTCATCGCCGCCACCGGCCTCGCGGTCAACCGGTGGCAGCGGGAGACGGAGGCCAACCGCCGACTCCTTGCCGACCGGGCGGTGGCCGAGGAACGCCGCCGCATCGCCAGGGAGCTGCACGACATCGTCGCCCACCGCATCACCACCATGCAGCTGATGGCGGGCGGCGCCCGCGCCAACCTCGACCACGACCCCGTTGTCGTCCGCGAGGCACTGGTCACCTTGGAGGAGTCGGGGCGGCTGGCCCTGCGCGAGATGCGGCAGCTCCTCGACGTCTTGCGGACCGACGAGGACACGGCGACCGGCCGGCACGGCACGCCGGAGGCGCCGCAGCCCGGCCTGGCCGACCTCGACCGCCTGATCGAGGAGTCCCGGCAGGCCGGACAGCCCACCGAGCTGACCGTGGAGGGCGAGCATGGACGACTGTCCCCGGTGGTCGGACTCACCCTCTACCGGATCGTCCAGGAGGCACTGACCAATGCCCGTAAGCACGCAGGGCCCGACGTTCCGGTGAAGGTCCGCCTCACCTGTCTACCCGAGTGCGTCCGTGTGTCCGTCACCGACCAGGGCGCGAGGGACGCGGCAGAGTCCGCGCCCGCCCCCGCCCCCGGCATCAGGCATGGCGATGGATACGGTCTGATCGGCATGCGTGAACGGGTCGCCCTGCACGGCGGAGCGCTGGAGGCCGGTCCCCTGCCCGAGGCCGGCTTCCGGGTCGTGGCGAGCCTGCCGCTGGAAGCTCCGACGGGCCAGGACAAGGAGGACTGACCGGTGATCCGGACAGACACCGAGAACGATGCCGTGGGCGAGCGGATGATCCGGGTACTGATCGCGGACGATCAGCCGCTTGTGCGGCGGGGACTGGCCCTGATCCTCGGCCCCTCGCCGTCCATCTCCGTGGTCGCCGAGGCCGAGAACGGCGAGCAGGCCCTTGTGCTCGCCCGAGAGCACCGTCCCGACGTCGTCGTGATGGACATCCGGATGCCCGTCCTCGACGGCGTGGCCGCCACCGAGCGACTGGCTCGTGACCTTCCCGAGTGCCGGGTGCTCGCCCTGAGCACTTTCGACATGGACGAGTACGTGGTCGCCGCCCTGCGCGCCGGCGCCTACGGCTTCCTGCCCAAGGACAGCTCGCCCGAGGATCTCGTGGCCGCGATCCGCACGGTCCGTGCGGGCGAGGCCGCCGTCGCGCCCCGTCTGCTGACCCGACTGATCTCCACCTATGTCAGGAACGAACAGGTGGCGCCCCCGAACCACCGACGGCCCGCCGCACAAAGGACCTCCGGTCTCACCCCGCGCGAGGTGGAGGTCTGGCGCCTCGTGGCCACCGGCCTGGACAACAAGCAGATCGCAAGCACCATGGAGATCAGTGTCTCCACCGTGAAGAACTACATCAGCAGCATCTTCGACAAACTCGGCGCCCGTGACCGAGCGCAAGCTGTGATCGCGGCCTACGAGTCGGGCCTGGTGGCAGCTCGACGGGCCACTGACCCGGACTGAACGGAGCGCGCCGGATTGTCGCCCCGTCTCGGACCGGTTCTCCAGTCGGGCCAAGAGAGGGTGGTCCAGGCCCGCAGTCCCCACTCGGCCGGCCCGTACGGGTGGCGGCCGAGCCACCAGCGGCTTGCCAGTGCCTGGGCGGCGAACAGCGTCAGGGCGATCGAGGCGACGCCCGTGGGCGGGACACGGCCGACGAGACCCGCTCCGTAGCCGGTGAACAGCAGGGCGCATGCCAGCGACTGGGTCAGGTAGTCGGTCAGTGTCATCCGACCGGCCGGAGCCAGCGCGGCGATCACGGTCCTGCCGTGTCGGCCGTTCGCGAGGCGCAGGACGGTGGCCGCGTACGCGGCGGCCAGGAGCGGCGCCGTGATCACGTCGACCCCCAGCGCGAGGATCTGATAGGCGGTCGACGGATGGGCGAGGCTCGCGTGGGCGTAGACCGCGCCTCCGCCGAGCCCCACGGTGAAGCCCCAGGCCTGAAGACGCCTCAGCAGGCGGCCGTAGCCCGTGATGTCACTGAGGACCTGGTGCCTGCCGGCGGCGAGGCCGAGGAAGAAGGCGGCCAGCGCCGCCGGGGCCTGGAAGAACGCCAGCATGAACACGACGTCCGCCAGCTGGTCCAGATGCGCCGAGACGACCGAGGCGGCGTCGCCCCGCAGGGCTTCCGTGGCCCGGGCGGCGTCGGCCGCGGCCGCCACCTCGTCCAGACCGGCGTGGGCCGACCACAGCGTGACCGCGACGGCGAGGAGCGCGTACGCGGCGGCGGTGCCACCGAACAGCACGACGGCGGTGCGCACGGCGGTGCGGGGCCGGATGCGGTGGAAGACCAGCAGGATCAGCCCGAGGACGGCGTAGGTGGTGAGGATGTCGCCGGGGAACAGCACGACGGCGTGGACCACCCCCAGGAGGAACAGTCCGGTCAGACGCCGAAGGAACCGCGGGACGAACCGCGCTCGGGCGCGGTCGGCGGAGGCGAGCTGCAGGGTGAAGGCGTAGCCGAAGAGGAAGGAGAACAGCAGGAAGAACTTCGCCTCGAAGAACGTCGCCACGATCGCGCGCACGGCATCGTCGAGCGGGCCGCCGACGCCGGGGTCCTCCACGCCGGTGCCGTGGTAAGCGGAGGCCAGGTAGGTGCTGTTCACGATCAGGATGCCGAACAGGGCGAATCCGCGCAGCGCGTCGACGGCCCCGAGACGCCCGACGTGCCTGTCCTTCACGGCAGTCGTCTCGGTCGCGCCGGTCATGCCGGCCCCTCTCCGGAACCCAGTCGCCGGAGCAGCCGTGCTTGATCGGCCAGGAACCCACCGACGTACAGCTTCCTGGGGGCGAGGACGGCGGTCAGTGTCAGGCGCCACCGCGAGCTCTCCACCGCGTGGTCGACCAGGGAATGCGCGGCGTCGGGGTAGCGCGCCACCGTCAGGGACGCCGCCGGAAGGATGCCGCGGTAGACGGCTTCGGTGTCGGCGACGTCGACGTTGACGTCGTGGCCGGCCAGCACCAACAGGACCGGCGTGCCGCGCATGGCGCGCAGGTCCGCGGTCGCGTCCGCCCGGTGGTTCCTGGCGATGAACGACCATCGGGCGGCGGTCATGTCGCCCACGTCGCCGACCGCGGCGCGGTACTCGGCGAAGGACGCGCCGCGCCCCAGCAGGCCCAGAGTGGTCTCCCGCCTGCGCAGCGCCGCGTCGCGCTCCTCGGCGCCGGCGCCGTCCCGGCGCAGTTCGGAGAGGAGGTTGTAGCGCCCCTGCCGCAGCCAGTTGACGGCCGGGGAGACGGCGACGACGAACTGGAGCCGCCGGTCCGCCGCGGCGACCTTGGGCAGGACCCAGCCCGCCTGGCTCGCTCCCCACAGGCCGATGCGGCGGCCGTCTATCTCCGGACGCCCGCGGGCCCAGGCCACCGCGGCCAGGGTCTCCTCCGCCCGGTCCGCCATGCTCTGCTCCAGCCAGTTCCCCTCCGAGCCGCCGACACCGGGCTTGCTGAACGACAGCGAGGCGTATCCGGCCCGGGCGAAGGTCTCCCACAGCGGTCGGTAGAACGTCTCGTGCGTCGCGTCGACCGGACCGTCGCCGTGCACGAAGACGACCAGGCCGAAGGGCCCGTCACCCGTCTCGGGCATGGCCAGCACCCCGTCGAGCAGCTTCCCGTCGTGCCGTAACGACACCTTCTCCTCGCGGAGCGCGTACGTGTTCTGCCACACCGCCACCCCGGCGCTCACCAGCAGGACTCCCACCAGCGGCCACACCGCCCACCGCCCTCTGCGCCGCCCCGGCGCCCGACGAATCGCGAACATGCTCCACCCAATCGCTCGCATCAAAAACGCTCGTATTCAGAGTGAGCGTATTACACTCGATCGAGAAGGGTGAGTCGGTTCTACGGAAGGGGTGGCATGGAGACGACAGAGGGAACGGCCCACCCGGCGGAAGGTGGCCGACCGGTCCTGCGCCGGGGGATACCCGCAGGCAGCGAGGAGCAGGTGGCGGCGCTCTACTGGGAGGCGTTCGGCCGCAAGCTCGGTCCGGCGCTCAACCCACCCGAGGTGGGGCGGGCGTTCATCGCGGCCCATCTGCACCACGACCGGGGCGTCACCGCGCTCGCAGGCGGCCGGGTGGTCGGCGTGGCGGGCTACAGGATCGGCGGCCGGGGGCTCACCGGCGGCGGCGTGAAGGACGTGCTGTCGACCTACGGCCCGCTCCGCGGCCTGCCTCGGCTGGCGATCCTCGCCCTCTTCGAGCGGGAACCCGCCCAGGGTGAACTCGTGATGGACGGGATCGCCGTGGAGGCGGCGCACCGCGGCTCCGGCATCGGTAGCCTGCTGTTGCGGGACATGGCGACGCTCGCCGCCGAGCACGACTGCCGACGGATCCGGTTGGACGTCATCGACGTCAACCCCCGAGCCAAGGCACTGTACGAGCGGCACGGCTTCACCGCCGTCCGCACCGAGCGGACCCCTTGCCTGCGCGGTCTGCTGGGCTTCAGCGCCGTCACGACCATGCACCGCCAGGTCACCAGGGCGGACGCGCCAGGCGCGGGAGAGGCACGATGAACACCAGCACCACGGACCACGCCACCGACCCTGGCGCGGGCGGGCCCGACCCTGCCCCGGGCGGGTCCGACGCGCCGGACATCCCCACCCGGCTGCTCGTCCACGCCCTCGTGCGCGAGGACGGCACCGTGGACGCGGGCGAGCTCTACACCGTCGCCCATCTGCTCCACATGACCGACCAACAGGTGCGGCTGTGCGTCAAACGCCTCGTCGACGAGGGTCGTTTCACCCAGGAAGGCCGCGGGCGCAAAGCCACTCTCCGCGCCGTCGCCGACGTCACCGGATCCCTGGCTCCGGACGCCGCCTACGTCCGCCACGCCTACCGGCAGGACGCCGGGCTCGCCCCGTGGGACGGCACATGGCACCTGTTCGGCTTCGCCATCCCCGAATCCCGTCGCGCCGCCCGCGACACCCTGCGCGAAGGCCTCCTCCACCTCGGCGCCGCACCCCTCCAGAGCGGCCTGTACGTCACCGCCAACCCCGTCACGGACCTCGTCGAATCGCAGGCCGACCACCTCGGCGTCCTCGACAGCCTCACCTGCCTGACCACCACGGACCTGCGAATGGGAAGGACCACCGACCCCCGGGGCCTGGCCGCCGCGCTGTGGCCCCTGGAGGAGATCGCCGCCCGGCACCGGCAGCTCGCGTCCTTCGCCGAGTCCCGCCTCACCCGACTCACTCAGGGGCCCGCTCCGTCGGACGCCGCGCGGCTCACGACGGCCATCGAACTCGCCGCCCTCTTCACGGCGGCCATGACCCCCGACCCCCTCCTGCCACCCGAACTCCTGCCCACTCCCTGGCCGGGCGGCCAGGCCCGCCGCCTGGCCGCCGACTGCTGGAGACACCTCCGCGAGGCGCGGGCGACCGGCAGCGCCCCCGACGCCCCCGAGCTGCGCCTGTTCACTCTGTACGCCGACGCGCTCGACACGTGAGCAGCCAGAGCTACCCCAGGAAGCTCAGCCGTACCTGGCGTTCGGGGTTGTCCTTGTTCGTGTCCACCAGGCACACCGACTGCCAGGTGCCGAGCGCCAGTTCGCCGCCGATCACGGGCAGGGTCGCGTGGGGCGGGACGATCGCCGGCATCACGTGATCGCGGCCGTGCCCCCGGCTTCCGTGGCGGTGCTGCCACCGTTCGTCGGCGGGGAGCAGATGGCGCAGAGCGGTCAGCAGGTCGTCATCGCTGCCCGCGCCGGTCTCGATCAGCGCCACACCCATCGTCGCGTGCGGCACGAAGACGTTCAGGAGTCCGTCCCGGCCCTGCGCGACCTCCGCCAGGAAGGAGGCACACTCCCGGGTCAGGTCGTAGACCGTCTCTGATGTGCCAGTGCTGACGTCCAGGGTGCGGGTCTCGAATCCGTGGCTCATGAGCCCATGGTGGCCGACCGGGCGGTCCGCTCAAAGTCCACACGCCCTGAGGACGGGGCGAACGGACACCGGGCCTCTCGTGGAGCTCACGCCGGCGGTGCCGTATGCGGCGGCAGGATGACGTCCACCACTCACCGACGTTCACCACTCACCGAAGCCGCTCACGGCCGACAACAGCGCCACCGCCGAGGACCGTTTCCATGACCGACATCGACCGCCTCATCAGCCTCTGCCCGCCCCCACCCACCGCACCGACCACAAAGTGGCCGACCGTCGAACGATCGCTCGGCACGCCGCTCCCGGCGGACTACAAGCAGATCGCGGCCACTTACGGACCAGGCGCGTTCTGCGGGTTCCTCCACCTCTACCACCCGCACGCCCACACGCCGTGGACCAGCCTCACCGGCCCGATGCCGTCCACGATTCGCGCCCAACTCCGGACGGAGCACGAGCGGGGTCCCTCGCCGCTCCCGGCCGACCCCCAGGACCTGCTCCCGGCACGTCTCCACGTCTCCACCACGGCGGCGAGCCGCCACACCGCCGCACTGCGCGCGGCGGGTCTCGTCGTGACGGAACGGCGGGGCGCCTCCGTGCGGCACAGCCGCACGCCCCTGGGAGCCGCGCTGGTGCACGAGGTCCACCCCTCGGCCTGACACGGGGACCGGCCGACGGGCAGGTCTCAGTGCCCGGTGTCACGCTGAGGTGACACCTGATCTGCGAAAGGGAATCGCTGTGATCACCACTGACTTCGTCCCCGGCTCCCCCTGTTGGCTGGACCTCGGCGCCCCGGACGTCCCGGCCGCGGCGGCGTTCTACGGCGCGGTGCTGGGGTGGGAGTACGAGTCCATGGGGGAGGAGCCGGGGGAGGGGCAAGGGGAGGGGGAGGAGATGGAAGGCGGGATGTTCCGGAAGGACGGCAAGGTCGTCGCCGGGCTCGGCAAGCTCACCGAGGCGGGCGCGCGCTCGGCCTGGATGATCTACTACTGCGTCACCGACGCGGATGCCACGACCCGGGCCGTGCAGAACGGGGGCGGCAGGGTGCGGGTGCCGCCGAGGGACCTCGACGAGTGGGGCCGGATGGCGCAGTTCAGCGACCCGATGGGGGGCGAGTTCGCCGTCTGGCAGCCCGGTACGAACAAGGGCGTCGACCTCGTGGACCAGCCGGGCTCGCTGTCCTGGACCGAGCTGTACACGAGCGACGCCTCGGCCGCGAAGGAGTTCTACGGCACCATCCTCGGCTGGCGGTTCACCGACATGCCGGCGCCCGGAGGCGGAGGCACGTACTCCCTCATCACGCCCGCCGGGCTTCCCGACGAGCGTATGCACGGGGGCCTCATGGAGCTCCGCAAGGAGGACCTCGCGCTGACGAACGGGCGGCCGTACTGGCATCCGGTCTTCGCCGTCGCCGACTGCGACGCCGCGGTCGCCAAGGTGACCGAGAACGGGGGCAGCGTGCAGATGGGGCCGGAGGACGCGGAAGGCGTCGGCCGCCTGGCCGTCTGCCTCGACCCGTCGAACGCGGACTTCGTGGTGCTCACCCCGTCGGAGAGCTGAAGCCGGGAATCCAGGTCCCCTCCCGCGGAACTTCCGCGGGAGGGGACCCTCTTCGGCGCGGAGGGCGCGGAGGGCGCGGAGGGCGCGGAGGGCGCGGAGGGCGCGGAGGGCGCGGAGGGCGCGGAGGGCGCGGAGGGCGCGGAGGGCGCGGGAGCGTATCGGCTGATGGCCCGCCCCGCTCACGCGGGCCGTGGCGGCAGCCCGGTGTGGCGCCCCTTTTCGCCCGATCGGCTCAGCGGGGACCATCTCGGATGGCGCAGTGTCACAAAGTGCGCACTATTAGTAATCACGTGTGCGTGTGATGGCGCAACACGAGACAGACACGGTGGACGCCTACCGGATGTTCCACGAACGGAGCCCGCGACATGACCCCCGACCACTTCAATACCAATCCGGCGGAAGACGAGAACGAGCGGACAGCCGGGTCCGCCAAGGCGCCGGACTCCAGGTTCGCCGCCGTATCCCCGCACGCGGCTCCCAGTACGCCGTATACCCCAACTCCGCCCACCACGCCTCCCGCCGAGGCCGTCCGGACGCTGTCCGAGAGGCCCGAGCCCGAGGTGGAGCCGAAGGCCGCCCCGGAGGAGCCGGACGCCCCGACCGAGTCCGGCGACGAGGCGATACGTACTCTCCTGTCGACCGCGGCCACCGAGCGTCCGGTGGAGGAGGTCGCCGCTCTTGTCGCCCGGCTCAAGGAGACAGGCCAGCTGTCCAGCCCCGCCGACGTGGCGCTGCGCGCGGCCGCCGTCTCCCGGCCCCTGGAAGAGGTGCGGCACCTGCTCGCGCTGCTCAACGCGTCGGGGTACGACCTCCAGCAGGCCGAGACCACGCTGCGCGCCGCGGCCGTGGGCCGGCCGATCGAGGACGTGGTGCAGCTGGTGAGCATCCTCGGCGCCGACAGCGGCGACTGGCGCTCCACCGTCGGCGGGGACGACGCCCGGAAGCGGCGAGCCGGCACCGGTGAGGTCGGCCGTGTGAAGGCCGGCAAGGACGGCGTCCCGGTCGTCACCGCCTCCCCGAAACGAGCGCGGGGGTCTGCGAGAAGGCCCAGGTCGGCCCTGGACGGCGCCCTGGCCGTGGGCCCGGGCAGCCACACCGTCTCCCCTGCCCTCCGGTCGGCGCTCCGCTGGCCGGCGGCCGTCGCGCTCATCGTCTGCGGCTTCATCCAACTGCCCACGGACCTCGCCGGAATGCGGTCCGGCGGCCAGGCGGAGACCCTGTCCGTGGTCGTCACCGTGCTCTGCCTGGTCTGCGGCGCATGGCTCGCGATACGGGACACCATGATCGTCTGGGCCGCCGCCGCGGGCCTCGCCGTCGGCCTCATCGCGCTCCACGCGCTCGCGAGTGCCCGTGGCGTCGATCTGCTGAACAGCAGCCTCGGCTCCACGTTCTCCGCGGCGAAGGCGATCACCCTGCTGTGTGTCGCGGCCGTCCTTGCCATGGCCGGCTCGGCCTTGGTCCGCCACACCAGGCCGACCGGCGCGGAGGGCAGCGCCTGACGCGCCGGCCCGTCGCACAGCTGACGCGATGGCCGGTTCACGGGCGTGCCGCCGTGAACCGGCCTCTCGCGTGGTGTGACTTCACGCACCGGCGGCCGGTCGCTGTGTCGGTTCGGCCTCGGACACCATGGGGAACAGCCGTGACTCCGTGACCGCGACGTCGATGCGCAGGGTCTCGTCCCGTGCCTCCCGGGCCCGCCCGAATCCTCGCCCGTGGGCGCGCCGCCGCACGGGGGTCGGGGTGCGTCAACTCGCCCCGGGAGTCGCGTCCGTCATGCCGAGGCGGAGGTGCTCCACGTGGTAAAGGGCCTGGTCGAGGAGGCCGGCGACATGGTCGTCGTGGAGTGCGTAGACGACGGAGCGGCCCTCGCGGGTGCCGGTGACCAGGCCCAGGTTGCGCAGCAGGCGGAGCTGGTGGGAGCAGGCGGACTGTTCCATGCCGACGGCGGCCGCCAGTTCGGTCGCCGCGCAGGGCCCCTCGCGGAGGCGGGCGAGGATCAGGAGCCGTGACGGTGTGGACAGCGCCTGCAGGGTGGTCGCGACCTGCTGTGCGTTCTCGCTGGTCAGGCGGGTGCGCGGGGTCGTGCTGCTGTCCGGTGCGTTCACTCCGTGGCCCATGGATGACATCCTACGGAAACCGATACATGAATGGATGTTCAAGTGTTCCTGTACGGTGGGGGTGTACGACTCCTCCCCGTGAAGGACTCCCTCTGTCATGGCCTCCACACTGACCAAGCCCGCCCCGGCCTCCGCCGGCACGGCGCCCGCGCGGCGCCGCACCCGCGTGCTGGCGCTCCCCGAGGCCCGCTGGGCCCTGGCCGCCCTGGTGCTGTTCCTGATCGGCCTCCCCCTGGACCTCCTCGGTGCCCCGGCGTGGGCATGGGGCCCGCTGTTCGCCGCCACCTACCTCACCGGCGGATGGGAACCGGCGTGGGAGGGCCTGAAGGCCCTCAAGGACAAGACCCTGGACGTCGATCTGCTGATGGTCGTCGCCGCCCTCGGTGCCGCGTCCATCGGGCAGGTCCTCGACGGGGCACTCCTCATCGTCATCTTCGCGACCTCCGGCGCCCTGGAGGCGCTCGCCACCGCCCGTACCGCCGACTCCGTCCGCGGACTGCTCGACCTCGCCCCGACCACGGCCACCCGGCTCCTCGGCGACGGCACCGAGGAGATCGTGCCGACCGGGGACCTCGTCGTCGGGGACGTCATCGTCATCCGCCCCGGCGAGCGGGTCGGTGCCGACGGCCGTGTCACGGAGGGGGCGAGCGAGGTCGACCAGGCCACCATCACCGGCGAACCCCTGCCCGTCGTCAAGGAGGCCGGCGACGAGGTCTTCGCCGGCACCCTCAACGGCACCGGCGCGCTGCGCGTCGTGGTCGAGCGGGACGCCTCCGACTCGGTGATCGCCCGGATCGTACGGATGGTGGAGGAGGCCTCCGAGACCAAGGCCCCCACCCAGCTGTTCATCGAGAAGGTCGAACAGCGGTACTCGCTCGGCATGGTCGCGGCCACCCTGGCCGTCTTCCTCGTCCCCCTGGCGTTCGGCGCGGAGCTGACCTCCGCCCTGCTGCGCGCGATGACCTTCATGATCGTCGCCTCGCCGTGCGCCGTGGTCCTGGCCACCATGCCGCCGCTGCTCTCCGCCCTCGCGAACGCCGGCCGACACGGCGTACTCGTGAAGTCCGCCGTGGTGATGGAGCGGCTCGGACAGGTCGACGTCGTGGCCATGGACAAGACCGGCACGCTGACCGAGGGCACCCCGCGCGTCACGGCCGTCCGCGTCCTGGGCGCACCGAGTTCCCCTCAGCGCGAGCGCGAGCGCGAGCACGAGCGCGAGCCCTACGAGAGCGGTGCCGCCCAGGACCGGCTGCTCGCCCTCGCGGCCGCCGCCGAGCATCCCAGCGAGCACCCGCTCGCCCGCGCGATCGTCCAGGCCGCCCACGCCCGCGGTCAACAGCTCGTGCCCGCACAGGACTTCGGCTCCACACCCGGCCTCGGCGTCACCGCCACCGTCGGCGGCGACCTGGTCGAGGTCGGCGCGCCCGCCCGGCTCCTGCAGGGGGCCGAAGACGCGTCCTCCGCCCGCGCCGCCGCCGTGGCGGGCGACCTCGAGGCCGACGGGCACACGGCCGTACTGGTCAGGGTGAACGGCGTACCGGCCGGTGTCCTCGGCATCGCCGACCGGCTGCGCCCGGACGCCGCCGCGACCGTCGCCGCCCTCACCGGACTGACCGGCACCCCGCCGATGCTCCTCACCGGCGACAACCCGCGCGCAGCCGCCCGCCTGGCCGCCGGCGTCGGCATCACCGACGTCCGCGCCGGACTCCTGCCCCAGGACAAGGTCGCCGCCGTCCAGGACCAGGAGAAGGCCGGACGCAGGGTCCTGGTGATCGGCGACGGCGTCAACGACGCGCCCGCCCTGGCCGCCGCCCACACCGGCATCGCCATGGGACGCGCCGGCTCCGACCTGGCCCTGGAGACCGCGGACGCGGTGATCGTCCGCGACGAACTCGCCACCGTCCCCACGGTCGTCGCGCTCTCCCGCCGCGCCCGCGGGCTCGTCGTGCAGAACCTCGTCATCGCGGGCGTGTTCATCACCGCCCTGGTGCTCTGGGACCTCCTGGGCACCCTGCCGCTACCCCTCGGCGTCCTCGGCCACGAGGGCTCCACGGTCCTCGTCGGACTCAACGGCCTGCGCCTGCTCCGCGAGGGCGCCTGGCGGCGCGCCGCCGCCGACGCGGATCACCAGGCGCGGCCCGCCTCGACCAGCGCGTCGCGGACGCGCGCGACATCGGAACCGGTCGCCCGTCCCGGGCGCTGAACGAGGTAGGCGGTGTTGATGGGCGGATCGTCCGGACGGTGGAGGGCGACAAGGGCGCCGGAGGACAGTTCGGCCTCGCAGAGGTAGCGCGGCAGGACGGTGAAGCCGGCTCCCGCGACCACCGCCGCCAGGACGCCGCGCAGGTCGGGCACGGTCACGGCGGCGGAGCGGGACAGCCGGGCACCGAAGACGTGCCGCCAGTAGCGGCGGGCGATCGGCAGATCCTCCGCGTACGTGACCAGCGGGACGCCGTGCAGCGCGGCCGGCCACTCCTCGGCAGGCCGCGCCCCGAGGAGCTCGGCCCACGCGGGTGCGGCGACCAGCGCGAACTCCTCGTCCATCAGCGGTACGGCCGTCAGGGCCCGCCCGCGCGGCCGGTAGGTCGCGATCACCAGGTCATGGCGCCCCGCGCGCAGTTCGTCGAGGAGCGGCTCGGTCAGGCCCGGAGTGACGCGGAGCCGTACTCCTTCCGCCGCCAGCGGGGCCAGAGCCGGGAGGACGCGGGTACAGAGCAGTTCGGCGGGGCCCGCCAGGTGGACGGGGGCGGCCCGCTCGTGCGCCGCGCCGTCATCACCGGCCGCGGCGGCGAGCGCGTCGAGCGGTGCGGCGACGCGGGCCGCGAGGTCGTGGGCGACCGGGGTCGGGGCGACGCCGCGCGGTAGGCGCTCGAACAGCTCCCGACCCGTCTGCCGCTCCAGGGCCCGGATCTGGGTGGTCACGGTGGGCTGCGAGAGCCCCAGGAGTCCGGCGGCGGCCGTGAACGAGCCGGAGCGGTACACCGCGAGGAAGGTACGCAGCAGATTCAGGTCCGCCACGGGCGCCGTCGCCGGCTGTGGTCGCGTACCGCCGCCGACCGGCCCATCGGAATCCGTATGCCTCACCTCGCAAGACTACGGCTTTCCTGATGGCGTGGACGTGGACCTGGACGTGGACCTGGACCTGGACCTGGACCTGGACGGTGACCGGTCGGCGAGGCGGCCCGGCTGTCCGGTTGCCCGTACGGCAGTCGTACGGGCAACCGCGAGAGCCTCAGCGCAGGGTCTTGAGGACCTCGGCGGCGAGCGGGGCGGACGAGGCGGGGTTCTGGCCGGTGATGAGGTTGCGGTCGACGACGACGTTCGGCGCCCACGGCTCGCCCACCTGGACGTCGACGCCGGCCTCGACGAGACGGCTCTCCAGGAGCCACTTCGCCTTGTCGGCGAAACCGGACTGGGTCTCCTCGTCGTTGGTGAAGGCGGCGACGCGGTAGCCGGCGAAGGCGTTCACGCCGTCGGCGTCCGTGGCGGCGAGAAGAGCGGCCGGGCCGTGGCAGACGACCGCCAGCGGCCTGCCGGAGCGCAGCGCCTCGGTCAGCAGCCTGCCCGAGGTCGCGTCGACGGCGAGGTCCTCCATGGGGCCGTGGCCGCCCGGGTAGAAGACGGCCGCGTAGTCGGTGAGGTCCACGTCGTCGAGACGGACCGGCCGCTGGAGCGCGATGAACGAGCCGAGCGCGGTGGCGACCTTGTCGGCGCCCTCCTGACCGCCGTTGACCTCCGGGGCGAGGCTGCTCTTGTCGACGGTGGGCACGACACCACCGGGGGTGGCGACGACGACCTCGTACCCGGCGGCGGTGAACGCCTCGTACGGGGCGACGGCCTCCTCGGCCCAGAAGCCGGTCGGGTGCTTCGTACCGTCGGCCAGGGTCCAGTGGTCGGCGCCGGTCATCACGAAAAGGATCTTGGGCATGTGGGTTCTCCCAGGAGGTACGGGCCAGGGCCTGGCCCGAAGCGAGGTCGTCGCGCACCCGGCGTCCCGGTCCGAGACCGTCGGTGTGGCGATGTCCTCGAACGTAGCCCCGATCCGGAGGCCTTTCCAATGAGGAATCCAATGGCTGCCATGGGAAGTCCGATGGGTTCCGGGGAATATCCGGGGACCGGGCGCACGCCTCCCGCCTGCGGAAAGACTCAGTCGTCGGTCGCCAAGGCCGCCGCCCCCGCCCTGCCGCGGAAGGTACGCCGATAGGCGAGCGGAGTGACCCCGATGGAGGCATGGAGGTGCTGGCGCAGCGAGGTCCCGGTGGCGAAGCCGACCTCTCCCGCGATGTCGTCCACCGGGAGGTCGGTGGATTCGAGCAGCTGCCGGGCGCGGGCCACCCGCTGCTGGATCAGCCACCGCCCCGGGCTCATGCCGACCTCCTCGTTGAACCGGCGGGCGAACGTCCGCAGGCTCATCCGGGCGTGATCGGCCAGCTCGCTCAGGGCGAGCGGTTCCCGCAGGTTCTCCAGCGCCCACTGGCGGGTCGCCGAGGTCCCGCTCGCCGTCGTCTCGGGCACGGGCCGCTCGATGTACTGGGCCTGGCCGCCGTCCCGCCACGGCGGTACGACGCACATCCGCGCCACCTGGTTCGCGACGGCGGCGCCGTGGTCCTTCCGTACGAGATGCAGGCAGACGTCCACCCCCGAACCGGCGCCCGCGGACGTCAGGACGTCGCCGTCGTCGACGAAGAGCACGTCCGGGTCGAGCGCCACCTTCGGGAACCACGAGCGGAAGACCTCCGCGAGCGCCCAGTGGGTCGTGGCGGGCCGCCCGTCCAGCAGCCCCGCGGAGGCGAGGAGGAACGCCCCGGTGCAGATGGACACGAGCCGCGCCCCCGCCGGCACGGAGGCCAGCGCCTCGGCGAACCCCGGCGGCAGTTCGCGGGAGATGAGCGAGGTGTCGAACGGCGGCAGCAGCACCGTGTCGGCCGTACGCAGCACGTCCGGCCCGTGCGCGACCGTCACCGAGAAGTCGGCGTTGGTCCGGACGGGCAGGCCGTCCACCGAACACGTGAGGACCTCGTAGCGCCCGCCCGCCGACCCGAAGACCCGGCTCGGGATGCCGAGTTCGAAGGGATACACCCCGTCCAGGGCGAGGACGACGACACGATGGGCATCTCCCATGGCACTGACCCTTTCCGTGACGGCCGACGATCTCGCGGGCGGCGCGAAGCCGATCCACCCGCTGGCACGATCTCGTCGAAAGATGGCAATCATGCCATGGTCCGTGCCCGCCTGGAAGGCGAGGCTGAACGCATGACCAACCACGCCACCATGCGCGCCATCAGCCAGAACACCCACGGCACCCCCGAGGTGCTGACGGAGGTCACGCTGCCCCGGCCCGTGCCGGGTCCGAGCCAGATCCTCGTCGCCGTCCACGCGGCCGGCGTCAACCCGACCGACTGGAAGCACCGCTCCGCCGGCCTGTTCCTCGACCGTCTGCCGCTCGTCCTCGGCTGGGACGTCTCCGGCGTCGTCGAGGCCGTCGGCTTCGGGGTGACCGTGTTCAAGCCGGGCGACGAGGTCTTCGGGATGCTGCCCTACCCGAACGGCGTCGGCTCCCACGCCGAGTACGTGACCGGGCCCGCCCGCGCCTTCGCGCACAAGCCCGCCGACATCGACCACGTCCAGGCCGGCGCCCTGCCGCTCGCCGCCCTCACCGCGTACCAGGCGATCGTCGACATCGCCGCGGTCGGTCCCGGTCAGCGCGTCCTCGTCCACGCCGCCGCCGGCGGAGTCGGCCACGTCGCCGTCCAGATCGCCAAGGCCCGCGGCGCGTACGTCATCGGCACCGCGAGCGCCCCCAAGCACGACTTCGTCCGTTCCCTCGGCGCGGACGAAGTCGTCGACTACCGCTCGGTCGACTTCGCCGAGGTGGTCCACGACGTCGACATGGTCCTGGACACGCTCTCCGGCGACACCCGCGTCCGGTCGCTCGACGTCCTGCGCCCCGGCGGAACCCTCGTCTCCCTGCTGCCGGGCACCGACCCGGACGAGGCGGCGAAGGCCGCCGCCCGGGGCGTGCGCGTGGAGACCCACCTCGTGGAGGCCGACCACGCGGGCATGAACGCCGTCGCGGACCTCGTGCGGTCGGGCGCGCTGCGCGCCCACGTCGAGGCGGTCTTCCCGCTGGCCGACGCGGCCAAGGCACACGCCCACGGTGAGACCGGGCGCACCACGGGCAAGATCGTCCTCGTCGTGAACGGCGACTCGGCGTGACCCGTCGGGACTCGGTCCGACCGTCGGGAAGACCCGGGTGACCGAGCGCGCCGGGGACGCCCACGGGCGGGCCCCGGCGGACGGGCTCGGCCCGGGGACGCCCACGAGGCGCCGGCGGACCGGATCGGCGGCACGAAGCCCGACTCCCCGTGCGTCCACGCCCCGGCCGGTGGATCCTGGAGATATCGGAGAAGGGGCCGCGCCCCGGTCCGCGTGGCCCTGTGTGCGAGGAGGCGGACCATGACGCGCACCCTGGAATGGACGGTCGGCGTCGAACTGGTCGAGGAGAGCGGCAGGACCAGTGCCGAAGCGCGGCTCAGCACCGGCACCTCGACCCTCACGGGCCACGGATCCGCCCGGTGCAACCCGGCGGACGTGGACGTGCCGGCGATCGGTGACGAGCTCGCCGCGAGCCGGGCGATGAAGGACCTGGCCGGAAAGCTCATGCGCGAGGCCAACCGGGAGATGGAGGCGGTGGGCGCGGGGACCGTACCCCAGCACACCGGGCCCGGATACGGCTGGCCGGAGGCGGTCTCCTGACGGGACCGCCACGCGCGGCGGGCGGGGGCGTCGCTTCCCCGCCCGGTGGCCCGGGCTCGTACGTCAGCCGGTCCTCGACCTCCACCACCCCGTCCACCGTCTCGCACAGCCGGACCAGGATCGGTCCGAGCCCCACGCGGTCGAGGGTGCCGCTGAGCGTGACCCGGCCCTCGTCGACGTCGATGTGCACGGCGGCGGGGGAGAGGCGCAGGATGCGGACGACCACGTCCTCGCGGATCTCCTCCTGGATCGAGCGGTCCCTGCGCAGGAACAGCTGAAGCAGATCGCTCCGGCTGAGCACTCCGATCAGCCGCCCGTCCGCGTCCACCACCGGCAGCCGCTTCACCCGGTGCCGTTCCATCAGCCGGGCCGCCTCGACGGCCGTCCACGAGGGCCGGGCCGTCACGACGGGGCTCGACATCATGGCCTCCGCGGTGCTCGGCCCGTCCTTCTCCGTGTGGCGCCGCAGCAGGTCCGCCTCGGAGACCACTCCCACCGGCCGGTTCTCCTCGTCGACCACGGGGACGGCGGTGATGCCGTACTCGTCGAGGAGCCGCGCGATCTCCTTGAACGACGTCCCGGGCTGCACCGCCACCGCGGTGGGCGTCATCAGGTCGGCGACACTGCGGTGCCTCATCGTCGGTTCCGTCCCTTCGGGGTTCCGGATCCCATGATCTCCCACGGGGTGGCCGAGCGGGACGAGGGCGAGAAGAGCGAGGCGTGAGAAGGGCTTGCAAGAATTGACATGTACATGGTTACTTCGGGTAAGCCGCCACTCCGCGCCGCCCCTGCCAGCCGGAAGAAGGACCCCGCATGCCCCCTTCCCGTACGTCCAGCACCCGCCGGCTTCGTACCCGGCACCTCGCCACCGCCGTCGCGGTCGCCCTCGCCTTCGTCGCCACCGCCGGTGGTACCGGCTCCGCCGCCCCCGAGGGGCCGGCGTCGGCGGAGCTGCGCGAGGCGATGTTCGTCGGCAACAACTGGGACGGAACGGCCGACGTCATCGCCTCCCGGGGCGACTTCCACCGCATCGGCCGCCTGAACGTGATCCCCGACAAGGAGGAACGCCTCCGGGAGATCTATCTGAACCCCGTCAAACTCGCCTTCTTCCTCGGCGTCCGCAGCGGGCCGGGGGAGGGGCACGACCAGTTCGTCGACGACATGTACGCGACCCCCGACGGCTCCGCCATGGTCGTCTCCCGCCCCAGCTTCGCCGACGTCGTCTCCCTCGACCTGCGTACGGGACGCGTCAACTGGCGCTTCCCCGTGGCTGGTTACCGCGCCGACCACATGGCCGTCTCGCCCGACGGCACCCGGGTCGCGGTCTCCGCCTCCACGGCGAACACGGTCCACGTCCTCGACATCGCCACCGGCCGCCAGCTCGGCTCCTTCAAGACGGGCGACAAGCCGCACGAGAACGTCTTCACCTCCGACGGACTCCTGTGGAACATGTCCATCGGCGAGGTCACCACCGCCCTCGACGCCCCCTGGCTCGACTGGACCAAGGGCGACCGCCGCATCACCGTCGTCGACGCCCGCACCTTCGAGACCGTCCGTGTCATCGACATGCGGGAACGCCTCGACGCCTTCGGGCGCGGCGACCTCTCCGACGCCGTGCGGCCGCTGGTCTTCAGCCCGGACGAGAAGAAGCTCTACTTCCAGGTCTCCTTCCACAACGGCCTCCTGGAGTACGACGTCGCCACCGACCGGATCACCCGGGCCAAGGCCCTCCCCGGCAACCCGGCGACCGACCCCGACCGCACCACCTGGGTCAACGACTCGCGCCATCACGGCCTCTCGATCAGCCCCGACGGCACCAAGCTCTGCGTCGCGGGAACGATGGACGACTACGTCACGGTCGTCGACCGCGCCACGCTCCAGGAGGGCCCACTGGTCGAGGCCTCCAAGCCGTACTGGGCGACCGTGAGCGGCGACGGACGGTCCTGCGTGGTCTCCGAGAGCGGCACCGACCGGGTGACCGCGATCGACTTCGCCACCGGCCGGCGCGTGGCCTCCGTGGACGTCGGCGACCATCCCCAGCGCGTACGGCTCGCCCGGATCCCCGCCGACTGGACGGGAGTGGAGGGGGGCTGAGCCGAGGGAGCGGGGCCGGACGGATCGCCCGTCGATCCGTCCGGCCCCGCACCCGTTCAGCTTCCGGAGGCCTCGGGCCCCTCAGGCCCTGTGGACCGCGAGCTCGTGGAGCGAGTAGCCCCACTGGGTCGCCCGCCGCTCGCCGTGCATCCGGACGTACCGGGCCGACGTCGACGCGAACTCCGCCGTGTCGTACCCGCCGTCCCCGGCGTCCGTGGACCACACCGTCCGCCAGTCCGTGCCGTTCTCCGACACCTCGATCCGGTACTGGCGCGCGTACGCGCGCTCCCAGTCGAGGGTGACCCGGCCGACCCGGCGTACGGCCCCGAGATCCACGCCCAGCCACTGGCCGTCCGACCAGTCACTGGCCCAGCGGGTGCCCACGTCGCCGTCGACAGCCCGTCCTGGGGCGTAGCTCGTGAAGGGGTGCCACTCCGAGGAACTGGCCGAAGCGGGCGCGCCGTCAGCAAGGTTGACACCCGGCTCGTGCTTCTCGGTCGCCCCCCACGTGGTCAGGTACGACTCCGCGCCGCCGGCCAGCTCGTCCACGACGCCCTGGCCGCCGCTGAGCCTGATCTGCTCGATCCAGTCCGGCACCATGCCGTTGTGCGCGGCGCCGTCGGTGTTGAGGTCCCAGGTGCGCTCGCCCGTCACCTGGCGGTCGATCACCGCACCGCCGTCGAAGCTGCGGAAGGGGTACTTCACCGCGTTCGGCGCGTCGGCGCCGACCGGCCCCGGCCAGCCGCCGACCCCGTTCATGTCGGTGCCGTAGCCGAGGCCGACCCCGTACTTGTGGCGAAGATCCGCCTTCTGCGCGGCCTCCCCGATGAAGCCCTCCGCGCCGTGCATGTACTGGGCGACGAAGCCGCCCAGGCGGTAGAGCCGCTCGGTCCAGTCCAGGTCCATCCAGCTGTGGGTGGAGAGGACGCCCGGGTACTCCTCGGACTCCAGGATGTCGAGCGCCCGCCCGGCCGCCTTGACGCTCATGTGGTCGAGCTCCAGCATCATGCCGCGGTCGATCATGCCCCGCAGCGCGTGCTCGCCCAGCCGGCTCAGGCCGCGGGTGTTGCACTGCGCGTCTGCGGCGTACGAGGGGACGCTCACCCCGGCCGGCAGCTTGGCGGCCATCACCGGGGCGGCCGCGAGCCCGATCGGGTTGTCGCGCTGCGGGCCCGCGCACTTCTCCGTGGCCCAGAAGGTGCCCGTCGACAGGAACTGGCCGATGTTGACCGCCGTCCCGATGGCCCCCGAGTCGAAGCGGACCCCGCACAGCGCGTTGTCGAACTTGTGGCACAGGAACATGCTGCGCACCCCGAGCCCGTACAGCTCGTCGAGGCCGCGGTCGATGTCCTCCTTGCCGCACTGGGCGACGTCGAGGATCTGTTTGCAGCCGAACGGCTCCGAGGTCTCCACGCCCAGGACGACCGCGAGCTTGCCCTGCTCGACCACCGAGCGCGCCTGCGCGGCGGAGGTGACGATGCGGAACCAGCCCTTGCCCGGGCCGCCGTACATCCCGTCGACGTAGTCCTGGAGCTCGTACGTCTTACGGGCCTGGAGGCGGATGGACGTCATCTCGTCGCAGCTCCGGTCCCGGGGCAGGATCGAGCAGATCAGGCCGTTCGTCACCAGGTCGTTGACGAGCACCCGCTGCCCGCCGCGCCAGGCCCGCTCCACCCACGCGTAGTAGTTCTGCTGGTGGGTCAGGGAGTTGTGGGCCGGCCAGTCCTTGAACGTCGGCCAACCCACCGGGTCGTGATGGCCGTCGGCGCCGCCGGTGATGTTCTCGAACAGCGCGCCCGAACCGTCCGGGTAGTGCTCGGGACAGTCCTTGAGCGCCTCGGGGGCCCCGCCCGCGGAGAACGTCCGGCCGCAGATGAGCCGGCCGCCGAACCCCTCGTTGGACATCAGATGGTTGTGCGCGTCGACGAAGCCGCGCACCTTGCCCTGCGCGTCCGTTCCGGTGAACGGCGCGCCCGTGACGTTGATCCGCGAGTCGGGCGCGGGCCGTGACGTGGGCTCCCACCAGCCGCCGTCGGCGCCGGCCGCGGGGACGGGACCGGAGCCGAAGAGGACGGCGGCGAGGGCGAGGAACAGCGCCAGGAGGGCGGATCTGCCGCCGGTCCCGCGCGAATGGGGTCGAGTCATGGTCAGCGATGCCTCCGGTCGGTGGGGGTGTACCGGGCGCCCCGAGGATCGCGGTGTCGGTGCAGTGAGTCAAGAGTCCGGGACAGATGACCTGTTGACGGACGCGAGGCGCCGACCGCCCCGCCCCCTTCGTCAGGGGTACGGGTCGGCCGGGGAGTCGCGGCCTTCGCTCACCCGTCGATCAGCAGCACCAGCTGATCAGCCGTCAGATCGAGCTGCCCGGCCGCCGCCTCCGCGTCGCCGAGGACCAGGAACTGGAGCGTGAGACCGTCGATCGCCGCCGCCAGGTACCGCGCGATCGTCTCCACCGGCACCTTCGGCTCGAATCCCCGCATCACCCGGACCTGCTCGACCAGGGCGCCCGCCGACACCACGTACTGCTCGTACTGGGCGCGCGCCAGATGTTCGAACCCGGGCTCCCGCAGGGCGTACTGGGTGAGGTCGTAGGTCAGCATGTGCTCGCCGGGGTGGGCCGTGACGTGGTCCCAGTACGTCTGGAGCGCCCCCCGCACGGTCTCCCGCAGCGTGGCACCCGGCTCGACCGCCGACATCACCCGTGCCACGTAGTTGTCGGTGATCGTCTCGATCGCGGCCTCCAGGAGGGCCTGCTTGGAGTCGAAGCAGTAATGGAACACGCTCAGCGAGACACCCGCCTCGGCGCAGATCGACCGCGTGGTGGTTCGGGCGACACCGTCCCTGGTCATCGCCCTGATCGCCGCCTCGACCAGCTGCCTGCGTCGTTGGGCCGACGGCATCCGTCCCATGGTTCCTCCTCGCGTCCGGCGCAAGGGTAGGCGAATCCGCGCGCGGGCACGGATGCCGGGACGACGTCAGGGGGTGTACGGGGCGTCGCTGTGCCGCAGTTCGGTCATGGCGGGCTCCATGACCCGGTAGACGGCGGTGCGCCGGATCGTCACGACGGCGGCCGGCTCGGCGTCCCCGCGGGTCAGATGGACGACGGTCACCTGCCGCGCGGCGGGCGAGGAGGCGTCGATCGACACCACGGGTGTGCGGTCGCCGAGCGACGCGGCGGCCGCCGGCACGGGGGCCCCGGCCTCGTTGCGCCAGGTGACGAGGCCGTAGAAGCGGCCCGTACCGCCCGTGGTGACCTTGATGGCGGCCACGGCATCGGCCGCCGGGTCACCCGTCACGTCCCCGATGCCGCACTGCGGCTGGAGCTCGATCACCACACCGTCCCCCTCCCACCGGCCGTCGGTGAAGGCGATGGCCCCCTCGGGGGCGTCGGGCAGCCGCAGGGACGGGCCCTGCAACGGGGCGTTCCGCAGCTGGTCACAGGTGAGGGCGTCCGCCGGGGAGTCCTTTCCGGGCTTCTCCGGCTTCTTCGACTCGCTGGGCGACGGCTTGACCGGCTTCTTCGACGGGGCCGACGACGGCGGCTTCTTCGAGGAGGCCCCCGGCTTCCCGGGCGCCGAGCCCTCTCCTCCGCCTCCCGTGTCCTGGCATCCCACGGCCACCGACGCCAGGGCGAGGGCGGCGACCAGCAGCTTGGCGCGTGCGGTCCGTCTTCCGGGCTTGTTCTCCACCGCGGGTCCCCCTTGTGCGTTCCGCCGCCCGCTCACCGGCCGGCAGGGTCGAAGACGCGCCATTCCGGCGGGCGGTTCCGGACACCTCGCGGTCACTCCGACGGCGTGGGCCAGGCGCCGCGGCCCGCGAGTCGCAGGACCAGGGCCGCGATGTTCCAGGCGTCGTCCTCCCCGCGGTGGTGCCGGCCCTCCAGCGGCAGCCCTGCGAACTCCAGGGCCCGCGCCATTCCCGGACGCTTGGGAAGCCCGTAAGCCTCGGTGAAGACCGCCTTGGCGTTGGTGTGGTGCCGGCCGAAGGGGTACGGCGTGCCGGTGGCCCGGCACTGGCGGGTGAACTGGTTCCGGTCGTAGTCGCCCCAGCTCGCCCACGGGCGCCTTCCGGCCCCGTACGTGGTGGCGAGCAGCCGGCAGGCGTCGGCGAAGTCCAGACCGGTGTCGACCTCCGCCTGGGTGAGCCCGGTCAGTTCGGTGCAGAAGGGGCTGACCCGCGAGCGGGCGGGCCTGACCAGGATCCCGTGCCGCGAGACCCGCTCGCCCGCGTCCAGGTCCACGACCGTCAACCCGATCTCGATGATCTCGCTGACGGCGCCGGGCGGAGGCCGGCCCTCCCAGCAGGTCGCCTCGACGTCCACGATGTTGAAAAGTCCCCCGTGATGCATGGGGAGGAGCCTAGGACCGTGTCCGCGCCGTCCGCATCCGATTTCGGCGGCTCAGCCCAGGTCCAGGACCCGGCGCAGCGCCGCCACCGCGTGGGCGCGGTGCTCGTCGAGCCACCGGATCGCGGCCTCCTCGTCACCGTGGCGGAGCGCGGAGATGACGGCGCGGTGCTCGCGCACCGCCTGCTTCCGGTGCGGGTCCTCGGTGTAGTAGAGCGAGCGGTACGCGTCGGTGGAGTCCCACAGGGTCCCGATGAGGCGGACCAGGCGCGGCATGCCCGACGCCTCGATCAGGGTGAAGTGGAAGAGCCGGTTCGCCGCCGCCATCCCCGGTACGTCGCCCTCGTCCGCGGCCCGCTCCACCTCGCGCTGGATGCGCTCCAGGGTGGCCACCGTGCCGTCCGGCATCCGCGCGACGGCCATGCGCACGGCCTCCGTCTCCAGGAGTTCCCGGATCCGGTAGATCTCCTCCAGGTCGTCGAGCGAGAGCTCCGCCACGAAGTAGCCCCGGTGGATGTGATGGACGACCAGCCCCTCGGCCTCCAGGGACTTCAGGGCCTCGCGCAGCGGCACCCGGCTCACCTCGAACCGGGCGGCGAGGGCGTCCTGACGGATCTGACCGCCGGGCCTGAGCTCCCCGCTGGTGATGGCGCGCCGCAGCTCCTCCAGGACGAACTGCTGGGCGGTCTGCGGCCGCCTCTTCTGCACCGCGCTGCTCATCGCCTGTGACCTTCCGTTCCCTCACCTGGCTCACCCGCGCATCGCCGCGCGGGTGCCGACCATCTTCCTATGCGCGGTCGTTCGCCGCCGAGCGCCCGTGGACGGCCGGTCCCAGTTCCGCGAGCAGGTCCTCCGTGTGCTCGCCGAGCCGCGGGGGAGCGGTGCGATAGGCGGGCGGGGTGGCGTCGAGCCGGATCGGGTGGGCCACCTGCCCGGGGCCGGCCGCGGACTCCGGGACCCGGGGGGCGAGCCCGAGCCGGTCGGCCAGGTCGAAGGCCGCGGCCAGGTCGTTGATGGGCCCGCACGGCACACCGACCGCGGTGAGCTCCTCGAACCAGCTGTCGGCGGTCCGGGCGGCGAGCGGTCCCGCGAGCGCCGCGACCAGCTCGTCGCGGTGGGCGACCCGGGCCGTGTTGGTGACGAAGCGCGGGTCGTCGGCGAGGCCCGGCCGGCCGAGCCGCTCGCACAGGGCCCGGAACTGCCGGTCGTTGCCCACGGCGAGGACCAGCGGCCTGTCCTGGGCCTCGAACACCTCGTACGGGGCGATGCTCGGGTGCCGGTTGCCCATCGCGCGCGGGACGACCCCGGCGCCGAGGTGGGCGGAGGCCTGGTTGGTGAGCGCCGAGAGGAGGGAGCCGAGCAAGGAGACCTCGACCCGCTGCCCCTCGCCGGTGCGCTCGCGGTGCCGGAGGGCGGCGAGGATGCCGAGTCCCGCGTGCAGGCCCGTGATCACGTCGACCAGGGCGACCCCGGCCTTCGTCCCCTGACCGCCCGGCTCGCCCGTCACGCTCATCAGGCCGCCCATGGCCTGGACGAGGAGGTCGTAACCGGGCAGACGGGCGCCCTCCGCGGTGCCGAAGCCGGTCACCGAGCAGTAGACGAGCCCCGGGTTGGCCGCCCGGACGTCCTCGTACGCGAGGCCGAGCTTCTCCATCGTGCCGGGGCGGAAGTTCTCCACCAGGACGTCGGCGCGGTGCACGATCGCGCGCGCCGCCGCCAGGTCCCCTGGGTCGGTGAGGTCGAGGGCGACGGAGCGCTTGTTCCGGTTCACCCCGAGGAAGTAGGTGGCCTCGCCGGCGGCGAACGGCGGGCCCCACGCGCGCGTGTCGTCGCCCGAGCCGGGCCGCTCGATCTTGATCACGTCGGCGCCCAGGTCGGCGAGGAGCATCGTCATGTACGGCCCGGCGAGCACCCGGCCGAAGTCGGCGACGACGATTCCGGACAGGGCGCCTCCGGACAGAGGGCCTCCGGACAGGGCGCCGCCCTCCGGGGTCGCCGGAGCCTCAGGGGTGCCCGGCTGGTCTGCGCGCATTCCGCTCTCCCTCACTGGCGATCGGATCCAGTCGTCGGACCGTACGGTTCGGACATCGGATTTTCAATACTGGATCCAATATCCGATCTACGGCTACGCTGCGGTCGCCGAGTTGCCACAGCCGCCAGGAGGCCGTCCGTGAAGTCGTCGCCGTCCACCCCCCTCCACCCCTTCGAGCTTCTCGCCATCGACGGGCTGCTCACCGACGAGGAACGCCAGATCCGCGACACCGTGCGCGCCGTCGCCGACCGCGAGCTGCGCCCGCACGTCGCCGGCTGGTTCGAGAAGGGCGAGATCCCCGCCCGCGAACTCGCCCGCACCCTCGGCGGCGTCGGCGTCCTGGGCATGCACCTGGAGGGCTATGGCTGCGCGGGGACCAACTCCGTCGCGTACGGCCTCGCCTGTCTGGAGCTGGAGGCCGTCGACTCGGGCCTGCGCTCGCTCGTCTCCGTACAGGGCTCCCTCGCCATGTACGCGATCTGGAAGTACGGCTCCGAGGAGCAGAAGCAGCGCTGGCTGCCGAAGATGGCGGCGGGCGAGTACATCGGCTGCTTCGGTCTCACCGAGCCCGACGCCGGCTCGGACCCGGGCGCGATGCGCACCAACGCCAAGCGCGACGGCTCCGACTGGATCCTCAACGGCACCAAGATGTGGATCACCAACGGCTCCGTGGCCGACGTGGCCGTCGTCTGGGCCCGTACCGAGGACGGCGTGCGCGGGTTCCTCGTCCCGGCCGGCACCCCCGGCTTCAGCGCACCCGAGATCAAGATGAAGCTGTCCCTGCGGGCGAGCGTCACCAGCGAACTCGTCCTGGAGGACGTGCGCCTCCCGGCCGACGCGGTGCTGCCGGACGCCCGCGGCCTCTCGGGCCCGCTCGGCTGCCTCAACGAGGCCCGCTTCGGCATCGTCTTCGGCGCGCTCGGCGCCGCCCGCGACTGCCTGGAGACGGCGATCTCGTACGCCCGCGACCGGATCGTCTTCGCCCGGTCCCTCGCCTCGTACCAGCTGACGCAGCAGAAGCTCGCCGACATGTCCGTGGAGCTCGGCAAGGGCATGCTGCTCGCCCTGCACCTGGGGCGGCTCAAGGACGCGGGCGCGCTCACCGCCGAGCAGGTCAGCGTGGGCAAGCTGAACAACGTGCGCGAGGCCATCGCCATCGCCCGCGAGTGCCGCACCATCCTCGGCGCCAACGGCATCACGCTGGAGTACCCGGTGCTGCGCCACGCCAACAACCTGGAGTCGGTGCTCACCTACGAGGGGACGAGCGAGGTCCACTCCCTGGTCATCGGCAAGGCGCTCACCGGCGAACAGGCCTTCCGCTGAGCGGAGGCCGCACGCGCGCGGGCCGTGGCCGCGCGGTTCCTCAGCCGGCCGTCACCCGGTCGACGAAGGCGTCCAGGTTGCCCGTCAGGCGGGCGACCTGCTCGTCGAGCGTGAGGGACTCCTCATGGCGCCGGGAGCGCAGCTTCGGCTGCCGCCGGTCCCGGACGTACAGGGAGCAGGCCAGGTCGGCGCAGAGGTAGATCCCGACCGTGTTCCCCTCGCGGCCCCGGGTCCCGGCGAGGGGTGCGACGAGGAGCGTGACGCCCGAGGAGGCGTGTCCGGTCAGACAGACCTGGCACATGCTCGACTTCACGGCGCTGGTCCGCCCGGAGGCCGGCACGCGCAGGCTCACGCCGACCGGACCGTCCGCCCGGGGGACGACCAGGTGCGCGCGGAGCGGCGCGCCCGGGTCGACCCAGCCGAGGAAGTCCAGGTCCTCCCAGGGGAGTTCCGAGAAGTCGAGCGGCAGCTTGAGGCGTGCCGCCTCGCCCTTGGTGCAGTTCACGAAGGACGAGCGGATCTGTTTGTCGGTCAGTGGTTCCACTCGGTGGACCGTACACGTACCTCGGTCGCCAGGCATCCCGTTTAACGCCGCACACGGTGGCCGTCTCAGGCCACCCAGTCCGGCAGTGCCGGGTCCGTGAAGCGGCCCGGCGCGCCGTCGAGAGCCGCCGCGAGGCGCTCCGCCGCCGGTTCGTAGACGTCCTCGGGCAGGGTGTACGGGAGGCGCAGCCGGTGTTCGTGGGTGCCCGGGTCCACGCCGAACCGCGCGCCACCTTCCACCCGCACCCCGTGCCGCAGGGCGCGGGCCGCGAGGGCGGAGGCGCCCGGGCGGCCCAGGTCGATCCAGAGGCACATCCCTCCGGGCGGCATCGTCCAGCGCCACTCGGGCAGGTGTCGGGCCAGGGCCGAGGCCAGCGCGTCCCGGCGCAGCCGCAGTTCCTCGATCCGCCGCGGCAGGACGACGTCGAGGCGGTCCATCAGGGCGACGGCCACCAGCTGGTCCAGTACGGAACCGGACAGGTCGGCGGTGATCCGGACCCGGGCGAGCTCGGTCACGACCCGGGAGGCGGCCCGTACCCAGCCGACCCGCAGCCCGCCCCAGCAGCTCTTGCTCAGCGAGCCGACGGAGACGATCTGCTCGCTGTCGCCGCCGGCGGCCGCCGCCGCGAACGGGAGGGGCGCGGGCACGTCCAGGGCGATGTCCGTCAGCGTCTCGTCCACCACGAGCCAGGTGCCGGTGGCCCGCGCCGCCCGTGCGATGTCACGGCGCTGCTCCTGCGGCATGAGGCGGCCGGTGGGGTTGTGGAAGTCCGGGATCAGATAGGCCAGGCGCGGCGCGGTCTGGCGGAGCGCCGCGTCGACGAGCCCGGTGTCCCAGCCGGCCTCGGTGACGGGGACCGGGGTGACGCGCAGCATGCGGTTCCGCATCGCGTCGAGGGCGTTGGTGTACGAGGGGTTCTCGGCGAGCACCCGGTCCCCGGGCCTGCCGAGCAGGGTGAGCACCAGCGAAACCGCCTGCTGCGCGCCCGTGGTGACGAGGATCTGCTCCGGGAGCGTCGGCACGCCGCGGGCGGTGTAGCGCGCGGCGACGGCGGCGCGCAGCGCGGGCAGCCCGTAGGGGTGGTAGCCCTGCGAGCCCGCGTAGCGGGGGAGTTCCGCGGCGGCCGACGCGAGCGCGGCGGCGAGCTCCTCCGCCGGTGCCTGCGGCGCGGCGAGGGCGAGGTCGATGGTCGCCCCGTCGTCGTCGTGGAAGGCGCCGAGGGCGGTCGGAGCCTGGCCTTCCGGGAGCGCCGTCCAGGTGCCCGAGCCACGCCGGCTGTGCGCGTAACCGCTCTCCCGCAGCAGGTCGTACGCCCCGGTGACCGTCGTCCGGCTGACGGCGAGCACCGTGGCGAGCTCCCGTTCGGCCGGCAGCCGCATCCGCAGCGCCACCCGGCCGTCGAGCAGGGCCTCCCGTACGGCCCGGGCCAGCTCGCGGTAGCCGAACCGGCCTTCGGGCGGCGGGGTGAGGAGCGTCGCCAGCTGGCGGCCCGTCAGGGTCCGGTCCGCTGTGTGGACCACACGTGCCACTGCCATGCCAATGACTCCTTATTGGCTCTGCTGTCCAGGCCAATAAGGTTACAGACTCCTCTTCAGTGGCCTGGTTGGCAGCCTTCCAGGGGAGAGGAGACGCATGATGTCCGGACACTTCACCGACCGTGACGAGCGGAGGTGGCAGCGGCGGGCGGAGGAGCCGGTGGCCCGGCCCCTGCCGATCGGCACCTGGCTGCGACGCCTGCGCACGGCGACGACGGCGACCGATCCGGCGAGCGATCCGTTCCGTACCCCCGCTCCCGCCCACCCCCGTCCCGCCGAACAGACGTGACCGGCGCGCGGGCCGGCTCGTCGGCCGGGACGGTCGACCGGCTGGTCGTCGGGACCGGATCCCCGGCCTCTCGGAACGCCCGTACCCCCGCACCTGGCCGAAGGGGATCGACCGGGTCGGGGGTACGGGCGGACGAGGTCAGGCCTTGGCCGGGTCGACCTTGAAGATGCGGGCCATGTCGTCGAGGATCATGTGCGCGCCCTGGAGGGAGACGGCGGTCATCCAGACCTCGTCCTTGACCTCGTGGACGTTGCCGTTCTCGACGGCCTTGAGGCGCTTCCAGAGCGGGTTGGCCAGGAACTTGGTCCTGCGCTCCTCACCGCCCGAGAACGTGGTGTAGAAGATCACGTCGGCGTCGGCCTGGGCGATCTGCTCCTCGCTGATCTCGATGTTGAACTCCTCTCCGACCATCTCGTCGCGATGCGCGACGGACGGGTGGTCGCCGCGGGGCCGCCCGGCGAGATCGTCACGCCCGCACTCGTCCAGGAGGTCTTCGACCTGCCGGCCACCGTCATCACCTGCCCGGTGGCCGGTACGCCCCTCGTCATCCCCGAAGGGGGCCGCAGGCCGCGCGTCCCACGTCCTCAGACCACGGACTGACGGTCGGGCGTGGCGGACCGTGCCCACGGCGCGCCTCCGGGACCGGGGGCCGGGACGGAGGAGGAGCCCGAGGCCGTCCCGGAATCCGCCGGGGGTGACAGCGAGGAGACGGTCGCGGGCGAGCTGACCGACGCCGAGCCGTCCGTGCCGTCCGTGCTGTCCGTCACCGGCGCGGACTCCGGAGCCGACGACTCGGTCGCCGGCGAGGAGCCGGGCGGGGACGTGTCGGTCGACGGGGACGTGTCCGGAGGGGACGTGGGCGGCGAGGACGTCGGCGACGACGTCGACGCCGAGGGGGAGAGGGTCACGGGACACGGCGACGGCGTGATCCCGTTGATCGGCGCCGGGGTCTCCGTGCCCGTCACCGTCACGCACGGCACCGGCGACGAGGGGGAGACGGAAGGGGACGTCGAGGTGGAAGGCGACGTCGAGGGCGACCGGGTCGGCGGCGGGGGAGGCGGCGGGGTCGGCTTGTCGTGCCGCCCGGTGTCGCCGTGCTTCCGCGCGAACCAGCTGTCGTCCCGGGGGTCGTACACCACGAAGACGTTCACGACCGTCACCGCGGGCGCCACCACGACCACCTGGGAGGTGTTGTAGCCCTGCCAGGGCGTCCCCATGGTCCGCGGCTCCTTCTGCGGCACAGGATCGGTCAGGGGATTGCCGCAGGCGCAGCGCACCCGGGGCACTCCCCGGCCGTCGACCATGACCGCCGTACCGGCCTGGAGCACCGCCTGGTAGGTGGTGGCGGAGCCGTCCCGGAAGCCGTGGTTCGTCACCCGGGTGTCGGCCCGGAGCTGGAGCGGGGTCAGGGAGCGGAGGTAGCGCGGCACATCACCGGCGGAGATGCCCATGACCGAGGCGAACGCCGCGTTCTTCGAGGGCTCCGCGGAGAGGTAGCGCACCTGCTGCTCCACATCGCAGCTGGCCGCGTTCTGCGTCCCGCCGTAGAGACCGGGCGTCGACCCCGAGACCTCGGTGGCGGCCGACGCGGTACGGGGTGGCAGCGAGGCCGGCGGGGCGGACGCGGCGCCGGCGCGGGCCGTCGACCGGGTGAACGGGTCGGGCCCCGACGCGGCGGCGTTCTGAAGGAAGACCTCGCCACCACCGGAGCCGGTCGAGCCGCCCCCGCCGGGGCTGTTCGTGAGGACGACGGCCAGGGCCGCGGCCGCCACCGCGACCGCGGTGACCGAGGCGACCTTCGGGACGGAACGCCACCAGGGGCCCTTGCCGGCACCGCCGTTCCCGGGAGCGCCCGAACCGCCGCCCGCGGGGCCGCCGCCTCCGGGACCACCGCCTCCGCCGGACGAGCCGCCACCGCCCGAGCCGCCCCCCGAACCACCGGTGGGCGGTCCGGGCGGAGGTGGGGGTCCGGCGGTACCGGGGCGTGTGCTCGGGCCCGAGAGGGGGCCGGAGGGGGGACCTGCGGGAGGAACCGACGGGGGGCCGGACGGCGGGTGGGAAGTCACTTTTTTCCCTTTCTTCCGTTCCGGGCCCATTGTGTGCGCCGGACGGTGCCCTCACGCAAGCGGAGGCCACCGTCCGCGCACGGACAGCCGTCAGGCGTACTGCGGCAGACCGCCCCCCGTACTAGCGTGGGCAGCGTGAGCAGTCGGCTCCCCACCTCGACGCGGCCCGCCGCGACCTCCACCGGGCTCCTCGCCCGCATCGGCCTCCAGGCCCTGGCGGCCGTGGTCGCCGGGTACCTCGCGATGGGCCTCATGGCCGGCCTCGGCCTCTGGGCCGCGGGCGCGGCCGACCTCCCCGGCGGTTTCGCCGCCGTCCTCGCGGCGGTCGTCGTCATGGCCGCGGGCGGCAAGGTCGAGCTCTCCGGCGACGCCGGAGCCCTCGCCGGAACCCAGGCGGAACTGACCGCCATGCCCCTCACCGTCACCCTGGTGGGCGCACTGGTCACCGGCTTCTGTTTCCTGTTCCCGCTGCGCCACCACGCCGTGACCGGCACCCGCGAACTCCTGCTGCGCGCCGCGAGCACCGTCGTGCTCTGGCTGGCGGCCCTCGCGGGCCTCTCCGCCCTGGCCCGGCACGACTTCCCGATCACCCTGGGCGGCGGCGAACGGGAGGGATCGTCCCTCGAAGACCTCTTCGGCGAGCTGCTCGACGCCGTGAACCCCACCGTCGGATTCCGCACCGATCTCGGACCCACCCTGTTCTACGGCCTCCTGTGGATCCTCGGCGTCCTTCTCATCGCGCTGCTGGTCTCCCGCAGGACCCCGCTGCCGCCCCGCCTGGTCCGCTACCAGGAACCCGTCCGCCCGGCGGCCCACGCGATGCTCCTCCTGGTGCTCGCGTACGTGGCCGTGGGCCTGGTCATCGGCCTGGTCGTGGCGGCGACCAAGGGGCACGCCGCCGAGACGCTCGCCGTCGTGCTGCTGGGTCTGCCCAACGTCGCCTGGCTCGCCCTCGGCGTGGGCATCGGCGGCTCCTGGGAGGGCCGCGTCGAGGGGCCGTTCGGGCTGCCCATGCCGCAGGTCCTCGACGCCGTCCTGCGGCAGGGCGGCGGCACGGGCGACACCCCCGACCTCTCGACGATCGACCTGGGTTCCCTCGCCGCGCAGGACGCAAGGGCCTGGTGGCTGCTGCCCGTCGCCGCCGTCCTGGTCCTCGCCGTCGCCTTCGTCGCGGCGGTCCGGTCGCCGGCCAGGATCCGGCTCTGGCAGCACGCCGTGCACCTGGGGGTGGCGTTCGCGCTGACGATGCTGGTCGTCGCCCCCGTCACCCTGGTCGAGGCCCGCTTCGGCCTCTCGATCCTGGGCATCGGCGACCTCGACTCGCTCGGCGGCGAGGTCGTCCTGCGCCCGCACATCTGGAAGACGGCCGGCTTCGCCCTCCTCTGGGGCCTGTTCTTCGGCTTCCTCGGCGGACTCCTCGCCTCCCGCGTGCGCCGGAGGGGTGAGGTCGACGCGGTCGACGCACCACCGCGACCGCCTTCGCCGCCGCCCGGCGCGTAGACCCGGGTCCGGTCGTCGGAGGGTCCGGTCCGAGCAGGACGCCCGGCGCCGCCTGTCACAGCGCGCCCGTCACAGCGCGCGGAACACCGGCCGCGCCCACGCGGGCGGATCAGGCGGCGGGCCGAGCGGCTCGGGCGCCTTCGCCACCACGGGCCCGGTGCCGGCGTCGCCCGTGGCCAGGGCGGTACGCAGTGCGGCGACGAACTCCAGGCAGGTGTCGTACCGCTCGTCGGGCGTCTTCGCCAGCGCCTTCGCGAACACCGTGTCCGCCGCCTCCGGCAGCCCCGGCCGCGCCTCGGACAGCGGGGGCGGCGGATCGTACTGCTGCGCCCACAGCACCGCCCAGTCGGTGTCACGACGGAACGGCGGCGCCCCCACCAGGGTCTCGAACACCACGCACGCCAGGCTGTACACGTCGCAGCGGCCGTCCACCGGCTTCCCGGAGATCTGCTCCGGCGCCACGTAGTCGAGGGTGCCGACGAACTCGCCCACCGTGGTGAAGCCGGTGAGCGACAGCGACTTCTTCGTAAGACCGAAGTCCGTGAGGTACACGTGCTCCGGGTGGTCGCGGTCGGTGCCCTCGGCGACCAGGATGTTGCCGGGCTTCACGTCCCGGTGCACCAGGTCGTGCGCGTGCGCGGCGTCCAGGGCCGACGCGATCTGTACGGCGATCCGCCCCGCCTTCACGGGCGGCAGCGGCCCCTCGCGGTCGAGCAGGGCCACCAGGTCCTGCCCCGCCACGTACCGCATGGCGATGTACAGCACGCCCTCCGTCTCGCCCGCCTCGAACACCGGCACGATGTGGGGGTGGTCGATCGAGGCGGCGACCCGCGACTCGTGCGCGAAACGCTTGCGGAAGGTGTCGTTGCGGGCCAGTTCGGGGGCGAGCAGCTTGAGCGCCACCGTCCTGTCGAGCCGCAGGTCCCGCGCCCGGTACACGACCGCCATGCCGCCGCGGCCGATCTCGCCCTCCACTCGGTAGCCCGCGATCTCCTTGCCGAGGAGGCCCGAGGGACGCCCCGCGGGGAGGTCGGCGTCGGCGCCGTCGAGCGGCCCGCCGGCCATCAGTCCTCACCGGCCTCGTCGGGGGGCCGCTCCACGATCTGCGTGGGCGGCGGCCCGGTGGTGGGCGGGTCGCCGATCAGCACCACCTGGGTCGGCTCGTGCACGGGGGCGGGTGGTCCGACGGGTTCCCCGGACGGCGCGGCCACGACGGTGGGCGAGGGTGCCGGCGAAGGAGAGGGCGTCGGGGAGGGGGACGGGGAGGGCCCCGGGCCCGTGGCCCCGGCGCGCGAGGGCACGGCGGAAGCGGCGTACGTACTCAGTCCCACGCCGTCGCAGTACACCCAGCGCTCGTGCTCCGCGTCGTACAGCCACACCGACTCGCCGTCGACGACCATGCCCACCCGCAGGCCACGGGTCCGCAGCCGGAAGCCCTCGCCGTCGAGGCGGCCCGCCCCCAGCTCCTCGGCGGCGCGCCGGTAACGGCCGAGGGCGTCCTCGGCGCGGGAGATCAGCGGGCGGGGATCGGCCGTCCTGGTGAGCGGCCCGCCCGCCGCCGGCGGGTCGTCAGGGACGGCGACCAGGAGCCGGGCGTCGACCCACGCCCCCCAGCCGTTGGAGCACAGGATCCGTCCCCAGTCGCCGGCCCGCTCCTCGAGGCGTACCGGAAGGAACGCGTCGAGCGGCACGGTCGGCAGCGCCGGGTCCGGCGCCTCCCAGGCGGCGAGACCGGCACGCGGTACGACGTGGGTGGGCCGGAAGTCCGGCACGTACTGGGGTACGGGGACGCTCACGGGCCTACCTCCGCATGACGACCGGCTCGTGGCGGCGCAGCAGCCGGGCCACGAGCAGACCGAGGACGAGACAGAGCAGCACCATCATGCCCATGTCGAAAAGCCAGGCCTCCGCCGTGTGCCGCATCAGCGGATCCGTCGTCTTGTCGCTCGGCGCGACCTTCCCGATGTCGATCGTCGCGCCCATCGCCGCGAACGCCCAGCGGGACGGCACCAGCCAGGCCAGCTGTTCCAGGACCGGGGTGCCGCGCACGGTCAGGAGCGCCCCGCAGAACACCACCTGCACGATGGCGAGGAGGACGAGCAGCGGCATCGTCACCTCCTCCTTGCGGACGAGCGCGGAGACGAGGAGACCGAGCATCATCGCGGTGAAGGAGAGCAGCGCCACGGCGAGCGTGATCTCCACCAGCGGTGGAAGCAGCACGCCCTTGCCGCCGGGCACGTTCAGCGGCACGCCGATCAGGGCCACCAGGGTCAGGACGACCGCCTGCACCACCGTGATGACGCCGAGGACGACGACCTTGGAGGCGAGGTACGCGGAGCGGGACAGGCCCACGGCTCTCTCGCGCCGGTAGATCGTGCGTTCCTTGACCAGCTCGCGCACCGCGTTCGCCGCGCCCGTGAGGACTCCGCCCACACAGAGGATGAGCAGGACGTTCAGGGTCGACTCGGGGTTGAGGCTGCCCTCGGACAGGGCCCGGGCCATCGCCCCCATCACGAAAGGCAACGCGATCATGATGGCGAGGAAGGTGCGGTCGGCGGAGAGCGCCGCCGCGTACCGCCGGACGAGGGTGCGCAGCTGGGAACCCCAGCTCTGCGCCTTCGGGGGCGGGGCCGGCTCCGGCGGCGGGGCGGCCCCGAGGACGGGCACGTTCGGGCGGGCCGTCGCGTCCGTGATGTACCGGCGGTGGAAGCGGGAGGTTCCGAACTGGCCGGCCCAGTCGCGGTCCCGGTCGTTCTCGAAGGCCTCGAATGCCTCGGGCCACTGCGCGAAACCGAAGAAGCCGAGGGCGTCCGCGGGCGGCCCGTAGTAGGCGACCCGGCCGCCCGGCGCGAGTACGAGCAGCCGGTCGCACACGTCCAGGCTGAGGACGCTGTGCGTGACCACGACGACGGTCCGCCCGTCGTCCGCGAGCCCGCGCAGCATGTGCATCACCGAGCGGTCCATGCCCGGGTCGAGACCGGATGTCGGCTCGTCGAGGAAGAGGAGCGACGGCTTGGTGAGGAGTTCGAGGGCGACGCTCACCCGCTTGCGCTGGCCGCCGGAGAGACTGTGGATCGGCTGCTGCGCGCGCTCCACGAGCCCCAGCTCGCGGATCACCTCGTCCACCCGGGCCCGCCGCTCGGCCGGCACGGTGTCCTCGGGGAAGCGCAGCTCCGCGGCGTAGCCGAGGGCTCTGCGCACGGTGAGCTGGAGGTGCAGGATGTCGTCCTGCGGGACGAGCCCGATGCGCTGGCGCAGCTCGGCGTAGTCGCGGTACAGGTCCCGGCCGTCGTAGAGCACGGTGCCCCGGTCGGCGGGGCGCTGGCCGGTCAGCGCGCCGAGGAGCGTCGACTTCCCGGCGCCGGACGGCCCGACGACCGCGAGCAGGCACTTCTCGCCCACCGGGAAGGACACCTCGTCGAGGAGCGTGCGGCGTCCCTTGTCGACGGTGACGGCGAGCTGCTGGACGTCGAGGGAGACCTCGCCGGTGTCGGTGAACTCGACGAGCTGCCCGCCGATCAGGCAGAACGCGCAGCGGCCGATCCCGACGATGTCGTCCGGCGTCACGCGGGCGTCGACGACGGGGGCGCCGTTGAGGAAGGTGCCGTTGTGACTGCCGAGGTCATGGATCCAGTACGTACCGTCGGGATGGGCCCGCAGCTCGGCGTGGCGCCGGGAGACGACGAGGTCGGAGACGACGACGTCGTTCTCGGGAGCACGGCCGATCTTGATGCTGTGCGCGGGCAGCGGCCGCACGGAGGTCGGCTGCCGGAAGGTACCGGTGGCGGCGGGGTGCGAGACGGAGGGCGGCCGGGGCGGCGGGGACCCACTCGGGGGCGGCGGCGACGGCTCCGGTACGTCCAGGGGTTCCGGTACGTGCACGGGTTCCGGTACGTCCGGGGGTTCCGGTAGGTGCACGGGCTCCGGTACGTGCGGGGGTTCCGGCACGACAACGGGCCCGGGTCCGTCCACGGGGGCGGACACGCCCGCTGAGAGCGGCGCCTGAGGCGCGGCCGGAGCCTCCGGCACGTCCGGCGCGATCAATGGGTCCGCCCGGTCCGCCTGGTCAGCCCGGTCGGCTCGGTCCGCTCGGTCGGCTCGCTCCGTCCGGCTCACCGACGAGAACACCGCGCGCGGCCCGTCCTCGGGATGCCCGAACCGCACGACCGTCCCCGGGCCCACCTCGCGCCGGCCCGCCACGCGCACGCCGTCCGCGAAGGTGCCGTTCGTGCTGCCCTCGTCCGCCAGCGTCCAGCGGCCCCCGGCGGCGGTGAGCACCGCGTGGTGCCAGGACGCCCGCGCGTCCGCGAGCACGAAGTCCCCGGTCGGGTCCCGCCCGACGCGGTAGACGCGGGTCGGATCCATGAGCGTCACGTCCCCGTCGATCTCGAGGACCAGTTCAGGCGCCGCGGGCGCGACGGGTCGCTCTCCCATGTCGTGAATTTTATCCGCCGGTGCTCATCCCTGCCCGGCATGGAGGCGCCGGTAGGGTGGGCGTCCGCCGCAGGACGCGGCACCCGGCGAGAGGCGAGGAGGAGGCAGCCGTGCCCAAAGGTGTCACCAGGCGGCGGCCCCGTACCCGTGCGGCGCTCCTGAAGGCCGCCCTGGAGACCTTCGCCGAGCACGGCTTCCACGCGACGACGATCGAGCAGATCTGCGAGCGCGCCGGTTACACCCGGGGCGCGTACTACTCGAACTTCGCCAGCAAGGAGGAGCTCTTCCTCGCGCTCTTCGACGAGCACAGCGACCGGACCGTGCGGCGGCTCGCCGAGGCGATCGACGCGCTGACGCCGGAGGAGTACACCCTGACCCGGCTCGCGGAACTCGCCGCCCGCGTCGACCCGGACGAGCGGGACTGGTACCTGGTCACCACCGAGTTCACCCTGCACGCCATCCGCGACCCGCAGGCCGCCTGGGTCCTCGCGCGCCACGACGAGCGGCTGCGGGCCGAGATCGCCCGCGGCCTCGCCCTCGTCCTGCGGCGGGCGGGGCGTGAACTGACCGTGGACGCCGACCGGTTCGCACGGCTCCTCATCGCCCTGCGCGAGGGCGGTCTCGCCCAGAGCTACGTCGAACCGGAGGCCCTGCCGCCCGGCAGCCTGGAGCGGCAGTTCCTCGTCCCGCTCCTGGAGGCGTCGACCCGGGAGATCCCCGGCGCCTGAAGGCCGTTGCCGTACGGGTGCCTCACGTGGCGGCTAACGGCCGCGGTGGTAGCGGCAGGACGAATCGTCGCAGGAGGCGGGTACCTCCCACCGGCTGCTGACGCGGTGCAGAAGGCCCTGATCCGCGGGCCGGACCGGGAGGTTGCACAATATCTCGGTGGGGGAGTAGATCGGGCGCGCGTCGTCCTCGATGTGCTCGGGGTCGGTGTAGTGGAATTCCTCCCGGCGTTCCCAGGGCAGGGTGATGTGCGGCCGGTGGTCGAGGGGGTTGTCGTCGGCGAAGGAGGGGTGGAACCGCCACTGGGTGCCGAAGGCCCGGTTGTGGACCTCGCCGAGGTACCAGGCCGCGACCGCGACCAGGGGCGTGTCCATCACCTTGCGGGCCTCGTCGGGGCTGTCGAACGCGTCCCGGACGAGCGCTTCCAGCCGGGGCAGGGAATCCACGGTGAAGTCCCACGGCCCGCGGCCGGCGTGTTCCTTCGCCCAGTCGGGGAATCCGGTGCGCTGCTCTTCCAGCCACTTCTCCAGCACCCGGTTGTGGGCGCTGACGTGGTCTCGGGTCTTCTCTTCGCGCAGGTACTCGGCGTACTCGTCGTCGTCCATGTCGCGCGGGTCGGTCCACTCCATGCCCCGAGACTAGGTCAGCCATGTGTGCGCGATGTAAAGATCCCGCATGGGCGCGTGAGTTGTCGGTGCACCGTTAGTAACTCTGATGCGAGCAGGGTCAGTTGTCGTCCTAGGGTGGGCTGCTCCCGCAGCGGCGCCGAACTGACCACGGGGGCCCGTGGCGCCGCGCGGGGACATCTGACTGACCTGGGGCCCCCAGGGGGATTTCGTGACCCGACACATACGTTCTCGACGCCGTTGGTGGGCGCGGGCAGCGATCGCGCTGGCCTGCGCCGGCGCCGTCTCGCTGACCGGCCTGCCCGGCTGGGACCAGGCCGAGGCGAAGGCGAAACCTCCGCTGAAGAAGGGAAAGCGCTGCGACGAGGAGTACAAGGACTTCTACGACTTCTCCGACGTCGTGGAAGGCGGCCTCCCGGCCGACGGGTACATCCGGCCGGACGCGGACCTCGACGAGTACGACTACGTCAACGGGCAGAAGCAATGGGACGGGCTGCGCGCGCCGACCCCTGACGAGCTCAAGGGGATCAGCGACAACCCGGACGACTACAAGAAGGGTGACAAGCAGCGGGTCTGGGCCTACTACAAGAAGGCGCAGAAGACGACCCAGTGGAAGGGGGTGCCGTTCGAGACGTACCGGGATGACTACTACATCCCCAGGGGCGGCAACGACCCCCGCGGCAAGGCGTACATGGCCAAGCTCGTCCACGACCTCGGCCTGGTCGGCCCGGACTGGATCTGCGAGAAGGAGTTCGAGGTCATCGACCCGGACACCAAGGAACGCTACGTACGGCGGGCGGACGCCTACAACCAGCGCACCGGCGAGATCGTCGAGGGCAAGTCGAACGACAAGCCCGACCCCACGCAGCGCCCGAAGGACAAGGCGCTGCTGAAGGATCCGAACCACAAGGACAAGAAGATCTCCTACGCCTACGGGCGGGAGACGAAGGGCGGCGCGAAGAACCACGACGCCGACCTTCGCAGGATCGCCCCCGACCGGGTCAAGAAGATCAGCTACAGGGCCTCCGCGGTCGAGAAGGCCCCGAGCGGGACGTCGAACAGCCCGACGCGCCGAGTCGACCCCTACATGAACGCCAAGCCCGGCACCAGCACCGGTTCCCGGGGCGGCGGCAACGACATGATCCAGAAGTCGCCGGAGAACCCCCGGCAACTCGCCGACCGGCTCCAGCGCATGGGCCGGATCCCCGGCGTCTCCCAGATGCCCACCCCGGGCGGCATCGACTTCTCCACCCTGGAACTCCAGTACGTCGGCACGCCCGTCAAGGGCAAGGGCCTGGACTACTCCTTCGGCGCGAAGGAAGACCCCGACAACGACACGGTCGGCTGGGGCGGCAAGGCGAAGGCGCAGATGGCCTCGGACGCGTTCTTCACCTGGCTCGCGCTGACGCCGGACAAGTTCTGGGTGAACCTCAACCCTGACACCCCCGGCACGATCATGGACGACAAGTTCGCCTCCACGGACGCCGGCCGGGTTCTCCTCGAGGCCGACCTCCGGCTCAAGCACGACTTCTACAAGGCCATGGACCCCAAGACGGACCTCGGCAAGAACACCTGGGACAGCCTGTCCAAGGTCAACGGCTGGCCGTGCCTGACGTCGATGCGGAACTGGATCGAGCCGAAGCCGGCTCAGGTCCGCGAGCAGGACGGCGGGATCTACATCCTCGACGCGCCGCTCAAGCTCCAGTCCGAGTACGCCGACGTCAACACCCCCGGCCCCGGCGGCGGCAGGCCCTGCCAGGACTCGCTGACCAAGGCCGAGATCGAGCACAACGAGCGGGTGTTCCGCCGCACGATCGTGCCCGAGGTCGAGAAGTGGATCAACGAGTACCCGCAGTACGCCGACCTGCGCCGCGTCTACAAGTCCCGGGTGGCGGCCGAGTTCGTCCGCCAGCAGGACGCCCAGCGGCCGACGGACTACCGCACCCTCATCAACAGCAACGACGTGACGCGGTGGCCGCTCCGCGCCCCGCACCAGGACTGGAAGAAGACCGACGTCTTCGACAAGTACGTCAAGGTCTTCAAGGAAGGCGAGTTCAAGTACGAGCTCACCAGGGGTGAAGAGGTCTGGGTCATCAGCATCGGCGGCGTGGACCTGTCCAAGCAGCCCAAGCGCAACGTCACCCAGGCCGAGTTCCGCCTCCAGAACCGACACCTGCCCCGCCAGACCAAGACCTCGGTCAAGGCCCTGACCGAGGACACCGAGCGGGAGCGGCTGCTCCTCCTCGGCGGGAACTCCAACGGCCCGAAGGACGACGGCGGCAACGCCCCGTCGCCGGACCCGACCGATCCGCCGAGTCCGACCGACCCGCCGACCCCGACCGTTCCGCCGTCGACCCCGGCCCCGGACCCCACCACCCCGGGCCCCGGTGACGGTACGACGGCCCCGCCGGCGAACGAGCCGGACCCGGACGGCGACCTCGCCGACACCGGCTCCGACGCCCCCATCGGCCTGATCGCCGGCATCGCCGCGGCGATCGTCGCCCTCGGCGGTGGTCTGATGTGGTGGACGCGCCGGCGCAGGACCCTCGGCGACTAGCCTGAACAGGCACCTACACGCCTGACGGAAGGGCCCCGACCCGCACGCCTCGGCAGGGTCGGGGCCCTTCTGCGCGATCGACTGCGGGCCTGTCCCGCCTTCGCGCTACCGGGGTCAGTCGAAGAGGTCCGGGTCGGACGCGGTGATCTGATCCCACAACGGTCGCGCCTGGAACCAGCCGGCGAGGTGGCCGCCGACCTGGCCGCGGGTGAGCAGGGCCGTCTCGCGGTCGATGAGCTGCGGGGTGCCCGCCGCCATCGCGAGGAGCTGTGCCTGGCAGGACCGCTCCATGGTGACGAACCACCACACGGCTTCGGCGACGGAGTGGCCGACCGTGAGCAGGCCGTGGTTCTTGAGGATGACCGCCTTGTGGTCGCCGAGGGCCTTGGCGACGCGCTCGCCCTCCTCGGTCTCGTTCACGACGCCCCGGTAGTCGTCGTAGATCCCGTGGTCCTCGAAGAACGCGCAGGCGTCCTGGGTGATCGGGTCGAGGGGGATGCCGAGGCTGGAGAACGCCTTGCCGTACAGGGAGTGCGAGTGCGCGGCGGCGACCGCGTCGGGCCGGGCGGCGTGGACCCGGGAGTGGATGACGAACGCGGCCCGGTTCACGGGCCGGCGCCCTTCGATCACGGTCCCGTCGTGGTCGACCAGGATCAGGTCGGAAGCCTTGATCTGACCGAAGCTCATCCCGAACGGGTTGACCCAGAAGGCGTTCGGATCACCGGGGTCGCGGACGGTGATGTGCCCCGCGACGCCCTCCGAGAAGCCGAGCCTCCCGAAGATCCGGAACCCGGCGGCGAGCTGCTCCTTGCGGTACCGGCGCTCCTCCTCGACGGAGCCGAAGGTGGGCGGCAGCGGCAGGACGACCCCCTCGGGCAGGGGCCCGACGGCGGCGGCGAGCGCGGGCGGCACGGTGTTCATGGCTGCTCCTCGGTGAGCGGGCGGGTCCCTGGCGCGCCAAAAGATACTGAGATGTATCCGATACGACAATGGATCGGCACGCCGTGGGCGTCCGTGACGGGCGGGCCGCGCTTCCGGTTCGGGGTTGCGGCCGTGGGTGGGCGGTGGCTACGGTCGGGCGCGGGTGGGGGTAGAAAGCGCTTTCCGCCTCCCGTGCGGTTCCGGTCGCCGTACGGTCCGACCTGACCCCGCCGCCCCCGACCAGACCGGCACCCACCCACCCCGCCCGGCACCCACCCGCCCAGCCCTCACCTGGAGTCACCGCGTGCCCACCGCCCACGTCCTGATCTACACCCGCACCACGGGCTACCGCCACGACTCGATCCCCGACGGCGCCGCCGCGCTCACGGAGCTGGCCGAGGAGCTGGGGTGGGCCGCAGAGGTCACCGAGGACCCGGGCGCCTTCACCCCCGAGCGGCTTGCCCGGTGCGCCGTCGTCGTACTGATCTCCACGACCGGCACCGTCCTGACACCCGAGGGACGCGACGCCTTCGAGGCGTACCTGAGGAGGGGCGGCGCCCTCCTCGCCGTCCACGCGGCGGCGAACGCCGAGCCGGACTGGCCCTTCTACGGAGAGCTGCTCGGCACCCGCTTCGACGGCCACCCCGAGATCCAGCCGGGCCTGGTCCTCGTCGACGACCACGACCACCCGGCGACCGCCCCCCTCGCGGCCCGCTGGGCCTGGACCGACGAGTGGTACAACTTCACGTCCGACCCGCGGGCGAGCGGCGTACGGGTCCTCGCCCGCGCCGACGAGACCACCTACCGCGGCGGCACCCACGGAGCCGACCACCCGCTCGTCTGGTGCCGCGAGGTCGACCGGGGCCGCTTCTTCTTCACCGCCCTCGGGCACGCTCCGGAGACGTACCGCGACCCGGCGTTCCGCGCGCACCTCTCCGGCGCCCTGACCTGGCTGACCGCCTGACGCGCGTGTGTCCCCTCCCGGCCCCGGTCACCCCACCGCCCCGCCCCTCTTGCGTTCCGCCGTGCTTGGCGCGGAAGGTTGCAGACGGGGGCCGAAGGCAGGAGGAGGCAGGTCATGGGCATCGCGACCGTGAACCCCGCGACCGGCGAGACGCTGCGCACCTACGAGGCCCACGGGCCCGAGGAGGTCGAGCGGCGGATCGCCGCCGCGCACGAGGCGTACCGCCAGTACCGCACGACCTCCTTCGCCGAGCGCGCCCGCCTCATGCGTGCCGCCGCCACGCTCCTCGACGAGGACACCGAGGACATCGCCCGCACCATGACCGTCGAGATGGGCAAGCCGATCGCGGCCGCCCGCGCGGAGGCCGGCAAGTGCGCCAAGGCCATGCGCTGGTACGCGGGGAACGCGGAGGAACTCCTCGCCGACGAACACCCGGCGGAGAGCGACGTCCAGGACTCCGGCGCGGACGTGGCCCGCGTCCACTACCGGCCCCTGGGACCGATCCTCGCCGTCATGCCCTGGAACTTCCCGCTCTGGCAGGTGATCCGCTTCGCCGCGCCCGCGCTCATGGCGGGCAACACGGGCCTCCTCAAGCACGCCTCCAACGTGCCGCGGACCGCGCTCTACCTCGGTGACCTCTTCCGCCGCGCCGGCTACCCCGAGGGCTGCTTCCAGGCGCTCCTCATCGGCTCCGGCGACGTCGAGGGCGTGCTGCGCGACCCCCGGGTCGTCGCCGCCACCCTCACCGGCAGCGAACCGGCGGGCCGGGCCGTCGCCGCCGTCGCGGGCGACGAGGTGAAGAAGACCGTCCTGGAGCTCGGCGGCAGCGACCCGTACATCGTCATGCCCTCCGCCGACGTCGTCGGCGCCGTGAAGACCGCCGTCACCGCGCGCGTGCAGAACAACGGGCAGTCCTGCATCGCCGCGAAGCGGTTCATCGTCCACCAGGACGTGTACGACGACTTCTCCGAGCGCTTCACGGCGGCCATGAACGCCCTGACCGTCGGTGACCCCCTCGACCAGTCCACCGACGTCGGCCCCCTCGCCACCGAACGGGGCAGGGCCGATCTGGAGGAACTCGTCGACGACGCGGTACGGCGGGGCGCCACGGTCCTGTGCGGCGGCCACCGTCCCGAGTCGCCGGAGCTGCGGAACGGCTGGTACTACCGGCCCACCGTCCTCACCGGCATCACGCCGCAGATGCGGATCCATCACGAGGAGGCCTTCGGACCGGTCGCCACGGTCTATCCGGTCACCGACATCGAGGAGGCCGTGGCCGTCGCCAACGACTCCCCGTTCGGGCTCAGCTCCAACGTCTGGACCCGCTCCTCGGAAGAACTCGACTTCTTCGTACGGGACCTGGAGGCCGGCGGCGTCTTCGTGAACGGCATGACCGCCTCCCACCCGGCGCTGCCCTTCGGTGGGGTCAAGCGCTCGGGATACGGCCGCGAGCTCTCCGGCCACGGCATCCGCGAGTTCTGCAACGCGACGACGGTCTGGCAGCGCGCCTGACCGATCACCCCAGGCCGTGCGCACCCGACCCGGACCCGTCAGGCCAGTTGCCCGCCTGACCCGGTCCCCTCAGGCCGTACACACCTGACCCGGTCCCTTCAGGCCGGCTGCCCGCCTGCCCCCGTTCCTCTGGCCGGCTGCCCGCCTGCCCCCGTTCCTCTGGCCGGCTGCCCGCCTGACCTCGTTCCTCAGGCCTGTGCCCACTCCAGCAGCCGTTCCGCGGGCCAGGTGTTGATCACCCGGTCCTCCGGAACCCCGCACTCCTCGGCCCGCGCGCAGCCCAGGATCTGCCACTCCAGCTGCCCGGGCGCGTGCGCGTCCGTGTCCACCGCGAAGTACGTGCCCGCCGCAACCGCGAGCCGCAGCAGCCGCCGAGGCGGATCGAGCCGCTCGGGGCGGCTGTTGATCTCGACGGCCGTACCCGCCTCCGCGCACGCGGCGAACACCCGCTCCGCGTCGAACTCGGACTCCGGACGCAGACGTCCGCCCGCCACGAGCCGGCCCGTGCAGTGCCCGAGCACGTCCATCAGCGGGTCGCGCACCGCCCGTTCGAGCCGCCGGGTCATGGACCGCGCGTCCATCCGCAGCTTCGAATGGACCGAACCGACCACCAGGTCCAGGCGTTGAAGCAGTTCGGGCTCCTGGTCGAGCGAGCCGTCCTCCAGGATGTCGCACTCGATCCCGGTCAGCAGACGGAACGGCGCCCACTCCTCGTTCAGCCGGGCCACCACGTCGAGCTGTTCCCGCAGCCGGTCCGGCGAGAGCCCCCGCGCCACCGTGAGCCGGGGCGAGTGGTCGGTGAGCACCGCCCACTCGTGGCCGAGCTCCGCCGCCGCACGCCCCATGTCCTCGATCGTGGCGCCGCCGTCGGACCAGTCCGAGTGGAGGTGGCAGTCTCCGCGCAGTGCCGCCCGCAGCGCCTCACCGCCGCTCCCCGGCCCGCCGGAGCGCAGGGACTCCTGCAGCTCCGCCTCCAGCCGGGCCAGGTACTCCGGCACCTGACCCGCCAGCGCCTCGCGCACCACAGCCGCCGTCTTGGGCCCGAGCCCCTTCACGGCCTCCAGGGTGCCGGCGCCGGCCCGCCGGGCCGCCTCGCCCTCCGGCAGGCCGGCGACCGCGGTGGCGGCCGTACGGAACGCCTTCGCCCGGTAGCCGGGCGCCTGCGCCCGTTCGAGGAGGAACGCGATCCGGTTCAGGGCGGCCACAGGGTCCATGACGTCCCTCCTCAGGAACCGTTCGCCGAGGCGTCGGCCGGCACCGGTGCCGGGCCGATCTCGCACCACACCGCCTTGCCCTCGCCGCGCGGTTCGACCCCCCACCGGGCGGCCAGCGCGTCGAGCAGCAGCAGCCCCCGCCCCGAAGTGGCGGCCTCGCCGGGGGTACGCCGCCGGGGCCAGGCGCTCGACCGGTCCTGCACCGAGAGCCGTACCCGCCGCACCGGCTCGGGCAGCACCTCGAGGGTCAGCACCGCGCCGCCCTCGGTGTGCAGGAGCACGTTGACGAGCAGCTCGCCCGTCAACAGTTCGGAGTCGTCGGCCAGTTCCGGCATGCCCCAGTCCCGCAGCGCCTGCCCGACGGCCGCGCGCGCGTCCGAGAGGCCCTGCGGATCGGCCTGATGGATGTACTGGTGGATGCGCGGCGCCTTCGGCGTGCCCGGGTCGGGACTGCGCCGCAGCACGAGCAGCGCCACGTCGTCGCCCGAGCCCCAGCGCTCCCACAGCCGCTCGGAGAGGTGGTCGGCGAGCGCCTCCGCCTGCGGCGGGCCGCTCTTGATCGCCTCCGACAGCGCGGCGAGACCGGCCTCGATGTCCGAGCCCGGCTGCTCGACGAGCCCGTCCGTGCACAGGACGAGGGTCTCGCCGGGCACGAGGTCGAGCCGGGTCTCCGGGAACTCCTCGTCGCCGAACACCGTCGCGAGCCCCAGCGGCAGCCCGCCCCGCAGCTTGGGCTGCCCCACCCGGCCGTCGGTGTGCCGGATCAGCGGCCCCAGATGCCCGGCACGCACCGCGCGCAGCGTGCCGCTGCCCAGGTCCACCTGGGCGTACGTACAGGTGGCGAAGCGGTTGGTGTCCAGCTCGGCGAGGAACCGGGAGGCCCGTGCGAGGACCGTCGACGGGGCGTGCCCCTCACCGGCGTACGCGCGCAGGGCGATCCGCAGCTGTCCCATGATGGCGGCGGCGTGGGTGTCGTGGCCCTGGACGTCGCCGACGACGATCCCGACCCGGCCCCTGGGCAGCGGGATCACGTCGTACCAGTCGCCGCCCACCTGCCGGCCGCTCCAGGCCGCGTGGTAGCGCACGGCGATCTCGCCGCCGGTGATCGCCGGGATCCGGCGCGGCAGCATCGTCGCCTGGAGCCCCGTCGCGAGCTCCCGCTCCTCGTCGAAGAGGATCGCCCGCTGGAGCGACTGGGCGACGATGGCCGCGAGGCCGAGCGCGAGGTTGCGCTCGTCGGCGTTGAACGAGGTGCGGCCCCGGTAGAACAGGGCCATGCCGCCGAGGGAGCGCGCCTGCGCCACCAGCGGCAGGTAGCAGGCGGCCCGGAACTCGAGCCGCTCCAGGTACGGGGCGAGTTCGGGGAAGTCGCGCCCGAGCGACGGGAAGGACGAGACGAAGCGGGGCCGCCCGCTCAGGACGGCCTCCGCCAGGGGGAGTCCCCGGTCGAGGCGGCGGATCCGGAAGTCGTTGAGCACGTCGAGGGACTCGCCGCTGAGCGCGATGATGTTGAGCGAGCCGTTCTCGACGAGTCCGAGGGCGAGCCCGTCGGCGCCGAGCCTGGCGAGCCCGCCGGGACCGGTCAGCGCGGCCGTCACGTCGTCCACGGTCACCGCGCGCGAGAGCGCCGTCGTCGTCCGCTCGACGATGTTCGTCTGGACCTCGCGGCGCTTCTCCAGCTCCTGGACGAAGGCGAAGCGCGTGACCTCGGCCGTCGTGTCCCGCACGACGCCGACGATCCGCCGCGCCCGTCCGTCGGGCGAGCGCAGGATGCGGGCCTGGACGTGCGTCCAATGGGGTTGCCCGTCGTCCTGCGGGATGGGGAAGTGCGCGGTGTACGAGACCTCTCCGCCGGTGACGGCCTGCCGTACGACACCGTCGAGCGCGGCCCGCTCGTCGGGGTCCAGGCGTTCGACCAGCGTCAGCGGACGGCCGTCGAAGGCGTCCGGGGGCACCCCGAAGACCAGCAGCCCGGACCGGTCGACATCGATGGTGCCCGTGTCGAGATCCCAGTCGAAGCTGCCGGTCCGGTTCATGGCGAGCCACTCGGCGGGCCCGATCTCGCCGTTGCGCGTAGGCCGGTCTTCTGCGGTCATCCCCACCATTGTCGAACCCGCACCCCGCCGACGCCATGGCGATGACACGGCGTGGCGCGAGTTCGCCGCGGCGGCGCGGGTGCCGCAGGGGTCGCCGGGGCGGGTGGTGCGGATGATGCGGCGGTGCGGAGACGAACGCACGGACCGGGGACCGCAACCCGCCATCAACGCAGGTGAGGGCGGCGGCCTCGCAGGGCCCTCGGTCGTGCCGGGCGGGTGGTGCCTCGGTGGTGCCTCGGCGGGGCAGGATGACCGGGGGAGGGCGCCGGCGCCCTCCCCACGAACCGCCGCGGCACTCGCCCCGCCGCCTGGGAAAGGCCCCGCATGCCTGATCACCACCCGTACCGGATCGCGACCCGACGAGGCGACCTCCACCTGATCTGGCGGGCCGGAGCCGGGGATGAGCCCGACACCGTGGCCGTCGACGGGCGGAGGCGGCTCCTCGCGTTCCACGACACCGAGACGCTCGCGGGCCACTGCGACCGGCACGGCTGGGCCCTCGTCGCGGACGAACCGGCCACACTCGACCTCGAAGGCGTACGGGAGTGGGCCGAGGACCCGCGTCGCGGTACGGCGCGCCCGGGGCCGCTCCTGGACGCCTGGAACTTCTTCGAGGACCTCGCGCGGAGTGTCGCCGTACCGCTTCCGCCCCAGGGCGCGGCCCACGACGCCGCCTACGAGAAGTTCTTCGACGCTGATGACGGCGCGCAGCCCTGGACGGCCCAGGAGGCGGCTGCCGTACGCGACCTCCTGAAGGCGGGCCTCGCCCTCTGGGAGGAGTCGGTGCGGGGCGCCGCCGGACCCGCGAGCGCGCCCACGACCGCCCCGCCGCTCGCCCCGGATGCGGTCCGGGTGCCCGGACACGAGAATGGCCAGTGCCGGAAGAACACGTAGGAGGCGGCATGAACGCTGAGCCCGACAAGACGTCCCTGGGGGACTTCCCGACGCCCGACCGGCTGCTGCACGCCGGTTCGGAGGGCGAGTTCACGGCGGAGGACCTGGTCCTCGCCTCGGGCCGTGACGTGAATCCGAAGAGCCTCGCCTGGGCGGAACGCCGCATGGCGGAGAAGGGTCGCGCCTCCATGGACGAGCTCCTGCCATAGGGCCGTCCTCAGAACCCACTCAAGGGGATCCCCCCGCGGAATCCCTGCTAGCTACCTGTCGGCCCCGGATCGGAACCTCCGACCCGGGGCCGCGGGCTGTCCGGAGCCGCCCCGGCCGTCCGGGGAGTCCCGCGCCTCCCCGAGGCTTCCGCATTTATGGAACACGTTCTACCGTGGCCGCCGCCGGGCGTCGCACCGCACCGAGGACGCCGCAGGACCCGCGCCACGGGAGGCCGCCATGCACCTCGAGTACACGCCCGCCCAGAACAGCCTGCGCGCCGAGCTGCGCGCGTACTTCGCCACGCTGATCCCGGACGACGTCCACACCCGCTACGCGGACCCGGCGGCGCAGAAGCGCTTCTACCGGGAGACCGTGCGGAGGCTGGGCTCCGACGGCTGGCTGGGGGTCGGCTGGCCGGTGGAGTACGGGGGGCGCGGGCTGACCCCGATGGAGCAGTTCATCTTCTTCGACGAGGCCGCGCAGGCGGGCGTACCCCTGCCCCTCATGGCCCTGAACACGGTCGGACCGACGATCATGCGGTACGGCACCGACGAGCAGAAGGCGTACTTCCTGCCCCGGATCCTCTCCGGCGAGATCGACTTCGCCATCGGCTACAGCGAGCCCGACGCGGGCACCGACCTCGCGGCGCTGAAGACCAGGGCGGTACGGGAGGGGGACGAGACCACCGGCACGTACACGGTGAACGGGCAGAAGATCTGGACGACGAACGGCGACACCGCCGACTGGGTGTGGCTCGCCGTCCGCACCGACCCGGACGCCCCGCCCCACAAGGGCATCACGATGCTCCTCGTCCCGACGAGCGACCCCGGCTACAGCTGCACGATCATCAACACCCTCGCCTCGCACGACACGACGGCCAGCTACTACGACGACGTCCGGGTCCCGGCCTCCCGCCGGGTAGGAGAGGAGAACAAGGGCTGGCGCCTCATCACCAACCAGCTCAACCACGAGCGCGTCACCCTCGCCGCCCACGGCACGATGGCGATCCGCGCCCTCCATGACGTACAGCGCTGGGCCGCCGAGACCGTGCTCGGCGACGGCCGCCGCGTGATCGACCTGCCCTGGGTCCGCCGCTCCCTGGCTCGCACCCACACCCGGCTCGACGCGATGAAGCTCCTCAACTGGCAGATGGTGAACGCCGTCCAGCACGGCACCCTCACCCCCCAGGACGCCTCCGCCGTCAAGGTCTACGGCTCCGAGGCCCGCCGCGACGCCTACGCCGCCCTGATGGAGGTCGTCGCCGCGGCGGGCGCCCTCAAGGAGGGCTCGGCGGGCACGGTCCTCCACGGCGAACTGGAACGCGGCTACCGCTCGGCCGTCATCTTCACCTTCGGCGGCGGCAACAACGAGATCCAGCGCGAGATCATCTCCTGGATAGGCCTGGGCATGCCCCGCGTCCGCCGCTGAGCCGCCTGTGACGAGGTCTCCGAGTCGGCTTCGCCGGAGGGGTGGACAACCCGCCCGCCACGCACCTACTCTCCGACGCACCTAGTCAACTAATTGAGTGCAGGTGATGTCGTGCATCCGTTCCGCAAGGCGGTCGAGAACCGTGACGAGGCCGCCATCGAGGCGCTCCTCGCCGAGAACGTCGTGTTCACCAGCCCTGTCGCCTTCAAGCCGTACCGGGGCAGGGCGATCACCGCAGCCATCCTGCGTGCGGTGATGCGGGTCTTCGAGGACTTCACCTACGTCCGCGAGATCGCGAACCCCGACGGCCGCGACCATGCCCTCGTCTTCACCGCCACTGTCGACGGGCGGCAGATCCAGGGCTGCGACTTCCTCCACTTCGACGAGGAGGGGAAGATCGATGACTTCACCGTCATGGTCCGGCCGCTCTCCGCCGCCAAGGCGCTCGCCGAGGCGATGGGGGCTCAGTTCGACCGGATCGCCGCCGAAGCCGCCGAGGCCGCGGAAGCTACGGAGGCGGAGGCCGCGGAGGCCGGCGCGTGAAGGACTCCAGGCGCTGCTGAAGCGGTCAAGGGTCAGACAGGCGGCATCAGATCGCTTTCGCTGATGGTGTACGTCAGCGGTGGGTAGACGAAGTCCGTTTCGCTGTTTTCGCGGCGCCGCAGTCGGTAGAACTCGCGCCTCTGTTCGTCGTCGGCCGGCGTGAGGCGTGCCCCCTGCGGGAGATACGCATGCCCGTCGCGAAAACGGACGAAGGTCTTCGATGTCCGGAAGGTCACGCCCAGCCATGGGTTGTCCGCCGCCGGGACGGGCTTCTCCAGGACGATCTTGTGCCTGAGTCGACGATTCGAGCCGACGGAGAACGCGACGACACTGTCGTGGGTGAGAGGGATCTCGAACTTCTCGCCCTCGGATTCCTTGGGTTCGAACATCAGCTTCCTCGGCGGGCCCGCTTCGGGATGTTCGTAGCAGGAGAAGACGGCGACGAACGAATCGTCGGCCAGGTCGAGGGCTTGGTCCGAATGACTGCCCATGGTGGTGTAAGCGCTCGTGTAGCTCTCGATGAGAGCGTTGTTGAATCCGACCGAAAGTGCCGCACGTTCTTGAACTTCGTGCGCGAGTCGTTCGTGTATCGCCCGGAAACGCAGAGCCGGGCTGCCGTAGCGAGTGGTGGTACGTACGAGAGGCACGCCGTCCGCCTCGTCGATTCTGGTGAGTACGGCGCCTCGCCGGCCTTTTCCCAGATCTTCCCACTGAGTGGCCGCGGACAGCTCCGCGAAGAGGTTCTCCCTGGTCGGCAAGGTGAAGGTGAGGATCCCGTCCGGGAATCTAGACGCGGGGGGCAACATAGTCTCCCGTGTTCATGCTGAATAGGAACTTGCCGCCGTAGTCGATGAAGGACGAGGTCCTGTTCTCCTCGGCGTACAGTCCGCGCAGCTCGTCCATGCCGACCGCTGTGGGCGGTGCCAGCTTCACCGACTCTCCGGCCACTTTGAGGAAGGTCTGGCCGTCCCTGTGAACGGCTTCGGTGTTCGAGCAACGCACCACGTATCCCAAGCGGGTCGGGAGCAGCTCGGCGGCCAGCGCCGAGGGCCGGATCTCGTGCGTGTACAGGCGATTGACGGACAGCGGCATGAAGAAGACCGAGCCGGGATAGAGGGTCAGGGTGAACTGCGAGGGGAGCGCGACCTCGTCGCGTTCTTCGGCCGGATCCTTGAGGCGGAAGTGGAGTCTGGTCAGCCCGCTGGCACCCTTCACGCCGTGGTCGAAGGCGTCTTCGGCCATGGGTTGCAGTCCGTCGAGCCGGTCGTAGAAGGTGCAGAAGGCCATGATGCCGTTGACAGGCATGTCCTTGGTCTTGTCGGCATGGGCCGAGATCCTGGCCTTGGACTGCTTGCGCTCCGCCGTGGCAAGGGTGTTGCGGTAGATCTGAGCGAGGACGTGATTCAGCGGCGCCTGGTTCCGGAAGATGGCGGCGGCCTCGCGGTTCAGCGCATCGACGATGTCCGTGTCGGTCGGGCGGAAGTTCTCGGTCGGCCCCGAAAGGTTCGTGGAGCACCGGAGCAGGCGGAAGTGCAGTTCGTCACCGTTCTGCGTGACCGGCGTCAGGTAGATACCGCTGCGGTGGGCTGTCCCAGGCTTGGTGGACTCCGTCAGGGACTGGAACACGTGCTCCGAACTGATCCGTCCGAAGTGATCGGAGCCGAGTTCGAAGAAGCGGCGGTAGTACACGCCGACGCCGTGCACGCGGAGGGGAACTCGGCCCAGGTCGATGAGCGTCCAGGGTTCGTCGACGTCCTCGCGGTGACCGGGTGACAGTTCCCGGACCACGAATACCCGTGCGGCTTCACCCAGTCGTCGGCCACTGACGCCGGACGAATCGCCACACAGGTAGACGGTCTTCTGTGCGAGATCGGGCGAACCGGAAGCGAGGTCCTCCGGCGTGATCACGGACCCGAAGAAGTTCCTGATCAGGTCATTGTCCCGCAACGATGAAGGCGCGACCAGGATGTTGCCCGTGTCCTCGATACAGGCTTCTGCCAGCTCTGTTGTGTGCATCAAGCGGTACCTGTCGTTCGCGGATCTTGATGGATTGCTCTCACCGTGGACATGGCAATGGTCCGCACTCTGTCATTCGCGTCGCGAAGCGTGAATGAAAGGAGACGGACCGTGGAATCCTGATGATCTCACGGGGGCTCGACAGCGAGCAACGGGGTGGTCTCAACTCCGCAGATGCGAGGCGCCGTTGAGGTCGAGGATCGTGCCCGACGACCACTCGGCGGCGGGGGAGGCGAGCCACAGCACCGCCGCCGCGACCTCCTCGGCCGAGCCCACCCGCCCGAACGGGCTCTGCGCCCGGATCGCCTCACCCTCCGGCCCCGCCACACGCGGTGCGACCCGCTCCGTCGCGAAGAACCCGGGGGCGACCGAGGCGACGGCGATCCCGTACGGAGCGAGCGACACCGCGAGCGACTGGCCCAGCGCGTGCACGGCGGCCTTCGTCGCCCCGTACGCCGGATGGTCCGGCTCGCCCCGGAAGGCGCCACGAGAACCGATGTTCACGATCCGGCCGCCCCGGCCCTGGTCGATCATCCGCCGTGCCGCGAGATGGCTCAGATTGGCCGTGGCGAGCAGGTTCACGGCCACGTGGCGCTGCCACACCGCCACCCACTCCTCGTACGGGGTCTCGGCGAGCGGGTGGCGGATGTTCACCGCCGCGTTGTTCACCAGCACGTCGATCCCGCCGAGCGCCTCCGTCGCCGCGTCCATCACGGCCACCGCCCCCGCCGGCTCCGCGAGATCGCCGCCGACGAGGGTGTGTCCGCTGCCCTCCAAGGAGGCGAGAGTCGTACGGGCCTCCTCCTCGCGCGAGCCGAAGTGGACGGCCACGCGGTCGCCGTTGGACGCGAACGCCCTGGCCACAGCGCGACCGAGGCCCCGCGCCGCGCCGCTGACGAGCACGCGCCGACCGGATGCGGTGACGTTCATGGAGGGTGCCTCTCGCTGATCGGAGTGATCGGAGTGATCGGTGGTGAACGGGCGTTGCGCCTCGCCGTGACGATACGGGCCACCCATCTTCGGCGTAGAGAGCTATAGTGCTAGCCAACTAGATAAATGGAGGAACCGGTGATTGAGTTCCACCTGAACGGCCGGTCCGGGCTCTCCCCGTACCAGCAGCTCGTGCAGCAGGTGCGGCATGCCCTGCGCCTCGGCCTGTTGGAGGAGGGGGACCGGCTGCCGACGGTCAAGGAGGTGGCGCGGCAGATGGCGGTCAACCCGAACACTGTGCTCAAGGCGTACCGGGAGCTGGAGCACGACGGCCTGGTGGCCGCCCGCCCCGGCGTCGGAACGTTCGTGACCCGGACGCTGGCCGACGCCTCGCTCGCCGCGCACGGACCGCTCCAGAAGGACCTGCGGCGCTGGCTGACCAAGGCCCGCCTGGCCGGTCTCGACGAGGAGAGCATCGAGGCGCTGTTCCTGAACACGTTCCGCAACGCCGTCGGAGAGGACGTAGCGTGAGTGTCGTCTTGCGAGCCCAGGGCCTGGGCAAGAGGTACAAGCAGCGCTGGGCGCTGCGCAACTGTGAACTGGACGTCCCCGCCGGCCGGGTGGTCGGCCTGGTCGGGCCCAACGGCGCCGGCAAGTCGACCCTGCTGAAGCTGGCCTCCGGCATGCTGACCCCGACGGCGGGCACCGTTGAGGTCTGTGGTGGCCGTCCCGCCGAGGGCGTGGAACAGCTGGCCAAGGTCGGCTTCGTCGCCCAGGACACCCCGACCTATTCCGCACTGAGCATCGCCGACCACCTCGTACTCGGCCGACGCCTCAACCCGAACTGGGACGACGCCCTGGCACGCGACCGGATCCGTCGACTCGGTCTGGACCCCAAGCAGCGGGCCGGCAAGCTCTCCGGCGGCCAGCGCGCGCAGCTCGCTCTCACCCTGGGCATCGCCAAGCGTCCGGAACTCCTCATCCTGGACGAGCCGGTCGCGGCCCTGGACCCGCTCGCCCGCAGGGAGTTCATGCAGGACCTGATGGAGGCCGTCGCCGAGCACGAGCTGAGCGTCGTGCTCTCCTCCCACCTGGTCTCCGACGTGGAGCGGACCTGCGACTACGTCATCGTCCTGGTCGACTCCCAGGTGCAGGTGGCCGACGACATCGACGACCTCCTCGCCTCACACCACCGGCTCACCGGGCCGCGCCGGGACCCGGACAAGCTCCCGGCCGGTGTGCACGTCATCACCGCCAGCCACACCGACCGGCAGACCACCCTCCTGGTGCGCACCGACACCGCGGTCCACGATCCGTCCTGGACCGTCAGCCCGCTCGGTCTCGAAGACGTCGTCCTGGCCTACATGACCCGGCCCGCCGATGCGGCACGTGACACCCGACCCGCACTGGAGGTACTCCGATGATCTGGCTGACCTGGCGCCAGTTCCGCACACAGGCCGCCGTGATGCTCGCCATGGTGGCCGCCCTCGCCACCGCCCTCGCGGTCACCGGCCCACAGCTGGCCGACCTCCACCGAGCTGTCGGCAGCAGCCTGGTGGACCAGGTCCCCGGTGCGGACCAGTCCCTCTACTACACCGGACTGCTGGTCGTGCTCACAGTGCCGGCGGTCATCGGGATGTTCTGGGGCGCGCCGCTGATCGCCCGTGAACTGGAGACCGGCACCCACTACCTCGCATGGAACCAGGGCGTCACCCGTACGCGCTGGCTGGCGACCAAGCTGGGCCTCGGTGCGGCGGCCTCCATGACCGCCGCCGGACTGACCAGCCTCGCGGTGAGCTGGTGGAGCAGCCCCATCGACCGGGCCGTCAACGGCGGCGGCGCGACGGACACGTACTTCCCGCGGCTCGACCCCGTGGCCTTCGCCGCACGGGGTGTCGTCCCCATGGCCCACGCTGCCTTCGCCTTCGTCCTGGGCGTCGCCCTGGGCCTGGTCATCCGCCGTACTCTGCCGGCGATGGCCACCACGTTCGCCCTCTACGCCGCCATCCAGATCAGCGTGCCGATGTGGATCCGGTCCCACCTGGCAGCCGCGGACCGGACCATCCTGCCGATCGAGCCCGGTGGCGCTCCCATCAGCATCCAGGACGGAGCCAGGCAGATCGTCGCGCACCTCGAAGAAGTGCCCGGGGCCTGGGTCACCTCCCAACAGACGCTGAACGCCGCCGGTCAGCCGGCCCCCGTGCCGTCGTCCTTCGCCGACTGCCTGCGCACCGAGTCGGGCCCGCCCACCCTGCAGCAGGTCGACCGCTGCGTCGCCGACCTCGGCGCCCTGGGCTACAAGCAGCAGGTGACGTACCAGCCCGCCGGCAACTTCTGGTCCCTTCAATGGGCCGAGACCGGGCTCTACCTCGGCCTCGCCCTGGCCCTGACCGGGTTCTGCGCCTGGTGGATCCGCCGCCGAGTCACCTGACAGGGATACCGGCCACGGTCGTCGACCGTCGTCAGGGGTTCAGGGCGCGGCTTCCGGCGTAGCCTGGGCGGCATGAGGCAGGACGCCGATCCCGGGCTCTTCGGGCCCCGTTCCGTCACCTGGCAGGTGCACAGCGACCCCGTGATGTGGCTCGCGGGCATCCGGGCCCTCTGGCTGCAGGCGCTGCACCCCGTCGCCGTCCGCGGTGTCATGATCAACAGCGGTTTCCGGCAGGACCCCTGGGGCCGGCTCATGCGGACCGCGGACTTCGTCGGGACATTGAGTTACGGGACCGCCGCCGCCGCCGAGGCGGCCGGCGCCCGGGTGCGCCGGATCCACCGCTTGCTCGGGGTGGACGACCCCGAACTGCTCCTCTGGGTGCACTGCGCCGAGACCGACTCGTACCTCGCGGTCGCCCGCCGCTCCGGCATCCCGCTCACCGACGCCCAGGCAGACCGGTACGTCGACGAACACCGCACCTCGGCGCGGCTCGTCGGACTCGACCCGGCCGCCGTTCCGGGTACCACCGCCGCACTCGCCGCCTACTTCGACGCCGTACGGCCCCGGCTCGCCGCCGGGCCCGACGCCCGCACCGTCGAGGAGTTCCTCCGCCGGCCGCCCGTGAAACCCGTCCTCGTACCGGCGCGCGAGGTGATCTGGCGGCGCGTCGCGGCGCTCGCGTACGACACGCTGCCTCCCTACGCCCACGCGCTCTACGGCCGCCCCGCCCCGCCGCCCGAGGACGTCACCCACCGGCTCCGTGCGACGGCCGACCTGCTGCGCCGCGTCCCCGCCCGCCTGCGGTGGCGGCTGCCGCCCCGGCACATCCTCCGCGCCATGGACCGGCTCGGGCCGGAGACGCGACCCGACCCTTACGCGTACCCCGCCCCGTACCCACTGTCCGAACCGGCGTCCATACTGGAGGAGCCGGGGAAGGCGCAGGAGAACGACGGGGGCGGCAGCACACGATGGGGGACTCCAGACTGATCCACGGCCGGTACCGGCTGCACGAGGTCATCGGCCGCGGCGGCATGGGCGAGGTGTGGCGCGCCACCGACGAGGCGCTCGGCCGCGGGGTCGCCGTGAAGTGCCTCAAACCGCTCGGCCCTCAGCAGGACCCACAGATCCTCTCCGTGGTGCGCGAGCGGTTCCGGCGCGAGGCCCGGGTGGCCGCCGCGCTCCAGCACCGGGGCATCACCGTCGTGCACGACTTCGGCGAGTACGACGGCGTGCTCTTCCTCGTCATGGAGCTCCTGGAGGGGCACAACCTCAGCCAGCTCCTCGCCGACAACGCCCAGCACCCGCTGCCCGTCCAGGACGTCGTCGAGATCGCCGACCAGGTCGCCGACGCCCTCGCCTACACCCACCGCCAGGGCATCGTGCACCGCGACCTCAAGCCCGCGAACATCATGAGGCTGCGCGACGGGACGGTGAAGATCTGCGACTTCGGAATAGCGCGCCTGGGCGCCGACATGGGATTCACGTCCCGCCTCACCGGCACCGGCATCGCCATGGGCACGCCCCACTACATGTCGCCCGAGCAGATCGGCGGCGGCGAGGTCGACCACCGCAGCGACCTCTACTCGCTGGGGTGCGTGCTGTACGAACTCGCCACCGGCGCCCCGCCCTTCGACATGGGCGACTCCTGGGCGATCCTCATCGGCCACCGGGACACCGTGCCGCGCCCGCCGCGCACGCACCGCGCCGAGCTGCCCGACTACTTCGACCGGATCGTGGTCGACCTGCTCGCCAAGGTGCCCGAGGAACGGCCGGCGGACGCGGGAGACCTGCGCCGCCGGATCTTCTCCGGGCGCGTCCCGACGTCGCAGGTCGGGGGCGTTCCGGCTCCCCTCCCCCCGCCCCCGGCCGTCGCGGCGCCCGTGCCCGCCTGGATCCGGGGCATCACCGGCGGGCACCGGCCCGCCGATGCCGGCCACGGTCCGCGCGCCGTGGCCCACGACCCCGCCGCGGCCGTGCTCACCACCGAGTGGACCACCTCGGGCCCGGCACCGGCAGGCCCCGAACCGACCGCCCCCGCGCCGGCCGCCCCCTCCGCCGGAGGCCCCGCACCGACCGCCCCCGCCCCTCCCTCCGCGGAGCTGATCGCCGTGCTCGCCGGCCGGTATCGGGCCGGTATGGGCCTCGGCCGCCTCGGCCGTTGGGAGGAGGCCGAGTCCGTGCACCGCTCCGTCGCCGAGCACCGCGCGGCAGCCCTCGGCGAGGACCACCCCGACACCCTGGCCAGCCACTACGAACTCGGCTTCGCCCTCGCCCGGCTCCACCGCCCGGCCGACGCCCTGGCCGTCTTCGACCGGGTCGCCGCCGCCCGCGCCCGCGTCCTCGGCGAAGACCACCCCGACACGCTGGCGGCCCGGCACGAGCGGGCGTACGCACTCGGGCGCCTCGGACGGCACCCCGAGGCGTACGAGGTGTACGTCACCGTGCTCGCCGCGCGCGAGCGCACCGTGGGCCCCGACCACCCCGACACCCTGCTCTGCCGGCACAACCTGGCCTTCACGCTCGCCCGCCTCGGCCGCCTGGAGGAGTCGTACCGTACGGCGCACGAGGTCGCGCGGGCCCGGGCCCGGCTGCTCGGCGAGGACCATCCCGACACCCTCGTGACCCGGCACGAGGTGGCGTACACCCTGGGGCGCCTGGGTCGGGCGGAGGAGTCGCTCGCCGAGTACCGCGCGGTCGCCGACGCGCGCGCCGCCGCCCTCGGGCCCGAGCATCCGGACACCCTCGCCGCCCGCTACGAGACCGGAGTCTGCCTCGGCCGGCTCGGCCAGGCGGCCGACGCCCTGGCCGTCTGCCGTGACCTCGTCGCCGCCCGCACCCGCGCCCAGGGCGCCGACGGGCCCGAGACGCTGCGCGCCCGCCACGCCCTCGCCGTCAACCTCGGCCGGCTCGGCCGCTGGCCGGAGGCGCTCGACGAGTCCGAGCGCGTCCATGCCGACCGGGAGCGGGTCCTGGGGCCGGACCATCCGGAGACCCTGCTGAGCCGGCGTGAGACCGCGGTCGCCCTGGGGCGGCTCGGCCGCTGGGGTGAGGCGCTGGAGGCCCAGCGTGCCGTCGCGGCCACCCGTACCCGCCTCCTCGGCCCCGCCCACCCGGACACCCTCGCCGCCCTCGACGACGAGGCCCACTGTCTGGAGCGTCTCGGCCGCCACGCCGAAGCGGCCGCCCTCCTCCTGAGGGCGGCCACCCCGCCCGGTGCCTGACCGGCCCCGCCCGCCCGGGGGCACGCCCGCCGCGGTGTCTACGCGCGACGCAGTGCGGAGCGGCCCGCGTAGCGTGCCGATTCGCCCAACTCCTCCTCGATCCGGATCAGTTGGTTGTACTTCGCCGTGCGGTCGGAGCGCGAGAGCGAACCGGTCTTGATCTGACCGCAGCCGGTCGCGACGGCCAGATCCGCGATGGTGGTGTCCTCCGTCTCGCCCGAGCGGTGGGACATGACGGCCGTCCAGCCCGCCTGGTGGGCGGTGGACACCGCGTTCAGCGCCTCCGTCAGGGTCCCGATCTGATTGACCTTGATCAGGACCGAGTTGCCGACGCCGGTGCGGATGCCCTCGCGCAGCAGCGTCTCGTTGGTGCAGAACACGTCGTCGCCGGTGAGCTGACAGCGGTCGCCGACGCGGGCGGTGAGCTCGCGCCAGCCGTCCAGGTCGTTCTCCGCCATCGGGTCCTCGATGGAGACGACCGGGTAGGCGTCGATGAGCTTGGCCAGGTAGTCGGCGTGCTCGGAGGGAGTGCGGCGCACCCCTTCGCCCGCGTAGTCGTACACCCCGTCGCGGAAGAACTCCGACGTCGCCGGGTCCATGACCAGGCCGATGTCCGTGCCGGGGCGGTAGCCGGTGCGCTCGATGGCGGCCATCACGAAGTCGAGCGCCTCCTCGGCGGTCCGCAGCGCGGGTGCGAAGCCGCCCTCGTCGCCGACGCCCGTGGAGTGCCCGGCGGTCAGCAGGTCGCGGCGCAGGGTGTGGAAGACCTCGCTGCCCATGCGGACGGCCTCGGCGAAGGTGTCCGCGCCCACGGGCGCGATCATGAACTCCTGGAAGTCGAGCGGATTGTCGGCGTGGGCGCCGCCGTTGACGATGTTCATCATCGGCAGCGGCAGGAGGTGGGCGTCGGCTCCGCCGAGGTAGCGGTAGAGCGGCAGGCGGTGGGCCGCGGCGGCGGCCTTGGCGGCGGCGAGGGAGACGCCGAGGATCGCGTTGGCGCCGAGCCGGGACTTCGTGGCGGTGCCGTCGAGGGCGACGAGCGCGGCGTCGAGGCCCGCCTGGTCCGCCGCGTCACGGCCGCGCACGGACGCCGCGATCTCCCCGTCGACGTGGGCCACCGCGCGGTCGACTCCCTTGCCGTGCCAGCGCGCGGAGTCCCCGTCGCGCAGTTCCACGGCTTCCCGGGCGCCGGTGGAGGCGCCGGAGGGGACGGCCGCGCGGCCCAGGGACCCGTCCGCCAGGACGACGTCGACCTCGACCGTGGGGTTGCCCCGGCTGTCGATGATCCGGCGTGCGGTGACGCTCTCGATGGTGGTGTCGACCGTTCCGGTCGCGTACTCGGACATGGGAGGTCCTTCCCGTTGTCGTGTGCCGTGGCCCCGGCTGCGACAACGCTGGCGCTGAGCCCGACAACCTGAAACCCTACAGCAATGCTGTGCAGTATTGCTGTTCAGTATGGCTGTTCAGTATTGCTGCGCAGTGTGGCTGCACAGCGTTCCCGCCCAGGTCAGCTGCACCGCTCTGCCGGCCGACGGGCTAAAGTGCCCTATGCCCACCCCGGAAGCCGCCGCCATCGCCGCCGAACTGCGCACGGCGATGGGCAAGCTCACCCGACGCGTCAAGCACGAGGACCGCATCCCGCTGGGCCAGGTCGCCGTACTGGGAGCACTCGACCGCCACGGCGCCATGACGACCAGCGACCTCGCCGCCGATCAGCAGGTACGCCCCCAGTCGATGGCCCGGGCGGTGGGACTGCTCATGGAGCAGGACCTGATCACTCGCAGGGCGCACCCCACGGACGGCCGCAAGTCGCTGGTCGAGCTGTCCGACGCGGGCCGGGCCGCGCTCGAAGCGGAGCGCGGTCGCAGGGTCGGCTGGCTCGCGCGGGCCATCGAGGCCGAACTCACCGACGAGGAGCGGGCCTTGCTGGCGCAGAGCGCCGCCCTCCTCGAGCGGCTCGCCTCCCGCTAGGGCCGCCGGGCGATCCGCTCCCTTCCTCGCCGGCCGCCCCCGTGTGAGCATGAGCCATGACGCTTCCCGCACCGCTCCACGGTGCCCCTGCCCCCGCCCGCTCCTACGACGCCGTCGTCGTCGGAGGCGGTCACAACGGACTCGTCGCCGCCGCCTACCTGGCCCGCGCGGGCCGCTCCGTGCTCGTCCTGGAGCGGCTCGGGTCCACCGGCGGGGCGGCCGTCTCCACCCGGCCCTTCGCCGGGGTCGACGCGCGGCTCTCCCGGTACTCGTACCTCGTCTCGCTCCTTCCCGAGAAGATCGTGCGCGAGCTGGGACTGCGGTTCGCCGTGCGGAAGCGGTCCGTCTCGTCGTACACCCCGAAGGGGGACGGGGGCCTCCTCGTCGGCGGCGGCACAGACCGCACCCGGGCCTCCTTCGCGGCGCTCACCGGCTCCGACCGCGAGTACGAGGCCTGGCAGGGGTTCTACGCCCGCACCGGCCGGGCTGCCCGCCGTATCTTCCCCACCCTCACCGAGCCCCTGCCGACCCGCGCCGCACTCCGCGCCCGCGTCGACGACGCCGACACCTGGCGGATGCTCTTCGAGGAACCTCTCGGCGTCACCGTCGAGCGGACCTTCGCCGACGACCTCGTCCGCGGTGTCGTGCTCACCGACGCCCTCATCGGCACCTTCGCCGACGCCCACGACCCCACGCTCCTCCAGAACCGCTGCTTCCTCTACCACGTCATCGGCGGCGGCACCGGGGACTGGGACGTGCCCGTGGGCGGCATGGGCGCCCTCACCGACGCCCTCGCGGAAGCAGCCCGCGCCGCGGGCGCCGACCTGCGTACCGGCCACGAGGTCACCCGGATCGAGACCGACGGGCGCCGTGCCGCGCTCACCTACCGCACGGACCGCGGCGAAGGAACGGTCGAGGCGGGCCACGTCCTCGTCAACGCCTCGCCCAGCGACCTCGCCGCCCTCCTCGGCGACACGCCCCCGCCCGCCCCGGAAGGCGCCCAGCTCAAGGTCAACATGCTGCTCACCCGGCTGCCGAAGCTCCGCGACCGCTCCGTCGACCCGCACGAGGCCTTCGCCGGCACCTTCCACATCGCCGAGGGGTACGGGCAGCTGGCCGCCGCCCACGCCGAGGCCGCCGCCGGGCGGCTGCCCTCCGCCCCGCCCTCCGAGATCTACTGTCACTCCCTCACCGACCCGACGATCCTGGGCCGGGACCTGGCCGCCACCGGTCATCAGACCCTCACCCTGTTCGGGCTCCACACCCCCGCCCGGCTGTTCGCCGACGACAACGAGGGCGCCAGGGCCGCTCTCCTCGCGGCGACCCTCGACCAGCTCGACGCCCACCTGGACGAGCCGATCGCCGACTGCCTCGCCCTCGACGCCGACGGCCGGCCCTGTGTCGAGGCCAAGACCCCGCTCGACCTCGAACGCGAACTGCGCCTGCCCGGCGGCCACATCTTCCACCGCGACCTCTCCTTCCCGTACGCGGACGACGACCTCGGCACGCAGGACGGCGGGGGGCGCTGGGGCGTCGAGACCCGGCACGCCAACGTGCTGCTGTGCGGAGCCGGCGCCGTCCGGGGCGGGGGAGTGAGCGGCATCCCCGGCCACAACGCGGCGATGGCGGCCCTCGGCCGGTGACCACGGGCGCCTTCGCGGACGGCCTCTCCGTTCGGCCGTGTCGACCGCGCTCCGGCCCCGCCCGTGGTGTGAAGCTGATCTGCGAGCGCGCTTAAGAAATCCTCGATGGACCGCGAGCGCTCCGTACGGAAGATTCTCTTCCAGGGATCTTGGGCACACAGTCGTGCCCGCGCCCCCACATCACAGGACACGCACGTCGGGAGCCGTTGCATTGAAGGCGCTGGTCAAGCTGAAGGCGGAGCCGGGACTCTGGCTCACGGACGTGCCCGAGCCGGAGACCGGCCCCGGAGACGTACTGATCAAGGTCAAGCGGACCGGTATCTGCGGGACCGACCTGCACATCCGTTCCTGGGACGGCTGGGCGCAGAAGACCATCGCGACGCCGCTGACCATCGGCCACGAGTTCGTCGGCGAGGTCGTCTCCGTCGGTCGTGACGTCTCCGACATCGCCGTCGGCGACCTGGTCAGCGGCGAGGGCCACCTCGTCTGCGGCAAGTGCCGCAACTGTCTGGCCGGCCGCCGCCACCTCTGCCGCGCCACCGTCGGCCTCGGCGTCGGCCGCGACGGCGCCTTCGCCGAGTACGTGGCGCTGCCCGCCTCCAACGTGTGGGTGCACCGCGTCGCCGTCGACCTCGACGTCGCCGCGATCTTCGACCCGTTCGGCAACGCCGTCCACACGGCGCTCTCCTTCCCGCTCGTCGGCGAGGACGTCCTCGTCACCGGCGCGGGCCCGATCGGCATCATGGCCGCCGCCGTCGCCAAGCACGCCGGCGCCCGCAGCGTCATGATCACCGACGTCAGCGAGGAGCGCCTCGCCCTGGCGCGCAAGACGGGCGTCACGCTCGCCCTCAACGTCGCCGAGCAGACCATCGCCGACGGCCAGCGCACCCTCGGGCTCAAGGAGGGCTTCGACGTCGGTCTGGAGATGTCCGGCAACCCGCACGCGATGCGGGACATGGTCGCCAACATGACCAACGGCGGCAAGATCGCCATGCTGGGCCTGCCCAGCGAGGACTTCGCCGTCGACTGGGCGAAGATCGTCACCTCCATGATCACCGTCAAGGGCATCTACGGCCGCGAGATGTTCGAGACCTGGTACGCGATGTCGGTGCTCCTGGAGGGCGGCCTCGACCTCGCCCCCGTCATCACCGGGCGCTACGCCTACACCGACTTCGAGGCCGCCTTCGACGACGCGGCCTCCGGCAAGAGCGGCAAGATCATCCTCGACTGGACTGCGGGAGCCTGACCCATGTTCGATTCCGTACGCGACGACATCCGTGCCACCCTCGAAGAGATCCGCCAGGCCGGGCTGCACAAGCCCGAGCGCGTGATCGGCACCCCCCAGTCGGCCACCGTCGCCGTCACCGCGGGAGGCCGCCCCGGCGAGGTGCTCAACTTCTGCGCCAACAACTACCTGGGCCTCGCCGACCACCCCGACGTGATCGCCGCCGCCCACGAGGCGCTCGACCGCTGGGGCTACGGCATGGCCTCCGTCCGCTTCATCTGCGGCACGCAGGAGGTGCACAAGGAGCTGGAGGCCCGCCTCTCCTCCTTCCTCGGCCAGGAGGACACGATCCTCTACTCCTCCTGCTTCGACGCCAACGGCGGCGTCTTCGAGACGATCCTCGGCCCCGAGGACGCCGTCATCTCCGACGCCCTCAACCACGCGAGCATCATCGACGGCATCCGCCTCTCCAAGGCCCGCCGCCTCCGCTACGCCAACCGTGACATGGCCGACCTGGAGCAGCAGCTCAAGGAGGCCACCGAGGGCGGCGCCCGGCGCAAGCTCATCGTCACCGACGGCGTCTTCTCCATGGACGGCTACGTCGCCCCCCTCGACGAGATCTGCGACCTGGCCGAGCGCTACGACGCCATGGTGATGGTCGACGACTCGCACGCGGTCGGCTTCGTCGGCCCCGGCGGCCGCGGCACCCCCGAGCTGCACGGCGTCATGGACCGCGTCGACATCATCACCGGCACCCTCGGCAAGGCCCTCGGCGGCGCCTCCGGCGGCTACGTCGCGGCCCGCGCCGAGATCGTCGCCCTGCTGCGCCAGCGCTCCCGCCCGTACCTCTTCTCGAACACCCTCGCCCCGGTGATCGCCGCGGCCTCCCTCAAGGTCCTCGACCTCCTGGAGTCCGCCGGCGACCTGCGCGACCGGCTGCGCGCCAACACGGAGCTGTTCAGGACCCGTATGACGGCGGAGGGCTTCGACATCCTCCCCGGCGACCACGCCATCGCCCCCGTCATGATCGGCGACGCGTCCGAGGCGGGCCGCATGGCCGAGCTGCTCCTGGAGCGCGGCGTGTACGTGATCGGCTTCTCGTACCCGGTCGTGCCGCAGGGCCAGGCGCGGATCCGCGTCCAGCTCTCCGCCGCCCACTCCACGGACGACGTGAACCGTGCCGTGGACGCGTTCGTCGACGCCCGCGCCGCCCTGCGTGGGTAGTCCGGGAAGCCTGCGAGACTAGGGGCATGATCGAAGCGCGGCGGTTGCACATCCTCCGTGCGGTGGCCGACCACCGCACGGTCACGGCGGCGGCCGCCGCGCTCTATCTCACCCCCTCCGCCGTCTCCCAGCAGCTCGCCGCCCTGGAGCAGGAGACAGGTCACCGCCTGGTCGACCGCAGTGCGCGCGGCGCCCGCCTCACCCCGGCCGGCGAGATCCTGCTCAGCCACGCCAACGCGGTTCTCGCCCAGTTGGAGCGGGCCGAGTCCGAACTCGCCGCGTACAGCTCCGGCGCGGCCGGTACGGTCACGGTCGCCGCCTTCGCGACCGGCATCGGGCTCGTCGTCGCCCCCGCCCTCGTGGCCCTGGCCCGCACCGTGCCCGGCATCCGGGTCCGCGTGCGGGACGCCGAGGGCGACGAGAGCCTGCTCATGGTCCTCGACCGGCAGGTCGACGTGGCCGTCGCGGTCGAGTACCGGGGTGCTCCGGGCGAGGACGACGCCCGCCTCACCCGGGTACCGCTCTACGCGGAGCCCTTCGACGCGGTCCTGCCGCCCGACCACCCGCTCGCGCACCAGGAGCGGGTGGCGCTCGCCGACCTCGGCAAGGACACCTGGATCGGGCAGTCCACCGGAAACCCCTGTCATGACGTGACCGTCCTGGCCTGCGAATACGCCGGATTCGCCCCCCGCTTCGCGCATGTGTCGGACGACTTCCGGGCCGTCGTCGCGCTGGCCTCCGCGTCCGCCGGTGTGGCCCTGGTGCCACGCTCGGCGCTGCGCGGCATGGACCTCACCGACGTCGCGATCCGCCCCGTGGACGGCGTCGCCCCCACCCGCCGGGTCTTCGCGGCGGTACGGCGAGGGGCCGAGGACCATCCGCTGATCAGCCCGCTGCTCGCGGAACTGCGCGCGGCGGCGGAACCGGAACGGGTGGAAGCGGGCTCCTGACGGAAGCCCGCCCCCCCCGAAGGACAGCGGGCGGTCACTCCACCGAGGCCCTACCGAACGGCCGCGGCAGGTCAGTCCGCCGAGGGGCTCCACCCCACCGTCTCGATCCGGGCCCCGTCCGCCGGCCGCGCCTCGTCGAAGAGCGGCCGCCCGACCGCGTCCAGGAGCCGCATCCCGTCCACGTACACCCCGCGTCCGACGTACCGCCGGTCGGTCGTGTACCGCCAGCGCAGCCGCACGGGGCCGGTGCCCCGCTCCGGCACCTCGGCCGTCAGCCGGTGCCAGACCCGGCCCGACCAGCCGCTCACCGCCCCCGACGGGTGCGGCAGCGGCTCCCGCCCCGCGCGTACGGTGTCGAACGGCACCGCTTCCCAGGTCGCCCCGCCGTCCGCGGAGGCCTCCAGACGGGCGGCGTCGGCGGACGGTTCGGTGTCCCACCACAGGGCGCACTCGAACCGTGCCGCGCCGGGCACCGGGGGCAGCGTGAGCGTGGCCGTGGTGCCGCTCTCCATGCCGGAGAACCAGGCGGTGCGGCCTCGGGCCGGCCGTACGGGCACGGCTCTCGCCAGCTGGTTCGCGGTGGCGACGCGCGGTGCGGAGCCGGAGCGCCAGGAACGCACCGGGTGCACGGAGTTGCCGAGGACGATCAGGAACGCGTCGGTCGTCGGGTCCAGGACGAGGCTGGTGCCGGTGAAGCCCGTGTGCCCGGCCGTCCGGGGAGTGGCCATGGCGCCCATGTACCAGTGTTGGTGGAGCTCGAAGCCGAGCCCGTGCTCGTCGCCGGGGAAGGCGGTGTTGAAGTCGGTGAACATCAGGTCCACCGAGGCGGGGGAGAGGATGCGGGCCCGGCCGTACGCCCCGCCGTTGAGGAGCGTCCGGGCGAGGACCGCGAGGTCCCAGGCGCGGGAGAAGATCCCGGCGTGGCCGGCGATCCCGCCCAGGCTGTGGGCGTTCTCGTCGTGGACCTCGCCCCACACCATGCCCCGGTCGAGTCCGGACCACGGTGGCCGGGCGTCCTCGGTGGCGGCGATCCCCGGCCGCCAGGAGAGCGGCGGGTTGAAACGCGTGCGGTGCATCCCGAGCGGAGCGGTGATCTCGTCGTGGAGCAGGACGTCCAGACCGAGACCGGTGATCTCCTCCAGGACGAGCTGGAGCGTGATCAGGTTCAGGTCGGAGTAGAGATACGCGGAGCCCGGCGGGTTCGCCAGGGTCTCGTTCCAGAGCAGCCGCAGCTTCCCCTCCCGCGTCGGCTCCCGGTACAGCGGGATCCACGACCGGAACCCGGAGGTGTGGGTGAGCAGCTGCCGGACGGTGACGTCCCCCTTCCCACCGCCGCCGAACTCCGGCAGGTAGGCGGTGACCCTCGCCTCCAGCTCGAGGCTCCCGCGCTCGATCTGCTGCACCGCCAGGATCGAGGTGAACAGCTTCGAGACCGACGCCAGGTCGAAGACGGTGTCCTCGGTCATGGGAATCTGACACTCAGGCGGCAACTCGATCCCGGTGTCCGTCTTCTCGTCGTACGCCGCGTAGCGCACGGCCGAGCCGATCGCCCGGTGCAGGGCGACGGTCCCGCCCCGCCCCGCGAGCAGGACGGCTCCCGCGTACCAGGGGTGGGCGGGGGACGGCGCGAGGAAACCCTCCGCCTCCGTGACCAGCCGGTCCAGGGGTGCGGAGAGCAGTCCGGCGCGCTCGGGCGAACCGCGCCGCAGCGTGGTCCGTCGCGCCATGGCTGCGGGACCGCCGCCGCCCCCGGCCCCCTCGCCGGGGAGCCCCGCCCTCGCCCCCGCCCCCGGCTCCGGGGAGGCGGCGGCGCCTGGCACCGCTCCGATCACCAGCGCACCTCCCAGGGCCAGTACCCCGCCGCCGAACGCACGGCGGCTCAGACTTCCGTCTCGTGTCGCGTCCTCCGTCATGCCCACCCTCTCCCACCGGGGACCGCGGTGAAACGTCGACGTGCCGCCCGCAAGGAATCTGACGAGCCATCAGAAAACCTCTTCCCTCCGAGGCGCCGCTGAGGCATCCTGCCGCCCATGAAGACGGAGCTGAGTCGCACCCTGGGGATCGAGCACGCCATCTTCGGCTTCACGCCCTTCCCCGCGGTGGCCGCCGCACTCACCAGAGCCGGCGGGTTCGGCGTCCTCGGCGCGGTCCGCTACACCGCCCCCGAGGACCTCGCCCGCGACCTCGACTGGATGCAGGAGCACACCGACGGTCTGCCCTACGGCCTCGACGTCGTGATGCCCGCGAAGAAGGTCGAGGGGGTCACGGAGGCCGAGGTCGAGGCCATGATCCCGGAGGGACACCGGGCGTTCGTCCGCGCCACCCTCGCCAAGCACGGCGTGCCCGAACTCGCCGAGGGCGAGGCCTCCGGCTGGCGCATCACCGGCTGGATGGAGCAGGTCGCCCGCAACCAGCTCGACGTGGCCTTCGACTACCCGATCAAACTCCTCGCCAACGCCCTCGGTTCACCGCCCCCGGACGTCGTCGCCCGCGCCCACGACCACGGCGTCCTCGTCGCCGCCCTCGCCGGCAGCGCCCGCCACGCCCGCCACCACGCCGAGGCCGGCATCGACATCGTCGTCGCCCAGGGCTACGAGGCCGGCGGCCACACCGGCGAGATCGCCTCCATGGTCCTCACCCCCGAGGTCGTCGACGCCGTGTCCCCGCTGCCCGTGCTCGCCGCCGGCGGCATCGGCAGCGGCGAGCAGATCGCCGCCGGGCTCGCCCTCGGCGCCCAGGGCGTCTGGCTCGGCTCGATCTGGCTCACCACCACCGAGGCCGACCTGCACTCCCGCGCCCTCACCGCCAAGCTCCTCGCCGCGGGATCCGGCGACACCGTCCGCTCCCGCGCCCTGACCGGCAAGCCCGCCCGGCAGCTCCGTACCGAGTGGACCGACGCCTGGGACGACCCGGCGGGACCCGGCACGCTCCCCATGCCGCTCCAGGGGCTCCTGGTCGCCGAGGCCGTCTCCCGTATCCAGAAGTACGAGATCGATCCGCTCCTCGGCACCCCCGTCGGGCAGATCGTCGGCCGGATGAACGAGGAGCGCGGCGTCCAGCAGGTCGTGGACGAGCTCACCCGCGGCTTCGAGAAGGCCGTCGACCGCATCAACCGCATCGCCGGACGGAGCGACGCATGAGTAGTCAGGGAGCGCCCACGGGATTCTGGGCCCAGGCAGCCGCCGACCCGGGCCGCACCGTACTGGTCGCACCCGACGGCGAGGAGTGGACCGCCGGACGGCTGCACACCGAGGCGAACCGCCTCGTCCACGGGCTGCGCGCGGCGGGACTCGAACGCGGCGACGCGTTCGCCGTCGTCCTGCCCAACGGCCCCGAGTTCTTCGCGGCCCATCTCGCCGCCACCCAGGCCGGGTTCTACCTCGTCCCCGTCAACCACCACTTCGTCGGCCCCGAGATCGCCTGGATCGTCGCCGACTCGGGCGCCAAGGTCCTCCTCGCCCACGAGCGGTTCGCCGAGGCGGTCACCCTCGCCGCCGACGAGGCAGGACTCCCGCCCACCCGCCGGTACGCGGTGGGCACGATCCCCGGCTTCCGCCCGTACGCCGAACTCCTCGGAGACCACGGCGGGGAGGCGCCCGCCGGCCGCACCCTCGGCTGGGTCATGAACTACACCTCGGGCACCACCGGACGGCCCCGGGGGATCCGCCGCCCGCTCCCCGGAAAGCTTCCCGAGGAGACCCATCTCGGCGGCTTCCTCGGCATCTTCGGCATCCGGCCGGGCGACGGCAACGTCCACCTCGTCTGCTCGCCGCTCTACCACACGGCCGTGCTCCAGTTCGCCGCCGCCGCCCTGCACATCGGGCACCCCCTCGTCCTGATGGACCGGTGGACGCCCGAGGAGATGCTCCGCCTGATCGACCGGTACGCGTGCACCCACACCCACATGGTCCCCACCCAGTTCCACCGGCTCCTTTCCCTCCCGGAGGAGGTACGGGAGCGGTACGACGTCTCCTCGATGCGCCACGCCATCCACGGCGCCGCGCCCTGCCCCGAGCACGTGAAACGGGCGATGATCGACTGGTGGGGCCGCTGTGTGGAGGAGTACTACGCGGCGAGCGAGGGCGGCGGCGCCTTCGCCACGGCCGAGGAGTGGCTGAAGAAGCCCGGCACGGTCGGCCGGGCCTGGCCGATCAGCGAACTCGCCGTCTTCGACGACGACGGCGTACGGCTGCCGCCCGGCGAACTCGGCACCGTCTACCTGAAGATGAACACCGGCGGCTTCCAGTACCACAAGGACGAGGCGAAGACGGCCAGGAACCGCATCGGCGACTTCTTCACCGTCGGGGACCTCGGCGTCCTCGACGAGGACGGCTACCTCTTCCTCCGCGACCGCAAGATCGACATGATCATCTCCGGCGGCGTCAACATCTATCCGGCCGAGATCGAGGCGGCGCTGCTCGCCCACCCCGCCGTCGCGGACGCCGCCGCCTTCGGCATCCCGCACGCCGACTGGGGCGAGGAGGTCAAGGCGGTCGTCGAGGCGGCCGAGGGGCACGCGCCGGGGCCCGCGCTCGCCACCGAGATCCTGGCCCACTGCGCCGACCGCCTCGCCGGCTTCAAGCGCCCGAAGTCGGTCGACTTCGTCCCGGCCATGCCCCGCGACCCGAACGGCAAGCTGTACAAGCGCCGCCTCCGCGACCCGTACTGGGAGGGCAGGGAACGCCCGGTCTAGGGCCGGTCGTCCGGATCGGGCCCCGACCATGACGACCGAACGAAAAGGACGCAAAGGAGCGTAAGAGCCCCTTTGTGGCAGGATGCGGATCATGAGTTCGAGTACGGCGTCGACGGCACGGCAGTGGACCACCTGGGGGCCGGTGGTGGCCGCGCTTGCGCTGGGGGCGGCCTGGGGGCGCGACCTCCCGGGCTTCGCCGTCGGACTCATCGCGCTCTGTCTCATGGCCGCCGTCCTCGCCGCGGTCCACCACGCCGAGGTCATCGCCCACCGCGTCGGCGAACCCTTCGGCTCGCTCGTCCTCGCCGTGGCGGTCACCGTCATCGAGGTCGGACTCATCGTCACCCTGATGGCGGGCGGCGGCGAGAAGACCTCGACCTACGCCCGCGACACCGTCTTCGCCGCCGTCATGATCACCTGCAACGGCATCGTCGGCCTGTCCCTCCTCGTCGGCGCGCTCCGCAACCGCGTCGCGGTCTTCAACGCCGAGGGCTCCGGCGGCGCACTCGCCACCGTCTGCACCCTGGCCACGATGACCCTGGTCCTGCCCACCTTCACCACGAGCCACCAGGGTCCCGAGTTCTCCTCGGCGCAGCTCGCCTTCGCCGCCGTCGCCTCCCTCTGTCTGTACGGAGTGTTTGTCGGGGTCCAGACCGTGCGCCACCGGGACTACTTCCTCCCGGTGCCCCGGCCGGGACACGAATCGGAGGACGAGCACGCCGAGCCGCCGACCCGGCGGGAGACGCTGATCAGCCTCGGACTCCTCCTCCTGGCCCTCGTCGCCGTCGTCGGCAACGCCAAGCTGATCTCGCCGACGATCGAGGACGGCGTCGAGTCGGCCGGCCTCCCCAAGGCGGTCGTCGGTGTCGTCATCGCCCTGATGGTGCTGCTGCCGGAGACCCTCGCCGCCGTACGCGCGGCCCGCAGGGACCGGATGCAGACCAGTCTCAACCTCGCGTACGGCTCCGCGATCGCCAGTATCGGACTGACGATTCCGGCGATCGCGCTCGCTTCGATCTGGCTGTCCGGGCCCCTCGTGCTCGGTCTCGGTCCGCTCCACATGGTGCTCCTCGTCCTCACCGCTGTGGTGAGCGCACTGACCGTGGTGCCCGGACGGGCCACCCTCCTGCAGGGCGGCGTCCATCTCGCGATCTTCGCCGCGTTCGTCTTCCTGTCGTTCAGCCCCTGACGACCACCACCCGTAGGGCCGGCGAGCGCAGGATGTCCCGCTCGCAGAAGCGTGACGTCACCCAGCGCTCGCCCGCGTACAGCCGGGTCTGGTCGCTGTGGTGCGGTGACGCCGGGTTCGACGACTGCGAATACGAGAGCAGGGTGCGCGCCACCGGGCACCGGCTGCCGTCCCAGCCCACCGCCTGCACATGGCTGGTGCCGTGCGCGACCTCCACATAGCCGCCGCCCGCCGCGTTCCACACGGGTTCGGTCTTGTTCCAGATGCCGAGCGACTCGGTGCCGCCGCTCACCGGGATCCGCTCCCCGTTCCGTACGACGAACTGGTGGTTCCCGAGCGGTGCGTCCAGCGGGATCCCGGCGGCGCGCAGCTCCGCCGCCGCGTCGGTCAGCGCCTTCGCGAACCCGGGCGCCGCCGTGTTCAGGGTGTGCGGGGTGCGGACCGGGTCGGCCGCCGAGAACGGCACCTTCCACTGGTCCGCCGGCTTCACCGCGCCGGTGAACTTCCGCCAGAAGCGGTCGAAGAGCAGGGCGCCCCGGCTGTCGGTGTTCACCGTCCGGTCCCACGCCCCGATCACCCGGCAGACCTCCGGGTCCCCGGGCAGCGCGGACGCGCAGGCCTTCGCCGCGTCGGCCGCCGCCATGTCACCGGCAGGCGCCCGGTTGGCGAACTGCTGGCGCTGAAGGTCGGCCACCGTCAGGCGCCCGCGCTCCGCCATCGCCGCCATGTCCTCAACACCTCCCCTGGTACGGAGGGAACGCGGGGTCGCGATCGTGCCGAAGATCCGCTCGTACCCGGTGAGCGGCCGGTCGGCGTTGGTCAGCCAGGCACTGTCGTTGGAGTTCCCCACGTACGGGGTGTCCCGCATCACCGGCATCCGCGCGGGGCCGAAAACCCCCGGCTGCACCGCGTCCGGGTCGGAGCCGAGTGCGCAGTCGGACCGTGAGCCGTCGAGCACCGCGACGCCGGAGGAGGGGTAGGTGGCCCGGCCGAGCGGGGTGGAGCAACGCTCGGCGAGGTCGTCGGTGATCCGGGGGAGCACCTGGGACTGACTGAAGAACGAGTGCCCCGCCGAGTCGGCCGCGATCGTGTTCACCCAGGGCAGCCCCTGGGTGCGGCGCAGGGTCTCGGCGACGTCCCGCGTCGAGCGCGCCTTCGCGAACCCGAGCGCGGTGTCCGAGCCGCGCAGGTTGACCGCGTTGGGGTCGTTGAGCGCGTACGCGGTGGTCGCGGTCCACGGCAGCGGGAGCTGCGCGCCGAGTCCGGAGACGACCGGGCCGTACCGGGTCCACCACTGGGTACGGGTGACCGGGGCGCCGTCCTTGACCGGCACGGTTACGGTGCGCGGGGTCATCCGCTCCGGCTTCCCGTCCACCAGGTACGAGGTCGGGTCGCCGGCGGCGAGCGTCAGCTGGTGCAGGTTGAGCGGCACTCCGGTGGCGACGGTGTGGCTCCAGGCGACCTTGTCGTTGAAGCCGATGTTCACGATGGTCGTGCCGAGGAGCGAGGCGCCGGAGACGTTCAGCTCGCCGGGAATGGTCTGCTGCGACTGCCAGAAGCGGCGCCCGCCCTGCCAGGGGTAGTGCGGGTTTCCGAGGAGCAGCCCGCGGCCGTTCGCCGTGGTCGCCCCGGAGAACGCGACGGCGTTCGAGCCCATGGTGGCGTTCTCGGCGGCGAAGAGTTCCCTGGCCGCCGCCGCGGTGGCGGCCGGATCGGGGGCACCCCCGGACGGAGCGGCCGACGGGAGGGCGGCTGACTCGAGGGCGGCCGGCGGCCGGGCGCCCGTGATGCCGTCGACGGCCCGGCCCTGTCCGCCGAGCACCGAGACGGCGTGGCCGCGCCGGGCCACGTCGAGCGCGGTCACCGGACGCACCCAGTCGGCGCCCGCGCAGGCCGGATCCGATATGCGGTTCTTCCGCAGCCAGGCGTTGTAACCGGCCGCCCAGCCGCGCATGAGCTCCTTGAGGTCGCGGCTCGGGCCGGCCGGTGCCGGAGTCGCGAGGAGCTCCTCGACCGACCCGGCGTCCTTCACGCCACGGAAGTACAGATCGCTGGAGAGGTTCGTGCCGGCGGAGGACAGCGAGCCGTCCGTGGCGGCGTCCGGGCCGAAGTGGCGGGAGCGCTCGCCGTTCACGGTCACGAAGCCGTCCGCGAGCGTGCAGACCTGGTCGGCTGCCTGGGCCCAGCCCGTACCGAAGCCGAGGTTCGCGTAGTCCTTGGCCACGATGTGCGGAATGCCGTACTCGGTGTACCGGATGACGGCCGACAGGCCACGGTCGGACGGGTGATGACCCCGTCCCCCGGAGTCGGCCACCGCCGCGCCGGGCAGCGAGGCCGTGACGACGGCGAGGGCCGTGCCGGACAGGGCCAGGAGTTTCAGGCGGGTGCGGAGGTGCAACGTGTCTCCCAACGGGCGGATGGGAATTGCGGGTCGGACCATGCACCCAGGTGCGCGTCCCCTTGTCAACATCCCGTTCGGTATCCGAGGTCCGGGCATCCACGGCGCGCCGCACGGTACTTGACCGCTCACCCGGCGCCCACCGAGGATCACCGCATGGATCGACTCCTCAGCCGTGCCGTCGACGGTGTCCTGCGCATGAGCGCCCAGCGCGTCCCCGACCGGATCGCCGTCCGCTACGCCGACCGGACCTGGACGTACGCCGAGCTCGACGAGGCCGTCACCACCGCGGCCGCCGTCCTGCGGGAGCCGCACCACGGCCTCGGGCTGCCCGACCGTGCCCGCGTCGCCACCTACGGCCACAACTCGGACGCCTACCTCATCGCGTTCCTCGCCTGTTCCCGGGCCGACCTGATCCACGTGCCGGTCAACCACCACCTGACCGGGGACGACCTCACGTACATCCTGGAGCAGTCCGACACCGCGCTCGTCCTCGCCGACCCCGCCCTCGCGGACCGCGTCCCGGACGGTTTCGCGGTCAAGGCGTTGCGGGAAGCGCCCGGTTCACTGCTCGACGCGCTCGCCGAACCGGAGACGTACGACACCGACCGCGACGCCCGCGAGTACGTCCAGCTGCTCTACACCTCGGGCACCACCGCCCTCCCCAAGGGCGCCATGATGACCCACCACGCACTCGTCCACGAGTACGCCAGCGCCGTCGAGGCCCTCGACCTGAGCGAGGACGACCGGCCCGTGCACGCGTTGCCGCTCTACCACTCGGCGCAGATGCACGTCTTCCTGCTGCCCTACCTCGCCGTCGGCGCCGAGAACACCATCATCGACGGACCCGATCCCGCCGTCCTGTTCGACCTGATCGAGGCCGGCCGCGCCGACAGCCTCTTCGCCCCGCCGACCGTCTGGATCGGCCTCGCCAACCACCCGGACTTCGACGGCCGCGACCTGTCGGCCCTGCGCAAGGCCTACTACGGGGCCTCGATCATGCCCGTGCCCGTCCTGGAGCGGCTGCGCGCCCGCCTGCCGGACCTCGCCTTCTACAACTGCTTCGGCCAGTCGGAGATCGGCCCGCTCGCCACCGTCCTCGGGCCCGACGAGCACGAGGGCAGGATGGACTCCTGCGGCCGTCCGGTCCGCCACGTCGAGGCCCGCGTCGTCGACGAGAACGGCGACGACGTCCCCGACGGCACCCCCGGCGAGATCGTCTACCGCTCGCCCCAACTGTGCGACGGCTACTGGCGCAAGCCCGACGAGACCAAGGCGGCCTTCCGGGGCGGCTGGTTCCACTCCGGCGACCTCGCCGTCCGCGACGCCGAGGGCTACTACACGATCGTCGACCGGGTGAAGGACGTCATCAACTCCGGGGGAGTGCTCGTCGCCTCCCGTCAGGTCGAGGACGTGCTCCACACGCACGCCGGCGTCGCCGAGGTGGCCGTGATCGGCCTCCCCGACGACCGCTGGATCGAGGCGGTCACGGCCGTCGTCGTCCCCCGCGGCGAGGTCACCGAAGCCGAACTGCTCGCCCACGCCAGGGAGAACCTCCCCCACTTCAAGGCCCCCAAGCGCGTCCACTTCACCCCCGAACTGCCCCGCAACGCGAGCGGCAAGATCCTCAAGCGCGAACTCCGCGACCGCTTCGCCGCCGGGTCCTCTACTTCCCCCGCAGGTCCACGATCCGCTTGATCTTGCCCACCGAACGATCCAGCGTCTCGGGGTCGACCACCTCGACCCCGACCGAGACCCCGATCCCGTCCTTGACCGCCGTGGCGATCGTCCGCGCGGCCTCCGACCGCTCCTCGGCGGTCGCTCCCGCGCGGGCCTCCGCCCGTACCGTCAGCGCGTCGAGACGGCCCTCCCTGGTGAGCCGGAGCTGGAAGTGCGGGGCCACCGCCGGCGTGCGCAGGACGATCTCCTCGATCTGGGTCGGGAAGAGGTTCACCCCGCGCAGGATGATCATGTCGTCGCTGCGGCCCGTGACCTTCTCCATCCGCCGGAACACCCGCGCGGTCCCCGGCAGCAGCCGGGTCAGATCCCGCGTCCGGTAGCGGATCACCGGCATGGCCTCCTTGGTGAGCGAGGTGAAGACGAGCTCCCCCTCCTCCCCGTCCGGCAGCACCTCGCCCGTGAACGGGTCCACGACCTCCGGGTAGAAGTGGTCCTCCCAGATGTGCAGTCCGTCCTTGGTCTCCACGCACTCCTGCGCCACCCCGGGACCGATCACCTCCGACAGGCCGTATATGTCGACCGCGTCGATCGCGAACGCCTCCTCGATCTCCTTCCGCATCGCCTCCGTCCACGGTTCGGCGCCGAAGACGCCCACCTTCAGGGAGGTCGACCGCGGGTCCACGCCCTGCCGTTCGAACTCGTCGAGCAGCGTGAGCATGTACGAGGGGGTCACCATGATGATCTCGGGGCGGAAGTCCTGGATGAGCTGCACCTGCCGGGCCGTCATCCCTCCCGAGGCCGGGATCACCGTGCAGCCGAGCCGCTCCGCGCCGTAGTGCGCGCCGAGCCCGCCGGTGAACAGCCCGTATCCGTAGGCGACATGGACCTTGTGCCCGGGGCGGGCCCCGGCGGCGCGCAGGGACCGGGCCACCACGTCCGCCCACATGTCGAGGTCGCCCTCGGTGTAGCCGACGACGGTCGGCCGGCCGGTGGTGCCGCTGGAGGCGTGGACGCGCCGGATACGGGACTGGTCGACGGCGAACATGCCGAAGGGGTAGTGGTCGCGCAGGTCCGCCTTGGTGGTGAAGGGGAAGCGCGGCAGGTCCGCGAGGCTACGGCAGTCGTCCGGGGTCACCCCGGCCGCGTCGAAGGAGCGCCGGTAGAAGTCCACGTTCTCGTACGCGTGGCGCAGGGTCGCGCGCAGCCGCTCCAGCTGGAGCGCCGCCAGCTCCTCGCGGTCGAGCCGTTCGCCGCCGTCCAGCAGTTCCGTCATCGCGCACTCCTCCACGGTCGTAAAACGGGCGACCGATCATTCGGTAGATCCGCTCCGGCTCAGTAAATCCGGAGCGACCCGGGGGTTGGCAAGAGGGTGGAAGGAGTTTCTCCGCAAGGCCGGACAGCCGGTCGAAGGCCGCCCGTCACACCTTGGGGTGTCTTTCGGGCGGATTCGGACAGGGTCCGTCTCCGCCGGGGGGATGGCTGGAGCAGCAGAGGTCCGCCCGGTCCCGGTGCGGTCGCCCCGGTCCCGGCCGGCGGCCCGCCCGCGTGCCCCGACGAAAGCGAACGTCATGCCCCACCCGCACCGCACCGCCGTAGCCGCCCCCGAGGGGGTGGCGCCGTGACCACCACGGCCACCACCGACGCCGACCTCCCGCAGGTCCACTTCTGGGCCGTCCCCGACCTCACGGGCCTCGACTTCGACCCGCTGCTCGCCAAGCTGCTGCACGAGGACCCCGTCACCCGGGTCCGGCTGCCGCACGGCGAAGGGCACGCCTGGCTCGTCACCCGGTACGAGGACGTCAAGTTCGTCTCCGTCGACCCCCGCTTCAGCCGCCAGGCAGTCTGGGGCCGCTCCATCACCCGGGTCGCCCCCCACTTCATCCCGATGGAGGGGGCCGTCGGCTTCGCCGACCCGCCGGACCACACCCGCATGCGGCGCGTCGTCGCCCGCGCCTTCAGCGCCCGCGCCCTGCGCGCCCTGCGCGACCACGCCCAGGACGTCATGGACCGGCTCCTCGACCGGGTCGAGGAACACGGCCCGCCCGCCGACCTCATGGAACTGGTCAACCGGCCGTTCCCGCTCGCCATGGTCAGCGAACTCATGGGCGTGCCCGAGGGCGACCAGCCGCTGATGGCGCGCTGGTCCGACACCATCATCTCCGCCGCGGCCGGCCGGGAGGCCAGCGAGCAGGCGAAGGCCGACATGGGCCGCTACTTCACCGAACTCGTCGGCCGCAACCACGGCACCGGCAAGGAGACCCTCGCCGCCGTCCTCGCCGACGCCGTCGACGACGAGACCCTCACCGAGCACGAGGCCGTCGGCCTCGCCGTCCTCATCCAGATCGGCGGCGCCCACGCCGTCCGCAACAACAGCGCCAACATGGTGTACGCGCTGCTCACCCACCCCGAGCACCTCGCCCGGCTGCGCGCCGAACCCGCACTGGTCCCGCAGGCCGTCGACGAGCTCCTCCGCTACATCCCGCACCGCAACGCCGTCGGCCTCTCCCGGATCGCCCTGGAGGACGTCGAGGTCGGCGGGGTCACCATCCCGGCCGGCGAACCGGTGTACGTCTCGTACCTGACCGCCAACCGCGACCCCGCCGTCTTCCCCGAGCCGGAACGGCTCGACTTCGACCGCCGCTACAACCCGCACGTCGCCTTCGGCCACGGACCCCACTACTGCCCGGGCTCCGCCCTCGCCCGCATCGAGTCGGAGATCCTCGTCGAGTCCCTGTGGACCCGCTTCCCGAACCTCCGCCTCGCGGTGCCCGAGGACGAGCTCCGCTGGCAGCGCGGAGCCCTCATCCGCGGCCCCGAGACCCTCCCGGTCACCTGGTGAGAGGAGTCCGCACACCGTGACAGTCACCGCGATCGGACCGAACGGCGGCCTCATCGTGCCGCCCGGCCACGGCAAGACCCTCACCACCGCCGCCCAGCACGTCACCTTCAAGGTGACCGGCGAGCACTCCCGTACCGCCTCCACCTTCGAGGTCGTCGTCCCGCCGGGCTTCGACGTCGGCGCCCACGCCCACGGACACAGCGAGGAGCTCTTCTACGTCCTGGAGGGCGAACTCGACGTCCTCGCCTTCGAACCCCTCGTCCGCACCCGGGACAGCTGGCGGGAGTGGGAGTCGTCCTCCGGGCAGCGCGCCGTGCGGGCGACCCGCGGCACCCTGATCCTGGTGCCGCCCGGCTGTCCGCACGCCTTCGCCAACCCCACGGGGGAACCGGCACGCATGCTCTTCCAGGCTTCCCCGCCGCCCGACCACGAGCGGTACTTCGAGGAACTCATGGAGATCCTCGGCTCGGGCGGAGAGGTCGACCACGCGGCCGTCGAACGCCTCCGGATCCGCTACGACATCGAGCAGATCACCCCGCTGCGGCACGACGCGGGAAGGACCGGGAGGACACCGGAACACGCGCAGGCGGCCCGCACCCCCTGAGCCACCGGCCGAAACCCCGTTGCCCGGCACCCGGCCCGGTGCTGAAGTGACCCCATGGAGAACCAGCACGTCCGTGACCTGTACGACCGCCAGATCCGCCGCGAGGCCCGCCCCGACGGGCCGGACTGCCGGGTCGAGCGCGTCGGCGACGTCGTCCGCCAGACCGGACCGGAGCACGCCTGGAACGGCGTGCTCTGGTCCGGTCTCGACGCGGCCGGCGCCGACGAGGCCATCCCCGCCCAGATCGCCCACTACCGCGCCGTCGGCGTGCCCTTCGAGTGGAAGCTGTACGCGCACGACACCCCCGCCGACCTCGGCGACCGGCTCCTCGCCGCCGGCTTCACCGCCGAGGACCCCGAGACCCTGATGGCCGCCGAAGCCGCCTCGCTGTCCCTGGACGTACCGCTTCCCGAGGGCGTCGAACTCCGCGCGGTGACGGACGAGGCCGGCGTACGCCAGGTGGTCGAGGTCCACGAGCGCGCCTTCGGCACCGACAGCGGCCACATCGGCCGCCAACTCCTCGACCACCTCGCCGCCGACCCCGGCACCGTCACCGCCGTCCTCGCCCTCGCGGCCGGCGAACCCGTCAGCGCGGCCCGCCTCGAACTCTGCCCCGGCACCGACTTCGCCGGCCTCTGGGGCGGCGGGACCGTCGAGAGCTGGCGGGGCCGCGGCCTCTACCGCGCCCTCGTGGCCCACCGCACCCGCATCGCCGCCGAACGCGGCCACCGGTACGTCCAGGTCGACGCCGCCGACACCAGCCGCCCCATCCTCCAGCGCCTCGGCTTCCACGCCCTCTCCACCACGACCCCCTACACGTACACCGGGTAGACCCGGGGCGGTCCTGCCGGGGGGTTCCGCAACGGTAGGGTGCCGTCCGGCAACAGCAGAGGTCAGCGTGGGGAGACATGAGTTGATGAGTGGTCAGCAGTCGGGTCGGGGCGGCACGGGCGAGATCTTCCGAACGCTCGCGGCGGACGACCCCACCACGGTCGCGGGATACCGGCTGGCCGCGAAGCTGGGAGCCGGCGGCATGGGCAAGGTGTACCTCTCGTACACGCCCGGCGGCCGGCCCGTGGCGATCAAACTGATCCGCCCCGAGTTCGGCGAGGACGCCGAGTTCCGCCGCCGCTTCGCCCAGGAGGTGCGCTCCGCGCAGCGCGTGCAGGGACTCTTCACCGCGCCCGTCATCGACGCCGACCCGGAGGGCGCCCAGCCCTGGCTGGCCACCGCCTACGTGCCCGGACCCTCGCTCGCCGACGCGGTCGTCGCGCACGGAGCGCTGCCCGTGGAGACGGTGCTGCTGCTCGTCGCCGGCATGGCCGAGGCCCTGCACGTCATCCACGGCGCCGGGATCGTCCACCGCGACCTCAAGCCGTCCAACGTGCTGCTCGCCTCCGACGGGCCCCGCGTCATCGACTTCGGCATCGCCCACGCCGCCGACGCGACCTCGCTCACCGGCAGCGGCGTCACCATCGGCACCCCGTCGTTCATGGCTCCCGAGCAGGCCGCCGGGCGCAAGGTGACCCCGGCCACGGACATCTTCGCGCTCGGCCAGGTCGCGGCGTACGCGGCGACCGGTGTCCCGGCGTTCGGCGAGGGAACCTCGCACGGCGTGCTGTACCGGATCGTGCACGAGGAGCCCGACCTCACCGCGGTGCCGGAGCGGCTGAGCGAGCTGGTCACCCGGTGCCTCGCGAAGGACCCCGAGGCGCGGCCGACGCTCGCCGAGGTCATCCGGCTGTGCCAGGAGGCGAACGCGGCGACGGTGCTCCGACGGCCCGAGGACTGGCTGCCGGGCGCGGTCTCCGCCGAGATCACGGCGCGGGCGGCCGCCCCCGCGCCCGCGCAGACACCGCCGCCGCCGACGACCGCGCCCACGGCCGGCCACCCGCCCACCGCGCTGTCGGGCCCGCCCGCCCCCGCGGCCGGTTACGCGCCCACCGCTCCCGGCGCGGCCTACGCGCCCACCGCTCCGGCCACCCCGGCCCCGCCGACCGCCCCGCCCGGTGCGTACGGGCCTCCCGCAGGTCAGCAGCCGCCCCCGCAGGCCGGACCGTACGGCCCGCCCCCGCAGCACGGGGCGCCGGTCCACGCGGGGCCGGTTCACGGAGGGCCGGTCCACGCCTACCCGCCCGTGCAGGGGCCCGCCCCCACCCCGTACCCGTACCCCGGCGGCCCGGGCCGGCAGCAGCCCGCGGCCTCACAGGGCAGGGGCGGGCGGGCGATCCTCGTCGCCGTCGCCGCCGTGCTCGCCTTCGGCCTCGTGGGCGGTCTGACGGCCTACTCCCTGCTGAAGGACAAGGGGCAGGAGACCACGTCGAACGGCGACAACGCGAACGGCGGCAAGCAGAACGGCGGAGGAGGAGGCACCACGCCGACCACCGGCGGCACCGCCCCCAGTACGAAGCCCTCGGCCGGCACCGACCCCAAGCCCGCCGACTACAAGGGCATCAACCTCACCGCCGGCTACCACCTGACCCTCGGGGACGAGAGCGTACGACCGCAGGACGGCGAGGACGGCGGCTACGAACTCTCCTACGACACCGGCGGCTACCTCGACGCCGAGAGCGCCGGCGGCAGCCTGGTGCTCCTCGACCCGGGGCAGCAGGGCTCCCTCGCCGTGTGCCGGGCGGAGACCCGGTTCACCCAGGAGGTCTACGTGAACAAGCTGGCCACGGGCCGGCAGGTCTGCGTCACGACCGGCAGCGGCCACCTGGGCCTCGTCACCGTCAGGGGCATCTCCCCGGAGGACTCGCCCAGCACGTATCTGACGCTCGACGTGACGGTCTGGCGCAACGCGGCGACCTCCTCCTGACAGGAGACCGTCAGGACGCCCAGTGCGCGGGGCGCTCGAAACCCTCCGGGAGGCGGGTGGCGGCGTCCCCGCGCGCCGCGTTCAGCTGGGGCTGCGTCAGGAACAGGGCCCCCGTGAGGTCGGCCCCCGACAGATCGGCGTCCCGCAGGTCGGCGCCGATCAGATCGGCCAGGGACAGGTCCGCGCCCGTGAGGTCGGCGGCGATGAGGAGCGCGCCGCGCAGGTCCGCGCCGCGCAGCTTCGCCCCGCGCAGCCGCTTGCCGACCAGGTCGGCTCCGCGCCGGCTCTTCGGCTTCCCGCCGGCCGTGGCGCGGACCAGCTCGCTCGTCCGCAGCAGCAGCCGGTTCACGTCGGCGCGCACCTCGGGGACACGCAGCTGCTCCAGCGCGTCCGCCGAACCCCGGGTGAACTCCTCGACCCGGGCGAGCGTCAGCCGCAGCTCGGGGTGGACCGGCCGGGCCGCGGGCCGGTCCAGCGCCTCCGTGAGGTACCGCAGCAGCTCGTGCAGCTGGCGCATCACGTAGAACACGTCGAACATCCGGCTCGCGGTCTCCGGCGCCTCGCGCCAGGACACCCCGCCGAAGGTCACCTGCGAGACCTGCTGGCCGGCGCCGAAGCAGTCGTACACCGTGCAGCCCTGGAAACCGATGGTCCGCAGCCGGGTGTGGACACCGCAGCGGAAGTCTTCCTGGAGGTTCCGGCAGGGCTCGCCCGGGGCCTTGTTCACGGCGAAGTCGGCCGACTTCGCGAAGGGCAGCGCCACACAGCACAGGCCGAAGCAGTTCGCGCAGTCGCCGCGCAGCGCGGTTTGCCGGGTCTCGGGCACGATGGAACGGTTCCTTCGCTGATCGGGGACGGTCCGCCCACCGTATCGCGCTCCCGGACAAACCGATTGCGAAGATCGTCCCGAGCCGGTGAGGATCGGCGGCATGCCGAAATTCACGACGTACGACGGGACCGAACTCGCCTACCGCATCCACGGGGAGGGAGAACCTCTGGTGTGCCTGGCGGGCGGGCCGATGCGCGACGCCGCCTACTTCGGCGACCTCGGCGGACTCGCCGCCCACCGGACCCTGATCCTGCTCGACGCCCGCGGCACCGGGGCGAGTGCCGAGCCCGCTGACCCGGGCACCTACCGCTGCGACCGGCAGGTCGGCGACGTCGAGGCCCTCCGCGCCCACCTCGGTCTCGAACGGATCGACCTCCTCGGCCACTCCGCCGCCGGGAACCTGGCCACCCTGTACGCCGCCGCGTACCCCGAGCGGATCCGCTCCCTCGTCCTCGTCACCTCCGCGGGCCGCGCGGTCGGCGTCGAGACCACCGACGAGGAGTGGGACAAGGCCGTCGAGGTCTTCGCGGACCGGCCCTGGTACCCGGAGGCCAGGGCCGCGCTCGACACGATCGGCCCGGACACCCCGCTCCCGCACGTCCTGGAGATCGTCGCGCCCTTCGGCTACGGCCGATGGGACGAAGCCGCCCAGGAGCACGCCGCGGCGGCGCAGGGGCAGGTGCGCTGGGAGGCCGCCTCCGCCTACCACGGCGAGGGCGCGTACGACCCGGAGCCGACCCGCCGCGCGCTCACCGCGCTCACCGCGCCGGTCCTCGTCCTGGCGGGGGAGTACGACGCGGGTCCCACCCCCGCCAAGGCGGCCGAGGCCGCCGCGTACTTCCCGCACGCCGAGTTGGTCGTCCTGCCCGGTGCCGGACACTTCCCCTGGGTGGACGACGCGGAAGCCTTCGTCCGCCCCGTCGTCGCCTTCCTCGACCCGGAGGTCCGTACGGTCACGGTGGACGGCGTGCGCCTCGCCTATCGGGTACGGGGCTCCCAGGACGCCCCGCCCGTCGTCCTGGTCCACGGGCGCGGCGAGAACAGCACCACCTGGGCCCACATCGCGGAGGACCTCGCCACCGACCACCGGGTGTACGCGGTCGACCTGCGCGGCCACGGCCTCAGCGACCGGCCCGGGCACTACGGCTTCGACGTCTTCCGCGACGAACTCGGCGGCTTCCTCAAGGCCCTCGGCCTCACCGGCGCCACGGTCGTCGCCCACTCCATGGGCGCCGGGGCCGCCTGCCTGCTCGCCCAGCGGGAGCCCGACCTGATCGGCCGGCTGGTCCTGGAGGAGCCCCCGGCCTTCGTCCCCCTCGACCCGCCGCGCCCGTCGGCCCAGCGCCCCGAGGGTCCGCTCGGCTTCGACTGGGAGATCGTCCCGTCCACCGACGCCCAGCTGAACGCCCCCGACCCCGCCTGGCGCGGGGACCTCCCCGCGATCACGGCCCCCACCCTCGTCCTCGCGGGCGGCCCGTCCAGTCACGTCCCCCAGGACCACCTGTCCTCACTGGCCGCGCACATCCCCGACGCCCGCCTCGCCGGCATCGAGGCGGGGCATCTCCTCCACACGGACCGGCCCGGCGCGTTCCTCGCGGCGGTGCGGGAGTTCGGGCTCTAGGCCCCGGTACGGCCTTCCGTGTCCGCGTCCACCGCCACCGAGCGGGCCCAGCGGTAGTCCGCCTTGCCGCTGGGGGAGCGTTGGATGCGGTCGGTCAGGACCAGCTGGCGGGGGACCTTGTACCCGGCCAGGCGGGGGCGGCAGTGGGTCTGGAGGGACTCCAGGTCCAGCGGCGGGGCGTCGGCGCGCAGCTGGACGACCGCGGCGACGTGGTTGCCCCAGCGGGCGTCGGGCACTCCGGCCACCAGCGCGTCGTACACGTCGGGGTGCGACTTCAGGGCCTGCTCGACCTCCTCCGGGTAGACCTTCTCGCCGCCCGTGTTGATGCACTGGGAGCCGCGCCCGAGGACGGTGACGACGCCCTCCCCGTCGACGGTGGCCATGTCCCCGAGGAGCACCCACCGCACCCCGTCCCGCTCGAAGAAGGTCTCGGCCGTCTTGGCGGGGTCGTTGTAGTAGCCGAGCGGCACGTGGCCCCGCTGGGCGAGCCGGCCGACCTCGCCGGGGGCGACCGGGGCACGGGTCGCCGGATCGACCACCTGGGTGCGTTCGTTGACGTGCAGCCGGAAGCCCTTGGCGGGGCCGGAGTCGTCGGTCGCCCGGCCGTTGGAACCGGACTCGGTGGAACCGAAGTTGTTGAGGAGCAGGACGTTCGGCATCAGCTCCTGGAGCTGGGACCGGACGGTGTCGGACATGATCGCGCCGGACGAGGAGAGGCTGAAGAGGGCGGAGAGGTCCGTGCCCTTGAGCGGTCCGCGCAGCGCGTCCACCAGGGGGCGCAGCATCGCGTCGCCGACCAGGGAGATGCTGGAGACCTTCTCCTTCTCCAGGGTGCGCAGGACTTCATCGGGGACGTACTTGCGGTGCAGGACGACTCGCTGGCCGTAGTGGAAGGCGATGAACGCGGTCAGTGTGGAGGTGCCGTGCATGAGGGGCGGCGCGGGGAAGAACGTGAGGCCCGCACCGCCCGCCGCGACCCGCTCGGACAGTTCCTCGGGCCGTTTTACCGGTTCGCCCGAGGGATCGCCCCCGAAGAGCCCCGCGAAGAACAGGTCCTCCTGGCGCCACAGGACGCCCTTGGGCATCCCGGTGGTGCCGCCGGTGTAGATGATGAAGAGGTCGTCGGCCGAGCGGGGCCCGAAGCCCCGCTCCGGTGAGCCGGACGCCTCCGCCTCGGCGTACGGCACGCAGTCGAGCGGCCCCGCCCCCTCGGGCGGCTTTCCGACCCGTACGAGGTGCCGCAGCTTCTCCGTCTGGGGCAGCGCCGCCGCGACCCGGTCGGTGAACTCGGCGTCGAAGACGAGTGCGGCCAGGTCGGCGTCCCGGTAGAGGTAGACCAACTCCTCCTCGACGTAGCGGTAGTTCACGTTCACCGGCACGATCCGCGCCTTGAGGCAGGCGAGGACGGTCTGCAGGTACTCGACCCCGTTGTAGAGGTGCAGCCCGAGGTGCTCGCCGGGCCGGATCCCCGCGTCCGTGAGGTGGTGGGCGATCCGGTTGGCGGCGGCGTCCAGCTGGGCGTAGGTGAGCCGTCGTTCCGCGCCCGTGCCGGGATGGTCGACGTACACCAGCGCCTCGCGGTCGGGAACCACGTCGACGACCGATTCGAACAGGTCGGCAAGGTTGTACTCCACCGTTCCTCCTGACCCCGGTTCGCGCTGACTCGTACGGGTGCTCAGTGACTCGGCGGTCATTAGAGCGCCGACCGGCGACGGGGGGAAGGGGGTGCGCAGAAGAATCTGACTGAGTGTCAGAAAACCCTTGAACTGGATCCCGCACTCCTGCAACCTGTTCCAGAACTGGAGACGGGAGACCCCCATGGGTGGCACCGAACACCTCGACGTGCGGCGCGAAGGCGCCACGCTCGTCCTCACCTTGAACCGGCCCGAGGCCAAGAACGCCCTCTCGCTGCCGATGCTCGTCGGCCTCTACGACGGCTGGCTGGAGGCCGACGCCGACGACGGCGTCCGCTCGGTCGTCCTGACCGGCGCGGGCGGCTCCTTCTGCGCCGGCATGGACCTCAAGGCCCTGGCCGGAAAGGGCATGGAGGGCGAGGAGCACCGGGGCCGGCTGAAGGCCGACCCCGACCTGCACTGGAAGGCGATGCTGCGCCACCACCGCCCCCGCAAACCCGTCATCGCCGCCGTCGAGGGGTACTGCGTCGCCGGCGGCACCGAGATCCTCCAGGGCACCGACATCAGGGTCGCGGCCGCCTCCGCCACCTTCGGCCTCTTCGAGGTCCGGCGCGGCCTCTTCCCCATCGGCGGCTCCACCGTCCGGCTGCCCCGCCAGATCGCCCGCACCCACGCCCTCGAAATGCTGCTCACCGGCCGCCCGTACACCGCCGAGGAAGCCGCCCGCATCGGCCTCGTCGGACGGGTCGTCCCCGACGGCACCGCCTTGGACACCGCCCTCGACATCGCCGAGCGGATCAACGCGTGCGGGCCGCTGGCTGTCGAGGCGGTGAAGGCGTCCGTCTACGAGACGGCGGAGATGACGGAGACGGAGGGCCTCGCGGCCGAACTGAAGCGGGGCTGGCCGATCTTCGACACGGCGGACGCGAAGGAGGGCGCGCGGGCGTTCGCGGAGAAGCGGGCGGCGGTGTACCGGCGGGAGTGACCTTTCCCCACCCCACCCCGCCCCTTCCCGAATCCGTGGGCCCTGCCCCCGGACTCCCGCGCCTCGAACGCGGAAGGGGCGGGGTGGGGAAGTGGCCCCGCGCAGCGGCCCCCCATCCGAACCCACACCCACCGCCCGCCGACCAAGGAGCCGCACCTCATGACGCCACCCCCCGAGACCCTCTCCGCCCCCCTCGTCGTCGAGTTCCCCTTCACCCGCTCCCTCGGCCCCGTCCAGTCCGCGTTCCTCACCGGACTGCGCGAGCGGACCGTGCTCGGCGTCCGCACCCAGGCGGGCGAGGTGCTCGTCCCGCCCGTCGAGTACGACCCCGCCACCGCCGCCGAGCTCCGCGACCTCGTCGAGGTCGGCGCCACCGGCACCGTCACCACCTGGGCCTGGAACCCCGAGCCCCGCCGCGGCCAGCCCCTGACGACGCCCTTCGCCTGGGTCCTCGTCCGCCTCGACGGCGCCGACACCGCCCTCCTGCACGCCCTCGACGCACCCGGCCCCGAAGCCGTCCGCACCGGACTGCGGGTCCGGATCCGCTGGGCCACCGAACGGTCCGGCGCCATCACGGACATCGCCTGCTTCGAGCCGTACGACAGCGATGCCGGCGACAACGGCCCCGGGCCCGAACCCACCCCCCACACCGCCGCGTTCGAGAACGCCGTCACCGGCATCGTCGCCCCCGCCCGCCTCGACTACACCTACAGCCCCGGCCGCGCCCAGACCCGCTACCTGCACGCGCTTGCCGAGCGCCGCACCGTCGGCGAACGCTGCCCGTCCTGCGCCAAGGTGTACGTCCCGCCCCGTGGCGCCTGCCCCACCTGCGGCGTCGCGACCACCGACCAGGTCGAGGTCGGCCCCCGGGGCACCGTCACCACCTTCTGCATCGTCAACATCAAGGCCCGCAACGCCGAGATCGAGGTCCCGTACGTCTACGCCCACATCGCCCTCGACGGCGCGGGACTCGCCCTCCACGGCCGCATCGCCGGCATTCCCTACGACCAGGTCCGGATGGGCCTGCGCGTCGAGCCCGTGTGGAGCGAGGACGGCCGCTACCCCGACCACTACCGGCCCGCCGGCGAACCCGACGCCGACTACGACACCTACAAGGAGCTGCTGTGACGCCGCACCGGCCCGGCCGCGAGGTGGCGATCGTCGCCTTCGCCCAGAGTGATCACCGCCGACGCACCGACGACCTCTCCGAGGTCGAGATGGTCATGCCCGTCCTCCACGAGGTGCTCCGGCAGACCGGGCTCAGGACCTCCGACATCGGCTTCACCTGTTCGGGTTCCTCCGACTACCTCGCCGGCCGTGCCTTCTCCTTCACCATGGCCCTCGACGGCGTCGGTGCCTGGCCCCCGATCTCCGAGTCGCACGTCGAGACCGACGGCGCCTGGGCGCTGTACGAGGCCTGGGTGAAGCTCCTCACGGGCGAGGCCGACACCGCCCTCGTCTACGCCTACGGCAAGTCCTCGCCGGGCTCCGTCCGCGACGTCCTCACCCGCCAGCTCGACCCCTACTACCTCGCCCCGCTCTGGCCGGACTCCGTCGCCCTCGCCGCCCTCCAGGCACAGGCGCTCGTCGACGCGGGCGACACCGACGAACCCGCCCTCGCCGCCATCGCCGGCCGGAGCCGCGCCGACGCGGCGGCGAACCCGCACGCCCAGCTGCCCGGCGCCCGCCCCCAGGGCGAGTACGTGGTGCGGCCGCTCCGCACCGGCGACTGCCCGCCCATCGGCGACGGGGCCGCCGCCGTGATCCTCGCCGCGGGGGACCGGGCCCGCGAGCTGTGCGCCAGGCCCGCCTGGATCCGGGGCATGGACCACCGGATCGAGGCCCACTCGCTCGGCGTCCGCGACCTCACCGACTCGCCCTCCACCCGGCTCGCCGCCGAACGCGCCGGAGCCTTCGAGAGGCCCGTCGACACCGCCGAACTCCACGCGCCCTTCACCTCCCAGGAAGTCGTCCTCGCCAAGGCCCTCGGCCTCGACGACACCGTCCGGATCAATCCCTCCGGCGGCGCCCTCGCCGCCAACCCCGTCATGGCCGCGGGTCTCATCCGGCTCGGTGAGGCCGCCGCCCGCGTCCACCGCGGCGACTCCGACCGCGCCCTCGCGCATGCCACCTCGGGACCCTGCCTGCAGCAGAACCTCGTCGCCGTCCTGGAAGGGGAGAACCGTGCCTGAGGCTGTGACATCGAAAGAGCGCGTAGCCGTCGTCGGCATCGGCCAGACCAAGCACGTGGCCGCCCGCCGGGACGTGTCGATCGCCGGACTCGTCCGCGAGGCCGCCGTCCGCGCCCTCGCGGACGCCGAGCTGACCTGGGCGGACATCGACGCCGTCGTCATCGGCAAGGCCCCGGACTTCTTCGAGGGCGTGATGATGCCGGAGCTGTATCTCGCCGACGCGCTCGGCGCCGTCGGCAAGCCCATGCTCCGGGTGCACACGGCGGGCTCGGTCGGCGGCTCCACCGCGCTCGTCGCCGCCAACCTGGTCGCCGCCCGTGTCCACCGGACGGTCCTCACCCTCGCCTTCGAGAAGCAGTCCGAGTCCAACGCCATGTGGGGCCTCTCCCTGCCCGTCCCCTTCCAGCAGCCGCTGCTCGCCGGCGCCGGAGGATTCTTCGCGCCGCACGTCCGGGCCTACATGCGCCGCACCGGCGCCCCGGACACCATCGGTTCCCTCGTCGCGTACAAGGACCGGCGCAACGCGCTCCTGAACCCGTACGCCCACCTCCACGAGCACGACCTCACCTTGGAGAAGGTGCAGGCCTCCCCGATGCTGTGGGACCCGATCCGCTACTCCGAGACCTGCCCGTCCTCCGACGGCGCCTGCGCGATGATCCTCACCGACCGTACCGGCGCGGCCCGTTCGCCGCGTCCGCCCGCCTGGGTGCACGGCGGGGCGATGCGCAGCGAACCCACCCTCTTCGCGGGCAAGGACTTCGTCTCGCCGCAGGCGGGCCGGGACTGCGCCGCCGACGTCTACCGGCAGGCCGGCGTCACCGATCCCCGGCGGGAGATCGACGCCGTCGAGATGTACGTGCCGTTCTCCTGGTACGAGCCGATGTGGTTGGAGAACCTCGGCTTCGCCGAGGAGGGCGAGGGCTGGAAGCTCACCGAGGCCGGGGTGACCGAAATCGACGGGGACCTGCCCGTGAACCCCTCCGGCGGGGTGCTCTCCACCAACCCCATCGGAGCCTCCGGCATGATCCGCTTCGCCGAGGCCGCCCTCCAGGTACGCGGTGAGGCGGGCGAGCACCAGGTCGACGGCGCACGCCGGGCCCTCGGGCACGCCTACGGAGGCGGCGCGCAGTTCTTCTCCATGTGGCTCGTGGGGGACACCCCGCCCACGTCCTGAGCCGGATCCCGGGCGGCGGAGACCCGGTCACGTACGGTGAGATCGATCGATATGCGCTCACTCAGGGTAAGCCTTCCGGCCGTCGCCGTCCGGAGTCGCCCGGCGCTCGCATCGTGCGCCGGGACACGTACCATTGGCCGTATGTCCTTCCTCCGCCGCCGTAGCGCCGCCACACCCGCGGGCCCGGACTTCGACGTCCTGGCCATGGACCCGGGCGACTGGCCCGGCAATCTCGGCGCCGGTCTGCTGCCCGCCCCCGACGGCTCCTGCCAGGGCGTCTTCCTCCGCTACGACCTGTTCGGCGGCCGGGGACCCGCGATGATCATCGGCAACCTGCCGGTGGGATCCCCGGCGCGCGAGCTCGCGGACGCCCAGATCCCCTTCGAGGTGGCCCAGCTCCTCGCCGCCCTCGAGAACGACGAGCCGGTCGAGGTCCTCGACACCGAGGACATGCCCGTGATGCAGGGTGACAACCTCCTCATCGTCCGTCGCCTCAAGCTCTCCGAGAGCCGCATCTCCTGCGTCCAGTTCGACCGCAGCGACAACGTCCTGGTGACGATCGCCAGTTGGGACCGGCCGATCACCGACGACCTGTACGCGCTGCTCAAGCCGCTGCCCGCCGAGCTGTTCCAGCAGGGCTGACGGGGGAGCGGGGGCCGATGAGCGCACGCGTCGACAGCTGGGTCTGGGCGGTCCGCCTCACCAAGACCCGGTCCCAGGCCGCCGCGGCCTGCCGGGCCGGACACGTCAAGGTCAACGGCGAGCGGGCCAAGCCCGCCCAACCGGTGAAGCCCGGTGACGAGATCCGGGTCTTCCACGGCGGCCGCGAGCGGATCGTCGAGGTCAAGGTGCTCCACACCAAGCGGGTGGGCCCGCCGGTCGCCGTCGAGGCGTACGTGGACAACAGCCCGCCCCCGCCGCCGCGCGAGGAGGTGGCCGTCGCCGCCGTACGTGACCGGGGCGCGGGCCGCCCGACCAAGCGCGACCGCCGCGAACTCGACGAACTGCGCGGCCGCCGCGCCTGACGCGAGCCGTGACGAGGCCGCCTCCGGGAGACTTCCGGAAGCGGCCTCCCGCGTGTCAGCGCGCCGCGGAGCCGATCAGCGAGGCCACCCGCGCCGCCGAGGTCCCGATCCCGGTCGGCCCCCGGCCGACCAACGGGGTGCCGCTGCCCTCGTGGACGTCCTCGGCGCGGTAACGCCGCACGCTCCGGTGCCAGTTGAGGATCCCGGCGAGCCAGTCCTCCAGCTCTCGCAGATACGCCTCGAAGGCCTCCCTGCCCTTCTGGTCGAGTCCGAAGTCCGCGTGGAGCAGGGGAACTTCGTTCTTCTTGAGGTGCTCGTACTGGCGCAGCCTGCCCCGCATCAGGTCGTCGACCATCGACACCGCCGTCGGGTAGTCGCAGTCGAAGAACTTCTGCAGCACCAGCACGCCGTTGTGCACCTCGCCCTCGACCTCGATCTCCTTCTGGTACGAGAAGAGGTCGTTGAGGAGCGTCGCGTAGTCGGAGACCGAGTGCTCGAGGGCGCGGACCGTGCCCGTCGCGTAGATCTCGGGCGGCAGCGCCTCCGTGTGCCGCAGTCGGCACAGCAACATCGTCAGCTCGGAGCCGAAGGTGGTGCGGCGCATCTCGATGTAGTCCACCGGGTCGGGCACCCGGTGCTGCGCCTGGTTGTGCAGCTCCCACAGCCAGCTGTCCAGCATGGCGTCGAGGGCCGTCCTGAGCTGGGACCGTGCCTCAGGGCCCATCGGGCCCGACGTGCGGGCCCAGAGGTCGGCCAGCGACACCTCCATGGGATGGACGGCGTGCGTCCGCCCGGCCCCCGGATCGTCCACCGGCATACAGGACTTGAGCCGCTCCGTGAACCGCTTCGCACCGGCCAGGTCGCGCGGCCGGCCGAAGACGAGGGGGTAGTAGTCGTCCCCGTACGTCCCCCAGGTGAGCCACTCGGCGCTGAGCTCCAGCTCCTCCAGGGTGGCGTCCGGGTCGAGTCCCGCCGAGCACAGCGCGAGGTCGAAGCCGTCCATCATCGGACGGTCCCAGATGTCGTCGAGGAGCCCCATCCGCTCGGCCCAGTCCTCGGAGAGCCGCTTCGCTTCCCGGTGGTGCGGGCTGAGCGTCAGCGGGTACGGCAGGTCGAACTCCGGCAGCAGAGAGGGCCCTACCCGCTCGTGCGGCACGTGCGTGAGCGTGCGCAGCCGGGAGGCCGCGGGCCGGCCGAAGAGGGTGCGGATGTCGAGGGCGGAGGTTCCGATGACCCCGTCCAGCCGCGAGGGGCCCGCGACCATGCCCTCGTTCATGTACCGGCTGGAGCGCATGTGCCACTCGTGACCGCCGGACTGCCAGTCCTGCAGGCCCTTCGCGTACGCCGCCACGGCCGCGCACTCCGCCGGGCTCAGGCCCTTCTCGGCGGCGAGCAGCGGCACCTCGGTCAGGGCCGTGTTCTCGAACTGCTGGAGCCGTGAGGTCAGCAGGTCGTTGACGGCGTTCGCGGCCTCCTGGGTCGTACAGCCGAGGAAGCGCTCCAGGACCAGGACGCCGTTGCTGTTCTCGCCCTCGTCCTCCACCTCGCGCTGGTACGAGAAGAGGTCGTTGCGCAGGTGGACGGCGTCGGAGAAGGCGTCCCTGAGCACCCGCAGCGGCCGCGAGTAGGCGACCTGGGCCGGCACCTCCGCTCCCGCCGCGTACTCGACGAGACCGGCCGACCAGGGCGCCCCGCCCACCTTGCGGCGCATCTCGATGTACTCGACGGGGTTGGCGACACGCCCCTCGTTGATGTTGTCGAGCTCCCAGAGCGACTCGTAGAGCAGGTGCTCCGTCGCCTCCGCGAACCGCACCCGCCAGCCCTCCGACATCGAGGGGACGGTCCGCCGCCAGAGGTCGGCGAGGCCCGCCTCGACGGGGTTGACGGGCTCGGGCATGCCCGCCGCCGGGTCCGCCGGCATGAACAGCGGCAGCCGGTCCAGGTACGTCTTGCCGCCCGCCCGGTCCTGGGTCCGCTTGAACACCTCGAGGAAGTGGTCGTCGAAGAAGAAGACCCAGGTGTACCAGTCCGTGACGAGGTTCAGGGCGTCCTCGTCGCAGTCGGGATGCGTGTACGCGCAGAGCAGCGCGTAGTCGTGGGAGTCGAGGTCGTGCTGCTCCCAGACTCCCGAGCCCTCCAGCATCCCCATCTCCCGCGCCCAGTCACGGGTGTGCGTGCGGGCGGCTTCCACATGGGGATTGAGCCGCGCCGGATACGGAACATAGAAATCCGGCATAACGAAGGGCTGAGGCATGTGCGGAGGGGCCTTCCGGTGAGCGTGCGCTGTGTCCGGCCCACCTTTACCCGTCGCCCGTACGGCGCACGCGATCTCCTGAATAGTCCTATGAACGCCGAAGGGGTGGTGCCGGACAGGTGATTCGGCACCACCCCGCATCTTTCGGCCACCCCACCGTCAGGACGGGGAAACCTGCACGTCAGCGGCCTTCACGAACGCCACCCGATGGCCGAACTGAATCTGGTAGTACTCCTCCTGGCCGCGAACGACCCGATGACCGCTGCTGTCGAACACCGGCGCGAAGTAGTACTCGCCCGGGGTCCGGTCGCCCACCACGTACCGCTGACCGGCGAGCAGCCGGTACGACAGCGGCGACACCGCCTGCACCGGAACACCCGCCGGGTACGCCGAGGCCTCCGGGTAGGCCCGCCCGTACACCGGCACCGACGCCAGTCCCTCCCGGGGAGTCAGCACGAGACCCCGCGCGTTCACCGCGGTCGGCTCCTTCACCGGATTGTGGAACCACGCCCGCTGCCCGAGGTACCAGATCGCCGTCCAGTCACCCCGGCGCTCCGCCACCGCGTAGCTCTGCCCCGTCGAGGCCCGCGCCCCGGTGTCGTTGACCCCGGTGGTCGAGTCCTGCCCGCCCGGCCGCAGACCGATGTCCTTCACCAGGGGCGCGTCGGCGCTCGGCGCGGTGTGCAGGCGCACCGCCCCGCTGCCGTGCGGCGCGCACACGACGCCCGCCGTCGTACAGCCCGTGTAGACCGGTCGGTGCGCGCCGTAGTCGGGCCGGATCGTCACCACGCCCGCGTCGGGACCCGCGCTCGGGGTGATGGGACGGCCGAGGAGCCGGAAGTAGTGCGCCCAGTCCCAGTACGGCCCCGGGTCCGTGTGCATGCCCCTGATGTTGGCCGTGACCGTACCCGGCACGTTGTCGTGCCCCAGGACGTGCTGCCGGTCGAGGGGGACGTCGTACCGGGCCGCGAGGTACCGCACGAGCCGGGCCGACGTCCGGTACATGGCCTCCGTGTACCAGGAGTCCGGCGAGGTGAGGAAGCCCTCGTGCTCCAACCCCACCGACTTGGCGTTCACGAACCAGTTGCCCGCGTGCCAGGCCACGTCCTTCAGCGGCACGTGCTGGGCGATGTGTCCGTCGGAGGAGCGCAGCGAGTACTGCCAGGACACGTACGTCGGATCCCGCACCAGGTCGAGCGTGGTCTTCCAGTCGGCCTCGGTGTCGTGGACCACGATGTAGTCGATCGACTGGGCGGAGGGCCTGTTCGCCTTGTCGTGGTTGCCGTAGTCGCCGTCGCCGAACTCCTCGTACGGCGCCGGCATCCACTCGCAGGCCACCGTGGGCGGACACTCCACGGGACCGGCGGCGGGCCGGCGCAGCCCGAGGGCCGCCACCTGCTCCGTGACCGGTGCCACCGCGGGGTCGGCCGCGAGCGTCACCCGCTGCCCGCTGTCCGTCGTCCGGGACTCGCCACCGCGGATCACGTCGAACACGTCGTTCGCGTACGTCGCCGCCGTGGCCGAGTCGTCGGCGCCCGAATACCGCGCCACCGCCCCGTACCAGTCCGCCGGGTCGGCGCTCGCCGGAAGGCCCGCCTCCCGCTGCGCCGCGGCGAGCAGCGCCGCCCCGCCCTCGATGTTCGCCGCCGTGCCGGTCCGCAGCTCCTCGGCCGGGATCCCGGACACCTCGGCGGCCCGCTCCAGGGTCCGCAGCCGCGCGGGCAGCGACCCCGCCGCCGGGACCTGTGCCTCGGCGCCGGAACGTTCCGGGCGCTCCGGGCGCGAGGAGTCGCCGCGCGGGTCCTCCGTACGCTCCGAGTGGTGCGGGGCGGCGCCGGCGAGGGCCGTCACCGCGTCGGTCAGATGCATCGGCCCGTAGCCGCCGGTCACGCTCGGCGCACCGCCGTGGCCGTCCCAGCGCGATTGCAGGTACGAGACGGCGAGCAGCACGCTCTCGGGCACGCCGTGACGCGCGGCCGCCCGCGCGAACTGCGCCTGGAGCGACCCCGCGTCGGGCACCCCGGCGCCGGCGGGCGGGGCGGCGGAGAGAAGGGGCAGCAGCAGGGCGGCGGACGCGACGGCGCCCACCGACTTCGGTAGCCGACGCGAGGTCGTACGTCCGGGGGACGCGGAACGGAGCAAGGCAGCCTCCAGGGGCGGGGGTGACACCGGGGCGTGCGGGACCGAACCCGTACAGGGGTATCGGCTCCCGGACGATCCGTCAATCACCACCGCGCGCACAGAAGTTCCCACGTCAGAGTGGGAACGGAGGCCATCCGGCGGAGTTTCGCCGAGACGGGTCCCAGGCCTGGGACGCGTCAGTGGAGTGGACCATTGGTCAGGGTCCGGACCGCATCGGACCGGTGACGTACATGCGGTGAGGCCGGGGGAAACCGGTGCGCCGCGTCCCGGTGTGTCGGCACCGGGCGCACGGCCCACCCTCCCCCGTGTCGCCGGTCGGGTCCGCCCTTCAGCGTGTCCCGACCGCCGCGCGCACGGCCCGCCGTGCCATGGCGCAGTCGTCGTGCAGCCGCCTCAGGAGCAGCCGCTGTTCCTCACCGGGAGCGAGCGCCCCCGTGGGTACCTGCACGGTTCCGGCCGGCGGCGCCTCCTTCATGGTGCGCTGCACCGCCGTCTCGTAGGTACGGATCTCCCGCGTCAGCACGATCATCAGGTTCACCAGGAAGGCGTCGCGGGACGCCGGCCCCGCCTGCTGGGCGAGCTGACTGATCTGGCGCCGGGCCAGCGGTGCGTCGGCGAGTACGGCCCACAGCGTCGCCAGGTCGTAGCCCGGCAGGTACCAGCCCGCGTGCTCCCAGTCGACGAGCACCGGTCCCGCGGGGGAGAGGAGGATGTTGGAGAGCAGGGCGTCTCCGTGACAGAACTGGCCCATGCCCTGACGGCCACCGGCCTGCGCCAGACCGTGCAGCAGCTTCTGCAGGTCGTCCCTGTCCCGGTCGGTGAAGAGCCCGAGCTCGTGGTAGCGCGCGATCCGCGTTCCGTAGTCCAGCGGGGCGTCGAAGGTGCCGGCCGGTGGCCGCCAGGCGTTGAGCCGGGCCACCGCGCCGAGCGCGGCCCGCACGTCGGCGCGAGGCGGCGCCTCGACGGGGTGGCGCGAGAGCGCCGCCGCCCGTCCGGGCATCCGCTCGATCACGAGCGTGCAGTTCTCCGGGTCCGCGGCGATCAGCCGCGGCGCCCGCACCGGCGGACGGTGCCGGACGAAGGAGCGGTAGGAAGCTATCTCGTGCCGGAACCGCTCGACCCACGCGGGGGAGTGGTCCAGTAAACACTTCGCGACCGCAGTGGTCCGCCCGGTCGTCCCGACGATCAGTACGGAACGCCCGCTGCGCCGCAGCACCTGCACCGGGTTGAACTCCGGGCAGACGCGGTGGACCGAGGCGATCGCCATCTTCAGCTGCGCCCCCTGGGGGCCGGACAGGTCGATTCTCCCGCTGATCGGCTGGGTTCCGGTGCCTCCCGTCCAACGCCTGGGCCTGACGGCCTGGGGGGCGGGAGCGAGGTACGGCCCGGCACCGGCCTGGACGATGCGGTGCTGCGGCCGGGGCGGGGCGGACACGGAGGACGATGCTGTGTACATGGAGGTGACAGATCCCTTCGTGCGCCGATGAGTTGCGTGCGTCGCCCCGCCCGCCCCCGGGTCCGCACCCTGGGGAATGAGGGCCGGTCGGCGGGGCGGGGTGGCGCGTTCCTACCTGACACCCGGGCGCGGGTGGCGGAACATCGGGCGCACCCTGGCGAACCCTGGCGAATAGTCGCCAGCCCTATGACACGGGGTTACTGTCAACTCAGCCGAGAACCTGGGGGCTTAGACGTGACCGGACAAACCAACACCCGCCTGGCAGACCTGTTCGGCCTGGCCGGCTGGTCCAAGGGCGAACTCGCGAGACTCGTCAACCGGCAGGCGGCGGCCATGGGCCACCCCCAGCTGGCGACCGACACCTCGCGGGTGCGGCGCTGGATCGACCGGGGTGAGACCCCGCGCGATCCCGTCCCCCGGGTGCTGGCAGCACTGTTCACCGAGCGACTCGGCCGTGTCGTGACCATCGAGGACCTCGGGTTCGTACGACACGGGCGCGCCGGAACGCGGCAGGACGTCAGGAAGACGGAGAACCCTGACGGGCTGCCCTGGGCACCCGATCGTACGGCGGCGGTCCTCACCGAATTCACGGGAATGGACCTCATGCTCAACCGACGCGGCCTGGTGGGCGCGGGTGCCGCGCTTGCCGCCGGCTCCGTACTCAGCAACGCCATGAACGACTGGCTGCAGACCGACCCCGCCCGCCCGGGCACCGCCCCACGGGCCACCGACCCCCTTCACGCCGACCCCGCCGGGTTCGACCGCTACGAGGCCGCCCCCATCGGGTCCCAGGAGATCGAGGCCCTGGAGCACTCGGTGGAGGTGTTCCGCCGCTGGGACGCCTCCCGGGGCGGCGGTCTCCAGCGGAAGGCCGTGGTGGGCCAGCTCAACGAAGTGGGCGGCATGCTCGCCTACCGCCACGCCGACCACCTCCAGCGACGCCTGTGGGGCGTCGCCGCCAACCTGGCCGTCCTGGCCGGCTGGATGTCGCACGACGTGGGCCTCGAACCCACGGCGCAGAAGTACTTCGTGATCGCCGCCCACGCGGCCCGCGAGGGCGGCGACCGGCCGCGGGCCGGCGAGGCGCTGTCCCGTGCCGCCCGGCAGATGGTGCACCTGGGCAGGCCCGACGACGCCCTCGACCTCATGAAGCTGGCCGTGGACGGTTCGGGCGAGCGGGTGCTGCCCCGGACCCAGGCCATGTTCCACACCATCGAGGCCTGGGCGCAGGCCTCGATGGGCCGAGGGCAGGCCATGCGCCGCACCCTCGGCGAGGCGGAGGAGATGTTCGTGTCCGACCGGCGCGACGAGGAGACGCCGAGCTGGATGCAGAACTTCGACGAGGCCGACATGCACGGCATGCAGGCCCTCGCCTACCGCACGCTCGCCGATCACGACCCGACGGCGGCGGTTCCCGCCCAGCGCCACGCCAGGCTGGCGCTCGAACTGCGGCGTGACGGCCACGAACGCTCGAAGCTCTTCGACCACATCTCGCTCGCCTCGGCCTGCTTCATCGCCGACGACCCGGAGCAGGCCGACCGGTACGCCCGGCTGGCCCTGATGTCCATGGGGGCGACCTCGTCCCACCGGACCTGGGACCGCCTGCGGGAGATGTACCGGCTCACCGGGCAGTACGCCGGCTACACGAAGATCGAGCACCTGCGCGAGGAGATCGAGCTGGCCCTTCCCGGGTCCCCGGTCAACCGGCCGAGGACGGGGCAGGCCTGAAAGGGCCCCGACTCAGGGGCCCGTGGGGAGGTCCGCAGGTGTACGTCAGTCGATCGGCGAGCCGCCGTGACGAGCTGACGGCCGCCCGGTAGCCGTCAACTGTCCTTCCCGCACGAGCGGTTCAGTGCCCGACCCGGACGACCATCACGCAGGCGTCGTCCTCGCGGAGTTCCTCGCCGAACTCCTCGATCACCGCGCGCACACCGTCGTGGGCGTCCCGCGCTCCGGCGAGCCGCTGACCGAGGGCGAGCAGTCGTCGCGTACCCGCGTCGTCGCCCGTGCCGCTGCCCCGGGTCAGCCCGTCGGTGTGCAGGACGAGCACGTCGCCGGGGAGCAGTCGGGTCTCGGTCTCGCCGTACTCGGCACCGGTCGTCGCCCCGAGGAGGACCCCCTCGGGCCGCCGCAGGACGTGCCCCCTCCCGTCGCGGAACAGCAACGGGGCGGGGTGGCCGGCCTGCGCCCAGGTCAGTGTCTGGGCGACCGGGTCGTAACGGCAGCACATCGCGCTTCCGAGCGCGGGTTGGACGGAGGTGTCCAGGAGCTGGTTCAGATGACCCATCAGCGCGGCGGGGCGGATCCCGGCGAAGGCCATGCCGCGCAGCGCGCCGAGGAGCATGGCCATCGAGGAGGTCGCGGCGACCCCGTGACCGGTCAGATCACCGACGGTGAGCAGCGCGTCCCCGTCGGGCAGCGCCAGCGCGTCGTACCAGTCGCCGCCGATGAGGCCGGTGCTGGCCGCAGGGAGGTAGTGGGCGGCCACGTCCAGCGGGGCGGGGCCGTCGTGGGCGAAGCGGAGCGAGCCGCGCCACGGCGGGAGCACCGCCTCCTGGAGCTCGACGGCGACCCGTCGCTCGGTCTGCTCGACGCGGCGGCTGTGCTCCAGGTTGTCCAGGCTCTCCCGGACGGCCCGCTGACTGCGCCGCAGCTCGCTGACGTCCCGGAGGACGGCCCACATGGAGGCGGTGCAGCCGTCGGCGTCGAGGACGGGCTCGCCCGTCATGTGCACCGTGCGGACCCGTCCGTCGGTCCGCACGATCCGGAACTCGCCGTCGATCGGCTTCCCGTCGATCAGGCAGTCCGTCACCATGGCCTGGAGGAGCGGCTGGTCCTCGGCGAAGACCATCGTGGGCATCTCGTCCAGCGACATCGGGCCGGCCTCGCGCGTACGTCCGAAGATCTGGAACAGCTCTTCGGACCAGCTGACCTCGTCGGTGAGCAGGTTCCACTCGGCGCTGCCGACGCGGGAGAGCAGCGAGCCGGTGGGGGCCGGGGGGACCTCGCCGTACGCGGTGCCGGGGTCGGTCGCGAGGGCGGAGCCGAGGACGGCTTCGTGGCCGGCCGGATCCGGGGCCGTCTCGTCCGGGACGCCTGCGCGAAGCTGACCCAAGTGGGCGCCCAGGTCGTCGAGTTGGTGGACCGCGAGGTCGCAGAGGGCGCGCTGCCAGCGCTGCTGGGGGTCGTCGTCGTCCATCACGGCGTCCTGGCGCACGGCGACGAGTTCGCCGCGCAGGCGACGGGTCTGCGAGATCAGCGCGTCCACCGCGCCCGGCTCCGGCTGCTGGGCGGGGCGATCCGCGAACAGGGGGGACGGCATGTCGTACTCCGATACAGGCGCGGCACGGCCAGGCCCGGGTGTGAAAGGGAGGCCCGGACACGACTGTTGCACAGCCCGAGACGGGCCGTAAGGGATTTGGCAACACTCGATCCGGTGGTGCTTCTGGCATATGCCAAAGGCCCAGCGATGAGCGGGCGGGGCACAACGCGTTACGGTGCCGGTGTGGTGAACGAGGACGGAATCGGCACGGTGGGCACACGCACGACGGTCACGGGCGGGGCGGGTACGAGAACGGGGACGGGTCCGGCTGGAGCAGGTCGGACGGCGGTAACGGGCGTGGCGCATGTGGTGGTTGAGGCGTCGGATGCGGGTCTGTCGGGTAGCCGGCCGGGCGTCACGGACGCGGGTGTGAGGGGCGTGATGGGTGTGACGGATGTGAGCCACGTGAGGGGTGCGACGGGCGCGGCGGGCGTAACGGGTGTTCTGGGAGCCGGTGTTACCGGTACGGCCGCGCCCGGAGCGTCGATGGCCCGTCCTGCGGTCGCCGGTCCTGCCGCGGCCGGAACCGCTGCTGTCCGTTCCGCCGTCACCGCCGCCACGGGTGCCACCGGTGCCGCCGTCACCGGTACCGCCGTTCTGCTCGCGGCGGCGCCCGCCGGGCGGGGGCGTGTCATGGACGCCGCTTCCGTGCTGCCGGCTCTCGCCGCCGTACCGCCCGGAGTCCTCACCGGCACCACCACCGCGACGGTCGTCGAACTCGCCGACCCGCTCGACCCGCAGACCGTGCTCACCCGGCTGCGCGCCGCGGCGGCGAGTCCGGGCCCGATGGTCCTCTGCCTCGCCGGCCAGCTCCATCTCGACCGCCGCCAGGGACTGCCCCACCTCGCGCTCGCGCGCACCACCCCGGCGACCCTCCGCTACACGGCGCTGCCCTGGCACTGGCTCGCCGGCGAACTCGGCGTACGGCCCCCCGGCACCACGACGGTCGTCGCGGACCTCGCGGCGGACCCCGCCGTGTGGGAGCGCCTCGCCACCACACCCGACCTGCTGCACCTGGGGCCCGGATCCCTCCTCTACGGCCGGGTGGCCCCCGCCCCGCGCCGGGGCGAACCGATGACCCCCGGCTATCTGCGGTCCTGGGCGGAACTCTGGCGCTCCGGCGCCCGCCTCCCGTACGCCACGCTCCACGCGGAGTCCGCAGCGCACGCTGCCGCGACCGCGCCGGAGGCGCGTCTCCTCGCGCCCGCCCCGGCCCACGCGCCGGCCGTGGACCGGGATCCGCACCCGGCGATCCTCGCGGCGGCCATGGCGGGACGGCACGGGGAGGCGGCGGCCGTCGCCGCCGCCTGGGAGCGCGAGGCGCTGCGCCGCCACGGGCCCCGGTCCGGAGAGGCCGTCCACTGGACGGAGGTACGGGCCGACCTCGCCCGCCTCGCCGGGGAACCCGCCCGCAGCTGCGAACTGTGGCTCGCCGCCGCCGAGTCCAGGCTCGCGCTGGGGCAGCCTACGGACGACCCCGACGTCGAGGGGGCCGTGGACCGGGCCCACCACCAGTGGCAGCTGATCGGCGACCAGGAGCGGGCCCGGGCCCTCGGTCCCGCACTCATCGCCCTGCGGCGCCGGGTACCGGGCCGCAGGCCCGGAGCGCTGGCAGCCCTGACACGACGCATGGCCGACTGAGCCCGGCCGCCGGCGGTCCGGCGGCGCTCGTCGTCGCGCGCGGGGACCGCTGCGAGGAAGTTCCGGGGTGGAGCTCAGCCGACACCGCGATGGGCGGCCCACATCGGACGGACAGGCCCTACCCGGGGAGGACGACCCGGATGCCGAACTCATAGGTGCCCGTTGCCGTCGCGATCCCCATGAAGAGCAGGGCGAAGTTCTCCTGGCCCCGGGCCGTGGCGATGCCGCCCAGGTCGAGCAGCGCGTCGTCGGACCAGCCGAGATCGGCGAGCAGGCCCCGTACCGTCTTCTTCGCCGCCGTGTCGTCCCCCGAGAGGAACACCGTGCCGGGACCCTCCAGGGAGTCCGGCGCGACCATCACCTTCCGGTCGATCGTGCAGAGCGTCTTCACCACCGGCGTCCTGGGGAACGCCTCCTGGATCTCCTCGCCGAGGCTGACGACCGGATGGGACAGCGTCCCGTCCTCGAGGAAGCCGACGCCGACGTCGAGGATGACCTTCCCGGTGAGCGCGGGGGCCCCGATCGTGCGGAGCAGGGCCACGGAGGCCGTGCCGGGCGTGGCGTTCACCAGTACCTCGGCGTGCGCGGCGGCCCCCGCCGAGCTGTCGATCCGTACTCCCTCCGCGGTGAGCTCCCGAAGCCTCGTCCGCAGCTCCGGGTCGTCGGGCCGCCGTGACCCGACGACCACGTCGTGGCCGGCCCGCGCCCACGCCGAGGCGAGTGCCTGTCCTACGTTTCCCGTGCCGAGAATTCCGATTCGCATGACGCTCATCGTGGCCGTCCGGGCTCCGTCCCCGCCTCGGCCCCGGAACCGAACCCGCGTCGGCCGATGGTTCTAGGACCGGCGGCCCGGATCGCCGTTGACCTCGCCCCTGCCCGGGGGCCGGTACGCGGCCTGAGATGATCGGCGGCGTGGCCATCCCCCCGCACCCCGCCCCGGTTCCGAACCCGGCCCCGATTCCGGTCCCGGAACCAGCCGCCTCCCTCGGGTCGCTCACCACCGGGCGTCTGCGCCTGCGGCCCGTGCGGGACTCCGACCTGGACGCCGTGACCCGGCTGTGGACCGACCCCGACGTACGGCGCCACCTGGGCGGCCCCGTCATCGAGTCCGTCGTCCGCATCCGGCGCAGCAGGATCGTCGGGGCGCCCGGCGTCCACGCCGTGGTCCGGGCGGAGGACGGCGTCGTGCTCGGCCTGGTCACGGTGGAGCCGGCCGCGCGGGACGGGGAGACGGAACTGTCGTACCAGTTCCTGCCCGAGCACTGGGGGAGCGGCTACGCGCGGGAGGCGGTCGGCGCCGTCCTCGCGACGACCCTGGAGGGTACGCCGAGCGTCGTCGCGGTCACCCAGGAGGAGAACCATCGCTCCCGCCGGCTCCTGGAGGCCGTCGGCCTGGAGTACGCCGAGTCCTTCGTCGAGTGGGACGCCCACCAGGTGCTCTACCGGCGCCGCCGGGGCTGAGGCGCACGCCTCGCCCGCTCTCGCGGCGGCTCCCTCAGCGAGGCGTCCCGCCCGCCCGCAGCGCCGCCACCGCCCGTTCGAGGCGGGCCGTCCTGGTCTTCGCCGTGCGGGCCTGGAGCAGGCTGAGGATCACGAGGTAGCGGTCGGTCTTCCCGAGGGCCTCGAATGCCTCGGCGGCCCGCGGATCGGCCGCCAGGGCCGCCGCGAGGTCGTCCGGCACGGTCGCGTCCTTCTGCGAGGGGTACGCGGCCTCCCACCGCCCGTCGGCCTGCGCCGCCCGTACCTCCGCGAGGCCCGGCTCGCGCATCCGGCCGGCGGCGGTGAGGGCCTCGATCTGCCGGACGTTGACCTGGGACCAGAGGCTGCGCGGCCGGCGCGGGGTGATCTTCTGGAGGTAGGACCGCTCGTCTAGGGCCTTGCGCTTGCCGGTGATCCAGCCGTAGATCAGCGTGCCGTCGAGGATCTCGTCGGCGTTCGGCGAGGCGAGGTCCGATCCCTTGCGGGCGAGCAGCAGCCAGATGCCGGGGGTGTCCCCGTGGTGCCGCTCCAGCCAGGCCTCCAGCTCCTTCCCGTCGGCGAACGCCATGACCGCGAGCCCCTCGACCGTCTCCACCCGGAATCCCCCTCACCCTGCCGCCGACACCCCCGGCGACTCCGGCGGCGTCCTGACGTGAACAAGATATTGGCATCGGTCGGAAGCCGGTTCGGGTAACCTCCGCCTCCACCGCGAGGCGAGCAGCCCCGACCCGGACGTCGACACCACACCCCGCCACGGTGAGCTGCCCTTCGCCGCCGACGGCTCCGTCGAGCTCCGCGTCCTCGTGGCCCGCTCCGCACCGAAGGTCTTCGTACGCCGGGGCGGCTCCTTCCCCGGCGCGACCGCCCTCGCCCGGGTCCCCGCCCTCGTACGGCACGGAGTCACCTACCATCTCCGGATCGTCCACCGGCCCCCGCATCGAGGTCTTCCTCGACGGGAACCGGATCATCGACCACACCGACACCGCCGCCACCTACGCCGTCGGCCACGTCGGACGGAACGTCTTCGGCGGCCGGGCCGGCTACCAGGACACCTACCGCCAAGGAGCTATGACCCATGTCCTTCCTGGTGATCGGCGAGTGCGTCGCCGACATCGTCCGCGCCCCGGCGGGCTCCGGCGCCCCCGACCGGGTCCACCCCGGCGGCAGCCCCGCCAACGTCGCCTACGGCCTCGGCCGCCTGGGCCGTGACGTCACCCTGCTCACCCAGCTCGCCGAGGACCCGACCGGGCGGCTGATCGCCGACCACCTCAAGGGCGCGGGCGTACGGGTCGAGATCGGCGGTGTTCCCGCACGCACCCCGTCGGCGGTCGTAGGTCTCGACGCCCACGGCCAGGCCGCGTACACCTTCGACATCACCTGGACGCTGGAGGCGGGCCCGGCCCCGCTCGACCCCGGATTCACCCCCGGAATCACCCCCGCGCACGTCCACATCGGCTCGATCGCGGCCGTCACCGAGCCCGGCTCGACGGCCGTCCTCGCCGTGACCGAACGGCTCCGCGCCGGGGCCACGGTCAGCTACGACCCGAACGTGCGGCCCGACCTGATGGGGGACCACACCGACGCGGTCCGGCGCGTCGAGCGCTGTGTCGCCCTCGCCGACCTGGTGAAGGCCAGTGACGAGGACCTCGCCTGGCTGTACCCGGGGGAGGGCCCGCACACGGTCGCCGCCCGCTGGCTCGCCCTCGGCCCCGCCGTCGTCCTGGTCACCCGGGGCGCCGCCGGGTCGCTCGCCCTCACCCGGCGGGAGACGGTCACCGCGGACGCGCCGCGGGTCTCCGTCGTGGACACGGTCGGCGCGGGCGACTCCTTCATGTCCGCCGTCCTCGACACCCTCGCCGGGCAGGACAGGGCAGCCCTCGGCGGACTCGGCGCAGCGGACCTCGCGGGGCTGCTGCGGAGGGCCGGCGCGGCGGCGGCCGTGACCGTCTCGCGGGCCGGCGCCCAGCCGCCCGACCGGGCCGAACTGGACGCGGCCCGGCAGGAGTTCGCCGTCACGTCCGGGCGTGAGTGGTGATGTCGGAGGCGAACTGCTCGACCATGGCGGGGGTGACCGTCGGCCGGCACTGCCCGATGGCCTCCAGGTAGTCCGCGGTGCTCGCCCCGGGCACCGGCCCCTCGCCGCCCCGCCCGCCGACCGCGAGCAGATCACGCTCGAAGGAGGCCTGGGCGGCGATCCGGGCCGCGTGCTCGATGTCGGCTGGCGTGAACAGCTCGCTCGCCAGCACCAGTTCGTCGATGTCGACGTCCGCGCGGCCGTCCGTGTAGCGGGCCCAGATCGCCGCCCGCGCCGCCTTGTCCGGCGTACCGATCGGAATGAGGTAGTCGAAGCGTCCGGGGCGCAGGAAGGCCGGGTCGAGGGAGCGGATCGAGTTGGTCGCGCAGACGAGCAGCCGCTCGTCCCGCTCCCGGAAGCCCGGTATCAGCTTGAGGAGTTCGTTCGTCACCCCGTGCATGCCGCCGGGCTGCGCGGGCTCCGAGCGCACCGGGGCGATCTCCTCGACCTCGTCGATGAAGACGAGGACCCGCTCCAGTTCGGCGATCCGCGCGAACGCCGACCGCAGGGCGGCGGCGAGGTTCCCCTCGTCGGCGAGGCGGGACGGCAGGATCTCCACGAACGGCCAGCCCAGACGGGAGGCGATGCCTCGGGCGAACGTCGTCTTGCCGGTGCCCGGCGGGCCGAACAGACAGACCGCGCGCGGCGGCCGCACGCCGTGGCGCCCGGCCCGCTCGGGCTCGGCGAGCGGCAGCACCACCCGGCGCTCGATCAGGTCCTTCTCCCGCTCCATCCCGGCGACCTTGGCCCACAGGTCGCCGGGGAGCAGCCGGCCGCCCAGGTCGTCGAGGAGCCCGGCGGCGGGCCCGTGCAGGGGTTCCACCTTCTCGAAGTACGCGACGGCCGGCTGGCGCGTGTACCCGGCGTTCAGGAGGCCCTCGCCGAGGAGTTCCTCCTCCGGCAGGACGTAGGCGATCCGCCCGACCCGGGCGGCGACGAGCCGTCGCTCCAGCTCCACGAGGAGGGCGCTGGCCAGGCCCCGGCCGCGCCAGGCGGAGGAGATCGCGATCCGCATGACCCAGGCCCGTTCGCCGGACACACAGGCGAGCGCGGCGCCGATGGGCGCGCCCTGGTGGACGGCGACCACGGCCGGCTGGCGGGTGGTGAGGGCTCCGATGCACTCGGCCAGGGAGAAGACGGACTCCTGCCCGAGCTCCGCGGTCGTGTCGATCAGGTGGACGACGGAGGCGAGATCGCTCTCGCGGTAGTCGTGGATGTGCCAGTTCACCGGTGGTGCCGCCCCTCGTTGGTGCCGTTGCGGCGAGGCTAGGCGCGCGGCCGGAGCCCGGTCGTGCGCCATCCTGCACAAGGCGGGGCGGGCGAACGTGCCGTACCGGCTCTGTACGGGTCCGGTGAGCACGCCGTACCGGCGCGGTACGGGTCCGGTGAGCACGCCGTACCGGCTCCGCGTGGTTCCGGGTACGGCAGTGAACGGCGGCGCCTCCGAGGGGAGGAGCCGCCGTTCCGGGAGAGGATCAGCAGGTCACGTCCTTCGCTTGCTCATGAGCATTCCGCCGGCCGTGAGGGAGAACAGGCAGACGCACGCGCCGGTGATCACGTTGCTGAGAACGGTGCCTGTGTCGGGGCTCTGTCCGACCACCCACGGGGCGATGATCAGCCACGCGCCCATCAGCAGAACGACGAAGTTCAGGTCCTGCGACCGCTCCGGAGCCATCGACATGCACAGGCCGAGGATCGCGAGGGCGACGCCGACGACCAGGTTGGTGATGGCGAGTGCGGGCTGGGTCGCGGAGAAGTGGACCGTCCACGCCGAGATCGCGGCGTAGACGCCGGCGAGGATCACGAGCTCCTCGACGGCCGTGACCCCTCGGGTCTGGAGTACACGGGCGTACCTGTCCCGCATTTCGGTGGCGTCAGGGTGTCCAGCGATGTCACCACGACGGTGAGAGACGTCGGACATGCGACTCGCCTCCTTCTGGCGTCTTGCCGTCTGACAGCAGATGCGGCGAAGGATGCCGCTGTTTCATTGTGCGCTTATCTGACCTTTATGTGTAGATCTGCCCCCTAGGGAATGCGCACAAATTTGGGAGGGCGAATGTGCGGAGAACAGCCAAGCTGCGACGACGGTCGTGCCGGGTGGCCGACGGCATCCCGGCGTAGCCTGGAAGTGGACTCGGGGACCCACCTCTCCACCGCCGGGAGTGGATGATGGCCGGCATCGTACGCAAGAGCTTCGACGAAGCGGACGAGACCCGTCCCTTCGAGGACGGCAAGGGCAGGCTCGACCTGCTCACCAGTGGAGGCGGCCCGGTCGGGCGCGCCGTGTTCGAGCCGGGCTGGAAGTGGTCCGAGCACGTCAAGCCGATCGCGGGCACCGACAGCTGTCAGGCGTCGCACGTCGGTTACGTGGTCAGCGGCCGGCTGAACGTCGTCATGGACGACGGAGAATCGGCGGAGTTCGGGGCGGGCGACTTCATGGAAGTCACGCCCGGCCACGACGCCTGGGTCGTCGGCGACGACGCCTGCGTCGTCCTCGACTGGACCGGCTTCGGCGACTACGCGAAGGCGTCCGGCGGCTGACGTACCGGTTGATCGGCCCGTCGGTCGGTCGGCCGATGGTCGGTCAAGGGTCGGTCGGCCGGGCAAAATCCCGCGCCGACCGACGCGCTCTCCGGGCACAATGCCTCGCATGACGTACCACCAGGAGCACCGGACGCCCCTCTCGCACGCATCCGTACCGCAGGCCGCCGACCCGGAGCCCGAGGTCGCCGAAGCCATCGCGGGCGAACTGCGCCTCCTGGACCCGTCCGTGCGCCTCTCCCGGGCGCTCGCCGCCGAGCTGCTCGACCCCGAGTTCACGGAGGTCGGTGCTTCCGGCCGACGCTGGACGTACGAGGAGATGCTCGCCGACCTGCCGGGGATGGCGGGCAGCGTCGAGGGCGGAACGCAGTACGAACCGGAGGCCGTCACCGGAGTCCTCCTGGCCCCCGGCCTCGTCCACCTCACCTACGAGACGATCCGCGACGGCCACCGGGCCCGACGCAGCTCGCTCTGGCGCCGTGCGCCCGGCGCGCCCGAGGGCTCGGCCCTGCGGATGTACTACCACCAGGGAACGCCCGCACCCCAGGCGGACGTTCAGCCGTAGGCGTCCGTGACGCAGTCGGCGGCGCACCGCCAGTGCTCGTACCGGCGGCGCAGCGCCGCCGCCGCGTGCGGACGCTCCACCTCGGTGTACCCGTAGCGCTCCCGCGTGGTCCGCACCACGGCCTCGACGGTGACGATCGCCGGTTCGCCCTCGCCGGCGTACCGGCGGGCCGTCGCGATCACATGGTCGGCGGCCCGCTGCAGATCGCGCGCGTACTCCCGCTGGGCCGCGGACCGGGCCCGCGAGGCCGCGAACGGCCGTACCGCACGCCCCTTCCAGACCACCCCGGCGACGACGAGCCCCACCCCGAGCAGCCCCACGGACACTCCCACCACGGCATCGAGGTTCCACTCCATCACCGGCCGCCTTCCCCCTGAACCCGCCGTCCGCGCCCCGTCGTCCGAGTCTAGGGCGCCTGGCGCGTCTCGCGTGGCCGGGCCCAGGCGGGAGTCCAGATGTCGGTGCCCACGGCGGTGGGCCCCGAGTGGGCGAGGTGGGAGCGGAGGGCGGCGAGTGCCGGGTGCGGGTTGTCCACGGCCCACAGCAGGGAGTGCGGATACACCGGTGTCGGCCCGTGCACGTCGACGCGCCGCAGATCGTGGCCCTCGGGCCAGACGAGACGTGTCCGCCCGCCCACGAAGGTGGCGAGCTCGGGGGAGTCCCCGACGGTGTCGAACAGCGCCTCGGTCCCGAAGTCGGGCCCCGTCACCTCGATGGTGAGCCCGAACGCGACGGCGAGGTCGGCGTAATAGGCGGCCCACTCGGTGCCGCTGACGATGCCCGGAATCCAGATCCGGTGCCCGACGAGCCGCTCGGGCGTCACGACCCGAGCGCCCGCGAGCGCGTGCGCGGGACCGGTCAGGAGCTGGAGCGGCTCGTCCAGGACGCGAACCGCCTCCACACCCACGGGCAGCCGCAGGCCGGGCATGGTGACCGCCCGGAAGGACGCGTCGATCGTGCCGGCCCGGAGCGCGGCGACGGCCGCCTCGGAGTCGAACAGGGTCACGACGTCGAGCTCGAACTCGGGGAACGCCCGGTGGAACGCGCGCAGCAGCGCCGCGGGCGCGAGCCGTCGGCCGATCACGTCCACGCGCAGCGCGCGCTCGGCGGGCCGCACCGAGGCGATGGCACGCGCCTCGGCATCCAGCAGGGCGCGCGCGTGCGGCAGGAACGCCTGTCCGTCGACCGTCACCTCGGCGCCGCGCGGAGTGCGGGTCAGCAGGCGCACGCCGAGCTCCTTCTCCAGCGCGGCGATCCGCTTGGAGACGGCCTGCTGGGTGATCGCCAGCTCGTCGGCCGCCTGACGGAACCGGCCCGAGTCCACGACGGCGAGAAAGGTGCGCACTGCTGCGAGATCCACACCACGAGCCTAGGGTCTTTCGTTTGGATCAGGCCGGATCAGGGTGCGGTGCCGGGGCCCGCGAGCCCGGCATGATCCAAACGAGAGGCCCTGGGTCGTCTCCGGCCGGGGCCTGTCCTTCGAAGCACCACGGACTAGGGCCTGCCCGGCCCTGATCCGCCGGACAGGCCCTAGCGACAACCGGTGGTTGTGCCGTGCCCGGCTTCGGTTGTTTGATCCGGGCGTCCTCGACTCGCTTTGATGGCGGCGGCGCCGCGCGGTGGGCGGCCGAACGGCGAGAGGAGTACGCAGGTGGCGGCGCGGGTGGAGGCGTCCCTCGGCGGGGACACCGGGCGGACGTCCCTCGGGCGGGACTTCGGGTGGCTGTGGGCGGCGTACGCGACCGGCGCCCTGGGCACCTGGGTCGCCTTCCACGCCCTTCCGCTGCTCGCGATCACCGTCCTCCACAAAGGCACCGCCGAGGTGGCCGCGCTCGCCGCCGTCGGGGCCGCCGTGGGCGCGGTGGTCGCCGCCCCGCTCGGCCCCTGGGTGGAGTTCCGCCGCAAGCGGTCCGTGATGGTCGCGATGGACCTCGTACGGTGCGCCGCACTGCTGAGCGTCGTCGCCACTTACGCCCTCGGCCGGCTCGGCTTCACCCAGCTCCTGGTCGTCTCCGTCCTCGTCGCGGCGGCCGACATCACCTTCGGCGCGGCCTCCGGGGCGCACCTGAAGGCGCTTGTGAGACCGGAGGACCTGCTCGTCGCCCAGGCCCGGCTCGAATCCACGACCTGGACCGCCACCGTGCTCGGGCCGCCCCTCGGCGGCGGCCTCGCCGCGCTCCTCGGTCCGGTGGCGACGGTGGTGGCCGACGCCGTGAGCTATCTGCTGTCCGCGGCCGGCATCCGCGCGATCCGGAGCCCGGAGGCCCGGCCGGGCGGCGCGGACCGGCCCCGCGTGAGGGCCCGTGACCTGGTCGAGGGGTGGCGTCACCTCCTCACCCACCCCGTGCTGCGCCCGCTGTTCCTCAACACCGTCCTGTCCAACGGGCTGATCATGGCGACCGCACCCCTCCTCGCCGTCCTCATGCTCGGTCCGCTCGGCTTCGCCCCCTGGCAGTACGGTCTCGTCTTCGCCGTGCCCTGTGTCGGCGGGCTCATCGGCTCACGGCTCGCCCGACGGCTCGTCGCCCGGTTCGGCCGACGCCGGGTGCTGCTCACCTCGGGAGTGCTGCGGGTGTGCTGGCCCGTAGGGCTCGTCTTCATCCACCCGGGCCTCTCCGGGCTGCTGCTCGTGATGGGCGTCGAACTCGCGCTCATCACCTGCTCGGGGGTCTTCAACCCGGTGCTCGCCACCCACCGGCTCGACCTCACGGACACCGGCCGGGTCGCCCGTACGCTGACCGCCTGGTCCGTCAGTGCGAAGGCGGCCGTGGCGGCCCTGACCGCCCTGTGGGGGCTCCTCGCCACGGTGACCGGGCCCCGGACGGCGCTCGGCGCGGCCGGCGTCCTGTTGCTGGCGACTCCGGTGCTGCTTCCGTGGAGGGAGGCGGGCGGGTCGGAGGACGGTTGAGCGGGGCGCACACAGGGCGTTGACACGTGTAAGTCATCGATGTCACGCTCCTTGTCCCTTCCTGTCCTTTCCTTGTACTCGTCTCGCCCACTCGTGCGCCCCGCGCCCCCGCGCAGAAGGAGCAGCGCCCCATGAGCACCACCGGCCCCACCGTCGTCACCACCGGAGGACCCGTCCGTGGCGAGCGCCGCGCCGACGGCAGCCTCCGCTTCCTGGGCATCCCGTACGCCCAGGCGCCCGTCGGCGACCTGCGGTTCGCCGCCCCCGTGCCGCCGGAGCCGTGGTCGGAGCCGCTGGACGCGACCGCGTACGGGCCGACCGCGCAGCGCCGCCCCTTCGCCGAGGTCACCACCATCCCGGAGCCCTCCGTCCCGGGCGCAGGGGTCCTCAATCTCAACGTCTTCACCCCCGAGGCCGACCCCGCGGCCGCCCTGCCCGTCCTCGTCTGGATCCACGGCGGCGGCTACGTCGCGGGCTCGGCGGCCAGCCCCTGGTACGACGGGGCCACGTTCAACCGGGACGGCGTGCTCCTCGTCTCGATCGGCTACCGGCTCGGCATCGAGGGTTTCCTGCACCTGGAGGACGCCCCCGACAACCGGGGCGTCCGGGACTGGGTCGCCGCCCTGGAGTGGGTCCGGGACAACATCGCGGCCTTCGGCGGCGACCCCGCCAAGGTCACCGTCGCCGGACAGTCGGCGGGCGGCGGCGCCGTCCAGACGCTCCTCGCCGTCCCCGCCGCCCGGGGTCTGTTCCGCGGCGCGCTGTCCGTCTCCGGCGCGCTCCCGCGCCCCGACGGCCCCGAGGCCGCCCGCGCCGCCTCCCGGCTGCTCACCTCCCGCACCGGCGTGCCGGCCACCGCCGCCGCCCTCGGCGACCTCGGCGACGACGAGCTCCTCGCGCTCCGGGACCGCCTGTCCGAGCCCGGCCCGGACCGCGAGGGCCTGCCCCCGCTGCTCGCCCTCGCGCCCTTCGCCGACGGCGAGCTGATCCCGGTGCCGGCCCTCGAGGCGCTCACGACGGGCGGGGCGGGCGCCGACGTACCGCTGATGCTCGGCTGCACCGAGGACGAGTTCACGATGTTCCCCGGGCCCGGCCCGGACGGGCCGCCGCTGCCCGTTCTCCTCGGGGGCCTCGGCCTCGACGCCGCCGGGGCCGCCGCCTTCACCGAGGCGTACGCGGAAGGCGGCGCCGAGCGGCTCTTCGGCCAGGCGCTGACCGACGTGACCTTCCGCGCCCCGAACCTCGCCGTCGCGGACGCCCGCGCCGCACACGGACGTCCCACCTGGCTCTACGAGTTCGCCTGGCGGTCACCGGTCATGGGGCTCGCCTTCCACTGCCTGGACCTGCCGTTCGCCTTCGACCTCCTCGACGCCGAGGGGGTCCGCGCCGCGGCCGGGGAGGCGCCGCCGCAGGTCCTCGCCGACGCCCTGCACCAGGCCTGGGTCGCCTTCGTGACCCGCCAGGACCCCGGCGCCGACTGGCCGCGCTACACCGCCGAGGGGCGCGCCACGATGATCTGGGACACCGAGCCCCGGATCGCCGCGGACCCGCTGGAGCGGGTCCGCGGGCTCTGGCTCGACTGAGGCGACCGGCCGGGAACCCCGGAGGTTCAGCCTTCGAAACCGACCGTGCCGTCCGGCAGGATCGCTTCCACGCGCGCGCCGTGCTCCACGGTCCGGCTCACCGTGCAGAACTTCTCGTGCGTCAGGCGCACCCCGCGGGCGAACACCTCGGCCGCCCGCGGGTTGTTGTCCGGCAGGTCGAACTCGTAGCTGACCCTGATCCGGCCCACCCGGCCGTCGTCCTCGGGGCCGGACACCGACTCCACCACGATCCGCAGATCGTCGTGGTCGACGGCCCGCGCGGTCCGGTCCACGACGAGACCGCCACAGCCGCCCATCGCCGCGAGCAGCAACTCGACCGGGGTGAACGAGGGCTGCGCGTCGGCGTCGTCCGCGGCGGCCATCCGGACCTCCGCGCCCCGGTCGTTGCGGGCGGTCCAGTTCCGGTACCCGGTGCGGACGGTCTCGATGCGGTAGTCGGCCATGGCGGCGGTGCTCCTTCGTCTTCGGGTGTGCTCCCCGTACGGTACGTTCACCGACCCGCGTGACCCCGGCGCACCCGCCACGCCGACCGGGGTCCCGCCCGGTGAGCGGCCCTGAGTACCCCCGCACGCACACCTGAGTACGCCGACCGATACGACGCCGCCCCGCCCGCTGGTGGAATGGGGACATGACCTCCTCCGCCCGGCGCACCCGCCCCCTCCGGCACGTCACCGCCACCGGCACGGCCCTCGCCGTCGCCCTCGGGCCGGTCGTGGTCGGCGCCCTGCTCGCGAGGTCGGTGGGCGGTGACCCGATGGTGTCCGTCAACGCCCTGATCGCGAGCGGCGGTCAGCGCGCCCGGATCTCCCGCGCCCAACTGCGCGCCGGAGCGCGCCGGCGCCGGCCGACGGCGCGACGCCGTCCGGTGAACGGCTTCCGGCGGTCCATCAAATGAGCGATGATCCTCGCATCCGGGATACCCGGCAGTAGCAAGCCGGGACCACGTCGAAAGGGCACACCGAATGGCGAGGCGTCACCCCGCGCGGGACGACCACCCCACGAGCGGCACCGCGGACGGAGCCGCGCGGCCGGACGGCGGGGACGGCCCCGGCATCGCCCGCCGGCGCTTCCTCGGGTACGTCCTCGCCGCGCCCACCCTCACCGTCGCCGCCCAGTTCGGCGCCGAGGCCCTCGCCCCCCGTAAGGCCGCCGCGGCGGCCCCGGCGCTCGTCCCCTCCCTGCCGGGACCGGCCGAACTCCTCGACCTCAACGAGCTGCTGACCCTCGCGGCCCTGCCCACCAGCCACCTCGTCACCATCCGCCTCGACGCCGACGGCACGGCCCACTTCGCCCTGCCCCGCGCCGAGGTGGGCCAGGGCGTCACCACCTCCAGCGCCATGATCGTCGCCGAGGAACTCGACCTGCCCCTCGACAAGGTCGTGGTGACGCTCGCCGACGCCCGGCCCGAGCTGCTCTTCAACCAGCTCACCGGCGGCTCCAACACCACGTACTCCACCTACACCCCGCTCCGCGTCGCCGCGGCCATCGCCCGGGGCCGGCTCCTGCGCGCCGCCTCCCTCGTCCTCGGGGAGGCCGTCGCCACCCTCACCACCAAGGCGGGAGCCGTCCTCTCCCCGACGGGTGCGCTGCTCGGCTACGGCGAACTCGCCGAACGGGCCGCCGCCGTCACCGACACGGCGGTCGAGGTGACCCTCAAGGACCCGGCCCGTTTCCGTGTGATCGGCACCGGGCAGCGCCGCGTCGACGCGCTCGAAGCCGTCACCGGCCGCAAGAAGTTCGCGATGGACCTCCAGGTCCCCGACGCCCTGCCCACCATGGTCTGCCGGCCGCCCACCATCAACGGCACCGTCCGCTCCGTGGCCAACCTCGCCGAGGTGCGGGCCATGCCCGGCGTCACCGACGTCGTCACCGTCTCCACCGGCGTCGCCGTCCGCGGCCGTACCTTCGGCCAGTGCGTCGACGCGGTCCGCGCCCTCCGGGTCGACTGGGGGCCCGGCACGGCCGAGGGCGCCTCCGACGCGACCGTCCTCGAGAAGCTCCGCAGGGCTGAACTCCCGCTCGTGGTACCGGCGTTGCCGCTCCTCACCAAGGCCGTCGACGCCCGCTTCACCTTCCACTTCGCGAGCAACGCGGCCCTGGAGACCAACTGCGCGATCGCCGACGTCCGGGAGGACTCCGCGGAGATCTGGGCCTCGCTCAAGGCGCCCATCGTCGCCCAGGAACAGATCGCCCTCAAGCTGGGACTGCCGCCCACCGCCGTCCGCGTCCATGTCACCGAGGGCGGCGGCTCCTTCGGCCGCAAGCTGTTCTCCGACGCCGCCCACGAGGCCGTCGAGATCTCCAGGGCACTGGGCAAGCCCGTCAAACTGATGTGGCACCGCACCGACGACTTCCGCCAGGGCCGTACGCACCCCATGTCCACCTCGCGGGTGCGCGCCACGTACGCGCTCGGCGAGGTCCTCACGTACGAGCAGCGCCACACCTCCGTCGCCACCGACTTCGGGCACGGCATCGGCGAGGTCCTCACGGCGGAGGCGGCCCGGCTTCCGGTGGCCGACGCGGCCTTCTCCCAGACGATGTTCGAGCTCACCCAGATCAGCCCGTACCACCTCGGCGTCACCACCCAGCTGCTCGCCGAGACCGACAAGGGCTTCAACACCGGGTCCATGCGCAACATCTACTCCCCGAACGTCCGGTGCGCGCAGGAACTCGTCGTGGACGAACTGGCCCGGCGCATGGGCCAGGACGGGTACGCGCTGCGGCGCCGTCTCGTGAAGGACCCGAGGGCCCGCGCCGTCCTCGACAAGGTCGCCGAGGTGGGGGAGTGGGGCCGCGCCATGCCCGCCGGCACCGCCCAGGGCATCGCCGTCCACACCGAGTACCACTCCGCCGTCGCGATCCTCGCCGAGATCGACTGCCGTCCCGAGACCACCGGGCGAAAGATCCCCGGCGCGTACACCGGCCCGCGCGTGACCAAGGTGGTCTGCGCCGTCGACGTCGGTCTCGCCGTCAACCCGCGCGGTCTGGAGGCGCAGATGATGGGTGGCATCGCCGACGGCATCGCCGTCACCCTGACCTCCGGACTGCACCTGCGCGACGGGCACTTCCTCGAAGGCAGCTGGGACCAGTACTTCTACACCCGGCAGTGGAACACCCCGCCCGAGCTCGAGATCATCGTGATGCCCCCGACCGGCGACAAGCCGGGCGGCGCGGGCGAACTGGCGGTCGCCGGCGCCATGGCGGCCGTCGCCTGCGCCTACGGCCGGGCCACCGGCAGGATGCCGACGGTCTTCCCCGTCAACCACGCCGAGCCGCTCGCCTTCACCCCCCTGCCGACCGTCCCGCCCGTCCCCGCCTCGCCGACCGACGGCCGCGACCGCGCCCTGTAGAGACCTGGAGCACCCGTGCCGCAGCACACCTTCATCCTGAACGGCAAGGCCGTCACCGCCGACGTCGAGGGCGACGTCCGGCTCCTGTGGGTCCTCCGGGACGTCCTCGGCGTCACCGGTCCCAAGTACGGCTGCGGGGTCGGCGTCTGCCGGGCCTGTACGAGCCATCTGAACGGGAAGGCGTTCACTCCCTGCGCCGTGCCCGTCGAGGACCTCGGACCGCAGGACGAGGTCACCACCATCGAGGGCCTCCCCGACACCGTGGGGAGCGCACTCCACCCGATGCAGGAGGCCTGGCTCGACCTCGACGTCGCCCAGTGCGGCTACTGCCAGCCGGGCCAGATCATGACCGCCGTGGCGGAGGTCCGCCGGGCCAGGGAGGCCGGCCGCGAGATCACCGAGGCCGACCTCGACACGATCCGCAACATCTGCCGCTGCGGCACCTACCACCGCATCCGGCAGGCGGTCCTGGAAGGCGCCCGCCGGATGGACTGAGCGCGGTCGCCCACGCTTTACCGGACGTGGTTGGCATCGCAGAGATCGGTGAAGAGCTTCTTTGCCTTCGGGGAAAGATGGCGGGCGAAGTGTTGATCCTTGAGCTGCTTGAGCGTTCCGCTTATTTCGGCGAAGGTGATGTCGTCACGGTTCGCCCATTCCATGAACTCATGCTCGTTCATCGGGTGGGACTTGTGCCGGTAGTTGTTCCGGTCCGCCTTGAGGCCCGTGCCCGTGTCCATGGCCTTGGGGTTGGTGAAATAGAACGAAACGGCATCTGTGATCGAATTTTGATCTCCGTCGCTCAGATACCCCGGCCAGTTGGGGTCGTCTGTCCTCAAGTCGTCTTCCCGGGCGTCTTTGAGGAAGGCGCGCCCGTAATGGGGGCCGAATGCTTCTTCGAGTTTCATTCCCCGGTTCCAGCCCTTTGAAGGATGGCGCATCATGGCGTTCTCCCCGGGGTACTGCTCCTCGATCTGTCGCCCCTGGTAAGGGGTGATGTCGATGGATATCGTCTTTATGCCCGCAAAAGCGAACTGATCAGTCACGCCGCTGCGCATGCCGACCGCGCCGAGGACCGTGAAATTGGTGTTCAGGTGGTACAGCAGGGCGAGCTGTGACCTTCGGTCCTTCGTCTCGGCCCATTCGTAGTACTTCACGAGGTGGGGGCCGGGCCATTCTCTTTCGGTGTGTCCTGCCGGGAAGTCACCCACGGGAACGGGGATCACATCGTCCCCGAGTGCTCTCCTGACCGCGTCGATGACGTTCTGCATACCGGTTTTTCCTGTGTCGAGCGCCGGGGCGTTACCGGTTCCGGCATGACCGCTGTCCCGGAAGTTCACGAGGACGTAAGGGGTTTCCCTCTGAAATTTCTTACGCGTCAAGAGTTCGGTGAAGGTGGTGTCCTGCTCGGGGGTCGGCGCCGCGTAGTCACGATAGAATTCCTGGAGCCGGGAGTCGTCTTGCCCTCTCAGGGCATCCGCGGTATATCGAGTGGAGTCCGTGTCGCCCTTGTGTGAAAGCCCTGGGTCTTTCAGGTTGTCGACGAGGCCCAGGTCCTCCTTCGAGAGGCTCGACCAGAAGATCTCCGACCCCTTCGCTTGTAGGTCCCCGATGAGTTCGATATAGCTCTTCGCCGAACTCATGTTTTTTTCGGCGACGTTGTATATGAGCAGGTGAGTGGGTGCGCCCGCCGAGACCATGGCCGCCCGCACGTGGTACATGTCTCCCCGGCTTCCGGCGTTCACGGCTATCGCAGTGTTGCTGTTGAGTTCGTAATATGCCAGTTGATCCATGCTGGTGATCTCGGTGGCGCCGCCCGCCCAAGAGGGGCCGACAGTCGCGGCTTCCTGGGCGACCGTTCCTGAATCTTGAGTCTGCTGGCCGTAATACGCCAGAAAAGCTGCGTAGCTTTCTGCGTGAGAGCCGTAACCGGCCTGCCAGCTTTCCCAGGCCGCAGTCCACCAGGCAGCGGCGTCGGTGGCCTGCTGGGTGGTCGAGCTCTCCGCTGATTGCGTCAGTGAGGGATCCTGCGTGGCCGGACGGTCGTACGGAGCCGAGGAGGGCGCGCCGCCGCGCGTGGGGCGCTCCGCGGGCATCCGCTGGATGGCCTGTCCCGCGGGGTGGGGCTCCGCTGGACCCGCTGTGGAAGGAGTCCGGGGCACCGCTCCGCTCATCACCCGGGTGGCGTTGGCCTCCGCTTCTCTTTCGTAGCGGTCGGAAGGGTCGGAGATGCTGAGTCCGCCACCGTCGTCGGTACCGGAGACGGGGCCTCGGCGTTGCTGGATGACGTGGGTGAGTTCGTGGGCGAGGGTGTGTTTGTCGCCTCCGCCGTCGCCGAGGACGACGTCGGTGCCGGAGGTGTAGGCGCGGGCACCGATCTCGGCGGCGGAGGCGCGGGCGGCGCCGCCGCTGTGGATGCGGACGTCGGAGAAGTCGGCACCGAGGCGGGATTCCATCTCCTCGCGGAGCGGGGTTTCGAGAGGGCGCCCACCACCGGCGAGGACGTCATGGACGGCGGAACGCTGCACGGCCGGCCGGTCGTCGACGTCCCGCTGGTGGCCGCAGCCGGCGCCGTGCCGGTGCTGTTCCGGTTCTTCCCGCGCTTCCCGCTGAACGGACGGCGGGGCGTAGGGGTGGCCAGAGCGCTGGAGCATGCGCAGGACGGCGGCGTTGCCCGCGGTGCGCTGCAACGCGAGTATGCCCCCTTGGTCCACGGGAGCCGGCGTGCGGGACGCAGGGGAGCGACTGTCGGTGCCCTGGCCGGGGTGGCGTTCGTGCTGCGTCAACGGAGTGCCTTTCAGGAAGCGGACACAGCACACGCAACCGGCCCGCCGGCCCCGTCGCCAGGCCCGGGAGGGAAGACTTTCGGGCACAGATCCCGGCCCGTCCGGTCACAGGATCATCAGAACCGCTTGCTTGGGTCACGCCGACGGCTCCGCCAACTCCCCCCGTACCGCGTCCAGATACTCCGCCACCGCGTCCCGGTTCCGGACGAGACAACGGATCCGCTCGGTCATCCGGTCCCGCTCCTCCTCGAGAGTCGCCAGCATCTCCGGGGTGGCGTCAGGGAAGTGGATGACGCGAGGCTTGTTCAGGCACGGCAGGATCTGCTTGATGATCCGGGTCGGCAGGCCGGCGTCCAGGAGGCCGCGGATCTGCGCGACCCGGTCCACGTTCGACGCGTCGTAGTCCCGGTAGCCGTTGGGCAGCCGGTCCGCGACGATGAGACCCTGCTCCTCGTAGTAGCGCAGCAGCCGGCGGGGTGTTCCGGTGCGCTCCGACAGCTCCCCGATCCGCATGGGACGCTCCCTCCAGGGACTCGCTTGACCTTCACATCAATGTGAGGGTTCGAGTATAGATCCATGGCCAACCACCCGACAGCGGCGGCCCGTTCCGCCGTGCCGCCCGCCACCGATCCCTCCGCCACGGACCGGCCCGCCCCCTCAGGGCGGCTGCCCCTCGCGGCCCTGCTCGCCCTCGCCACCGCCGTCTTCGTCACCAGCCTCACCGAGACCCTCCCCGCCGGCGTCCTGCCCGCCATGAGCGCCGACCTCGGCGTCGGCGAGGCCGCCATGGGCCAGTCCGTCACCGCCTATGCCCTCGGCACGGCCCTCACCGCCGTACCCCTGGCCGCGCGCACCGCGGCATGGCGCCGCAAGCGCCTGCTCCTCACCTCGGTCGCCGGCTTCGCCGCCGCCAACACCGTCACCGCCCTCTCCTCCTCGTACGCCCTCACCATGGGCGCCCGGTTCCTCGCCGGGGTCGCCGCCGGCCTGGCCTGGGCACTGCTCGCCGGATACGCCCGCCGGATCGCCCCACCGCACCTCCAGGGCAGGGCCGTCGCCGTCGCGATGACCGGCGTCCCGCTCGCGCTCTCCCTCGGCGTCCCGGCCGGCACCTTCCTCGGCGAGGCCGTGGGCTGGCGCACCGCCTTCACCGCCATGACTCTGATCGCCGTCGCCCTCCTCGGCTGGATCGCCCTCGCCGTCCCCGACCTGCCCGGCGAGGCACGCGGCGGGCGCGCCCCGGTCGCCCGGACCCTGAAGGTGCCCGGCGTCCTTCCGGTCCTCGCCGTCACCTTCACCCTCGTCCTCGCCCACACCGTCCTCTACACCTACGTCGCCGCCTACCTCGGCCGTATCGGCCTGGCCGGCTCCACCGGACTCGTCCTGCTGGTCTTCGGCGGCGCCTCGCTCGCCGGGATCTGGTTCACCGGCCGTCACATCGACCGCAGGCTCCGCACCCTGACCCTCGCGGGAACGATCCTGTTCGCCGTCGCGGCCGCCCTGCTCGCCGTCCCGTCCGGCGGCACCACGCTCGTCCTGACGGCCGCCGTCCTCTGGGGGTTCGGCTGGGGCGGCGCGCCCACCCTGCTGCAGACCGCCGTCGCCGACGCGGGCGGGGACGACGCCGACACCGCCCAGACGATGCTGGTCAGCCTCTGGAACGCTGCCATGGCCGCGGGCGGTCTCGCGGGCGGCCTCCTGCTCGACGCCCTCGGCGCGGGCGCCCTGTCCTGGACGGTGCTCGTCCTGCTCCTGCCGGTGGTGGCCGTCGTCGCGGGCGCCCGTACCCACGGCTTCCCCGCTCGCCGGTGAACCCCGCCCGGCCGCGCCGGCCCACGCGCGAAGGCCCCCACCGCGCCGAGGCGGTGGGGGCCTTCGTGTGTGCGAGCGGCCGGTCAGGCGGCCGGTGGGATCCGGGACGGGCGTCCCGCGCCGCGCGTGAGCACATAGCCGCCGATGCCCGCGAGGGCCGCGAGCACGCCGCCCGCCGCGGTCCAGAGCCAGCGGTCCGACCACCAGCCGGAGGACCAGCCGTCCTCGGGGGCCGCGGCCTCGACGGCGGAGGGCCGGCCGGCGTCGGCGTCGGCCTCCGCCTGGTCGGCGGTCGTCGCGCCGGGCACGAGCGGCGCGGCGAGCCCGCCGTCCGTGGCGTAGGCGCCGCCCTTGTCGACGGTGCTCACCCCGATCCGGGCGTCGAAAGGCTGGCCGAGGTCGTCGTCCGGCAGCGAGGTGACGGTGAGCCGCACGTAGTAGCTGCCGGGCAGCGGGTCGTTCGACCAGGCGTCGGCCGAGGCGCGGACCGGGCGCAGCACACAGGCGAGCTCCAGGGTCGCGGCCTCCTTCGCCGCCGTACGGGACTGGGTGCCGTACATGCACGGCTGGCGCCGCCGCAGTCCGTCGTACACGTCGATCCGCCAGGTGGCGGACCCGTGCCGCAGGGCCGCGTCGGGCAGGGTGACGGTGGCGTTCACGGTGGGCCGCTGTCCGGTGTCCGCGGGGAACACCCAGTACAGGTAGTCACCCGTGGCGGCCTGCGCGGACGCCTGCTGCCCCGGGAGGAACCTCGCCGCGGTGCGGAAGGTGGTCCCCGCCTCCGTCGGCCCGGCGCTCGCGCTCGGGTCGGCGGTGGGCGTGGGGGAGTCGGCCGTCGCGCCCGGCGCGGCGAGCCCGAGGAGAGCGGCGCCCGCGAGGGCGGCCGTGGCGAGCGTGCGTACGGTACGCATCAGTGGGTCCTCCAGACAGCGAAGCGCCAGCGGGACAGCCAGCCCCAGAGCAGACCGGCGAGGAAGCCGACGAGCACCAAGCCGGCGAGCAGCCACCAGCCGCGGCCAAGTCCGAAGGAGGCCACGTCGGAAGCGGCCGACGGGCCGTCGACCACGTCGACCGTCAGCTCGATCGGCATGCCCGGCGTCGTCTTGACCGACGGGGGAGCGGAGAACGAGTTGCTGACCTGGAGGCAGACGGTCTCGGCGGCCGGCTTCGCGTCCCCGGGCCCGTCGTCGTCGAGCTCCGGCTTCGGGTAGCGCAGACCCGTCGAGATCACGTCGGTGCGCCCGTCACCGGCCTCGGAGCCGCGGACGATCTCCCGGCCGTGCAGGGTGACGGCGCGCAGCAGCACCCCGTAGTCGTTGTGGACGGCCCGGTCGGCCGCCACACTGACGGAGGCGCGCAGTTCCTGGCCCGGCAGCAGGTCCACCCGGTACCACCGGTGCTGGCCGAAGGCCTCGCGGTCGGTGTACAGACCGGGCTTGAGCTGCGGCGCGTCGGCGCAGCGCACGGCGCCCTCGGTGGCCACCGGCGTGACGACCGGGTCGGCGGCGCGGTCGACCAGCTGACGAACCCGTCGGGAGAGGTCCTCGGTGCGGTGGACGGAGGTGTACGTGCCTCCGGTGGCCTCCGCGATGCAGGTGAGCTGTTGCCGGGTCTTGGCGTCCGGCACCAGGCCCAGGGTGTCGATGACGAGGTGGATGCCCTTCGCCGCGATCTCCCGCGCCACCTGGCACGGGTCGAGCGGGGCGCAGGTGTCCTCGCCGTCCGTGATGAGCACGATCCTGCGGGTGGCGTCGCCGCCCTCCAGGTCCTTGGCCGCGCCGAGCAGGGCCGGGCCGATCGGGGTCCAGCCCGTGGGGGCCAGGGTCGCGACGGCGGTCTTCGCCTCCGTCCGGTCGAGCGGGCCGACCGGGTACAGCTGCCGGGTGTCCTTGCAGCCCCGTTGGCGGTCCTGCCCCGGGTAGTCGGCGCCCAGGGTGCGTATCCCGAGCTGGACCTCCTCCGGCACCGCGTCGAGGACCTCGTTGAAGGCCTGCTTGGCCGCGGACATGCGCGACTTGCCGTCGATGTCCTTGGCCCGCATGGAGCCGCTGACGTCGAGGACCAGCTCGACCTTGGGGGATTCCTTCGCCACCGGCTCGTCGGCGGCCGCGCTCGACGGCAGGAGCGCGACGCTCAGGGCGGCGAGCAGCGCGCAGGCCCCGGTCGCAAGCCGTTTTCTCGTGATCATCGCCGGATCGTATTGATGATCCTCCGACAATCCAAAACGGAGGTGACGCCAGAGGCCTCCGCGGGCCCGGTCGTTCAGCGGTGTTCGGGGTGGGGAAGTCCGGCTTGCAGCCGACGTCCCGGGCAGCGCGCACGTTGCCGTGCGGCGGCTCGCCGCCGGCCCGCTTCGGCATCCCGGACACGTCTCGGACGTCGGACACGCCCTCACCCCGCTCGCGGAGCGTCTTGTACGTCTCTGGCGCCGGTTGAACCACGGCCCCGGCCCGGCGCTGACTCGCTCGACCCGGCATGGAATCTCACCCACGCATTCGCATTCATTGACCGATCCACTTTGGATCGCATTCATCTTTGAATCGTGCGCGAATCGCGCAGAATACTGCCGACTTGCGATCAGGATTGCGCAGTGCTGCTCTGGAATAGGCAGGGGGTAAAGGGCGAGATGTCCCGGGCCCGAATGAGTGGCGTTCAGCCGAAGTAGGGGGGACAACGCGTCGTGTGACGACGGGATGTCCCGCGCTGCGACCCGCTATCGGAGGTTCACGATGACACAGGTCTCTTCTGCCCGCATTCCCCTGCGCCAGATCATGGCCGTGCTCTTGACGGCCGCCCTGACGCTCTCCCTCTCGGTGGTGCTCACCGTCACCTCGACGAAAGAAGCAGCCGCCTCGTGCTCCGCCAGCCCGTTCAACGGAAAGTGGCGCTCGTCCGACGCGAGGCTGAAGCGTATCGACGTATGGCAGGGGGAGGACTGCCACCTGTACGCCAAAGCCTGGTCCGTCTGCGAGCACGACTCGTCGCGCATCTGCAGCTGGGGAACCAGGAGAATGGGAGACAGCCCCGAGCCGAACTTCCAGTTCGTCGGGTACAACTGGAACAACGCCGATGAGGTGCTGCACCTGCGGATGAAGGACAGGTCTCACCTCTCGGTGTGGGACAGCACCGACTACCACAGCGGTAAGAAGGTCAGCTTCACGGTCACGATGTACAAGAGCCGTTGAGCCCGCGAAGGGCAGCGAATCCGCCCGCGCCGCTACTGGACGAGACCCCCTACCACGACAGGTGGGGGGTCCTCGCCGATCGTCCCCCGCCCCGACGGGATGCGAACCGCCTCCGTCCCTGGACCGCACTCAACGGTGTTCCGGGTTCTCGAAGTCGAAGCGGCAGCCGGCGTCCCACTCGGAGCGCTGGTTGCCGTACGCGGGGATCCCGCCCGCGTCCTTGAGCATCCGTGCCAGGTGGAGCTGGTTCCAGGTCATGAAGGTGGTGTTGCGGTTGGTGAAGTCGTTGTCCGGCCCGCCCGAGCCGGGGTCGAGGTAGGACGGTCCCGGGCCGGCCGGGCCGACCCAGCCCGCGTCGGCCTGCGGCGGAATGACGTACCCGAGGTGCTGGAGGCTGTAGATGACGTTCATCGCACAGTGCTTGGCGCCGTCCTCGTTGCCGGTGATCAGACAGCCTCCGACCCGGCCGTAGTACGCGTACTGGCCGTGCTCGTTCAGGATCGACGAACAGGCGTACAGGCGCTCGATCACCTTCTTCATGACTGAGGAGTTGTCTCCCAGCCATACAGGTCCAGCCAAGGTGAGGATGTCCGCGGCCATCACCTTCGAGTAGATGACGGGCCACTCGTCGGTCTCCCACCCATGCTCGGTCATGTCCGGCCACACACCGGTCGCGAGGTCGAGCTCCACCGCCCGCAGCACCTCGACCTCGACACCCTGGCGCTCCATGATGCCGGTGCTGATGTCGATCAGCCCCTGAGTGTGGCTGCGCTCCGGCGACCGCTTGAGGGTGCAGTTGATCACCAGCGCGCGGAGATCACGGTAGGACGAGCCGGCGTCGGTCATCGATGCATCCCCTTGCGAGCGAGTGGGCGGTAGGACGACCGCCCGTCCCCGGCTGCCGACGTCGGTGGGCCCGGGTTGGTCCGGTCGTACCGTCCCCAGCCTGCTCACCCCCGTGGCCCCGGGCCACCCGGAGCGGCCGAACGTATGAGCCCCCGCCCCACGGTGCCGGAAACGTGCTGGTTAGAGTGGTGGGAGCCCGCACCGCCGCACCCGGTTCGGGCGAGAGACCGGGCCGGCTGTCGACCACAGGGTCCTGTACGACCACAGGGCCCGTACGACCAAGGGGTCGCCGGCGGCTCAAGGCCGCCGGACTCCCCGTGCCCTGGCCCGCCCGCTCTCCGCCTCGTCCGGCCGCACGGCCGCCTGCCCCGGAAACACCCCGCCACATGAACACCGACACCGCCCAGCGCACCGAACCCGCTCCGACCACCGGCATCCCCGAGGACCGGCCTACCCGCAGGTCCAGGATCAGCGGCCGGGCACCGGCCCGGCCCACGCCCGCCGCCGCCGTCCACAACGTCAGTGCCGCCACGGCCGCACTCCTCGGGCTTGTCGCCATCGGCGCCGCCCTGCACGAGCCCGTCCTGATACCGCCGCTCGCCGCCAGCGCCGCCCTCGTGCACTGCGCGCCCGCTCTCCCGCTCGCCCAGCCCAGGAGCGTGGTCGTCGGACACCTCCTCGGCGCCGCCGCGGGCTACGCGGTGGGGGCAGCCGCGCACGGCAGCGCGTGGGCCGCCGCCCTCGCCGCCGGTCTCACCCTCGCCCTGACGACGTTCGCCAGGACCCCGCACTCGCCCGCCTGCGCGACCGCCGTCGTCATCGTTCTCCAGGCGCCCGAACCGGCGCGGTTCGTGCCCCTGCTGTTCGGGTCCACGATCCTGCTCGTCCTGACCGCCTTCGCCGCGTCCCGCGTCCGACGCGGAGCACCGAGGTACCCCGCCTACTGGTGGTGAGCGGGGCGGCGGTCGAACGCCACCGTCGCATGGATGGTCTTGCCCGCGGGGTGCCGGTCCACGGTCACCTCACGGCACAGCCGCAGCACGATCGGCCAGCCGAAACCGCCGGGACGCAGCTCGTCACGCAGCTCGTAGAGCGGCGACTCCCCGCTGTTGTCGGACACGGACACCGTCACACGGTCGCTCCCGACGCGGATGCCGAAGGCGGCGACCCCGCCTCCGTGGCGGAGCGCGTTCGTCACCAGTTCCGAGGTGACGAGGAGCAGGTCCTCGACCTGCGAAGGCCGCGCCGGGCCGAGAGCCGCGAGCGTGTGCCGGACGAGCTGCCGTGCCTGGGCCGGCGTCCGGACCGGGGACGATCCCCCGCCCCCCGTGCCGCCGCGCGAGGTCGTGCCGGCCGCCCGCGACCGGGTACCGCTCCGGGTGTTCATCACTGTCCCCTTCTTCCTGATTCGTCAACAGGTGACCTTTTTCGCCTGCCCGTTCGGGCCGTAGTGATGCGTCCCCACGCCGGTGGAAGCCGCGCGCCACGCGGTGGAGTGCCCCGGGAATGCGGGGGTACGAGAACCGAGACCGCTGAACGGACCCTGAGCAGGAGGAGGTTGTCCCGTGCGGAGCGAGCCGGCCGAGACGATGACGACGTACGTGACCGACGGTACGTGTGAGGATCTGCCCGTTCTCGAAGCCCCACACGAGGTGCCACCTCACGACGCGCGTGCGCTGTCCAAGGTGTTCTTCCGCGAACTGGCGGCGCGGGAGGAGGGGACGGAGGAGCACCAGTACGTCCGGAACACCCTGATCGAGATGAACATGACGCTGGTGCGGTACGCGGCGAGGCGGTTCCGTGCGCGCGGCGACGAGATGGAGGACATCCTCCAGGTCGGCATGGTCGGTCTGATCAAGGCGATCGACCGCTTCGACCTGTCGCGCGAGGTTGAGTTCGCCACCTTCGCCGTGCCGTACATCGTGGGAGAGATCAAGCGGTTCTTCCGTGACGCCACCTGGGCCGTGCACGTTCCGCGCCGTCTCCAGGAGGCGCGGGTCGAGCTGGCGAAGGCGACCGACGAGCTCAGCTCGCAGCTCGGCAGGGCCCCCAGGGTCGCGGAGCTGGCCCCCGTCATGGACCTGTCCGAGGACGAGGTGATCGAGGCACAGGTGGCCGCCAACGGCTACAACACGACGTCCCTCGACGCCCCGGTCACCGGGGGTGACAGCGACGAGGACGACGCGGCCCTGGCCGACGTCATCGGCCAGGACGACCCGGCCCTCGAACTCTTCGAGGACTTCCACACCCTCGCCCCGCTCGTGGAGGCCCTCGACGAGCGCGACCGGCTGCTGCTCCACCTCCGCTTCGTCGAGGAGATGACGCAGACCCAGATCGGCGAGCGCCTCGGCGTCTCCCAGATGCACGTCTCACGACTGCTCGCGCGGAGCCTGAACCGTCTGCGCGACGGCATGGCCGTCGCCGGGACCGACGGCTGACCACGGCTGAGTGAGCGCTGAGCGGGGGCGCGCGGACCGGTCGCCGGTACGCGCGCCCCCGCTCAGCGCTCACTCAGCGGATCTCAGCGGACCGAACCGAGGAACGCGCGGGTGCGCTCCTCGACGGGCGAGTCGAGCAGCTCGGCGGCCGGTCCCGACTCGACGATCCGGCCCCGGTCGAACATCAGGATCCGGTCCGAGACGTCCCGGGCGAAGCCCATCTCGTGCGTCACACAGAGCAGCGTGATGTCGGTCCGCCGGGCGACGTCCCGCAGCACGTCCAGCACCTCCGCCACCAGCTCGGGGTCGAGCGCGGACGTCACCTCGTCCAGGAGCAGGATCTCGGGCCGCATCGCGAGCGCGCGGGCGATGGCCACCCGCTGCTGCTGGCCGCCGGAGAGCCGCGTCGGGCGGGCGTCGACCTTGTCGGCGAGTCCCACCAGGTCGAGCAGCTCCCGCGCCCTGCGCCCGGCCTCGTCCCGGCTCTCGCCCAGCACGTGGACCGGCGCCTCCACCACGTTCTCCAGGACGCTCATGTGCGGGAACAGGTTGAACTGCTGGAAGACCATGCCGATCCGGCGCCTCCGCACCGCCAGATGCCGCTCGCTCGCCGGCACCAGCTTCCCGCCCGCGCGGCCCGGCATGTGGGAGAAGGGCTGTCCGGCCACGTGGATGACGCCGTCGGTCACCCGCTCCAGCGTCATCAGGAGCCGCAGGATCGTGGTCTTCCCCGACCCGCTCGGACCGATCAGCGTCACGCGTTCACCGCGGGCCACCTCCAGGTCGAGTCCGTCGAGCACGGTCTGGTCCCCGTACCGCTTCGTGACCCGGTCGAAGCGGACCGCCAGGTCCTCAGTGGGCAAGGCGTGCCTCCAGTCGTCGTATCAGCACGGACGTCGGCCAGCTCGCCAGCAGGAAGACGGCGGCGGCCAGGGTGAAGCTCTCCAGATAGGCGAAGTGGGTGCTGCCGAAGGTGTTCGCCTCGTGGACCATCTCCCGCACCGTGATCACCGAGAGCAGCGGCGTCTCCTTGAACATGGAGACCGCGTAGTTGCCCAGGGGCGGCAGCACGTTGCGGACGGCCTGCGGCAGCACCACCGCCCGCCACACCCGCCGGCGCGGCAGCGAAAGCGCCGTGCAGGCCTCCCACTGCGCCCGGGGCACGGAGTCGATGCCCGTCCGGTACACCTCGGAGAGGTAGGTGGCGTAGTGCACGCCGAGGACCAGGACCCCGAGCGTCGGCGCGTCGAGCCCCGGCACCAGCACCCAGGCCGCGAACAACTGCACCAGGAGCGGCGTCGACCGGACGAACCCGGCCGCCCCGCGCAGCGGAAGCGCCAGCCACCGCGGACCGGCCCGCTGCACGAGCGCGAGCGCCAGACCGAGCACCATCGCGACGGCGAACGCCAGCACGGTCGCGACCAGGGTGACGCCGAACCCCTCCAGGACGACCGGCAGAGCGGCCCACGCCGCCTCCCCGTCCCACATCACACGGTCCTTTCCTGCCCGGGGCGGGCCTCAGGGCCCGTCTTCCGGATCATGTCGGGCTCGCGGCGGCCGGCACCGCGCCTCGCCGCGTTGTCGTCACTCGCCATGGCTCCGCCCTGACTCCCTCCTCCGCCTCGCGATCCACGGCGCCGGCCGCCGCTCCCTGATCCGACCTGATCCGAAAGACGGGCCTTCGCAGCCCGCTCCAAGGCGTTCATCAGCAGGCTCAGTACGACGGCCATGCCGAAGTAGAGCCCCAGGAGCAGCAGGTACGAGGCCGCCGTCGAGCCCGTCGCCGAGCGCAACTGGTCGATCTGGAACGTGAGGTCGGGGACCGTGACCAGGGAGAGCAGCGGCGTCGCCTTCAGGAGCTGGATCAGCAGGTTCTTGAACGGCGCGACCATCAGGGCGTGCGCCTGCGGCAGGACCACCCGCCGCAGGCGCAGCACCGGCCCCATGCCGAGCGCGACGGCCGCCTCGGTCTGGGCCCGGGGCACCGCCGCCACCGCGCCCCGCACGACCTCGGAGCCGTACGCCCCGAAGTTGAGACCGAGCGCGAGCACGGCGCAGGCCAGCGGTTCGAGCCGGAACCCGACCATCGGCAGCGCGAAGAACAGCCAGAAGAGCTGCACGTACAGCGATGTCCCCCGGAAGAACTCCACGACGACCCGCGCCGCTCCGCGCACCGGCCGGCGCGCGGAGCGGGACAGCAGTCCCAGGGTGTACGCGAGGAGCAGGGCGAGCGCGGCCCCGAGCACCGTCGCCTCCACCGTGACGAGGAGCCCCTCGGCGAGCCGGGGCAGCGCCCGGCGCAGCTCGGTGAGGAAGTCAGCCACCGCGGCCGCCCCTCAGCCGGCGCACAGGTCGGCCGTCCGCAGCGAACGGGGCGGTACCTCGCGCTCGGTGAAGCCGTAGCGCCCGATGAGCCCGACGAACCGGTCGGGGGCGCCGGTTATCTTCACGAGCTCCTTGTTGAAGGCGTCCCGCAGGCCGGTCGCCCCGGGCCGGAACACGGCGCCGCCCGCGCCGAGCTGACGCTTGCCGTCGATCTCGGGGACGAAGGCCTCGGTGACCTCCACCGCGGCGCCCCCGTTCGTCTTGGCCAGCCAGCGCAGTGAGATGGCGGTCAGGGCGAAGGCGTCGATCCGGCCCGCCAGGAGGGCGTCGAGGCCGTCCTGCTGCTTGGCCAGCGCCTTCACCGAGCCGTCCGGGACGCCCGCCGCCTTGGCGTAGGACGTCTCGACCGCGGCGGTCAGCACCCCGACGGTGGCGCCCTTCGCCGCGCAGGACCGCAGGTCGCTCAGCCCCTTCGGATTGCCCTCGCGGACCATCAGGGCGGTGGGGGAGACGAACTCCGGCTCGGAGAAGATCACCTTGGCGCAGCGCTCGGGCGTGATCGACATGCCCGCGCTCACGACGTCGAATCGGTCGGCGAGGAGCCCGGGGATCAGCGCGCCGAACTCGGTCAGCGTCGGGCGCAGCTCGCGCACGCCGAGCGCCGTGAACACCTCGCGGTGCAGCGTGGGGGCCTCGCCGGCGAGTTCGGCGCCGTCCTGGAACCCGTACGGTGCCTCACCGGCGAACCCGACCCGCACGAAGCCCTGCTTCCGCAGTCGCGCCAGGAGTGCGCCGTCGTCCTCGGGCGCCCCCGTCCCGGCCTGGGTTCGGGTGCAGGCGGCCAGCGGGCCCGCGGTGAGGGCGAGTCCGCCGAGGAGCGCCGTCCTGCCGAGGAAGCGGCGCCGGTCGAGGGATGCGGGACCGGTCATGCGCGGTCCCACGGGCGCGCGGCGACGAAGGACGGCCGTCGGACCGGGGCGGCGAAGGGCGCCTCGGGCTGGTTCTCGACGCTGTTGAAGACGAGGAACACATTGCTCCGGGGGTACGGGGTGATGTTGTCGCCCGATCCGTGCAGGGCGTTGCAGTCGAACCAGGTGGCCGAGCCCGCCGGGCCCGTGAAGTGGCGGATGCCGCAGGCGTCGGCGAACGTCGTGAGCGCCTCGTGGGACGGTGTGCCGGCGTCCTGCATCCGGAGCGACTTCTTGTAGTTGTCCTCCGGCGTGGCCCCGGCGCAGCCCAGGAACGTGCGATGCGAGCCCGGCATGATCATCAGACTGCCGTTCGTGGTGTGGTTCGGGGTGAGCGCGATCGACACCGACACCGTCCGCATCCTCGGCAGACCGTCCTCGGCGTGCCAGGTCTCGAAGTCGGAGTGCCAGTAGAAGCCGCTGGCGCCGAAGCCGGGCTTGACGTTGACCCGCGACTGGTGGACGTAGACGTCCGAGCCGAGGATCTGGCGGGCGCGCCCCACGATCCGCGGATCCTCGGCCAGCCGGCCGAAGACCTCGCTGATCCGGTGGACCTCGAAGACGGAACGGATCTCCTGGGAGTGGGGTTCGACGACCGCCCGCTCGTCCGCCCGCAGGGCCGGGTCGGAGACGAGCCGGTCCAGTTCCGCCCGGAGCGTGTCGACCTCCTCGGGGGTGACGATCTCGTCCACCGTGACGAAGCCGTCGCGGTCGTACTCCTCCAGTTCACGGGCCCAGAAGGGGCCCGCCGTGCCGGGCTCGGACCAGACGACGGGGTCCTTGCGGCCGATCAGCTCCTCCTCGGAGCCACGGGTGGGGTAGAGGTCGACGGGACGGGTGGGTGCGGAGGCCATGAGGGAGCGTGCCTTCCTTTCTCGTACGGGTGCGTTCGTTCGGTGGTGTGCCGTGCTTCAGGCGTGGTCCCCGACGGGCCCTTCGGGCTCGGTGAGCAGGGGGTAGACGCCGTTCTCGTCGTGGTCCTCGCGCCCGGTGACGGGCGGGTTGAAGACGCACAGGCAGCGGAAGTCCTGCTTGACCCTGAGGGTGTGGCGCTCGTGTCCGTCGAGGAGGTACATCGTTCCGGGCACGATCGTGTAGGTGCGGCCCGTCTCCAGGTCGGTGAGCTCGGCCTCGCCGGCCGTGCAGACCACGGCCTCGACGTGGTGCGCGTACCACATGGAGGTCTCGGTGCCGGCGTACAGGACCGTCTCGTGGAGGGAGAAGCCGACCCGCTCACGGGCCAGGACGATCCGCTTGCTCTCCCAGGTGCCCGAGGCGGCCCTCACATGCCGCTCGGTGTTCTCGAGCTCGTCGAAGGAACGGACGATCATGGGTGTGGCCTTTCGGATCCGGGTGGGGATGGGGGG
>NZ_JNZP01000005.1 GCF_000725545.1 Streptomyces exfoliatus | reverse complement strand
CCCTCCCCCTCCCCCTCCCCCTCCCCCTCCCGCCCTTCTCCTCTCATGCCCTTGCCTCCGGGCGCCCCGTTCTCGCAGCGGTCGTCAGAGCGCGGTGCGGCCGCCGGCCGGGCCCCCTGGTGCCGCCGGCGTGTCAGACGCCCAGTTCCGCCGCTATGCGGCCGGTGCGGACGGCCGTGAGCAGGTCGGCGTGGTCGGCGGTGGTGCGGTCCGCGTAGGAGACGGCGAAGGTGGCGACGGCGTCGTCGAACTCCTCGTTCTTCCCGCAGTACCCGGCTATGAGGCGCGGGTCGGCGCTGTGGGCGTGGGCGCGGGCGAGCAGGGCGCCGGTCATCCGGCCGTAGTCGTCGACCTGGTCGGTGGTGAGCGCGGCGGGGTCGACGCTGCCCTTGCGGTTGCGGAACTGGCGCACCTGGAAGGGGCGCCCCTCGACCGTGGTCCAGCCGAGCAGGATGTCACTGACGACCTGCATCCTCTTCTGTCCGAGCACGACGCGCCGTCCCTCGTGGCCGGGGTCGGGCACGGCGAAGCCCGCGGCCGGCAGGTGGGGCAGCAGGGCGGACGGCCGGGCCTCCTTCACCTGGAGGACCAGCGGCTCGCCCCGGTGGTCGAGGAGCAGGACGACGTAGGAACGGGTGCCGACGCTGCCGGTGCCGACGACCCGGAAGGCCACGTCGTGGACGGCGTACCGCGCGAGCAGCGGCAGCCGGTCTTCGGACACGGTTTCCAGGTAGGGGCCGAGGGAGGAGGCGACCGCGGCGGCCTCGGCGTCCGGGATTCTGCGCAGGACCGGCGGTGCGGCGGTGAATCTGCGGCCGCCGCCGTCGGCGTCGGTCAGGGCTTCGGTCGACCTGGCGGCGAATCTGGCGCTGGTGTTGTTGCGTGCCTTGGCGGAGACCCGTTCCAGGGTGCCGAGGAGGTCGCGGGCGTCGGTGTGCGAGACGAGTTCCTCGTCGGCGATCGCGTTCCAGGCGTCGAGGGCGGGCAGCCGGGCGAGGAGCCGCATGGTGCGCCGGTAGGCGCCGACGGTGTCGAAGGCGGCGGCCCGGCATTCCTCCTCGCTCGCGCCGACTTCCCGGCCGGCGAGCACCAGGGAGGTGGCGAGGCGCTTGAGGTCCCATTCCCAGGGGCCGACGATGGTCTCGTCGAAGTCGTTGAGGTCCATGACGAGCCGGCCGCGGGCGTCGCCGTAGAGCCCGAAGTTGGCGGCGTGCGCGTCGCCGCAGAGTTGGGCGGCTATGCCGGTGACGGGGGTGTCGGCGAGGTCGTGGGCCATGAGTCCGGCGGATCCGCGGAGGAAGGCGAACGGGCTGGCAGCCATCCTGCCGACGCGCATCGGCGTGAGCTCGGGGACGCGGTCGCGGCTCGACTCCTCGACGGCTCGGACGGCGTCCGGGCGGTCGGCGGCGAGGGCCGGCCGGCGGTGTGCGGAGCGCGGGACCCGCTCGCGGAGTTCCTTGGCCCATTCCTTGGGTGAGGTCCCGGCGCCGGTGACGGCGCGGTGCGCGAACCCCGGCACGTGCGGCACGCGTACGTCGGCCGGTGCCGCGTCCCTGTCGCGCTGTCCTGGCACCACGGCCTGGGTGTCGTCCATGCCTTGCCCTCCCCCGATGCGATGTCCAACATCATCCGACCCTGACCGTACCGTCGGGTCCGAGGGGCCGTCTCCCCCTGTGGACAGCACCTGTGGACAACCTCAGACCGCGACCGCCTCCTCGATCTCCTCCTCTGCTTCCTTCTCTGCTTCCTTCTCGGTCGCGGTGGGGGTCGCCGCCGGGTCGGGCCGGGTGTTCGCAGTCCTCCGGCGGGCCTCGGTGAGCCCGGCGGCGACGACGAGGGCGATTCCGGCGAGGAGCCAGAGGACGAGGACGAGAACGTGTCCGCCGAGCGCGTGCCCGTCGAAGTACACGTGGGCGCGGACGCCCTCGACAAAGCCCGCGCCGTTCCAGAAGGCGTGGAGCGCGCCGAAGAAGCCGGGCTGGAGTTCGGGCCGGTAGATGCCGCCCGAGCTGGTGAAGTTGAGCATGACGAAGAGCACCATCACGCCGAGCGTGGTCCAGCGGCGCAGGAAGGTGTGGAGGCCGACGCCGACGAGCAGGATTCCGGCCGTGTAGAGCCAGGACAGTGCCCAGACGCCCCCGAGGCCCTGATCGACCAGGTGGAAGAGCGGTCCGGCGAAGAGGGTGCCGATGAGGCTGACGACGAGCGACATCCCGGCGGCGAGGAGGGCCCTGATCCGCAGGGGGAGGACGGAGCCGGCTCCGCCGATGACGGCGACCGAGGCGTACGCGCCGATGCTGAGGGCGACGAGCAGGAAGAAGACGCCCTGCCCTGTGGGGTCGCCGGAGGCGACGGGGGCCACGTCGGTGACCTTGAGCGGGGCGTCCTGAGCGGCAGCGACCTTGGTGAACACCTTCTCGACGGCCATGGCGCTGGTGTCGGAGGAGGCCGAGGCGACGAGCAGCTCGGGCTTCTCGCCGGGGACGTAGGCGCCGTAGCTGTCCTGCTCGCGCAGGGCGGTGATCGCCGCGGCCCGGTCGGCGACGGTACGGACGTCGAGGGCGCCGTCGCCCTTGTCGTGGAGGGTCTGGGCGAGGACCTGGGCGGTGGGTCCGGAGCCGACGACGTCGACGCGCAGATCGTGGGCTTCGGGGGCGTGGAAGGCGCCGAGGTAGGCGAGTCCCATGCCGACGCACATCAGCAGCGGGGTGAGCAGATGTCCGAGGACATGCCGCAACGCCGCCCCGTCGGTGTTCGGTCCTGTGGTCACCGGAACCTCCATGGTTGGCTTTTACAACTAAAGAACCGTTGTACTATACAACCGAAAGTGTGTGACGGGCGAGCCGCCCCAGAACGACGAGGGAGCCCCCATGACCGGCGCCGACGCACAGCAGCCACCACGCGAGGCGTCGGTGGACGTCATCCAGCGCGAACTGACGGCCTTCGCCCGCCGGGCCCGCGCCGCGGCGGCCCGGGTCCACCCCGAACTGCCGCTCGTCTCGTACACCCTCCTCGCCCATATCGAGGAGCAGCGCGGCTGCCGCGCGACCGATCTCGCGGCCCACTACCTGCTGGACAAGTCGACGGTCAGCCGCCAGCTAGCGGGCCTGGAGAAGCTCGGCTTCGTCGAGCGGCGCCCCGCGCCCGACGACCATCGCGTCCAGGTCCTGCATCCCACCGAGGCAGGCGCCAAGGTCCTGGCCGCGGCGCAGACGAGCCGGCTCGCGGCCTATCAGGAGCGCCTCAAGGACTGGTCCGCCGACGACCTGGCCGGCTTCGCCGCCTATCTGCTCCGCTACAACGCGGCGGGCACGAGCGGCCTCCCGGACCAGCACCGGTAGGGGCGGGCCCGGGCAAGCGCCGCGGCAAGCTCGTGGGCGCGCGCCCTAGAGGCCCGCGTCCCGTGCCAGCAGCGCCGCCTGCACCCGGTTCTCGCAGTCCAGCTTGGCGAGGATCCGGCTCACGTACGTCTTCACCGTGGCCTCGCTCATGTGCAGCCGTCTCCCCGCGTCCGCGTTGGAGAGGCCCTCCCCGAGGAGCGCCAGCACCTCGCGCTCCTTCTCGCTCAGCGCCGCGACCCGCCCCCGGGCCTCCTCGGCACGGGCGGCCTCCCGGCCCCCGGCGAGCCGCTCCACCACGTGCCTGGTCGCCGCCGGCGACAGATACGCGTCGCCCGCCGCGGCCGCCCTGACCGCCCGGATCAGCTCCGCGGGCGCCGTGTCCTTCAGGAGGAAGCCTGCACTGCCGTGCTCCAGCGCCCGCAGCACGTTCTCCCGCTCCCCGAAGGTCGTCAGGACGATCACCCGGGCCTCCGGCACCGCCCGGCGGAACTCCGGCAGCGCCGAAAGGCCGTCGAGCACCGGCATCTGGATGTCGAGCAGCACCACGTCCGCGGCGTGCGCCCGCGCCGCCTCCACCGCCGCCCGGCCGTCGGCGGCCTCACCGACGACCTCGATCTCCGGGTCCGAGATGAGGATCATCCGAATCCCGGCCCTGATCAGAGGCTCGTCGTCGGCGATCACGACCCTGATGGGCTGGCCTGCCACAGCTGCTCCCCCACGGCTTCGGTACGGGCCGGTGCGGCGCTACCGCGCCTCGACCTCGTACGACTTCTTCTCGATCAGCTTGCCGTCCTTGAAGCAGAACCGGAAAACCGGCTCCGTGTCGAAGCTGTCGCCCACCTCCGAGGACATCAGCACCAGGCAGTCGGCGCCTTCCGGTATCGCGGGGCCCTTGCCGTTCAGGCCGGCGGTGGCGATCGTGTCCCCCGACGGGAGCTGCTCACGGACCTTCTGCTCGGGCTCCCCCACCACGATCGCGTCGTACTGCTCCGGGTCGATCATCCCCTTCTGCACCGAACCCATCAGGAAGTAGAGACCGAAGCCCGCCGCCACCACGAGGAGCACGAGGGCCGCGAACGCGATCCCGCAGCCCAGTGCGATCGAACCGCCCGTGCTTCTGCTCCTGCCCCCGCGTACCGCCATCGCAAGCTCCCGCTCCGTGAACGTCCAGTCGGCCGGTCCGACCACGACCGGACGACCATCGCCCGCCAGCGGCTTCGTGGTCTGCTGCCGGAAGTCGTCGGCCGCGTCGACCAAAGGTGCCGCCTTCGCGACGGGCGCCGCCCCGTACGGCAGCATCCCGGCCACCCGGAACCCGCCGCCGTCGGCCGGGCCCGCGTGGCACATGCCGCCCACGAGCCGGGCCCGCTCGGCGAGTCCGGTGAGGCCCTGCCCGCCGCTCACCACGTCCTTCGAAGGCCCGCCCGCCGGCTGCTCGTTGAGCACCTCGACCACGAAGGTGTCCGGCTCGTACCGCAGCTCGACGACGATCGGGGCCCCCGGCGCGTACTTGTAGGCGTTCGTGAGCGCCTCCTGCACGATCCGGTACGCCGCGTGGTCGGCCGCCGGTTCCAGTGCCCGCTCGTCCCCCGCTCGTCGCAGCGCGACCGACGTGCCGGCCGCCCGGGCCGCCTCCACGAGCCCTGCGATGCCCGCGATCCCCCGGGCCGCCCTCCCCGTCTCGTCCCCGGCCCGACCGGGGGCCGCCGCGGTCCCGTCGACGGCCTCGACGCCGTCGCGGAGTATCCCGACGACCTCCCGCAGCTCGTGCATCGCCGTCACCGACGCGTTCCGCAGCACGCCGACCACCTCGCGCTGCCGCTCGCCCAGGTCCCGGTCCACTTCCAGGGCCCCCGTGTGCACGGCGATCAGGGCCAGTTGGTGGCCGAGGCTGTCGTGCATGTCCTGGGCGATCCGCTGCCGCTCCCGCAGCCGCGCCTGCCAGGCCACCATCGTCCGCTCCCGCAGCAACTGGGCGTTGCGCTCCTGCAGCGCGTGCAGCAGGGTCCGCCGCTGGGCCCAGTAGCGGTGGGCGAGCCCGGGGGCCAGGGTGGTGCCCAGGTAGTAGAGGGTCGCCATGAGCGCCATGGCGAGCAGCCGCTGCCGGTCCCAGGTCTCGACGAGACTGCCCCCGACGTTCACGACGAAGGCGGCGATGAACGCGGCGAGGGCGTGCCCGGCGCCCGCGATGTACCGGCCGGAGGACCAGCCGACCACGAGCAGCAGCGGCCCGAGGCCCGGCACGAAGGGCGCGAGCCCCGCGGTGAGGACGAGCACGCTCGCGGGAAGTCTGCGCCGCACCAGTGACAGTGCGGCGGAGGCCGCGGCGACTCCGGCGGGCCGCTGCCAGCCCTCGGCGCCCAGCAGGTCCTCGGTCCCGGCGCCGAGCAGCGCGACGACCGCGGCGAGTGCCACCTCTCCGGTGGTCCTGCGCGCCGACCACTGCCCCGGCACCACGAACCAGGCCCACGCGGCCGCGAGCACCGCCCCGATCCCGTACCGGCCCAGACCCTGGTTCCTACTCAGGCCCTGACCCTGATCCTGAGCCTGGCCACGGCCCGTGCTCTGACCCCGGTTCCGGGCCCCCGACTTCGACATGACGTCCACGCTCGCACCGTAGGCCGCGCGCCGGCCCCCGGGCTTCCCTCTTTCGTCTCACCCTGCGACGACGAAAGTCGTCGCAGGAGGGGCGGGTTGCCCACCGACCGGTCGATCGCCACCGGATGGGCAGGTCCGCACCTGCCGGCGTCACGTCGCCGAGGTCAGGAAACGTCTCGGGGGGAGAGGGAAGGAGCGGCGGACGAGGACGTGGACGGCGAGCAGACGAAGCGGTCCGGCAGCGACGTCACGCGCAGTGTCATCTCCGGCCCCTCCACCGCGACCGCCGCGGCATGCAGCCCGTCCACGGGGACGTTCGAGACGCACCATCCCCGGGGGGAAGGCACCCGGCCGGTCTCGCCGAGATAGTCGGCGTCCAGCGCCCGCCCCAGGCCCGTGCCGAGTCCCTTGAGATAGGCCTCCTTGCGGGTCCAGATCCGGGCGAACGTCTCCGGTGAGAACGCGTCGTCGGCGATCTCCCCGCGCTCCAGCGGATGGAGGGCCGATATGAGGTCGCGTACGTCGGCGGCGGTCGGAACGGCCTCGACGTCCACGCCGACCGGCCGGGACGCCATCCCGATCAGCACCATGTCCCCACCGTGCGAGAGGGAGAAGTGCGGTGCGCCGGTCCTCCCGAGCAAGGCCGGCCGGCCGTGGGGCGCCCCGCAGCAGGGGCACGGTTCGCGGAGATAGCCGACCTCGGCGGGCGCCATGCCCAGGCGCGCCGCAAGCAGCCGGCGCAGCGCGACGTGGGCGGTTCCGAAGAGCACCCGGTCCTGCGCGCGGCGCAGGCCCTCGAACCGTCCGAGCTCCTCGGCGTCGAGTTCGGAGAGGTCGAGGGCGTTCTCCGTGATGCCGCGCACCCCGATCGACCACAGGTCTACATCGACCGCGGGAACGCCTCCCGTCGATGCGGCGGCCCGCGGTGTGGGCCCGGTCACCGCCACGGTGCGGCGCCCACGATGTCGCGGACCGCGGGCAGGTGGTCGTCGAGGTAGAAGTGGCCGCCGCCCAAGAGGACGTGCGCCGCGTAGGGCCCGCTCGTCTCGCTCCGCCAGCTCTCCATCTCCTCGACCGGCACCCGCGGGTCCTCGTCCCCGACGAGGCTGATCAGTGGGCAGGCGAGCGGAGCACCGGGCTGGTACGCGTACCGGCCGAGCATCCTGAAGTCGGAACGGATCGCGGGCAGCGCGATCTCCAGGAGGCCCGGGTGGGCCAGCAGTTCGTCGACGGAACCGCCGAGCAGCCGGAGCTCGTCCACGAGGGTTTCGTCACTCGCTTCGGCCAGGGTGCGCGCCCGCGAGCCGATGCCGGTGGACGAGGGCCCCCGGCAGGCCGAGACGAACAGCGCCGCCGGTACGCGCTCCGCACGCTCCAGCCGACGCGCCGCCTCGAAGGCGAGGAGCGCCCCCATGCTGTGCCCGAAAAGCCCGAACGGCCTGCCGTCCGCAAGGACCGGGAGCAGTTCGCTCCACAGCTCGTCGATCAGTTCCCCCAGGCCCTCGGCCGCCGGCTCCGCGAGGCGGTCCTGCCGACCGGGGTACTGCACGATCAGGACGTCCGTCCGGCTGTCCGCGAGCGACTCCGCCATCGCCCGGTAGGCGCTCGCGGAGCCTCCCGCGTGCGGAAAGCAGATCAGCCGCCGGTCGGGCTGCGGCACGGGGAAGAACTGCCGTATCCACACGCTCATCGCTGCTGCTCCAGGTATGCGTCGTCGTACGCCGGCCGGGAATGCGAAACGGTCGGCATCGTGATCACGATGCCGACCGTTTCGGTACTGCCTGGTGCGCGAGGGGGGAGTTGAACCCCCACGCCCTTTCGGGCACTGGAACCTGAATCCAGCGCGTCTGCCTATTCCGCCACCCGCGCATTGGGTGTGCTCCGGGCTCTCTCACTTGCGGTGCGAGCGCCTGGCGACATCAGAAGATTAGCACGTCGCAGACCGTGGATTCACATCCGTTGTTTCGGCTCCGCTCGGGCAGACCAAGGTGAGGGAGGGACGGAAGGACGGAAACGGGCAGGAGGGGAGGAGCGGGTGGGGACGGAGGAGCGGGACCGCAGGGGGAGACGGCGGGGAGCCGGAGGAAGAAGGGGAGGCGGAGGGGGAGGAGAAGGGGGAGGAAGGGGACGGACCGCCCGCCGGCCCGGGACCGCGCCCCCGCTCGCACAGCCGGGTGCGGGACACTGTCCACAGGCCGCCTCTACGATCCGTGGGGAAAGCCTGTGAGAGGTGTGACACTCGTCCACAGGGCAGGGAAGGGGAACCAGCCGATTTCCCGACGCGTGGATACGATCAGTAAGCAGTACCAGGACGACAACGACCGAGGAGGTGCCCCATGGGAGTCATGAAGCGTTTCGAGCAGCGTCTCGAAGGTCTGGTCAACGGCACCTTCGCCAAGGTCTTCAAGTCCGAGGTCCAGCCGGTCGAGATCGCCGGCGCGCTCCAGCGCGAGTGCGACAACAACGCGCAGATCTGGAACCGCGAGCGGACCGTCGTCCCCAACGACTTCATCGTGGAACTGAGCACGCCCGACTACGAGCGCCTCAGCCCCTACTCGGGCCAGCTCGGCGACGAGCTCGCCGGCCTGGTCAGGGACTACGCGAAGCAGCAGCGGTACACCTTCATGGGGCCGATCAAGGTCAACCTGGAGAAGGCGGAGGACCTCGACACCGGCCTGTACCGCGTACGCAGCCGCACGCTGGCGTCGAGTACGTCACAGCCGCAGCCGCCCGCGGGCGGACCGCAGCACCACCAGCAGCAGGGCCAGGCGCAGGGCCGCGGCGGCTACGGGTACCCCCCGGCCGGCGCCCCGCCCATGCCCGCCGCCCCGCCTCCCGGCGCCCCCGGCCACCGGCCGGCCGCCGCCGCGGGTCGCCCCGCGAGCGGTCCCGGAGCCATGCCCGGCCCGGGTACGCAAGGCGGAGCGGGCACCGCGGTGCGCCGCTGGATCGAGATCAACGGCAACCGCCACCAGATCTCCCGCCCGACCCTGGTCCTCGGCCGCAGCACCGACGCGGACGTGAGGATCGACGATCCCGGCGTCTCCCGCCGGCACTGCGAGATCCGGACCGGAACGCCCTCGACGATCCAGGATCTGGGATCCACCAACGGCATCGTGGTGGACGGGCAGCACACCACCCGCGCTACGCTCCGCGACGGCTCGCGGATCGTCGTGGGCAGCACCACCATCGTTTACCGGCAAGCCGAAGGGTGAAGCGGGGGCAATGTCAGAGCTGACCCTGACGGTCATGCGGTTGGGTTTCCTGGCCGTTCTGTGGCTGTTCGTCATCGTGGCCGTCCAGGTCATCCGCAGCGACCTCTTCGGTACGCGGGTGACCCAGCGCGGTTCACGGCGCCAAGAGGCGCGACCGCAGCAACAGCAGGCGCGGCAGGCCGCCGCGCCTCCGCAGCAGCGCGGCCAGCAGAGCGCGGGCGGTGGGCGCCAGCGCCGCGGCGCCCCGACCAAGCTGGTCGTGTCCGAGGGCACCCTCACCGGCACGACCGTCGCCCTCCAGGGCCAGACGATCACGCTGGGCCGGGCGCACGACTCGACGATCGTCCTCGACGACGACTACGCGTCGAGCCGGCACGCCCGGATCTACCCGGACCGGGACGGCCAGTGGATCGTCGAGGATCTCGGGTCCACCAACGGCACGTATCTCGACCGGACCCGCCTCACCACCGCCACACCCATTCCGCTGGGCGCGCCGATCCGCATCGGCAAGACCGTCATCGAGCTGCGGAAGTAGTGCTACATCATGAATAGGCGCGAGCGGAGCGAGCGACACGGGACGGTCCCCGCCAAAGGCCGTGCCGCGCTCCCGACCGGAGCGACTGAGGCGACCGGCGTGACCGGAGCGACCGGAGGGTGGGCAGTGTGGGTCGAGACCGGCCGTACCCCGAAGCAGCGGCGACAGGGCAGGTGCGCATGAGTCTGTCCCTGCGATTCGCCGCGGGCTCCCACAAGGGCATGATCCGCGAGGGCAACGAGGACTCCGGCTACGCCGGTCCCCGGCTGCTCGCCATCGCCGACGGCATGGGCGGCCAGGCCGCCGGCGAGGTCGCCTCCTCGGAGGTGATCTCCACCCTCGTCACCCTGGACGACGACGTCCCCGGCTCCGACATCCTCACCTCGCTCGGTACGGCGGTGCAGCGCGCCAACGACCAACTGCGCATGATGGTCGAGGAGGACCCGCAGCTCGAAGGCATGGGCACGACGCTCACCGCCCTGCTGTGGACCGGTCAGCGCCTCGGCCTCGTGCACGTCGGCGACTCCCGCGCGTACCTGCTCCGCGACGGTGTCCTCACCCAGATCACCCAGGACCACACCTGGGTCCAGCGGCTCGTCGACGAGGGCCGGATCACCGAGGAAGAGGCCACCACCCACCCGCAGCGCTCGCTCCTCATGCGCGCGCTCGGCAGCGGCGACCACGTCGAACCCGACCTCTCGATCCGCGAGGTCCGCTCCGGCGACCGGTACCTGATCTGCTCCGACGGTCTGTCCGGCGTGGTCTCGCACCAGACGCTCGAGGACACCCTCGCCAGCTACCAGGGCCCGCAGGAGACCGTGCAGGAGCTGATCCAGCTCGCGCTGCGCGGCGGCGGCCCCGACAACATCACGGTGATCGTCGCCGACGTCCTCGACGTCGACGGCGGCGACACCCTCGCGGGCCACCTCAGCGACACCCCGGTCATCGTGGGCGCGGTCGCCGAGAACCAGGCCCAGCTGAACGACGGCGGGGCGATGCAGACCCCGGCCGGCCGCGCCTCCGGGCTCGGCCGCCCGGCCCCGCACCAGCAGCCGCCCGCCGGCGGCTTCGGCCCGCCCGGCAGCGGTGACGGCCACGGCTACGGCGGCATGCCCCCGCAGGGCTCCTTCGAGTCGTACACGGACGACGACTTCGTGAAGCCGCGCACCGGCCGCAAGTGGCTGAAGCGCTCCTTCCTCCTCGTCCTCGCCCTCGCCGTCCTCGGCGGCGGCGCCTACGGCGGCTGGCGCTGGACGCAGACCCAGTACTACGTCGGTTCCAAGGACCAGCACGTGGCGCTGTACCAGGGCATCAGCCAGGACCTGGCCTGGGTCTCGCTCTCGAAGGTCCAGAAGGACCACCCCGAGATCGAACTCAAGTACCTCCCCGCCTACCAGCGGAAGCAGGTCGAGGACACCATCACGGGCGGCAGCCTCGGCAAGGCCGAGACGAAGATCGCCGAGCTGGCGGCGCAGGCCTCGGCCTGCAAGAAGACCGAGCAGCGCCGTGCGGCAGCCGAGAAGGCCGCCGACCAGGCGAGCAAGCCGCCGGCGACGCCCAAGCCCGGCGAGACCGCCACCCCTGACCCCAAGCCCACCACAGCCGCTCCGTCCCCGGGTCCCACCCTCACCGCGGAGGAGCAGAAGCTGGCCTCGAACTGCGGCAAGCAGTAAGCACCCGTAGGGGGCCTTTCACCACCATGAGCGTTGTCACCAACACGACCACCATCGGCGCGATCGAGGCGCCGAGCCGCCGCAACACCGAGCTGGCGCTGCTCGCGTTCGCCGTCGTCATCCCGGTGTTCGCGTACCTCAACGTGGGCCTGGCCATCGACGGCAAGGTCCCGGCCGGCATGGCCGGGTACGGGCTGGGCCTCGCCCTGCTCGCGGGCGTCGCGCACCTCGTGGTGCGGAAGTGGGCCCCGTACTCGGACCCGCTGCTGCTGCCCCTCGCGACGCTGCTCAACGGCATGGGCCTGGTGCTGATCTGGCGCCTGGACCAGTCGCCTCGGCTGATCGCCAAGTCGATCAACGACTTCGGCAGCTTCAGCCCGGACGCCCCGAAGCAGATGATGTACTCGGCGATCGGCATCGCCATGTTCGTGGGCGTGCTGCTGCTGCTGAAGGACCACCGGGTCCTTCAGCGGTACACGTACATCTCCATGGTGGTGGCGCTCGTCCTCCTGCTGCTGCCGCTCGTCCCGGGGCTCGGCAGCCCGGTCTTCGGTGCCAAGATCTGGATCAACATCGCCGGCTTCTCCATCCAGCCCGGCGAGTTCGCCAAGATCGTGCTGGCGGTGTTCTTCTCCGGGTACCTCATGGTGAAGCGGGACGCCCTGGCGCTGGCCAGCCGCCGCTTCATGGGGCTCTACCTGCCCCGCGGTCGTGACCTCGGCCCGATCCTGACGATCTGGGCGGTCAGCCTCCTCATCCTGATCTTCGAGAACGACCTCGGTACGTCGCTGCTGTTCTTCGGCATGTTCGTGATCATGCTGTACGTGGCGACGGAGCGGACCAGCTGGATCGTCATGGGTCTGCTGATGTCGATCGCGGGTGCGGTGGGCGTGGCCTCCTTCGCGGGCCACGTCCAGGCCCGTGTCGACGCCTGGGCCGACCCGTTCGCCTGCGCGGACACGGTCAACGCCTGCGACCAGATGACCCAGGTGCTGATGTCCTTCGGCTCCGGCGGCATCCTCGGCACCGGCCTCGGCCAGGGCAACTCGGACCTCATCGGATTCGCCGCCAACTCCGACTTCATCTTCGCCACCGTGGGCGAGGAACTCGGGCTGACCGGTGTGATGGTCTTCCTGCTCCTCTACGGGCTGATCGTCGAGCGCGGCGTCCGCACCGCCCTCGCCGCTCGTGACCCCTTCGGCAAGCTGCTCGCGATGGGCCTCTCCGGCGCCTTCGCGCTCCAGATCTTCGTCGTCGCCGGCGGCGTGATGGGCCTCATCCCGCTCACCGGTATGACGATGCCGTTCCTCGCGTACGGCGGATCCTCCGTGATCGCCAACTGGGCCCTGGTCGGCATCCTGATCCGGATCAGCGACACGGCGCGCCGTCCCGCGCCCGCGCCCGCCCCGTCCCCCGATGCCGAGATGACCCAGGTGGTCCGTCCGTGAACAAGCCGCTGCGCCGGGTCGCGATCTTCTGCGGCCTGCTCATCCTCGCCCTGCTCCTGCGGGACAACTGGCTCCAGTACGTCCGCGCCGACGAGCTGAACACCCACTCCAGCAACAAGCGCGTGCAGATCGAGCGGTACGCCAACAAGCGCGGCAACATCATCGTGGACGGCAAGCCGATCACCGGATCCGCCGACTCCAAGGACCCGTACTACAAGTACAAGCGGACCTACACCGACGGCCCCATGTGGGCTCCCGTCACCGGCTACGCCTCGCAGGCCTACGACGCCAACCAGATCGAGAAGATCGAGGACGGCATCCTCACCGGCAACGACGACCGGCTGTTCTTCGACCGCACCCTCGCCATGTTCACCGGTGAGGAGAAGAAGGGCGGCGACGTCGTCACCACCCTCAGCGGGGCCGCGCAGAAGGCCGCCTTCGAGGGACTCGGGAACAACACCGGCGCCGTCGTCGCCATCGAGCCGAAGACCGGCAAGATCCTGGCGCTGGCCTCCACCCCCTCGTACGACCCCTCCTCCTTCGCCGGCTACTCCGGCAAGGACGAGAAGGCCTGGGTGGCGCTGGAGAAGGACAAGACCAAGCCGAAGCTCAACCGCGCGATCCGCGAGATCTACCCGCCCGGCTCCGTCTTCAAGGTCGTCACCGCCGCGGCCGCCCTGGAGAACGGCAAGGTCAGCGACATCAACGCGGCGACCGACACCCCCGAGGGCTGGAAGATCCCGCTCTCCACCAAGCCGATGGTGAACCACGCCAAGGGCTGCGCCAACGCCAGTCTGAAGCGCGCCCTCGACATCTCCTGCAACTCGGTCTTCGCGAAGCTCGGCGACGATGTCGGCGTCGAGAAGATGACCGAGATGGCCGAGAAGTTCGGTTTCAACGCCGAGCAGTTCACCCCGGTCCGCTCCGCCGCCTCCGTCTACGACAAGAAGGCCGACCGCGGCGGCAACGCGCTCTCCTCCATCGGCCAGTTCAACACCGCGACCACCCCGCTCCAGATGGCGATGGTCACGGCGGCGATCGCCAACGACGGCAAGCTGATGAAGCCGTACATGATCGACCAGCTGCGCGCCCCGAACCTCGACGTCATCAAGCAGAACGAGCCGGAGGAGATGAGCCGGCCGGTCTCCGCGCAGAACGCGCAGCTCCTCCAGCAGATGATGGAGAGCGTCGTCACCAACGGCACCGGCGGCAAGGCCGACCTGAACATGGACGGCGTGAAGGTCGGCGGCAAGACGGGTACGGCCCAGCACGGCGACAAGAACGCGAAGCGCCCGTACGCGTGGTTCATCTCGTACGCGAAGACCGCCGAAGGCTCCCCCGTCGCGGTCGCCGTGATCGTCGAGGACTCGGCGGGCACCGACCGCGAGGACATCAGCGGTGGCGGCCTCGCGGCCCCGATCGCGAAGGCCGTGATGAAGGCGGTCATGAAGAACAACGGCTGACGTACCGGGCCCGTACCTGCCAGGTACCGGTCGGGTATCAGCTACCGGCCCCGGGTGGATCGTCTTCCCGGGGCCGGTACCGTATGCGCGAACAGCACACACCGCCGGACCACCCATGGGTGCGGTCGGGACAGACGGAGAGGGCTGGATTAGCTATGGAAGAGCCGCGTCGCCTCGGCGGCCGGTACGAGCTGGGCTCGGTGCTCGGCCGTGGTGGCATGGCCGAGGTGTACCTCGGTCAGGACACCCGGCTCGGCCGCACCGTCGCCGTGAAGACGCTGCGGGCCGACCTGGCCCGCGATCCGTCCTTCCAAGCCCGGTTCCGCCGTGAGGCACAGTCCGCCGCCTCGCTGAACCACCCGGCGATCGTCGCGGTCTACGACACCGGCGAGGACTACGTCGACGGGGTCTCCATCCCGTACATCGTGATGGAGTACGTCGACGGGTCGACCCTGCGTGAGCTGCTTCACTCCGGGCGCAAGCTGCTGCCCGAGCGCACGCTCGAGATGACGGTCGGCATCCTCCAGGCGCTGGAGTACTCGCACCGCGCCGGCATCGTGCACCGTGACATCAAGCCGGCGAACGTCATGCTGACGCGCACCGGCCAGGTCAAGGTCATGGACTTCGGCATCGCGCGCGCCATGGGCGACTCGGGCATGACCATGACACAGACGTCGGCGGTCATCGGCACGGCCCAGTACCTCTCCCCCGAGCAGGCCAAGGGCGAGCAGGTCGACGCCCGCTCCGACCTGTACTCGACGGGCTGCCTGCTCTACGAGCTCCTCACCGTCCGGCCCCCGTTCATCGGCGACTCGCCGGTCGCCGTCGCCTACCAGCACGTGCGCGAGGAGCCGCAGCCGCCGAGCAACTTCGACGGCGAGATCACGCCCGAGATGGACGCCATCGTCCTCAAGGCGCTGGTCAAGGACCCCGACTACCGCTACCAGTCCGCCGACGAGATGCGCGCGGACATCGAGGCCTGCCTCGACGGCCAGCCGGTCGCGGCCGCCGCCGCGATGGGCATGGGGATGGGCATGGGGGCGCCCGCGTACGGCGGGGGCTACGGCGGCTACCCGCCGGAGGACCAGCCGACCACGGCACTGCGCCAGGCCGACCCGGCCGGCCAGACCTCGATGCTGCCCCCGATCAACCCCGACGACGGCGGCTACGGCTACGACGACCGTCCGGACCGGCGTCGCGGCGGCCAGAAGAAGTCGAACACCTCGACGATCCTGCTGGTCATCGCGGGCATCCTGGTGCTCGTCGGCGCGATCTTCATCGGCGTCTCCCTCATGGAGGAGAAGGACGGCACCCGGCAGGTCGGCGCACCGCGACTGGTGGGCCAGACCGTCGAAGTGGCGACCGGGCTCGCGACCAACGCCAGCGTGAAGCTGCAGCAGGCCGGCACCGAGCGCTGCGACCAGCCCAAGGGCGCCATCTGCCGCCAGGACCCGGCCGCGGACGTGAAGATGGACACCAACGGCACGGTCCAGGTGTTCGTCTCCGAGGGCGCTCCGCTCGTGGAGGTCCCGGACGTCATCGAGCAGTCCCAGGAGCGCGCCGAGGAGAGCCTGAAGGCCAAGGGCTTCAAGGTCAAGGTCGAGCAGGAGGAGTCGGACGAGGAACCGGGCACGGTCCTGCGCACGAACCCGGTCGGCGGCACCAAGGCGGAGAAGAACTCCGAGATCACCATCACCGTCGCGAAGAAGCTGCTGTCCGAGCTTCCCGACCAGAAGGGCCGGACCTACGACCAGGCCCTCCAGCAGCTGACCCAGCTCGGCTTCACGAAGGTGTCCAGGGAGGACGTCGACTCGGAGCAGCCCGCGGGCACCGTGATCGACCAGACCCCGGCGGGCCCGTCGAACCAGCCGAAGGACGTGCAGATCACGCTGAAGGTCTCCAAGGGCCCGCAGCAGCCGCAGCAGGTCCAGCTCCCGACGGGGCTCGCCAACAGGCCGTTCAAGGACGTCAAGGCGCAGCTCGAGGCCCTGAACGCGAACCTGAAGATCACCCAGGTGGGCTCCGACAAGGACGACGCGCTGGTCGTCGGGACGAACCCGGGCGAGGGTTCGATGGTCACCCCCGGCCAGGAGATCAGCGTCTACACCGTCGGTGGTGGTGGCGGCGGCGGCAACGGCGGTGGCGACAACAACGGTGACGGGGACGGCGGCTTCTTCGGCTGAGCCTGAACCCTTCCGGACAGGGGGAGAGCCCCGGCATCCAGTGGATGCCGGGGCTCTCCCCCTGTCCGGACGTCCAGACGTCCGGGTCGGGTCGGGTCGGGTCAGCGCAGCTCCGCCGGCGGGGTGCGGTCGCGGTCGACCTTCTCCGTGCGCTCCAGTTCGCCCCAGACGATGTACCGGTAGTCGGAGGTGTACATCGGGGTGCAGGTGGTCAGCGTGATGTAGCGGCCCGGCTTGGTCTTGCCGGATTCCTTCGGCACGGGCTGGAGGACGTCCACGTTGTACTTCGTGGTCTCCGGCAGGGTCTTGTAGACCTTGTAGACGTACCAGGTGTCCTTGGACTCGAAGACGATCGCGTCGCCGGTCTTCAACTTGTGGATGTTGTGGAATTTCGCGCCGTGGCCGTCCCGGTGGGCGGCGAGCGTGAAGTTGCCCTTCGCGTCCTGCGGGAGGGCGGACTTGATCGGGTCCGTGTAGTAGCCGGCGACGCCGTGGTTGAGGATCGCGCTGGTGGTGCCCCGCTTGATCAGTATGTCGTCGTCGCCCATGGCGGGCACGTGCAGGAAGCCGATGCCGTCCTTGGTGTCGAGCGCGCCGGGGCCGTCGGCCCAGTTGTCGCGGACCTGGGCGCCGTCCTGGTCGGCGGCGCGGTCGGCGAGGACGTTGGTCCACCACAGGGAGTAGACGACGAAGAGGCCGAGCACCACGCCCGCCGTGATGAGGAGTTCGCCGAAGAGGCTGATGATCCCGGCGATCCGATTACGCACGCGTGCCACTAGGTTCGTCCCGTCGTCCCGTCCGGAGGTGTCGGGTCTCAGCCTACGAGCGCTTTCGGCTTTCCCTTGCTGCGCGGGCGTTCCTCGACCAGCCTGCCCCACACGATCATCCGGTACGTGCTGGTGAACTCGGGCGTGCAGGTGGTCAGGGTGATGAACCGGCCGGGTTCCGTGAAGCCCGAGCCCTTCGGCACAGGGTCGATCACGGAGATGTTCGAGGGCGCGGTCTGCGGCAGGATGCTCGCCATCTCGTAGGTGTAGTAGGCGTCCTGGGTCTCGACGACGATCGGGTCGCCGGGCTCGAGCCGGTTGATGTACCGGAAGGGCTCGCCGTGGGTGTTGCGGTGGCCGGCGACCGCGAAGTTGCCCTGCTTGTCGGAGGGCATGGCCGTCTTCAGCTTGCCCTCGGCGTAGTGGCCGACCATGCCCTTGTCGAGGACCTTGGTCTTGTTGATGCCTTCGGCGACGGGGACGACGACGTCCAGCTTGGGGATGTACATGATGGCGAAGCCCTCGCCGGGCTCGAAGGCGTCCGGCTTGCTGTCGCCCTTGGCCCAGGTGTCCTCGATCTGTTCCTTGGCCTGGTCGGTCTCCTGGCCGGCGAGGACGTTCGTCCACCACAGCTGGTAGGTGACGAAGAGGAGCATCACGACGCCGAAGGTGATGAAGAGTTCGCCGACGGCGCGGCTGGCGACGACGCCGACGCTGTCCTTGGCGGCGCGGGCGGCCTGGCGGGCCTCGACGCGGGAGAGCGGACGTCCCTGCGGCGGGGTGGTCGTGGGCGTCTCGGGGCCGGCACCGCCCCGGTTCCTGCCCCGGCCGCCCTTGGCGGCGCGGCGACGCTCGGCCCTTCCAGGTCCGGAAGGCAGCTCTACGGCCTGGAGAGCCATTGTCTCGGACGGGGAGGGCCCCGGGGGCTCCTCGGTCTCGTACGGGTCGTACGGGGGCGCGTAGGGGCTCTCCTGGGCCGCGGCCTCGTAAGGGGCGGCGGGGGGCGCCTCGTAGGTGTACGGCTCGGCCGAGGCGTAGGGCTCCGCGGCGGGGGCGTAGGGCTCCGCGGCCGGGGCGTACGGATCGGCGGCGGGGGCGTACGCGTCAGCCGGGGCGTACGGATCGACCGGGGCGTACGGATCGGTCGGGGCGTACGGGGCCGCGGGTATCGGCTCCGGTGCCGGGGTGTTCGTCGGGTGGTTCGGCGGCTCGTTCTGCGGATCGTTCGTCGGGCGGAACCACGGAGAGCCCGTCGTCACGCGACGGCCTTGCCCACCACCGGGGCGAGCCCCGCCGACCGTCCGACCGCTCCCTTGTCGCCGCACTGCTCCAGCCAGTTGGCGAGCATCAGGTGCCCGTGCTCGGTGAGGACCGACTCGGGGTGGAACTGGACGCCCTCGACGGGCAGTTCGCGGTGGCGCAGGCCCATGATGATGCCGTCCTCGGTCCGCGCGGTGACTTCGAGCTCGGCGGGCAGGGCGGCCGGCTCGGCGGCCAACGAGTGGTAGCGGGTGGCGGTGAACGGCGAGGGCAGTCCGGCGAAGACGCCCTTGCCCTCGTGCGTGACGGGGGACGTCTTGCCGTGCAGCAGCTCGGGCGCGCGGTCGACGACGCCGCCGTACGCCACGGCCATCGACTGCATGCCGAGGCAGACGCCGAAGACGGGCACGCCGGTGGACGCGCAGTGCCGCACCATGTCGATGCAGACGCCGGCCTGCTCGGGGGCGCCGGGCCCCGGGGAGAGCAGGACGCCGTCGAAGCCGTCCTGGGCGTGGCTCAGCTCGACCTCGTCGTTGCGGAGGACTTCGCACTCGGCGCCGAGCTGGTAGAGGTACTGAACGAGGTTGAAGACGAAGCTGTCGTAGTTGTCGACGACGAGAATTCGCGCGCTCACTGGCCGTCCACCGTCACATCGTTGAACGGAAGCAGAGGCTCCGCCCAGGGGAACACGTACTGGAAGAGGACGTAGACGACCGCGAGGACCAGCACGATCGAGAGCAGCGCACGCACCCACGCGTTGCCCGGCAGATGCCGCCAGATCCAGCCGTACATGACGTCGACCGCCCCTTCCGTTCGTTACGGGGACCAGAGTACGGGGCGAGGGGGCCGGGAGGGGTCAGCTGCCCAAAGCCTGTGGACGGCCGTCGGCGACCGGGCGGGTGGCGTCGAGGTGGGCCCAGGCGATCAGACGGTGGCTGCTGCCCCACTCGGGCTCGCAGGTCGTGAGGGTGAGGTAGCGGCCGGGGCCGTCGAAGCCCGCCGCGTTCCGTCCGAAGGACGTCGGCAGCGGAGCGACGACCCCGACGTCCGTGGGCACGGTCCGGTAGGGGGCGCGGACGATCCGGTACGTGAACCAGGTGGTCCCGTCGGTCAGGACCACCGCGTCGCCCGCGCGCAGCCTGGGGAAGTCCTTGAAGGGGTCTCCGTGGGTGCGGCGGTGGCCGGCGACGGCGAAGTTGCCGGTGGCTCCGAGCCGGCCGGTGGCCGCGTAGTGGCCGAGGCCCTTCTTGAGGACGTCCGCGCCGGTGCCTTCGAGGACCGGCCACTTCCAGTCCCTGCCGAGCCGGGGGACGTACATGACGGCGATGCCCTCGCCCGGGGCGTACGCCGGGAGCGTGGAGGGTTTCCCGGGAGCGGGCGGGGCCCCGGCCGGGGTGCTCGTCCACGCGCGCTGGAGGGTGTCGATCTGGCCGGCGCTCGCGCTGTCGGCCTGGACGCCGGTCCAGTACAGGACGTACACGACGAAGAGGACGATCAGGGTGCCGAGGGTGAGGCACAGTTCGCTGAAGGTCCTCACGACGAGACGCAAGCCCCCCAAGCCGCCCTCCCGCTGTCAGCTCCCAGCTGTCAGCTCACCGGCTGTCAGCTCACCGGCTTCGCGTGCTGGAGGTCCACTGTGCCCGAGTAGCCGGGCAGAGTCACCGCCCTGTGCTCGTCGACTTTCCAGCCGAGCCCGTACGCCTTCACGTACAGCTGGTAGTTCTGGATCGCCGGGGAGTTCGCGAGCGCCTTGTTCAGCTTGCCCCGGTCACCTACAGCGGTGATCTTGTACGGAGGCGAGTAGACGCGGCCCTGGAGGATCAGGGTGTTGCCGACGCAGCGCACGGCGCTGGTGGAGATGAGCCGCTGGTCCATGACCCGGATGCCCTCGGCGCCGCCCTGCCACAGGGCGTTGACGACGGCCTGGAGGTCCTGCTGGTGGATGACGAGGTCGTTGGCCTGCGGTTCGGGGTAGCCGGGGGCGGCCTGGGCGTTCGGCGGGGCGTCGTCGAGGGTGACGGTGAGGCCGGAGCCGTCGACCTCGGTCGTGCCCGCCTCCGCCTCCAGTGCGTCGAGTCGCGCGTCCTCCGCGCGGGTGGATCCGTCGTCGCGGGCGGCGAGCGAGTCGACCTGGGAGCGGAGGGCGGAGGTGGACTCGTCGAGGCCGGCGTTCTTGTGGCTGCGCTGCTCGATCAGGTCGGAAAGCCGCAGGAGAGAGGCGTCCGTGCGGATGTTGGTGCCCTTGGCGGTGTTGAAGCTCGTGACGAAGATCAGGCCGGCGAGGGCGAAAACGGCAAGGGTGAGGACCCGGACGGGGCGCCATCTCGTGGGGCGGCCCGGCCCTTCGGGAGTGCCGTCGGAATTGCTCAACGTACCCTGATCCCCTTCGGTGCCGCGGAACCACTACGCTAACGGACGCCTGGGGGACACAGACGTCCTCCTTCGTCACATCCCGGCGCCAGCCACAGTTCCCTGCGCGGTCACGCAGCGCATCGACAGGAGAGTCCCTCGTGCCGAAGTCACGGATCCGCAAGAAGGCCGACTTCACGCCCCCGCCGGCGAAGCAGGCCACCAGTATCAAGCTGACCAACCGCAGCTGGGTGGCGCCTGTGATGCTGGCGCTGTTCGCCATCGGTCTGGTGTGGATCGTGGTCTTCTACGTCACCGACGGTTCCCTGCCGCTGGAGTCGATCCGGAACTGGAACATCGTGGTGGGCTTCGGCTTCATCGCGGCCGGATTCGGTGTCTCCACGCAGTGGAAGTAGCTGCTGCGCACAGGGGGACGGCGGCGATCTAGCGCCCTCGCGGGGGCCTCGTCAAGCTCTCCCCTGAACTTATCCACAGCGTTGTGCACAGCACTGGATAACTTACGAAGATCTGTGGATAACTCGCACGAGGTTGACGCCGGTATGACCGGTATCACCCCCGTCGAAAACCACGACACCCCTCGCCTCCCTGGAGAAACACCAGGTGAGAGGCGAGGGGTGAGGTCTTTCCCCAGAGAGGGCGAAGGACCCGCCACGCACTGTGGATAACTCTGGGGAAAGCTCACAGAGGAGCTCGTCCACAGCCCTCCGCGCTCAGGTGAGCGCTGCCGAACGGGCGAGGACGATCCCCAGGTCGATCAGGAACACCAGCCCGCAGGCCCCGTACTGCACGAGGTCCCGGCGGGCCCGCGGCGCGTGCACCAGGACGTAGGTCACGAGGGCGCCCGCGACCAGACCGCCGACGTGGGCCTCCCACGAGATCCCCGGTCGGGTGAACGTCATGAGCAGCGACAGGGCCACGAAGAGGACCACCGGCCGCATGTCGTGGCGGCGCCGGCGAGCCAGCACCACCCAGGCGCCGATCAGGCCGTAGACGACGCCGGAGGCGCCGAGCGAGGGCTGGTTGGGCGCGGCGACGAGATAGGCCAGTACGGAGCCGGAGAGGCCGGACAGCAGACACAGGGTCGCGTACCGGATCCGGCCCAGCTCGGGCTCGACGATGCCGCCGATCACCCACAGGCCCAGCACGTTGAAGAGGATGTGCCAGACCTCCTGGTGGAGGACGGTCGCGGTGAGCAGCCGGTACCACTCGCCGTCCGCGACGCCGACGACCTCGCCGAGCGCCGGGCTGAAGGCGTACCCGATGAGCACCAGTTCGTCGACGAACCGGTCGCCGAGGACCAGTACCGCGAGGTAGACGGCGAGGTTGATCCCGATGAGGATCTTGGTGACCAGGTGCTGGTCACTGGCCACCTTGCCGCCCGCGAGCGTCCTGGGCTGGTTCGCGTCGGCGGCGTGGCCGGTCCCCGAGCCGTTGCGCACGCAGTCGGGGCACTGGAAGCCGACCGAGGCGGAGATCATGCACCGGGTGCAGATCGGCTTGTCGCAGCGGGTGCAGCGGATGCCGGTCTCGGCCTCGGGGTGGCGGTAGCAGCGCGGCGGACCGGCGTCCGGGTCCGGGGAGGGTCGCTGGTCCACAGGAGGTTCCGTCCCTTCCACCTCAGCGCTTCTCGATCACCACGGAGTCGATGACGACGTCCTTGAGCGGCCGCTCGGTGTGCGGGTCGGTCGCCGTGGCGGCGATCGCGTCCACGACCGCGCGGCTCGCCTTGTCGGCGACCTCGCCGAAGATCGTGTGCTTGCGGTTCAGCCAGGTGGCGGGGGCGACGGTGACGAAGAACTGCGAACCGTTCGTGCCCGGGCCCGCGTTGGCCATGGCCAGGAGGTAGGGGCGGTCGAAGAACAGCTCCGGGTGGAACTCGTCGGCGAAGGAGTAGCCCGGGTCACCCGTGCCGTCGCCCAGCGGGTCGCCGCCCTGGATCATGAAGCCCTTGATGACCCGGTGGAAGACCGTGCCGTCGTAGAGCGGGTCGGAGGAGACCTTGCCGGTGGCGGGGTGCGTCCACTCGCGCCCGCCGGTCGCGAGCTCGACGAAGTTCCGGACCGTCTTCGGGGCGTGGAACGGCATCAGCCGCACCTCGATGTCACCCAGGCTGGTCTTGAGGATCGCGTACAACTGCTCGGCCACGGTCGCCTTCCGTCCACGTCATGTCGCGTCATGTCACGTCTGTTCCTGGCGTGACCGATCCTCGCATGCTGCGGATCCGCGCTCCGGACGCATGCCCCGGATGCCCGCCCCGCATGCCGGACCCGGCTCGGGCGGGCATGATTTCGAAAAGGATGGAAAGGCGAAAAACCGACATCGTCGCCACTGAGGAGGAGGAATCCTGTGACCCGCATGGACAGCGTGCGCGCCGCGACAGATTCGGCGAAGGAGAGTGTCATGCACGCCGCGGAAGTGGTGGCACCGTATGCCGAGACGGCCAAGGACCAGGCCTCGCACTACGCCCACGAGGCGCGCGAGATGATCGCGCCGAAGGTCTCCAAGGCCGCGCTGGTGGCCCGGAAGCAGGCTCGTGCGCAGTACGACTCCTATGTCGCACCGCGTGTACCACCGCGGGTCGACGCGGCCGCACACCGTGCGGCGGTCAAGACCCGCCTGGCCGCCCGTCAGGCGGCCGACTACACCGTTCCGCGTGTCGAGTACGCGGTCGCCGCGACCGGTCCCGTCCTGGTGGAGGCCGGGTCGCGTTCCACGGCGGCCTTGGCCGCGCTGCGCGGTCAGGTGACGCCGAAGGAAATCCAGAAGATCGTGAAGAAGCACGAGCGTCGGGCAAGGGCCGGACGCCTCGCCAAGGGCCTCGTGGTCCTCGGCATTCTCGCCGGCGGCGCGTTCGCCGCCTGGAAGTGGTGGGACAAGCAGGCCAATCCCGACTGGCTGGTGGAGCCGCCCGCTCCCACCGACGTGGACGAGGGCGCCGTACTGACGTCCGTCGACGACAGTGAGGAATCGCCCCTCGACCCGGAGGTGGAGGCCAAGGAGACCGAGGCCGACGCCGCAGCCGCAGCCGAAGCGGCCGCCGAGCGCGACGAACGTCGCTCCTGACCGACCGGGGTCCTGCTGGGTTCACGCCGGGTCCTGCTGAGCACTGCGGGTGAGGCTGGGTCTGCTGGTACTGCGGTTCTTGCTGGTCAGGCTGGAGCGTGCTGGTCCTGCGGGTCCTGCTGGTCTGCTGGTCCTGCTGGTCCTGCTGGTCTGCTGAGCACTGCGGGTCCTGCGGGTCCTGCTGAGTACTGCGGGTCCTGCTGGGTCTTGTTGGTCCTGCCGGTCTTGCTGACTCCTGCGGGTGAAGCCGGGTACCGCGGGTGAAGCCAGGCCCTGCTGGGAACTGCTGTGTGGGTTCCGCCGGAGCACGGGGAGCGCGTACGCGTGGTCGTCTCCCCGCGCTCTACGCCGCCGCGGCCAGCGCCGGCCCCGCGAGTGCGGCCTGCTCGTCGCTCTCGGCGCCGGCGATCACGCCGGCCTTGGAGCGGTGTCGGGCGGCGGGGGAGGAACCGTGGGCCTCGGCGGCGATGCGCTGCTTGATGGTGGGCGGCAGGGAGCGGTCCCCGGCGAGCGGCCACCGGTGTGTCCGCTGGGCCGGTACGGAGGCGAGGGCGGCGCGCTCCCGGGCGACGGGGGCGGCGGCGGATCCGGCCGGCTCCTCGGGCTGCTGCACGGCGGTCCGGTTCGCCGCGGCGGCGGTGCCCGTCAGGCCGACGGAGGCGAGCAGGGCGAAGAGGACGGAGATGAAGGCGGTCCAGAACTGCTTGACCTTGGCGGTGGCCATGACCCCTCACTTTCGTGACGTTCTCGGATGGTTCATTTCGGATTGCGCGCTTTTCGTACCTTCCTCATGATGTGGATGCGCCTCCGATTTCCGGGGAACGTCGCCGCCGCCGCGCAGTTCTTCCGATGAACACCACCCGTCCGGACCAGCGGCCCCACGATCTCCCAGGTCAGCCGATGCGGGCCAGGCCCCGGGCGGTGCGCCGCCCGGCGCCGCGGGAGACGGCCAGCGGGTCCCAGTCCGCGGCGCGGTCCGGGAGCAGGTCGGCGTCGCCGAGGACCGCGCCCCGGTGGACCTCGGGGAGCAGCCGGCGTTCCAGGATCTGCGCGGCGCAGGCCATGCCGCTGACGGCGGCGCCTGCGATGCCGCTGCCGTACCGGGTGCTGGCGCCGACGACGTGCAGGCCCTCGATGGTGCTGCGGGTGTCGGGGCGGCTGCCCGCGGTGCCCCACCGGGCGAGCCCGTAGGGGGTTCCGCCGGAGGCGAGGGTGTACCGCTCGTGGGTGAGGGGCGTCGCCGCCTCCAGGTGCGTGATGTGGTCGCGCAGCGGGCCGAGCGCGGTCTCGGCGGCGCTCAGGAGGGACTCGGTGAGCTGGGCCTTGCGCTCCTGGTAGCCCTGGTTGCGCCGGTAGCGCTCGCCGGCCGCCGGGCCGGTGTGCGCGCCCCAGTACCCGTAGCCGGGCGGGCACAGCGTCATCACCTGGAGGTTGCTGTGGCCGGGCGGGCAGACGTTGCGGGCGCCCGGGTCCTTCAGGGAGGCGAAGGAGACGAAGAGGAAGGGCACCGGGCCGGAGCGCTCCTCGGCGAGGCGCCGGTAGGCGGTCTCGATGTCGTCGTCCCTGAACCACCACAGGTTGGCGTTCGGGCGGTCGGGGAGTTCCCGGTCGAGGCCCAGGTAGAGCGTGGCGAACGGCAGCGCCATGCGTGCCTGCCGGGTCTTGTCCGCGGTGCGGCGGCCGAGGTGCTCCTCGCCGACGAGTTCGAGGACGGTACGGGTGTAGTCCGCGTTCGACACGACCAGCGGGGCCTTGAGGAGTGCGCCGTCCGTGGTTCCCACGCCGGTGACCCGGCCGTCCTCGACGAGGATGCGCGCCACCCGGCACTTGGTCCGCAGTTCGCCGCCGTGCGCCTCGAGGGCCTCGACGAGCGCGGCCGGCAGGACCTGGCCACCGCCCTCGGGGTAGTAGGCGCCGCGGAGGTAGTGGTCCGTCACGGCGGCGTGCCGGGAGACGACGGCCTCGTGCGGTCCCATGCCGTAGTTGGGGGACTGGGCGGCCAGTACGGTCCGCACGCGGGGCGGGAGTCCGCAGTGGTCGAAGAGCTCGGCGAGGGTGCGACGTCCCCAGCGGACCGTGACCGCGGTACGGGCGAGGAGTTCGGTGCCGGTCAGGTCGCCGTCCGACAGCATCAGGAAGCGGGCCTCCGCCGCGACGTCGGCGCAGATGCCGGTGAACCGGGTGATGCCCTCCGCGTACTCGGGGAACGCCCGGGTGAGCCGCTCCGTGTACCGCTCCCAGCCGACCGGGACGTCCAGGGTGAGGCCCGGGAGGGTGATCCGGTCGAATCCGTCCCGGTCCATCTCGCGGTAGGTGACGCGGCCGGCGAGGCCGAGTCCGGAGAAGATCGCGGGCAGTACGCCGTCCGGGCCGCAGTCGCCCAGGTAGTGGACGCCGACGTCGAACTCGTAGGCCCTGCGGCGGCGGAAGACGTGGCTGTTGCCGCCGGCCACGTCGTGCTGTTCGAGGACGAGCACGCGGCGGCCGGCGGCGGCCAGGTAGGCGGCGCACACCAGGCCTCCCATGCCGCTGCCGACGACGATGGCGTCCCACTGGTCCTGCTCGTCCTGCTTCGCCATGCGGTCGACCGTCCTCTTCTCGCGGTTCACGGTGCGGGGTGCGGGGGTGGGTAGGTGGCGCTTCGCGGTTCGGGTACGACGACGGCCCTTCCGGACCGGGTCCGGAAGGGCCGTCTTCTTCGGCGGCGTCACGTCACGCCTTCGCGCGGCGCACTCCTTCGAGGGCGGCGATGGTGATGCCGCCGACGAGCAGGTGCATCACGGCGATGGTGATCGCGGTGCCGCCGTCGGTCTCCAGGGTCAGCGGACCGACGAGGCTGACCAGCGTGGTGACGGCGGCCAGGATCTGGGCCACCCGCAGGAAGCCCGGCTTCCACCGCGCGATGAGAAGGGAGGCGGCGATGCCGATGGCCGGGGCGAGCACGGACATGATGATGACGTCGGCCGCGCCGATCTCGTCCGGCTTGCCGTTGAGCTCCAGGACCAGCGAGGCTCCCGCGGCGTCGCCGACGATGAGGACGATCACGTTGACGACGGCGGCGATGACGGCGGCGCAGACCACGGCCAGCCACGCGGGCAGCCCGCGTCGGCCGTGGACGGATGAGGTGGCGGCGGGGTTCGTGCTGGCCATGGGGCCCTCCGGATGTCGTGTCGCGCCGGGGAGGGGCGTGACCTCCCCCCGGGGCGGTGGGTCGATGCGGTGCCCGACGCCCGAGGGCGTCAGACGCCCAGACGCGCCGCGATGCCGTCGAGGACGCAGTCCAGGCCGGTCTCGAACTGCCACTGCAGGTCGTCCTTGCGGGTGGCCTCGCCGATGTACCGGTTGTACTTCGGGTAGCGGCCGGTGTTCATGAGCCAGGCCATCTGGGACGCGAGTCCCGAGCGGGCCTCCTCGCGGCTCGACCAGCCCCGTACGCGCAGCATCCGCGTCTGGCCGATCTCCAGGTCGACGGCGCCGTGCACGTACGCGGTGACGGTGGTGCAGACCGCCATCGCCGTGTCGGCGTCGAGACCGACGCCGTCGAGCGCGGCGAGCGCGCTCTCCGGCACCGCCAGCTGGTGAGGGGTCGGCGCGCCCCAGCTCACCCGGGCCACCCAGGGGTGCGTGAGCAGCACCTCGCGGATGCGCAGGGCGAGCGTCCGCAGGGCCTCCCGCCAGTCGGCGTCGCCGTCCGGGAGCTTCAGCTCCGCGTAGACGAAGTCGACCATGAGCTCCAGGAGCTCGTCCTTGCCGGAGACGTAGCGGTAGGCGGCCATGGGAGCGACGCCCAGCTCGGTGGCCAGGCGTCGCATGGTGACGGCGTCGATGCCCTCGGCGTCGGCGATCCCGACCGCGGCCGTGGCGATCCGCTCAGGGGTGAGCGTCACGCGGGGCGCGGGCGCGGGGCGGTCGAGCCGCTCCCACAGGGAGACGCGCTCCTCGTCCTCGCTCGGGGGCTTTCCCTCCTGGGCAAGCATCGCTGGGCTCCTTCCGACGCCTTGTGTACAACGTATCAGAGACGAGACAACGTACGCAGGAGATACGGGACGGCCCTCGGGAGCGTGCGGGACCCGGGAGGGCCGCGCCCTCCTCAGCGGGGGTCAGGCGCTACGGACGCCCGTCCGCAGGGCGCGGTACAGGGTCTCCTCCGGCTGCGCGCCGGTCATCGGCGGCACGCCGTCGACCACGATCACCGGCACCCCGGTCACGCCCTGCCCGCGCACCCGGTCGAGCCGCTCCTTCAGCTCGCCCGCGCTGTCCCGGGCCGCCTCCTCGTCGGTCCGCACGCCCACCTCGGCCGCGAGCGCGGCCAGGACGTCGGGGTCGCCGATGTGCAACCCGTCGGTGAAGTGCGCCCGGAACAGCCGCTCCGTCATCGGCTCCGCCAAGCCCTGCCGCCCGGCAAGCAGGATCAGCCGGTGCGCCTCGAAGGTGCCGCTGGCCAGGGCGTTCTCGTAGTCGAAGCGCAACCCGTCGGCGACGGCCCGCTCGGCGAGCGCGAGGGCGTCCGTGACGGCCCGCTCGCCGAAGACGTGCCGCAGCACGGCGAGGAGCGGCTGTCCTGTGGTCGGCGCGCCGGGCGCCAGCTCGAAGGGCAGGACCTCGACCCGGACGTCGACGCCCTCCTCGCGCAGCCGGCCGGCCGCCCGGCCGAGCCGGGTGAAGCCGATGTAGGAGTGGGCGCAGATCACGTCGGCCACGATCTGGACGCGTACGGTCCGCGGGTTGTCGTTCTGGGCGTACTGGTTGTCGTTCTGCGGTGCCATCTGGCGGTCCCCTCGGTGTGTGGACTGACCCGGTCGGTCCACGGTGTCGTGCCCCGGCCCGCGGCCGATCATGCTCCCCGGCCGGCGGCGGACCGGCGGACCGCGTCGAGCAGCGCCGCCTGCCGGACCACGGCCGGGTCGGGCGCGGCCCGTTCCCGTACGGCCGTGACGAAGGCGTCGACGGCCGCGGCCACCTGGTCGAAGGGGTCGAGCCGGATCCGCTCCACACCGCCGCCCCGGTGCACGGTGATCTCCGGGACCTGGTCGGCCGGCGGGGTGAAGGCCCGGTCGACGTGGATCTCGCCGTCGCTGCCCCGCAGCCGGTACTCCGAGCGGTAGGCGTGCGCCATCCCGAACTCCACCTGGGCGACGACGTCGTCCGGGGTGCGCAGCAGGGCCGCACCCGTGGTCTCGACGCGCCGGCCGGGGCCCGCGGCGAGGTGGGCGCCGACGGTCTCCAGGCCGCCGCCGAGGAGGTGGAGCGCGGCGCGCAGCGGGTAGAGGCCGATGTCGGCGAGGGCGCCGCCGCCCAGATCCGGGGCGTAGCGGATGTCTCCGTCGGCGGGCGCGGGAATCGTGAACGCGGCCTGCATCGAACGGAGTTCGCCGATCGCGCCGTCGGCGACGAGCTTGCGAACCGCCGTGTGGCGCGGGTGGTGGACGAACATCACGTTCTCGACGAGGGCGAGGCCCGCCGTCCGGGCCAGGTCGCACAGCCGGGCCGCCGTCGCCGCGTCCGGAGCGGCGGGCTTCTCGACGAGGACGTGTTTGCCGGCGGCGAGGGCGGCCTCCGTCCAGCCGGCGTGCAGGGCGGCGGGGAGCGGGATGTAGACGGCGTCGATGGCGTCGCCGGAACCTGCGGGGTCGGTGGGGTCGGTGGGTTCGTGGGCGAGGAGTTCGGCGTAACCGGTGAAGGGCCTGGCGCCGAACCGCTCGGCGGTGCGCCGGGCCTTGGCCACGTCCCGGCTGGCGACGGCCGTGACCACCGTGCCGGGGTGGGCGGCGAAGGCGGGCAGCATGCGGCGGAGCGCGATGTCCGCGCAGCCGAGCACGCCGATCCGTACGATGCCGGACGAACCGGTCGTCATCGTGCCTGCCCGGGCAGCGCGTTGAGGATGGCGAGCAGCGTGCGGGCCTGGACGTTCAGGTAGTGGCCGTGCCGCACCAGCGTGGAGAGCTGCGCGGGCGTGACCCAGGCGAAGCCGGGGGGCGGGTCGGCGGGCGCGGTCTCCTCGTCCGCGTCGACGACGAGGTAGCGGCTCTCCGCGTGGTGGAAACGGCCGCCCTCCTCGGCGTGCAGGGCCTCGTACCTGATGCGCTCGGGACCGGCCGCGAGCACGGTGCCGAGGAAGGCGGGCTGCCGCTCCGGGGGCAGGTGGGCGTGGTTGCCGGGGGTGCACTGGACGGTGGGCCCGAGTTCCACGGTGTCGAGGAAACCGCCCTCCACGCGCGCGTGCACAAGGACGTGCGGCACCCCGTCGAACTCCCGTGTCAGGAAGGCCGTGACGCCCCGGCCGACCGGGGCGAACAGCGGCTGCGTCCAGCCGGACACCTCGCGGCTGTCCGCCCGTACGTCGACGGCGACGACCTCGAAGTACCGGCCCTCGTCGTGGCCGATGGCGTCGTCGCGGAGCGTCCAGCCGGGCAGCCCGGCGAGCGGGACGGTCTCGGCGCGGACGTGGTGCCGGGTCCGCTCGCCGGTGAGCCAGGAGAGCAGTTCGGTGTCGCCGAGCAGGGCGGACGCCTCGTGCGCGGCCGGACCGCCGAAGAGGGTGGGGTACGTGGCCGGTGGCAGGCAGGACAGGACGGTACGGGAGTCCATGTTGACGGTGTTGTCGCGGTGCAGCAGGGCGTGCAGCTGGCCCAGGGTCAGCCAGCAGAAGTCCTCGTGCGGCTCCACGTCACCGAGCGCCTCCACCACCATGTTGCGGTTGGACTTCCGGAAGAACCAGGAGCCGTGCTCCGACTGAAGGCTGTCGACGAGCACCCTGCCGCGGCCGGGACCGAAGAAGTGGTCGATGTGGCGGACGGCGGCGCCCCGGTGGGCCTTGGTGTAGTTGCTGCGGGTGGCCTGCACGGTGGGCGAGAGCTGGAGCAGGTTGGGGTTGCCCGGCTCCATCTTCGCCTGCATGAGGAAGTGCAGCACGCCGTCGAACTCCTTGGCCAGGATGCCGAGGAGGCCGACTTCGGGCTGCCGGATCGTCGGCTGGAACCACTCGGCGGCCGGGCCTTCGCCGTGCGGCTCGCCCTTCTCCGTGACGTGCAGGCCCTCGACGCTGAAGAACCGGCCGGTATGGTGCCGCAGATTGCCCGTCCCCTCCTCGAACGACCAGCCGTCGAGCGCCGCGAAGGGGATCCGGTCGACCCGGAAGGCGTGCTCGCGGCCACGGCCGGCCAGCCAGCCGGTGAAGTCCGCGGTGCGCAGGTGCGCGCCGTCGGTGGCCGCGGCGGAGGCGGCGAGGCGGTCGGCGAGCGTCCTGTCCTCGCGCGGCTTGAGCCCGGTGCGGACGAGGGTCCGGATGGTCCGGTGCGGCATGGGAGCTCTCTCCTGGGGTTCGGGAGGTGCGGGCGGGACGGGTGGGACCGGTGGCTGAAAACAGGCGGGGCGGGCGGGGCGGGGGCGGCCGCCCGCGGGTCAGACGGGGACCGTCGCCGTGTACGCGTCGAGGACCATGCGGAAGTAGTCCGGCCCTGCCCCCGGGGTGTCGGCCCCGGGAAGGAGCCGGTGCAGCTTCGCGACGGAGACGGTGTGCGGGTGGATCGGTCCCGCGTCCACCTGGTCGACCCGGGCGGACCCGTTCAGGCGCAGCCGGAGGTGGTCGACGATCTCCATGACCGGTACGGCCGTGCCGGAGGCGACGTTGACGGTGCCGGAGCGCAGACCGAGCCCGAGCAGCCGGTCGATGACCCTGATCACGTCCTCGACCGCGATCAGGTCCCGGGTGGCGCCCCGGTGCACCTGGACGGCGCCCTCGCGCAGGTGCCGGACCAGGGTCGGCAGCAGCTGGTGCTCGGGCTGGCCGGGGCCGACGAGGTGGCTCAGGCGCAGGATCAGGTGGTCGGCGCCGCTCGCCCGCAGCAGCTCCTCCTGGGCGAGCTTGTGGGCGCCGTAGGCCGTCGAAGGGGTGGCCGGCCCGTCCTCGCGGGCCGGGCGGTCGAGGGGACCGTAGAGACCGGCGGAGGAGGTGGAGAAGAAGAGGAGGCGCCGGCCGGTGTCGGCGCAGCGGCGGGCGGTGTCGGCGAGCATCGCGCGTTCCCGGGCGAACTCCTCCTCGGAGACGCAGCTCGCCCAGGAGACGCCCGCGGCGAGGACGACGGTGTCGGGATGGCGGTCGGCTAACGGCTGCAGGCTCCGGGCGAGGAAGCCGTTCCCCAGGATGTGCATTGCGCTGGCTCCTGTTCCTGTGCGGGAGGGTCGGAGGCGGGAGCCCCCGTACGGAGGCCGGGGCAGCGGTGGTCAGGCCGTGCCCTCGGCGGGCGTCAGGCCGTGCCGTGCTCCGTCCGGTGCTTGGCGGGCTTCCACCAGTCCGGGTGGTCCCGGTACCAGTCGACGGTGTCGGCGAGGCCCCGCGCGAAGTCGATCGCCGGCGCGTAGCCCAGCTCCTCGCGGATCTTCGTCTCGTCGACCGAGTAGCGCAGGTCGTGGCCCTGCCGGTCCGCCACCCGCCGGATCATCTCCGGTCCCGCGCCGAGCAGTTCGAGCAGCTGGTGAGTGATTTCCAGGTTGGTGTGCTCGTTGCCGCCGCCGATGTTGTACACCTCGCCCGCCCGGCCGCCGTCGAGGACGAGCGCGATGCCCCGGCAGTGGTCGTCGACGTGCAGCCACTCGCGGACGTTGCGCCCGTCGCCGTACAGCGGGACCGGACTGCCTTCGAGCAGGTTCGTGACGAACAGCGGGATCAGCTTCTCGGGGTGCTGGTACGGCCCGTAGTTGTTGGAGCAGCGGGTGACCGACACGTTCAGGCCGTGGCTGCGCCAGTAGGCGCGGGCGACCAGGTCGGAGGACGCCTTGGAGGCGGCGTACGGCGAGTTGGGCAGCAGCGGCATGTCCTCCGTCCAGGAGCCCTCGGCCAGCGAGCCGTACACCTCGTCGGTGGAGACGTGGACGACGCGGGGCGTGCCCGCGGCGACGGCCGCGTCGAAGAGGATCTGCGTACCGAGGACGTTGGTGCGGAAGAAGTCCGTGGCGCCCTGGAGGGACCGGTCCACGTGCGACTCGGCGGCGAAGTGCACGACGGCGTCGTGGCCCGGCAGCAGTTCGCGCAGCAGCGCGTGGTCGCAGACGTCGCCGCGGACGAACTCCATGCGGGGGTGGGACGCGGGCAGGTTGTCGCGGTTGCCGGCGTACGTCAGCTTGTCCAGGACCGTGACCTGTGCGTCCGCCCAGCGCGGGTAGTGGTTCGCGAGCAGCCCGCGGACGAAGTGGGAGCCGATGAAACCGGCGCCGCCGGTGACGAGGATCCTCACGAGGCCACCTCCACGCGCGTGTGGTCGCCGACGACGAGCCGGACGTGGTCCGCGCCGCCGCCGGTCGGGCCGACCGATGCGGACCGGCCGATGACGGAGTGCCGCAGACTGCGGATGCCGGTGACGGAGGCTCCGTCGAGGGCGATGGAGTCCTCCAGGCGGCTGCCCACGACCACGCAGTCGCGGCCGACCGAGGTGTACGGGCCGAGGTGGCTGTCCCGGACGACGGAGCCGGCACCCACGACGACGGGCCCCGTGACGCGGGAGCGCACGATCCGCGCGCCCTCCTCGACGACGACCGGTCCGATGAGTTCGCTGCCCTCGTCGACGTGACCCGCGACCGAGCCTCGGACGGCGTCCAGCAGGTAGCGGTTGCAGTCCAGGACGTCCTCGACCCGGCCGGTGTCCTTCCAGTAGCCGGAGTAGTGGTGGGCGCGGACGGGGGCGCCCGCGCTCACCAGCCACTGCACGGCGTCGGTGATCTCCAGTTCGCCGCGCGGGCCCGGCTTGATCGCGGCGACCGCCTCGTGCACGGCGGAGGTGAAGAAGTACACCCCGCACAGGGCGAGGTCGCTCCGCGGCTCCTGCGGCTTCTCGACCAGGCCGAGCACCTCGCCGTCCGGGCCGAGCTCGACGACGCCGAACGCGCGCGGGTCGGCGACCTTGTGCACGAGGACCTGCGCGGCGGGCCGCCGGGCGGTGAACTCGGCGGCCGCGTCGACGATGCCGTCGGGGAGCATGATGTCGCCGAGGTACATCGCGAAGTCGTCGTCGCCGAGGAAGTCACGGGCGATGGCGACGGTGTGGGCGAGGCCGCGCGGCGCGTCCTGCCGCAGGTAGGTGACGCGCGCGCCGAACCGGGAGCCGTCGCCGACGACCGCCTCGATCTCGGCGGCACGGTCGCCGACGACCACGCCGATCTCGGTGACGCCCAGGTCGGTGATGTTGCGCAGGACGTGGACGAGCACCGGGGTGTTGGCGACCGGGATCAGCTGTTTCGGCATCGAGTAGGTGAAGGGGCGCAGGCGCGTGCCTGACCCGCCTGAGAGCACCAGGGCCTTCATAGGGGTGGTCCTTTCGCTTCCGGCGTCAGTCGCGCAGGAGTCGTTCGAGTGCGGGGACGAGGGCCGCGGGGGACGGCATCCCGGCCACCTCCGCGGCGAGCTCGCCCGCCCGTGTGCGGTAGGAGGGCTGCTCAAGAAGGTTGTGACACGCCTCGGTGACCGCGGCGGGGGTGTCCTCGCCGGGCAGCAGGGTGACGGCCGCGCCCTGGTCGGCGACGCGCTGCGCCGGGACGCAGAGCACGGCGCCCTTGGGGATGAGGAGCTGGGGAACGCCGGCGGCGAGTCCGGTGAGGGTGGAGACCCCGCCGGCGTGGTGCACGAACAGGTCGCAGGTGGGCGCGACGACGTCCAGCGGCAGCCAGCCGAGGCGTACGCCGGGCAGCTCGGGGCGCAGCGCCTCGGCGACGGCCTCGGGGGCGGCGACGACCAGCTCGGCGTCCCAGCCGGCCAGGTCGCCGGCGAGGGTGCGCAGGAACTCGAAGTTGTGGTCGTAGCTGTCCTTGGCGACGCGGCTGCCGGAGGTGACGAGGATCCTGGGGCGGTCGCCGCGCGTGTACATCCAGGGTTCGAGGCGGCCGGCCTGCCGGGTGACGGAGACGTGCCGCATCGGCAGGGCCGGGGCGGCGTCGGCGGGGCGGAGGCTGGGCGGGCAGATGTCGATGAGGAGGTCGGGCGTGGACAGCCCGTCGAGGTCGAAGTCCGGGAGGTCCGAGACGAGTTCGGCCTCGGCGCCGCGGTGGATCTCGTCCGAGTCGACGCCGTCCCAGGTCTGCCGGACGTGCGGGACGCCGAGCCGGGCCGCGAGCAGCGGCGCGACGTAGCTGAGGGTGCCGCCGACGACCACGTCGGGCCGCCACTGCTCGGCGAGCGCCGTGAGCCGGTCCAGGCCCGCGAGGGCCATCCGGGCGAACCAGGCGCCGGTGAAGTGCGCCTGCTCCAGCGGGTCGGCGGGGATGTCGAGCGGCTTCCCGTGGCGGTCGGTGGTGATGAAGTGGCGGATGGGCAGGTCGGTGGTCGGGACGCCGGGCAGGGCCATGGACGCGACGACGGGCATCATGTCGTCGTTGGCGGCCATGATCACCTGGTGACCGGCGTTGCGTGCCGCGGTGGCCAGTGGTGTCAGGGCGAACACCGTGGCGGGGCTGCCCGCGGCCACGAAGAGGATCTTCACGCTGTTTCTCCTGAGGGGCCTGAGGGTTTCTTGGGGACGGGCGGCCGGTCCGGGCGGTCGCCACGCAGTCCGGTGAGGGCCGTGAGGACGCCGACGGCGGCGAGCGCCGTGAGCAGCGCGAGCGGCGCCCGCAGTCCGTCGCCGACCGTGGAGAGAAGGGCGACCGCCGGCAGGACGAGGACCACGCCGAGCTGCACGCCCGCCTGGTACAGCGGCACGGCCGCCGGGCGCTGCGGCGCCGGAACCGAGGCGAGCGCCTGCAGGTTCAGCGCGGCGAAGGAGAGCACGAACGCGGCACCGACGAACAGCAGGCCGGGCAGGACTCCGGACGCGTAGTCGTCCAGGGCGCCGGGCCGCAGGTGGAGCGCCTGACCGAGCAGCGCCGCCGCGGCGCCCGCCGCGACGAGCCGGGCGGCCCCGAACCGTTCGACGAGCCGCCCGGCGAAGGGCAGCGAGAGGACGAGCGGCAGGCAGGCGGGCAGGAAGGCGAGGGCCGTCCGCCAGGCGTCCCAGCCGAACCGGGCCTGGAAGTGGAGGGTGAGCAGGACGAGCAGGCCGAGATAGGTGCCGTTGAGGAGGGCGGCGCCGACCGCGGAGCGGAGCAGCGGGCCGTGCCGCAGCAGGGCTGCCGTCGGCCGGGGCCCGTTCCGTACGGACGCGTCGTCCGCCGGGAGCAGCCGCAGGCCGAACAGCAGCAGGACCAGGGCGACCGGCCCCGGCAGGACGACGTCCCACCGCCAGCTCAGGCCGGTGAGGGCGCCGGCCGAGAGCAGCCCGAGGGTGAACCCGGCCGCCCCGAACAGGGAGTAGACGGAGACGGCCCTGCGCCGCTCCGCTCCTTCGGGGAAGGCGGTGCTGATGATGGCGAGGCCGGTGGGCGCGGTGAGCGCCGCGCAGGCGCCGGTGACCACCCGGGCGGCGATCAGGACGGCGCCGTCCTCGGCGAGCCCTCCCACCACCGAGGCGGCGGTGAACACGGGGAGCGAGAGCAGGTAGACGCGGCGCCGGCCCCATCGCGCGGTGATGCGCGGGCCGAGCAGCAGCAGCGCGGCGAAGCCGAGGGCGAAGCCGCTCATCACCCCCTGCGCCTGCCACACCGCCAGTCCGAGGTCGGCGCGGACGGCCGGCAGGGCGACGAGGACGACGGAGACCTCGAGCGCGTCGATGAGCATGTTGCCCGCGAGGACGAGCAGCAGGGCCCGTTCGCGCAGCCGCGACCGGGGGGACGCGGCCGCCGGCGGGGCCTCGGCGGGACGGACGGTCGTCGGCATCCGGGAGTCACCCTCCTCGGGCGGGGTCGGGGGGTCGGGGCGGACGCCCCCGGGGCGCGGCGCCCCAGGGGTGCGGGCGTTTCAACCGAGCAGCGTGCCGCCGCTCGCGTCCAGGTAGGAGCCGGTGATCCAGCGCCCGTCGGGGCCGGCGAGGAAGGCGACGACGTCGCCGACGTCGGACGCTTCGCCGACCCGGCCGAAGACGGAGTACGAGGACATCTGCTCGACGGCCTCCGGGTTGTCGAAGATCGCCGATCCGTTGTCGGTGATGCCGGGACCGACGCTGTTGACGGTGATCCGGCGCGGCCCCAGGTGCTTGGCGAAGTGCAGGGTGAGCTGGTCGACCGCGCCCTTCGTCATCGCGTAGGCGATCTCCTGCGGGTTGGCGACGCGGGTCAGGCCGGAGGAGATGTTGATGATCCGTCCGCCGTCGGGGATGAGGCTCAGGGCGCGCTGCACGATGAAGTACGGCGCCTTGGCGTTGACGGCGATGAGCCGGTCGAACGCGGCCGGCGTGAGGTCCTCGGGGGCGACGCCGCCCATCACGCCGGCGTTGTTGACCAGGATGTCGAGGGTGGTGGAGCCGGTGCGCTCCTTCAGGCCCTGCTCAAGGCCGAGGAAGAGGGCGTGCACGTCGCCCGCGACGCCGAGTTCGGCCTGGACGGCGAAGGCGCGGCCGCCCTCCTTCTCGATGGTGGCGACGGTCTCGTCGGCGGCTTCCCGGTGCTGCGAGCAGTGGACGGCGACCAGGGCCCCCTCACGGGCCAGGCGGATGGCGGTCGCGCGGCCGATGCCGCGGCTGGACCCGGTGACGAGCGCGGCCTTCCCGCTGAGCTTGCCCATGGTGATGCTCCTCCTGCGTCGCTTCGTGTGGTCGGTGGTACGTGCGGGGGCGGCGGCGCCCGTGCCGATCCCGGTGCCGGCATGGCGGGGCCGGTCGAGGCCGCTGATCATGGCGGCCAGGTGCCGCCGGGCCGAGGGCAGTTCGAGCAGCTCGCCGACGAGCTGCCGCAGCGGGTCGAATGCGGAGGGACCGAACAGCAGCAGTGCCTGGGCCCGGATGTTGCCGAGCACCCGGGCGGCCGCCGGTCGGCACTCGGCGTCGTAGGCGTCGAGGACGTCGTTCGGGTCGGGGACCTCGTACGGGTCGGGGACCTCGTACGCGTCGAGGACGTCGTCTTCCTCGGCAACGGGCCCCCCGGCGCGCCCGGTCGCGACGGCCGCGAGCCGGCCGCCGAGGGCGACGGCCTCCTGGAGGGCGAGATTGAGCGCCTGTCCGCCGACGGGCAGCTGGACGTGCGCCGCGTCCCCGGCGAGCAGCACCCGGCCCTCCCGGTAGCGGGTGACCTGCCGGCAGGCGTCGTCGAAGGCGTCGATCCACAGGGCCCGCCCGCCGGAGATGTCCTCCCCGGTGACGCGGGCCCACAGGGCGCACACCTCGGCGAAGTCCGGCGGCCGGAGGCGGGCCCCGGGGTCGGAGCCGTGGGCGTGCAGCATGAGCCGGGTGACGCCGTCCGGGCCGCGGCGGGCGTTGGCCACGCCGTGCGGGTGCCGTTCGAAGCGGCGGTCCTCGATGTCGACGCCCGTCAGGTCGACTCGGATCATTTCCCGGCCGGCGTCCTCGCCGGGAAATGCGAATCCGGCCAGGTCACGGACGGTGCTCCGCATGCCGTCGCAGCCCACCGCGTATCCGGCGCGGAACACGCGGGTGGCGCCGTCCGGGCCGCGCGCCTCGACGCGTACCCCGTCGGGACCGTCGTCCAGGCCGGTCACGGTGTGGCCGCGGAGCACGGTCGCGCCGAGCCCGGCGGCCCACTCCCCCAGCACCTTCTCGACGAGGGTCTGCGGCGCCTTCCACAGTCCGGCGTACGGGCTGTCGCCCGCTTCGGCGAGGTCGAGGCGGAGGCCGCCGAAGTGGCCGGGGCCGACGTTCGGCGGCGGCCCCAGGCGGCCGAGGAGCCCCCGCTCGTCGAGGAGTTCCATGGTCCGCGCGTGGAGCACGGACGCCCGGGACTCGTCGGTGGCGGCGGTCAGCCGCTCCAGGACCGTGACCCGGGCCCCGCCGAGGCGCAGTTCACCGGCGAGCATCAGGCCGGCCGGGCCCGCACCGACGACGAGCACGTCGGCGTCACGCGCATCGGTGTCACGCGCATCGGTGTCACGCGCGTCGGTGACGCGCACACCGGTCCCGGAAGAGCCAACCGTCGCGGCCACGGGTCAGCGCCGCGCTTCCGCGTACTCCTTGGCGTACCCGAGGGTCGCCCGGCTGTTGCCGCCGAGGGCCTCGCGCAGGAAGGCGCGCGCCTCGGGCACCCCGGCGTCGGCGCCGAGGATGCGGGTGATGTTCTCGGTGTTGACGACGACGGTGTGGTGGGAGGTGACGGTGGTCGTGCCCTCGCCGTCCTCCTCGACCGTCCAGAGCCCGGTGTGCAGGTTCATCAGGGCGGGCAGCGTCGTCTGCTTGTACGCGATGCGGCTGTGTGGGAAGCAGACCCGGACGGACTCGGTGGTGTGCGAGTCGCCGTTCTTGGTGAGGGTGTCCATCCGCAGCGTCTGGAGCCCGGGGGAGGTCTCGGTGAGGACGACCTTCGCGACGTGCGGCAGGCGCTCCTTCCACAGGTCCGCCTCGTTCAGGAAGTCGTAGACGTCCTTGGCGGCGCCCCGCACGGTGACGGCGTCGGCGAAGGAGAACCGCAGCTCGTCCTCGGCGGCGACGCGTTCGACGTTGGCCTTCAGGGCGGCCAGCTCCGAGCGGCTGTTGCGGTCGACGGCCTCGTCGATCCAGGCCAGCTTGGCCGGGTCGTCGTCGATCGCCCGGTAGTCGTGCAGCAGCCGGACCCGGCAGGAGTCCGCTCCGGCCGGCTCGATGACCCAGGCCCCGCCCATCGCGGCGACCGGCTCGGCGGGCACCTCCTGGCGGAAGGTGATCCGCCGGGCCTCGGCGTCGAGGGTGCGGCGCGAAGTCCAGTTCTTGACGTCGTCGTTGGCGGTGGCCCAGATGCGGATGCGCTCCTCGCGCTCACCGCGCTCCACGTGGTCGACGTAGATGGTCGGCGGGAAGATCAGCGGCCAGTTCTCGACCTCCGCGATCAGCTGGTAGACCCGCTCGACCGGGGCCGCGACGGTGATCTCGTGTTCCACTTCGCGCACGGTCATCGATGCCATGCCTCCTTGATCCGGGTGGGATGGAACGGAATGGGGTGGGGTGATCAGAAGTTGCCGAGGCCGCCGCAGACGTTGAGCGCCTGCGAGGTGATGGAGGCGGCGGTGTCGGAGGCGAGGTAGCCGACGAGACCCGCGACCTCCTCGGGGGTGGAGTAGCGGCCGAGCGGGATCTTGGCCTGGAACTTCTCCAGGATCTGGTCCTCGGTGGCGTCGTACGCGGCGGCGTAGCCCTGCCGGACCCGCTGAGCCATGGGCGTCTCGACGTAGCCGGGGCAGACGGCGTTCACGGTGATGCCGGTCGGCGCGAGCTCGTTGCCGAGGGCCTTGGTGAAGCCGACCACTCCGTGCTTGGAGGCGGAGTAGGGGGCGCCGAGGACGACGCCCTGCTTGCCCGCGGTGGAGGCGATGTTGATGATCCGGCCACGGGACTTGCCGGACATGCCGCCGGCGTTCAGCACCTCGCGCGTCATCCGGAAGACGCTGTTGAGGTTGGTGTCGATGACGTCGAGCCACAGCTCGTCGTCGATGCCGGCGGTCGGCCCGCCGCCGCTGCGTCCCGCGTTGTTGACGAGGACGTCCACGGTGCCGAAGCGCTCCACGGCGAGCCGCACGAAACGCCGGACGTCGTCGACGGAGCGGACGTCGCAGGAGGCGCCGTCGACGTCCAGGCCCTCCTCGCGCAGCTCCTTGACGGTCTGCGCGACCCGCTCCTCGTCACGGGCGCAGAGGAAGACGCGGTGCCCGTTCGCGGCGAGCAGCCGGGTCACGGCGAGGCCGATGCCGCTGGTCGCACCGGTGACGAGGGCGGTTCTCGGGTTCTGCTGGGTCATGGGGGACTACTCCTGTGGGCGTGAACGTGTACGTGGGCGTGAGCCGGTACGCAGGCGTGAGAGCCGGTACGAGTCCGGCAGGGCACGCCGCCGCGGGACGGCGGGGCGGCAGGGCCGACGGTCGTGTCCTCGTGCGGGACAGGGAGGCGCCGGACGCCGGTCAGTGGGCCGGACGGCCAGTCGGTCAGCCGGACGCCCGTCAGTCGGTCCGGCCGTGGGCCAGCTGCGCGCCGACGGCGTCGATGAGCTGCCCGGGCGTCCCGGCGCTGGCCAGGATGTCGTCGTCGAGGGTGATGCCGTACTCGCGCTCGATGCGGCCGATCGTCTCCAGCAGGGCCAGCGACTCGTAGCCGAGGCTCTCGAAGTCGGTGTCGCGGATGTCGCCGCCGAGGTCGGCGGACTCGTCGGCGCCGGCGCCCTCGCGCAGGATGTGGACGAGCTTGTCGAGGGTGAACTCAGTGGAGGACACGGGGTGTTCCTTTCGTGTGCGACCTGGGGCGGTACTCAGGGACGGGCGTTCCAGTCGTAGAAGCGCTGGGCCATGGCGTCGGCGGGGGACCGCCAGGTGGCCGGGTCGTAGGCGGTGATGAACGGCTTGAGGTCCTCGCTGATGCCGACGAAGCGCGGGTCCGTCTTGGCCTGCTCGATCCGCTCGCCGCCGTCCTCGCCCGCGAAGTCCTGCAGGTGGAAGTAGAGGCCCCGGTAGGAGAAGAGCTGGCGGCGGAGCGTGCCCATGCGGTGCGGCATCTCCGTCTCGTCGAAGGCGCCGAAGAGCTTGGCCACGTCCACGGCCGAGCCGGGCTCCATCCGGGCCACGATGAGGGTGCTGTGCATGTCCGTCTCCTATCGGTCCGACTCGTGCCGGGACGGTCCGAACCACCGGCCGAGAGCCATGGGAAGGTCGTGGTGGCTGCCGGGCGCGACCCAGGCCACGTGCCCGTCGGGCCGCACCAGGACGGCCGAGACGCCGGCGAGCGGGCCGGCCGGGTCGACGCCGTGCGGCGCGGCGGTGACCAGGTCGACCCGGTCGGTCCAGCCGGCGGCGCGACGCCGCAGCTCGGCGTTGTCCTCCAGGTCGAGGAGGATGCCGCGGCCGGCGTGCAGCAGCGCGGTGCTGCTGGTCTTGGCGGTGTCCGACACGAGCTCCAGGTGCGGCATGCGCAGGCCGAGGAGCGGGTTGGTGCCGGTCCCGACGTCGTAACGGATCTCCAGGCCGCTCACCATGCCGGAGAGGTGCCGGGCGACCTCCTCGTGCGTGAGGAGTTCGCCGATCACGTCGCGCAGCGGCTGGACCTCGGGGCCGCCGAGGAACAGCAGGCCCTGCGCCCTGGTGTTCATCATCAGCCGCTGCCCGACCGGATGACGCTCGTCGTGGTACGTGTCGAGCAGCGCCTCGGGGGCGGTGCCGCGGACCACGGCGGCGAGCTTCCAGCCGAGGTTGACGGCGTCCTGGATGCCGGTGTTCATGCCCTGGCCGCCGGCCGGCAGGTGGATGTGCGCGGCGTCTCCCGCGAGCAGGACCCGGCCGCGGCGGTACTCGGTGACCAGCCGGGTGGCGTCGCCGAAGGCGCTGACCCAGACGGGCTCGGCGTGCGAGATGTCGATGCCGGTGAGGCGCTCCCAGGCGGCGGCGACCTGCGCGTACGGCGGCGGGGCGTCGCGCCGCTGGGGCGGGGTGCCGCGCTCGCAGACGATGATGCGGTTCACGCCGTCGCCGAGCGGACCGACCATGACCATGCCGCCGGGGTACGTCTTGCCGATCAGCTGGGGTTCGAGGTCCACGCCGCGGATGTCGGCGAGGTACATCTCCAGGGTGGCGGCGGTGCCGGGGAACTCGGATCCGATGGCCTTGCGGACGAGGCTCCGGCCGCCGTCGCAGCCGACCAGCCAGCGCGCGGTGAGCGTCTGCCGCTCGCCCGCCGGATCGCGTACGTCGATCTCGACGCCGTCGCCGGTGTCGCGCAGCGCGAGCAGTTCGGTGCCGCGGCGCAGGTCGACGCCGAGCTCCGTGGCCCATTCCTCCAGGACCGCTTCGGTGACGTGCTGCGGGACGGACTTCGCGGCCTGGTGGTTGCTGCCGAGGATGCCGAAGTCCATCGGGAGGCCGCCGAAGTGGCCGGCGTTGCTCGTCACCATGTCGCCGAAGCGGGGCAGCAGGCCGCGCTGGTCGAAGACCTCCATGGTGCGGATGGTGAAGCCCAGGCCGCGGGACTCGCCCGTGGGCTCGGCGAGGCGCTCGACGACGATGACGTCGACGCCGGCGAGCCGCAGTTCCGCGGCGAGCGCGAGACCGGTCGGCCCGGCGCCTGCGACGATCACGGAAGCATCCATGTACCTCTCCTTCAAGGGGACTTGCTGGCGTGCCACGGGTCTGGTGATCCGGTGAATCACTGCGGCGGATTGCCGTGCTTGCGGTGGGGAAGTTCCGCGTGCTTCGCGGCGAGCATGGTGACCGCCCTGCAGAGCACGGCCCGGGTCTCGCGCGGGTCGATGACGTCGTCGACGAGGCCGCGTTCCGCCGCGTAGTACGGGTGGACCAGCTCCCGGCGGTACTCGTCGATCTTCTGCGCGCGGACCGCGTCGGGGTCGTCGGCGGCGGCGATCTCGCGCCGGAAGACGACGTTGGCGGCGCCCTCGGCGCCCATGACGGCGATCTCGTTGAGGGGCCAGGCGAGGGCGATGTCGGCGCCGATGGAGCGCGAGTCCATGACGATGTAGGCGCCGCCGTACGCCTTGCGCATCACGACGGAGATGCGGGGCACGGTCGCGTTGCAGTAGGCGTAGAGCAGCTTGGCGCCGCGCCGGATGATGCCCTCGTGTTCCTGGTCGACGCCGGGCAGGAAGCCGGGCACGTCCACCAGGGTGACGAGGGGGATGTTGAAGGCGTCGCAGAACTGGACGAAGCGGGCACCCTTCTCGCTCGCCCTGATGTCGAGGACGCCCGCGAAGGCCGCGGGCTGGTTCGCGACGAAGCCGACGACGTGCCCGTCGAGGCGGGCGAGCGCGCAGACCAGGTTCGGCGCCCAGTCGGCGTGCACCTCCATGAACTCGCCGTCGTCGGCGAGCTCCTCGATGACGCCGTGGACGTCGTACGAGCGGTTGGCGTCGGCGGGTACGAGGGAGAGCAGGCGGTCGTTCGCGCGGTCCGCCGGGTCGCCGCTCTGGACGACGGGCGGCAGGTCGCGGTTGTTGGACGGCAGCAGGGACAGCAGGTAGCGGACGTCGGCGAGGCAGGACTCCTCGTCGTCCCGTGATGAACATCTGCGAGGTCTCGCGGACCATGAACACGAAGTCCGTGAGGGCGGGCGAGTAGGCGGCGCCGCCGGCGCACGGGCCGAGCATCACGCTGATCTGCGGGATGACGCCGGACGCCTTGGTGTTCCGCTGGAAGATGCCGCCGTAGCCGGCGAGCGCGGAGACGCCCTCCTGGATACGGGCGCCCGCGCCGTCGTTCAGGGACACCAGCGGGGCCCCGGCCGCGATGGCCATGTCCATGATCTTGTGGATCTTGGCGGCGTGCGCCTCGCCGAGGGCGCCGCCGAAGATCCGGAAGTCGTGCGCGTAGACGAAGACCGTACGGCCCTCGACCTCACCCCAGCCGGTCACCACCCCGTCCGTGTAGGGGCGGTTGGCCTCCAGCCCGAAGCCGGTCGCCCGGTGCCGGCGCAGCGGTTCGATCTCGCAGAAGCTGCCCTTGTCGAGCAGCAGCTCGATCCGCTCGCGCGCGGTCAGCTTGCCCTTGGCGTGCTGGCGTGCGGTCGCCTCGGGGTTGGGGCCCTCGTCCGCCAGCGTCTTGAGCCGCTGGAGTTCGTCGAGCCGGGCCCCGGTCTCGGCGTCGGGGGGAACGGCTGCCGTCATGGCATGTCCCTTCCTGTTCGCTGGGTGGGTGAAGGCGGGTCGGCGGGTCCTGTGCGCCGGCTGGACGACGGCGGGTCGGCGGGCCGCAGGCAGTCCTCGGCGAAGGCCAGGGCCCGCAGGTGGTAGGCGCGGGCCGCCCAGCCGAGGCTGATGTTGTGGCCGGCCTGCGGCTGGCGCTCGACGAGCACGCGCGGGGCGTCCGTGAACGCCGAAGCCAGCTGGGCCAGTTCGGCGTCGTCCTGCCGCCACCACGCCTCGTGGGCGGCGAACGTCAGGCGCACCGGTACGCGGACGCGCGCCGCCACGCCGGGGAACAGGTCCGCCCAGGCGCCGGCGTCGCCCCGCTCGCGCTCCGGCACCGGCCCGACCAGCGTCTGGCTGGAACGGAAGGTGTCCGGCGGATAGCAGCGCAAGGGTCCCCAGTGCCGGGCGGTCCTGCGCAGCGAACCCTCCGGCGGGACCGGGTCGACGGCCAGGCGCCGGCCGCAGCCGGAGACGTCCACGCCGAGGAGCGGCACGCCGGAGGCCGTGCCACCGCTCGCCAGGCCGTCGGCGGCGGCCGTGAGGGCGAGCATCCCGCCGTACGAATGCCCAAGCAGGAACATCCCGGCGCCGGTCTCGTGGGTCGCGGCGAACTCCGCGAGGGCGGCGCGCAGCAGGGCGGACTGCTCCTGGCGGTCGCAGCCCCGGGGCAGTACGGGAGCGGAGTCGCCGTAGCCGGGGCGGTCGACGGCGAGCACGGCGTAGCCGAGGCGCGCGCCGAGTCCGAGGAGCGAGGCGTCCGGGTGCGCGGAGCCGTCGAAGTAGCCGCCGCTCATCCCGGCGCCGTGCAGCGCCACCACGGTGGCGCGGGGCGGGACGTCGTCGGGCAGCGCGAGCAGCGCGGACAGCGGGACGCCCGCCCCGTCGAGGACGGTGCGGCGGGCGGCCGTCCGGGGGAGCCGGTTCGGCAGGGTGGCCGTCATGGTCGGTGGGGGCCTCTCGGGGTCGGACGGAGGGCGGCGGGCGTCGCGCGCGTCAGCCGGGCGGCCCGGGGCCCTGGGCCGGGCGGGTGGGTCACGGGGGCCACAGGGGCCACACGTGCCACGACGGCCACGGGGGCGAGGGGGGCCACAGGAGTCGTCGACCCGCCGTGGGTCACGGCACTCACTGCGCACTCTTGATCTCGCACACGGGCGCGCCGGACGTGAGCGCGCCGCCGACCTCCGCCGAGAGCCCGGTGACGGTGCCGGACTTGTGGGCGTTGAGGGGCTGTTCCATCTTCATGGCCTCCAGGACCACGATGAGATCGCCCTCCTCGACCGTCTGGCCCTCCTCGACCGCCACCTTCACGACCGTGCCCTGCATCGGTGAGGCGAGGGTGTCGCCGGAGGCGGCGGGACCGGACTTCTTCACCGCCCGGCGCTTCGGCTTCGCCCCGGCGGCCAGGCCCGTCCGGGCCAGCGCCATGCCGAGCGAGGACGGCAGGGAGATCTCCAGGCGCTTGGCCCCGACCTCGACGACGACCGTCTCGCGGCCCTGCTCCTCGTCGTCGTCCCCGTCCGAGGGGACCGTGAAGGGCGGGATGTCGTTCGCGAACTCGGTCTCGATCCACCGGGTGTGGACGGTGAACGGGCTGCCGTCACTGCCGAGTTCCGGCGCGAACGCCGGGTCGGCGACCACCGCGCGGTGGAACGGTACGGCCGTCGCCATGCCCCCGACCTCGAACTCCGCCAGGGCGCGGGCGGCCCGCTGGAGGGCCTGCTCGCGGGTGGCGCCGGTGACGATCAGCTTGGCGAGGAGCGAGTCCCACGCCGGGCCGATGACCGAGCCGGCCTCGACACCGGCGTCGACGCGGACGCCGGGGCCGGTCGGCGGGTCGAAGACGGTGACGGTTCCGGGCGCGGGCAGGAAGCCCCGGCCCGGGTCCTCGCCGTTGATCCGGAACTCGAAGGAGTGGCCGCGTACCACCGGGTCGCCGTCCTGGAAGTACGGCGAGGCGCCCAGCTCCTCGCCGTCGGCGATCCGGAACATCTCGCGGACCAGGTCGATGCCGGTGACCTCCTCGGTGACCGGATGCTCCACCTGGAGACGGGTGTTGACCTCCAGGAAGGAGATCGTTCCGTCGGCGCCGACGAGGAACTCGCAGGTGCCCGCGCCGACGTAACCGGCCTCCTTCAGGATCGCCTTGGAGGCGTCGTACAGGTGCTTGACCTGCACGTCCGTCAGGAACGGAGCCGGGGCCTCCTCCACCAGCTTCTGGTGGCGGCGCTGGAGGGAGCAGTCGCGGGTGGAGACGACGACGACGTTGCCGTGGGTGTCGGCCAGGCACTGCGTCTCGACGTGCCGGGGCTTGTCGAGGTAGCGCTCGACGAAGCACTCGCCGCGCCCGAAGGCCGCGACGGCCTCGCGCACGGCGGAGTCGTACAGCTCGGGAATCTCCTCCATCGTCCGGGCGACCTTCAGTCCGCGCCCGCCGCCCCCGAACGCGGCCTTGATCGCGATCGGCAGTCCGTGTTCGGCGGCGAAGGCGACGACCTCGTCGGCGCCGGAGACCGGGTCGGGGGTGCCGGCGACGAGCGGTGCGCCCGCGCGCTGGGCGATGTGCCGGGCGGCGACCTTGTCGCCGAGGTCGCGGATGGCCTGCGGCGGCGGTCCGATCCAGGTGAGACCGGCGTCGATCACGGCCTGCGCGAACTCGGCGTTCTCGGAGAGGAACCCGTAGCCCGGGTGGACCGCGTCCGCCCCCGACTCCCGCGCGGCCCCGAGCACCTTGGCCATGTCGAGGTAGCTGGTCGCGGGGGTGTCACCGCCCAGGGCGAACGCCTCGTCGGCCATCCGGACGTGCAGGGCGTCCCGGTCGGGCTCTGCGTAGACGGCGACGCTCGCGATCCCGGCGTCCCGGCAGGCACGGGCGACACGAACAGCGATTTCGCCACGGTTGGCGATGAGCACCTTGCGCACGACGGCTCTCCCTTTCGGCGGGTGTTGGCTGGGACGGTCTCGGCCCTTGCTTCGCGGGGGCGTCCGGGGGATCTCCCCACCGCCCTCCGGTTCGTGGTGCGCGACGCTCAGCGCTGTCGCTGCCGCTGCCAGCTCCGCGGCCCGCCGAAGCCGCGGGACCGTTCGAGCCGGGCCCAGCGGGCCCCGGCGTCGTCGGGGCCGCGCGAAGCGTCCGGGTCCACGGGGCCCGCCTGGGTACGGGTGAGGAGGACGGCGACGAGGGCGGCGGCCTCGTCCTCGTCGAGGCTGCCGCGTTCGACGCGGATCAGGTGGGGGAGGGTGCCGGCGTTCATCAGCTGCTCCTTCGGTCGATAACGGGGCCGGGCCGGTCGATGCCGGACCCGGGCCGGTCGATGACGGACCCGGGTCGTCGGCTCGTACGGTCCGGGGCGCGGGCGCGTGACGGGGAAGGCCCGCCCTCACGCCGCAGCCGGAGCGGCCGCCCCCGGCAGGTCGGCGAGGGCCACCGCCGCGGCGTGCCCCGGGGCGCACGGCACGTCGAGGACCGTCCAGCCGGCGGGGCGGCCTGGCCCTCCGGGCCCGCCGTCGCCCAGGTAGTCGGCGTCCAGGGCCCGTCGGAGGCCGGTGCCCAGGCCCTTGAGGTACGCCTCCTTGCGCACCCAGAGCCGGGCGAAGCCCTCCGCCCGGTCGGCGGGCGGCCGGGCGGCGAGTTCCGCCCGCTCGGCCGGGTGCAGACGGCGACCGCACAGTTCCGCCGTCGTCACTCCGGGCACGAGCTGGACGTCCACGCCGACCGGCCGCCCGGCGAGCCCCACCAGGGCCAGGCCACCGCTGTGCGAGAGGGAGAAGTGCACAGCGGCCTGCCCGGCCACCACCGGCCGCCCGCCCGCCTCGCGACGCAGCGGCACGTCCTCGGGAAGGACGCCGAGGCGCTCCCCCAGGAGGCGCCGCAGGGCCGCGTGCGCGGAGACGTACAGCGCGGCCTGCGCCGGACGGCGGATCGCGGCGGCGCGGCGGCGTTCCGCCGCGTCCAGGACGGCGACCTCCGCCGCGGCGGGCGGCTCACCGGTCCTGACCAGCCACAGCTCCACGTCTTCCCGCACGGGGAGCGGCAGCCGTACGGGGCCCGGCTCACGTGCGAGAAGGGGAACCCCGACGTCAGTCCGCACGAGTGACGACGAGGGCGGAGTTGAAGCCGCCGTAGCCGCGCGCCAGGACGAGCACGGTGCGCAGCGACGTCTCCCGGGGCCGTCCGGTGACGAGGTCCAGGCCGTGGCCGGGGTCCGCCTCCACGTGCACGGTCGGCGGGATCACCTGGTCCCGGAGGGAGAGCAGGGCGGTGGCCACGTCGAGCGGCCCCGCGCCCGAGTTGAGCCGGCCGGTCATGGTCTTGGGCGCCGTGACGGGCACCCCTCGTACGCCGAAGAGGTCGCGCAGGGCGGCCGCCTCCGTCGCGTCGAGTTCGGGCACGGCGGCGGCGTCCGCGAAGACGACGTCGACGTCCGCCGCGGTGACGCCCGCGTCGGCGAGGGCGAGGTCGATCGCGCGGCGGAGACCCGGCTCGCGGCCGCTGCCCGGCCGCGGGTCGAAGGTGGTGCCGTAACCGGCGATCCGCCCGTAGGTGCGGGCGCCGCGGGCCGCCGCGCTCGCGGCGTCCTCGACGATGAGGAGCGCCCCGCCCTCGCCGACGACGTGCCCTGCGGCGTCCGGGTGGAACGGCCGGTAGGCGGTGGCCGGGTCGGGGTCGGTGCTGAGCCGGCCGCTGGTGAGCAGGGCGGCCCAGCCCCACGGGCAGATCGAGGAGTCGACGCCGCCGGAGACGACGAGCGGCGTGCCGTTGCGGATCAGCCGGCGGGCCTGGGCGAGGACGTCGAGGCCGCCCGCCTGGTCGGCGACGAGGACGCCGCTGGGGCCGCGCATGCCGTGCCGGATGGAGATCTGGCCGGTGTTGACGGCGTAGAACCAGGCGAAGGACTGGTAGGCGCTGACGTACTTGCTGCCCTGGCTCCACAGGGCCTTCAGCTCGTTCTGGCCGAAGGCGAAGCCACCGGCCGAGCTGGCCGTGACGACGCCCATGCCGAAGGAGTCGGTCTCGCCCGGTTCCACCTGGGCGTCGGCGAGTGCCCAGTCGGCCGCGACGAGCGCCATCCGGGTCATGTGGTCCGTCTGCGGAAGCAGCCGGCTGGGCAGGTGCTCGGTGGCGTCGAAGTCGCTCACCTCGCCGGCGAGGCGCGCCGGGTAGGAGGCCGGGTCGAACCGCTCGACGGGTCCGATGCCGCTCCGTCCTTCGAGGGTGGCCGCCCAGAAGGCCTCGGTGCCGAGGCCGTTGGGGGCGACGATGCCGAGTCCCGTGACGACGGCGGTCGCGCGCGCGGCGGTCGTCGTCTCGACGGGCAGGGTGGCGGCGGTGGTCATCGCGGGCTCCTCTCCGGCCGGCTGAGCACGATGGCGCTCTGGAAGCCGCCGAAGCCGCTGCCGACGCTGAGCACGCTGTCGAGTCGCCGTTCCCGGGCGGTCAGGGGGACGTAGTCGAGGTCGCACTCGGGGTCCGGCGTGTGCAGGTTGGCGGTCGGCGGTACGACGCCGTACTCCATGGCCAGCGCGCACGCCGCGATCTCGATGGAGCCGATGGCGCCGAGCGAGTGCCCGACCATCGACTTGATGGAGCTGACCGGCGTGCGGCGGGCGTGCTCGCCGAGGCTGAGCTTGAACGCCGCCGTCTCGTGCCGGTCGTTCTGCTTGGTGCCGGAGCCGTGGGCGTTGACGTAGTCGATCGCCTCGGGGGCGAGGCGGGCCTCGTCGAGGGCGATCCGGATGGCCTCCGCCATCTCCAGTCCGTCCGGCCGCAGTCCGGTCATGTGGAAGGCGTTGCAGCGGGAGCCGAACCCGGCTATCTCCGCGTAGATGTGGGCGCCTCGCCGCCGGGCGGATTCCAGCTCCTCCAGGACGAAGACGGCCGAACCCTCGCCGAGGACGAAACCGTTGCGCGTCCCGTCGAAGGGCCGGGAGGCGTGTGCCGGGTCGTCGTGGCGGGGCGTGGTGGCCTTGATCGCGTCGAAGCAGGCCATGGTGATGGGCGAGATCGGCGCGTCGGTCGCGCCGGCGATCATCACGTCCGCGCTGCCCTCGCGGATCAGCTCGGTGGCGTGGCCGACGGCGTCGAGGCCGGAGGTGCAGCCGGTGGAGACCACGGTGGCGGGTCCCTCGGCGCCGGTGGCCCAGGCGACCTCGACGGCGAACGAGCTGGGCACCAGGTGGTTGTACAGGTGGGGCACCGCGTACTCGTGGTCCACGAGCTCCAGGCGCCCGTCGTCGCTGACGACCCGGTACTCCTGGTCGAGGCCCATGGTGGCGCCGACGGCGCTGCCGAGGCAGACACCGGTGCGGTACGGGTCGCCCTCGGCCATGTCGAGGCCGCTGTCGGCGAGCGCCTCCCGCGCGGCCACCACCGCGAACTGCGCGGCGCGGTCCATGCGGCGGATCTCCTGGGGCCGCAGACCGTGGTCCGCGGGATCGAAGTCGATCTCGGCGGCGACCCGCGAGCGGAACGGCGAGGGGTCGAAGAAGGTGATGCCGCGGGTGGCGGTGCGGCCCTCGCTGAGGAGGCTCCAGAAGTTCTTGGCACCGATGCCACCGGGAGCGAGGACGCCGATGCCGGTGATGACGACGCGCCGCTTCACCGTGCCCGGCTGCGTCGAGGGTCGGGGTGTGCTGTGCATGATCGGGGTCTCCTAGGGGGTGTCTGGTCGATCAGGCCGGATCGGGGAGCGGCGTCTGGTGCCGTGCGTCGCGAGGCGGAGGAGGGAGTCATGGCGGAGCCATGGGGGTACCGCCCTGCTCGAGCGAAGCCGAGAGCTTGGGGGAGCGTGACGACAACGCGGCGAGCGTGCGTGCCAGGCCCCGCGAGCCCGGCCTGATCGGCCAGACACCCCCTAGGGGAATCGCGGGCCGGGGCGCGCGGCTCAGATCGAGAGTCCTCCGTCGACCGTGAGGACGGTGCCGGTGACGTACTCCGCGGTCAGGAGGTAGGCGACGGCGTCGGCGACCTCCTCCGCGCGGCCGAATCGGCTCAGGGAAATGCCTTTCCGCGCCTTCTCCCGGTGGTTCTCGGAAAGCCCGGAAACCATGTCGGTGTCGATGAATCCGGGGGCCACCGCGTTCGCGCGGATCCCGTACCGGCCGACCTCTTTGGAGAGGGCCTTGGTGAATCCGATGATTCCGGCCTTGGTGGCGGAGTAATTGGTCTGTGTCGCGTTCCCGTACAGACCCGCGACGGAGGAGAGGTTCACGACGCAGCCGGATTTCCGCTTCATCATGCCGAAGACGGCCGCCCGGGTGACATGGAAGGTGCCGGTCAGATTGACGTCGACGACGTCCCGCCAGTCACCGTCCTCCATCATGACGAGCGGCGTGTCACGGACGATGCCGGCCGAGTTGACGACGACCTCGATCGGCCCGAGTTCCGCCTCGGTCCGCTGCACCCAGGCCTTGACCTGCGCGGCGTCGGTGACGTCCACCTGGCTGGCCACGACCGTGGCGCCCAGCTCGGCGGCCTCCTTCTCCAGGCTCCGCGCGGCCTCGGACGGGGTCTGGTGACAGAAGGCGACCTGGTGGCCGTCGCGGGCCAGCCGCAGCACCACGGCGCGTCCTATGCCCCGCGATCCGCCGCTGACGAGCGCGGTCCTCCGGTTTTCCTGAGCCATGTGGCTACTCCCTGAAAAAGGCCTCGGCCGCGGCGGACACACACCACCGGAGCCTGGTGAAATCATTCTTCGGAATGCCGGTTAAGTTCAATGCGCTACCGGCTAAGTTTGCGCTAAATGCTTTCCGCCACCACGGGATCGGCCCCCGTCTTCTGGTCCGTTCCCTCCCCGGGCACGGGCACCCGTGGCCGCAGCAGCCACGCCGCGGCGCAGCCGATCGCGGCCAGGACGCCGGCCCCGATCACCAGGCCGTGCAGTCCGTCCACCGCCGCCTCGCGGAAGGCCGTGAGGGACGCGGCCGGCAGCTGCCGCAGCGCCTCGGGGTCGAGGTGCTGGCTGGACGCGGCGAGGGCGTGGGCCTCCGCGGCGCCGAGCCGCTCCGTCAGGGTGGACTCGGACACGGCGGTGTAGACGGAGCCGAGCAGGGCGACGCCCAGCGAACCGCCGACGGCGCGGAAGAGGTTGAGCAGACCGCTGGCGACGCCGATGTCGCGCTCCTCGGTGCTGCCGAAGGTGATGACGAGGGTGATCTGGAGCACCAGGCCGATGCCGAAGCCGGCCACCACGCAGACGGAGGCGGCGAGGCCCGCCGAGGTGCCGGTGTCCAGGAAGGTCAGCAGGGCGAGCCCGGCGGTCGCCGTGGCGGAGCCGGCGAGCGCCGGCAGGCGGATCCGTCCGCTGCGCAGCACGAGCCGGGCGGCGAGGAGCTGCGCGGTGATCATGCCGCCCATGAAGGGCAGCAGCAGGAGCCCGCTGATCGTGGGCGACACGCCCTGCACGGTCTGCAGATAGAGGGGGAGGTGGACCATGACGGCGAGCTGGCCGGCGGCCAGCAGCAGACCGAGGATCTGCGCCAGGTTGAAGTCCCGGGAGCGGAACAGCCGGGGCGGCAGCATCGGTTCGGCCGCGTGGCGCTCGACCCGGACGAGGACCGCCAGGGCCGCCGCCGCGACGACGGCCAGGCCGATGATCTGCCAGGAGCCCCAGGCGTACCGCGTACCCGCCCATCCGGCGAGCAGGGTCACGGCGACGACCGCGACCGTGAGGAGGGCGGCGCCGACGTAGTCGATACGCGCCTTGGCGCCCCGTGCGACGGCGGGGACACCGAGGGCGGTGGCGGCGAGCGCGACGGCGCCGACGGGCACGTTCAGGTAGAACGCCCAGCGCCAGTCGGCGTGTTCGGTGAGCACGCCGCCGAGCAGTGGGCCGCCGACGAGCGCGACGGGAATGACGGCGCCGATCACGGACTGCACCTTGATCCGCCCGGCGGGGTCGCGGACGAGGTCGCCGACGAGGCCGAAGGCGCCGACGAACAGACCGCCGGCGCCCAGCCCCTGGAGGGTGCGGAAGCCGACGAGCTGCGTCATGTTCTGGGAGAGGCCGGCCGCCATCGAGCCGACGAGGAAGATGCCGATGGCGGCCATGAAGGTACGGCGACGGCCGTAGAGGTCGCCGAACTTGCCCCAGAGCGGGGTGGTGACCGCGGTGGCGAGGCCGTAGGCCGTGACGACCCACGGGAGGAGGCTGAGGCCCCCGAGTTCGCCGACCATGGTGGGCAGCGCGGTGCCGACGATCACCTGGTCGAGGACGGCGAGCGTGATGCCGAGCACGAGCGCGAGCACCCCGAACCCGACCCGACGGCCCTCTGGCATGACCCTGTCCTCGCTTTCCACCATCAGGAACGGACGGCGTCGGCGACGGCGGAGGCGTCCACGGACGCGTCCGAGCCCGCCTCCGAGTCCGAGTCCGAGTCCGAGTCCGAGTCCGAGTCCGAGTCCGAGTCCGAGTCCGAGTCCGAGTCGGCCGGATAGTGACCGAGCACGACGATCGCGTTGTTGCCCGCGAACGCGAGCCCGTTGTTCTGCACCACCCGCAGCCGCGCCGGGACCGACTCGTTCGGCACGCAGTCGATCTCGCACTCGGGATCCGTCTCCCGGTGGTTGATCGTCGGCGGGATGAACCCCTCCGTGAGCGCCACCGAGCAGGCCACCGCCGCGAGCGCGCTCGCCGCGCCCATCGTGTGACCGAGCATCGACTTGAGCGAGACGGTGCGGGGCGGGGCGCTGTCGTACACGTCCCGGATGGCCCGGGACTCGGTCACGTCGTTCGTCCGCGTGCCGGTGCCGTGCGCGGAGATGAGGTCGACGTCCTGCGGGGCCACCCCCGCGTCGTCGAGCGCCAGCTGCATACAACGGGCGATGCTCGACTGGTTGGGCTGCACCGGGTGATGGGCGTCGCAGGTCAGCCCGTATCCGAGCACCTCGGCGTGGATCCGGGCGCCGCGCGCGAGGGCAGAGTCGAGGCGCTCCAGGACGAGGACACCGGCGCCCTCGCCGGTGAGGATGCCCTGCCGGTCCTTGTCGAACGGCCGGCAGAAGTCCGGGGCGATGGTGCCGAGCCGGTAGAAGGCCGAGAAGGACTTCTGGCACATGGCGTCGGCGCCGCCGCAGAGGGCGATGTCCGCGTCGCCGACCCGCAGGGCGTCGAGCCCCATGCCGATCGCGTAGTTGCCGGCCGAGCACGCGGTGGCCAGGGTGACGGCCTCGCTGTCGGTCAGGCCGAACTCGGAGGCCACGGCGGCCGAGAGCCGGCCCGCCCCCACGCGCCGGGCGGTTTCCGGGTCCCAGGTCTCCGGCCCGGCCGCGACCCAGTCGGCGGCCAGCCGGTCCAGGTCCTGCGACTCGCCGTCCGTCGTGCCGACGGCGACCTGGACGCGCCGGGCGCGCAGCTCCTCGTCGGTGAGCCCCGCGTCGGCGACCGCCATCCGCGCCGCCGCCACGGAGAACTGGGCGGTACGGCCCAGCTCCTCCTGCTTCCACCGGCGCAGCCACGGCGTGGGGTCGAAGTCCCGTATCTCGCAGCCGTTGGCGTGGTCGAAGCCGGTGGTGTCGAAGGCGGTGATCGGCGAGACGCCGTTCCGCCCGGACCGCAGTCCTTCGGTGAACTCCTCGACGCCCACGCCGATGCTGGAGAACACGCCGAGGCCGGTCACCACCACGCGGTCGTACGCGGGCCGCTGCCCGCCCGCCGCAGTCACGTCATCCATGTCGAGCTTCCTCTTCCTCGGTGCTGCCCGCAGGCGGTTCGCTTTCGTCGTCCAGGTCACGCAGTACTGCGAGGTGGCCGGTGCCGGTGGCCGTGTCGACGGCGCACAGCGCGACCGTGGCGTACCGGCCCCGCCAGGACTCCGCCTCCTGGGCGAGGAGTCGCCACACGGCGGTGCACGAGCTGTCCGCCGGTGCCGTACGGACGTCGGTGCGCTCGGCGGGGGCGGCTCCCGGGTCGGTGCCGGGCCCGAGGACGAGCAGCAGTCGGCCCTTTTCGGGTACGAGTTCCGCCCACGCCTGGGCGAGCCGGTCGACGGGTACCGCCACCGTGTCGGCCAGGGCGAGTCCCCCGCGCCCCTCGGGTCCATCAGGTCCATCGGGTCCGCGGCGTCCGCCGGCTCCGTCGGCTCCGTCGGCTCCGTCGGCTCCGTCGGCTCCGTCGACTTCGCGGCGTCCGTCGCGCCCATCGCTTCCGTCGAGTCGGAGCAGGACACCGGACGCGGCGCTCGCCCCGGCCGTACCCCCGCTCTCCACGACGGCCACCAGGGGCGCGGTGCCTCGGCCGGTCCTGGCGTACGCGCGAGCCACCCGCAGCGCGATGAACGGTCCGCCGACGCCCTGGTCGGTGAGGGCGAAGCCGTGCGCGGCCCCACCGGTGCGGTGGTTGAGGTGCGAGGCCGTGGTCTTGTGACCCTGGGGATCGGCCACCGCGTAGACCAGGGCCACCAGGTCGGGGGCCAGCGCGTCCGGCTCCTCCGGTACGCGGGCGAGCAGCCGTTCCACGAGTTCCGTGTGCTGCGGCGGGGCCACGCCGACGGCGGGCGTCTCGACGTGCTCCACGGCGGAGCGCAGGCGCAGGCTCATCGGGCCACCGCCCCGTGCTCGGTCCCGGGGACGACGACCATGGCGGAGAAGGTCATGCCCACGCCGATGGCGACGAGCATGACCGGCCGGTCCGGTTCGAGGCGTTTCTCCTCGCGCAGGGTCGCGTAGTTGGCGAGGACGTCGGCGGCCAGGCAGTGGCTGTAGCGCGGGATGTTGTCGAGGAAGAAGCGCGCCCGCAGCTCGTCGTCCGGGACGGCGTCCTGCCAGAACACCAGGTTGGGGCTGGGCGGGACGAACCACTGGACGTCGTCGAGCGTGCAGCCGGCGCCCCGCACGGCCTCCTCCATCACCTCCGCGAGCACCCGGGGCCGCGCCTCGGCGGCGGCCCGGAAGGTCTCGGGGGTGGAGAGGACACCGTCGGAGAACTGCCCGAGGGTGCGCGTGGCGAAGGAGCGGACGGGGACACCGGGACCGTCGTTCGCCACGAGCGCGGCGGCGGTGCCGTCCGCCACGACGCAGGTGTTCATGATGAGCTGCGCCTCCTGGGTCAGCGGCTTGTCGCCGACGACGACGAGGGCGCGTGCGGACGGGTCCTCCTCGGCCTGGAGCAGCGTGCCCGCGATGTCGAGCGCGGACATCGACACGGCGCAGTTCTGCTGGGTGACCGCGAACGCGTTGGCGTGCTCCAGGCCGAGCCGGCGGGCGACCTCCCGGAGCGTGTCGGGCGACAGCTGGTCGGCGCCGTGCAGGGCGTGGGCGAAGACCAGGTGGCGTACGGCGGCCGGCGAGGTGCCGGCGAGGGCCCGCTCGGCCGCCGGCACCAGCTGCTCGACGATGCCGAGGGAGGGCTCGTACCGCATGCGGTCGATTCCGAAGTGGCGGCGGAACATGTGCGTCTGCTCCGCGGTCAGACCGAGTTCGGCCGCGCGGTCCTCGACCGAGACCGTGCGTGCGGGGAAGTGGGACTCGATCGCTTCCAGGGTGATCATCGTGCAGACCTCTTTCGTTGCCGCGACGACCCGGAAACCGTCCTGGGGGTGTCCCTGTCGATCGGCTCGGGACCGCGCCCGGCGTGATCGGCGGGACACCCCCAGGGGGACCGGTGGTTTCTCAGTGGTGCCGCAGCAGTGCGGCGGCGACGGTGCCGGCCTCGTCGGTGGTGGTGACGAGGGAGAGACGGCCGGTGGACCGCTCGTCGGTCTCGGCACGACTCAGTACGGCGGCCAGTTGGAACGCGGCGGAGGCCGCGTGGCCCTCGCCGACGAGAGGGGCGACCGGCACCTCGATGCCGCCGGCCGCGGCCAGCTCCTCCGCGACGGCCTGTTCCGCGTCGCCGCCGGGGCCTGCGGCGCCCGACGGGCTGACCGCCCAGACGTCGGTCGGCTTGGCGTCCGCGTCGCGCAGCACCTGCTCGACACACCGCCGGACGACCGCGGCCCAGTTCCCGTCGCTGCACGTCATGGCCTTGACGCCGACGAGCGACGCGGGCGCGGCCGGGGCGTCCGCCGGGGCGGCGGCGAGCGCGAACATCGCGCAGCCCTCACCGAGGAGCGGTTCGCCGGCGGCGGGGTCGGCGGTGTGCCGGGCCAGCCACGCGCGGGCGGTCGAGTACTCCTCGGCGGCGCCGCAGAGCACGACCCCGGCCCGGCCGGTGAGCAGCAGCCGCCGCGCGTAGCTCAGGGCGAGCACTCCGGCGGAACGCCCTGCGGCCAGAGTGGCGTTGGGGCCCTTCAGCTCGTGCCAGATGGCGACCTGTCCGGCTGCCCCGTTCATCACGCTGTACGGGATGAGGCCTGGTTCCACGTGAAACGGTCGCTCGCCGGAGAGGGAGCCGCGGGTCAGGTCCAGGGTGCTCTGCACGCTGCCACCGGTGGTGCCCAGCACCATGCCGGTGGTCTCGGGGGTGAGCGCCGACCGGTCCATGTCGGCGAGCAGCTCGCCGACCGTGCCGACGGCCAGTCCGGTCACCCGGTTCATCATCCGGGTGCCCTTCTTGCCGAGCACCGCGCGGACCTCGAAGTCGGGCACCAGGCAGGCGCGACCGGCCGGAACCTGCCACTGCTCGTGGTCGAGGGCCGTCGCGGTGGCCCGGCCCTCGCGCAGTCCCTCGGCGAAGGCCGACCGGCCGATGCCGAACGGGGAGGTCGCCGACCAGCCGACGAGGTCCAGCCGGGGACGCCTTTTATCGGGGCCGGTCATCGATTGGATTCCGAAACGACCTCGTACACGCCGGCCAGATTCACCATCCGTGCCATGTCGGCCTGCTCCAGAGTGACCTTCAGATTAAGTTCGAGTGAGGAGAGTATTTCAATCAGCCGCATGGAGTCGGCGTCGTGCTCCTCCACAAAGAGACTCGTCTCCGTGATTTCATCCTCCTCCAGTTCGAGGATGTCACAGACGATCTTCTTGATCTGCTGCCTGTCGTCCGTCGTGATCGCAGCCATCTGTCGCCTCCGCTTGTCCGTCGACCCGTTCCCGGAATCAATTCACGGGACATTACGCAGTAGCTTCTTCGGCGGCCGCGCAAAGAACAAGCAGCTCTTTTCTATGTTTTCACTAGGTTCCGGCGAGCAAGCGCTGAACGGCGCCGTCGGCCGGCCCTGGAACGCGGACGGGCGGGGGTGGCGCCGTGTCACGGCGCCACCCCCGCCCACCTGCAATGAGACCGGCTCAGGCCCGACTCAGACCCGACTCAGACCCGGCTCGGCACTCTGCCCGGCCACCTGCCCGGCACCGGCGCCGACACGGGTCGGCCGTGTCACGCTCAACCGGAAGCCGATGCCGCGGACCGTCTCGACCAGCGACGCGATGCCCAGCTTCCGCCGGAGCCCGACCATGTGCACACCGAGCGTCCGGGTGTCGCCGGCGCCGTCATGGCCCCAGACCTCCCGCATGATGTCCTCCCGGGTGAAGACCCGTCCCGGGGCGGACGCGAGAAGCGCCAGGATGTCGAACTCCTTGCGCGTGAGCGCCACTTCGCGCCCGTACACCGCGACGACCCGGCTGCGCAGACCGATCCGCACCGCACCCAGGTCGTTGACCTGTTCGCTGTGCGCGGCCACGCCCTTCCAGGGCTGCCAGGTGTCGCCGACCCGCCGGACGACCGCTTCGAGCCGGACCACCAACTCCCGGGTGGTGCACGGCCGGACGACGTAGTCGTCGACGCCGAGCTTGAAACAGAGCACGCGGTCGAATTCGTCGTCACGCACATCGGTGACGATGAGTGGCACCGAGGATGCGGAACGTATCGCCCGGCACACCTCGAAGCCTTCGGTTCCGGATAAGCTCAGATCGAAGAGGACGGCGTCGACGTCCTGCGAGCGCGCGAGCACCGCGCCGAGCCCGTCCGCCTTCTCCACCCTGTGGCCGCCGCTCTCCAGATCTCTGGTCACCTCGACGGAGAATTCTCTGTCTCCCGCCACCACCAAAATCAGCATCTAGGCCCACTCTCGTCCAGATCCCTGCACTTGGAATGCACCGGAAACGGCATGACCCGTCGCCATGCCACAGGAAAAGGGGAGAGCACGGAAACACTTCGTCGTTTTTCCGCACAGAGCGCGCATGTGCGGGTTTGAAATGGATGCGCCACACAAGCCCCCGTTCGCTAGCACAATCGGAGTCTAGGCGAGTGCCCAATCAGCCATCAAGATGGCTGGTGTGAGCTGCATCACTCAGAGTATGTCAATCGGAATATTACATACCGCTCCCCTGAACAACACGTTGTCAAAGGAGCGCACCACGATATCGGATCGGTGCCGCACGGCCCTCATGGCTTAGCGAAAGCTTAGAACTGCGCGCATTGTCGGGGCCCGAGCGGGCTGCCTACCGTCGGGCCATGGACACGCATCACGTGGAACGGAAAGCGGCGGTACGGCTCTGCGGTGGAGCCGGGTGCGCGGCCCGCGAGCCCCGCCCCGCCCTCGGAAGGAGCCGGCTGTGCCACATCTGCGCACAGCGACTGGCCGCCGACCTGGAACAGCTCCCCCACCTCTACGCCTCCTGCGAGTCGGTGCTCGAGAACAGCCGCAGCGGCGCCATGACGGCCGGCGGCCGCGGCACCGGCGGCCCGGCACCCGGCATCCGCCTCAACATCCGCGCCGCCGAGGCGCGGGCGTCGATCCTCTCGGTGCTCGGCTCGTGGGGTGGCCTCGTGGCGCACGAGCGCCGGATCGCGCCCCCGTCGCGCACGGTCCCGGCACTCGCCGGCTTCCTCCGCCTGCACGTCACCTGGCTGGCGGCGCACGACACGGCGGCCGACGCGAGCGGTGAGCTGAGCCGGCTGGTCCACACCGCCCGCCGGATCGTCGAACCCGAACCGGTACGCCGGCTCGAGGTCGGCACGTGCGCCGAACCCGACTGCTCCGGCAGCCTGGTGGCGCGGGTCCACACCGGCGGCGGCGCCGCCCTGTCGGACATCGTCTGCACCGCGACCCCCGCACACCGCTGGCCCGCGGCCGAGTGGACCCGTCTCGGCCGCCGCCTCGGCGCGGGGAGCCGTCCGGAAGGCACAGGCACGGGCCACACGGACGGTACGGGCCCCACGGAGCCCACCGGCCACCCGGGAGGCGCCCGGCGGGCCTCGGAGTGGCTCAGCCCCGCCGAGGTGGCCCATCTGCGGGGCGTCCCCTCCGGCACGGTGTACCGGCTCGCCAGCGAACAGCGGTGGCGCCGCGAGAAGCGGGCCGGCCGGACCTACTACTGGGCCCAGGACGTGGAGCGGACGTTCCACGCCGCCGGCAGGACGCCCCGGTGACCCCCACGGCCGGCACGGCCGCCACGGCCCCCGCGGCCACCACGGCCGCCACGGCCGGCACGCTGCGGACCGGCTCACCGCCGAAGCCCGCCCACCTCACGATCGGCGAACTCGCCGCCCGCAGCCGCGTACCGACCTCCACGCTCCGCTTCTACGAGCGCCGCGGCCTCATCGCCAGCGAACGCACCCTGGGCAACCAGCGCCGCTACCCGCGGGACGTACTGCGCAGGGTCACGTTCATCCGCATGTCGCAGCAGCTGGGCATCCCGCTGTCGGAGGTGCGGGCCGTCCTCGGCCTCCTCCCGGAGGGCCGGACGCCCACGGCGGAGGACTGGGCGCGGATCTCCCGGTGCTGGCGGAAGGACCTCGACGCCCGGCTGGACCGCCTGACGGAACTGCGGGACCGCCTCGAGGAGTGCATCGGCTGCGGCTGCATGTCCTTCACCGGCTGCCTCCTGGCCAACCCCGACGGGCTCGGCTCCGACGGGGCCGGGCCCGACCGGTCGGAGTCCGCCCGGGCCGGGTCCGACCCGGGCGAGTCCGACGGGGCCTGATCCGTCACACCGTGTACGGGCTGGCGGCGCGCGCCTCGCTGAGCGCCACCGCCCACCACCGCAGCCGGTCGATCATCAGCTTGGCCGCGGTGCCACAGCTCTCCGCGTCGGTCGGCGCGCCGTCCGCGTCGAACTGCGACCAGGCGTTGTGGAAGCTGACGGTGTCCCGGACGGTGACCGCGTGGACCTCGGCGAAGACCGGGCGGAGCTGCTCGACGGCGCGCAGACCGCCGGCCATCCCGCCGTAGGAGACGAAGCCGACGGGCTTGGCGTGCCACTCGACGTTGTGCCAGTCGATGAGGTTCTTCACCGAGGCCGGGAAGCTGTGGTTGTACTCGGGTGTGACGACGACGAAGGCGTCGGCCGCCGCGAGCCGCCCTCGGACCGCCTCGGCGGCCACGGCGGTGTCCCCGGCCGGCTGGGCGCCGAACGCGGGGAAGACCATCGGCAGCCCCACCTCGGCGAGGTCGATCGTGTCCACCTCCAGGTCGGCGTGCTCGCCGAGCTGGTCGACGAACCAGCGCGCGACGACCGGGCCGAACCGCCCCTCCCGGACACTGGCGATGACGACGGCGATGCGCAGGCGCTTCTCGGGCACGGCTGTTTCCCCCATGAGGTCGGCGGTTCCGACGACTTCTCGACTGGGCAGCACGCTAGAAGTTGAACCGAGGTTCAGGTCAAGCCCGGGGCACGAAAAATGCCCCCTGAAACCGCGTTTCCGCAGTCCAGGGGGCATTCACCGGTGGAGCCTAGGGGAGTCGAACCCCTGACATCTGCCATGCAAAGACAGCGCTCTACCAACTGAGCTAAGGCCCCGGAACGAGGACAGCGTACCGGGTCACCCCCCATGTCCGGCAAAAGGATTGGGACTCCCGGTCAGCGACCACTCTCCGTAAGATGCTGATCGAGGTTCGCAGTGGCGAACCGCAGGGATGGGGAGAAGTGATGGACGCAGCGCAGCAGGAAGCCACGGCTAGAGCCAGAGAGCTTCAGCGCAGTTGGTACGGAGAGCCGCTGGGGGCGCTCTTCCGTCGGCTGATCGACGATCTCGGGCTCAATCAGGCCAGGCTCGCGGCCGTGCTCGGGCTGTCCGCGCCCATGCTGTCCCAGCTGATGAGCGGCCAGCGTGCCAAGATCGGCAATCCGGCCGTCGTCCAGCGCGTCCAAGCCCTCCAGGAGCTCGCCGTGCAGGTCGCCGACGGCAGTGTCAGCGCCGCCGAGGCCACCGACCGCATGGACGAGGTCAAGAAGTCGCAGGGCGGCTCCGTCCTCACCAGCACGGTTAACACCAGCACCGGCTCCGGCGCTCCGACCGTCCGCCGGGTGGTCCGCGAGATCCAGTCGCTACTGCGCTCCGTAGCGGCGGCGGGCGACATCATCGACGCGGCCGACTCCCTCGCCCCCGCCCATCCGGAACTGGCAGAGTTCCTCCGGGTGTACGGCGCCGGGCGCACCGCGGACGCGGTCGCGCACTACGAGTCGCACCAGAACTGACGCGGTCGGCGGCCGGCCGGCATCGCCGAGAGACGAACCAACGGGGAGCGGACGCAGCACGATGGGTGAGGTCTTCGCCGGACGGTACGAGCTGGTCGATCCGATCGGGCGGGGCGGGGCGGGCGCGGTATGGCGTGCCTGGGACCACCGGCGCCGCCGCTACGTGGCGGCCAAGGTGCTGCTGCAGAGCGACGCGCACACCCTGCTCCGCTTCGTCCGCGAGCAGGCGCTGCGGATCGATCACCCGCACGTCCTCGCCCCGGCCAGCTGGGCCGCCGACGACGACAAGGTCCTGTTCACCATGGACCTGGTCGCCGGCGGCTCTCTCGCCCACGTCATCGGCGACTACGGCCCGCTGCCGCCCCGGTTCGTCTGCGTCCTGCTCGACCAGCTGCTCTCGGGCCTGGCCACGGTGCACGCCGAGGGGGTCGTGCACCGGGACATCAAGCCCGCGAACATCCTCATGGACGTCACCGGCACCGGGCGGCCGCACCTGCGGCTCTCTGACTTCGGCATCTCCATGCGCAAGGGCGAGCCGCGCCTGACCGAGACCAACTACGTCGTGGGCACGCCCGGGTATTTCGCGCCCGAGCAGCTCCTCGGCGCCGAGCCCGACTTCACCGCCGACCTCTTCGCCGTCGGCCTGGTCGCGCTCTATCTCCTCCAGGGCCGCAGGCCGGACTCGCAGGCCCTCGTCGAGCACTTCCGCGCGTACGGCACCCCGAGCGCCCCCGAGGGCATCCCGGAACCCCTGTGGCAGGTCATCGCCGGACTGCTCCAGCCCGATCCACAGGCCCGCTTCCGGACGGCCACGGGCGCGCGCAAAGCGCTGAGCGCCGCCGTCGAGATGCTCCCCGAGCCGGGCGCCGACGAGCAGCCGGTCGAGATCTTCGACCAGCTCGGTCCCCTGCCGCCGGGCTTCGGCCCCGAGGGCCCCACGGGCCCCTCCGACACGGTGGCCCCCAGCGCCGCCCAGGCCGCCCAGGGCCCGTCCCCGGCCGCCGTACCGACGACGCCCCCCGCGGCGCCCGTACCGCCCCGGCAGCAGCCCCCACAGCCGCAGTACCAGGCCCAGCACGACCCCTCGGAGACGGGCAGCTTCCATCTGCCCCCACCGGTCACCCACCCGACCCCCTCCTTCGCACAGACCCCCACCGCGGGAGTTCCGTACGGACAAGCCCCCACTTATCCATACACCGCTCACCCCGATCAGGTTCCCGGGCAGCACACCCCGCCCGCCCCGGTACGCCCACCCGCCCCCGTACGCCGACCGGGACCGTCCCCGAAGGTGACGATCCCGGTCCTCCTGCTCGCTCTGGCGTGCTTCACGGTCGGCTTCTGGGCCCTCAGCCAGACCTGAGCCCCGGCCGAGCCCCTGCGTCCGCGCAGCCCGGTGTGCCCGCGAAGCCTCCTGCGGCCCTCCGACAAACCCGCGAGGGCGCTACGCCGCCCGCCGCCGCGCCACCAGCGTCCACGCGCCGAGGCCGAGCAGCAGCGCCGTCCCGCTGCCGATCCCGGCCATCGCGACGACCTTCATGGAGCCGTTCCGCTCCGCCGCCCGCGCCCCACTGGCGCCGTTCGCGGCGGCCTCCTTGTCGTCGGGGGTCACCTTGAACGGCCCCGGGTCGCCGTCGTAGCCGGGGCCCGACTTCGCGGTGCCCCGCACGGAGACCCGCAGGGTCAGCGGCACCGCCTTGTCCCCGTACTCCGCGGCGATCTCCGGGCTGAGCGTCGCCGCGAGGTAGTACCAGCCGGCGAACCGCATGCCGCTGGTGGCGTCCTGGTACGAGGTGCGGTTCTCGTGGGCCACCGGCCGCAGCGGGTCCAGCTCCAGGGTCGAGGGCTTCCCGTCGTAGCCGGCGGTCTTCTCGTCGACGTGTCCGAGCGCCGGGTTCTCCAGGGAGAGGACCAGGGCGTTGCCGACGTACTCGTCACCGCCGGCGCTGCTGCCGAGTTCGGCGCTGGCGAAGAGCTGCTGCCCCCAGTCGACCGGCACCCGGTAGAAGAGCGTCTGCCCCGGCCGGATGTCGGACCGCCACTCGCCCTGCGTCAGCGAGGTGGCGTCATGGATCCCCGAGCCGCCCTGTCGCTTCGCGGGCCGGCCCGTGGGCGGCGCGGGCGTGCCGGAGGCCCAGACCTCGGGCAGCCCGGTCGGACCGGCCTTCTTCAGGCCGGGCTCGGCCGCGTACCGGATCTCCAGGTCCCAGTCGTCCTGGCTGGAGGTCGCCTTCGACTCCCGCTCGACGAGCACGTAGTGGGCGCCGGCACGCTGGCAGCTGGAGCTGTCGGCGTCGACGATCCGGCGGGCGTACGCGGCGAGCGGCCGGGTGTACTCGGCCGAGGAGAAGTTCACCTGCTGGTAGCCGCATTCGGTGCCGGAGCCGTCCTGCATGCTGATCTTGACGCCGTCGCCGTACTCGACCCTGCCGCCGCTCCTGGGGACGGCGACCACGGAGACGTACGCGTTCCGCTTGTCGTCGAGGTCGACCCGGTAGTAGACCTTGCCGTCCTTCTTGAGCGTGTCGCGGTAGGTCTGCCCGGTCTTCAGCGACACGGCGTCGGAGCTCGAAGCGGCCCCCTGGACCCGCTGCGCCGCGCTGTCGAAGGTGTACGGCGGCAGAGGGGCGCCCTCGGCCGCCACCGCCTGCCGGGGCAGCGCCCCCACCGTCGTGCCGGGCGACGCGACCGCCTGACCGGGCAGCGCCACCGCCTGACCTGGTAGCACCGCGACCGTTCCCACCGCCGCGGCCGCCGTGATCAGGGCCCCCGCCCTCCGGCCGATCCCGGCCTGCGTCTTCACGCGCCCTCCACCTCTTCACTTAAGCAAGTCGACAATTTGCTCAGGCAAAGCAAAGCCCCGGCCCGCTCACGCGCGGCCGGGGCTTCACCCACAGACGGTCTTCGTCTCAGACACCCGAACCTGCGGGCACGGAGTCGGTCGCCTCCGTCCACAGGTCCTGCTCGGCGCGATCCGCCTGGATCTGGCGGTACACGAGGAGCCCGCCGATGGCGGCCAGTGCGACCAGGAGCAGCTTCTTCACCGCGCGACCTCGTCTTTCGTTGACGTAGGAGACTTCTGACGCCCACTCTACACATCGACCGATACCGATCGGTGACCTGTGCGAGCTTCAAACCCCCGACGCGCCCCGGACGTCACCGACCAGGCCCGGGACAAACGAAATCGACCCGGACGGAGTAACCGTCCGGGTCGATCGATACTGTGGGGCTAACAGGATTTGAACCTGTGGCCTCATCCTTATCAGGGATGCGCTCTAACCAACTGAGCTATAGCCCCGCCGCGCTTTGCGGTGTGTGTCCCGCGCGCTGACTCCTGAAGATTAGCGCACGTGGGGGCCAGTCCCAAAATCCGTTCCCGGACCGGCCCCGCGCGTCCTACTCGTCCTCGGCGAGCGTGAGCTCCACACCGCCGACGAAGCCGGCCGACAGGTTGTAGATGAACGCGCCCAGGGTCGCCAGGGCGGTCATCAGGACCACGTCGATCACGGCGATCACCGAGGTGAACATCAGGACCCGGGGCAGCGAGAGGAACGACTGCAGGTCGAAGCCGTTGGACTCGTTCGAGCCCGTGGCCTCGCTGATCGTGCCGCCGACCGTCGAGAACACGCCCATGGCGTCCATGACCATCCACAGCACCGCCGCGGCGACGATCGTGCAGATGCCCAGCGCGATGGAGAGCAGGAAGCTCACCTTCATCACCGACCACGGATCCGCCTTGGCCACCCGCAGCCGCGCCTTGCGCGTACGGGGCGTCGTGCGTGCCCCCGTACGCGGCCGGCGTACGGCCCCGGTCTGGCCGCCCGCCGTGCCGCCCGGCACCGCGGCGCCGTACGCCTGCGGCGGGTGGTACGGCCCGCCCGGCTGCTGCGTGCCCGCACGCTCGCCGGGCAGCGGCCCGTTGTAGGTCTCGTACGAGGGCTGCTGCCCTCGAGTGTCCGTCACCGCAACCCCCTGGGAGTCCGTGGCGGGGCCACGGGCGCCGTTCGCTCCAGCACCAGCAGAAGCTCCGGCGGCCGCCGATCCGGCGCCCGTGGCTCCACTCACGCTCTTACTCCTCGTGCTCCCCGGCCGAGGGCTCCGTGCCCTCGACTGCCTCGGTCCCGACCGCCTCGGTCTCGACCACCACGTCCTCGGACGCCTCCACGGCGTCTTCGGCGCCGCCGATCTCGTCCGCGTCGTCGGCGTCCTCGTCCTCGCTGCCGGCCTCGGCGTTCCGTGCGATGCCGACGACGGCATCGCGCTTGCCCAGGTTGATCAGCTGGACGCCCATGGTGTCACGGCCGGTCTCCCTGACTTCGTTGACTCGCGTACGAATCACACCGCCGGACAGCGTGATGGCGAGGATCTCGTCCGTCTCCTCGACCACCAGCGCGCCCACGAGGGAGCCACGGTCCTCCACGATCTTGGCGGCCTTGATACCGAGGCCGCCACGGCCCTGGACGCGGTACTCGTCGACGGGGGTGCGCTTCGCGTACCCGCCGTCGGTCGCGGTGAAGACGAACGTACCGGGCCGGACGACATTCATCGAGAGCAGTTCGTCGTCGGCACGGAAACTCATCCCCTTGACGCCCGACGTGGCGCGTCCCATCGGACGCAGCGCGTCGTCGGTGGCGGTGAAGCGGATCGACTGCGCCTTCTTGCTGATGAGCAGCAGGTCGTCCTCGGCGGAGACCAGCTCCGCGCCGATCAGCTCGTCGTCGCCGCCGCCCTCCGTCTCCCGGAGGTTGATCGCGATGACACCGCCCGAACGCGGCGAGTCGTAGTCCTTCAGCGCGGTCTTCTTGACCAGACCGGCCTTGGTGGCGAGCACCAGGTACGGCGCGGCCTCGTAGTCGCGGATCGCCAGGATCTGGGCGATCTGCTCGTCCGGCTGGAAGGCGAGCAGGTTGGCCACGTGCTGGCCGCGCGCGTCACGGCCGGCGTCGGGCAGCTCGTACGCCTTGACCCGGTAGACCCGGCCCTTGTTGGTGAAGAAGAGCAGCCAGTGGTGGGTCGTGGAGACGAAGAAGTGGTCGACGATGTCGTCCTGCTTCAGCTTCGTGCCCCGCACGCCCTTGCCGCCGCGCTTCTGCGAGCGGTAGTCCTCGGTCTTCGTCCGCTTCACGTAGCCGCCACGCGAGATGGTGACGACGATGTCCTCCTCGGCGATCAGGTCCTCGATGGACATGTCACCGTCGAAGGGCACCAGCTTGGAGCGGCGGTCGTCGCCGAACTTCTCGACGAGCGCGGCCAGCTCCTCGCTGACGATCGAGCGCTGGCGCTCCGGCGAGGCCAGGATCGCGTTGTACTCGTTGATCTTCGCCTGGAGCTCGTCGTGCTCGGCGACGATCTTCTGGCGCTCCAGGGCGGCGAGCCGGCGGAGCTGCATCTCCAGGATCGCGTTGGCCTGGATCTCGTCGATCTGCAGCAGGTCCATCAGGCCGCCGCGGGCGATCTCGACGGTGTCGCTGCGCCGGATGAGCGCGATGACCTCGTCGATGGCGTCGAGCGCCTTGAGGAGACCGCGCAGGATGTGGGCGCGCTCCTCGGCCTTGCGCAGCCGGAACTTGGTCCGGCGGACGATGACCTCGATCTGGTGCGTCACCCAGTGGCGGATGAACGCGTCGAGCGAGAGGGTGCGCGGCACGCCGTCGACGAGCGCCAGCATGTTCGCGCCGAAGTTCGTCTGCAGGTCGGTGTGCTTGTAGAGGTTGTTCAGGACGACCTTGGCGACGGCGTCGCGCTTGAGCACGATGACGAGGCGCTGGCCGGTCCGGGACGAGGTCTCGTCGCGGACGTCGGCGATGCCGCCGATCTTGCCGTCCTTCACCAGGTCGGCGATCTTCTGCGCGAGGTTGTCCGGGTTGGTCTGGTACGGCAGCTCCGTGACCACCAGGCACTGGCGGTTCTGGATCTCCTCGACCTCGACGACCGCGCGCATCGTGATCGAGCCACGGCCGGTGCGGTACGCCTCCTCGATGCCCTTGCGGCCGACGACGAGCGCGCCGGTGGGGAAGTCCGGGCCCTTGATCCGCTCGATCAGGGCGTCGAGGAGCTCCTCGTGGGTGGCCTCGGGGTGCTCCAGAGCCCACTGGGCGCCGGCCGCGACCTCGCGCAGGTTGTGCGGCGGGATGTTGGTCGCCATACCGACGGCGATGCCGGCGGAGCCGTTGACCAGGAGGTTCGGGAACCGGGCCGGCAGGACGGTCGGCTCCTGGTTGCGGCCGTCGTAGTTGTCCTGGAAGTCGACGGTCTCCTCGTCGATGTCCCGGAGCATCTCCATCGACAGCGGGATCATCTTGCACTCGGTGTACCGCATGGCGGCGGCCGGGTCGTTGCCCGGGGAACCGAAGTTGCCGTTGGAGTCGACGAGCGGCATCCGCATCGACCAGGGCTGGGCGAGGCGGACGAGCGCGTCGTAGATCGAGGAGTCGCCGTGCGGGTGGTACGTACCCATGACGTCACCGACGACGCGGGCGCACTTGTAGAAGCCCTTCTCGGGCCGGTAGCCGCCGTCGTACATCGCGTACAGGACGCGCCGGTGGACGGGCTTGAGCCCGTCCCGTACGTCGGGCAGCGCGCGGGACACGATGACGGACATCGCGTAGTCGAGGTACGAGCGCTGCATCTCGGTCTCGAGCCCGACGGGCTCGATGCGGACCACGGGGCCCTGCTCTTCGGTGGTGCCGGGAGTGATTTCGTCGGCCATTGCTGGTCGTCAGTCCTTTCGTACGGTCAGCTGAGACCGACTCAGATGTCGAGGAAGCGAACGTCCTTGGCGTTGCGCTGGATGAACGAGCGCCGCGCCTCGACGTCCTCGCCCATCAGCACCGAGAACAGGTCGTCGGCCTGCGCCGCGTCGTCCAGGGTGACCTGGCCGAGCACGCGGTGCTCGACGTCCATGGTCGTGACGCGCAGCTCCTCGGCGTTCATCTCACCGAGACCCTTGAAGCGCTGGATCGAGTCTTCCTTGATCCGCTTGCCGTTCTGCTTGCCGAGCGTGACGAGCGCGTCCCGCTCCCGGTCCGAGTACGCGTACTCGAAGTCGTCCCGGCCCCACTTGATCTTGTAGAGCGGCGGGCGGGAGAGGTAGACGTGACCGGCCTCGACCAGCGGGCGCATGAAGCGGAAGAGGAAGGTCAGCAGCAGGGTGTTGATGTGCTGACCGTCGACGTCGGCGTCCGCCATCAGGATGATCTTGTGATAGCGGAGCTTCTCGATGTCGAAGTCCTCGTGCACACCGGTGCCGAAGGCCGAGATCAGGGCCTGGACCTCGGTGTTCTGCAGGATCTTGTCGATCCGGGCCTTCTCGACGTTCAGGATCTTGCCGCGGATGGGCAGGATGGCCTGGTACATCGGGTTGCGGCCGGACTTGGCCGAGCCGCCGGCGGAGTCACCCTCGACGATGAAGATCTCGCACTTGGCCGGGTCGTTCGACTGGCAGTCGGACAGCTTGCCCGGCAGCGACGCCGACTCCAGGAGCCCCTTGCGGCGGGTCAGGTCGCGCGCCTTGCGGGCGGCCACGCGCGCGGTGGCGGCCTGGATCGACTTGCGGATGATGTCCGCGGCCTCGACCGGGTTGCGGTCGAGCCAGTCGTTGAGGTGCTCGTAGACCGCCTTCTGGACGAAGGTCTTCGCCTCCGTGTTGCCCAGCTTGGTCTTGGTCTGGCCCTCGAACTGCGGCTCGCTCAGCTTGACCGAGATGATCGCGGTCAGACCCTCGCGGATGTCGTCGCCCGTGAGGTTGTCGTCCTTCTCGCGGAGGAACTTCTTGTCGCGCGCGTACTTGTTGATCAGCGAGGTCAGCGCCGCGCGGAAGCCCTCCTCGTGCGTGCCGCCCTCGTGGGTGTGGATGATGTTGGCGAAGGAGTACACGCCCTCGCTGTAGCCGCTGTTCCACTGCATCGCGACTTCGAGGGAGAGGGCCTTGTCCTTGTCCTCGGCCTCGAGGTCGATCACGGTGGGGTGGATCAGCTCGCCCTTGCGCGAGTTGAGGTACTTCACGAAGTCGACGATGCCGCCCTCGTAGTGGTACTTCACCGTGCGCGCGACGGGCTCGGCGGCCTCCGCCTCGGGGTCGTCCGCACCCACCGTGGCCTTCGCCGACTCCCGCTCGTCCGTGAGCGTCAGGGTGAGGCCCTTGTTGAGGAAGGCCATCTCCTGGAAGCGGCGCGCGAGCGTCTCGAAGGAGTACTCGGTGGTCTCGAAGATGTCCGGGTCGGCCCAGAAGGTGACCGAGGTACCGGTCTCGTCTGTCGCCTCGTGCTGCTCGAGGGGCGCGGTGGGCGCGCCCATCTTGTAGTCCTGGGTCCAGCGGTAGCCGTCGGTCTTGATCTCGACGGCGATCTTGGTGGAAAGGGCGTTCACGACGGAGACACCGACACCGTGCAGACCGCCGGAGACCGCGTAACCGCCGCCGCCGAACTTGCCGCCCGCGTGCAGCACGGTCAGGACGACCTCGACGGCCGGCTTGCCCTCGGACGCGACGATGCCGACGGGGATACCGCGGCCGTTGTCGACGACGCGGACGGCGCCGTCGGCCAGGATCGTCACGTCGATGGTGTCCGCGTGACCGGCCAGGGCTTCGTCGACCGAGTTGTCGACGACCTCCTGCACCATGTGGTGCAGACCGCGCTCGCCGGTCGAGCCGATGTACATGCCAGGGCGCTTGCGCACCGCATCCAGGCCTTCGAGGACCTGGATGTTGCTGGCGGTGTACTGGTTGTTCTCGTTGGGGTTGCCGGAATCGGCCACGAAGCGCCCTTTCTGGCACAGCACAAGCCGTTCTCCGGGCATACGGGAGCGGCTGCGTCGTTCGACATGTTCCGCAGGGTGGCGGGATTGTCTCCCAGTCTACCGGTAGCGCCGACACTCATGGGGGTTTGCCGGTCCCTGAGTCCGCATGTGCCGCCCTGTCCGGGAGCGAGACGACTCCCCATATCCGGACAGGGGCTTCAGAGCCCCCTGACGGCCACCCAGCGCTTCGACCCGTAGCGCACCGTGGAGACCGCCGGAACCACGTCGCGGATACGTTCGCCTCCCGCCGCGCACGCGTTCCGACCCACGTTGTGGGCACGCCTTCCGCCGGGGCGGGACGGGGGGCACAACGCCCACCAGCGCAGCGCCCTCTGCTTGAACCCGCACCCCACGCACCGCCACCCCGTACCGCCCGCACGCACCACCGGGCGGCCCTCAGCCCAGCAGCCCGGCGCTCAGCCCGGCAGCCCGGCCCTCAGCCCGGCAGCCCGGCCCACAGCCCGGCAGCCCGGCCCACAGCCCGGCAGCCCGGCCCACAGCCCGGCAGCCCGGCGCTCTAGCCGTACGTATCTCCGGGCCCGACAGACCCCGGCGCCCTGAGCGGCCCGTACCCCCGCCGAGGCGCCCCCGGCCCCAGCACCTTGATCACCCGCACCGTCCCGTGCCCGAGGTCCTCGTTGAGACGGGCGACGAGCCGCGGCGCGAGCAGCCGCAGCTGCGTGGCCCACGCCGTGGAGTCGCACTGCACGGTGAGCACCCGCGCGTCCGGCTCCTCGTCGTACTTCAGCGGTACGCAGTGCTTCGCCAGGTCCTCGCCGACGATCTGCGGCCAGCGGCCCATGACCCCGCCGACCGCCGCCGGCGTCTCCCAGCCCCGCTCGGTGATGAGCCGGTTGATGGCCGCGCCGAGCGCCATGGGGTCGCGCCCGTCGGCGCGCGCGCCGGAGCGCAGTCCGCCCCCGCGCCGGGCCTGCTTCTTCTGCTGGGCGGCCGCGCCCCTGGCCTTGGCCTGTTCCTTGGCGGCGCGCAGCGCGACCCGCGCGAGATCGACACCCGAGGACTCGGGAACCGAAGGAGTGTCCACAGGCTGTGGAAGCTTTTCGTCGCTCATGCCCGCTCCACCGCCCCGTCGGCCACCACGTACCGCGTCCCCGCGAGCACCCCGGGGACGTCGTCGTCCACAGCGGCCGTCACGAGGACCTGCTCGCCGCCCGCCACCAGCTCCGCGAGCCGCTCGCGCCGCCGCGCGTCCAACTCGGCGAACACGTCGTCGAGGACGAGGACGGGTTCGTTGCCCTCGTAACGCAGCAGGTCGTACGAGGCGAGCCGCAGCGCGAGCGCGTACGACCAGGACTCGCCGTGACTGGCGTACCCCTTCGCCGGCAGGTCGCCGAGTTTGAGCAGCAGTTCGTCGCGGTGCGGTCCGACCAGCGTGACGCCCCGCTCGATCTCCTGCTTGCGCACCTCGGCGAGCGCGGCGATCAGCTGCTCGTACAGCTCCTCGCGGGTGTGCCCGGTGCCCGGCGCGGAGGGCCGGTACTCCAGCAGAATCGGTCCGCCGGCCGGCGCGAGCTGGTCGTACGCCTTGTCGGCGAGCGGCTGCAGTACGGCGATCAGGTCGAGCCGCTGGGCGAGCAGCTCGGCTCCGGTCCGCGCCAGGTGCTGGTCCCAGACGTCCAGCGTGGACAGGTCCATGCCGCGTCCGCCGTGCCGCCGTGCCATGGCGGCCGACTTCAGGAGCGTGTTGCGCTGCTTGAGGACGCGCTCGTAGTCGGAGCGCACGCCCGCCATCCGCGGCGTGCGGGCCGTGATCAGCTCGTCGAGGAAGCGCCGGCGCTCGCCGGGGTCGCCCTTGACCAGGGCGAGGTCCTCGGGCGCGAACAGCACGGTCCGTACGATGCCGAGCACGTCACGCGGTTTGACCTGCGAGGACCTGTTGATCCGGGCCCGGTTGGAGCGCCCGGGGTTGAGTTCGAGCTCGATCAGCTGGGAGCGCTCGCCCTGGGTGACGGCGGCGCGGATGACCGCGCGCTCGGCCCCCATCCGGACGAGCGGGGCGTCGGAGGCGACGCGGTGGCTGGAGAGGGTCGCGAGATAGCCGACGGCCTCGACCAGATTGGTCTTGCCCTGGCCGTTGGCGCCCACGAAAGCGGTGACGCCCGGGTCGAGCGGGACCTCGACCCGGGCGTAGGAGCGGAAGTCGGCCAGCGAGAGATGCGTGACGTGCATGGTTGGGCGCCGACCTTCTTCCCCCGGCGGCTGTGCACCGCGGGGTGCACAGCCTGTGGATTACTTCTTGGACTCGACCGCGTGGCCGCCGAACTGGTTGCGCAGCGCGGCGATCATCTTCATCTGCGGGGAGTCGTCCTGACGCGAGGCGAACCGCGCGAACAGCGAGGCGGTGATCGCCGGCAGCGGTACGGCGTTGTCGATGGCGGCCTCGACGGTCCACCGGCCCTCGCCGGAGTCCTGTGCGAAGCCGCGCAGCTGGTCCAGGTGCTCGTCCTCGTCCAGCGCGTTGACCGCGAGGTCCAGCAGCCAGGAACGGATGACCGTGCCCTCCTGCCAGGAGCGGAAGACCTCGCGCACGTCGGTGACGGAGTCGACCTTCTCCAGGAGCTCCCAGCCCTCGGCGTAGGCCTGCATCATCGCGTACTCGATGCCGTTGTGGACCATCTTCGCGAAGTGGCCCGCGCCGACCTTGCCCGCGTGGACCGAGCCGAACTCGCCCTCGGGCTTGAGCGCGTCGAAGATCGGCTGGACCTTCGCCACGTCCTCGGCGGAGCCCCCGTACATCAGGGCGTAGCCGTTCTCCAGGCCCCAGACACCGCCGGAGACGCCGCAGTCGACGAAGCCGATGCCCTTGGCCGCCAGCTCCTCGGCGTGCTTCTCGTCGTCCGTCCAGCGCGAGTTCCCGCCGTCCACGACGATGTCGCCGGGGGAGAGCAGGTCGGCCAGCTCGTCGACGGTGGACTGGGTCGCGGCGCCGGCCGGGACCATCACCCACACGACGCGCGGACCCTTGAGCTTGCCCACAAGCTCTTCGAGGCTGTGGACATCGGCGAGGTCCGGATTGCGGTCGTATCCGATGACGGTGTGGCCTGCGCGGCGGATGCGCTCACGCATGTTGCCGCCCATCTTGCCGAGACCGACGAGACCGAGCTCCATCAGAGATTCCTTAAGCGTCGTGTGCGGTTTACCCGGGTCCGAGCCTACGCCCGGACCCCGGTGCACACCTGTGGGGTCAGCCGCTCAGGCGATCCCCCTGCCGAGCCTCCCCGTGGGGCCTCTTCCGGGCCTCAGCCGGAGAGCCGCACCGGCATACCGCGGCTTCCCGGGGGCCGATCCCCGGACCCCCGGGATGAACGGCCAGGGCCTCAGCCGGAGAGCCGCACCGGCATGATCAGGTACTTGTAGGCCTCGTCCGCCTCGGCGTCCACGGCCGGCTTGCCACTGAGCAGCGCCGGCTTGGTGGAGGTCGTGAAGGAGAGCTGGGCGACCGGGGAGTCGATCGCGCTCAGACCGTCGAGCAGGAAGGTCGGGTTGAAGGCGATCGAGATGTCGTCGCCCTCGAGCTGCGCGTCCACGCGCTCCACAGCCTGTGCGTCGTCGCTGGAGCCGGCCTCCAGGATCAGCACGCCCTGTTCGAAGCTCAGCCGGACCGGGGTGTTGCGCTCGGCCACCAGGGCCACGCGCTTCACGGCCTCGACGAAGGGGGCGGTCTCGATCACCGCGACCGAGTTGAACTCGGTGGGGAAGAGCGTCCGGTACTTCGGCAGATCGCCCTCGAGCAGCCGGGTGGTGGTGCGGCGGCCCGCGCCCTCGAAGCCGATCAGGCCCTCGCCCTTGCCGGAGCCCGAGAGCGCCAGCGTGACCGTGTCGCCGCTCGTGAGCGCCTTGGCGGTGTCCAGGAGGGTCTTCGCGGGCACCAGGGCGACCGCGGAGGCGTCCGGGGACTCCGGCTTCCACAGGAACTCGCGGACCGCGAAGCGGTAGCGGTCGGTGGAGGCCAGGGTGACCGTGTCGCCCTCGATCTCGATGCGCACACCGGTGAGGACGGGCAGCGTGTCGTCACGGCCGGCGGCGATGGCCACCTGGGCCGCGGCGGAGGCGAAGACCTCACCGGGGACGGTGCCGGTCGCGGTGGGCATCTCCGGCAGCGCCGGGTACTCCTCCACAGGCAGGGTGTGGAGGGTGAAGCGGGAGGAGCCGCAGACCACGGTCGCCCGTACACCGTCTGTGGAAATCTCCACCGGCCGGTTGGGGAGGGCACGGCAGATGTCGGCGAGCAGTCGGCCGGAGACCAGGACGGTGCCGTCCTCCTCGACCTCCGCCTCGACGGAGACGCGGGCCGAGACCTCGTAGTCGAAGCTCGAGAAGCTCAGCGCGCCGTCCTCGGCCTTCAGCAGAAGGCCCGCGAGAACGGGCGCCGGCGGACGGGCCGGAAGGCTGCGGGCCACCCAGGCCACCGCCTCCGCGAGTACATCGCGCTCCACCCGGATCTTCACCGGAACCGCCTCCTGCTGTTGCTGGCTCTTCGTCGACTGCGGGAACCAGTCTGACGTACGCCGCCGACACTCGGTGCGGCTCGGGGTCAAGTCGCGACGAGGGCGCGTCGGAGTTCCGGCGCCGAGTTGTGCACAGGCCCCACTTCGAAGCGGATTCCTAGCTAACTCTAAGTGGGAGTAGTAGTAGGGCCTGTGGAAACGGTGGATAACGTCGTATTCGCAGGTCAGGCCCTGTTTTTTGTCCACCGAGCCTGTGGGTAGAGCCGGTGGACAACTGGGGTTCTCTGTGGACACCCGAAAGTTCTGCACACCCGGTACACAGGCCATGGGGAGTTCTCCCCAGCGCTGTCCCCAGCTTTCCCCAGGTTCCCCACAGCCCAAACGTCTCCCTTGGTGTGACCGCTTTCACTCGCCCCGGTGAGCGGGGGTGTTTCGTTGCCGAACAGTGGACAGCGGTGTGGAGAAGCTGTGGGCAACCTGCCCTCCCCTGTGGGTTGCCGGTGGACAACCGCCGGGCCCCCCTGTGGACGAAAAGTTCATCCACAGCCTGTGGAGATCTTTTACCAACAATTCCACAAGGGCCTGACCTGGGGTGATGATCTGTCAGCCCGCCGGCCTGTGGACACGTTCCGGATAACTCGACAGTCCCCACCCTGTGGACGGGAGATCATCCCCCAATCTGTGGAGAACCCGCCACCGAAACGGAGTAATCGAACAGCCCGATCGGCGTACAGGCGCCGAGGCGGCCCCGGGCAACCGCCGAGCAAGCTCCCGGGAACCCCCGAACAGCCGTCGAGCAGCCCTCCCCGAAGGTCCGGGACGAGCTCCTCACCGCAGGCCGGGACGGGCCCCTCTCCGCAGCCCGGGACGGGCAACCCCACCACGGCCCGGGTACGCCGAAGGGCGCCCCGGGAGGTGTCCCGGAGCGCCCTTCGGCGGGGCCGCTGACGCGGTCCGTCAGCCGTTCTTGATGCGGTTGGTCAGCTCGGTGACCTGGTTGTAGATGGAGCGCCGCTCCGCCATCAGCGCGCGGATCTTCCGGTCCGCGTGCATCACCGTCGTATGGTCACGGCCGCCGAACTGCGCGCCGATCTTCGGCAGCGACAGGTCCGTGAGCTCGCGGCACAGGTACATGGCGATCTGCCGTGCCGTCACCAGGACCCGGCTGCGCGAGGAACCGCAGAGGTCCTCCACCGTCAGACCGAAGTAGTCGGCCGTCGCCGCCATGATCGCCGGCGCCGTGATCTCCGGCGACGAGTCCTCGCCCCCCGGGATCAGGTCCTTGAGGACGATCTCGGTCAGACCCAGGTCCACCGGCTGCCGGTTGAGGCTCGCGAAGGCCGTCACCCGGATCAGCGCACCCTCCAGCTCACGGATGTTCCGCGAGATCCGGGACGCGATGAACTCCAGCACCTCCGGCGGGGCGTTGAGCTGCTCCTGCACCGCCTTCTTGCGGAGGATCGCGATGCGCGTCTCCAGCTCGGGCGGCTGCACATCGGTGGTGAGACCCCACTCGAAGCGGTTGCGGAGCCGGTCCTCCAGGGTCACCAGCTGCTTGGGCGGCCGGTCCGAGGAGAGCACGATCTGCTTGTTCGCGTTGTGCAGGGTGTTGAAGGTGTGGAAGAACTCCTCCTGCGTCGACTCCTTGCTCGCGAGGAACTGGATGTCGTCGACGAGCAGGATGTCCACATCGCGGTAGCGCTTGCGGAAGGCGTCGCCCTTGCCGTCGCGGATCGAGTTGATGAACTCGTTCGTGAACTCCTCGGAACTCACGTACCGCACGCGGGTGCCCGGGTAGAGGCTCCGCGCGTAGTGCCCGATCGCGTGCAGCAGGTGGGTCTTGCCGAGGCCCGACTCCCCATAGATGAAGAGCGGGTTGTACGCCTTCGCCGGCGCCTCGGCCACCGCGACCGCCGCCGCGTGCGCGAAGCGGTTCGAGGAACCGATGACGAAGGTGTCGAAGAGGTACTTGGGGTTCAGCCGCGCGTGCTGCTCACCCGGGGCGCCGGAGCCCTGCCCGGAGGAAGGGGAACCGTGACCGCCGCCCGGGACACCCCCCGGCCGCTGCCCGGGACCGCCCGGCCGGGGACCGGGGCGGGCGCCGTGGCCCTGAGGGTCGGAGTGCTCGCCGCGCTCGGGGCGCTGCTGCTCGTACCCGCGGGGCGGCTCGTCGTACCGCGACTGCCGGGGCTGCTCGGGACCGGTGTACGGAGCCCGCTCCTGGTAGCCGCCCATGCGGGGCTGCTGCCAGGACAGGTCCTCCTGGGTACGCGGCCAGGAGCCCGGGTCGGGGCGCTGCTGCTGCGAGTAGTCCGGGTAGGCCGGGCGGGCCGTGGGCAGCCCGTCGTCGGGCATCGGCCGGTGGCCGTACCCGTCGTACTTCTCGTACGGCTCGGGCTGCGCGCGCTCGTCGTAGCGGGACTGCTGCGACTGCTGCTGCGGCGGTGCGGGAGGCGTCGGCTCGCCGACGGAGTCGTCGACGGTGATCGCGATCCGGATCGGGCGACCGCACTCACGGCTCAGGGTCTCGCTGATCAACGGTGCGAGCCGGCCTTCGAGGACGCGCTTGCCCCACTCGTTGGGCACGGCGAGCAGCGCCGTGTCGGCGACCAGGGCGAGGGGCTGGCAGCGCTCGATCCACTGCTTGTCCTTCGGCTCGATCCCCTGCTGGCCCTCGGCGAGGAGTTGCTCGATGACCCGTGGCCACACTGCGGCAAGATCGGCAGGTACGTCAGCCACGGGGCACGCTTTCTCGCAGGTCCCACGATGGTGTGGTTCTCGGGGGACGGTGGGTCGGTGTCCGTGAGGACAGGTCCGTGAGGACAGGTGAGGACAGAACGGAAAAGATGTGGAGTCCGTCCACGGTAGTCGTGGCGGCTGACGTGGTTCAAGTTTTGTCCACAGCCTGTGCACAATGGAGGCTGGCGACAGGTCGGTTTGACCGGATGGCGTAGCCGCGCGTACCGTAACCAGGTCGAGTTGTCGATGGCTGCTGCCGCCTGCCTCCGATGGGCAAAGATCACGATCTGTGGTCGCGAAGCGGTGCACTCGGGCGAATGCGAGCTACTCGTGGGCGCACGGTGACAGCCAGGCGATGTCCCGCCACCACCCGAATCATTTCTGGAGCCCCCGAGTGAGCAAGCGCACCTTCCAGCCGAACAACCGTCGTCGCGCGAAGACCCACGGCTTCCGCCTGCGCATGCGCACGCGTGCCGGTCGCGCCATCCTGGCGAACCGCCGTGGCAAGGGTCGCTCGAGCCTGTCCGCCTGATCCACTTAATCAGGTCATGACGTGCTGCCTACCGAGAATCGGCTGAGGCGGCGCGAGGACTTCGCAACCGCGGTACGCCGAGGTCGCCGGGCCGGTCGCCCGCTCCTCGTCGTCCACCTACGCAGCGGTGCAACGGACCCGCACGCGCCTGGGGAGAGCGCTCCCCCGACGCGTGCGGGTTTCGTCGTGAGCAAGGCCGTGGGCGGTGCGGTCGTACGCAACCAGGTGAAGCGACGTCTGCGCCATCTCGTCCGCGACCGGCTCTCCGAGCTGCCCCCCGGTAGCCTGGTGGTCGTACGGGCGTTGCCCGGAGCCGGCGACGCCGACCACGCACAGCTGGCCCGAGACCTGGACGCCGCTCTTCAGCGGCTGCTGGGAGGGGGCACGCGATGAAGTACCCGCTGCTGGCTCTCATCAAGCTGTACCAGTGGACGATCAGCCCGCTCCTGGGCCCCGTCTGCCGGTACTACCCGTCGTGTTCCCACTACGGATTCACGGCCATCGACCGGCATGGCGCGATCAAGGGCACGGCCCTGACCGCCTGGCGCATCCTGCGGTGCAACCCGTGGTCGCCTGGCGGTGTGGACCACGTCCCCCCGCGTAAGCGCCCCCGCTGGCACGAAATGCTGAGGAACGCGCTGCGCGGCGACAAGGGCGGGTCCACCGCCGAGACGAGCCCGGCCGCAGAGACTTCGCCCAATGCTCAAGGAGCCTGATTAGTGGACACGATTGCCAGTTTTTTCAGCTTCATCACCACACCTGTCTCATGGGTGATCGTCCAGTTCCACAAGCTGTTCGGGGCGATCTTCGGGCCTGACACGGGCTGGGCCTGGGGCCTGTCGATCGTGTGCCTGGTGGTGCTGATCCGTATCTGTCTGATCCCGCTGTTCGTCAAGCAGATCAAGTCGACGCGGAACATGCAGGCGCTCCAGCCGAAGATGAAGGCGATCCAGGAGCGCTACAAGAGCGACAAGCAGCGTCAGTCCGAAGAGATGATGAAGCTGTACAAGGAGACGGGCACCAACCCGCTCTCCTCGTGCCTTCCCATCCTGGCGCAGTCGCCGTTCTTCTTCGCCCTGTACCACGTGCTGTCGTCGATCGCCTCGGGCAAGGAAGTCGGTGTCATCGACGGCCCGCTGCTCGCCAGCGCCCGTCAGGCCCACATCTTCGGTGCTCCGCTCGCCTCGAAGTTCACGGACACCGCCGCCGACGTCGCCGCTCTCGACGCCTCGATCACGTCGGTCCGCATCGTCACCGCGATCATGATCATCATGATGTCGGCCTCGCAGTTCTTCACCCAGCGCCAGCTGATGATGAAGAACGTCGACCTCTCGGTGAAGACCCCGTACATGCAGCAGCAGAAGATGCTCATGTACATCTTCCCGGTGATCTTCGCCGTCATGGGCATCAACTTCCCCGTCGGCGTCCTCGTCTACTGGCTGACCACCAACGTGTGGACCATGGGCCAGCAGATGTACGTGATCAACCAGAACCCGACCCCGGGCAGCAAGGCGCAGGACTCCTACCTCCAGCGTCTGCTGAAGAGCATCACCACCCACGGAGAGGTCCGCGGCCGGCGCCGCAAGGCCATCGTGAAGGTGATCGTCGCCAAGAGCAGCAGCGACCGCAACGAGAACGAGCGCCGCTTCTTCTCGGGTCTGACCAAGGCCGGCTTCGCCGCCCAGCCCGACGGCACCGTGATCAAGAGCGACACCATCGAGGCCGAGGCAGAGGGCGGTGCCGCCGCCAGGCGCCAGCAGCCCAAGCGCCAGACCAAGGCCCAGCGCCAGGCCGCCGCTGCCCAGCAGGCCGCGGTGAAGGACACCGAGGAAGACTCCGAGCCGGCCGCCGAAACGGCGACCACCTCGCTCGAGAAGAAGCCCCAGGGCCCGGCCAAGACCGCCGCGAAGGACGAGGCGAAGGACGAGGCGGGCGACAAGCCGGCGCGTCCGAGCCGTGCCAACTCCGGCGGCTCCCGCCAGGGCAAGTCCGGTCAGCGCAAGGGCCAGCAGCGGCCCAAGCACCCGTCCTCCAAGAAGTAAGCCTCCAGGCCTCCCGGCCTCGCCGAAGCAAGAAGGAGTCCATCCGTGACGGAAGGCACCACCTCCGCCGCCGCCTCCGCCGCCGCCGAGGGTGGCGACACCCTGACCCGCCTGGAGCAGGAGGGTGAGATCGCGGCCGACTACCTCGAGGGTCTGCTCGACATCGCCGACCTCGACGGCGACATCGACATGGACGTCGAGGCGGACCGGGCCGCGGTCTCGATCATCAGCGACGCCAACAGCCGTGAGCTGCAGAAGCTCGTGGGCCGCGACGGTGAGGTCCTGGAGGCGCTCCAGGAGCTGACTCGCCTGGCCGTGCACCGGGAGACCGGTGACCGCAGCCGTCTGATGCTCGACATCGCCGGCTTCCGTGCCAAGAAGCGCACCGAGCTCGCCGAGCTGGGCGCCAAGGCCGCGGTCGAGGTGAAGTCCACCGGTCAGCCGGTGAAGCTGGACCCGATGACGCCGTTCGAGCGCAAGGTCGTGCACGACGCGATCGCCGCCGCCGGTCTGCGCAGCGAGTCCGAGGGCGAGGAGCCGCAGCGCTTCGTCGTTGTACTCCCGGCCTGAACCCTCACGTAGTGTCGGCCCCGTCTGTTCGCAGGCGGGGCCGATCTTTGTCAGCCCGATAGTCAGCCACCACAGTGCGCTCGCACGCGATGCGTGCGGTACGGAAGGACGGTTCCCGTGACGGAGGCAGCGGAGCTCCCCGAGGCTCCGGAGCAGGCACGGACAGTCTTCGGTGAGTACTTCCCGGAGGCCGTGCGGTATGCGGAGCTTCTCGCGGACGCGGGTGTGAAGCGGGGCCTGATCGGCCCGCGCGAGGTCCCGCGACTGTGGGAGCGCCACCTGCTGAACTGCGCTGTCCTCTCGGAGGCTGTCCCCGAGGGCGTCACCGTCTGCGACGTGGGCTCGGGAGCCGGCCTTCCCGGTATCCCGCTGGCTCTGGTCCGGCGCGATCTGAAGATCACGCTCCTGGAACCGCTCCTTCGCCGGACGAACTTCCTCCAGGAGGTCGTCGAGCTGCTGGGCCTCGACCACGTGACCGTGGTCCGGGGACGCGCGGAGGAGATGCTAGGCAAGATCACCCCGGTGCACGTGGTGACCGCTCGCGCGGTGGCTCCCCTTGATCGGCTGGCCGGCTGGGGCGTGCCCCTGCTCCGCCCGTACGGCGAGATGCTGGCGCTCAAGGGCGACACCGCGGAGGAGGAGATCAACGGTGCTCGCGCCGCGCTCTCCCGGCTCGGTGTGGTGGAGACCTCGGTGCTGCACGTGGGTGAGGGGATCGTCGATCCGCTGACCACGGTCGTCCGGGTGGAGGTCGGCGAGAGCCCGGGTGGCGTGCGGTTCGCGGCCAAGCGGGCCAAGGCGGCCCGGACGAGCAAGACCCGCCGACGCCGCTGAGCGTCCCATACGTACCATTTCGGAGTGTCGAACGGTCCTGGCCAGGCAGCAGGGGCATGGTGTTTCACGTGAAACGTCGCTCACTGCTGCAGGGGATCATCGGCCGCGGTCGCGCGGCTGCCACGCCCCGGGACCGTCGACCCCGCGTGAAGCCACCCGCGAGGGTTACGGAGATGTCCACAGAGGTGGATTCACCCACAGAACCACCGGCCTCGCTGGTTCACGACCCCGAAAGCATGGCAGGCTCTCCCCATCGCGAGCCTGAAGCCGAGGAGAGTGAATCCTTGCGGTCCAACGCCAACATCGCGGGACCGATGACCGATCCGGTCCCCGGTCCCCGAACCGAATCGGCGGGGGAGGATGTTTCACGTGAAACACCGCCCCCGATGGACGACACCCCCATTGGTCGTGCTGCCCAACTGGCAGTAGAAGCCCTGGGTCGTGCCGGTGAGGGACTTCCCCGCCCGGCTCAGACTCGCGTGATGGTGGTCGCCAACCAGAAGGGCGGCGTGGGCAAGACGACCACGACGGTCAACCTTGCCGCGTCCCTGGCCCTGCACGGGGCCCGCGTCCTGGTCATCGACCTCGACCCGCAGGGCAACGCCTCCACGGCGCTCGGTATCGACCACCACGCCGAGGTCCCCTCGATCTACGACGTGCTGGTGGACAGCAGGCCGCTCTCCGATGTGGTCCAGCCCGTCATGGACGTCGAAGGTCTCTTCTGCGCCCCCGCGACCATCGACCTCGCCGGTGCGGAGATCGAGCTGGTGTCGCTGGTGGCCCGTGAGAGCCGTCTGCAGCGGGCCATCCAGGCCTATGAGCAGCCGCTGGACTACATCCTGATCGACTGCCCGCCCTCGCTCGGCCTCCTCACGGTCAACGCCATGGTGGCCGGCGCCGAGGTGCTGATCCCGATCCAGTGCGAGTACTACGCGCTGGAGGGACTCGGTCAGCTCCTGAGGAACGTCGACCTGGTCCGGGGGCACCTGAACCCCGCACTCCATGTCTCGACGATTCTGCTCACCATGTACGACGGCCGGACGAGGCTCGCCTCCCAGGTCGCGGACGAGGTGCGGACCCACTTCGCCGAAGAGGTGCTGCGGACCAGCATCCCGAGGTCCGTCCGGATCTCGGAGGCACCGAGCTATGGACAGACGGTCCTCACCTACGACCCGGGCTCCAGCGGCGCCCTGTCGTATCTCGAAGCGGCCCGGGAGATCGCCCTGCGGGGGGCGGCCGTGCACTACGACCCGCAGAACGCCCATGGAGGGCACGCCCCCGTCGGGCACGCCCCGGTGGGGCACCAGAACAACCAGCGCAGCATGTCGGAGGGGATCCAGTGAGTGAGCGACGTAGGGGACTGGGGCGTGGGCTCGGTGCGCTGATCCCCGCTGCTCCCCAGGAGCGTCAGGCGTCGACGGTCGGCGCAGGGGCCGGCCTGGCCTCCCCCGGCGCGGTCCCGGCCCTGCCGGCGGACCGAGGTGTGGCCGCCGCCAAGCTGGCGACGCTTCCGCAGAGCGCGCAGTCCCCGGAGTCCACGGTGTCGTGGAACGCATCCGAGGTCGAGATCCGGCCGGAGCCGCCGGCTGGCGCCTACTTCACCGAGCTGCCGATCGAGTCCATCGTCCCGAACCGGCATCAGCCGCGTGAGATCTTCGACGAGGACGCCCTGGCGGAGCTGGTCGTCTCCATCACGGAGGTCGGCCTGCTGCAGCCCGTGGTCGTGCGCAAGGTCGATGACGAGAGCTACGAGCTCGTCATGGGTGAGCGTCGTCTGCGAGCGTCCAAGGCGGCGGGTCTGGAACGGATTCCGGCGATCGTCCGGGACACCGACGACGAGAAGATGCTCCTGGACGCGCTCCTGGAGAACCTCCACCGTGCCCAGCTGAACGCGATCGAAGAGGCCCACGCCTACGAGCAGCTGCTCAAGGACTTCGGCTGCACCCACGACCAGCTCGCGGAGCGGATCGGGCGTTCCCGCCCGCAGATCTCCAACACGTTGCGTCTCCTGCGGCTCTCGCCGCCGGTGCAGCGGAGGGTCGCCGCCGGAGTGCTGTCCGCCGGCCACGCCAGGGCTCTGCTCGGTGTGGAAGACCCGGAGTCCCAGGACAAGCTGGCCTACCGGATCGTCTCCGAAGGCCTCTCGGTGCGCACTGTCGAGGAGATCGTCAGTGTCATGGGCTCCGAGGAGTCCGCCGGTACGGTCAAGCCGAAGGGCCCGCGAGCGGGTGGCCGCGTCTCGCCCGCGCTCACGGACCTCGCCTCCCGGCTCTCGGACCGCTTCGAGACCCGAGTGAAGGTCGACCTGGGGCAGAAGAAGGGAAAGATCGTCGTCGAGTTCGCCTCGCTGGAGGACCTGGAGCGGATCCTCTCTACCCTGGCTCCCGGTGAGGGACGGGTCATGGACCAGAAGAACGCCGAGAAGGGCGCGGAGGGCTGATCCTCCGTCCCCTGAGGCCGCCCAGGGCGGGCCACGCTCCGGACTTCACCGGAACGCGGCCCGCCCTTTGCCTGTGAGCGGTGTCCTCCCGATCGCCCGATCGATACGATCGAAGAGGCCTATCCGTTCACAAGGCACAGTCGTGCTCGATGGCGAGAGAAGTGAGGAGCGGACGTGGGGCGTCGGCTCGTACCGCTCACGCTGGACAACCTTCCGGACCTGCCCAAGCGGTGTCGCTCCTGCGTCTTCTGGGAGCTCGACCCGGTCAGCGGAGAGGCCGCCGTGAAGGCGGGCCGCCCGGAGCTGGAGAAGGAAGCCTGGATCTCCGGCGTCCTTCTGGAGTGGGGATCCTGCGGTCGGGTGGTCTATGTCGACGACGTACCGGTCGGCTACGTCCTCTACGCTCCCCCGGCCTATGTGCCGCGCTCGACCGCCTTTCCGACGAGCCCTGTGGCCGCCGATGCCGCGCAGTTGATGACGGCCTGGATCATGCCCGACTACCAGGGACAGGGGCTGGGCCGGGTGATGGTGCAGACCGCGGCCAAGGATCTGCTGCGAAGGGGATTCAAGGCCATCGAGGCGTTCGGGGACGCCCGGTGGAAGGAGCCCGCCTGCATGCTGCCGGCGGACCATCTGTTGGCGGTCGGATTCAAGACCGTGCGGCCGCATCCGGCTTTCCCCCGCCTGAGGCTGGAGCTCCGGACGACGCTTTCCTGGAAGGAGGACGTCGAGATGGCCCTGGACCGACTTCTCGGCGCGGTACAGAAGGAGCCCGCCCTGCGGCCCCTTTGATGCCAGGACGCGAGAACGGCCCGCCCCTATGGGGGGCGGGCCGTTCGCTGTTTCACGTGAAACAACGCTGCTGTTTCACGTGAAACAGCGGAGAAGCATCAGGCCTTGCTCGGCTCGACGAAGTCCGCGAGGTCGCGCAGGATGGCGGCCTTCGGCTTGGCACCGACGATGGTCTTCACGACCTCGCCGCCCTTGTAGACGTTCAGCGTCGGGATGGACATGACGCCGTACTTGGCAGCCGTGGCCGGGTTCTGGTCGATGTTGAGCTTCACGATCTCGATCTCGCCGTGCTCGGCGGCGATGGCCTCGAGCGACGGGGCGATCTGGCGGCACGGACCGCACCACTCGGCCCAGAAGTCCACCAGGACGGGCTTGTCGCTCTTGAGGACATCCTCTTCGAAGGAAGCGTCAGTCACAGTCTTCAGGGCCACAGCGGCCTCCTTGATCTCGCGGGGTGTGGGGTGGGGAGTGGGACGGGGTCAGACCGCGGGGGTCTCGGCCAGCTTCTCGCTGTCGGCGAGGGCGGCCAGGAAGCGCTCGGCGTCCAGCGCCGCGGAGCAGCCGGTGCCGGCAGCCGTGATGGCCTGACGGTAGGTGTGGTCGACGACATCGCCGGCGCCGAAGACACCCGTGAGGTTCGTGCGGGTCGACGGGGCGGCCACCTTGAGGTAGCCCTCCTCGTCGAGGTCCAGCTGGCCCTTGAAGAGCTCGGTGCGGGGGTCGTGGCCCACCGCGATGAAGAGGCCGGTGACCGCGAGCTGACGGGTCTCACCGGTCTTCGTGTCCCGCAGGGTCAGACCGCTGAGCTTCTGCTCACCGTGGATCTCGGTGACCTCGCTGTCCCAGGCGAAGGAGATCTTCGGGTCGGCGAAGGCGCGCTCCTGCATGGCCTTCGAGGCACGCAGGCTGTCGCGGCGGTGGACGATCGTGACGGACTTGGCGAAGCGCGAGAGGAAGGTGGCCTCCTCGATCGCGGTGTCGCCGCCGCCCACGACGGCGATGTCCTGGTCCTTGAAGAAGAATCCGTCGCAGGTGGCGCACCAGGAGACACCGCGGCCGGAGAGCACGTCCTCGTTCGGCAGGCCGAGCTTGCGGTGCTGGGAGCCGGTGGTGACGATGACGGCCTTGGCGCGGTGCACGGTGCCGGCGGTGTCGGTGACGGTCTTGATGTCACCGGTCAGGTCCACGGCGATGACGTCGTCGGGGACCAGCTCGGCGCCGAAACGCTCGGCCTGGGCCCGCATGTTGTCCATCAGGTCCGGGCCCATGATGCCGTCACGGAAGCCGGGGAAGTTCTCGACCTCGGTCGTGTTCATCAGGGCGCCACCGGCGGTGACGGCTCCCTCGAAGACCAGGGGGTTCAGCGACGCCCGGGCCGTGTAGAGCGCAGCGGTGTAACCCGCGGGCCCGGAGCCAATGATGATCACATTACGGACGTCGCTCACGGGTGTCTTCCTCGTCTCTGCAGACTGCCACTGCCTACGGGGGCGGTTGTCTCGGTCGCTCTCACCCCACCCAACGGATCCTAAGGGGCGTACATTCCCGAGACCGCCGCGCGCCACGGTGGCCGGGCGGGGAGCGAGGTCAGGAGCGGGGGTAGGTCTGGCTGAAGAGGAGCTCGGCGGCCGGGGTTGCGCCCCCCGTGGTCCGGTCCGCGCAGGAGGCGTCGAGCACATAAGCCTGAACCCGGGTGCTGTCGGCGGGGTCCGCCAGGACGACCAGATAGGCGGAGGTCCCCTCGTATTCGCCCCGCTCCTGTCCCAGCGTCGCGTCGGTGCGGCCTGTGCCGGCCAGCACACAGGCGGGGACGGCGGTGTCCCTGTTTCGCTGGGGAGGCGTGGTGGACGCCTCGGCGGACATCGACTCGGGTCCGACCCCTCGGGGCGTCGTGAGGGTGCTCTCGTCGGTCAGGAGTGCCTGGACCCTGTCCTCGACCGGAGAACCGGAGAAGGGGCTCACAGCCGTCTTGGCGGCGTCGGCCTTCATCGTGTCCCCCGCCGAGTCTCCAGCCTGCAGAGGGCCCGTCTGGCTGAGGTAGAGGCTCGTTCCCAGGACCACGGCACCGAAAGCGGCACCGAAGGTGGAGAGCAGAGCGATCCTGCGGCGGCGGGGCCTTCCGGCCCGGCCGGGGCCGGTAGCGGCGCCGGGGCGGCCCGCAGGGCGCTCGGCGACGGGGGGACGAGCCGGGGAGGGAACGGTCTCGGACGGCGCGCGCGATGTTTCACGTGAAACGGGGGCCTCGTTCTCCGGCGTGGTGGAGTCGAGGAGGGCTTCGGCGGCGAGGGCGGCGTCGATCCGACCGGCGATCTCGGCAGGCATGCGGGGCGGCCCGGGCAGGGTGCCCAGGAGACCGCGGATCTCCTCCAGGGAGGTCCGTACGTCGGCGCAGAGCGGACAGGAGTCCAGGTGGCGACGTACAGCGGCGGAGCGGCTCGGTGCGAGCAGCCCCTCGGTCAGATCGGAGATCTCCGAGACGTCCGGGTGCTGTGTTGTGTCGGCCTTGCCGGTCGTGGAAGTCACGCGCGCCCACCTCCGCCCTTCACAGCAGCTGGATCAGTCGGTCCGGTATCCGTCGGCCCCGGCACCGGTGGGACGGATGTCCCCGGCGTCCGGTTCCTTCCCCCATCGGGGGCCTCGTTACCCACCGTATCGACGCGCAGATGAGTGACCATCGGCAGCAGGCGTGCCCGCCCGCGCGCGCAGCGGCTCTTCACCGTGCCGGTGGGAACGCCGAGGATACGGGCGGCCTCCGCGACGGGGTAACCCTGCATGTCCACCAGGACAAGGGCGGCGCGCTGGTCTGCGGGGATCGCGGCGAGTGCGGCAAGGACCTCCCGGTGGACGTCCTGCCGTTCCACGGGCGCCTCGGCCGACTCATGGGGTTCGAGGAACTGCTCGAACCGGTCGGTGTCGTTGACGGGCGAGGTCCTGCGGGAGGCGGTCTTGCGTGCCCGGTCGAGACAGGCGTTCACGGTGATGCGGTGCAGCCAGGTGGTGACGGCCGACTGGCCCCGGAAGGTATGGGCGGCCCGGAAGGCCGAGACGAGGGCGTCCTGAACGGCATCAGCGGCCTCCTCGCGGTCCCCCAGGGTCCGCAGGGCCACCGCCCAGAGCCGATCCCGATGCCGCCGCACCAACTCACCGAAGGCGTGGGGATCCCCGGCGACGTGACGTGCCAGAAGGTCGTGGTCCGTCGCCGTCCGGGAATCGTCAGCCGCAGGTGCCACGGTTCCCCTCCTCGCTCGGCAGCCGTGCAGGCATTCAATCCGGTCCGTGCCTGGAAGTAAATGAGCGCCGAGCTGGGCTCGGCGCTCATCGGTGGGGCGTGGTCGGTGGCTAGGGGGTGGTCCCCTGGAACGACACGTCGGTGATGGCCTGCTTGTAGCCGGCCCCGAAGTACTGGTCACCGCCGGAGTACGGCACCGAGGTCATCCAGAGGAGGACATAGCGGGTCTTGACCGGTGTCTTGGCCGTCGGCTTCGCCGTCGTGTCCGAGGTCTCGACCGTGGCGATCTTCTTCATGGAGTCGGGGGTGCCGGAGGGCGAGAGCGAGTCCGCCGCGTACAGCGTGACCTTGGTGTTCGGTCCGCCGTAGCGGAGCGCTATGGAGGCCGACGAGACGTGCTGCTCGCTCCCGAGGTCGTAGACGATGCCGACGCCCTGCTTGTACGGGGCAAGGATGGGTCCGTCGACGAAGGTCTTGGTACGCCAGTACGTCGAGCTGTCGCTGTCGTAGGTGTCGCCCACTCCCTGGCGGTTCTGCGGCAGGCCGTCAGGTGCGTATTCCTCGGCCGACCGGACCTTGAGCGGCTTGGGCGGCTCGGGCTTCTCGTCGTCGATCGTCGGAGACGGGGTCGGGGTCTCGGTCGTGTTTTCCTGGCCGAGGAGACGGTCCGCGATCTGCCAGCTGCCCAGGCCCAGCGCGGCGATCAACAGGGCCGAGACGGCCCACTTCAGGGCCCTGCCGGTACGGCTCTGCAACGGAGGCGGCGGGACGACCACCGGCTGGGTGGCCTGGGGGCGGAGCTGGGGGCGGCCGTACGTGCCCTGTTGGTATGTCGTGCGCTGGTACTCGGGCGGCGCGGCGAACTCGGGCTCCGGCGGCTTCACCCGGGGCATCGCGGCGACGGCCTTGGCCAGCTCGTCCGGAGTGGTGCAGGGCGGCTCCTGGCGCGAGGCGGTGGCCCCGTCGTTGGCGAGGGCGCGCATGGCGATCTCGGAGAGGCCCCGGTGGACTCCGGCACGGACCTGGTCGGGCGGGAGCAGCCCGACGCCCTTGGGGAGGCCGGAGAGCCCGTAGGCGTCGCTGTCGTACGGCCAGCGCTGGGTGAGCGCGGCGTACAGGAGCGCGCCGATGGCCTCGGTGTCGCTGCGCTGCGGACGCTCGGCGGTGATGCCGCGCAGGGCCGCGTTCACGGCCAGGCCGCGGATCCGGTACTGGCCGGTGGAGCTGCGCAGGACGGCGCTCGGGGTGAGCCGGAGGTGGGCGAGGCCTTCGCGGTGGGCGGCGGCCATGGCCTGGGAGACCTGGCTGACGAGCTGGTAGGCGTCGTGGGGCTCCAGCGGGCCGGCCGCGAGCAGCGCGGTCAGTTCGGTGGAGTCGGGCAGCCATTCGTGCACGACGTACACGAGGTCGTTCTCCTCGACGGCGTCGAGGACCTGGACGAAGCGAGGATCGCCGAGGAGGGCCGAGGAGCGCGCCGCGGCGAGGACCGAGCGGGCGCGTGGGTGGTCGGCGGGCAGGAGGTGGACCCCGACGGCACGCCGCAGTTTCTCGTCGACGGCACGCCAGCTGCTGAAGCCGTCCAGACGGGTGACGCACTCCTCCAGCCGGTAGCGTCTGGCCAGCTTGTGGCCGCTGTGCAGCTCCGGTGCCGTGAGGGAGGGCTGTTCGCCGCTCTGTCGTTCGACCGCCTTCTTGTCCGTGCCCTCGGCGGACGTGTCCGCCGTCTTCCGCTCTTCCGCCACCCCGTCGGTCGCGGCCGTGCCCGCCTTGGCGGTCAGCGGGTCGTCACCGCTGTTGTCGGCCACGTCGACGGCAGCCGTGCTACGTTCCGCCACCGTCGTTCCTGCCTCCCCATCCGTTGCGCCACATCCAACAGCCAAGCCAATTGTGCCCACAGTCGGACGCTATGCACGACACGCGGTTCCCCCCGATGGTTGTGCGGGGCCCGTAGGTTCAGCGTCCCAGGCGTCCGCGGACCATGCCGACCAGGGTGTTCAGTTCCGCGATCCGCATGCGCTTGGCCGCGAGGAAGAAGACCCCGAGGAGTACCGCGCCACCGACGAGGAGGGCGACGAGTGAGCCCAACGCGCCTTCGCCCAGGAGCTTCAGCAGACCGAAGCCGACGGCGCCGGAGACGATCGCGGCGGGTACGGAGGCCATGCAGAGGCGCGCGTAGGTCCGCATCACGTGGGTGCCGTCCAGGTCGCCGCCGAGGCGGTTGCGGAGGCGGCGCCACGCGATGCCGACACCGACGGCGTAGGCGAGCCCGTACGAGGCGGCCATGCCGACGACGGCCCACTGGGCGGGGAGGACGACGTAACAGATGGCCGACGCCGCCGCGTTGACGGCAGCGACGATGACCGTGTTGTAGAAGGGCGTCCGGGTGTCCTCGTAGGCGTAGAAGCCGCGGAGCACGACGTACTGGACGGAGTAGGGGATCAGTCCGAGGCCGAAGGCCATCAGGATGAAGCCCATGCCCCGGGCGGCCTCCAGGCCGCTGGAGGCGTACAGCAGGGTGGACATCGGGACGCCGAGCGCCAGGAAGGCGAAGGAGACCGGGACGATGGCCACGGCCGAGTTGCGCAGACCCTGCGAGATGTCGTCGCGGACGGCGCCGGGGTCGCCGTCGTGGGCGGCGCGGGAGATCCGCGGCAGCAGCGCGGCCATGACGGAGACCGTGATGATGGCCTGCGGCATGCCCCAGATCAGCTGGGCGTTCGAGTAGGCCAGGAAGCCGGCGCCGTCCTTCCCGGACTCCTCACCGGCGGCCGTGGCGAGCTGGGTGACCACCAGGACGCCGGCCTGGTTGGCGAGGACGAAGAGGACGGTCCACTTGGCGAGCTTGACCGTCTTGCCCAGCCCGTGGCCCTTCCAGTCGAAGCGGGGGCGGAAGCGGAAGCCCGTCTCGCGGAGGTACGGGATCATCGCCAGGGCCTGCACGACGAGTCCGAGCAGGGTCCCGATGCCGAGCAGGCGGATGCCGTCGTCAGGGATGGTCTGCACGCCCATGCGGGACTCGGCGGAGGTGCCGTAGACCCAGATGAAGAGACCGAAGGTGACGATCATGACGATGTTGTTGAGGACCGGCGTCCACATCATCGCGCCGAACTTGCCGCGTGCGTTGAGGATCTGACCCATCACCACGTGCACGCCCATGAAGAAGATCGTGGGCAGGCAGTAGCGAGCGAAGGTCACGGCCACGCTGTTGGCCGCGGCGTCGTCGGCGATCGTGTTCGACATCAGCCGGATGAGCACCGGTGCCGCGAAGACGGCGAGGACCACGATCGCGCCGAGCGCCACCATGACCAGGGTGAGCAGACGGTTGGCGTAGGCCTCTCCGCCGTCCTCGTCGTTCTTCATCGAGCGGACGAGCTGGGGGACGAAGACCGAGTTGAGGCCACCGCCGACGGTGAGGATGTAGATCATCGTCGGCAGGGTGTAGGCGATGGTGAAGGTGTCACCGAGCAGGGCCGCGCCGAGCGCGCCGGTGATCACCAGGCTGCGGACGAATCCGGTGAGGCGGGAGACCAGGGTGCCCGCCGCCATCAGCGCGCTCGACTTCAGCAGCCCGGAGGCACGGCCGGACTTCTTGGGGGCGGGGGCGGGCATGGGGTCCGGCTCCGGGGCGGGGGGCGGTACCTGGCCGGGCGTCTGCTGGTCCCGGTAGAGGTGCGCGAAGGCGTCAGGCTCCGGCTGCTCGTCGCCGGCCCGGGTCACCAGGTCGTCGACGCCGGTGAACTGGACCGTGCGGGCGTCGTCGCCGTACGGAAGGTGGCGCGAGGTGCCGTCGGGCTCCGGTGCGGGGGTCTGCGCCCACACCCGGGGGTCGGGCGCGTGCTGGGGCGCGGCGGGCTGCTGGTAGAGCGGCTGCGGCTCCTGGTAGGTGCCGGGCGGGGGCGGCGGGTGCGCGGCGCGGTCGTAGAGCGCCTCGCCCACCGGGTCCTGCGCGGAGAGGTCCTGGGCCCGGTACGGGTCATGGGTGAAGACGTCCTGGACGTAGGGGTCCTGGGCGTACGGGTTCTGCGGGTGGACGTCCTGTGCGTAGGGGTCCTGTCCCTGCGGGCCGGGCGTGCCCTGCTGCGGTGGCATCGGTGGGTAGCCGGAGCCGGGGGGTGCCGAGGGCGTCCCACCGGACGGCGCGGTGCCGCCCGCGCCCTGGCCGCGGTCACCGTCGTACGGCGCGTTCATGGTTACCCCACCTCATCGTCCCCGGCCGACCGGCCACGACATCGCTCAACGGTCCACTTTCTCACCCGTGCCCGACGGGTCGCCGCTTTCGGGCCCGGTGTCCGGTGTCGGGTCACTCGGCTGCTCGGGTTCGTGCCCGTCGGCCTCCGGCTGCGGCGCCGTCGCCTCCGTACCCGCCGTGGCCTCGGTCTCGCCCGGCTCCGTGTCCGTTTCCGCAGCCGCTGCCTCGGCCTTCCGCGCGGCCACCCGCTTGCGCTGGCTGTACATCCGGACACCGGCCAGGACGAGGAGAAGGACGCCGCCGGCGATCACCAGCATGACCGTGGCGGTGATCTCGGAGACCTTCACGTTGAAGGTCATCGGCTGCCCGTACGGGGTGCCGTCCTCGGTGTAGAGCTGGGCCGTCATCGGCACCTGGCCGTTGACGTTGGCCGATGCCTCGAACTTCACCGACTGGCTGTGCCCGCCGTTGACCTTGACCGGCAGTTCGGCGATCCCGTCGCCGTTGAGCTGCAGCCGGTTCTTGTTGCCGGAGGTGAGCCGCAGCACCAGGTGCACGTCCTGCAGCAGCTGGTTCTGGACGGTCACGGGGATCGTGGCGCTGCGGCCGGAGAGTACGAGGTCCGACTTGTCGACGAGCTGGACGCCCTCGGTGAGGTTCTGCAGGTAGTCCAGGACGTCGCCGCGGTAGATCGCGGCCGCTCGGGCCTGTCCGCGCCACGAGGTCGACATCTCGCGGTTGATCGCGTTGCCGAACGGGGTCACGACGCGGTCCGGCGCGGTCAGGATGACCTTGAAGTCGTCGAGCTCGTCGCGGGTGGTCTTCATGTCGCGGAAGGCCTGGACCGGCAGTTCCTGGTCGCGCAGCTTCTTCGGGTACCGGGAGCTGCCGGGCACCGCGGTGGACGCGTCCGGGTCGGGCTTGGCCGCGGCGGCCACCAGGAGGTCGACGGGCTGGCTCCAGCGCCGGGCGGAGAGGCCGTGCAGGGCGGTCGCCATGGTCTGCGCCTGGGCGACGCCGGGCACCCGCTGGGGGGCGATCACGATGCTGCGCTGCTTCTCCGGCTGTTCCAGGGTGATCGCGAGGGACTGGGCGAGGAACTCCTGGACCGCGAGCGTGGAGTTCTCCGCGCGCACCATGTCCCCCTCGAAGGCGGTGGACAGCAGCGCGTCGCTCACCACGGCCGTGGTGCTGCCGTCGCCGAAGGGGCGGGCGGCCGTCGGCGTGTAGGGGAGGTCGTCGCGGACGCTGTCGCTGCGGGCGATCACCTTGTCGGCGCCGGCCGAGGTCGCCACCGCCACGATCGAGCGGTCGACGGCCCCGTCGGCGGGCCAGGCGAAGTCGGTGGAGGGCTGGACGTGGAGGACGGTCTCCACCGTCCCCGCGGCGAGGGCGGTCGCCGACTGGAGGTGTCCGAGGGAGCCGGGGACGTCCTTGCCGCGGTGAGCGAGGGAGGCGAGGTCGGGGTCCGCGAAGGGGAGGGCGACGACCTTGCGGCCCTGCACCGCCTTCTCCAGCGTGTTCAGCCACCGCTCGGCGACGGCCTGGTTCCTGCCGGGGACGTGCAGGGTGCCGTCCTTGACGCGGTAGCCGTTCGCCATGGCGTCGACGGAGGCCAGCAGGTCGGGGTCCACCACCCAGGTGACCGGGAGGTCCTTGCCCAGCGAGACGAGCTGGTCGAGCCGGCCGCCCGGCTTCAGCTCGGCCGCCAGGGTGTCGTCCTCGAACACCGGCGTCTGCTGATCGTCCGTGCCCGTCTCCGCCGAGACGTGGGAAGAGGAGATCAGCGGCCAGAGGTAGGTGAGCTGGGTCTTCTTCTCGGTGGGCTCGGGCTGGTACGGCACGAAGGTCCGCTCGATGCCCAGCACCCGGTCGTAGAGCTTGTCCGAGGTCTTGCCGGTGAGGGAGACACCCAGCTGGTAGACGCCCGCCTCGTCGAGTTCGAGTGCGGAGACCGGCACGGAGAGGGAGAACTCCGCGCTCAGGCCGGCGCCGAGCCGTGCGATCTCGACGGTGGGGGCGTCTTCGAGGGGCGCGGGGTCGCTGTCGCTCCGGAAGCCGGTACGCCCCGTCACCTGCTCGATCTCGCTGCGGCTCGTCATGCGCGGCCCGACGCGCAGGTCCACGGTCGCGTCGGTGATCGTCTTCTTGCCGCGGTTGGTCACCGTTCCGGTGACGGTGACGGTGTCTCCTTCGACGGGGGCGCTCGGAGCCAACGTGTCGAGGGACACATCGACGGTCTTCGATCCGGTGGCCTCTTCGGCGGCGACCGCCGGAGAGGTGGCGGCCGGGGCCTGGAGCAGCCCGGCGAGAAGCGGCGCCCCGAAGGCGACGGTGATTGTGCGCCGCAGCCATCGGCGGGCAGGTGAGGGACCGGTTCCCTGGGTTTCTGCCGCCTCGGCCACGCGTTCGCCCGTCCTCGTCGTTGTCTCTGGTGCCAGTGGGGTAGGTGGTTCCCGGTTGCTGTGTCCAGGCATGGTAACGAGGCACGCTGGGACCAAGTGCCGGGGACTGCTCCAGCCGATCTCCCGTCGACTCCTCGGCAGAGGGCCGCAGACGCCTGGCCCAGCGGAAAACGGGGACGTCACGGGGGGCCCGGGGCACGTACCCTTTTCTGTTGTGCCGAACGCCAACGAAGACACCCCGACTGCACTGAGCCAGGTGCAACGCCGCGCGGTCAGTGAACTGCTGCGTGTGTCCCCAGTCGCCGACGACCTCGCCCGCCGTTTCCAGGAGGCCGGGTTCAGCCTCGCGCTGGTGGGCGGCTCGGTACGGGACGCGCTGCTCGGCAGGCTCGGCAACGACCTGGACTTCACCACCGACGCCCGCCCCGAGGACGTCCTCAAGATCGTCCGTCCTTGGGCCGATGCGGTGTGGGAGGTCGGCATCGCCTTCGGGACGGTCGGCTGCCAGAAGGACGCCCACGTCGGAGACGCTGTCCAGCGCTTCGAGATCGAGGTCACCACGTACCGCTCTGAGGCGTACGACCGCACCTCGCGCAAGCCGGAGGTCTCCTACGGCGACTCGATCGACCAGGACCTCGTCCGGCGCGACTTCACCGTCAACGCGATGGCGGTGGCTCTGCCGGAGAAGGAGTTCATCGACCCGTACGGCGGTCTCGAGGATCTCGCCGCCCGTGTGCTGCGCACACCGGGTACGCCGGAGGAGTCGTTCTCCGACGACCCCCTGCGCATGATGCGGGCCGCCCGGTTCGCCGCCCAGCTGGACTTCGAGGTCGCCCCCGAGGTCGTCACGGCGATGAAGCAGATGTCCGGCCGGATCGAGATCGTCTCCGCCGAGCGGGTCCGGGACGAGCTCAACAAGCTGCTGCTCTCGGCCCACCCCCGGAAGGGCCTCGGGCTCCTCGTGGACACGGGGCTCGCCGACCATGTGCTTCCCGAGCTGCCCGCGCTCCGTCTGGAGAGCGATGAGCACCATCGCCACAAGGACGTCTACGAGCACTCCCTCACGGTGCTCGACCAGGCGATCGACCTGGAAGAGGACGGGCCCGACCTGGTGCTCCGCCTCGCCGCCCTGCTCCATGACATCGGCAAGCCGCGCACCCGCCGCTTCGAGACCGACGGCCGGGTCTCCTTCCACCACCACGAAGTGGTCGGCGCGAAGATGACCAAGAAGCGCATGACCGCGCTCAAGTACTCCAACGAGATGATCAAGGACGTCTCGCGGCTGGTGGAGCTGCACCTGCGTTTCCACGGGTACGGAACCGGCGAGTGGACCGACTCGGCCGTGCGCCGGTACGTCCGTGACGCCGGCCCGATGCTCTCGCGTCTGCACAAGCTGACCCGCTCGGACTGCACCACCCGCAACAAGCGCAAGGCGAGCGCGCTCTCCCGGGCCTACGACGGCCTCGAGGACCGCATCTCCCAGCTTCAGGAGCAGGAGGAGCTCGACGCGATCCGCCCTGATCTCGACGGCAACCAGATCCAGGAGATCCTGGGCATCGGTCCCGGTCCCGCCATCGGCCAGGCCTACAAGTTCCTGCTGGAGCTCCGGCTCGAGAACGGCCCGATGGAGCACGATCAGGCTGTGGCCGCGCTCAAGGAGTGGTGGACCAAGCAGAGCTGAGCCGCGTCTCGGTGCGGCGATGTTTCACGTGAAACATCGCGGCCGACGACAGCTGTGAGGGGTGGTGTTTCACGTGAAACATCACCCCTCCGCGCGTTCCCGTCGCAGCGCCAGCGCGATCACCGCGTAGATCGCGGCGACGAGCCCGATCAGCAGCGGGGAGCGCCCGTCGGGCGGCAGCATCAACGCCGCGAGGCCCGCCGCTGCCACGAAGGCAACGTTGAACAGCACGTCGTACAGCGCGAAGATCCGGCCTCGGTAGGAGTCGTCCACGGAGGTCTGCACCACCGTGTCCGTCGCGATCTTGGATCCCTGGGTGATGAGCCCGAGGACGAAGGCGGCGACGAGGAAGGGAGCGGGGGCGAAGGTCAGGCCGAGTGTCGGTTCGAGTACGGCCGCCACAGCCGCGCAGATCGTCATCCAACCGAAGGGCCCGAACCGTCCCACCGCCCACGGGGACAGGACGGCGGCTGCGAAGAAGCCCGCTCCGGAGGCCGCGACGGCGAGTCCGAGGAGCCCGAGACCCTCGGACTCCGTGGAGCTCCAGGCGTAGCGGCTGAGCATGAGCACGGTGACGAGCAGGGCGCCGTAACAGAAGCGCATGAGGCCCACCGCGATGAGGGCGCGGGCGGCGGGCCGCCGCTCGGCGAGGTGCCGCAGCCCGGCGGCCAGGCCTCGGGCGGTCGAGGCGAGGGCAGAGGTGATGCGCTGCGGCACGAGGTCCGGGTCGGGACCGAGGAGCTCCCGGGACATGCGCAGGGAGGCGAGGGCGGCGCAGAGGTAGAGAACGGCCCCGAAGGCCACCACGGCCGCGTCGGAGTCGGCCCCGATGAGCTGGATGCCGAACGCGAGCCCGCCGCCCGCAGTCGCGGCGAGGGTGCCCGCGGTGGGCGAGAGCGAGTTCGCCACGACCAGCCGTTCGGCGTCGACGACCCGGGGGAGGGAGGCGGAGAGTCCCGCGAGGACGAAGCGGTTGACGGCCGTGACGGAGAGCGCGGAGGCGTAGAAGAGCCAGTCGGGGACGGAGGCGAGCACGAGCACGGCGGTGCCTCCGGCGAGCAGGGCGCGCAGGAGATTGCCGTACAGGAAGACCTGACGCCGCTGCCAGCGGTCGAGGAGGACGCCGGCGAACGGGCCGACGAGCGAGTACGGCAGCAGCAGGACCGCCATGGCCGAGGCGATCGCGGCCGGAGAGGTCTGCTTCTCGGGGGAGAAGACGACGTACGTGGCGAGGGCCACCTGGTAGACGCCGTCGGCGCACTGGGAGAGCAGTCGGACGGCGAGCAGGCGGCGGAAGTTCGTCAGGCGCAGGAGTACGCGCAGATCACGTACGACGGACATGGCAGCAAGACTCACATACGAAGAGGGCCCCCGGGCAGTGCCTCGGGGACCCTCGATCGACAAGCGTGGCGAGCCTTAGCGCTCGACCTCACCCTTGATGAACTTCTCGACGTTCGCGTAGGCCTCGTCGTCGAAGTACTGCACCGGCGGGGACTTCATGAAGTACGAGGACGCGGAGAGGATCGGACCACCGATGCCGCGGTCCTTGGCGATCTTCGCGGCGCGCAAGGCGTCGATGATGACACCCGCCGAGTTCGGGGAGTCCCACACCTCGAGCTTGTACTCGAGGTTCAGCGGGACATCGCCGAAGGCGCGGCCCTCGAGGCGCACGTACGCCCACTTGCGGTCGTCCAGCCAGGCCACGTAGTCCGACGGACCGATGTGGACGTTCTTCTCGCCCAGCTCACGGTCGGGGATCTGCGAGGTGACGGCCTGGGTCTTGGAGATCTTCTTGGACTCCAGGCGGTCGCGCTCCAGCATGTTCTTGAAGTCCATGTTGCCGCCGACGTTGAGCTGCATCGTGCGCTCAAGACGGACACCACGGTCCTCGAACAGCTTCGCCATCACGCGGTGCGTGATGGTCGCGCCGACCTGCGACTTGATGTCGTCGCCGACGATCGGGACGCCCGCCTCGGTGAACTTGTCCGCCCACTCCTTGGTGCCGGCGATGAAGACCGGAAGGGCGTTGACGAAGGCGACCTTGGCGTCGATGGCGCACTGGGCGTAGAACTTCGCAGCCGCCTCGGAACCCACCGGCAGGTAGCAGACGAGAACGTCGACCTGGCGGTCCTTGAGGACCTGGACGACGTCGACCGGCTCCTCGGCGGACTCCTCGATGGTCATCCGGTAGTACTTGCCGAGACCGTCGAGCGTGTGACCACGCTGGACCGTGACGCCGCTGTTCGGGACGTCGCAGATCTTGATGGTGTTGTTCTCGCTGGCGCCGATGGCGTCGGAGAGGTCGAGGCCGACCTTCTTCGCGTCGACGTCGAAGGCGGCGACGAACTCGACGTCACCGACGTGGTACTCGCCGAACTGGACGTGCATCAGGCCGGGCACCTTGGCCGCCGGGTCGGCGTCCTTGTAGTACTCGACGCCCTGCACCAGCGAGGCGGCGCAGTTGCCCACGCCGACGATGGCTACGCGAACCGAACCCATTCCGGTTGCTCCCTGTGTGATCGTTGAAGCCCTGCTGAGGCAGGGTTTCACTTGGCGGTGTCGTCGGACGGATCCGGCCGGGTACTGCCCCCGTGCCGGGGCAGGCCGCCCGTTTCTCCAGAATCGTTGTCGTGCTGAGCGGGGGCGTCGGAGCCGGATCGCTGATCCCGTCCTGCCCGCTCGCTCTCGATGAGCTCGTTCAGCCAGCGCACTTCGCGCTCCACGGACTCCATGCCGTGGCGCTGCAGCTCAAGCGTGTAGTCGTCGAGGCGCTCGCGGGTCCGGGCCAGGGAGGCGCGCATCTTCTCCAGACGCTCCTCCAGCCGGCTGCGGCGTCCTTCGAGGACGCGCATCCGCACCTCACGCTCGGTCTGTCCGAAGAAGGCGAAGCGTGCGGCGAAGTGCTCGTCCTCCCAGGCGTCCGGGCCGGTGTGGGAGAGGAGCTCCTCGAAGTGCTCCTTACCTGCGGCCGTCAACCGGTAGACGATCTTGGCTCGGCGTCCTGCGAGTGAAGCGGCGAGGGCCTCCTCGGGTGCGCTGCCCGGTTCCTCGATCAACCAGCCGTTTGCGACCAGCGTCTTGAGGCAGGGGTACAGCGTTCCGTAGCTGAAGGCCCGGAAGACGCCGAGCGAGGTGTTGAGCCGCTTCCGCAGCTCGTACCCGTGCATGGGGGCCTCGCGCAGCAGGCCGAGAACGGCGAACTCGAGGATGCCGGAGCGTCTGCTCATTCGTCGCCTCCTCCTCCGCTCTCGGGGCCCTTATGCCGCTCTGATGTATCGACTCGATACATCAGCACGATAGAACGGCCCGTCTGTCTCGACAAGTGGGACCGCCGTGACCGGCGTCACATCGTCAATTCACAGCGAACGACTTGCCTGATTTGGGGTGAACTCCGGCCCTAGGTGGGTTTTGGCCGTGCGTAGTCTGTGCGGCATGCAGAACACCGGGAACCGAGAGATGCCCTGGGGCGTCAGTGCTCGGGGTGACCGGCTGCGGTACGGAGGGGCCTCCGATGGGGCTTCGTCCGTGCGCATTTCGGGGGGACCGGAACTCAACTGCCGCTTCCAGGCGCCTGTGCGCCTGCCCGAGGAGTAGTCGTTCGATGAGCGAGCATCGTCGCAAAATGCCGCCGCAGCAGCCGCCGACGGGCGGTCGCGCGGCGGCACGGCGCGCTGCCCAGCAGCCGGTGGGCCGCAGGTCGGCCCCGGCCCAAGACGTCGGTACGGGGGCCCCTTCGGCCTCGTACGGGCCTGCTTCCTCCCACGGGGAGGAGCAGCGGCCCTACGGGGGCCGCGCGGAGGCCCGCAGGGCCGCCCAGCGCGGCAGCCGTCGGAAGGGGGCGGATGCCGGCCCCGGGGGGCCCGGCGGTCCCGGAGGCGGACGGCGCGGAGGCGGCGGAGGCGGCCGGGGCAGCGGTCCCGGGCGTGGCTCCGGCGGGCCCCCGCCCGGCAAGAAGCGCGTCATCGACTATCCCCGTTACGGAAAGTACGGCTGGCGTCGCTGGATGCCGTCGTGGAAGCTCGTGACGGGCACGTTCCTGTTCTTCACCGCGAGCCTGATGGGCGCGGCCGCCATCGCGTACTCGCGCGTGGAGATCCCCAACGAGGCCCTGACCGCGGTCTCGCAGAACAACATCTACTACTGGGCCGACGGCACCCGCATGGTCGCGACCGGCAGTGGCCAGAACCGCCAGATCGTGCCGTTCGCGGAGATCCCGAAGTCCATGCAGAACGCGGTGATCTCCGCGGAGAACAAGACGTTCTGGGACGACTCCGGCGTCGACCTCATGGGCATCGGCCGCGCCGTGTGGAACATGGCCAAGGGCGGCGAGACCCAGGGTGGCTCGACCATCACCCAGCAGTACGTGAAGAACAACCGTCTTGACGACCAGTCGCAGACCGTCACCAGGAAGGTGAAGGAACTCTTCATCTCCATGAAGGTCGGCGATGAGGTCGACAAGGACGTAGTCATGGCCGGCTACCTGAACACCTCGTATTACGGACGCGGCGCGTACGGAATCCAGGCGGCGGCCCGCGCGTACTTCAACAAGGACGCCAAGGACCTCGACCCCAGCCAGTCGGCGCTTCTCGCCGCGGTGCTGAAGGGTGCGACCTACTACGACCCCGCCGGCTACCCCGACGTCGACTCCCGGGCCACGCCCGAGGCGAACACCAAGCGGGCCACCGACCGGTGGAAGTGGATCCTCGACGAGATGCAGAAGGACGGGCATCTCACCGCCGAGGAGCGCGCGAAGTACTCCGCCTTCCCCAAGGTGCAGGGCCCTCGCAAGAGCGCCAACCTGAGCGGTCAGATCGGCTACCTGGTCAGCACCGCCAACCTGCACATGATGCAGCAGTTCGGCATCACCGAGAAGGAGCTGGAACGCGGCGGCCACGAGATCTACACCACCTTCGAGAAGCCGAAGGTGGACGCGATGGAGGACGCGGTCAAGAAGATCATCAAGGAGAACATCGACCCGAAGAAGCGCCCGAACGACGACACGCACGTCCAGTTCGGCGGCGCTTCCGTCGACACGGCGACCGGGAAGATCGTCGCCATCTACGGCGGTGTCGACGCCACCAAGCACTACACGAGCAACGCCAACACCACCGGTGCCCAGGTCGGATCGACGTTCAAGCCCTTCGTGCTCGCCGCCGCGATGAAGGACGGCGTACGGGACCCGGATCTCGGGCCCGATCAGGGACCCTCTGAGCGCAAGATCGTGGACCCGGACAAGAGCCGTTACTCCGGCGAGAACGACCTGACGGTCCGTAGGTACAACGGTGAGATCTGGCGTGACGAGAAGGGGAAGGTGTGGAAGCAGAGCAATGACGAGAACGCCGACTACGGCCCCATCTCCCTGCGCTACGCCATGATCAAGTCCGCCAACTCGCCATATGTGCAGCTCGGCATGGATGTCGGCATCGACAAGGTCCGCGATGCGGCCATCAAGGCCGGGCTTCACGAGGACTCCCTCGTCAAGGGCGAGGTGCCCTCCTTCTCCCTCGGTGTCTCCAGCCCGAGCGCCATCCGTATGGCCGGCGCGTACGCGACCTTCGCCAATCAGGGGAAGCAGAACGACCCCTACTCGGTCGAGAAGGTGAAGAAGAGCGGCGTCGTCATCGCCGAGCACGAGGCCAAGAGCGAGATGGCCTTCAGTCCGGCCATCGCCAACAACGTGACCGACGTGCTGCGGGACGTCGTGGACGACGACCGTGGCACCGGCACCAAGGCCCGGATCCCGGGCCGCGCGGTGGCGGGCAAGACCGGTACGACCGACGACAACATGTCGGCCTGGTTCGTCGGGTACACCGCGCAGCTGGCGACCGCCATCGACATGTACCGCTTCGACGACGACGAGACGAAGAAGAACCGCGAGTTCCTGGAGATGTACGACACGGGTGGCCAGGAGAAGATCCACGGTTCGTCGTTCCCCTCGCGGATCTGGAAGGACTACATGACGGACGCCGTGGCCGACATGCCGGTCGTGGACTTCCCGAAGCCGGAGAAGCTGGAGGGCGCCGAGCCCGTCTTCGGCGGCGGTGCCCCGAGCCCGACGCCGACCCCGACGGCCACGCCGACGCCCACCGAGACCACGCAGATGCCGACGACGACTCCCCCGGCCACCGCGACGACCACGCCTCCCCCGGCGACCAAGACGCCGAAGCCGGGCAAGACGACCTGCAGCGTCTGGGACCTGGACTGCTACAACACCGGGGAACCGGGCGGCCCCGGTGGCAACACCGGGGAGCCCACCACCACGCCGCCCCCCAGCAGCACCACACCGACGCCGTCAACGTCGTCGTCGGACGACGGGAACGGCCCTGGCGGCAAACCCGGCGACGAGGCCTGGATGCCCTGATCCCGGACTGATCCCGGACTGAGCCCGGACTGATCCGGACCCGGGGAACCGCCTGAGGGCCGTCGCGTCCGCTCCGTACCTTCCGTACGGGCCGGCCGCGGCGGCCCTCGCCGTTTTCCCGGAGACGTACGGCAGGATGTCCCCCATGCCGAGCCTCCAGAAGACGAGCGCGCCGCAGGACCGGTCGCAGGACCGCCCACGGACGGTCATCCCCACCCACCGGGACAAGGTGGCCGCCGCGGGCAGCGAACTGATCGGCGGTCCGTACGGCCGCCGGGCCTCGACCGGCACCGGACAGCTGACGCCGGTGCGGGTGATCGCCCTCGTGGCCATCGGCATGTTCGCGCTCGGCATGGTGCAGAAGCTGCCCTGCTACAACTGGGCCTGGTTCCGGGGCACGACCTCCCAGTACACCCACGCCTGCTACTCGGACATCCCGCACCTCTTCTCGGGGCGGGGCTTCGCGGACGGCCTGGTGCCCTACTTCGACCGGCTGGGCGGCGACATACCGTTCCTGGAGTACCCGGTCCTGACGGGGCTCTTCATGGAGGTCGCGGCCTGGCTGACGCCGGGCGGCGGCGACACGACGCAGCAGGAGCAGGCGTACTGGCTGGCCAACGCGGGCCTGCTGATGGTCTGCGCGGCCGTCCTCGCGGTCTGTGTGGCCCGTACGCACCGCCTGCGCCCCTGGGACGGGCTCCTGGTCGCCCTGGCGCCCTCGGTCGCGCTCACCGCGACGATCAACTGGGACCTCCTGGCCGTCGCGCTGACCGCCGCCGCGGTCCTGATGTGGTCGCGCGGGCGGCCGCTGGCCTTCGGCATCCTGCTGGGTCTCGCCACCGCCTCCAAGCTCTACCCGGTGCTGCTCCTCTGCCCGCTGCTGATGCTCTGCTGGCGGGCCGGGAAGTGGCGGGAGTTCGGGACCGCGGTGCTCGGAGCGGGTAGCGCGTGGCTGGTGGTGAACCTGCCGGTGATGCTGCTCGCGCCGGAGGGCTGGAAGCAGTTCTACGTCTTCAGCAGGCAGCGGAACGTCGACTTCGGTTCGGTCTGGCTCCTTGTCAGTCAGCGGACGGGCGCCACGATCCCGCCGGACCGGGCCAACCTGTACGCGCTGCTGCTGATGCTGGCGGCGGTGGCGGGCCTCGCCTACCTGGCGTTCACGGCACCGCGCCGGCCGCGCTTCGTCCAGCTGGCCTTCCTGATCGTCGCCGCGTTCGTGCTGACCAACAAGGTCTACTCACCGCAGTACGTCCTGTGGCTGGTCCCGCTGGCGGTCCTCGCCCGGCCGCGCTGGCGCGACTTCCTGGTCTGGCAGGCGTGCGAGGTCATGTACTTCGTCGGCGTCTGGATGTACCTGGCATTCACGACCAGCGGCAACAAGCAGGGCCTGCCGGTGGACGGCTACCAGTTCGTGATCGTCCTGCACCTCGCCGGCACCTTGTACCTGTGCGCGATGGTCGTACGCGACATCCTGAGGCCCGAGAAGGACCCGGTCCGGCAGGACGGGGCGGACGACCCCTCGGGGGGCGTCCTGGACGGCGCGGAGGACGTCGTCGTGGCGGGCAGGGCCGCCCATCCGGCCCGGCACGCGGCCCCGGTCGTCGACGACGGGCCGCGGGTGGAATGGGGCACCCCCGGAGAGCAGAGCTCCCGGGGGTGAAGGAAGGGCCGGCCGGCGCTACGGGAAGGGCCGGCCGGAAGGGAGGCGGCCCGGCCGGCTCAGCGCTCGACGAGTCGGTCGAACTGTGTCGTGGTGTGGCGCAGATGGGCCACGAGCTCGTCGCCGACCCGGGGCTCCTCGGCGTCGGCGGGCACGAACAGGATCGACACCTGCATGTGCGGCGGCTCGGCGAACCAGCGCTGCTTCCCGGCCCAGACGAACGGCGACAGGTTGCGGTTGACGGTGGCGAGACCGGCCCTTGCGACGCCCTTGGCCCGCGGCATGACGCCGTGCATCGCCTTGGGGGCCTCCAGGCCCACGCCGTGCGAGGTGCCGCCGGCGACGACGACCAGCCAGCCGTCCGACGCGGCCTTCTGCTGGCGGTAGCCGAACCGGTCGCCCTTGGCGACCCGGGTCACGTCGAGGACCGCGCCGCGGTACTCCGTGGCCTCGTGGTCGCCCAGCCACAGCCGGGTGCCGATCCGGGCGCGGAACCGGGTCTGGGGGAACTGCTGCTGGAGCCGGGCCTGTTCCTGGGCCCGCAGGTGGCTGACGAACATGGTGTGCAGCGGCAGCCGGGCGGCCCGCAGCCGGTCCATCCAGCCGATGACCTCCTCCACGGCGTCGGTGCCGTCCGGGCGGTCCAGGGGAAGGTGCAGCGCGAAGCCCTCCAGGCGGACGTCCTCGATGGCGGAGTGGAGCTGCGGGAGCTCCTCCTCGCGGACGCCGTGCCGCTTCATCGAGCTCATGCACTCGATGACCACACGGGCCCCCACCAGGGCGTGGACGCCGTCCACCGAGGACACCGAGCGGACGACCCGGTCGGGCAGCGGAACCGGTTCCTCACCCCGTCGGAAGGGAGTGAGGACCAGCAGGTCGCCGCCGAACCAGTCCTTGATCCTCGCGGCCTCGTACGTGGTGCCCACGGCGAGCATGTCGGCCCCGAAGCGGGCCGCCTCGTCGGCGAGGCGCTCGTGTCCGAAGCCGTAGCCGTTGCCCTTGCAGACCGGGATGACCCCCGGGAACTGGTCGATCACGGTCTTCTGGTGCGCGCGCCAGCGAGCGGTGTCGACGTAGAGGGAGAGCGCCATGGCCGGCCCGGAACCTTTCTGATGGCAGCGGTGTATCAAAGGTATGTACGAGACTACGGAAACTTCAGCGACGGGACACGCGTCAGCGGCGCGCCATGTGTCGGTGGCGCGCCATGCGTCAGCGGCGCGACATGTAGATGTCGAGCGCCTTGTGCAGAAGCTTGTTCAGCGGGAAGTCCCACTCGCCGACGTACTCGACGGCCTCGCCGCCCGTGCCCACCTTGAACTGGATGAGCCCGAAGAGGTGGTCGGTCTCGTCGAGCGAGTCCGAGATGCCCCGCAGGTCGTAGACGGTCGCACCCATCGCGTACGCGTCGCGGAGCATCCGCCACTGCATCGCGTTCGAGGGCCGGACCTCACGGCCGATGTTGTCGGAGGCGCCGTAGGAGTACCAGACGTGCCCGCCGACGACGAGCATCGTCGCCGCGGAGAGGTTCACGCCGTTGTGCCGCGCGAAGTACAGCCGCATGCGGTTGGGGTCCTCGTTGTTGAGGACGGTCCACATGCGCTGGAAGTACGACAGCGGGCGCGGCCGGAAGTGGTCACGGACGGCCGTGATCTCGTACAGCCGCTGCCACTCGGCCAGGTCCTCGTAGCCGCCCTGGACGACCTCGACACCGGCCTTCTCGGCCTTCTTGATGTTGCGGCGCCACAGCTGGTTGAAGCCCTTGAGGACATCGTCCAGGGAGCGGTTCGCGAGCGGGACCTGGAAGACGTAGCGGGGCTGCACGTCGCCGAAGCCGGCGCCGCCGTCCTCGCCCTGCTGCCAGCCCATCTTCCGCAGCCGGTCCGCCACTTCGAAGGCGCGCGGCTCGACGTGGCTGGCCTGGACGTCCTTGAGGCGCTTGACGTCCGGGTCCTGAATGCCAGACTTGATGGCGGCCGAGTCCCAGCGGCGGATGACGACCGGCGGGCCCATCTTCACCGAGAAGGCGCCCTGCTGCTTGAGGTGCGCCAGCATCGGCTGCAGCCACTCGTCGAGGTTGGGCGCGTACCAGTTGATGACCGGGCCCTCGGGCAGGTAGGCCAGGTAGCGCTTGATCTTCGGCAGCTGACGGTAGAGCACCAGGCCGGCGCCGACCAGCTCGCCGTTCTTGTCGAACCAGCCGAGGTTCTCCGAGCGCCACTCCGTCTTCACGTCAGCCCACGCCGGGACCTGGCAGTGGCTCGCCGAGGGCTGGCTCTGGATGAATCCCAGATGCTGCTCACGGCTGATGGTCCTCAGGGTCAGGCTCATACGGGGCGCTCCTCGGCAGGTGTGTCCCCATCGGTCAGGGGCTCCGGCTCTCGCGCCGAAGCCTACTGTGACCGGGGAGCGCCCCGGATGGGCATGTGCGCCCTGACGTGCCGTTCGGCTCAGCCGGCGACGCCGCCGAAGAGACCGCCCTGGGCCATACCGAGGTAGAAGCCCAGTGCCGCCGCGCCGAGTCCGACGATCAGAGCGAAGCGTTCCCGGGTCGTCACGGAGATGAACTGTCCGTAGGCGCCGGTCAGGATGCCGATCAGGCCCGACCAGGAACTCAGCAGGTGCAGGTTGTCGAACTGCGCGGTGACGAAGGCGAGGATGCCCAGCACCAGTGTCACTCCGACCAGGGTGTCCTGGAGCGGATGGGGCTTGCCGTCGGTTGCGAAGAGCGAGTGGCCCGGGTCGGGTCGCATTGCCTGTGCCATGGAGCACCTCCTGGCTGCCTGCGGGAAGGCGGCGCATCCTGGCGCCGCCGACATCCGATGTGTACAGATTGCGTCCCCTCACCAGTGGATTTCAACCGCAGGCCGATGAGCAGGTACTCTGTACGGTCTGCACCGGTGTCTGCCCTGGTCCTTCCTGGATCCCGGCGGTGTCCCTCGTTCGTCGAGGGGACTGTCAGTGGTGGCGGATACCGTTGTTAACGCATCACGACCCTCCTGCCACGGAACGACCGTGGCCGCTGAGTCCAAAGGAGGTGGGTTCCACATGCGTCACTACGAAGTGATGGTCATCCTCGACCCCGATCTCGAGGAGCGCGCTGTCTCCCCGCTGATCGAGAACTTCCTTTCTGTCGTCCGTGAGGGCAACGGAAAGGTCGAGAAGGTCGACACCTGGGGCCGTCGTCGTCTGGCCTACGAGATCAAGAAGAAGCCCGAGGGCATCTACTCGGTCATCGACCTGCAGGCCGAGCCTGCGGTCGTCAAGGAGCTCGACCGACAGCTCAACCTGAACGAGTCGGTCCTCCGGACCAAGGTCCTCCGTCCCGAGACCCACTGAGCTTCTAGCTCAGTGGTCATCGGGTCCGAGTAGCAACACAGCAGCCAGAAGCAATCCCGCCGAGAGGTTCCCCCATGGCAGGCGAGACCGTCATCACGGTCGTCGGCAATCTTGTCGACGACCCCGAGCTGCGCTTCACCCCGTCCGGTGCGGCGGTCGCGAAGTTCCGTATCGCGTCCACCCCCCGCACCTTCGACCGTCAGACCAATGAGTGGAAGGACGGCGAGAGCCTGTTCCTCACCTGCTCGGTCTGGCGTCAGGCGGCGGAGAACGTCGCGGAGTCGCTTCAGCGAGGCATGCGCGTCGTCGTGCAGGGCCGGCTGAAGCAGCGGTCTTACGAGGACCGTGAGGGCGTCAAGCGCACGGTCTACGAGCTGGACGTCGAGGAAGTCGGCCCCAGCCTCAAGAACGCCACGGCCAAGGTCACCAAGACCACCGGTCGCGGCGGCCAGGGTGGAGGCTTCGGCGGCGGTGGCGGCGGCCAGCAGGCCGGCGGCGGTGGCAGCTGGGGTGGAAGCTCCGGCGGTGGCCAGCAGGGTGGTGGCGGTGCTCCCGCCGACGACCCGTGGGCGACCGGCGGTCCCTCTCCCTCCTCCGGCGGCGGTCAGCAGGCCGGCGGCGGTGGCGGCTGGGGTGGAAACTCCGGCGGCGGCTACTCGGACGAGCCCCCCTTCTAAGGCGCAAGCCCTCGAAGCAGCTCGTACCCCCACTTCTTGATCACACAGGAGAAACACCATGGCGAAGCCGCCTGTGCGCAAGCCTAAGAAGAAGGTCTGCGCGTTCTGCAAGGACAAGACCGTGTACGTGGACTACAAGGACACGAACATGCTGCGGAAGTTCATTTCCGACCGCGGCAAGATCCGTGCCCGCCGCGTCACCGGCAACTGCACGCAGCACCAGCGTGACGTCGCCACGGCAGTCAAGAACAGCCGTGAGATGGCGCTGCTGCCCTACACGTCCACCGCGCGATAAGGGAAGGGTGACCGAAAAATGAAGATCATCCTCACCCACGAGGTCTCTGGCCTCGGTGCCGCTGGCGACGTCGTTGACGTCAAGGACGGCTACGCTCGCAACTACCTGGTCCCGCGTGGTTTCGCGATCCGCTGGACCAAGGGTGGCGAGAAGGACGTGGCGCAGATCCGCCGCGCCCGCAAGATCCACGAGATCGCGACCATCGAGCAGGCCAACGAGATCAAGGCCCGCCTCGAGGGCACGAAGGTGCGCCTGGCCGTTCGCTCCGGCGACGCCGGCCGTCTCTTCGGCTCCGTGACCCCGGCCGACATCGCCTCGGCGATCAAGTCCGCGGGTGGCCCCGACGTCGACAAGCGTCGCGTCGAGCTCGGTTCGCCGATCAAGACCCTGGGCTCGCACCAGGTGTCCGTGCGTCTGCACCCCGAGGTTGCCGCGAAGCTCGGCGTCGAGGTCGTCGCCGCGTAACGCTGCCCTTGGCAGTCTGCGCTCAGCAGTGAGGAAGGGCCGCACCCCTCGGGGTGCGGCCCTTCCGCCGTTCTCGGTCAACCGGCGGAACGGGGCGTTTCACGTGAAACATTCACCGTGTGGCGCCCGTGACGATCCAGCGGCCGGAGCGGGAGCGGAGCCAGAGCGTCGCCATCCGGACCGACATCATCAGCGTCATGGCCCACCAGAGTGCCGTCAGTCCGCCGCCGAGCGTCGGGATGGCGATGGCGACCGGGGCGAAGACCGCGAGAGTCAGCAGCATGGCCCACGCCAGATAAGGACCGTCCCCCGCGCCCATCAAGACGCCGTCGAGGACGAAGACGACGCCTGAGATCGGCTGGGAGAGCGCGACGACGAGCAGGGCCGGGAGCAGCGTGTCCTGGACCGTGGCGTCGCTGGTGAAGAGCGGGATGAACAAGGGCCGGGCAACGATGACGAGGACGCCCAGGACCACTCCGGAGACCACACCCCACTGGACCATGCGGCGGCAGACCTGGCGTGCGCCGTCGGCGTCCTCCGCGCCGAGGTAGCGGCCGATGATGGCCTGGCCGGCGATGGCGATCGCGTCGAGGGCGAAGGCCATCAGGCTCCACAGGGACAGGATGATCTGGTGAGCGGCGACCTCCGCGTCGCCGAGGCGGGCCGCGACGGCCGTGGCGATCAGCAGAACCGCGCGGAGCGAGAGCGTACGGACGAGGAGCGGGGCACCGGCCTGCGCGGACGCGCGGATGCCGGCCGCGTCAGGGCGGAGGGAGGCTCCGTGACGCCGGGCGCCCCGTACGACCACGAAGAGGTAGGCAGCGGCCATACCGCACTGGGCGATGACCGTGCCCCAGGCGGATCCAGCGATGCCGAGGCCCGCCCCGTAGACGAGTCCGATGTTGAGCGCGGCGTTGGCCGTGAAGCCGGCGATGGCCACGTAGAGCGGTGTACGGGTGTCCTGCAGGCCGCGGAGGACGCCGGTGGCGGCCAGGACCACCAGCATGGCGGGGATGCCGAGGCTGGAGATCCGGAGGTAGGTGACGGCGTAGGGGGCGGCGGTGTCGGAGGCCCCGAAGAGGCCGACGAGCCACGGTGCCGCCGGGAGCGTCAGGGCGACGACGCCGGCGCCGAGGAGGAGGGCGAGCCAGATGCCGTCCATGCCCTGGCGGATCGCGGCCTGAAGGTCCCCGGAGCCGACGCGGCGGGCGACGGCGGCCGTGGTGGCGTAAGCGAGGAAGACGAAGACGCTGACGGCGGTGGACAGCAGGGCCGCGGCGATCGCGAGACCCGCGAGCTGGGGTGTGCCGAGGTGGCCGACGACAGCGCTGTCGACCATCAGGAAGAGTGGCTCGGCGACGAGGGCGCCGAAGGCCGGCAGGGCGAGGGAGACGATCTCGCGGTCGTGCTGTCGGCGGACGGCCTTGGGGGTCGCGGGGGCCTGGGTCATGAGAGCAATCTAATCTTCCACAGGTAAGAGATGCAATGCTCTTGGAGTCCTTACGTGATGACGGTAAGGGGCTTCGGGTGTGGGTCGTTTGTTCTGATCTTGGTCCAGGGTGAAAAGTTTTTCTCCCCCACAGCCCGTGGATGCTAAAACCCCAGGTCACATAGGTGGAGGCGGAGGGTCTATGAGTTTGTCCACATGACTGTCCCCCGCTCCGTGCACAGGTTCCGGTGAGTTCTCCACAGCATCTGGCCCTTCACCCACAGGGCCTGTGGATAACCGGATTGGCTGACGCCTCCCGCGGGCCTACCGTGGACCGGCGCCCGACGCGCCAGAAGCGGTCGCGAAGCCACTCTTTGTTGAAGGCCGTGGCGTAAGAAAGAGTGGCATGGCGAGGTCCGCGGAGCGGACGGGAGGAGGTGGCTTGGTGAGCGTTACCGAGCCCTTGGACGACCCCTGGGCCGACAGCGGACCGAGCGACCGGCTGCCCGCCCGCACACGCGGCGATGGGCAGCGCGGGCGCGGCAGGGGACGGGACGACCAGCACGAGCGGGGCGGCGACGGTCCCTGGGACGGCGGTCTCTCCGGCTTCGAGCGCGTTCCCCCACAGGACCTCGACGCGGAGCAGTCCGTCCTCGGCGGCATGCTGCTCTCCAAGGACGCCATCGCGGACGTCGTGGAGATCATCAAGGGCAACGACTTCTACAAGCCCGCCCACGAGACGGTCTACGCCGCGATCCTCGACCTCTACGCCAAGGGCGAGCCGGCCGACCCGATCACGGTCGGCGCCGAGCTCACCAAGCGCGGCGAGATCACGCGCGTCGGCGGCGCCTCCTACCTCCACACGCTCGTCCAGTCCGTACCGACCGCGGCCAACGCCTCGTACTACGCGGAGATCGTCCACGAGCGGGCCGTCCTGCGCCGCCTCGTGGAGGCCGGTACCAAGATCACGCAGATGGGCTACGCGGCTGACGGAGACGTCGACGAGATCGTGAACTCGGCACAGGCCGAGATCTACGCGGTCACCGAGCAGCGCACCACCGAGGACTACCTGCCGCTCGGCGACATCATGGAGGGCGCGCTCGACGAGATCGAGGCGATCGGCTCCCGCAGCGGCGAGATGACCGGAGTGCCCACCGGCTTCACCGACCTCGACTCGCTCACCAACGGCCTCCATCCTGGTCAGATGATCATCATCGCGGCCCGTCCCGCCATGGGTAAGTCGACTCTCGCCCTGGACTTCGCCCGGGCGGCGTCCATCAAACACAACCTGCCCAGCGTCATCTTCTCGCTCGAAATGGGCCGCAACGAGATCGCGATGCGTCTGCTCTCGGCCGAGGCCCGGGTCGCGCTGCACCACATGCGCTCCGGCACGATGACCGACGAGGACTGGACCCGCCTCGCCCGCCGGATGCCGGACGTCTCGCAGGCCCCGCTCTACATCGACGACTCCCCGAACCTGTCGATGATGGAGATCCGGGCGAAGTGCCGCCGGCTCAAGCAGCGCAACGGCCTCAAGCTCGTCATCATCGACTATCTGCAGCTCATGCAGTCCGGTGGCTCCAAGCGGCAGGAGAGCCGCCAGCAAGAGGTCTCCGACATGTCGCGAAACCTGAAGCTCCTCGCCAAGGAGCTGGAGCTGCCCGTCATCGCGCTGTCCCAGCTGAACCGTGGTCCCGAGCAGCGCACCGACAAGAAGCCGATGGTCTCCGACCTCCGTGAGTCCGGATCGATCGAGCAGGACGCCGACATGGTGATCCTTCTGCACCGCGAGGACGCCTACGAGAAGGAGTCCCCCCGGGCAGGCGAGGCGGACATCATCGTGGGCAAGCACCGTAACGGCCCCACGGCCACGATCACCGTGGCCTTCCAGGGCCACTACTCCCGCTTCGTGGACATGGCCCAGACGTGACCGCATCCGGCGCCTGAAGGCGCCGGGGTCTGTCTTCTATCGGGTCTTCCGCACGTGGGTGGTGCCGGCATCGGGCCGTTCGGGAGAAAGCGGGAAGCTTCGCGGAGGATCATCGCGTTGGATGGTCCTCATGACGACATCTTTCGAAGCCCTGTTGCCCGGCACCGAGCGGGCTCTGCTGCATCGCGTCGCGGTCGCCCAGTCCGAGGGGCGGTCGCCTTCCTTCGTGGGGGCGGTGGTGCGCGACGGAGCGCTGGTGTGGAGCGGTGCGCGCAGTTGTGTGGACGGGCACGCCCCGGACGCGGACACACAGTTCAGGATCGGGTCTCTCACCAAGGTGTTCACCGCCGTGCTGGTGATGCGGCTGCGGGACGAGGGGCTCCTCGGTCTTGACGACCCGCTGGAGCGGCACCTCAAGGGCACGGGCGCGGGCGAGGTGACGATCGCTCAACTCCTCGGCCACAGCGGGGGCCTCGCGGCCGAGGCACCCGGTGCCTGGTGGGAACGGTCGCCCGCCTCGCTGCGGCCGGAGCTCTCCGACGTACTGGGGGAGCAGCCCTTCCTCCAGACTCCTGGGCGCCGGCACCACTACTCCAACCCCGGTTACACCCTGCTGGGTTCGTTGGTCGAGGCCGTGCGAGGGGTGTCCTGGGAGGAGGCGCTGCGACGCGAGATCCTGGCGCCCCTGGGGCTGGGCCGTACGACGGTCGATCCGGTCGCCCCGCACGCCGGCGGCTGGGCGGTGCATCCCTGGGCCGACGTGATGCTTCCCGAACCGTCCGAGTCGCTGGGGCTGATGGCACCGGCGGGGCAGCTCTGGTCGACGGCGGCGGATCTCGCCCGGTTCGCCGCGTTCCTGGCGGCGGGTGACGAGCGGGTGCTCGCCGCGGCCTCCGTGGAGGAGATGCGGGCTCCGGCCTCCCCGGCCGGCGAGGGGGACTGGGACGGGAGCTACGGGCTCGGTCTCCAGCTGCTGCGCAAGGACGGCCGGACCCTGATCGGTCACACGGGCTCGCTGCCCGGCTTCGTCGCCGCCCTGTGGGTGAGCGTGGAGGACGGTCTCGCGGCGATCGCACTCGCCAATGCCACTTCAGGGCCGCTGACGTCGGTCGTGGCCGCCGATCTCGTGCGGATCGTGGCCGAGGCGGAGCCGAGGTTCCCGGAGCCCTGGCGCCCGATTCCGGAGGCCGAGGTCGACGAGGAGCTCCTCGCCCTGACCGGTACCTGGTACTGGGGTACGTATGGCTACGGGCTACGGCTCGGATCCGAGCGGGGCGTGGTGCTGGAACCTCTGACGGGAGTCGGCCGACGGGCCCGTTTCCGGGCACTCCCCGACGGTGGCTGGGTCGGGCTGAACGGCTACTACGAGGGGGAGACGCTCCGGGTGGTCCGGCGCGCCGACGGCAGCGTGAGCCATCTCGACCTCGGCTCGTTCGTCTTCACGCGCGAGCCGTACGCGCCGGCGGACGCGGTCCCTGGTGGGGTGGACGAGGCGGGCTGGCGCGGTCTCTGAGCCGTTCCAGGGTGTTTCACGTGGAACACGTGACCGGCGCGCCGGGGCCTGTGTCCCGGCGCGCGGCCGTCCCGCCCCGCGTCCGCCCGGCCCTGCGTCCGCCCCGCCCCTCGCCTCAGAGGTTCATCTTGAAGCCCAGGTGAGAGGCCTCGAAGCCAAGGCGCTCGTAGAAGCGGTGGGCATCGGTACGGGTGGCATCGGAGGTCAGCTGGACGAGTCGGCAGTCCTGGCGCCGGGACTCCTCGACGGCCCACTCGATGAGTTGGGTTCCGAGACCGCTGCCGCGCTCGTCCGCGTGGATGCGGACGCCCTCGATGACCGAGCGTGTGGCGCCCCGGCGAGAGAGTCCGGGAATGATCGTCAGCTGGAGGGTGCCGACGACCTTGTCCTCGCGGACGGCGACCACGACCTGCTGGTTCGGGTCGCTCGCGAGGCGCTCGAAGGCGGAGAGGTACGGGCCGAGGTCGTCCGGGGACTCGCGCTGAGCGCCCAGGGGGTCGTCCGCGAGCATCGCGACGATGGCTTCGAGGTCACCCGTGGTGGCGGGGCGTATATCAAGATCGCTCATGCCCGGCAGGGTACGCGGGTGGGCTCAAGGGGCCACCCGCGCCCGTTCCGGCCGCCGGTCAGGCGGGAACGCTCACGCCTTCCACGACCTGGACCAGCGGGGCCAGCTCCGGGTTCCTCGCGGCCTCGTCCAGGGCCTCACGCAGCGCGGTGTCGTTGGTGGGGCGAGCCTCTTCCAGGAGCTTCTGGCCGGCCTCGGTGACATCGGTGTAGATGCCGCGACGGTCGGTGGCGCAGAGGTACCGGGTGAGCAGACCACGGTCTTCGAGCCGGGTGACGAGCCGGGTGGTGGCGCTCTGGCTGAGCACGACGGCGTCGGCCACCTGCTTCATCTGGAGGTGGCCGCCCGGGCCGCTGTGCTGGCGGCTGAGGACGTCAAGGAGCGAGTACTCCCGCACACTCAGACCGTGACGGGCCTCCAGCGCACGCTCGATATGGGACTCGATCCTGCCGTGCAGCAGAGAGAGGGCGCACCAGCGCTGGGACAGCGCGGTGAGTGCGGGGTCCGTCGCGGTCATGATCTCTCCTCGATCTCTCCTCGGCACCGGAGTGGCTCTGGGCCCCAGGGTAGACGATGCAACGCAATAATGCGCGTGTGCAAGTAAATCGCCTCTCACTCGCCGGAGCGTTCCGCGGATGCGACGGGGCTATCCGGCCGCGACCGTCAGGGGGGCGAAGCGGCGCCGCCAGTCGCCGGGGAGATCGGGGAGGGAGCGGACCATCAGCGAGGTGGTGGCGATGGAGTCGATGCCGTTCTCCTTCGCCCACCGCAGCAGGACGGTGTGCCGCACGTCGATGTCCGTGCGCAGCGGGCGGTCGCTGACTGCTGCCAGTGAGGCGAACAGGGCCTGCGCCGTGGGGGTGTCCCGGGCGATCAGCGGTCCGATGACATGGGTGTCCATGTTGGGCCAGGCCGCCGCGAAGCCCGTGATCTCGCCGTCCTCCTCCGCGACCCGGAGATGGTCCGCGAACGCGGGGAGCCGGGTGATCATGTGGGTGCGATCGAGGCCGAAGATCTCATGATCCAGGCGCAGGACCGCCTGGAGGTCGTCCGCTGTCGCCGGGCGTACCGGAACGGCGGGGGCAGGCGTGCTGAAGGTGAAGTGCCCCCGCACCATCTCCGCCCGGGTCGTCTCCGTGAAGCCCAGCTGCTCGTACAGGGGCTGCCCGTTCGCCGTGGCGTACAGGGTGAGCGGTGTGTCCCCGGCCTCCTCGACGACGTGCCGCATGAGACGGCGTCCCACCCCTTGGCGTGCGTACCGCTCGGCGACGAGCACCATGCCGATCGCGGCGAGCCCAGGGCCGTACGAGGTGACCACGGAGCAGGCGGCCAGCCCGTTTCCGGAGGGGTCGTCGATGCCGTAACCGGTCCCTGCGGTGAGCAAGAGCCCCCATTTGTACTCCTCGCGGTACCAGCCCCGGTTCTCGGAGAGGTCGGCGCAGGCGAGGAGGTCGTCCGAGGTGAGGCGCCGGATGGGGAGCTGTGCGAGGGGGGAGGAGATCGGCATGCTTTCAGGCTCTCCGACGCGGTGATCTTCCGTCCACCGCTTTACCGGATCTGGCCGATACCCGAGAGGGCGTTGCTTCCCTCCCCTGGCATGGGGACGATGTTTCACGTGAAACCGCGTAGACAGCGACTGCACCTCTTCGATCTCGACGGCACCCTGATCCGGGGATCGGCGGCAGCCGTCGAGATCTCCCGGCAGCTGGACCTCGTGGACGAGATCGCCGCCCTGGAAAAGGGCTTCCTGCGGGGGCTCGCCCCGGACGAGTTCGCCGTCCAGGCGCGCGAGCTGTGGACCGCGCTCACTCTGGACCATGTCGCGGCTGCTTTCGAGGGGGCGCCCTGGCTGGACGGCATTCGCGAGGTCTGGGCCGACATCAGGGCCCGGGGCGACCGCTGTGCGGTCATCTCGCTCTCTCCCGACTTCTTCGTCGAGCGGCTTCTCGACTGGGGCGTCGACGCGGCACACGGTTCACGCTGGCCGTCGGTTCCGTTCACCGAGCCGATCCACCGGCCCGGCATCCTCGACGCGAGGGCGAAGGTACGGATCGCGGGTCGACTCTGTGCGGACTTCGGGGTGGATTCGGCCGACTGTGTCGCGTACGGGGACTCGATGTCCGACGCGGAGCTCTTCGCGATCGTGCCCGACAGCGTCGCTGTGAACGCGGACCACCATCTCGCCGGACTCTCCCGCCACAGTTACACCGGCGGAGATCTCCGCGAGGCCTACTCCCTGGTCCAAAACCGCGCAGCCTAGCCAGAAACCCGGCCCTATGGCCCGAGAACGCCGCTTTCCGTCCGAAGCGGTGATCGGAGGGGTCATCCTGCGACCACGGAAGCCGGCCAGCGCGAGGGCGAGGCACATGATGGATGCTCCGACCACCACGAAGGCAGCGGAGGACGCGGACGGCCGTGAGCCGGGGACGACGGACACATACGACACCCGGATGCCGGACGGGAAGCACGCTCCGTCGGCGGGTGAGAAGGAGTCCACGACGGCGGACGAGAACGAGCCTCGAATATCCGGGGGAGGCTCCGCCGACGCGGTGCTCGTGCGCCGCACCCTGGCGGAGATCGCCCCGGTCGCCGACCGGGTGACCTCGTACTTCTACGCGCTGCTCTTCATCCGGAATCCCGAGCTGCGCGAGATGTTCCCGGCGGCCATGGACACCCAGCGGGACCGGCTTCTGAAGGCCCTCCTCACCGCCGCGGAGCACCTGGACGACACACCGGTGCTCACCTCGTACCTGGAGAACCTCGGCAGAGGGCACCGCAAGTACGGCACCCACTCCGCCCACTATCCGGCCGTGGGCGAGGCGCTCATCGGGGCGCTCGTCCGGTACGCGACGGCGAGCTGGGACGAGGAGACCGAGGCGGCCTGGGTCCGCACGTACACGACGATCTCCCAGATCATGATCGACGCGGCGGCGGCGGACGAGCGCTCGGCGCCCGCTTGGTGGCAGGCGGAGGTCGTCTCGCACGATCTGCGGACCCCTGACGTCGCCGTCGTCACGCTCCGGCCCGACCAGCCGTATTCCTTTCTCGCTGGGCAGTACACGACGCTCGAGACCCCGTGGTGGCCGCGGATCTGGCGCCACTACTCCTTCGCCTCGGCGCCCAGGCCCGACGGCCTGCTCTCCCTCCACGTCAAGGCGGTTCCGGCGGGGTGGGTGTCCAACGCGCTGGTCCATCGGGCCCGCCCGGGTGACGTGCTGCGGCTCGGCCCGCCGACCGGTTCCATGACGGTCGACCACTCCACGGACACCGGCCTGCTCTGTGTGGGCGGCGGCACCGGGATCGCGCCGATCAAGGCCCTGGTGGAGGACGTCGCCGAGCACGGGGACCGGCGCTCGGTCGACGTCTTCTACGGAGCGCGCAGCGGTCACGACCTCTACGACATCGACACGATGCTGCGGCTTCAGAAGACCTTTCCCTGGCTCTCCGTCCACCCGGTCACCGAGGAGCAGGGAAAGCTTCCGGAGGCCGTCTGCCGCTTCGGTCCCTGGGGCGAACGCGACGCCTACCTCTCCGGTCCGCTCGGCATGGTCCGCCGCGGGGTGGACGCGCTCCGGGGAGCGGGGGTCCCCGCGGAGCGCATCCGGCACGACTTCCTGTCGGAGCTCGCCCCGACGCCCTCGGATCAGCCCAGGTCGGGTGCGTGCATGGCGCGGACACCCTCGATGTTGCCGTCGAGGTAGTGGCGCAGGGAGAGCGGAACGAGGTGCACGGCGGCGATCCCCACCCGGCTGAAGGGCACCCGGACGATCTCGTACTCGCCGACCGGGTCGTCCATCTCGGGACCGTGCCGCAGCGAGGTGTCCATGGAGCCGAGCCGGCACACGAAGAAGTGCTGGACCTTCACCCCGGAGACCCCGCCGTCGACGATGTGCTCGACGGTGTCGACGAAGCAGGGCACCACATCGGTGATCTTGGCGCCGAGTTCCTCGTGCACCTCGCGGTGCAGGGCCTCGACGACGGTGGCGTCGGTGGGTTCCACGCCCCCACCGGGCGTGAGCCAGTAGGGATCCATCCCCGGCTTGGTGCGCTTGATGAGGATGAGGTCGTCCCCGTCGAGCAGGATGGCGCGTGCGGTGCGTTTGATCACGGGCCGTTCGTTCATGGGAAGAAAATGGCCCGTCCGAGGTGTCCTGAAACTCACCAGGCCGCGGCGGCCCGCAGCAGTTCCTCGTGAGCCCGCGCGATGGGCGACAGCGCCAGCGTGCCGGTGCGTACGACCAGGAAGTAGGTCCGGAGCGGAGGGACCGGCGGGTCGAGCAGTGCCACGAGCCGGCCTTGGGCGAGGGCCTCCTCGCAGAGGTAGCGGGGCAGGACGGCGAGCCCGGCGCCGGAGGCGGCGGATTCCCGTACGGCGCGCAGGTCGGGGGCGATCACCGTGGCGGCGACCGCCGGCTTGGTCTCGAAGACGCTCGCCCAGTAGCGGGAGACGAACGGCAGCGACTCGTGCACCTCGACCACCGGAAGCTGCTCGAGGACCACCGCGCCCTTGCGGAGGAGGGCCTCGGGGGAGAGCCGGGCCGCCCAGCGCGGCGCCGCGACCAGGACGTGTTCCTCGTCGCAGAGCGGGGTGGCGACGAGCAGGCCGCCTCGGGGACGGGCGGTGGCGACGGCCAGATCGTGATGTCCCGCGGCGAGGCCGTCGAGGATCTCCTCCGTGTTGCCGAGGAACGACGCCCGTACGGCGAGCCCCTGGCCGACGAGGGGGGTCAGGGCCGGCAGGACGCGGAGAGCGGTGAACTCCGGGGGCCCGGCGACATGGAGGGTACGCAGACCGCTCTCCTCGTCGAGGCCGGTCTCGGCGATCTCGACGAGGGCGTCCAGATGGGGAGCGGCTCGGTGGGCGAGCTCGTCGCCGATGCTCGTCGGGGTGACCCCGCGGGCCTGTCTGAGGAAGAGGGGCCGCCCGAGTTGTCGTTCGAGGGTCCGGATCTGGCTGGTGACGGCGGGCTGGGAGAGGCCGAGGAGCGCGGCGGCGCGGGTGAAGGAGCCGGCCCGGTGCACCGTGACGAACGTGCGCAGCAGGGCAAGATCCATGCCCGCCCCCTCCCGGCCGTGCGGCCGTCCGGCTCAGGCGGTCGGCTGACTGCGCCTCAGGACCGTCCAACTATAAATAAGTCGATAGGTCGCTGTCGCTACCGTGATTGGACACTGACGCTCAGTCAACTAGCCTTGTACAGGCGGTCTCCGCGCGTGGAACCGGGGCGCTCCGAGCCACGAGGGGGGAGGCTCGGAGCGCCCCTTTCCGCGTACACACGGCCGGTGACCTCGGCCTCAGCCGGCGGATCCGGCCTCGTCGAGGGCCCGCAGCACGTCGGCGATCAGGTCCTCCGGGTCCTCGGCGCCGACCGAGAACCGGATGAATCCCTCGGCGACCGCGTCCCCGCCCCAGCGCCCACGCCGCTCCGCCGTGGAGCGCACGCCGCCGAAACTGGTGGCGTCGTCCACGAGCCGCAGCTCTTCGAGGAACCGCTCGGCCCGCTTCCGGTCCGCCAGCTCGAAGGAGATCACCGGCCCGAAGCGCCGCATCTGCCGGGCGGCCACCGCGTGCGAGGGGTCGCCCGGCAGCCCCGGATAGCGCAGCCCGGTCACGTCCGCGCGCCCGGCGAGCGTCCGCGCGAGCGTGAGGGCGGTGGAGCACTGCCGGTCGATGCGCAGCTGGAGCGTGGCGAGCGAACGGTGGGCGAGCCAGGCCTCCATGGGCCCGGGGATGGCCCCGACGACCTTGCGCCAGCGCCGTACCTCCGCGGCCCGCTGGGGATCGCGGCAGCTGACGTGGCCGAGCAGGATGTCCCCGTGCCCGGTCATGCCCTTGGTGTCGCTGGCGACGGAGAAGTCCGCGCCCAGCTCGAGGGGACGCTGGCCGAGCGGCGTGGAGAGGGTGTTGTCGACGGCCACGAGCGCCCCCGCCGCATGGCCCTCGCGCACCAAGCGCCGGATGTCGCAGACGTCGAGCCCGGGGTTGGACGGGGTCTCGATCCACAGGAGACGGGCCCCGTCGAGGACGGCGAGCTGGCCGTCATCGGCGGTCGGCGCGGTGCGGACCTCGATGCCGTACGCCCGCAGCTGCTCGTGGAGCAGGGGCAGGGCCTGGTAGCCGTCGGTGGGCAGCACCACCGCGTCGCCCGCCTTCAGCTGGGAGAGGAGGACGGCGGAGATCGCGGCCATGCCCGAGGCGAAGACCAGCGTCTCGACGTCCTGCTCCCCCGGCGCCTCCAGCTCGCCGATGGCCCGTTCCAGATGGGTCCAGGTGGGGTTCTCGTCGCGGCCGTACGTGTACGGGCCCGTCGGCTCGCCCGGCAGGTGGAAGTGCGCGGCGAAGACCGGCCCCGGCAGGGTCGGCTCGTACTTCACGGGTTCGGGCAGTCCCGCCCGTACGGCGCGCGTGCCGTCTCCGTATGACTCGTCGGTCACGGTGTCCGCTCCTCGATCTCAAGGCGTACGGCCGCGAGCAGTCCCTCGCCTGCGGCCTTCACCATTTCCAGGCACTCGTCGAAGCCCTCGCGGCCCCCGTAGTAAGGGTCGGGGACGTCGAGCCGGTCCCCGGCGGCGGGGTCGTAGGAGCGCAGCAGCCGTATCCGCGCCGCTTCCTCGGGCGTGCGGGCGAGCTCGCGCAGCTCCCGCAGATGCCCCTCGTCCAGTGCGATCACCAGGTCGAGGTCGGAGAACCAGGAGGCCCGGAATCGGCGGGCGACGTGCGTGGAGGTGTAGCCGTTCTCGTCGAGGACGGCGATGGTGCGCGGATCTGCGCCGTCGCCCTCGTGCCAGCCGCCGGTGCCGGCGCTGTCGACCTCCACCGCCGTGTCGAGGCCGGCGTCCTCCAGCTGGCTGCGGAAGACGTGCTCGGCCATCGGAGAGCGGCAGATGTTGCCCGTGCAGACGAAGCAGACGCGGTAGGTCATGGTCGCCACTCAGTCGTTGTCGGGGAGCACGAGGTTCAGGGCCCACGACACGACGGAGATGATCAGGCCACCCAGGACGGCGGTCCAGAAGCCCTCCACGTGGAAGCTGAGCTCGAACTGCTCGGCCAGCCAGGACGTGAGGAGCAGCATCAGGGCGTTGACCACGAGGGTGATCAGACCGAGTGTCAGGATGAAGAGCGGAAGCGTCAGCAGCTTGACGATCGGCTTCACCAGGAAGTTCACGAGCCCGAAGACCAGGGCGACGAGAATCAGGGTCAGGATCTTCTTGCCGGTGCTGTCACCGGTCAGGGTGATGCCCGGGACCCACCAGACGGCGACTCCCAGGGCGCCCGCGTTCGCGAGCGTCTTGACTACGAAATTCATCATGTGTCTGATCGTGGCAGACATGATCGGACAGAGGCAGGGGCGGACGGGCGATGAAGGCATTCCGACTGGATGAACTCGAGGCGGAGCGCGCCGCGAACAAGGGCGCGTACCTCCAGTTCCTGCGGGAGCGGAACATGTCGGTGGGCCTGTACGCGCTGGACGCCGGGGAGCTCGACCCGCAGCAGCCGCACCGCCAGGACGAGGTGTACTTCGTGGTGAGCGGCCGGGCGGCGATCACGGTCGGGACGGAGACGACGCAGGTGGCGCGTGGCAGCGTCGTCTATGTGCCGGCCGGGGTGGAGCACAAGTTCCACCACATCAGCGAGGACCTGCGGGTGATGGTGGTCTTCTCGCCGCCGGAGAGCTGAGCGCCGTGGGCCGGGCCTGATCTGCGCGGACCCCCTAGGGGTCGGATCAGGGGAGAGCGGGGGCCGTGGGGCCCCTGTGGGCCTCTTCGGGCCCCTAGCCTTGAAGTTGTTCGGCGCGGAGTGCGCGGAACGGATCTTCGAGAGCGAGGTAGGGACGATGGCCGTACGGGAGATTCTCGCGGGGATGCCCTGGTGGGTGAAGTGGGTCGCCATACCGGCGCTCGCCCTGCTCGTCTTCGGCGGACTGATCACCAGCGTCCTGGCCTTCGTGGTCGGGCTGCTCTTCAAGGTGCTGCTCTTCGTGGCCCTCGTCGCCGGACTGATCTACGTCGTGCGGAAGTTCAGCTCCTCCGACCGTGCTCGTGAGGACTGGTAGCACAAGCTACTGATCGGTATGAAGCCGATGACGGCTATTAGCCCGCCCGGGGGAACGCGCCCGGCTAATCAGGGCGCGCGCCCTGGAGCTGCCACTAGAGTGGAATCTCTCCGCCGCGTTGGGGACTACAGGCGTAGACCTCCGTACTGACCAGCGGTTTCCCAGGCCCGGCGGGCGCGCGGGGGCGGCCCCCGCGGGCGGGTGCAGTGCATCCGTTGTCACGCCTGGGGGTGACCTTTGGCCACGGCTACGCAGACCGCTGCGCCTACCCTGATCGGCTCGGTGCAGCGGGCGCTGAGACTTCTGGAGGCCGTGTCCTCCCATGCGGACGGTGCTCCCGCCAAACAGCTCGCCCGTGAGACGGGCCTTCCGCTGCCCACCACGTACCACCTGCTCCGCACCCTGACGCACGAGGGCTATCTGCGCCGTGAGAAGGGTGTGTTCGTGCTGGGCGAAGCCGCCGTCCGACTGGCCGGCGGCGAAGCTGTGCAGAATCGTCGCATCAAGATCGAAGACTCCCTTGCCCGTTGGCGGGACGAGATCGGTGTGCCGGTCTACTTCGCCCTCTACCGCGAGGGGGAGATCGAGCTCGTCGCCGTCGCCGACACCCCTTCCGCCCCCGCCGTGGAGGAATGGGCCGACTTCCGGCAGACCGCCCACGCGCACGCGATCGGGCAGTGTCTGCTGAGTCAACTCGATTCGAAATCCCGTCAAGACCACCTCGACCGGCATCCGGTGGAAGCGATCACACCGTTCACCGTGCGTAATCGCCGTCTGCTTTTGGAGCGTTTGGACGGTTTGGGGCGAATGGAGCCCCTGGTGGAGCGTCAGGAATATGCGCTCGGCACGGTCTGTGCCGCGATCCCCATCACCGCAGGCTCCGCAGCGGGCGCGATGGCCATTTCTCTCCCCCTTCACCAGGAAGAACGGTTGCTCCCGGCAGTCGAGCGACTACGTACAGAGATCGGAAGGCTCTTCAGCTCGCTCGCTTTCTCTATCAGTATCTGAAAAATCACTCCTTGTGATCTGCTAGCGCTTACAGCACGATTGCGTCAAGAGGGCCACGGGGGATCATTCCTGGCCGTTTCGGTCACAGCTTTCAGCAGCTGTGTTCACACAACTGCTTCATCTACTGCGGGGTACACGATGCGAGAGTCCGTTCAGGCCGAAGTCCTGATGAGCTTCCTCGTCTCCGAGGAGCTCTCCTTCAGGATCCCGGTCGAACTGCGATATGAGTCCCGGGATCCCTACGCGGTGCGGATGACCTTCCACCTCCCCGGAGATGCGCCCGTCACCTGGGCGTTCGGCAGGGAGCTGCTCCTCGACGGAATCAACCGGCCGAGCGGCGACGGCGATGTGCACATCGCCCCGACCGAGCCCGAGGGCCTCTCGGACGTCTCCATCCGACTTCAGGTCGGCGGCGACCGCGCCCTCTTCAGGGCGAGCGCACCGCCGCTGGTCGCCTTCCTCGACCGCACGGACAAGCTGGTCCCGCTCGGTCAGGAACGGACACTCGGCGACTTCGAAGACCACCTGGAGGCCGCCCTGGGCCGGATTCTGGCCGAGGAGAACGCGGGCCCGGCCTGACTCGCCGGGCCCTACGTCACTTGGCGCGGCGCCGACGCCCGCCCCGTACCGCCGCGGGCCGCTGTCCTTCGGACGTCGGCCGGTCGGCGGAGACCACCAGTGCCGCGAGTGCCGTGGTGACCGGCACGGAGGCGACCAGACCGATCGACCCGACCAGAGTCCGCACGATCTCCTCGGCGACGAGCTCGCTGTTGGCCACCGTCCCCATGCTGCTCTGAGCGATGGAGAAGAGCAGCAGCAATGGGAGGGCGGCACCCGCGTAGGCGAGCACCAGGGTGTTCACGACCGAGGCGATGTGGTCGCGTCCGATGCGGATGGCGGCCCGGTAGAGCCCGCGCGGACCCATGCCCGGATCGGCCTGGTGCAGCTCCCAGACCGCTGAGGTCTGGGTGACCGTCACGTCGTCGAGCACACCGAGTGAACCGATGATGATTCCGGCCAGGAGCAGACCGGACATGTCGATGCTCGGGTAGAGGCCGTGGATCAGGCCGGTGTTGTCGTCGGTGTTGCCGCTCAGCGACGCCCAGTCGATGAAGACGGAGCCGAGCAGTCCGATCAGCAGCAGGGAGATCAGCGTCCCCAGCACCGCCACTGAGGTGCGTGCCGAGAGGCCGTGGCACATGTAGAGCGCGATCAGCATGATCGCACTCGATCCGATGATCGCCACGACCAGCGGATTCGACCCCTGCAGGATCGCGGGCAGGATGAAGAACGTGAGCACGAGGAAGCTCGCGGCGAGGGCGATCAGCGCCATCACTCCGCGCATCCGGCCGACGAGCACGACGACGAGGGCGAAGATCCCTGCGAGCACCGCCAGCGGGATCTTGCGGTTCACATCGGTCACCGAGTACTGGAGGTCACGCGGCGCGTCGGGGGCGTACGCGACCACCACCCCCTGCCCCTCGTCCAGTTGGCGCGGTGCGTCCGGCTGCACGATCTCGGTGAACCGGCGCCCCTTCTCCGGGCCGCTGGTGACCTCGATGGTCGCCTTCTCGCACTGTCCCTGCTGGGCGTTGACCGCCTCGCGCCCCTGAGGGGTGGAGGTGTCACCGGTCGGCGGGACCTGCGCGGCGTTCACGTCCGCGCAGTCGACCTGCTCGACGGCGACGACCTTGCCCTGCTCGGTCTGCCGGTCGAAGCCGACCCCGGTGCGCTCATGTGGTGGGGCGCCGCCGGGCCACAGCACCACGAGCCCCACCACGACGGCCGTGGCGAAGGGGATCAGAACCGCGGCGATGACCTTGCGCAGATGCCGGGACACCGGTGCGGCCGGCCCGTGGTTGTGGCTGTGGCCGTGCCCCTGGGCGTGGCCGTGGGAAGGGCCTGGACCGTGGTCGTGGCCGTGCGGCTCGGGAGTCTGCTGGGGGGAAGTCACCGACCGATCATCGCAAGAACGGCGGGGGCCCACTGTTCAGCACGCCCGGGATGACGCTAGCGTGGTGGCACCTTTGCACACGCGGGAGCTCGGAGCACCGGGCTGAGAGGGCGCTGATCACCGTACGCACGTACGGGAGGAGGCTGCGCCGACCGCCGAACCTGTTACCGGGTAATGCCGGCGTAGGGAGATCGGTCTCATGACCATTCAGGATGCACGCACGCCTGCCTCCGACCAGGACGGCACCTCTGTCGACGGTGAGCGCACGCCGGGCTGGCACAAGGGGTACGTCCAGGGCTCGCGCCCCGACCTCAGGGTGCCGGTCCGTCAGGTACACCTCACCAACGGCAAGGACGTCACGCTGTACGACACGTCCGGCCCGTACACCGACCCCACCGTCGACACCGACGTACGGAGGGGCCTTCCGCCGTTGCGCGAGAACTGGATCATCGGGCGCGGCGACACCGAGGAGTACGCGGGCCGCCCGGCCCGTCCCGAGGACGACGGCATCAAGCACACCTCGCCGCGCGGTGGCGGGCTGAAGAACCTCGACGCCGTCTTCCCCGGCCGCCCGCGCCTGCCGCGCCGCGGCCGCGACGGCCAGGCGGTGACCCAGCTCGCGTACGCCCGCCGGGGCGAGATCACCCCGGAGATGGAGTACGTCGCCATCCGCGAGAACGTCTCCCCCGAGGTCGTACGGGAGGAGATCGCCGCAGGTCGCGCTGTGCTGCCGGCGAACGTCAACCACCCGGAGATCGAGCCGATGATCATCGGCAAGCGGTTCCTGGTGAAGGTCAACGCCAACATCGGCAACTCCGCCGTCACCTCCTCCATCGAGGAGGAGGTGGAGAAGATGACCTGGGCGACCAAGTGGGGCGCCGACACGGTCATGGACCTGTCCACCGGCCGCAACATCCACACCACCCGCGAGTGGGTGCTGCGCAACTCCCCCGTCCCGATCGGCACCGTGCCGCTCTACCAGGCCCTGGAGAAGGTCGACGGCAGGGCCGAGGACCTGACCTGGGAGATCTACAAGGACACGGTCATCGAGCAGGCCGAGCAGGGCGTGGACTACATGACCGTGCACGCCGGCGTACTCCTGCCGTACGTGCCGCTCACCGCGCGCCGCAAGACCGGCATCGTCTCGCGCGGCGGCTCGATCATGGCCGCGTGGTGTCTCGCGCACCACAGGGAGAACTTCCTCTACACGAACTTCGAGGAGCTCTGCGAGATCCTGGCGACGTACGACGTCACGTACTCGCTCGGCGACGGCCTGCGTCCCGGCTCGATCGCGGACGCCAACGACGAGGCCCAGTTCGCGGAGCTGCGCACGCTCGGCGAGCTGAACACGATCGCCAAGCGCCACAACGTCCAGACGATGATCGAGGGCCCCGGGCACGTCCCGATGCACAAGATCAAGGAGAACATCGACCTCCAGCAGGAGATCTGCGAGGAGGCGCCGTTCTACACCCTCGGCCCGCTGACCACGGACGTCGCGCCCGCGTACGACCACATCACCTCCGGCATCGGCGCGGCGATGATCGCCTGGTGGGGCACGGCCATGCTCTGCTACGTCACGCCCAAGGAGCACCTGGGCCTGCCGAACCGGGACGACGTGAAGACCGGCGTCATCACGTACAAGATCGCGGCCCACGCGGCGGACCTCGCCAAGGGGCACCCGGGCGCGCAGGAGTGGGACGACGCGCTCTCCGACGCGCGGTTCGAGTTCCGCTGGGAGGACCAGTTCAACCTCGCGCTCGACCCGGTCACCGCCCGCGAGTTCCACGACGAGACGCTGCCGGCGGAGCCCGCGAAGACCGCCCACTTCTGCTCGATGTGCGGTCCGAAGTTCTGCTCGATGAAGATCTCGCAGGACATCCGTCGTGAACACGGCGGTACGCAGCAGGAGATCGAGGCCGGCATGGCGGAGAAGTCCAAGGAGTTCGCCGCGAGCGGCAACCGCGTCTATCTGCCGCTGGCGGACTGACCTCCACCAGCGCTCGGCCGGCCCGCGACCCCGGGGGAGTCGCGGGCCGGCTGCGTGTCAGGTCTGGGGCGTCGGCGGTGAGCCCGTGGGTGGGGCGGTGGCGGCGAGGGCGTCGCGGAGGAAGGGGAGGATGCCGCGTTCGAGAAGGGCGCGGCGCCAGGCCTCCCGGGCGCGGGACAGTTCGTCGTCCGGCGCGGACCCCGTGCGCACGGCGGCCGGACTGTTCCGCAGGGCCGTCATGAGGAGTCCGACGGCCGCGCCGAGCAGTCCGGCCGCGGCCACGGCGCCGAAGACCAGACCGGCCGTGAGGAGCGTCGCCCCGAACACCATGGTGGGGGCGAGTGCGCGCAGAACCGCGCCGACCAGCAGGAATATGACGGCAGCCGTGCCCGCGAGGACGGGCACCATGACGGTGAGGATCGCGACGACGCCCGGGCCGGCGCCGGGGCGGTCGGAATTCTCCGCGGGGCGTGCCCCGAGGGTCGCGCGGTTCTGTTCGCGCACCTTCACGAAGTGGTCGTACTCGCTCGCCGCCGCGCTGGTGACCAGCGTCGTCGCGTTCAGCGTCATGGCGCGCAGTTGCGCGAGCGTGAGCCGGGTGCCGGCTCCGGCGAGATCCGGACGTGCGTGGGCGGTGCTCAGTGCGTCGTCGAGGACCCGCTCGTACTCGGCGCGGTCCTCGGTCAGCAGGTGCGGAGCCACGTTCATGTGCATCCCCCGATGCTCCGTAGGCCCTGATCTGCCGTGGGAAACGGTCGGTTGGGCGGAAACGGAGGAGAGCCTGCTACGGATGGACCCGATGGTATTGCGGTCGAGCCACGCGTTGACAGGGTGTTTCCTGAATTCGCCGTTCCCGGATGCGCAGTGTGATGCGTCAGCCGTTCAGGGGGAGTTGGACGACCAGTAGCTTTCCGGCCATGGTCACTCCGCCGTCCATGGCGATCGCCAGCCCGTCCGCGTACACGTGCGGTCCGTCGACGACCGGGCCCGAACTGTCCTCGCCCTCCTCCGTGCCGACCTGGCCGAGGAGGTACGGGATGGGGCTGTGGCCGTGCACGATCCGGTGGCCGCCATAGGTGGAGAGCAGCTCCTGGACGGCCTGCGGGCCGCCCTCGTCCCGGAAGGCGAAGCGCTTGGTGAACTTGCGGAAGACGTCCCAGACCTCGTCGGCGTCGTTCCGGTTGAGGATCTCGTGGACCGTGTCGTTGACGTCCTCGATGGTCGCGCCGTATTCGAGGTAAGCGGTGGTGTCGGAGTGCAGGAGGAGGTGGTCGTCCTCCAGGACGACGGCGTCGAGCCGGGACATCCACTGGAGGTGGACGTCCTGGAGCCGGTCCATGTCGTGCTTCTGGCCGCCGTTGAGCAGCCAGGCGGCCTGGAAGGTGGCGGTACCCGCCCCGGAGTTGACCGGGGTGTCGCCGAAGCGCTTGGCGCCGATGAGCAGCAGCTCGTGGTTGCCCATGAGGGCCTTGCAGTAGCCGCCGGCGGCGGCGGCCTCGGCGGACAGCCGCATGACGAGGTCGATGACGCCGATGCCGTCGGGGCCGCGGTCGGTGAAGTCGCCGAGGAACCAGAGGCGGGCGTTGCCCGCGGCCCAGCCGCCGTTCTCGTCGATGAGCCCCTGGGCGCGCAGGGCGGCGACGAGTTCGTCGAGGTAGCCGTGGACGTCGCCGACGACGTAGAGCGGGCCGGGTCCCTCGCCGCTCGCGGCGGCGGGTCCGGCCGCCGTGGCGGGTTCGGGGGTGACCGGGACCTGGACGGTGTCGCCGCGCTTGATGATCGGGAGGTCGCGCTCGGTCGGGGTGTACCCGTCCGGCATCCCGGCGTCGGGGAAGGCGTTTCCGGGGTGGCCGGTGGCGACGGAGACGATGGAGGAGCCGGCCGCCGCGGGGTACGCGGGGGCGGGACGGTGTCCCAGGTGGAGGGTCGGCTCGGCGGGCATGGGCGCGGTGGGCGCGGGCGGGCCCGTGGGCACCGCGGGTGCGGCCTGCGGCGGTGCGGGCGCGGCGGGTGTCGCGGGTGCGGCGGGTGCCGTCCGCTGTGGTGCGGGAGCGGGTGGGTGCTCGGTCGGTGCGGGCACCGGCAGAGGCTCCGTGGACGTCGGTTCCGTGGAATGGCCCTGCTCGGTGGCATGGCCCTGTACGGGCACGCGGGCGTACGGCGGTACGCGGAAGTCACGCAATGTCGCCGTGCGCACCACGGGCTCCTGCCCGGCCCCCTGAGTCATGGACCCCTCCACCACCGTCGCGATGCCCTGCACATCGCGGACCGGCCTGGTCGGGGAGGTCCGCGGTGTCGTGCGCCCATCATAGGAATGAGGGTCCGCCTGTGTGACGCACCAGGGGTGGTGAATCCGGGTCCACTCCGGGTTCACCGGTTGTTTCGCCCGAATTGAGAAGGTCGAGTCCAGGGTTGAGGCCGGTTCGGTGGCTGGTTTCGCCGTCTTCGCCCACGGGCAGGGGCGGGGACGGCGAAACCGGTGAAGCGTGTCGGGCGGGATCAGTCCTTCGCGGGTGAGCGCGGTGGGCTGACCGTCGTGCGGGGCGGACGGCGCTGCGAGGAGGTGCGGATGATGAGTTCGGTCGGTATCACCTGCTCGACCGGACCGTCGGTGTCGATCCCCTCGATGGCATCGATGAGGAGCTGGACGACGGCCGTGCCGATCCGGCGCGGTTTGAGCGAGAGCGTCGTGATGGGCGGTTCGGTGGTGGCGTAGACGGTCGACTCGCTGCAGCAGACCAGCAGCAGGTCGTCCGGGACGCGCAGTCCGTAGCGGCGCGCGGCCGCGAGGAGGTCGGTTCCGTTGGGGTCGAAGAGGCCGTACACGGCGTCGGGCCGGTCCGGTCGGGCGAGCAGCCGGTCGGCCGCGACGGCGCCCGCGCACGGGTCGTGCGCCGGGTAGGCCTCGTAGACGGGGTCCTGGCCCACCCGTTCGCACCAGTTCAGGTACGCGGTGGTGGACAGGCGGGTGTAGGTGTCGGTGGTGGTTCCGGTGAGGAGGCCGATGCGGCGGGCGCCGGCGGCGGCGAGGTGGTCGAGCAGATCGAGGACGGCGGCTTCGTGGTCGTTGTCGACCCAGGCGGTGACCGGAAGGGTGCCGGCGGGACGCCCGTCGGAGACGACGGGCAGGCCCTGGCGGACCAGTTCGGTGACGACCGGGTCGTGGTCGGAGGGGTCGATGACGACGGTGCCGTCGAGGGCGACGTTCGACCAGACGTCATGTCGGGAGGTGGCGGGGAGGATGACCAGGGCGTAGCCCCGGGCGAGCGCCGCCGATGTGGCTGCTCTGGCCATCTCCGCGAAATACGCGAATTCGGTGAAGGTGAAAGGTTCATCCCCGTACGTGGTCACGGTCAGGCCGATGAGTCCCGACTTCCCGGTGCGGAGCGTGCGGGCCGCCGCGGATGGGCGGTAGCCCAGCCGGTCGGCGACCTCGCGAACGTGACGACGGGTGGCGTCGGGGAGTCGGCCCTTGCCGTTGAGCGCGTCGGAGACAGTCGTGATGGAGACCCCGGCGGCGGCGGCCACGTCCCGGATGCCTGCCCGGCCCTGCCGGCTTCCCCGGGTCTGTGCCCGGCTCACCTGGTGCTTCCCTGCTGCTGTCATGGCGAGCCGATAGTAGGGCGATGAGGGGCGGTTGAGACGGTCGCATATGCAGGCGTTGACAGGCACGTTTCTGCATGGCAACTAAGGCCCAAAAGCCGCTGAATCCAAGGCAGTTAAGGCATTCTGCATGGGGTCTAGGGCTGTCGAACGGTGTCGACCTGGCGAGGGGGCGAGGTCTCGAAGAGGTCTCAACTCACCTCTACGGGGGATGCGCGCCACCGCGCTCGCCACCGGCGCGCGCCACCCAAGTGCGCGCTCCCCCCTCTCGGGACCGCTTCGGGCGACCGTGTCCACAGCGTGTCCCTCCTGTTGTCCACAGCCCATTCGCAGCGGGGAGGAATCCTCTTAAGGTGAGGAGTATTGGCGGTAAGGACGGTCGAGGAGGCCACACTGTGAGCGAGACCAGCGGGACGAGCACGGGCCCGAAGCTGCGCGCCGAGCTGGACGGCGTCCCCACGTACAAGCCGGGCAGGCCGGCGGCCGCGGGCGGTCCCGTGGCCTTCAAGCTGTCCTCCAACGAGAATCCGTACCCGCCGCTGCCGGGCGTCATGGAGAGCACGCTGGCCGCGGCCGCGAACTTCAACCGGTACCCGGACATGGCCTGCACCGGTCTGATGGAGGAGCTGGCCGACCGTTTCGGCGTGCCGGTCTCCCACCTGGCCACGGGCACAGGCTCCGTCGGTGTCGCGCAGTCGCTGCTCCAGGCGACCTCGGGCCCCGGCGACGAGGTCATCTACGCCTGGCGTTCCTTCGAGGCGTACCCGATCATCACGCAGATCAGCGGGGCGACCTCGGTGCAGGTGCCGCTGACGGACGGCGAGGTGCACGACCTCGACGCGATGGCCGAGGCGATCACCGACCGGACACGGCTGATCTTCGTCTGCAACCCCAACAACCCCACGGGTACCGCGGTGCGCCGGGCCGAGCTGGAGCGTTTCCTCGACCGGGTGCCGTCCGACGTCCTGGTGGTGCTCGACGAGGCGTACCGGGAGTTCGTCCGCGACACCGAGATCCCCGACGGCATCGAGCTCTACCGTGACCGGCCGAACGTCGCCGTGCTGCGCACGTTCTCCAAGGCGTACGGCCTGGCGGGTCTCCGGGTCGGCTTCGCGGTCGCCCATGAGCCGGTGGCGGCCGCGCTGCGCAAGACGGCGGTGCCGTTCGGCGTGAGCCAGCTGGCGCAGGACGCGGCGGTGGCATCGCTGCGGGCCGAGGACGAGCTGCTCGGCCGGGTCGGCTCGCTGGTGGCGGAGCGCGAGCGCGTCCACGCGGGGCTCGTGGAGCAGGGCTGGACCGTGCCGGACACCCAGGCGAACTTCGTCTGGCTGCGGCTCGGCGAGCGGACGGCGGACTTCGCCGCGGAGTGCGAGCGGCACGGTGTGGTGGTCCGGCCGTTCGCGGGCGAGGGCGTGCGCGTCACGATCGGCGAGACCGAGGCGAACGACCTGTTCCTGAAGGCGGCGGAGGGCTTCCGCGAGGAAGGCTGACCCCTACGCGTCCGAGACCCCCGTGAGCCCTGTGCCCACGGGGGTCTTTCCATGAGGGACCCCGGGAGAACATACGGATTTCGTATGAGCCATAATAGCTTGTGAATGTGAACGCGTTCACAAGCGTGTCCTGGTTCGTCCCATGATGGGTGGGATCAACGGGGCAAACTGCCGATGTGACCACGGCGATGTAAGGAGAAAACGACGTGGACCTCGCTCTGGCGCCAGAGACTTTGGCGCGCTGGCAGTTCGGCATCACCACCGTCTACCACTTCCTCTTCGTCCCCCTGACGATCTCGCTCGCCGCGCTCACCGCCGGGCTTCAGACCGCCTGGGTGCGCACGGAGAACGAGAAGTACCTCAGGGCGACCAAGTTCTGGGGCAAGCTCTTCCTGATCAACATCGCCATGGGTGTCGTCACCGGCATCGTGCAGGAGTTCCAGTTCGGCATGAACTGGTCTGACTACTCCCGGTTCGTCGGTGACATCTTCGGCGCACCGCTCGCCTTCGAGGCGCTCATCGCCTTCTTCTTCGAGTCGACCTTCATCGGTCTGTGGATCTTCGGCTGGGACAAGCTCCCGAAGCGGATCCACCTCGCCTGCATCTGGATGGTGTCGATCGGCACCATCCTCTCCGCGTACTTCATCCTCGCGGCCAACTCCTGGATGCAGCACCCGGTGGGCTACCGCATCAACGAGGAGCGCGGCCGGGCGGAGCTCACCGACTTCTGGCAGGTACTCACCCAGAACACCGCCCTCACCCAGTTCTTCCACACCATGACGGCGGCCTTCCTGGTCGGCGGCGCGTTCATGGTCGGCATCTCCGCCTTCCACCTGGCCCGCAAGAGGCACGTCCCGGTGATGCGGACCTCGCTGCGGCTCGGCCTGATCACGCTGATCATCGCCGGCCTCGGCACCGCCATCAGCGGCGACATGCTCGGCAAGGTCATGTTCAAGCAGCAGCCGATGAAAATGGCCGCCGCCGAGGCGCTCTGGGACGGCGAGGCGCCCGCGCCCTTCTCGATCTTCGCCTACGGCGACGTCGAGAAGGGCCACAACAAGGTCGCCATCGAGGTCCCCGGGATACTGTCCTACCTCGCCAACGGCGACTTCGACTCGTACGTCCCCGGCATCAACGACATCAACAAGGCCGAGCAGGAGAAGTTCGGTCCCGGCGACTACCGGCCCAACATCCCGGTCGCCTACTGGGGCTTCCGCTGGATGATCGGCTTCGGCATGGCCTCGCTGACGCTCGGCGTGATCGGCCTCTGGCTGACCCGGAAGAAGTTCATGCTGGCGCCCGGGATGCGGACCGGCGAGGACGAGGTGCCGAACCTGGTCCTGTTCAAGCGGAAGGCGCTCAGCCCCCGCCTGGGCAAGTGGTACTGGATCATCGCCCTCTGGACCATGGCGTTCCCGCTCATCGCCAACTCCTGGGGCTGGATCTTCACCGAGATGGGCCGTCAGCCCTGGGTCGTCTACGGAGTGCTGCGCACCCGGGACGCGGTCTCTCCCGGCACCACGACAGGTGAGGTGCTCACCTCGATGATCGTCTTCACGGTGCTCTACGCCGTCCTCGCCGTGATCGAGGTCAAGCTCCTCGTGAAGTACATCAAGGCGGGGCCGCCGGAGCTCACGGAGGACGACCTCAACCCGCCCACCAAGATCGGCGGGGACTCTCGGGACCCCGACCGCCCCATGGCCTTCTCGTACTGAGGCTGAGGAGATCGAGGCATGGAACTCCACGACGTCTGGTTCGTACTCATCGCCGTCCTCTGGATCGGCTACTTCTTCCTCGAAGGGTTCGACTTCGGGGTCGGCGTCCTGACCAAGCTGCTCGCCCGTGACCGGGCCGAGAAGCGGGTCCTCATCAACACCATCGGACCCGTCTGGGACGGTAACGAGGTGTGGCTGCTCACGGCCGGCGGCGCCACCTTCGCCGCGTTCCCCGAGTGGTACGCGACGCTCTTCTCCGGCTTCTACCTGCCGCTGCTGATCATCCTGGTCTGCCTGATCATCCGGGGCGTCGCCTTCGAGTACCGGGCGAAGCGGCCGGAGGAGAACTGGCAGCGGAACTGGGAGCAGGCGATCTTCTGGACCTCGCTGATCCCCGCGTTCCTCTGGGGTGTGGCCTTCGGCAACATCGTCCGGGGCGTGAAGATCGACGCGGACATGGAGTACGTCGGCGGCTTCTGGGAGCTGCTCAACCCGTACGCGCTCCTCGGCGGCCTGGTCACGCTCACCCTCTTCACCTTCCACGGCGCCGTCTTCGCCGCGCTCAAGACGCTCGGTGACATCCGGTCGCGGGCCCGCGCGCTCGCGTTCCGGCTGGGCCTGGTCACGGCGGTGCTCGCGCTCGCCTTCCTGGTGTGGACCCAGCTCGACACGGGGAACGGGTGGAGCCTCGCGGTGATGCTCGTCGCCGTGGTGGCCCTGGTCGGTGCGATCGCCGCGATCAAGGCGGGGCGCGAGGGCTGGTCGTTCGGTCTCTCGGGGGTCACCATCGCCGCCGCCGTGGCGATGCTCTTCCTCGCGCTCTTCCCGAACGTCATGCCGTCTTCGCTCAACCCCGAGTGGAGCCTTACCGTGACGAACGCGTCGTCGAGCCCGTACACGCTCAAGATCATGACCTGGTGCGCGGCGGTCGCGACCCCGCTGGTGCTGCTCTACCAGAGCTGGACCTACTGGGTCTTCCGCAAGCGGATCGGCACGCAGCACATCGCCGACGCCCACTAGGACACATCCGGCGGATCGCGGCAGCGGCAGCGGCCGCGATCCGCCGGACACGCCCCGGCCACCCTCCACAGGGGAGCATGTTTCACGTGAAACCGATCGATCCACGCCTGCTCCGGTACGCCAGGGCCACCCGTGTCTTCCTGATCGCCGTGGTGCTCCTCGGCCTCGTCGGGGCGGGTCTGGTCATCGCCCAGGCGATGCTCATCGCCGAGATCGTGGTGGGGGCCTTCCAGAAGGGCCAGGCGGTTTCCGACCTGACCACCGCGATGCTGCTGCTCGCGGGCGTCGCGGGTGCGCGAGCCCTCGTCTCCTGGCTGACCGAACTCGCCGCCCACCGGGCGAGCGCGGCGGTCAAGTCCGAACTCCGTGGCAGGCTCCTCGGCCGAGCGGCCGCGCTCGGCCCGGGCTGGCTGAGCGGCCAGAAGGCCGGCTCGCTGATCGCCCTCGCGACGCGTGGCGTGGATGCCCTCGACGACTACTTCGCCCGCTATCTGCCCCAGCTCGGTCTGGCGGTGGTCGTGCCCGTGGCGGTCCTGGCCCGGATCGTCACCGAGGACTGGGTCTCGGCCGCGATCATCGTCGTCACCCTGCCGCTCATCCCGGTCTTCATGATCCTCATCGGCTGGTACACCCAGGCCCGGATGGACCGGCAGTGGAAACTGCTCTCCCGGCTCTCCGGCCACTTCCTGGACGTGGTGGCCGGGCTTCCCACCCTCAAGATCTTCGGCCGGGCGAAGGCCCAGGCCGAGTCGATCCGCGAGATCACCTCGGAGTACCGCCGCGCGACGATGCGCACGCTGCGGATCGCCTTCCTCTCCTCCTTCGCCCTGGAGCTGCTCGCGACGCTGTCGGTCGCGCTCGTCGCCGTGAGCATCGGCATGCGGCTCGTGCACGGCGACCTGGACCTGTACACCGGGCTCGTCATCCTGATCCTGGCCCCCGAGGCGTACCTGCCGCTGCGGCAGGTGGGAGCGCAGTTCCACGCGGCGGCGGAAGGGCTCGCGGCGGCGGAGGAGATCTTCGACGTCCTGGAGCAGCCGGTACGCGACGGGGGCGCGGGCGCCGCCCCGGACTCCCTCAGGCTGGAGCTCGAAGGGGTGACGGTACGGCACGCCGGGCGGGCCGAGCCCTCCCTCGACGCGGCGACCCTGACGGTCGAGCCGGGCGAGACGGTGGCCCTGATCGGGCCGAGCGGGGTCGGCAAGTCGACGCTGCTCGACGTGGTCCTCGGGTTCGCGGAGCCGGAGGAGGGCGGTTCGGTACGGGTCGGAGGCGTCGACCTGCGGTCGCTGGACCTGGAGGAGTGGCGGGCCCGGATCGCCTGGGTGCCGCAACGCCCGTACCTCTTCGCGGGGACGGTCGCCGAGAACGTACGGCTCGCCCGCCCGGACGCCACCGACGAGGCCGTACGGGAAGCCCTGCGCGACGCGGGGGCGGACGGGTTCGTCGCGGGGCTGCCCCGGGGGCTCGACACGGCCCTGGGCGAGGACGGTGCCGGACTCTCGGCGGGACAGCGGCAACGCCTCGCGCTGGCCCGGGCCTTCCTGGCCGACCGGCCGCTGCTGCTGCTCGACGAGCCGACGGCCGCGCTCGACGGCGAGACCGAGGCGGGTGTGGTCGACGCGGTCCGCCGCCTCGCGGCGGGGCGGACCGTGCTCCTGGTCGTACACAGGCCGGCACTGCTGGCGGTCGCGGACCGGGTGGTCACCCTGGAGTCGGACGGTGCGCCGCAGGAGGCGGGGACGGTCCAGCCGGAGACGCCCGGTGCGCCCGTCCAGGCCGGCGCCGAATCCGGCGCGGACGCGCGCCCGCACACAGCGCCCCTCGCGGGACAGCCGACCGCCACCAGCGGGCCGCTCCTCACCCGTGTGCGGGGCATGGCCGGGGAACTCAAGGGGCGGATGGCGCTCGCGCTGCTGCTCGGAAGCCTCGCCCTCGGCTCCGCCGTCGGGCTCATGGCCGTGTCCGGCTGGCTCATCTCACGCGCCTCCGAACAACCGCCCGTGCTCTACCTGATGGTGGCCGTCACCGCCACGCGCGCCTTCGGCATCGGGCGGGCCGTCTTCCGGTACGCCGAGCGGCTCGTCTCGCACGACGCCGTCCTCCGCATGCTCGCCGAGCTCCGTGTCTCCGTCTACCGACGCCTGGAGCGGATCGCCCCGGCCGGGCTGCGCCGCACGCGCCGCGGCGACCTGCTCGCCCGGCTCGTCCAGGACGTCGACGCACTCCAGGACTACTGGCTCCGCTGGCTGCTCCCGGCGGGCGCCGCGCTCCTCGTGGGTGTCGCCTCAGCCGGGTTCACCGCCTGGCTGCTGCCCGAGGCCGGCGCCGTCCTCGCCGTGGGCCTGCTGGTCGCGGGAGTCCTCGTACCGGCCGCAGGAGGAGCGCTCGCCCGCCGGGCCGAACGACGGCTCGCGCCCGCGCGCGGCGCCCTGGCGACCGCCGTGGCCGATCTGCTCCACGGCTGCGCCGAGCTGACGGTGGCCGGTGCGCTGCGGGACAGGACGGACCGGGCGAGGACCGCCGACCGGGCCCTCACCGGCATCGCCTCCCGGCAGTCCGCGGCCGCCGCGCTCGGTGCCGGGCTGTCCGCCCTCGTCTGCGGCCTGACGGTCGTCGCCGCCGCGGTCGTGGGCGTCCAGGCCGTACGGGACGGGCGGCTCGACGGGGTGGCCCTCGCCGTGGTCGTCCTCACGCCGCTCGCCGCCTTCGAGGCCGTCACCGGGCTCCCGCTCGCCGTGCAGTACCGGCAGCGCGTCAAGCACAGCGCCGAGCGGGTCTTCGAGGTGCTCGACGCCCCCGTACCCGTACACGAGCCGGCCACGCCCGAGACTCCCCCGGCGAGCCCGTTCCCGCTGGAGCTGGCCGGGCTCTCCGCCCGTCACGCCGGGCAGGAGCGGCCGGCGCTGGCCGACTTCCGGCTCACCCTGGAGGCCGGGCGCCGGGTCGCGGTCGTCGGCGCATCCGGCTCCGGCAAGACCACCCTCGCCCAGGTACTGCTGCGGTTCCTCGACGTGGAACAGGGCGTGTACCGGCTCGGCGGGGTGCCCGCCCGGCAGCTCGACGGCGACGCCGTCCGGCGCCTCGTCGGTCTCTGCGCCCAGGACGCGCACCTCTTCGACAGCTCCGTCCGCGAGAACCTGCGGCTCGCCCGCACCGGAGCGAGCGACGAGGAACTGCGCGAGGCACTGAGCAGGGCCCGGTTGCTCGACTGGGTGGACGGACTTCCGGAGGGGCTCGACACCCTCGTGGGCGAGCACGGTTCCCGACTCTCCGGCGGTCAGCGGCAGCGCCTGGCACTCGCCCGCGCGCTCCTCGCCGACTTCCCGGTCCTCGTCCTCGACGAGCCGGCGGAGCACCTGGACCTGGCCACCGCCGACACGCTCACGGACGACCTGCTCCGCGCCACCGAGGGCCGTACGACCCTCCTCATCACCCACCGTCTGCACGGTCTCGACGCGGTCGACGAGGTACTGGTCCTGGACGAGGGCCGCACCGTGCAGCGCGGCCCGTACGCGGAACTGGCCGAGGCGGAGGGCCCGCTGCGCCGGATGCTGGAGCAGGAGCGGGAGACCGACCTGCTCGCCACCTCCACGAAGGCCGGCACGGGACGGCCGACTTTTCTCGCCAAATAGGACTTACTAGGCTCAAGGTCATGACCGCCGCAGCGTCCGACGCCCCGGACCCCCTGGAAGCCGCCACCCAGGCCACCCGCAGCCTCCAGGGGCTGTCCACGGAGCTCACCGCCCGCGTACCGCAGCTCCTGGAGGCCATGCGCTCGGTCGGAACCGGGCTCGAACTCCACTCCACCCTCGACCGCATCTGCGAGACCGCCGCCGAACTCTCCGACGCCCGCTACGCCGCGATCGGCGTCGTCGACGAGGAGGGCAAGGGCCTCTCCGACTTCGTCACCTTCGGCGTCGGCGAGGACGTGGCCCGCCTGATCGGGCGCCGCCCGGACGGCCATGCCGGGCTCCTCGGCGCGCTGATCCGCGACCCCCAGACCATCCGGCTCGCCGACCTGTCCACCGATCCGCGCTCGGCTGGCTTCCCGCCGGGGCACCCCCCGATGCGGACCTTCCTCGGCGTCCCCATCCGGGTCCAGGGCGAGATCTTCGGCAATCTGTACCTCGCGGAGAAGCGCGACGGCGGCGAGTTCAACGACTACGACGTGCACATGGTCCGGGTGCTGGCCACCGAGGCCGGTATCGCCATCGGCAACGCCCGTCTGTACGAGGCCGCCCGGCAGCGCGAGCGGTGGATCGACGGCTCGGTCGCCGTCACCACCGCGCTGCTGTCCGGCGGTGACGCGGACGACGCCCTCGCGGTCGTCGCCGAGCAGGCCCGCCGCCTCGCCGCCGCGGACGCGGGGATCGTGCTGCTGCCCGCCGAGGACGGAGGCCTGGAGATCGTGGCCGTGTCCTCCCCCCGGCCCACGAAGTCGCTGGGTGTGGTCATCCCGCCCGAGAGCGCGGTGGTGCGACAGCTTCTGGAGGGGGACGCGGTCTTCGTGGCCGACGCGTCGACGGACCCCCGCATGATCAGCCGGCTGACCTCTCCGTACGGCCCGAGCATGATGCTGCCGCTGCAGAGCGGCGGTCGGGTGCTCGGCGCGCTCGCCACGCCACGGGTACGGGGCGCCCGTCCGTTCTCCGAGGCGGAGCGGACGCTCGCCACCCAGTTCGCCTCGCAGGCGGCGCTCGCCCTGATGATGGCCGACGCGCAGCGGGACCGGGAACGCCTCGCCGTGTACGAGGACCGCGACCGGATCGCCCGCGACCTGCACGATCTCGTCATCCAACGGCTCTTCGCCACCGGCATGATGCTGGAGAGCGCCCAGCGCAGGTCGATCGTGCCGGCCGTGCGCGAGGGCGTGGGCAAGGCGGTGGACGAGCTCGACGTGACCATCCAGGAGATCCGTACGGCGATCTTCGCGCTCCAGCAGGGACCTGCCGAGGCTCCGTCGGGTCTGCGTACCCGCGTCCTGCGGGAGATCAACATGGCCGCCGTGCCGCTCGGCTTCAAGCCCGCGCACCGCTTTCTCGGCGCGATCGACTCGACGGTCGGCGACCTCACCGGCAAGAACCTCATCGCCGCCCTGCGCGAGGCGCTCTCCAACGCCTTCCGGCACGCGGAGGCGAGCCGGATCGAGGTGGCCGTCGACGCAGGCGTCACCCTGCCGGACGGTTCCGCCGGGGTACGGCTCTCGGTCGCCGACGACGGCATCGGCATCCCATCGGGCGGGCGCCGCAGCGGTCTGCGCAACCTGGCGCGACGGGCCGAGTCGCTGGGCGGCGCGAGCTGGTGCGGGCCGGGCATCGGGGAGGACGGGGGCGGTACGACGGTGGTGTGGGAGGCCCCGCTCTGAGACCGGTAGGCGGCTGGGACGGTCGGTGTGTGGGGCCCGCGCCTTCTAAAGCCGGTCGGTCCGGTCCTCGGCGGCGTGCAGGGCCTCGGTGACCAGCTGTTCGATGACGACGGCCACCCCGTCCTCGTTGTTGCCTGCCGTACGGCCGGAGGCGGCGGCGAGCACGTCGGGGTGGGCGTTGCCCATCGCGTACGAGCGGCCCGCCCAGGTCAGCATCTCGATGTCGTTGGGCATGTCGCCGAAGGCGACGACCTCGTCCGCCGTGATGCCGCGCTCGGCGCAGCACAGGGCCAGGGTGGAGGCCTTGGAGACACCGAGCGCGCTGATCTCGATGAGGGCGTTGGGGCTGGACCTGGTGAACGAGGCCCGCTCCCCGGCGGCCGCCCTGGCCACCGACAGGAACACGTCGGGGTCGAGTTCCGGGTGCTGGGCCAGCAGCTTCAGGACCGGGGCCGCGGCTCCGGGCGTCTCCTCGAAGAGGAGCTTCTCGGCGGTGGCGACGGTCGCGCCGGGGTCGAGGAAGAACGGCGGGTACTGCGGCTCGTAGTGGATGCCGGTGGTCAGCTCGACCGCGAAGGACGTCCCGGGCGCGGCGGCGCGCAGTGCCCGTACGACGTCGAGGGCGATCGGCCGCTCCAGCGGATGGACCTCCAGGAAGGTGCCTCCGGCGTGCAGGTCGACGACGGCGGCGCCGTTGGCGCAGATCGCCAGGCCGTGGCCGTGGACGTGGTCGCTGACCACGTCCATCCAGCGGGCCGGCCGGCCGGTGACGAAGAAGACCTCGATCCCGGCCTGCTCGGCCGCGGCGAGGGCGGCGACCGTGCGCTCGGAGACGGACTTGTCGTCACGCAGCAGCGTGCCGTCGAGGTCGGTGGCGATCAGCCGGGGCGCCGGGGCGGAGGTGCGCGGGGCACGGGGAGAGGTCACCGCATCATTCTTCCGCACCGGACGCACGGGCGTGCGGGGAGCCGCACATATGAGTGGCCGGAGGATGCCGGTCGATCCCGCCGCGGCGGCACGTCCGCGGCCGGTGTGTACGCCCCGACGTGGCCGTAAACGTCCGTTCGTTTTTCGGAACGACGGGGAAGATCCCTGAGAGCTGACGGCGTCTCAAGGGGGCGGGGCATGGGCTCGGGCCGGCGAAGCGATGAATGCGACTCCTGCGGCGCGCCGTACGGGACGTGGGTCGCGAGCCTCGGCATGTCCCTGTGCGCGGGCTGCGAGGGGGGCGGAGCGGGGTTGCCGGCGCGGGACCCGGTGCTGGTAGGGGACGTCCTGGCCGGCCTGGTCGACCCCGTGACCTGCGCGGTTCGCCGGCCCGGCATCCCCCTGCAGAAGGCGCGGTCCTCCGACGGGGCGGCTCCGGGCAGCGCGGCCTGTGGCCGGTGCGGGGCGCGTGCCGAGTGGCACCGCACGGTGCGGGGCCGCTGGATCATGATCGAGCCCGGAGAGCTGAGGGCGGGTGTCGTCCCGGCGGGGAGCCGCTGGCGCGTCGCGGGCGACGGAACCGCGGTCAATCTGCGGTCCGCCGTGCCGTCCGACACATGCCGGGTCAGCCACTTCGACGTCTGTGCGGCGGGTCCGGCACCGGTCGGGTCCCCGGTCCTGCTGGCCCTGTGGCGGGGCCATGCCCGGCGGATCGCCTGATCCGCCGGACGGTGGGCGTACGGGGCCCGTCATGCCGGGCCGTTCCGGCGGTCAGCCCAGCTGGGCGAGCGACTCGGTGGCGATCCGTTCGAAGACGGCCTGGTCGGCGGCGAAATCGGAGTCCGGGATCGGCCAGTGGATCACGATCTCGGTGAAGCCAAGCTCGCGGTGGCGTCCGGCGAAGTCGACGAACGCGTCCACGGACTCCAGGGGCCGGCTCCGGTCCGGGGTGAAGCCGGTCAGGAGGACCTTGTCGAGTTCGGTCACCTCCCGGCCCGTCTCGGCGCACGCCTTGCCGAGCTTCTCGATCTGGGCGGCCAGCGCCGCCACCGACTGTTCCGGAGTGCCCTCGTCGAACAGCTTCGGATCACCTGTCGTCACCCATGCCTGCCCGTACCGGGCGGCCAGCTTCAGCCCGCGCGGCCCGGTCGCGGCCACGGCGAACGGCAGTCGAGGGCGCTGGACGCAGCCGGGGATGTTCCGCGCCTCGTCCGCCGCGTAGTACGTGCCCCCTTCCGTCACCGCTTCCTCGGTGAGGAGGCGGTCGAGCAGCGCCACGAACTCGCCGAACCTGTCGGCCCGCTCCTTCGGCGACCACGGCTCCTGACCCAGCGCGGTGGCGTCGAAGCCGCTGCCGCCCGCGCCGATGCCGAGCGTGATCCGCCCGTCGGAGATGTCGTCGAGCGACATGAGCTCCTTGGCGAGGGTCACCGGATGCCGGAAGTTCGGCGAGGTCACGAGCGTCCCGAGCCGGATCCGCTCGGTGGCCGTCGCCGCCGCGGTGAGCGTGGGCAGCGCGCCGAACCACGGGCCGTCTCGGAAGGTCCGCCAGGACAGGTGATCGTAGGTGTACGCGGCATGGAACCCGAGGTCCTCGGCCCGCCGCCAGGTCTTCTGCCCCTCGCTCCATCGGTGGATGGGGAGGATCACGGTACTCAAACGCATTTCGCCACGATACGCGCGCCGGGGTACGGGACCCGCCCGCGGCGACGGGCGGTCAGCGGACCCGGCTGTTCAGCCAGCTGGTGAGCGAGGCGCCGGGGACGAGTTCCTTGTACGTCTCGTCGCCGGGCAGGGGAACGATCAGCCACCAGCCGGGTGGGAAGAAGCGGCCCTTCACATGGGCGAGGCCGCCGTGGACCGAGCGGAGGAAGGCGGGGACGGCGTCGCGCGGTACGTCCGCGAACTCGATGCCGTCGACGGTGATCCTGGCATCGTCCTCGGGGAAGACCTGGACCGTGACGGAGGGGGCTCCGCCCAGTTCGACATACGCCTCGTGCGGCAGCGAGCCGTCCGGGTCGAGAACGGCGAACGCGCCGGAGGAGGTGCGGCGGGACGTCTGGTCCGCACCGATGTCGTCGGTCACCGTCATCTCCAGGCCGAACTCCTGGGCGATCTCGCGGATCGCGGTGACGGCGGCTTCGGTGCTCGGCAGGTGGGGATGGGTCATGCGGACGATCATGCCGTAGGGCCCGTCCGGGGAGGGCTCACTCCGGGAAGCGCAGGAACTCCGGGGGGACGGCGTCGGCCAGCCAGACTCCGTTGGCGCTGACGCGGAAGACGTGCCCGGCCCGGTGCATGGCTCCGGCGTCGACGCTGAGGACGACCGGCCGTCCGCGGCGCGCGCCGACCCGGGTCGCGGTCTCGCGGTCGGGGGAGAGGTGCACGTGGTGGCGGGCCATGGGGCGCAGGCCCTCCGCCCGGATCGCGGGGAGGTGGGCCGCGACCGTACCGTGGTAGAGGTACGCGGGCGGTTCGGCGGCCGGCAGGTCCAGGTCCACGTCGACGGTGTGGCCCTGGCTGGCCCGGATACGGGTGCCCTCGATCGCGAAGCGCCTCTTGTCGTTGGTCGCGACGACGTGGGCGAGTTCCTCGCGGGTGATCGGGAAGCCGTGGCGTGCCGTGGCTTGGAGCAGGGCGTCGATCTCGGTCCAGCCGTTGGCGTCGAGTTCGAGGCCGATGCGCTCGGGCTGATGGCGCAGATGCTTGGAGAGGTACTTCGAGACTTTCACCGTGCGGCGCTCGTCCGGCGGTTGTTGTCGGGTCATTCCGTCAGGATGCCGGAGCCCGGATTTTCCGACCATTGATTTTGGTACACAGGTTTGGTCCACAGCCAAAGTGACTTATCCACAGGCGAGTTGGCGATTCTGTGGACAACGAGGCATTGGTATCCGGTGAGTTGGCTAAGTTAGTCCGCTATACGCCTATTTGAGGCAAGAGCGTCCAATGTTCTTTTGTGGACCTCTCGTTCCGTGGCGGCCGCGACGAAGGACGCGACCCCTTCTGGTCCCACCAGGTCCTGAACGGCCCGTACGGTCGCGGCCGGGAGAGTAACCGGACGCGGCTCGTCGTCCTTCACCCGCGTCGCTTCCGGGGAGAGATGGAGCTGCAGATGCCGTGTCGCCAACAGACGCATGGCCCGCGCCAGTTCCGCGTCCACCGTCTGCTGGGCGAGCGGCCGGAGCCTTCGCACCATGGTCGCCGCCTCGGCCGCGTCCGCGTCCGTCGGCGGCCGGTGCTCCAGATAGCGCGCGAAGACGTACTCGGTCGTGAACTCCAGGAAGCGGGAGGCGATGTGCTCCACGTGATCGCGAAGCTCCCTCAGATGACCGGTGATTGCCGCGAGCGGCACCCCCGCCGCGTACAACTCGGCCGCCACCGCGAGCTCCTGGGGGCTCGGTACGAGGTACTCCTCCGCCTCCCGATCCGGCAGTCGCTCCAGTACGCCCAGCTCGACTGCCTCCCTGATGGCTTCCTCGTCCGGCGTGCCGCCGAAGCGGGCGTCCAGCTCCGCACGGGAGATCCGGTCCGCCTCCTCGTCCGTCCACGGCCCGTGGACCTCCGCGACCAGACCGAGCACTCCGCCGAGACCCCGACCGGTGTCCCAGGCCTCCAGAAGCTCCTTGATCGAGGCCAGGGTGTAGCCCCGGTCGAGAAGGTCGGCGATCTGCCGGAGCCGCGCGAGGTGCGCGTCCCCGTACACGTTCGACCTGCCCCGGCGCTCCGGGCGAGGCAGCAGGCCGCGGTCCTGGTAGGCGCGGATCGTCCGGACCGTGGCCCCGCTGTGATGGGCGAGATCCTCGATCCGGTACTCCGGCTGTGCTGACTGCTCGGACAAACCCGCTCCCACCGACCGCTCGCTCCACCCCGCCGACGCGGGGCCCCTCCTGGGAGGGATCGTACGGCTGCCGCCCCGAACTCAACCCGCCCCGAATTCAACCCGCCCCGAACCTGACGAGCCCGCTCCCTGCCGCGCCCGCTCCCTGGCTCCGTCCGGATCCCTACGCCGGCGGCTGCCAGCGTGCGAGGGCCCGCAGAGCACCGGGGCTCAGCCGGGACAGGAAGTGGGCGCCCCGGGCCTCCGGCGTCACCGGTACGACCGCGCGGTCGTGCAGGACCGCCCCCAGGATCGCGTCCGCGACCTTCTCCGGCGGGTAGTTCCGCAGGCCGTACAGCCGCGACGCCTTCTTCTGGCGACGCCTCTCCTCCGCCTCGTCGGTGACCCCGGCGAACCGCGCGGTCGCCGTGATGTTGGTGTTGACGATGCCGGGGCATATCGCGGACACCCCGATGCCCTGGTCGGCCAGTTCGGCGCGCAGGCACTCGCTGAGCATCAGCACCGCCGCCTTCGACGTGCTGTACGCGGGAAGGGCCCGGGAGGGCTGGAACGCCGCGGCGGACGCGGTGTTCACGATGTGGCCGCCCTGGCCGCGCGCGGTCATCTGCGCCCCGAAGACACGGCACCCGTGGATCACGCCCCACAGGTTGACGTCGAGAACGCGCTTCCACTCCTCGCTCGTCGTGTCGAAGAAGGAGCCGGTGAGCCCGATGCCCGCGTTGTTGACGAGCACGTCGACGGTCCCGTAGTCGGCGGCCACCTTGGCGGCCAGCTTCTCCATCGCCTGTTCGTCGGCGACGTCGACGGTCTCGCCCCAGGCCTCCTGCGCGCCGATCAGCCGGGCCATCTCGGCCGTGCGCACCGCGCCCTCGCCGTCCCGGTCCACGGCCACGACCCTGGCGCCGGCCTCCGCGAAGGCGAAGGCGGTGGCCCGCCCGATGCCGCTGGCCGCACCGGTCACCAGGACCAGCTGGCCGCCGAACCGCTCCGCGTACTCCGGCCTCACGCCGTTCTTCGCCGCCGTCGCCGTGACGGCCCCCGGCGCCTTGGCCGCCGGTTCCTCGTTGGCTCGGACGAAGGCACCGATCCAGGCGGACAGCTGGTCCGGCCGGGTGCGCGGCACCCAGTGCTTCGCGGGCAGCGTGCGCCGGGTCAGGTCGGGCACCCAGGTGCCCAGGTCGTCGTAGAGCCGCTCGGAGAGGAAGGCGTCACCGGTCGGCGTGACCAGCTGCACGGGCGCGTGCGCGTACGCGTCCGGGCGCGGCCTGCCGAGCCGGGCCCGGACGTTGTCCCGGTAGAGCCAGGCGCCGTGCGCCGCGTCGCTCGGCAGTGACGGCGTCGGGTAGTCACCGGCCGGCACCTTCTCGACGCGCTCGAGGATCTTCGGCCAGCGCCTGCCGAGCGGCCCGCGCCAGGCGAGCTCCGGAAGCACGGGGGTGTGCAGCATGTACACGTACCAGGACTTGGCGCCCTGGCCGAGGAGCTGGCCGACCCGGCGCGGGGTGGGCCGGGTCATGCGCTGCTTGATCCAGTGCCCGAAGTGGTCGAGGGAAGGTCCCGACATCGAGGTGAAGGAGGCGATCCGGCCCTCGGTGCGCGGGACGGTCACGAACTCCCACGACTGCACCGAGCCCCAGTCGTGGCCGACGAGGTGCACCGGGCGGTCCGGGCTGACGGCGTCGGCGACCGCGAGGAAGTCGTCCGTCAGCTTCTCCAGGGTGAAGCCGCCGCGCAGCGGGGCCGGCGCTGTCGAGCGGCCGTGACCCCGGACGTCGTACAGCACCACGTGGAAATCCTCGGCGAGCCGGACCGCGACCTCCGACCAGACCTCCTTGGAGTCCGGGTAGCCGTGCACGAGGAGGACGGTCGGCCTGTCCGTCTCGCCGAGCTCCGCGACGCACAGCTCGATCCCGCCCGTACGGACCCAGCGCTCCCGAGCACCCTTGAGCCCCGTCGATCCCGTCTGCCCCGTGTGGCCCATCGGTTCCATCACTCCACCGATCTCCGTCATCAGACCGCCCCCTCGTTCCAGCGCCGCACGTGCGGCAGATCGTCGTCCAGCCAGAACGCGCTCTGCTCGGGGTCCCTGGAGTCGGTGACGACCAGGATCTCCTCGAACTTCGCGCCCGTCCCCCGGAATCCGAGGTGCGGCTCGACCGCCCACAGGCCGGGCTTCGGTGGGTGGTCGGAGAACCTGTACGGCGACCAGAGCGGCGACCAGCCGTCCCGGTGGCCGTGGATGGCGTCGCTCGCGAGGCCCTTGAGCGCCTGTGTCCCGAACCCGAAGAGCGTCGGAGACCACCGGCGCTCCTTCACCCGGTCGATCTTGTGGGCGATGACGCCGAAGGGATAGGCCCGGTGCCGGTTCGCATACCCCTGGCGGACCATGAGCCGGTCCACGTCCTGGTAGATCTCGCGGAGGGTGCGGCGCTCGCGCACCTCGCGCAGGATCAGCTCGCGGTGGTCCTTGAGATCGGCGAGCAGCTTGTCGTGCAGGGGGTTCAGGCCCAGGCAGCCGCTGTAGCCGATGTCGGCCGTGTATCCCCGGTGGACCGGGGCCATGTCGAGGATGAACGGCATGCCCGCCTCAAGGCGCCGGTTCGTCGGGAAGAACTGCAACGGGATCTTGAAGTCCACGAAGGCCGTGCGGTCGCCGAACCAGGCGAACGGCCGGTGGAACCAGTCCCGCACCCCTCTCTCGTACAGCCACTCGCGCTGCATCCGTGCCGCATCGCGCTCGGTCACGCCCGGCTTGAGCTGCGCCGCGACGGCTTCCGCGCACTCGTACGCGAGCCGCTGTACTTCCCTGAACCCCCGCAGCTCCGCGGAGAGTTCCCCTGTCACTGCCGAGGCCATGCCACCCGCCGTCCCGTGTGAGCGTCTGATCGCACTACGCATCCGTAACCTGCCATCGATGAATGTGACAATGCCCGACGGCTACGTCAAGGGGTCGAGCGCGGGCCTGTGGAAAAGTCCGGCGGCCGGCCTCGGGGAAAGACTTTCGTCTCGACTCCCTTACTGGCTTGTACTCCTATGGTCGGAGAAGGATCGAGCCGTTGGGCTGACGACCGCTGTGGCGCACACCACTACCGTCGAAGGCGTGACTGTGATCGCGACCGAAAGCCTCAGCAAGCGGTTCCCCCGGGTGACCGCTCTTGACCGGCTCTCCCTGGACATCGGGCCCGGTGTGACCGGACTCGTGGGTGCCAACGGAGCCGGCAAGTCCACCATGATCAAGATCCTGCTCGGCCTCTCCCCCGCCACGGAGGGCCGCGCCGAAGTCCTCGGCCTGGACGTCCAGACGTCCGGGGCCGAGATCCGTGAGCGCGTGGGATACATGCCCGAGCACGACTGCCTCCCACCGGACGTCTCGGCCACCGAGTTCGTCGTCCACATGGCGCGGATGTCCGGGCTGCCCCCGACCGCCGCCCGCGAGCGGACGGCCGACACCCTGCGCCACGTCGGTCTGTACGAGGAGCGGTACCGTCCCATGGGCGGCTACTCGACCGGCATGAAGCAGCGGGTGAAGCTCGCCCAGGCCCTGGTCCACGACCCGAAGCTGGTGCTCCTCGACGAGCCGACCAACGGTCTGGACCCGGTCGGTCGCGACGAGATGCTGGGACTGATCCGCCGGGTCTGGACCGACTTCGGCATCTCCGTCCTCGTCACCTCGCACCTGCTCGGCGAGCTGGAGCGCACCTGCGACCACGTCGTCGTCATCGACGGCGGGAAGCTGCTCCGATCCAGCTCCACCAGCGACTTCACCCGGACCACCACGACGCTCGCGGTCGAGGTCACCGACTCCGACACCCACCCCGACGGCACGGCTGCGCTCCGCGCGGCCCTCGCCGAAGCGGGTGTCACGATCCACGCGGGCGTGGAGGAGGGACTCCCGGGCGCGGGGCACATCCTGCTCCTGGAAGCGCCGGGCGAGGAGACGTACGACCTCGTGCGGGACACCGTCGCCGGCCTCGGCCTCGGACTCGTCCGCATGGAGCAGCGCCGCCACCACATCGCCGAGGTCTTCCGGCCCGAGGCGTCCCCGCAGCACGAGGAGGTGCCGGCCCGATGAGCACCCAGATCCCCCAGCCCTCCCAGGCCGCTCCCGACACGACCCAGATCCACAACATCGGCTACCGGTCCTACGACGGCCCGCGCCTCGGCCGGGCGTACGCGCGCAGGTCGCTGTTCTCGCAGTCGCTGCGCGGCGCCTACGGACTCGGCCGCAGCGCCAAGTCCAAGGTGCTGCCGATGTTGCTCTTCGCGGTGATGTGCGTCCCGGCGCTGATCATCGTCGCGGTCGCCGTCGTCACCAAGCAGTCCAAGCTTTCCATCGAGTACACGCAGTACGCGATCTTCCTCCAGGTCGTCATCAGCATCTACCTGGCCTCACAGGCGCCGCAGTCGGTCTCCCGCGACCTCCGGTTCAGGACCGTGCCGCTGTACTTCTCCCGGCCGATCGAGCGCGGGGACTACGTGCTCGCCAAGTTCGGCGCGATGGCCTCGGCCCTCTTCATCCTCACCGCCACCCCGCTGTTGATCCTCTGGATCGGCTCGCTGCTCGCCAAGATGGACTTCGCCGAGCAGACCAAGATGTTCGGCCAGGGGCTCGTCTCCGTGGCGCTGCTCTCGGTGCTCTTCGGCGGCATCGGACTCGTCCTGGCGGCCCTCACCCCGCGCCGCGGTTTCGGCGTCGCCGCCGTGATCGCCGTCCTGACCGTCTCGTACGGTGCGGTCTCCACCCTCATGGGCATCGCCTTCGCGACGGACAACACGGGCGCCATCCAGTGGCTCGGCCTCTTCTCGCCGATGACACTCATCGACGGCGTGCAGAGCGCCTTCCTGGGCGCCCCTCCCGGCTTCCCCGAACTCGGGGGTCCGAGCACCGGTGCCGGCGTGATCTACGTGCTCGTCGTCCTCGCGCTCATCGCCGCCTCGTACGGCATCCTGATGCGCCGCTACCGAAAGGTCGGGCTGTGACCACGCTCCACATCGACCACGCCTCCCGCTGGTTCGGAAACGTCGTGGCCGTGAACGACGTCACGATGACGGTGGGCCCCGGGGTCACCGGCCTCCTCGGGCCCAACGGCGCCGGGAAGTCCACTCTGATCAACATGATGGGCGGCTTCCTCGACCCCTCCACCGGCACCGTCACCCTCGACGGGCAGACGATCTGGGGAAGCGAGTCGGTCTACCGCGAGATCGGCGTCGTGCCCGAGCGGGAGGCGATGTACGACTTCCTCACGGGCCGCGAATTCGTCCTGGCCAACGCGGAGCTGCAGGGTCTCGGCGCCAAGGAGGCCCAGCGGGCCCTGGCCACGGTCGAGATGGAGTACGCCCAGGACCGCAAGATCTCCACGTACAGCAAGGGCATGCGGCAGCGCGTGAAGATGGCCTCGGCCCTCGTCCACGAGCCGTCCGTGCTCCTGCTCGACGAGCCGTTCAACGGCATGGACCCGCGCCAGCGCATGCAGCTGATGGACCTGCTGCGGCGGATGGGAGCGGACGGCCGCACGGTGCTGTTCTCCTCGCACATCCTGGAGGAGGTCGAGCAACTCGCCTCCCACATCGAGGTGATCGTCGCCGGACGTCACGCGGCCTCGGGAGACTTCCGGAAGATCCGCCGGCTGATGACGGACCGGCCGCACCGCTACCTCGTCCGCTCCAGCGACGACCGGGCTCTCGCCGCGGCGCTGATCGCCGACCCGTCCACGGCCGGGATCGAGGTCGACCACGGGGACGGCGGTCTGCGGGTGCAGGCGGTGGACTTCGGACGGTTCACGGAGCTGCTGCCCAGGGTCGCGCGGGAGCGGGGGATCCGTCTCCTGACGGTCTCGCCCTCGGACGAGTCCCTCGAATCGGTCTTCTCGTACCTCGTCGCGGCCTGAAAGGAGCCTGACCGATGTACAACCCCACAGTCGCCCGGCTCACCTACCGGGCCCTCCTCGGCCGCCGCAGGGCCCTGATCCTCTTCCTGCTGCCCGCCATGCTGCTGGTCATCGCGGCGGCCGTGCGCGCCTTCAACGGCGCGGACGACCAGGTCGCCGCGGATGTCCTCGGCGGCTTCGCGCTGGCCACGATGGTGCCGCTGATCGGCGTGATCGCCGGAACGGGCGCGATCGGGCCGGAGATCGACGACGGCTCGATCGTCTACCTGCTGTCCAAGCCGGTGAAGCGCTCCTCGATCATCTTCACGAAGCTGATCGTGGCCATCGCCGTGACCATGGTCTTCTCGGCGGTGCCGACGTTCGTCGCCGGGTACATCCTCAACGGCAACGGGCAGCAGGTGGCCGTGGCCTACACGGTCGCCGCCCTGGTGGCCTCCATCGCGTACAGCGCGCTGTTCCTGCTGCTCGGCACGGTCAGCCGGCACGCGGTGGTCATCGGCCTGGTCTACGCACTGGTGTGGGAGACCCTCTTCGGCTCCCTGATCGCGGGTGCGCGGACCCTCAGCGTCCAGCAGTGGGCGCTGGCACTCGCGCAGAAGGTCACCGGCGACGGCCTGATCACCTCCGACGTCGCGCTCCCCACAGCGGTGGCGCTCCTCGCGGCGGTCACGGTCGTGGCGACCTGGTTCGCCGGCCACAAGCTCAGCAGACTCACCCTGGCCGGCGAGGAGTAGAGCCGGGGAGCAGCACAACCGGTAACCACGATGCGGTACGACTCCGCGGGCCGACGCCCCACCCCGGGAGCCCCACCCCGGAGCCGTACCGCGACCCCTCCACCCCGGACCGCCCGATCCCGAGCCGCCTCGGCCCCCGACAGACACCGGACTACTGTGGGGCCGTACGCGGACCGAACACCCTCATCACCCTCGGGAGTCAGTCATGTCAGACCGCTTCGACGTCGTCGTACTCGGAGCTGGCCCCGGCGGCTACGTCGCCGCCATCCGCGCCGCCCAGCTGGGCAAGCGGGTCGCGGTCGTCGAGGAGAAGTACTGGGGCGGTGTCTGCCTGAACGTCGGCTGCATCCCCACCAAGGCGCTGCTGCGCAACGCCGAACTCGCCCACATCTTCAACCACGAGGCCAAGACCTTCGGCATCAAGGTCGACGGCACCGTCACCTTCGACTACGGCGACGCCTACCGCCGCAGCCGCTCGGTCGCGGACGGCCGCGTCAAGGGCGTCCACTTCCTGATGAAGAAGAACGGGATCACCGAGTTCACCGGCCGGGGCACGTTCCTCGACGCGCACACCCTCCAGGTGGCCAAGGCCGACGGCACCTCGGAGACGATCAGCTTCGACAACTGCATCATCGCCACCGGCGCCACCCCGCGGCTGCTCCCGGGCACCGCCCGCAGCGAGCGCGTCGTGTCGTACGAGGAGCAGATCCTCGCCGAGGACGCCCCGAAGTCGATCGTCATCGCCGGCGCCGGCGCCATCGGCATCGAGTTCGCGTACGTCCTCAACAACTACGGCACCAAGGTCACGATCGTCGAGTTCCTCGACCGGATCGCCCCGCTGGAGGACGAGGAGGTCTCCAAGGAGCTGGCGAAGCAGTACCGCAAGCTCGGGATCGACGTCCTGACCTCCACCCGCGTGGAGACCATCGACGAGTCCGGCCCGCAGGTCCGCGTCACCGTCACCGGCAAGGACGGCGCCCAGAAGGTGCTGGAGGCCGACAAGGTCCTCCAGGCCATCGGCTTCGCCCCGAACGTCACCGGCTACGGCCTGGAGGCGACCGGCGTCGCCCTGACCGAGCGCGGCGCGATCGACGTCGACGGCCGCTGCCGCACCTCCGTGCCGCACATCTACGCCATCGGCGACGTCACGGCGAAGCTGATGCTCGCGCACACCGCCGAGGCCATGGGCGTCATCGCCGCCGAGACCATCGGGGACGCCGAGACCATGGAGCTCGACTACCCGATGATCCCGCGCGCCACCTACTGCCAGCCGCAGATCGCCAGCTTCGGCTGGACCGAGGCGCAGGCCCGCGAGAAGGGCTTCGACGTCAAGGTCGCCAAGTTCCCCTTCGTGGCGAACGGCAAGGCGCACGGTCTCGGCGACGCCACCGGCTTCGTCAAGATCATCGCGGACGGGACGCACGGCGAGATCATCGGCGCCCATCTGATCGGCCCCGACGTCACCGAGCTGCTGCCCGAGCTGACCCTGGCCCAGCAGTGGGACCTCACCGTCCACGAGGTCGCGCGGAACGTCCACGCGCACCCCACACTGGGCGAGGCCGTGAAGGAAGCGATCCACGGCATCGCCGGACACATGATCAATTTCTGAGGTTCTCCCGGCTTCAGGTGATAGGCACGGTCACGTGCCGCCTGAGACCTCCCCGGGTGGCGAACCGTCCCGACCGATCAGGTCGTGGGTGCGTTCGTCACCCGGTACTCATCTCTGGCTGGCGATCATCGCGATCACCAGCCTCGTCATCGCGCTGTCCCCCGACGGCCTCGACACCTATCTCCTCCACCGCAACAGCAGCAATCTCCACCAGCTGTCGCACCACCCGCTGCGTGCCCTGCTCGGCAGCGCGTTCTGGATCGAGAACCCGGCCGACCTCCTGCTGTACGCGGCGCTCTTCGAGCTGCTCCACGCCCCGGTCGAACGCTGGCTCGGCACCCCGACCTGGCTCTTCACCGTCGCCACGGCGCACATCGCGGCGACCCTCATCAGCCAGCAGATCGTCCTGCTGGCCATCCGCGAGCACGACGTGCCGCGCAGCATGGCGCACGTCGTCGACATCGGGGTCAGCTACGGCCTCGCCGCCTCGGCGGGCATCCTCGCCTACCGGCCGGCCCTCCCCTGGCGTCCGCCCTACCTCGTCGGCGTGGTGGCCTTCTTCGTCGTGCCGCTCCTCTGCGACCGCACGTACACCGACCTCGGGCACGCGATCTCCCTGGCGACCGGTCTCGCCTGCTACCCGCTGACCCGCGGATAACCAGTCGCTCACGAACAGGGGCGCGGCGCACACTAGTTGTACGGGGGAAACGGGGGATCTCCCGTCAGCGGCCGCTTCGAGCGCGCGGGACGTACGTCCGCGCGAGGCCGTGCACGGCGAAGGCCCGCTCCTTGGAGGAGCGGGCCTTCGTACGCTTGCCAGGAGGCGGATTCAGGAGGCCGGCTCAGGCCGCCAGCAGGCGCTCCAGGACGAGCGCGATGCCGTCGTCCTCGTTCGAGGCGGTCACCTCGTCCGCGACCGCCCGCAGCTCCTCGTGCGCGTTGCCCATGGCCACGCCGTGGGCCGCCCAGCCGAACATCGGGATGTCGTTCGGCATGTCGCCGAAGGCGATCGTCTCCGCGGCCTTCACGCCCAGACGGCGTGCGGCGAGCGACAGACCGGTCGCCTTGCTCAGCCCGAGCGGCAGGATCTCCACGATGCCGGGGCCGGCCATCACGATGTCGACGAGACCGCCGACCGTCTGGCGGGCGGCCAGCGTCAGCTCGTCGTCCGTCAGCGTCGGGTGCTGGAGGTAGAGCTTGGTCAGCGGCGCCGCCCACAGCTCCGCCGGGTCCTCGTACGGCACGTAGGGCAGGGGCCCTTCATGGGCCCGGTAGCCGGGACCCATCAGGACCTCGCCCTCCAGGCCGTCGCGGCTCGCGGCCAGTGCCACCGGGCCGACCTCCGCCTCGATCTTGGAGAGCGCGAGCCCCGCGAGCTGCCGGTCCAGCGTCAGCGAGGTGAGCAGCCGGTGCTCCCCCGCGTGGTAGACCTGCGCGCCCTGCCCGCACACCGCGATTCCCTCGTAGCCGAGGTCGTCCAGGATGTGCCGGGTCCAGGGCACCGCACGGCCGGTGACGACGATGTGCGCGGCGCCCGCCGCCGTGACGGCGGCGAGCGCGTCGCGCGTACGGCCCGAGACGGACTCGTCGGACCGCAGCAGCGTGCCGTCGAGGTCCGTCGCGACGAGGCGGTAGGGGAAGGAGCTCACTTGGCGATCGGCTCCAGGACCTCTCGGCCGCCGAGGTAGGGCCGCAGCATCTCCGGCACCCGCACGGAACCGTCGGCCAGCTGGTGGTTCTCCAGGATCGCCACGATCGTGCGCGGTACGGCGCACAGCGTGCCGTTCAGGGTGGCCAGCGGCTGCACGGTCTTCTTGCCGCCCTGCTCGTCGCGCATCCGGACGGAGAGGCGGCGCGCCTGGAAGCTGTTGCAGTTCGAGGCCGAGGTCAGCTCGCGGTACTTGCCCTGGGTCGGGATCCAGGCCTCGCAGTCGAACTTGCGGGAGGCGGAGGCGCCGAGGTCACCGGTGGCGACGTCGATGACCTGGAACGGCAGCTCCAGACCGGTCAGCCACTGCTTCTCCCATTCCAGGAGCCGCTTGTGCTCGGCCTCGGCGTCGTCCGGCGCGACGTACGAGAACATCTCGACCTTGTCGAACTGGTGGACGCGGAAGATGCCCCGGGTGTCCTTGCCGTACGTGCCGGCCTCGCGGCGGAAGCAGGGCGAGAAGCCCGCGTACCGCAGCGGCAGCTTGTCGGCGTCGATGATCTCGTCCATGTGGTACGCCGCGAGGGGCACCTCGGACGTGCCGACGAGGTAGTAGTCGTCCTTCTCCAGGTGGTACACGTTCTCCGCGGCCTGGCCGAGGAAGCCGGTGCCCTCCATGGCGCGGGGACGGACCAGCGCCGGGGTCAGCATGGGGATGAAGCCGGCCTCGGTGGCCTGGGCGATCGCCGCGTTGACCAGGGCGAGCTCCAGGAGCGCGCCGACGCCGGTCAGGTAGTAGAAGCGCGAGCCGGAGACCTTGGCGCCCCGCTCCACGTCGATGGCGCCGAGCGCCTCGCCGAGTTCCAGGTGGTCCTTGGGATCGAAGCCCTCGGCCGCGAAGTCGCGGATGGTGCCGTGCGTCTCCAGGACGACGAAGTCCTCCTCGCCGCCGACGGGCACGTCCGCGTGGACGATGTTGCCGAGCCGGAGCAGGAGCTGCTTGGCCGTCTCGTCGGCCTCGTTCTGCTCGGCCTCGGCGGCCTTGACGTCGGTCTTGAGCCGCTCGGCCTTCTGGAGGAGTTCGGCGCGCTCCTCGGGGGTGGCCCTGGGGATCAGCTTGCCGAGCGCCCTCTGCTCGGATCGGAGCTCGTCGAAGCGGACGCCGGACGACCTGCGCCGTTCATCGGCGGAGAGCAGGGCGTCGACGAGCGCGACGTCCTCTCCACGGGCGCGCTGGGAGGCGCGAACACGGTCGGGGTCCTCACGGAGCAGGCGAAGGTCAATCACCCCACCAGGCTACCGGTGCCCGTTCGCCCGCCCCCACCGGATAACGTCACGCGTGTTGTTTTGCCCGAATTGACGGTCGGGGAATTGGAGTGATCCAGACCCGCGCATTCAGTTATCCACAGGCTGTGCGGAAGATCTGTGGACTGCTGGGAAGATCGCGTGGATTTCCCGCTCCGCGCCTGGGAATTCCGTGATCAAACGTCATTGAGGCACTCATTTGGGTGGGAATTGCTCGCTCCAAAGAGTGTGTCGAGCGAAGTGTGCTGACGGTGGAGCCCCTGGGCGCTGTGGACAGGCGCGATGCGGCCGGGAGTGGCTAGGGCGATTTGTCGACCTTGTCGGGGCGAGCTGTCGACTTGTCCCCAGGCTGCGGGAAGCCCCTGTGGATAACTGCTGTGGGTAACTGAAAAAATGCAGGTAGGACTATCGGTTCGGGCCTGTGGACGAACGCCCCCGGCGAAGGGGGCGTTCCGTCACCATCGGGTCAGGCCCGACCGTCCTGGGCCCTCGCCAGCCAGTCGGAGGCCGCCATGAACTCCCCGTCCGAGGTGCCGCGCCGCAGCGCCCGTACGTCCGCCACCGCCACGCCCGCCCTCGGATACGAGCCGAGGAAGCGCACCTGGGGGCAGATCCGCTTGAGCCCCATCAGCGCCTCGCCCACCCGCCGGTCCGAGATATGGCCCTCGGCGTCCACGGCGAAGCAGTAGTTCCCGATCCCCGCCCCCGTGGGCCGGGACTGGATCAGCATCAGGTTCACCCCGCGCACCGCGAATTCCTGGAGCAGTTCGAGGAGGGCACCCGGATGATCGTCACCCAGCCACAGCACCACCGAGGTCTTGTCCGCGCCGGTCGGGGCCGCCGGCCTGGCGGGCCGTCCCACCAGCACGAATCGTGTCTCGGCGTTCTCCGCGTCGTGGATCTCGGTGACCAGCGCTTCGAGGCCGTACGTGGCCGCCGCGAACTCCCCCGCGAAGGCGGCGTCGAAGCGGCCCTCCTGGACCAGCCGGGCGCCGTCCGCGTTGGACGCGGCCGACTCCCACAGGGCCTCGGGCAGGTTCGCCCGCATCCAGTTGCGGACCTGCGGCTGGGCCACCGGGTGGCCCGTCACCGTCTTGATGTCCGACAACTTGGTCCCCGGCCGCACGAGCAGCGCGAAGGCGATCGGCAGCAGCACCTCGCGGTAGATCATCAGCGGCTCGCCCGAGGCCAGCTCGTCCAGGGTCGCGGTCACCCCGCCCTCGACCGAGTTCTCGATCGGCACGAGCGCGGCGGCGGCCTCCCCGTTCCGTACGGCGTCGAGTGCGGCCGGGACCGAGACCATGGGGACGAGTTCCCTCGTCGCGGCCTCGGGCAGCGTACGCAGCGCGGCCTCGGTGAAGGTGCCCTCGGGGCCGAGATACGTGTACCGGGTGGCGGACATACCGTCACCCTAATGGGCGCCGGGGTCGCGGGCGGCCCCTCCGAGAGGTCACGACTCCAGAAGCCGCTGCCCCACGTACTCGCCCTCGGCGGGGCCGCCCGGGACGGCGAAGAGGCCACTCGACTCGTGACGGATGAACGCGGACAGCGCGTCGCCCCGGTCGAGCTTGCGCTGCACCGGGACGAAGCCCCGGAGCGGATCCGCCTGCCAGCAGACGAAGAGAAGACCGGCGTCCGGCGTCCCGTCGGGTCCGATGCCGTCATGGAAGGAGAACGGCCTGCGCAGCATCGCCGCCCCGCCGTTCTGTTCGGGGGCGGAGATCCGGGAGTGCGCGTTGTCCGGGATGACCAGCTCCCCGTCGGGACCGAACTTGTTCAGGTCCAACTCGGTGGTCTCCGTGCCGCCGGTGAGCGGGGCCCCGTCGGACTTCCGGCGCCCGATCACCTTCTCCTGCCGGTCGAGCGGCAGCTTCTCCCAGTCGTCCAGCAGCATCCGGATCCGGCGCACCACCACGTAGGAGCCGCCGGCCATCCACTCCTCCGCGCCGGCGACTCCGGCCGGGACGAAGATCCGCCGGTCGAAGTCGGGATCGGTCACCTTCGGGTTGCCGGTGCCGTCGACCTGGCCCATGAGGTTGCGGGCGGTCATGGGCTTCGCGGTGGCGCCGGCCGAGCGGTTGAAGCCGTTCATCTGCCAGCGCACCCGGGCCGCGTCGCCCGCGTCCTTCTGCAGCGCGCGCAGCGCGTGGAAGGCGACGAGGGCGTCGTCGGCACCGATCTGCACCCACAGGTCGCCCTCCGAGCGCCGGGGATCCAGCGCATCGGCGGAGAACGCGGGCAGCGGGTCGAGCTTGCTGGGGCGGCGCGCGGCGAGTCCGGTGCGGTCGAAGAACGTACGGCCGAAGCCGAACGTGACCGTGAGGGACGAGGGGCCCGCGTCGAGCGCGATACCGGTGTCCCCGGTGGGAGCCTCGCCCGACATCACGGCCTTCGCCGTCGCCGACCAGCGGCGCAGCAGAGCGACGGCCTCCTTGCGGCCGGCACCCGGCGCGAGGTCGAAGGCGATCAGATGGCCACGCGACTGAAGGGGGTCGGTGATGCCCGCCTGATGTTTCCCGTGAAACATCACCTCGGTCGCACCGACCGTGGTCAGTGCCGGGGAGCCGCCGGCGCCGGTCCCGGCGGTGGCGTCGGAGTCGCCCGACACGGCCGAGGCGACGCCGACGCCACCGGCCGCGCCGATGACGAGCCCGGCCGCGCCCGCGGCGCCGACGGTGCCGAGCAGGCGACGTCGGGAGATCTCAAGGTTGTCGTTCTCGGTCACGGGTCAGCCGATCTTCACGTTCTTGTCGATGGTGGTCTGGTCGATCTCGGAGGTACGGACGGTCACCTGGATCCGCCACTCGCCGGACATCGGGATCTGGACGCCGCTGGCGGTCCAATGGCCGGTCTGGATCCGGTCGGGGGCCACGGGCAGCGGGCCGACGTTCTTCGCCTCCAGGGTGAGGGCGACCTTGATCTCGGGAACGTCCAGGGGCTTGCCGTTGGGGCGCTCGACGAAGAGGTGGAGGGCGTTGGCGCCGGTGCGGCCAGGGTCGAGGCTGAGCCGGACGACTCCCTTGCCGTCGACGCCGCCGGTGTCGAAGGGCAGCCGGATGTCGACGGGCCGGTCGGGTACGGCGGCGGGACCGGAGGCGGCGGCGCCCTGAGCGGCCTCCTCCTCGGTGCGGCCGGGCTCGGTCGAGGTGAGGACGGTGGTCACGGCCAGGAGCACGACGGCGACGGCCGCCTCGGTCAGCACGGAGCGGCGCAGACCGGCCCGCTCGGGGTCGGCGTCCCGCTCCCGCTTGCGGCGCGCGGTGGCGACGGCGGCGCGCTGCCGGGCGAGCTGAGCGGCCCGCTGGGGGTCGACGGCTTCGGCCCCCGAGGCCGCCTCCTCGGTTTCCTCGGGCTCGTCGGCTTCGTCCGTCCCCTTGGCCTCCTCGCCATCCTCGGCCTTGTCAGCCGCCTCAGCCGCCTCAGCCGCCTCAGCCGCCTCAGCCGCCTCAGCCGCCTCGGCCGCTTCGGACGGCGTCGGGTCGGCGAGGCGCTGGATCCAGCGGCGCGAGATCCACGCGATGCCGAGGAGGACGCACATCAGGCCGATCTTGACGAGCAGCAGTTGCCCGTAGCGCGTTCCCGTCAGCGCCGACCAGGAACCGACCTGGCGCCAGGACTGGTAGAGCCCGGTGGCCGCGAGGACGGCCACCGCGCCGAAGGCCACCTTGGAGAAGCGCTCGACCGCCGAGCGTTCGACGGACGGCGCCCGGTAGAGGGACACCAGCAGCACCGTGAGACCGCCGAGCCAGGCGGCGACGGCGAGGAGGTGCAGGATGTCGACCGGCATGGCGATGCCCGGCTGGAGACCGGTCGAGGCGTGCTCGGCCAGGGCCCAGGTGCCGGCGATACCGGCCGCGACGACGCTGCCGCCGATGGCGAGCCCGAAGGTGAGGTCCTTCTTCTCCTTCGGGTCGGTGCGCCGGGCGTAGGCGCCGAAGAGGACGGCCACGAAGAGCGCGGCCGCGCCGAGGAGCAGCAGCCGGGAGGTGAGCGCGGCCCCCGTCTTGGTCTCCAGGACGGACTTCAGGCCGGCCAGGTCGAAGGCGTCGGAGAGTTCGCCGGAGCCGGTGTACGGGTTGCGCAGCAGCAGCATGGCGAGGGTGGCGCCGGTGAGGGTCAGCCACCCCCGGACCACCGTCTGCTGGACGGGCCGGACGCTCGCACCGCGCGGCCAGCAGGCCAGGACGAAGGCGCCGCCGCCGACGAGGACGGCGAATCCGGCGTACGAGAGGTAGCGCGAGATGCCGTAGAGGGCGCCGACCAGGCCGCCGCCCGCCGTCCGGTCGGGCAGGGCTACGGACGTCGTGGAGGGGGCGCCGATGGAGAAGGTGAAGGCGCCGGAGATGGGGTGGCTGTCGGCCGAGACGGTCTGCCAGGCGACGGTGTACGTACCGTCGGGCAGACCGGCGCGGAGCCCCACCCCGTACCGGACGACGGAACCGCTGCACAGGTCGCGTATCTCGCCGGTGTCGGCCCGCCGGCCCGCCGGGTCGAGGACCCGGATGGAGTCGGCGCTCATGGCGACCTGTTCGGAGAAGGTGAGGTTGACCTCCTTGGGCGCGGTGGCGACCACCGCCCCGTCCTTCGGATCGCTTCCGGTCAGCGCCGCGTGCGCGGACGCGGGGGCGGCACCGGCGAGCAGCGTGCCGAGCAGCGCGGCCGCGAGGATCAGCAGCCGGGCCAGGGCGGTACCGAGGCGCGGGGCGGTGGTTGTCATCTCTGGGTCACTCCGTCAGTTCTGTCTGCATTCCGTCAACGCAGTCAGTGCGCTCAGTGCTGCCGCGGGTTGTGGTTGGCGGCTTCGACGGGAAGATCGACCTCGATGGGGTCGGACTTCTCGAAGTGGAGCTCGATGCTGACCTTCTCGCCCTGCTTCGGCTTCTTCTTCAGCTCCATGAACATGATGTGGTTGCCGCCCCGTTCGAGGGAGAGCGTGCCGTTGGCAGGGATGTCGAAGGACTTCACCTCCTGCATCTTCTGGTTCTTCGTCTCGTGGATCGTGACGTCGTCCGAGATGGGGCTGGTGACCGAGGTGAGCTTGTCCGCCGTGCCGCTGCTGTTGGTGATGGTGAGGAAGCCACCGGCCATGTCCATCACCGGCTGGGGCATGAACGCGCCGCTGACCTTGAGTTCGGGCTTGTCGCCACCCGACGAGGACGAACACCCGGTCAGCGCGAGAGCGGCGGCGAGCGCCACGGTGGCGGACAGGGCGGTGGTGCGGCGGTTCACGGGTTCTCCCCCTTGATGAGCTTCGGCAGGTCCTTGGCGTAGTCGTCGACGCTCGCGTCCTCGCCGTACAGGACGTAGCCCTGGTCGGTCGTGGGCGAGAAGGCGATCACCTGTGCTCCGTGCATGGAGACGACCTTGCCGTCCGTCCCCTTCTTCGGCGGGTCGATGCCGATGCCGATCTGCCGGGCCCCGGCCTGGATGGCGGAGAAGTCGCCGGTGAGACCGGTGAAGGAGGAGTCGCCGGCGGCGGGCAGCCACTTGGCGAGTTCGGCGGGGGTGTCCCGCTCGGGATCGGTGGTGACGAAGACGACCTGGAGCTTGTCCTGGTCGGCCTTGGGCAGCTGCTTCTTGGCGATGGCGATGTTGCTCATCGTCATGGGGCAGACGTCGGGGCAGTGGGTGTAGCCGAAGTAGATGAGCGTCGGCTTGCCCTTGGTCCGCTCGCGCAGGTCGTACTTCTCGCCCTTGGTGTCGGTGAGGACGAGCGCGGGCTTGGTGAAGGGGCGGTCGAGGACCGTGGCGGCCTTGGTGGGGTCGGTGCCCCCGGAGACCTCCGCGACCGAGCTGGAGCCGGTGTTCGCAGGCTTGTCGTCGTCGCCGAGGCTGACGGCGGCGGTGATACCGAGTGCGGCGACGATCGCGACCGCGGCGACGATCAGCGGGGTGCGCCGCCCGGGACGGGCCGTGTCCGCCCCGGGCGTCTTCTCTGCAGACATGGTGCTTCTTTCGGGTTTATCGGGTGGGTGCGGCCGTCAGAGCGCGCGGCGACGACCGGCCAGGACGCCGAAGGCGACGCCGGCGACACCGACGAGGATGCCGAGGACGCCGAGGATCCGGGCCGTGGTGTCGGAGGAGTCGGCGGCGGTCTCCTTGTGCGAGGCCGTCTTGTCCTCGTGACCGGCCTTCTCGTCGGCGGAGGCGGACGGGGCGGCCGAGGCGCCTCCGGTCGGGGTGGCGGCAGCGCCGTGGTGGTCGGCGGAGGCGGCGGAGAGCTTCAGGACGGGGGCCGGGTTCTGCGGCTCCTCCGCGCCCTCCTTCTGCTCCTCGATCCAGCGCACGACCTCCTTGTTGTCGTACGTCTGGATCGCCTTCAGGACCAGCTGGTCGGTGTCCTCGGGCAGCCGGCCGAGGGAGAGCGGGAACTGCTGGAACTGGCCGGGTCCGATCTTCGAACCGTCGGCGGTCCAGGTCACCTTGGAGACGGCCTCGTTGATCGTCTTGCCGTGCAGCTCCAGCGGCTTGCTGAGCTTGCTCCTCGTCACCTCGGCCTTCCAGCCGGGAACGGGCTGCGGCATGACGGAGGCGAGCGGGTGGTCGAGGGGGAAGTTGACCTCGACCTTCACGGTGGAGGCGTTGTCGCGTTCGTTCGGGACCTTGATGTTGACGGTCGCGTAGCCGCCCTTGGCGGCCTCACCCTCCGGCTGCACGCTCACGTGAGCGAAGGCCGTGCCGGACAGCAGCACGACGGAGGAGAGGGCGATGCCACCGGCGAGGGCGACGCGGGCAGCGGAGACGCGGGGAGCAGTGACACGGGAAGCAGCGATACGGGAGGAGGAGACACGGAAAACGGTCATGGCAGAAGACACTCCAGCTCGGAGAAGGACGGTGGGTTCCGGCACGCCGACGGAGGGAGAACTCCGCGGGCGTGCGGACGTGCGCGGCCCCCGTTCCCTCCGAGCGGACCGCGCGCGATGGCTGCGGCGGACTACGGCGGGTGCGGAGGACTGCGTCAGCCTGGTCAGGCTGCGAGGACGCAGTCGGCGGCCGGCGGGCCGCGCCTGATCACCGTGTTCCTGAGGGCCTCGGCCACCGGCGGCGGCGACGAGTCGGAGGCCGAACGGACCGTTCGCACCGGCCCCGTGTGCCGCGCCGTCGGAAGCCCGCTGAGCAGCGCCCGTACGAGACGGAACGCTGCCCGCAGCGAGCGGACGAGGGCGCACTCGGCGAACTCCGTGGCGCCCTGCCCGGAGAGTTCGACGAGGCGGCTCAGGGCGTGGTCGCCGCGCCGCAGCAGCCAACCGGTGGCGAGCGCGGCGAGCAGGTGGCCGAGGAGCATGGGCAGCCCGGGCAGCAGCTCACCGGCGGGCGCGGTCGCCGAGGCGGCCGTGTGTCCCGCGTGGGCCTGCGCGGCGGTCGTCCCCACGGCGGCCGGGTCGAGACCGGCGTCGCGGACGATCCGGGCGGCGTCTGCGGAGCTGAGGGAACCGGTCCCGGCTCCGCACACCAGCCGGGCCGCCATACGGACGAGGGCGTCGTCGGCCTGGGCGCTCAGGGCGAGCGAGCGCTGTCCCAGACCGAAGAGGACGTGCAGGCCGAGCTGTCCGCCGGCGAGGGCGCCGACGACGAAGCCGAGGGAGCGGTCCCGTCCGGTGAGGAGGAGGGTGATGCCGAAGACGCCGAGGAACCCGGCGAGCATGGTCCACAGGGCGATTCCCGCGCAGGCGGCGATGGCGTGCCCGAGCGCGGCCAGCACGACGCAGACCGCGGTGAACACCGCGGCCCTCAGCAGCCGTGGAGCGAGCGCGGGGGCAGTCATGGCGGGCCCATCATCGCACCAGGGACCCCACCGGCATGAGGCAGGTCCATAAGGTCGCTCTTGGCCGCCTTCGGGCCGACATGCACCGGCGTTCGGCCTGACATACACCGCGCCCGGACCCGGTGCATCCGCCGAACGAGCGCTCTTGTCGCCTCCGGGCGCTTACGAAGGGTTCTGTCCGGCAATAGGTATCGGTATGTCGAGCCGCTGCCGGGAGGCTGGAGTATGAGCATCTGGTGGTCACTCCATCTGCGGCGCGAGGCCGCGAGCGTGCCGCTCGCCCGGCGGCTGCTGCTGGGCACGATGGAGACGGCGGGCGTAGACCCGGACGTGTCCTACGACCTGTCGGTCGCGCTGACCGAGGCTTGTGCGAACGCCGTCGAGCACGGCGGCGGCGGGCGCGGCCGGCCCCAGGGCGCGCCGACGGGGGCGTACCGGGTGACGGCGTACCTGGACGGCGAGACCTGCCGCATCGAGGTGGCGGATTCGGGGCCGGGCTTTCCCGGCGCCGAGGTGCCGACGGCCTCGGCGGACGCCGAGAACGGCCGGGGACTGCGGCTGATCGAGGAGCTGGCGGACCACGTGCACTTCGGCAACCGATCGGGCCGGGGCGGTGCCGTGGTCAGCTTCGACAAGATCCTGAAGTGGAAGGACACCCCTTCCCTGCTCATGGCGTGAGCCGGGCGGAGGCGTAGGGGAAGGGCCCCCGCCGGTCGGTCGGCGAGGGCCCTTCGGTTCCAACGTACGCGGAGATCAGCCCTTCAGCGCGGCCATCCACGCCTCGACCTCGTCGGAGCGGCGCGGCAGCGCGTCCGAGAGGTTCCGGTTGCCGTCCTCGGTGACGAGGATGTCGTCCTCGATCCGGACGCCGATGCCGCGGTACTCCTCCGGCACGGTCAGGTCGTCGGCCTGGAAGTACAGACCCGGCTCGACGGTCAGGCACATGCCCGGCGCGAGGGTCGTGTCGACATAGGCCTCGGTGCGCGCGGCGGCGCAGTCGTGGACGTCCATGCCGAGCATGTGGCCGGTGCCGTGCAGGGTCCAGCGGCGCTGGAGGCCCAGCTCCAGGACGCGCTCGACCGGGCCCTCGACGAGGCCCCACTCGACGAGCTTCTCGGCGAGGACGCGCTGGGCGGCGTCGTGGAAGTCGCGGTAGGCGGCGCCGGGCTTCACCGCGGCGATGCCCGCCTCCTGCGCCTCGTACACGGCGTCGTAGATCTTGCGCTGGAGCTCGGTGTACCGGCCGTTGATCGGCAGGGTGCGGGTGATGTCGGCGGTGTAGAGCTCGTTGGTCTCCACGCCGGCGTCGAGCAGCAGCAGGTCGCCGGAGCGCACGTCGCCGTCGTTGCGCACCCAGTGCAGGGTGGTGGCGTGGGGTCCCGCGGCGCAGATGGAGCCGTAGCCGATGTCGTTGCCCTCGACGCGGGCGCGCAGGAAGAAGGTGCCCTCGATGTAGCGCTCGCTGGTGGCCTCGGCCTTGTCGAGGACCTTGACGACGTCCTCGAAGCCGCGGGCGGTGGAGGCGCAGGCCTTCTCCAGCTCCGAGATCTCGAAGGAGTCCTTGATGAGACGGGCCTCGGAGAGGTAGACGCGGAGTTCCTCGTCGCGCTCGGCGGTGACCTTGTCGGTCAGGGCGGCCTCGATGCCGGCGTCGTGGCCGCGGACGTTGCGCACCGGGCCGGTGGCCTCGCGCAGCGCCCCTGCCAGCTCGCGGACGTCCTTCGCGGGGACGCCGAGGAGCTGCTCGGCCTCGGTGAGGGAGTGCCGGCGGCCGACCCACAGCTCGCCCTGGCCGTCGAGCCAGAACTCGCCGTTCTCGCGGTCGGAGCGCGGCAGCAGGTAGAGGGTCGCCTCGTGCCCGTCGGCCGTGGGCTCCAGGACGAGGACGCCGTCCTGCGTCTGGTCGCCGGTGAGGTAGGCGTATTCGGTGGAGGCGCGGAAGGCGTACTCGGTGTCGTTCGACCGGGTCTTCAGGTTGCCGGCGGGGATCACCAGGCGCTCGCCGGGGAAGCGGGCGGAGAGCGCGGCGCGGCGCGCGGCGGTCTTGTCGGCCTGGGCGATCGGCTCGAGGCCGTGCAGCTCGGTGTCGGCCCAGCCGGACTTCATGTTCTCGGCCAGCTCGTCGGACACGCCCGGGTACAGGCCGTTCTTCCGCTGCTTGATCGCCTGCTCTTCGGTCGTCTCTTCCGGGGTCTCCGGCGTGAGCTCCTCGGCCACGGGTCTGCCTCCTCTTGGTACGACACTGAACCCCCACCATCGTACGGTCGTACGGAAGGGGGCCCAGGGCCGGAAGACCCATTACCGGAATGTCACGCTCCGCTTAGTGGGATTCACTCGAAACGAGCGGCCAGGAGGACCACGTCCTCCCCGTCCACGGCGGTGCCGAGACCCTCGGGCAGCAGGGTCCGCAGGACGTGGTCGGCGACGGCGCCCGGGTCGCCCCGGTCGGCCTTCGGCACGCTCGCGGCCGCCGCGTGGAGGCGGGCGAAGGCGCGGTCCATGGCGTCGCCGGTACGGCGCAGCAGCCCGTCGGTGTAGAGAAGCACCGTTTCTCCAGGTGCCGGGGACAGCTCGACGCTCGGAGCCTCCCAGCAGGAGAGCATCCCGAGCGGCGCCGAGAGTGAGGTCTCGACGAACTCGGTGCGGTGCTCGCCGATGATCAGCGGCGGGGCGTGCCCGGCCCCTGCGAGGACGATCCGGCGCTGCGCCGGTTCGGCGTACGCGAAGAGCGCGGTCGCCGAGCGGGCGGGTTCGGTGAGCCTGAGGAGGAGTTCCAGGTCGGAGAGGACGGCGACGGGGTCCTCGCCCTCCATCACCGCGTACGCCCGGAGCGAGGCGCGCAGCCTTCCCATGGCGGCGAGTGCGCTGGGGCCGGTGCCGGAGACGGAGCCGACGGCGAGCCCGAGGGCGCCCTCGGGCAGCGGCAGCGCGTCGTACCAGTCGCCGCCGCCCCGGGGGTTGGTGCGGTGGCGGGCGGCGAGCTGGACGCCGGGGACGCGGGGGAGCCGGCTCGGGAGCAGCTCCTCCGCGATGGTGGAGACCTGGACGCGGGCGCGCTCGACCTGGAGGAGGCGGGCGAGGTGCTCGGTGGCGAAGCGGCCGTAGAGCCCGATGAGGTGGCGCTGGCGGTCGTTGGGTTCGGCGGGCTCGTCGTAGAGCCAGACGGCCGCGCCGAGCCGGCCGGTCTCCTCGGTGGCGAGGGGCAGGGCGTAGCTGGCGGCGTAGCCGAGGCGGGCGGCGACCTCGCGGTGGCGCGGGTCGAGGCCTTCCTCGGTGCGTACGTCGCGGATGGCGATCGGATCGGGGACGCGCTCGGGGTGGCCCGGATCGGGGAGGCCGTCGAGGAGGCGGCCGTAGCTGCTGGTGCCGCGCGGCACGGTCTCGATGGTGCCGAGGTCGGAGTGGGCGAGGCCGAGGCCGATGGTGGCGGCCGGGCCGAGTCCGTCGGCCGGTTCGAGCACGGCCATGCCGCGGCGGGCGCCGACGAGGGCGGAGCCGGCGCCGAGCACCTCGCGGAGGGCCTCGTCGAGGGAGGCGGTCCTGATGAGGCGCTCGGTGAGTTCGTGGAGGGTGGTGAGGTCGGAGACCCAGGCGGCCAGCCGGTCCTGGATCAGTGCCCCGGGTGGGGGGACCGTGTCGGAGGGGGGCGCCGCCGCGGGTACCCCGGGGTGGGGCGCCGTAGTGTGCGGGGGCCCGGGAACCGTGGAATCGATTCCAGCCACTTTCGGCATGTGTGGGGCGCTCATGTCAGTCGGCTTTCCGACCGGTGCGTTTGACGCCATAGCATCGCAAACCCCCATGTCATTCTGCGCCGCTCGATGCATCCACATGTACACGCACAAGAGGAGCGATGTCCAGCATTGTCCCCACGGGACTTGTGGTGTCCGTGGGGTTCCTCATGAGGTGGGACGCAAGGGTTGAAGTACGCGGCAAGTTGGCCGAAAATTGTCCCCGGTGTGCACCTTTTGCGGTCGACTGGCGTCGTTTGAAAGCGCGTCATTCCGAGCGTGCTGGGTACGTAATCGATGACAGGCAGGGGCAGTTGGAGCTGCCCCGGAACGTGAAGCGAAACCCCGGCGTCCTTCATGCCGCAGGCCGCGGCCCGTCACCGAGTGGCGGGGAACGTGTTCTGACCCGCCCTGGTTCTGACCCGGCTCCACCTCGTTCTGACCTGGCTCCACGTGGTACCGACCCGGCTCCATCCGGTCCTGACCTCCTGGTCCTGGCCTCGCGGCCCTGACTTCCGGTCCTGATCTCGCTCCACCGGCTCCATCCGGCTCAATCCGGTTCCACGTGGCTCCATCTGGTGACGGCCCGGCCGGCCCCGCTCCGCGACGGGGGCCGCCGTCCCGCCGACCCGGTACGCGCTGATACGCACGGTGAATTGTCCTGTACATGGTGTGATGTGGATTCGGCGTTCACGGAAAGGAACGAGCGCTCATGCGCGAGATCCTCGGAAGGCGACGCAGGCTCCGGTTCCGGCGCAAGGCGAGGACCGCCCGACTCGACGCGGCGGTCACCTTCGCCGTCGGGTGGAACTGGCCCGTCCTGCCGGGAGCGGCCCTGAGAGCGACGACCCGCACGGGGGCGGGGGCGGTCTGCTGCTGCCCCGACCCCGAGTGCGTGGTGCCCGGCGCCCACCCCTACGACCCCGGCCTGCTCGCGGCCACCACGGACGAGCGGATGATCCGCTGGTGGTGGACTCGGCGCCCCGACGCCCCGGTGGTGCTGGCCACGGGCGGCACCGCACCCTGCGCGGTCAGCCTGCCCGCGGTGGCGGGCGCGCGGGCGCTCGCCGCGCTCGACGCGGCGGGCATGCGGCTCGGTCCGGTGGTGGCGACCCCGACGCGGTGGTCGATCCTTGTCGCCCCGTACGGCCTCGAACGGCTCGGTGAGCTGCTGTACGCGAAGGACAGCGTGCCGAGCTCGCTACGGTTCCATGGAGAGGGCGGCTATCTGTTGCTGCCGCCCTCGGTCGCAGGTACCGGACAGGTGCGGTGGGAACGGGCGCCGCTCGCGGGCTCGGCCCGGCCGTGGCTGCCGGACGTGGAGGCGGTGGTCGACGCCCTGGTGGAGGCGAGCACGAGCACCCCGGGCGGCGGAAGCCGACTCGCGTACTAGGGGTGCGGGACCGGGCCGCCGACGCGTGCGGGTCGATCTCACGCGTGCGGGTCGATCTCACGCGTGCGTGCAAGGCGACCTCACTCGTGGGTGCGGGGCGGGGCACTTCCCCGCCCGAGGCCCCGGGCGCCCCGGTCGTTCACCCGAACGGGTGTGTCCCGGCCCTACTTCTCCGGGAAACGGGCGCGCGCCCGACCGGGCGCCCGCCGCCCGCCGATATGTTCAACCCACCGTTCAAGATCTCCAGCCGAGCAGGAGCAGGTGGGGCACATGGGTCCGGTGAACCTCCGCGTGGTCGGACTCGGGGCCGCCGTCACGGTCGCCGTCCTGCTTCCGCTCGTCGCGATGGCGGGGCCCACGGGCGAGCCCGTACGACCGGCCGGGGCGGCGGACGGGGCCGGCGGGACCGACGCGAAGCCGGGGGGCCTGTTGTCCGGCCTCGGCCTCGGCTCCCGTACGCCGGCGTCTCCCGCCCGCACCGCTCCCGCGTCCGCTCCCCCCTCCGACGCCCCGGCGGCCCCCGCCCGGGTGTCTCCGGAGCGGGTCACGCACTGTGGGCCGGAACTCGCCTCCCCCGAGGGGGTCGAGGCGCAGACGTGCGTGCTGGCCGAGGGGCCCGACACCTGGGCGCGTACGTACTACCGGAACGCCACCGGCCAGGAACTCGACGCGTTTCTGACCCTCATGGCACCCGGCGGGCGGACCGTACAAGTGCGTTGCCCGGTCACGGCGCAGGACGAACCGGGAACCTGTGAAACGCCCAGGGAGCGCGGGAGGGGCACGGCCACGGTGTATACGGCGGTGGCGGAATTCGCGGGTACGGGCGAGGGCGACAGCACTCCGCTGCTGCTGCGGGCGGGCAGCAACACGGCGGACCCGGAAGGAAGTTGAGCGTCTACGCCCCGGGGTCTCCCGGAAGCGGACATGGAAAGGCCCGATCGCTGGCGACGGGGGATGCACCAGCGACCGGGCTTCCAGAACGGTAACAAGAGATCTGCTGTTCGCAAATTCGATCTCGGTTATTCGGACAGGGATTTACCCGTCCGAAGACCGCCTTGTGGCGGAAGTCACCGACTGGTCGGTCTGTCAGTCACCGATACCACCTGGGGTATCAGCTGAGAGTCACCTGACGGTTCGTGAGGCCGCCGCGCGCACGCCGCTCCTCCGCGGTGAGCGGGGCGTCCGAGGCGAGCGCCCCGGCCAGCCGCTCGGCGAACTCCGCGGCCGGCTTCTCGCACTCCTCGGCCGTCATCGGCGTCGGCAGGTCCCAGACCGGCACCATCAGGCCGTGGGCCCGGAACGAACCGACGAGTCGGGTGTCCGCGCCGAGGGAGGTGCCGCCGGCCGCCTGGAGGCGGGCGAGCGCGTCGAGGAGCTTCTCCTCCGGGTACGGCATGACCCAGCGGAGGTGGTTCTTGTCCGGGGTCTCGCACCAGTACGCGGAGTCGACGCTCGTGAGCTTCACGGTCGGGATCGCGGCCGCGTTGGCCCGCTCGAGCGAGGCGGCGACCTCCGGGTCGGCGCCGTCGGCGGACTGCGGGATCCAGAACTCGAAGCCCGTGTGGACCTCGGGGGCGAACGCGGCGTCCGCGTCGAGCAGGTCCTGGAGGCGCGGGCCCTCGGCCGGGACGCGGCGGGCGGGGATCGGGGTGCCCGGCTCGGCCTCCAGGGCGCGCTGGAGGGTGTCGGCGAGGTCGCGGGCGAGGTCGCCGGAGGTGGAGTCGTTCTGCAGGGCGAGCAGGACGGAGCCGTCGTCGCGGCGCAGCGCCGGCCACGCCATCGGCAGCACGGTCGCGAGGGTCACGGACGGCACGCCCTCCGGGAGCCCGCCCTTGAGGGTGAGCGGCACGGTGGCGGCGGGTACGAGCTCGCGCAGCGCGACCCAGTCGCACTCGCCGGGCAGGCCCTCGAAGGGGCGCTGGACGAGCTCGGTCACGGCGTGCGAGGCGGCTCGGCCGTGACATGCCTTGTAACGGCGGCCCGAACCGCACGGGCACGGCTCGCGGGCGCCGACGACCGGGATCTCCCCGCTCGTGACCTGTGCCTGGCCGGACGTGCCGGCCTTCGTCTGGGGGCGCTTCTTGGCCATGGTGTGGCTTTCTCCCGATCGCGGCGGTGCGGTGCTTGTTCCGGCGCGAGCCTAGCCGCCCCGGGCACCGACACCCCTCAGGCGGGCCGTGCCGCCCGCTGCCACGGACCGCTGCCCTGGGCCGCGACGGCGGACGCCGCAGAGGCGCCGCCGCCGAGTCGCCTCAGTCCAGATCGTCGTACGCGTCCAGGACGTCGAAGCGCGAGCCGCCGCCGACCCGGGTCGCGAAGTCCTCGCGGCGGTGTCCCTCGGTGACCACCACCCAGACCGTGACCTCGCCCGTCGCACTGTCCCGTACACCCCAGTCCTGGGCCAGCGCGCTGATGATGTTCAGCCCGCGGCCTCCCCGTGCGGTGACCGAGGGCGTCGACGGAACCGGTCGTGTCGGACCACCGCCGTCCGTCACCTCGACCCGCAGGCCGCCCGCCGGGTCCACCCGCCAGGCCGCCCGTACATCCCCGTCGCCCCGATCCGCCCGCCCCAGCGGCCTGCCGTACCGGCAGGCATTGCTGAGCAGCTCGGAAAGGATCAGCACCGCGTCGTCGACGACCGAATCGGCCACTCCGCTGCGGTACAGCTCGTCCCGCATCCGGTGTCTCGCCGCACCCACGCCCGCAGGACCGTGGGGTACGGCCATGCTCGACGACGTGGGCACCTCTTGTGCCACCACAAACGCCACCCCCGAGACCTCCTTTGCCCCACGCCACCGTGTGGATGCCCCAATGGACTGGACCGGAAACCGGCCAATCCGCGTTCGATGAGGCACTCGTGACGATCGCGTACGTACGGAACGCGCCGGTGCACGCCCTGCGAGCCCCATAAACCCTTGTGCCGTATGGGAAAGGAGGGACTCAGGAGGTGGGAAGACGTCAGTCGCGGCCGAGCTGGGAGAGCACCTGCTTGGGACGGTTCGTGATGATCGCTTCCACGCCGAGGCGCTCGCAGAGCTCGACGTCCTCGGGGTCGTCCACCGTCCAGACGTGGACGTGGTGCCCGGCCTTCTGGAGCCGCAGGATCACGGCGGGGTGGTGTCGGACGATCCGGATCGAAGGGCCGGCGATACGCGCGCCCGCGGGGAGCCGTCCGTCACGCAGCCGCGGAGAGACGAACTGGGCGAGGGAGACGGTGGGGAGCGTCGGCGCGGCCACGGCGATCCGCTGCAGGGAGCGGGCCGAGAAGCTCATGACGCGCACGGGGGATTCCGCGGAGTACGCGGGCGCGTGGAGGTTGAAGCGCTTGAGGAGGTGGAGGAGCCGCTCCTCCACCTGGCCCGCCCAGCGGGTGGGGTGCTTCGTCTCGATGGCCAGCTCGACCCGGCGCCCGGCGTCGGACACCAGCTCCAGGAGGCGTTCCAGGGTGAGGACGGAGGTGTACCCGGGGTCCCGCCAGTCGGGGACCTCGCCGGAGTCGTCGCGGCCCTTCCAGGTGCCGAAGTCGAGGGCGGTGAGGTCGGCGAGCTCGAGGGCGGAGACGGCGCCGCGGCCGTTCGAGGTGCGGTCGACGCGGCGGTCGTGGACGCAGACGAGATGGCCGTCGGCGGTGAGCCGGACGTCGCACTCCAGGGCGTCGGCGCCGTCCTCGATGGCCTTCATGTAGGCGGCCAGAGTGTGTTCGGGTGCGTCCTCGGAGGCTCCACGGTGGGCGACGACCTGGAGCGGGACGCGGTTCGATTGCTGCCGTGCGTGAGTCACGGCGTCATGGTGCCATTGGCGAGGTGGGGCGGGCAGCGGAGGGGGTCCGTTCTGTCCGTATATAAAGGTGGGGGTGCAAACGCACAGCTCCGCCTTACAGCGGCCTGACGCCCTGTGGGAAAAGCTGGTGCAGCACCCTGGACCCAGCAGGTGCCCCGTAGGCACCACCACCCCGCGCAGTCAACGAGGAGAGCGAGCTGTGAGCACCGAGAACGAGGGCACGGCGGTTCCGGCGGACCCGTCCGCCCCGTCCGCCCCTCCGACACCTCCCTCGACGGCGACGCCGGAACAGACGACGACGCCCGCCCAGGAGCCCGGCCCGGCACCGGAAGCGGCGACGGCTCCCACTCCGGTGCAGCCCCCGGCCCACCCCGCGGCCCCGGCCGACGCCCCGACCGCGGTCCACGCGCCAGCGGCCGCCCCCGCGGGCGCCGCGGGCGGCTGGCCGCCGCCTCCGCCGGCCGTGCCGGCCTGGGGTGCGCCGCTCCCGCCCGCACCGCCCGCCCCCGTGGCACCGCGGAAGCGGACCGGCGGCCTCGTGGCGGCGGTCCTCGTGGCGGCGCTCGTCGCGGGCGGCATCGGCGGTGGCGTCGGCTACTGGGCGGCCCAGCGCGGTGACGACGGCGTCAGCTCGACGACGGTGTCCTCGGGCGAGGCCCCGGCGGCCTTCAAGCGCGACCCGGGGACGGTCGCCGCGGTCGCGGCGCAGGCGCTGCCGAGCGTGGTCACGATCCAGGCGAAGTCCGGCGGTCCGCAGAGCGAGGGCGGCGGCGAGGGCGGTACGGGCACGGGCTTCGTGTACGACCAGGAAGGCCACATCGTCACCAACAACCACGTGGTGGCGTCGGCGGCGGACGGCGGCGCGCTCTCCGTGACGTTCCCGGACGGCAAGTCGTACGACGCGGAGGTCGTCGGCCGGGCCGAGGGCTACGACGTGGCGGTACTCAAGCTCACGAACGCGCCGAAGGGGCTGAAGCCGCTGCCGCTCGGCGACTCCGACAAGGTGGCGGTCGGTGACTCGACGATCGCGATCGGGGCGCCCTTCGGCCTGTCGAACACGGTGACGACGGGCATCATCAGCGCCAAGAACCGTCCGGTGGCCTCGGGCGACGGCTCCGGCGGCAGCAACTCGTACATGAGCGCGCTGCAGACGGACGCGTCGATCAACCCGGGCAACTCCGGCGGCCCGCTGCTCGACGCGAGCGGCGCGGTGATCGGCATCAACTCGGCCATCCAGTCCACGGGGAGCGGTTTCGGCCAGTCCCAGGCGGGCTCGATCGGCCTGGGCTTCGCGATCCCGGTGAACCAGGCGAAGAACGTCGCCCAGCAGCTGATCAAGACGGGCAAGCCGGTCTACCCGGTGATCGGCGCGACGGTGAACATGAACGAGCGGGGCGAGGGCGCCACGATCGCCTCCCAGGGCTCGGGCGGCACCCCCTCGGTCACGCCCGACGGCCCGGCGGCGAAGGCGGGCCTGAAGGCCGGCGACGTGATCACGGCCTTCGACGACCGCCAGATCGACAGCGGTCCGACCCTGATCAGCGAGATCTGGACCCACAAGCCGGGCGACTCGGTCAAGATCACCTACGAGCGCGACGGCAAGACCTCCACGGCCACGGTCACCCTCGGCGAACGCACCGGCGACAACTGACCCCGACCGGCTAGGCTGTCCCCCGCGCCGCCCGTGACACACCGACGGCGCGGGGTGGGTTGCCCGAGCGGCCTAAGGGAACGGTCTTGAAAACCGTCGTGGCAGCGATGTCACCGTGGGTTCAAATCCCACACCCACCGCAGTGGAACGGCCCCTGACCAGGTAGATCGGTCAGGGGCCGTTTTTTCGTGCCGGTCGGCGGAGGTGGAGCGACGCTCAGCGGATGCGGGAGTCGGGTGCTGCCCTGATGCTGGAAGGGCTGGAACAGCGGCTAGGAGGGCCAGGATGTCCATGCTCGACAAGCTCAAGGGGATGCTGAAGGGCCACGAGGAACAGGGCTCCAAGGGCATCGACAAGGCCGGTGACTTCGTCGACGGCAAGACACAGGGCAAGTACAGCAGTCAGGTCGACACCGCCCAGGCGAAGCTCAAGGAGCAGTTGGGCAACACGGGGCAGGGGCCGGTCTCCCCACGGCCGGACTCTCCGCCTCCGCCTCCGCCCCAGCCGTAGCGCGGAGGCGCGCATCGCTCCTCAGGGGCGTCCCGGATGTGTATCCGGGGCGCCCCTTCGGGGTTTCCGCGGGGGGTTCAATGGACTCGTGGGAGTGGGAACGGTGACCCGAGGAAGGGGTTCTGGCGTGGTGCGGATCGTGCTCGTGCAGGGGGACATCACCGCGGAGGCGGCGGACGCGATCGTCAACGCCGCCAACACCTCGCTGCTCGGTGGCGGGGGCGTCGACGGCGCCATCCACCGGAAGGGCGGGCCCGAGATCCTCGCCGCCTGTCAGGACCTGCGCCGTTCGCACTACGGCAAGGGGCTGCCGGTCGGGCGGGCCGTGGCCACGACGGCCGGGCGGTTGCCGGCCCGGCACGTGATCCACACGGTCGGGCCCGTCTGGTCGCCGGAGGTGGACCGGTCGGAGTCACTGGCCTCCTGTTACCGCGAATCCCTCCGGGTCGCCGACGAGCTGGGGGACCGTACGGTCGCGTTCCCCGCGATCTCGACCGGGATCTACGGCTGGCCGATGGAGGACGGCGCACGGATCGCCGTGGAGACGGTACGGGCGGCGCCCACCGAGGTGGAGGAGGTGCGGTTCGTGCTGTTCGACGCGCGCGCGTACGCCGCTTTCGAGGCGGCGGTCGGGCAGGAGCGCCCGTAGGGCTTCGCCTCGCGGTCGAATTCTTCTTCCTGTCGGTTCGTTTGTTCGGTTCGCGGACCGGAGGGACTCGCCGTTGATCTCTTCCGAGAGAGCGATTGGCGGAAAATCTGCCGGAACGCTTCCTCCCTTGCGGCACACCGGTTCTGCCTGTCCTGAACCCGCTTCCCCCGGGTGAGCTGGGGCTTTCCTCGTAGTGACCTGGTTTATCTGCTTGTCCTCACGCTTGCGGGGGAATAAGCCGCTCCGGGGTGGTTCGCCGGGGATTCGGTGGGCAACTCTGAGGTCGCGACGTCGAGCACGAACAACTGGGGCGGTCGGCCAACCACCCCGGAAATGGCCGTAGTTCAGAAGAGTTCAGAGCACTTCAGAGCAGTTCCGTGCAACAGCACCAGCTTTCAGTTCCCGGAGGAACAGACATGGCAAGCATCCGTACCGCCCGCATCTTCGCCGTCGCCGCCGCCCTGCCCCTCGCCGCCGCGCTCTTCACCGGGGTGGCCCAGGCCGACAACGGCGGGTTCGCGGACGACGGATCGAACACGAGCGTCGCCACGATCATCGGCAGCGGCGTGGGTGGGGACAACTTCGGCAACTCGACCACGACGCAGCAGGTGGCGACCGGTTCCGGTGCCTCCAACCAGAACAACACCGCCAGCGTGAACGGCTCCGCCTTCACCCACATCGCCCAGAACAACGCGGTGGTCAACTTCCACCCGTGGTGGTGACCCGCCGAGCGGCGGCCGGCCCGACGGGGGGCGTGACCGTGGTGTGAACGACGGCCTGTGCGCCGGTACTTCGGTACCGGCGTGCGGGCCGTCGCGCTTGTGTGCGCCGGGGGCGCGGTGGTCGCGCGTCCGCGTGGCGGCACCCGCGCGACCGGTCGTCCGCGCGGTCGGTCGGCGACCTTGACAGGGCCGCTGAATCTGACGGACAGTCAGAAATCTCAGTCGTCCCACGGGAGGCCGTCGCCGTGCACCTCGCCCCGACCGAGCGGCAGCTGCGGCTGCGCGCCGAACTCCGTGCGTACTTCCGGGAGGTGATGCCCGACGGGCCGCCTCCCGCCGCCGACACCGCCGCCCAGCGCCGGCTGCTGTGCCGGATCGGCGCCGACGGGCTCCTCGGCCTCGGGTGGCCCGAGGAGTACGGCGGACAGGGCCGCGGCCCCGAGGAACAGTTCGTCTTCTTCGACGAGGCGTACCGCGCGGGCGCCCCCGTCTCGATGGTCACCCTGAACACCGTCGGGCCCACCCTCATGGCCTACGGGACCGAGGAGCAGAAGGCCTTCTTCCTGCCCCGGATCCTGCGTGGCGAGACCGTCTTCGCCATCGGGTACAGCGAGCCGGAGGCCGGCACGGACCTTGCCTCCCTCCGGACGCGGGCGGTCCGCGAGGGGGACTCCTGGCGGATCGACGGGCAGAAGATCTTCACCTCCAACGCCCAGAACGCCGACTGGATCTGGCTCGCCTGCCGCACCGACCCCGACGCGCCCCCGCACCGGGGCATCTCGATCGTCCTCGTCCCCACCGACGCCCCCGGCTTCTCCTGGACCCCGATCGCGACCGTGGGCGGGCTGACGACGACGGCCACCTACTACGACGGGATACGGGTCCCCGCGGGGAACCTCGTCGGGCCGGAGCACGGCGGCTGGGGGCTCATCACCAACCAGCTCAACCACGAACGGGTCGCGCTCGCCGCGATCGGCATGCAGGCCGAGGACTTCTTCGCGGCCGCGCTCGCCCGCGCGCGCATCCCCGATCCGGTGACGGGCAGGCGCCGCGTTGACGAGCCGTGGGTCCGGATCAGGGCCGCCGAAGCACACGCCCGATTGTCGGCGACACGCTTGCTGAACTGGCGTTTGGTGAGCGATGTGGGGGCCGGCCGGCTCGCCCCGGGGGACGCGAGCGGCGTGAAGTTCGTGGGAACCGAATCGGCGGTGGAGGTGTATCGAATATGTCAGGAAATCACGGGCGGGCCGGCGGCGGTGCGAGCGGGATCGCCGGGGGAAGTCGGCGGCGGTGAGCTGGAGCGCATGAACCGGGCCGCCCAGATCAACACCTTCGGGGGAGGGGTGAGCGAGGTGCAGCGCGAGATCGTCGCGAGGATGCGGCTCGGCATGAAGGGGAGGGGACGGCGATGACGCCCACGGAGCGGGACGCCACGCTGTACGGCCGGCTCGTGGCCTACGAGGGCCGTGCCGCCGCCACCGCGGGCGTCGGCAAGGACCCGGTGAACCTGCCCATGATCAGGCACTGGTGCGAGGCCATGGGGGACGCACACCCCGCCTACCGGGGGCCGGAGGCCGTCGCCCCGCCGACGATGCTCCAGGCCTGGACGATGGGCGGCCTCGCGGGGCATACCGGCCGCTCCTCCGCGTACGAGGAGCTGTTCGCCCTCCTCGACGCGGCCGGATACACGTCCGTGGTCGCGACCGACTGCGAGCAGGAGTACCTCCGGCCTCTGCGCCCCGGCGACGAGATCACCTTCGACACCGTGATCGAGTCCGTGTCGCGGCCCAAGACCACCAAGCTCGGACCGGGGTACTTCGTCACCACCCGGACGGACGTCCGCGCCGGCGCGGAACTCGCCGGCACCCATCGCTTCCGCATCCTCAAGTACGCACCGGCGAGCCGGCCACCTAAGTCCCCGGACCAGGCCCCGAGGAGGCCCCGGCCGGTCATCAACCGGGACAACGCCGGGTTCTGGGAGGGAGTGGCGGCGCACCGGCTGCTCATCCAGCGCTGCGGAGACTGCGCGGCCCTCCGCTTCCCCTGGCTGCCCGGGTGCGCCGACTGCGGCTCGCCGGAGTGGGACACGGTCGAGGCGAGCGGCGCCGGGACGGTCTTCTCGTACGTGGTGATGCACCACCCGCCCTTCCCGGCCTTCGCCCCGCCCTACGCGGTCGGGCTGATCGAACTCGCCGAGGGCGTACGGATGATCAGCAACGTGGTGGGGGTGCCGTACGACAAGGTGCGGATCGGGATGCCGGTGCGGCTGGAGTTCGTGCGGGCCGACGAGGAGCTGGAGCTTCCCGTCTTCCGTGCCGGAGGGGAGGGCTGACATGGACTTCACCCCGACCGAGGAGCAGGAGGCCGCCCGCGAGCTGGCCGGCCGGATCTTCGCCGACCTGGCCACTCACGAGCGGCTCAGGGCGGCAGGCACCGGCACCGACGCCGAGCTCTGGAAGGCGCTCTGCGCCGCCGGACTGCCCGGCGCCGTCGAGGAGACCGGCCTGCTCGGCCTGGTCCTGCTCCTGGAGGAGCAGGGGCGGGTGACGGCCCAGGTGCCCTTCGCCGCGAGTTGCGCGTACGGGATCCTCGCCGTCGGCCGGCACGGCACGGACGAGCAGCGGACCCGGCTCCTGCCCGGCCTCCGGGACGGTACGACGGTGGTGACCGGGGCGTTCCCGGCGTCCGGCACGGTCTCCGCGCACGATGGGCGGCTCAGCGGGACCGTGGAGTGGGTGCCGTGGCTCAGGGACGCCACCCACGTCCTCGTGCCGGACGAGGACCGTGACCTGTGGCTGGTCCCGCTGGTCCCGCCGGGCCCCCCTGAGGAGGACGCGGTCCGGGTGGATCCGGTCGAGCTCACCGCACCCTGGTCCGCCGGACGGCTCGTCCTCGACGGGGCGGCCGGGGAGCGACTCGGAAGGCAGTGCGGGGCGCGGGTCGGCGCGTCCGGTGGCGCCTATGAGGACGTGCTCGCCGTCGCCCGGATCGCCTTCGCCGGACTGCAGGCGGGAGTCTGCGCCGGATCGCTGGCCAGGGCCGTGGAGCACACCTCCGTACGGGAACAGTTCGGCCGTCCGCTCTCCACCCATCAGGCCGTGCAACTGCGCGCCGCCGACGCGCACATGGACACCGAGGCCATCCGGGTCACCGCCTACGAGGCCGCCTGGCGCTTCGACGAGGGCCTGGACGCCGGAGGGGCGGCTCTGACCGCCGCCTGGTGGGCCTCGGAGGCGGGAAAGCGGGTCGTGCACGCCGGGCAGCATCTGCACGGCGGTACGGGAGCGGACCTCGACCATCCCGTACACCGGCACTTCCTGTGGGGCCGGCAACTTGACGCCTATCTCGGCGGCGGCACCGAACTCCTCGCCGAACTCGGCGCCCTGCTCGCGGAAGGAGACCTGTCATGAAGCCCGGGGACGAGCTGCCTCCGCTGACGATCCCGATCACCCGCACCCTGATCGTCGCGGGGGCCGTCGCCTCCCGCGACTACCAGGACGTGCACCACGACGCCGAGCTGGCGAGGGAGAAGGGCTCCCCGGACATCTTCATGAACATCCTCACCACGAACGGGCTCGTCGGCAGGTACATCACGGACCACTTCGGACCCCGCGCGGTCCTCCGCAAGGTCGCCATCCGGCTCGGCGCCCCCAACCACCCCGGCGACACGATGGTCCTCACCGGCACGGTCACCGACGTGGACGGGGAAACGGCACGCGTGCGGGTCGTCGGTGCCAACGGGCTCGGGCACCACGTCACGGGCACGGTCACCGTGGAGGTGCCGAGATGAGCCTGCGCGGCAGGGACGGACTCGGCGGCCGGGCGGCCGTGGTGGGCATCGGGGCGACCGAGTTCTCCAAGGACTCGGGCCGCAGCGAACTCTCCCTCGCCGTCGAGGCGGTGCGGGCGGCCCTCGACGACGCCGGGCTCGCCCCCGCCGACGTCGACGGCCTGGTCACCTTCACCATGGACACCAATCCCGAGATCACCGTCGCCCAGGCCTCCGGCATCGGCGAACTGTCCTTCTTCTCCCGTGTGCACTACGGGGGCGGGGCCGCCTGCGCCACCGTCCAGCAGGCCGCGCTCGCGGTCGCCGCCGGGGTCGCCGAGGTCGTCGTCTGCTACCGGGCGTTCAACGAGCGCTCCGGGCGACGCTTCGGCTCCGGCGTCAAGGAGCGCGAGCCCTCCGCCGAGGGCGCCGCGCTCGGCTGGCAGCTACCCTTCGGGCTGCTCACCCCGGCCTCCTGGGTCGCGATGGCCGCCCAGCGGTATCTGCACACCTACGGGTTGACCCCCGACGCCTTCGGCCATGTCGCCGTCACCGACCGGCGCCACGCGGCCCGGAACCCGGCCGCGTACTTCCACGGGAAGCCGATCACCCTTGACGACCACGCCGCCTCGCGCTGGATCGTCGAACCGCTCCGGCTCCTCGACTGCTGCCAGGAGACCGACGGCGGCCAGGCGATCGTCGTCACCTCCGTCGAGCGCGCCCGTGATCTGCGGCATCCGCCCGCCGTGATCGTCGCGGCGGCGCAGGGCGCCGGGCGGAAGCAGGAGGCGATGACCAGCTTCTACCGGGACGAGCTGACGGGCCTTCCGGAGATGGGGGTGGTGGCCCGGCAGCTCTGGCGGACCTCCGGGCTCGCACCGTCCGACATCGACGTGGGCATCCTGTACGACCACTTCACCCCCTTCGTTCTCATGCAGTTGGAGGAGTTCGGCTTCTGCGGACCGGGAGAGGCGGCCGACTTCGTCGCGGCCGACGCGCTCCCGCTGAACACGCACGGCGGGCAGCTCGGCGAGGCGTATCTGCACGGGATGAACGGCATAGCGGAAGCGGTACGGCAGCTGCGCGGGACCTCGGTGAACCAGATACCCGGCGCGGAGCGGACCTTGGTCACGGCGGGCACGGGGGTTCCCACGTCCGGGTTGATCCTGGGCACGGACGGCTGAGGCGACGGCCCCAGCGGTGGCCGGGCGGGGCGGGCGGTTCTTCACTCGCGGCATGAGCACACACGAACCACCCCGATCAGCCCTCGCAGCCGAACCGGTGACCGCCGCCGAACCCGTACCCGCCAGCGTGTCCGCATCCGCATTCGCGTTCGCGTCCCCTCCCACGCCCTCGTGTTCGTCCTCGGCGGGCTCGCGGACCGTGCTGCTTCACCGGCTGTCTCCCGGAGCGCGGACCGTGGTCGCCGCCCTCCTGGCGGCGCTGGCCGGGGCGGCCCTGCTCAGCGGCCCCGCTCCGGCCGTGGCGGCCCGACCCGGTGCCGCTCCGCCCGGTGGCACTCCGGCAGGTGCCGATCCGTCCGGTGGCACGCGCACGCCGGCTCGTGAGGCCGCGCCCGCGCATTTCACCGGCCGGGCCTTCGACACCTGTGACGCGCCCTCCCTGGAAGTGATGAGGGCCTGGCGCAGTTCGCCGTACGGGGCGGTCGGGATCTACTTCGGCGGCCGGGGCCGGGGCTGCCCCGTCCAGCGGGAGCTGACCCCCGCATGGGTCGCTTCCGTGAACGCCATGGGCTGGCGGCTGCTGCCCCTCTTCGTCGGCTCCCAGGCGCCGTGCGTGGTCTCCCCGGCCAAGCGGCCCTTCGCCATCGGCGCCAGCCCCTGGAGCCAGGGCACCCGGGAGGGGGCCGAGGCGGTGCGGGAGGCGCGGGCCCTGGGCCTCGACGCGAGCAGCCCGCTCTACCTCGACATCGAGGCCTACCGGCAGGGGGACGCGTCCTGCGCCGCGACCACCCTCTCCTTCGTCCGCGCGTGGAACCGGGAGGTGCGGCGCCTCGGATATCTGCCGGGGTTCTACAGCAGTGCGGACACGGGGGTACGGGACATCGAGAAGCAGCGGAGGGCGGGTACGAAGGACCTGCCGGCCGTGATGTGGTTCGCGCGTTGGCGGGGGCGGCCTTCGCTGTATTCCGAGGAGGTGCTGGACCCGCAGGCGTGGATGCCGCACGCCCGGATCCACCAGTACACGGGCAACGTCACCGAATCCCACGGCGGGCGCCGTCTCTACATCGACCGCAACGCGATGGACGCGCCCGTGGCCCGCGTCACGGCCCCCGTCCCTTGAGCCCCCCGCCCCTTGACCTCCCCCGTCCCCTGAGCCCCCGTCCCCTGAGCTCCCGTCCCCTGAGCCCTCGTCTCTCCCGTCGCCGTCCGAGGGACCTCCGACCCTGAGGAGGCCCCGACGGGTCTCCACCCAGAGGAGGTGAGGCGGTCCCCACCCCTACAACCTGAGGCGGACGGAGGGTCGGGACCTGGGGCCGATCCGCCGGGCGCCCCTCCCCTCCTAGCGTGGAGTCATGACTCCGCCACCCTCTGGCCCCGTCTGCGCCGGTGCCTCGCAGTACGCGTCGTACCCGACCTTCTCCTCGTACGTACGGGCGCGGCAGCCCGTACTCCTGCGCACCGCGCGTTCCCTGACCGCCAACCCCTGCGACGCCGAGGACCTGCTCCAGACGGCGCTGGCCAAGACCTTCATGGCCTGGGAGCGCATCGAGGACCACCGCGCCCTGGACGGCTACGTCCGTCGCGCGCTGCTGAACACGCGTACGTCGCAGTGGCGCAAGCGGAAGGTCGACGAGTTCGCCTGTGAGGAGCTGCCCGAGCCCGCCGGTCTCCCGGAGCCGGACCCGGCCGAGCGGCAGGTGCTGCACGACGCGATGTGGCGCGCGGTGCTCAGGCTGCCGGAGCGGCAGCGCCAGATGGTGGTCCTCCGGTACTACGAGGACCTCAGCGAGGCCCAGACCGCCGAGGTGCTCGGGGTGTCGGTCGGTACGGTCAAGAGCGCGGTGTCCAGAGCGCTCGGCAAGCTCAGGGAGGACCCGGAGCTGACCCCCGTACGGTAGGCAACCGGGACAGGACGGCGCCCCCGCCAGTGAACACTGGCAATTCACGTACTCCCGGGTAGTGACATACCGCGTGGTATGTGCGCAGAATCTCCACACCCTTTCTGCCACGTAGCGCCCACCGGGAGGACGCCCCGTGTACAGCACCATGCAGGACGTACAGCTGACCGTGAGCCGCATCCTCAAGCACGGGATGACGATCCACGGGAAGTCCATCATCACCACCTGGACGGGAGAGCCCGAGCCGCACCGCCGCACGTTCGCGGAGGCGGGAACCCGCGCGCACCAGCTGGCCAACGCCCTGCGCGACGAACTCGGGGTCATCGGCGACCAGCGTGTCGCCACGCTCATGTGGAACAACTCGGAGCACGTCGAGGCGTACTTCGCGATCCCCTCCATGGGCGCGGTGCTCCACACCCTCAACCTCCGTCTGCCCCCGGAGCAGCTGGTGTGGATCGTCAACCACGCCGCCGACCGGGTTGTGCTCGTCAACGGCTCGCTGCTGCCCCTCCTCGCCCCGCTGCTGCCGCACCTGCCGACGATCGAGCACATCGTGGTGGCGGGCCCCGGCGACCGTTCCGTCCTGGACGGCGTGGCGCCCCGCGTGCACGACTACGAGGAGCTGATCGCGGGCCGTCCGACCACGTACGACTGGCCCGAGCTCGACGAGCGTTCGGCCGCCGCCATGTGCTACACCTCCGGCACCACCGGTGACCCGAAGGGCGTCGTCTACTCCCACCGCTCGATCTACCTGCACTCGATGCAGGTGAACATGGCCGAGTCGATGGGCCTCACGGCCAAGGACACGACCCTCGTCGTCGTCCCGCAGTTCCACGTCAACGCCTGGGGCCTGCCGCACGCCACCTTCATGACCGGCATCAACATGCTCATGCCGGACCGTTTCCTCCAGCCGGCCCCGCTCGCCGACATGATCGAGCGCGAGAAGCCGACCCACGCGGCCGCCGTCCCCACCATCTGGCAGGGCCTGCTCGCAGAGGTGACCGCCAACCCCCGCGACCTCTCCTCGATGGCCCAGGTGACCATCGGCGGCGCGGCCTGTCCGCCGTCCCTCATGGAGGCGTACGACCGGCTCGGCGTCCGCCTCTGCCACGCCTGGGGCATGACCGAGACGTCCCCGCTGGGCACGATGGCCCACCCGCCGGCCGGTCTGACGGCCGAGGAGGAGTGGCCGTACCGGGTCACGCAGGGCCGTTTCCCGGCCGGTGTCGAGGCGCGGCTCGTCGGCCCCGGCGGCGACCACCTGCCCTGGGACGGTGAGTCGGCCGGTGAGCTGGAGGTGCGCGGCACCTGGATCGCGGGCTCGTACTTCGGTGGCGTGGACGGCGAGGCCATCCGCCCGGCCGACAAGTTCAGCGAGGACGGCTGGCTCAAGACCGGCGACGTAGGCGTGATCAGCCCCGACGGCTTCCTGACCCTCACCGACCGCGCCAAGGACGTCATCAAGTCGGGCGGTGAGTGGATCTCCAGCGTCGACCTGGAGAACGCGATCATGGCGCACCCGGAGGTCGCGGAGGCCGCCGTCGTCGCCGTGCCGGACGAGAAGTGGGGCGAGCGCCCGCTGGCGACCGTCGTGCTCAAGGAGGGGGCGACGGCGGACTACGAGACGCTGAAGGCCTTCCTCGCCGACGAGGGCGGCATCGCCAAGTGGCAGCTGCCGGAGCGCTGGGCGATCGTGCCGGCGGTGCCGAAGACGAGCGTGGGCAAGTTCGACAAGAAGGTCATCCGCAAGCAGTACGCGGAGGGCGAGCTGGACGTGACCCGGATCTGACCCGGATCTGACCGAGATCTGACCCAGATGTGACTCGGCTCTGAGCCAGCTCTGAGCCAGCTCCGACCTATGTCCGACTTGGCTCCGACCCACCGCCAGCGAACACCAGTCGGCACCGACCGGCCCTTCACCCAGGGCTAGTTGGTGCCGATCTTCGCGAGCAGGTCGACGATCCGGGCCTGGACCTCGGCGCTGTTCGAGCGTTCGGCGAGGAAGAGGACCGTCTCGCCGGACGACAGCTTCGGCAGCTCCTCGTCGACGAGGTCGACGGAGGTGTAGACGACGAGCGGGGTGCGGTTCAGCTGCCCGTTCGCCCGCAGCCAGTCGATGATCCCGGCCCGGCGGCGGCGCACCTGCATCAGGTCCATCACCACCAGGTTCGGCTGCGTCTGCGTGGCAAGCGCGACCGCTTCCGTGTCCGTGGCCGCCCGCGCCACCTGCATCCCGCGCCGCTCCAGGGTGGCCGCGAGCGCCTCCGCGATGTCCTCGTGCTCCTCGATCAGCAGGACCCGGGACGGGTGCTGCTCGCTGTCGCGCGGTGCGAGCGCCTTGAGGAGTACGGCCGGATCGGCGCCGTACGCCTCCTCCCGGGTCGCCTGACCGAGCCCGGCCGCGAGCAGCACCGGCACCTCGGCGGCGACGGCGGCCTGGCGCAGCGACTGGAGCGCGGTACGGGTGATGGGGCCGGTCAGCGGGTCGACGAAGAGCGCGGCAGGGAAGGCGGCGATCTGGGCGTCGACCTCCTCGCGGGAGTGGACGATCACCGGCCGGTAGCCCCGGTCGCTCAGCGCCTGCTGGGTCGAGACGTCGGGCGCGGGCCAGACCAGCAGCCTGCGCGGGTTGTCGAGGGGCTCAGGGGGCAGTTCGTCGTCGACCGGACGCGGCGCCGGCCGGTTGGCGACCTCGACGGCCCCACCGGGGCCGTCGAGCGGCTCGGGACCCTCGGCGGAGCCGGCGGCGGGCGCTCCTATGGCGTACGCGCGGCCCTCGGTGGCGGCGGTGAGCCCGAGGGCGGCCTCGGGCTGCGCGGACGGGTCCGCGTCCGGATGCGGCCTCGCCTCGCCGACGGCCGGTACGGGAAGGGCGGCCGGGGCCGGCGGGTCGACGTCCGGCGGGGTGGCGAGCCTGCGCCGCCGCCCGGAGCCGTTGGAGGGCGCGCCGGGGGTCGCGGGGGCTGCGGGGGCTACCGGGCCGGGGGAGGCCTGAGGTGCCGCGGGGAGCGGCGAGGCCATCGGGGCGGGCGGGACGAAGGGAACGCCCTGCCCGAGGGTCCGGACGCTGAACGCCCGACCCTGCGTCGAGTCCTTCGGTACCGGAGTCGGAGTCGGCGTCGGCGTCGGCATGGGCATCGGCAGCTCGGGCGGCAGCGGTACGGAACCGGTGCCGGTGCCGGAACCCGTGGGGTTACGGGGCCCGGGCCGTACCGCCGACTCCGACTGCGAATCGTGCGCCGACTCCTGCGCCGACTCCTGTGCCGGCACCGGCGGCTGCTCCGGCTGCGGAGGTTTGACGGCCCGGCGGCGCCCGGTCGGTTCGGCGGGCGGCATCGCGGCCGGGGCGGGCGAGGCCGCAGAGGGCACCGCAGAGGCAGCGGAAGGAGCAGCCGGAGGGACGACCGACGGGACCGGCCCGTGGGACTGCGTGTGCGGATGGGGCTGCGAAGGCGTGTGTTCGGCGCCCGGGACACCCCGTACGGCCTCGTGACGACCTTCGTCGGGGACCGGCAGCGGCCCGGCGAACGGAACGCCGGCCGGAGTCGTGAACGGAGCACCGTCCGGCGTGGCTACCGGCTCGGGGCGGTCGGCCTCGGCCGGCGGAAGCGCGAACGGAGTCCGGGGACCGGCCTCGGCCGCGGCCGCCCGCTCCTGAGCGGCGGCCAGCGCACGCCGCCGGCGCCCGCTCGGCCGGGCCTCGGCCACCCCGTCACCGTCGCTGTTCCCGTCCGCCGACGCGGAGCCGGGACCGGAAGCGACGGCCGGCAGGGCGCGGGCCGGAGCGGGGGCGGAAGCGGAGGGGGGAGCGGAAGCGGGGGCGGGAGCGCCGGCGGGCTCGACGGGGACGCCCTGCGGCGGCACGGCGGCGCCGAGCGCGGCACGCCCCTGCGCGCTCTCGGCAGCGGTCACCACGGAGCCCTCGGCGGGCCTGCCCCGGCGGCGCCCGGTCGGCTCGACCACGGAGCCACGTGAGCCGCCTGAGCCACCCGGGCCGGTGGCGGTGCCGGAAGCGGTGAGAGCGAAAGGAGAGCCGGACGGGGTGTCCACGGCAGCGTTCTGCTGCGCCGGGATCAGCTCGGCGGCGCCGGTGGCGGCCTCTCCCGTACGGGCACGGCGGCGCCCACTGGGCTCCGTACCGCCGCCGCCCTCGGGGGCGACCGGGCTGGCCAGGAAGGCGTCCGTGGACCCGCGCCGGGCCCGCCGGCGCCCGCCACCTGAGGTCTCCCCGGCCCCGGCCCCGCCATCGAACCCGTCCCCGGCCTCACCCGAAGGCGAACCGACAGAAGGCGCGCCGACGGGAGGCGTCACGGAGGGCGGCGTCATGGAGGGAGGTGTCATGGGGGGAGGTGTCATGACGGGCTCGCCGGCCTGCGCGGGCAGCGCGAGGACCTCGCGGCCGCCACCGGCCGGTGCCGCGGCCCTCGTCTCCGCAGCGGGCACAGTGCCCCGGCCGGAGCCGAGCGGGACTTCGAGGACGTACGCGCCGCCGGTCGTCCCCGGCACCTCATGGGTCTGCACGACACCGCCGTGCGCTGCCACGATGCCGCGCACGACGGGCCCGTGGACCGGGTCGCCGCCCGCGTACGGGCCGCGGACCTCGATGCGTACGACGTCTCCGCGCTGCGCGGCCGCCACGACGATGGTGGAGTCGGCGGGCGCGGCGCCCGGGGCGGTGGCCCGGTTCCTGCCGGTCGCGTCGACGCCGGCGACGTCCGCGACGAGATGCGCGAGCGCCGTCGCGAGCCGGGCCGCGTCCACCTCGGCCTCGATGGGCGGCGCGTGCACGGCGAACTGGGCACGGCCAGGACCGATGAGCTCGACGGCCGCGTCGATGCCGGCCGTCACGACCCCGTCGAGGAGCGCGACGCGCCGGTCGAGCCGCTCCGCTCCGGCGTCCAGACGCTGGTAGCTCAGGACGTTGTCGACGAGCGCCGTCATGCGGGCGTATCCGGCGGCCAGGTGGTGCAGGACCTGGTTGGCCTCGGGCCAGAGCTGCCCGGCGTCGTCGGCGGCGAGGGTGCCGAGCTGGGTGCGCAGCTCCTCCAGGGGGCCGCGCAGCGACTCGGCGAGGACGGCGGTCAGCTGTTCGTGGCGGGCGGCGAGCGAGGCGTACCGCTCCTGCTGCGCCTCCCGTTCCGCCGCGCTCCGCTCGGCGCGGTCGGCGAGTTCGGCCGCGTTCCGCTCCTCGAGTGCGGCGAGTTCGGCGGCGTGCTGCTCTTCGAGTGCGGCGAGTTCGGCGGCGTGCTGCTCTTCGAGCTGCTCGTACGGCCTGCGGTCGGTGAAGGTCATGACGGCGCCGACGAGCTGGTCGCCGTCGCGCACGGGAGCGGTCGTCAGGTCGACCGGGACCCGCTCGCCCTTCTTCGACCACAGGACCTGTCCGCGGACGCGGTGCTTGCGGCCGGACTTGAGGGTGTCGGCGAGCGCCGATTCCTCGTACGGGAAGTCCTCGCCGTCGGCGCGCTTGGCGAGGATCAGCGGGTGCAGCTCCTGCCCGCCGAGTTCGCCGGCGCGGTAGCCGAGGATCTGCGCGGCGGCGGGGTTGACGAGGACGACCCGGCCGTCGGTGTCCGTGCCGACGACGCCCTCGGCCGCGGCGCGCAGGATCATCTCGGTCTGCCGCTGCGAGCGGGCGAGTTCGGCCTCGGTGTCGAGGGTGCCGGTGAGGTCGCGCACGACCAGCATGAGCAGCTCGTCGCCGGTGTAGCCGCCGTACGAGTCGTAGGCCTCGCGGCCGTCCTCCAGGCTGGCGCTGGTCACCTCGACGGGGAACTCGCTGCCGTCCGTACGCCGGGCCATCATCCGGGTCGGCTTGGTGCGGCCCCGCTCGTCGGTGCCCTCGGGGCGGCGCATGGAGCCGGGAATGAGCCGGGAGTCGAAGTCGGGCAGCAGGTCGAGCAGACCGCGCCCGACGAGTGCGGTGCCCGGTGTCTCGAACATGCCGAGGGCGATGGTGTTGGCGTTGACGACCGTGCCGTTGCAGTTGACGAGCACCAGGCCGTCGGGGAGGGCGTCGAGTATGGCTGCGAGGCGAGCAGCGCCTCGGGATGGCCTGCTGCTCACGAGACGCTTCCTCCCTGACTCACTGCACTTGCCTGTCGCACTTGCCTATCGGCCGGCGGGCTCCATCTTGCCCCTCGGGCCGCAGCCTGTCACTGAGGGGAGTCTAAGGGAGCCCGCGGGCGTACTCCCTGCCTATCCCCGGAGGAGTGGAAGGACCGGCTCCAGGTTCTGCCAGCGGTCGATCTCGCAACCGTTGGCCCGGGAGAAGCGGGCGTCGATCGTGCGGCCCTGCCAGGTGCCGGTGACGTGCGCGACGGCGGGGCCGCCGTACACCTGCGTACAGAGCTGATCGGCGGGCACGGGCTTGAACGGGTTCACGCCCTCCTTCGCGAGCTGGTCGAGCCGCTCGCAGGCGTCGTCGCGGGCGGGGTGGTTGCCGCCGGCCTGGTCGTCGCAGGTCAGCTCGAAGGTGCCGTCGGCGTTCGGATGGCCGCTCTCGGCCACCGTCACGGTCAGCCTGTCGGGCGGTGAGAGCAGGGGCAGCGGCGGCAGCGGGCCGAACCCTGCGGCGCCGGCGGCGGTGGTGGCGAGGGTCGCGAGGACGAGGCTGCGCAGCATGCGGATCTCCAGGAACGGCGTGTGGCGGCGAGTACGACGGGGCGCGGACGCACGATGTGCCCCGTCCCCTCTAACGCTCCGGGCGCCACGGCGTTGCGCAAGCGGGGTGCGCCGGGCGGGGCCGGACAGGCGTACCGGCGGCGCCGGCGGAGGCCGATGTCGGTGGGCGGCGCGACCGCTCTGGGCTTTGCCCTCGACCCCGAAGGCCTAGTACGGTGAGAATCGATTGGTGACAGCCGGTTCGCCTGTGTCATCATCTGCACGCACCACTCGCGTATGCGCGGGGTGCGAGGAGGCGTCGCCTAGTCCGGTCTATGGCGCCGCACTGCTAATGCGGTTTGGGTCTTAAAGCCCATCGAGGGTTCAAATCCCTCCGCCTCCGCCCCTACCGAAGCCCCGGCCCCCAGGCCGGGGCTTCGGCCGTTCCCGGCCCGCCCCGCCGGACACTCCCACGACTGCCCAGACGGCGTTTTCGCAGGTCACAAGGGGTGCGGTAATCGGATTTCACATGACGGCGGCAGTCATGTAATGTTCTTCCTGTCGCCGCGAGCGGGTCGAAAGACCGGGGAGCGAAGGCAAGAAACACAAAAGAACAAGCACTCGTAGCTTAACGGATAGAGCATCTGACTACGGATCAGAAGGTTGCAGGTTCGAATCCTGCCGAGTGCACACAGGTAAGAGGCCCGGACGAGAGTCCGGGCCTCTTGCGTTTCCGGGGCGTACGGCGGTTGGCCGGGAAGCGGCCCGGGCGCCGTCGGTAGGGTGTCCGCTCATGTCGCGTCGGCCGTGGGGGCTTGGAGGCGCGTTCGGTCGGGAGGGGCGTATGAGGTTCAGGGCTGGAGGAGCGGGTTTGACCGCTGTGGTGTTGGCGGCCTTGGCGGGGTGTGGGCCACAGGGGGCCGCAGGCGCGGAGGGCACGGCGGGACCGGTGGCGACGAACACCGCACCCGTGACGACGCCGAGTAGCACGGCGCCGGCGAGCACCGCACCGGCGACGGGGTCCGCGAGTGCCGTGCCGGGGGCGGAGAGCGTGACGCTCTCCTCTGCGGAGCTGCAGGGGCGGTGGTGGACATGGGCGGCGTCGGAACCCGAGGCGACCAACCCTGTCGCCGACTTGGACGGCAGCGACTGTGGGCGTCACCAGCCCCACGACGTGTGGTTCCTGGCCGGCACCTTCGGCGGTCAGGTGAAGCGCGCGTGCAAGGTTCCCGGCGGCCGTCCCATCGCTGTGCCTGTCATCAACCACGTCGGAGACCGCGCGTCGTGTACGGCCTTCATGAGCGGTGCGAGCGGGACCGTGCTCTTCGACGGCAAGGTGGTCGCGCCGGAGGCCTACGAAGGTGACTCGATCACGGTGCGAGGCGCTCAGGGCAACCCCGTCACCGGAGAGGAACGGCGCTTCACGGCTACCGGGTGCGGCCTGTGGGTGCAGCTGCCGCCGCCGGCTCCCGGGACGCATGCGCTGAAGGTCCGTGGCCGGTCAGGCGACTTCGCGATCGTCGTGGACTACGCGCTGACCGTCGCCGCCTCGGCGACTTAGGTGAGTCGCGACGCGCCCTGGATGCCAGCTCGGTGCCGCGATCCGGGCAGTCGAGCCCCTCGGGTAGCGTGCCCCGGGCGATGAGCCCGGAGCCTCTCGCGTTGCGTCCGAGGGCTTGGCCTCGGTGGTAGTGGTGAGGAGGATCTTGTGGCGATGATTTCGGGGGGTGACCTCGGACCGCTGCCGGCTGTGGGTGAGCGGGTGAGGCTTCGGCCTGTTCCGGGTGCACCGGCCGGTGTCATGCGGCGGTGTGCCGCGGTTGCCGTGGACCTTCCCGTTGCCGTGGTCGTCCTCCTCGGGCCCCTTCTCGGTCTTGACCGGATGCTGGAGGCCATGGCCGTCCCGGAGGATTCGGTGCGGACCGTCTGGCGGGTCGCCGTCGGCGTGTGGCCGCTCGCTTTCGTGCTGGGCTACTCACCGGTGTGCGTCTCGCGATGGGGCGGGACCCTGGGCAAGCGCGTGATGGGCATGGAAGTGGTCCGCGTACGGGACGGCGGACGGCTCCGCTACGGCCCAGCGGTGCTGCGGCACGTCACGAATCTGGTGTCCAACCTGGTGCCGCTCTTCCTCGTCCCCCACGTGTCGGCGATGACCCTCAGCCCGAACCGGCAGGGCTTTCACGACCGGGCGGCGGGCAGCGCGGTGATCCACCGCAGGTGAGGTCCCGCAGGTGAGGCCCCGGGCGTCGGGTCCGGGGCCGGTCGCCTGCGTCATGCCGTGGTCTCGGCCGGCACGCCCGCGCGCGGCTGGGCCGCGACGGTGCGGTGGCGGCGGGTCGGCAGTCCGAGGGTCGGCTTCCCGACGCTCCAGGCCGCGCCCTTGCAGACGAGTTCCTTGTACGTGGCGGCGAGCCGGCCCGTCAGGGCCGACCGGACGGAGCGGTCGTCGGCGGTGACGTACTGGATGAGGCCGTCCTTGCGGCCGAGCGAGATGCACTGGTTGAAGTAGCGGAGCGGCACCGTCGGGATCTTTCCGCCGGTCAGGCGGGCCGCGATGGCGTCGGCGGCCTGCCAGGCCATGGGCCCGCCCGTGGCGCAGCACATCCGCAGCGGCTTGTCGCCGGGGCCCATGGCCATGGCGGCGTCGCCCGCGGCGTACACGTCGGGGTGCGAGACCGAGCGCATGGTCCCGTCGACCACGATCTGGCCCGCCTCGGTGACCTCGAGGGTGGTGGCGCGTGCGATCGGGTGGACGGCGAAGCCGGTGGTCCACACGGTGACCGCGGCCGGGACGGATCCGCCGTCGGCGGTGGTGAGGCGGTCGGCTTCCACGCGGGTGACGGCGGCCCCCTCGTGCACGGTGATGCCGAGCCTGTCGACGACCTTCCGCAGGTGGTCGCGGCCCTTGGGCGAGAGCCAGTCGCCGAGGTCGCCGCGGGCGGCGAGGGCGACGGAGAGGTCCGGGCGGGCCTCGGCGATCTCGGTCACCGCCTCCAGACCGGTGAGGCCGCCGCCGACGACGACCACGGACTCCCCGGCGCCGAGGCGGGCCAGGCGGTCGCGCAGCCGCAGCGCTCCGGCGCGGCCGGCGATGTGGTGGGCGTGCTCGGCGGCGCCGGGGACACCCTGGTCGTTCCAGTCGCTGCCCAGGGCGTACACGAGGGTGTCGTAGGCGAGTTCCACGACCTCCGCCCGCTCGCCTCCCGTGGCCTTTGAGGCGGCCGGGGCGGCGGCGCCGACCGGGCCTTGGGCCGGGGCCGTGACGGTGACGGTCTTGCGGTCGACGTCGACCGCGGTGACCCTCGCCACCTTCAGTTCGACGCCGGTGCCCGCGAACATCTCGGTGAAGGGGCGGGGCCTGAGCTCCTGGCCGACGGCGACCTGGTGCAGCCGGACGCGCTCGACGAAGTCGGGCTCGGCGTTGACGAGGGTGATGGCGACGTCCTCGCGGTGCAGCCGCTTGGCGAGGCGCCCGGCGGCGACGGCTCCGGCGTATCCGGCCCCGAGGACGATGATGCGGTGCTGCATGTCCGTACTCCTGTCTTCACGCTTTTCGGCGGGCTGCCCCTTGAACCGGGCAGCCCGCCGTTTCCTGACAGGCATCAGGTGTGAAGCAGGTCACACCGGGGTCAGAAGGCTTGGAACAGGGGTTCCCCGTGGTCGGTGGCCGTCCATCGCCGCGTCGCGCGTTCGAGCTTGTCGGGGTTGACCTGGCTGCGGACGGCGGCGATGCCGTCGGCGCCGATCTCCACGCACATGACGCCGACGACCCGGCCGTCGACGACCGCCACGACGGCGGGGGCGCCGTTGGCGGTCGCGGCGTAGATCCCGGCCGAACCGCCCACGAGGGTGCGCTTGGCCGGGCTGGACTTGAACAGTCCACGCAGGAAGGTGGCGACCGCGCGGGCGCCCTCGAACGCCTTGGCGCGGGCCGGGACCTTGCCGCCGCCGTCGCCGATCGCGACCGCGTCCGTGGTGAGCATCCGTACGAGGGTGTCCGTCTGCCCGCTGGTGGCCGCGGCGAGGAACTCCTCGACGATCCGCCGGGCGGTGGCCTCGTCGATCTCGGTGCGGGCCTTGCCGTCGGCGACGTGCTTCTTCGCGCGGTGGAAGATCTGCTGGCCGGCGGCCTCGGTGATGTCGAGGATCTCGGCGATCTCGCGGTGCGTGTAACCGAAGGCCTCCTTGAGCACGTACACCGCCCGTTCGTTGGGGGAGAGCCGCTCGAGGAGGGTCAGCACCGCGTACGAGAGCGACTCGCGCTGCTCGGCGGTCTCGGCGGGGCCGAGCATCGGGTCGCCGGCGAGCAGCGGCTCGGGGAGCCACTGGCCGACGTAGGTCTCGCGCCGCGCGCGGGCCGAGGTGAGCTGGTTGAGGCACACGTTGGTGAGCACCTTCGTCAGCCAGGCCTCGGGGACCTCGATGCGGTCCACGTCGGCGGCCTGCCAGCGCAGGAACGTGTCCTGCACGGCGTCCTCGGCCTCGCTCGCCGAGCCGAGGAGGCGGTACGCGATGGCCTCCAGGCGGGGCATGGAGGCTTCGAAGCGGTCCATGGCGTTCATGGTCAGGGCCATGGACCGGATCCTAACTCCCACCCCGCCCTGTCGGCCTGGTAGTTGGGGTTAGGGTCGGTTGATCGTTCTTTCATTTCGAATGTGGGGGTTGGGGCATGGCACTCTTCGGGAACGCGCACGCGATCGATCCGGCGCAGGCGCAGCAGGACTACGCGCGGCTGCTCGGGCAGGGGGAGCAGGTGCACGCCGCGTACCTGCTGATCCGCGACACCATCTTCTTCACCGACCGCCGGCTCGTGTTGGTCGACAAGCAGGGGATCACCGGCAAGAAGGTCGAGTACCACTCGATTCCGTACCGGAGCATCACGCACTTCGCCGTCGAGACGGCCGGCACCTTCGACCTGGACGCCGAGCTGAAGATCTGGATCTCGGGCAGCCAGCTGCCCGTGCAGAAGACCTTCACCAAGGGCGTCGACATCTACGAGGTGCAGGCGATCCTGACGCAGTTCGTCGCGAAGTAGAGGCGGCGCAGGAGTCGGAGGAGTCCAGGAAGTCGGGGGAGGCGGGGAGGGGTTTCTGGGGAGAACCCGGAAAACCCTCCCCTTTTGGGTGAACCTGTCTGATTTGCATGTCAGTTGAATATGCCCTCGGCCTACCTTGCGTGGCGGAGGTGATGATCGATGGATGCGATCGACATCGATGACCTGGTGTACGCCGCCACCGGTGCGCCCCTGCGCCGGCTGACCGCGCCCGACGGAGCCCACTGGTTCCCGGTGGTGGACGTGGCGAAGAGACTCGGGTACGCGGGGACCCGGGAGGCACTGCGGACGGTGGCTCTGCCCGAGGCGTGCCTCGCGTCCGCACGGGAGGTCGTCGGAGGGGCGGACCTCTCCGGCCGGAGCGGGCTCAGGGCGTCGACGCGGATGGTGAGTCTCCAGGGGCTCGTGCAGCTCGTGGGGGCGTGCCGAAGACCGGAGGCCGGGGCCTTCCGGGCGTGGACGGGCGAGGTCATGGCGGCGGTCCAGCGGTACGGGGGGTACGGACTCGAACCCTCCCCTGCGCACACCGGTTTCGTGCTGCCGCCGGAGCTCGTCGACGTCCTCGTCCGGCTGGAGGGGCGGTTCGACGAGCGGGCCGCCGCGTACACCGAGCACACCGAGTACGCGGAGCTGCTCCGCGAGACCCGGCGGAGCCTCTCAAGGGTCGCCGACTCCCTTGAGAGGCTCTCCGTGCCCCGTCAGCGCAGCGGCGCCGCCGTCGCCCTCAGCCCGCAGGAGCTCGTCGAGTCCTGGGCGGTCACCGGGGACGTACGGACGGTCGCCACCTGCCTCGCCCCCGCCCTGATCCGGGGCGGTGTCCGCCACCGGGACCAGGACGTCACCCGGCGCACCGGGCTCTCCCGCGAGCGCGTCCGGGACTGCGTGCGGTTCCTCCTCGAACAGGGCTTCATGCGGGAGGTCGGGGGGCCCGACGCGGACGGGGCGCGGATCTACGTCCTGCCCTGAGACGTGAGATGTGAGGCGTGACGGAGACTGGGGGGAGGGAAGCGAGGAGGGCCGGGCCGGTGGAGTGGCGGTGTCGGGGGATCACCTGGAGCGGTGGGGCGCCGGGCCTGCGGTGGCAGGGCGGGAAGATCAGCCCCCTCGCGTACGGGCAGCGGCTCGCCTTCCGGGCCGTGGGGTCGCGGCGGTGCGCCGGGGCCCGCGGCAACCCCTGCCCCCTGGAGGCCGTCGTGTCCGGCCGGTCCACCGGTGGGCGGTGCGCGGAGTGCGCGCGGCTCGACCGGGCCCACTCGGTCGCCGCCGACACCTTCCTCGACGATCCCCAGCCGTACCGCGTGTACCTCGCCTGGTTCGGGCCCGGCATGACCAAGGTGGGGATCACCGCCGAGGCCCGGGGCGAGGCCCGGCTCCTCGAACAGGGCGCCGTCACGTTCAGCTGGCTGGGCCGTGGCCCCCTGATGGCCGCCCGGCGGACCGAGGAGGTGCTGCGGCAGACGCTGGGAATCCCCGACCGGGTGGCGTACGAGCGGAAGCGGGCCGCCCGGCATGCCCTGCCGCCCGCCTCGGTGCGGGCCGGCGAGGTCGAGGAGCTGCACCGGAGCGCGCGGTCGGTCGGCGGCTGGACGGAGACCCTGGAACCGCTGGAGTTCGCGCCGCGCGACCACGTCGAAGCCTTCGGCCTCGACGGGCTGCCGCCCCTCGCCGGCACCGTCTTCGAACTGGTCGACGGGGGCGCCGTCACGGGACGGCTGCTCGCCGCCGCCGGGCCCGATCTGCACCTGCTCGATCCCTTTGGTCGCTGTCTGGCCCTCGACACCCGGCTGATGGGCGGGTGGGAGCTCCGGAGCGCCGGGGAGGGCGCGTCGGGTCAGGGCGGGACGCCGGGAGCGGAGTTCTCGGTACCCGTGACGCCGGTGGCCGCCCCAGAACCCGAGAGCGCTCAGGGCGAGCTCTTCTGAGCGGCGGCGGGCGCTTCGTGCGGCGGCGGCGGGCGGTTCGCACTGCGGGGGCGGGCGCTTCGTACGGCGGCGGGCGCTTCGTAAAGTCTTGGATCCCTTTCGCCGGTCGCCGTGGACATCCCCGCCCGACCCCGGCGAGGGTGATCACATGACCCCCAAACTGGTGGCGGACATCCAACCGCCTTACTACACCGCTGTCTTCACCTCCATCCGCCCCGAGGCGCCCGAGGGCTACTCCGAGACCTCCTCCCGCATGCAGGAGATCGTCAGGGACATCCCGGGATTCCTCGGCTACGAGACCGCCCGCACTCCCGGTGGCATCGGCATCACCGTCGCCTACTTCCGGGACCTGGAGTCCCTCGACGCCTGGCGCCTCGACACCGAGCACCAGGCCGCCAAGGCGTACGGCCGGGAGCACTGGTACGACAGCTACAGCGTCCACATCGGCAAGGTCGAACGGAGCTACAGCTTTGAGCGGGAGTAGCGGGAGTAGCGGGAGTAGCGGGAGTAGCGGGAGGAGCGCGAGTGGCGCGAGGAGCGCGAGTGGCGCGAGTGGCGCGAGTGGCGAAGGCAGCGGGGGCGTCGACATCCCGGCCCTCGTCGAGCGCCTCGGTATCCCCGGGCTCGTCGACGTGCACACGCACTTCATGCCGCAGAGCGTCCTCGACAAGGTCTGGGCCTACTTCGATTCCGTCGGCCCGCTGACCGGCCTGGAGTGGCCGATCACCTACCGCGAGGAGGAGGAGCGCCGACTCGCCCTCCTGCGCGGTTTCGGGGCGGTCGCGTTCACCGCGATGCTCTACCCGCACAAGCCCGGCATGGCCGCCTGGCTGAACTCCTGGGCCGCCGACTTCGCCGCCCGGACCCCCGACTGTCTGCACACCTCGACCTTCTTCCCCGAGCCGGACGCCCACCGGTACGTCCACGAGGCGCTCGACGCCGGCGCCCGTGTCTTCAAGGTGCATCTCCAGGTCGGCGGCTTCGACCCGAACGACGCCCAGCTGGACGCCGTCTGGGGAGCCCTCGCCGACAGCGGCACCCCCGCCGTCGTCCACTGCGGCTCGGGACCCGCGCCGGGCAGGTTCACCGGTCCGGGACCCATGGGACGGCTGCTCGCCCGCCACCCCCGGCTGCGGGTGATCGTCGCGCACATGGGGATGCCGGAGTACGGCGACTTCCTCGACCTCGCCCAGCGGTACGAGGGCGTCCACCTCGACACCACCATGGCTTTCACCGACTTCAGTGAGCGGCTCGCGCCCTTCCCCGGGGCGGAGCTCAAGCGGCTCGTCGACCTGGGCGACCGGATCCTCCTCGGCTCCGACTTCCCGAACATCCCGTATCCGTACGCGCACCAGCTCCACGCCCTCGAACGCCTCGGACTCGGGGACGACTGGCTGCGACGGGTCCTCTACGAGAACGGGGCCGCGATGTTTCACGTGAAACCGTGAGCGTCCGAGTCCTCAGCCGCACCTGAGTCCTCAGCCGCACCTGCATCGTCAGCGGCACCTGAGTCCTTTCTCAGGCAATTCACAGGAAAGGGAAAGGAGGCTCTCAGCGGCGGCGGCGAGCGTGGGCGCATGACCGTCACCACACGCCGCCCCGGCACCCGCGCCGACATGCTCCGTGCCGACGGCACCGCCGTCCGCGTCCTCGTCGTCGACGACGAGGCCTCGCTCGCCGAGCTCCTCTCCATGGCCCTGCGGTACGAGGGCTGGCAGGTGCGGAGCGCCGGGGACGGAGCCGCCGCCCTGCGTTCCGTCCGTGAGTTCCGCCCCGACGCCGTGATCCTCGACGTGATGCTCCCCGACGCCGACGGGCTCAGCCTGCTGGGCTCGATCCGGCGTGAGCTGCCGGACGTCCCCGTGCTGTTCCTGACGGCGAAGGACGCCGTCGAGGACCGGATCGCCGGGCTCACCGCCGGCGGCGACGACTACGTCACCAAGCCCTTCAGCCTGGAGGAGGTCGTCGCCCGGCTGCGCGGCCTCATCCGCAGGTCGGGGGCCGCCCAGGCGCGCAGCGAGTCGCTGCTCGTCGTCGGTGACCTGACCCTCGACGAGGACAGCCACGACGTCACCCGGGGCGGGGATTCGATCCACCTGACCGCCACCGAGTTCGAGCTGCTGCGCTACCTCATGCGCAATCCGCGACGGGTCCTCAGCAAGGCGCAGATCCTCGACCGCGTCTGGTCGTACGACTTCGGCGGTCAGGCCAACGTCGTCGAGCTCTACATCTCCTACCTGCGTCGGAAGATCGACGCGGGCCGCGCGCCGATGATCCACACCCGGCGCGGAGCCGGATATCTGATCAAGCCGGGCGAGTAGCGCCGGTGTTCCGACGTGCACGGCGGCGACCGTGGTCGCTGCGCACCCGGCTCGTCGTCTCGGCGGTCGCGCTGATCGCGGTCGTCGCGGCCGTCATCGGCACGGTCACGACGATCGCGTTCCGCTCGTACCTGTACGACCGGGCCGACGAGCAGGTCCGTACGGTCTCCAACCGGGCCGCGGGCCCGCCGGTCTCCCTGGGTCTCCGGCCCGAACCGGGCGGTGGCCAGGACCCCCTCGGGTTCGTGGTGGGGCCCGGCATACCGACCGGCGCCCTCGGAGCGGTCCTGGTGGACGGTGAACTCGCCTCGGCAGGGTACTCGGCGGAGGCCGATACCGAGGCCGGCGGCCTGTACGGGCGGAACGTCCGGACCGAACTCGACGCGGCCCAGCGCGCCGCGCTCGCCGCCGTCCCCCGCGACGGGGACCCGCACACCGTCGAGCTGCCCCGCCTCGGCTCGTACCGGGTCGAGTACGCGGAGGGCAGTCACGGCACCTTCCTCAGCGGCATCCCGCTCACCGAGGTCGAGGACGCCCTCTCCACCCTCGTCCTCGTCGAACTGAGCGTCACCGGCGCCGGCCTCGTCGCGGCCTCGCTCGCCGGGACCGTGCTCGTCGGGGTGGCCCTGCGGCCGCTGCGGCGCGTCGCCGCCCTCGCGGGTCAGGTCGCCAAGCTGCCGCTGCACAGCGGCGAGGTGGCGCTCCACCAGCGGGTCCCGGAGACGGAGGCCGATCCCCGGACCGAGGTGGGCCAGGTCGGCGCAGCCATCAACCGGATGCTCGACCACGTCCACTCGGCGCTCGACGCCCGCCAGCAGAGCGAGACCCGGGTCCGGCAGTTCGTGGCGGACGCCAGCCATGAACTGCGCACCCCGCTGGCCTCGATCCGGGGATACGCGGAGCTGACCCGGCGAGGCCGTGAGGAGTGCGGGCCCGACACCCGGCACGCGCTCGGCCGGATCGAGTCCGAGGCGACCCGGATGACCGGCCTGGTGGAGGACCTGCTGCTGCTCGCCCGGCTCGACGCGGGGCGCCCGCTCTCGTACGAGACCACGGACCTCGTCCCCCTCGTCGTGGACGCCGTCAGCGACGCCCGCGCCGCCGGGCCCGAGCACCACTGGCGCCTCGAACTCCCCGGACCCGCCACGGACCACACGGCCGTACGGGCCGACGGTGCCCGCCTCCAGCAGGTCCTCGTCAACCTCCTCGCCAACGCCCGTACCCACACCCCGCCCGGTACGAAGGTCACCGCCCGCGTCCGTACGGAGGCCGGGGCGGCGGTCGTCGACATCGAGGACGACGGGCCGGGCATCCCGGCCGCGCTCCTGCCCACCGTCTTCGAGCGGTTCGCGCGCGGCGACGCCTCCCGTTCCCGGCACGCCGGATCCACCGGCCTCGGGCTTGCCATCGTGCGCGCGGTCGTCCTCGCGCACGGCGGCGAGGTGGGCGTCGAAAGCGCCCCCGGCCGGACCGTCTTCACCGTCCGGCTCCCTGAAGGCGCGGACTCACAGCCAGGGCACAGGCGCATCACACAGCCGTGACAGCGGGCCCGGCGAGTGTCGTCGGCATGCGAACCCCAACGATCGCGGGTCCCCCGTCCGTGGCCTCCGGAAGGTCCGACGCCCTCCCCGCCCGGGAGCACCTGCCGGTGAACATCGCCGGACGGCCCGTCCTGGACGTGGTGATTCCCGTCTACAACGAGGAGAAGGACCTGGAGCCGTGCGTCCGCCGCCTCCACGAGCACCTCCTGCGGACCTTCCCCTACGGCTTCCGCATCACCGTCGCCGACAACGCCTCCACCGACACCACCCCCGCCGTCGCCGCCGGCCTCGCCGCCGAGGTGCCCGAGGTGTGCTCCGTACGACTGGAGGAGAAGGGGCGCGGCCGGGCGCTGCGGACCGTGTGGTCGGGCTCGGACGCGCCCGTCCTCGCCTACATGGACGTGGACCTGTCCACCGACCTGAACGCCCTGCTGCCGCTGGTGGCGCCGCTCATCTCCGGTCACTCCGACCTGGCGATCGGTTCGCGGCTCGCCCGCTCCTCGCGGGTGGTGCGCGGCCCGAAGCGCGAGTTCATCTCGCGCGCCTACAACCTGATCCTGCGTGGCTCGCTCGCCGCCCGGTTCTCCGACGCGCAGTGCGGGTTCAAGGCGATACGGCGGGACGTCGCCGAGCGGCTGCTCCCGATGGTGGAGGACACCGGCTGGTTCTTCGACACCGAGATGCTGGTCCTCGCCGAGCGGGCCGGTCTGCGCATCCACGAGGTGCCGGTCGACTGGGTCGACGACCCCGACTCGACCGTGCACATCGTGAGGACGGCGACCGAGGACCTGAAGGGCGTGTGGCGGGTCGGGCGGGCGCTCGCGACCGGCTCGCTGCCCCTCGACCGGCTCGCCAGGCCCTTCGGGGACGACCCCAGGGACCGCGAACTCACCGGTGTGCCCGGCGGGCTCGCCCGTCAGCTGGTCGGCTTCTGCGTGGTCGGAGCCCTGTCGACGCTCTTCTACCTGGCGCTCTACTCGCTCTTCCGGCTCGGTGTCGGCCCGCAGGCCGCCAACGCCGCAGCCCTCCTCGTCTCGGCCGTCGCGAACACGGCGGCCAACCGGCGCCTCACCTTCGGGGTGCGCGGCCGGGACCGGGCCGTCCGCCACCAGGCGCAGGGGCTCGTCGTCTTCGCCATCGGCCTGGCCCTGACCAGCGGTTCGCTCGCCGCCCTCGGCGCGGCGTCCGGCGATCCGGCGCACTCCACGGAGCTCGCCGTCCTGATCGTCGCCAACCTCGCCGCGACCGTCCTCCGCTTCCTCCTCTTCCGGCTCTGGGTCTTCCCGGACCGCGTCCCCTCAAGGAACGAACGATGACCTCCCTGTCCACCGCCGTCCATGCCGCGCCCCGCGCCGGCCGGCTCGCCCGGCTGCGGCGCGGGCGCGCCGAGGACGCCCCCTGGGTGCGGCCCGCCTTCCTCGGCCTGCTCGCCGTGACCACCGCGCTCTACCTCTGGAACCTGAGCGCGTCCGGCTATGCCAACTCCTTCTACTCGGCCGCCGTGCAGGCGGGCGGCGAGAGCTGGAAGGCCTTCTTCTTCGGCTCCCTCGACTCCGCCAACGCCATCACCGTCGACAAGCCGCCGGCCGCGCTCTGGCCGATGGCCCTGTCCGTCCGCCTCTTCGGCCTCGGGACCTGGCAGATCCTCGTGCCCGAGGTGCTGATGGGTGTCGGCACGGTCGCCGTGCTCTACGCGGCCGTACGGCGCCGGTTCGGCGCGGGCGCCGGTCTGATCGCGGGGGCGGTCCTCGCGCTGACGCCCGTCGCCGCGCTGATGTTCCGCTTCAACAACCCGGACGCGCTGCTCGCCCTGCTCATGACGGTCGCCGTCCACTGCGTGCTGCGCGCGATGGAACACGACAAGGGCGCGGCCAGGTGGCTGGTGTGGGCCGGGGTCGCCCTCGGCTTCGCGTTCCTCGCGAAGACCCTGCAGGCCTTCCTGATCCTGCCGTCGCTCGCGCTCGTGTACGCGGTGTGCGCGCCCGGCGGGTTCGGGCGGCGGCTCGGCCGGCTCGCCCTGGGCGGGCTCGCGATGGTCGCGTCGGCGGGCTGGTGGGTGGCCGTGGTCGAGCTGTGGACGGCGTCCTCCCGCCCGTACGTCGGAGGCTCGCAGAACAACAGCTTCCTGGAGCTGACCTTCGGCTACAACGGCCTCGGCCGGATCAACGGCAACGAGACCGGCAGCGTCGGCGGCGGGGGAGGCGGTGGTGGTGGTGGCCGGTGGGGTGAGACAGGGATCGGCCGGATGTTCAACGACTCCGTCGGCGGCCAGATCTCCTGGCTGCTCCCGGCCGCGCTGATCCTGCTCGTCGCGGGGCTCGTCGTCACCTGGCGGGCGCCCCGGACGGACACGGCGCGCTCCGCGTTCCTGGTGTGGGGCGGCTCGCTGCTGATCACGCTCGCCGTGTTCAGCTTCATGGCCGGCATCTTCCACGAGTACTACACGGTGGCCCTGGCCCCGTATCTCGCGGCGCTCGTCGGCATGGGCGCGGCCGTGCTGTGGGAGGAACGCACCCGGTGGCTCGCCTCGGCGACGCTCGCGGTGACGACGGCCGTGACGGCCTGGTGGGCCTGCACCCTGCTCGGACGTACGCCGGAGTGGCTGCCGTGGCTGCGCTGGGCGGTCCTGGTCGCGGGCGCGGTGGCCGCGCTCGGGCTGCTGTTCGCGGGGCGGGTGGACCGACGGCTCGGCCTCGGCCTTGCGGGCCTCGGCCTGGCGGCGGGACTCGCGGGGCCGTTCGCGTACACCCTGGCGACGGTGGACTCGGCCCACCAGGGCTCGATCGTGACGGCCGGCCCGGCGGGCGCGGGCTTCGGCGGCATGCGCGGCGGACCCGGCGGGGGCCGGGACGCCGGCATGCGGATGCTGTACGGCCCGCCGGGCGCGGCCCGGGCCCCCGGTGGCCAGGCCCCGGGCCGGACGCAGATGCAGCCCCCCGGCGGCCAGGGCCAGGGCCAGATGCCTCCAGGCCAGGGCTTCATGCCCCCGGGCCAGGCCCAGCCGCCCGGCACCACCGGCGGTGAGCGGGGCGGCATGGGCGGCGCGATGGGCGGTCTCCTCAACGGGGCAAGCGTCGGTACGGAGGCGAAGGCGGCCCTGCTCAAGGACGCCGACGACTACACCTGGGTCGCCGCCGCGGTGGGTTCCCAGAACGCGGCCGGCTACCAGCTGGCCACCGAGAAGCCCGTCATGGCGATCGGCGGCTTCAACGGCACCGACCCGTCCCCGACGCTCGACCAGTTCAAGCGGTACGTCGCCGAGGGGAAGATCCACTACTTCATCTCATCGGGCGGCGGCAGCGGCGAAGGCGCCATGACCGGCCCCATGGGCGGAAACGGCACCAGCGCCGAGATCACCGCCTGGGTCCAGGCCACCTTCGAGCAGGTGACCGTCGGCAGCTCCACCTTCTACGACCTGACCTCTGCCGAATAATTCCTATACACCGTACGAGAGACCCTTGTACGGTGTACGAGACCCAGTCCCGTACACCGTACAAGGAGTGCCTATGACCGCCACCGGCGGCCACCCGCAGCGCTGGCTGATCCTCGGCGTCATCTGCCTCGCCCAGCTCACCGTGCTGCTCGACAACACCGTGCTCAGCGTCGCCATCCCCGCGCTGACGACCGAGCTCCACGCCTCCACCAGCGACATCCAGTGGATGATCAACGCCTACTCGCTGGTCCAGTCCGGCCTGCTCCTCACCGCGGGCAACGCCGCCGACCGCTACGGGCGCAAGAAGCTGCTCGCCGCCGGTCTCGCGCTCTTCGGCCTCGGCTCGCTCGCCGCGGGACTGGCCGAGACCACCGGCCAGCTGATCGCCGCCCGCGCGGGCATGGGCGTCGGCGGGGCGCTCCTCATGACCACCACCCTCGCCGTCGTCATGCAGATCTTCGACGACTCCGAGCGGGTCAAGGCCATCGCGCTCTGGGCCACCGTCAGTTCGCTCGGCTTCGCCGCCGGGCCGCTCATCGGCGGTGTCATCATCGAGCACTTCTGGTGGGGAATGATCTTCCTGATCAACATCCCGGTGGCGCTGATCGGTCTGGTCGCCGTCCTCAAGCTCGTACCGGAGTCGAAGAACCCCCAGGGCGACCGCCCCGATCTGATCGGCGCGCTGCTCTCCACGATCGGCATGACCGCCGCCGTGTACGCGATCATCACGGGTCCCGAGCACGGCTGGACCTCCGCCGAGGTGCTCGTCCCGGCCGCGATCGGGCTCGTGGTCCTCGCCGCCTTCGCGGTGTGGGAGCTGCGTGTGCCGTACCCGATGCTCGACATGCACTTCTTCCGGAACCAGAAGTTCGTCGGCGCCGTCGCCGGCGCGATCCTGGTCATGTTCGGCATGGGCGGCTCGCTCTTCCTCCTCACCCAGCACCTGCAGTTCGTCCTCGGTTACGCGCCGCTCGAAGCCGGTCTGCGGATGGCCCCGCTCGCGCTGACCGTCGTCGTGCTCAACCTCAGCGGCGTCGGGCCGCGGATCGTGATGAAGCTCGGCACCCCGCCGACCGTGGCCGTCGGCATGACGCTGGTCGCGGCCGGGCTCGGCTCGATCGCCGTGATCGGCGGCGGCACGGACGGCACCTACTGGGGCATGCTCCTCGGCCTGGTCCTGATGGGCATCGGCCTCGCCGTCTCCAACCCGGCCATGGCCAACGCGATCATGAGCGCGATCCCGCCGGAGAAGGCGGGCGTGGGCGCCGGCATCAACGGAACCCTCGCCGAGTTCGGCAACGGCCTCGGCGTCGCCGTCCTCGGCGCCGTCCTCAACGCCCGCTTCGCCGCGCTCGTCGCCGTGACCGCGACCTCACTGCCCGCGGCCCTCGCCGCTGCCGGGAGCGACGCCGAACGGGCCGCCATCTCCGACGCGTTCGCCTCCGGCCTCCAGACCAGCCAGCTGGTGGGCGCCGTCGCCGTCTTCGCCGGCGGACTGCTCGCCGCGGCCCTGCTCAAGCGGGCCGAGCGGACGGAGAAGACCCTGGCGGCCGAGCAGCCGGTCGCTGCCTAGCATGGTCACGGACGACTGACAGACGGAGGACGCGATGGTCAAGGCAGCCGATCGGGCCAAGAACCCGGCGCGTTCCAGCGTCTGGCTGGAGAACCGGGCCGCCCGTGGCGGAGGCGGCCCGGCCGGGCTGGACCGGGACCGGATCGTCGCCGCGGCGATCCGGATGCTCGACGAGGAGGGCCTGGCCGGTCTGTCGATGCGCAAGCTCGCGGCGGAGCTGAAGGTCACCGCGATGTCCCTGTACTGGTACGTGGACACCAAGGACGACATCATCGAGTTCGCCATGGACAGCGTGTACGGCGAGTTCGACCTCGCGGCGATCGACGCCGCCGACGGCTGGCGGGACATGATCCGGGTGCTCGCCCTGGAGTACCGCCGGATGCTGGTCCGCCACCCGTGGATGTCGCCGAGCGCCGGGCAGTACCTGAACATCGGCCCGCACGCGATCGCCGTCGGCGGCAAGATCCAGGAGGCGATCGGGGGCACCGGCCTGCCGATCGACCGTCAGCCCAGTGCGACCTCGGCCGTCTTCCAGTTCGTCTACGGCTACGGGACGATCGAGTCCCAGTTCGGGCGGCGTGCGGCGGAGGCCGGGATGTCGCAGGACGACTTCTACGTGGAGTCCGTCAAGGCCTTCCGTGACAATCCGGGCTTCGCGGAGGCCATCGAACCCATGGCGGAGATCCTCGACGTGCGGGCGTCGCAGGGCAGCGTCAGCGCCATCTGGGACCGCGACTTCGCCTACGCCCTGGATGTCCTGGTCGCCGGCATCGAGGCCATGGTTTCACGTGAAACCGGAACATGACGGAGCGGCGGGCCGTCCCCTGCCCGCCGCTCCGTACCCGACCCGGCCGCGCCTCCGCTCGAAGCGCGGCCGGGAGCTTTTCTAACCCTCCTCGGAGCCCTTCGCCGAGCTGCTCTTCAGCGCGACCTCCTTGATGAACAGCGTCACCACGAAGGCGAGCAGCGCGAACGGCGCCGAGTAGAGGAAGACATCGGCGACACCGTGTCCGTACGCGTCCTCCATGACCGTACGGATCGGGGCCGGGAGCTTGTCCATGTCGGGGATGGAGCCGCCCGAGCCGCCCTGGCCCATGGCGCCCGCGGCCTTCGGACCGAGTTCGGCCAGGCCTTCCTTGACGTAGCTGGTGACCCGGTGGGCCATGACCGCGCCGAGCGCCGAGACACCGATCGCACCGCCGAGGGAGCGGAAGAAGGTGACGACGGAGGAGGCGGCACCGAGGTCGGCGGGGGCCACCTGGTTCTGGGTGCAGAGCACGAGGTTCTGCATCATCATGCCGAGGCCGAGGCCGAGGACCGCCATGAACAGCGCGATGTGCCAGTACGCCGTGTCGTAGCGGATCGTGCCGAGCAGGCCGAGTCCGCCGGCGGCGAGGGCGCCACCGCTGACCAGCCACGCCTTCCACCTGCCGGTCTTGGTGATGACCAGGCCGGAGACGGTGGACGAGACGAAGAGGCCCGCGATCATCGGGATGGTGAGGACGCCGGACATCGTCGGCGACTCGTTCCGCGCCAGCTGGAAGTACTGGCTGAAGAAGACCGTGCCGGCGAACATCGCCACACCCACGAAGAGCGAGGCGAGCGAGGCGAGGGTGATGGTGCGGTTGCGGAAGAGGCGGAGCGGGATGATCGGCTCGCTCGCCTTCGACTCGACGAGGACGAAGATCCCGCCGAGGGCGACCGCGCCGAGCACCATCACGGCCGTCTGCCAGGACATCCAGTCGTACTTGTCACCGGCGAAGGTGACCCAGATGAGGAGCAGGGAGACGGCGGCGCTGATGAAGAGGGCACCGGCCCAGTCGACCTTCACCTGGCGCTTCACGACGGGGAGCTTGAGGGTCTTCTGCAGGACGACGAGCGCGAAGATCGCGAACGGGACGCCGACGTAGAAGCACCAGCGCCAGCCGAGCCAGTCGGTGTCGGTGATGACGCCGCCGAGCAGCGGGCCGCCGACGGTGGCGACGGCGAAGGTCGCGCCCAGGTAGCCGCTGTACCGGCCGCGCTCACGCGGGGCGATCATCGCGGCCAGGATGATCTGGGAGAGGGCGGTCAGACCGCCGACGCCGATGCCCTGCACGACACGGCAGACGATGAGCATGCCGGTGCTCTGCGAAAGACCGGCCACGATCGAGCCGGCGACGTAGATGACCAGGGCTATCTGGACGAGCAGCTTCTTGGAGAAGAGGTCCGCGAGCTTGCCCCAGAGCGGGGTGGTCGCGGTCATCGAGAGCAGTGCGGCGGTGACCACCCAGGTGTACGCGGACTGGCCGCCGCCCAGGTCGGTGATGATCTGGGGGAGGGCGTTGGAGACGATCGTCGAGGACAGGATGGCGACGAACATGCCGAGCAGCAGCCCGGACAGCGCCTCCATGATCTGCTTGTGCGTCATCGGGGCGGTCTCGCCGCCGCCGGTGCCGGTGAGACCGTCCCGCACCCCGGTGTCGGGCGTGGTCGTAGCCATGGACTTCCTTTGTTCTCAAGCGTGGTGGGCCCGGCAGTCCCCGAAGGAGTCGCGGAGGCGGGCGAGCAGGTGGGCGAGGAGTTCGACGTCGTCGTCGGACCACTCCGCGAGGTGGCGGGAGAAGGCCTCGGTGACCCGGCGGTCGAGTTCGCCGAGCATCGCGTGGCCCGGCTCCGTGAGCCGGAGGATGCGCGAGCGCCGGTCGTCCGGGTCGGGCAGGCGCTCGATCCAGCCGTGTTCCACGGTGTGGGCCACATGGCGGCTGCACACGGACATGTCGACCGCCATGAGTTCGGCGAGCCGGCTCATCCGCATGTCGCCGTGGTGCTTGACCAGGGCGAGCACGGCCGCCGAGCCGCCCTGGCATTCCACGGGCAGGGCGCGGGCCAGCCCGCGTTTCACGGCGCCGATCGCGCTCACCGAGCGGGCGAGTTCCTCGTACCGGCTCCGTGTCTTCATCGGCCACCCTCCGGACCATCTTGTTGCTTAGGGCAACCATAGAGATGGATGGTTGCTCCAGGCAAACTAAATCGGTCAAACGGCGCTAAAGAATCGGCAAAGGAGCGCGGGGCGGCTGAAGGGTTGGGGGCCCTGCCCCGACTTCGCTAGGGTCCTGGCCCATGGCACACAACCCCCAAGCACCGTACGGCCAGGGCCAGGGCCCCCAGGGGCAGAGCCCCGAGGGTTACGACCCCGCCGGCAACACGCAGATGTTCCGCGCCTTCGTCGACGAGGGTGCTCCGCAGCAGCGGCAGCCGCAGGCCGTCGCGGCCTCGGGCGGCCCCCGGGTCGGCCTGATCGTCGGCGTGGTCGCGGTGGTCGTCGTCCTGGCGGCCGTCGCCTGGCTGGCCCTCGGCTGACACTCGTACCCCGCACAAGCAAGGTGGGCCGGCTCCGCGTCACGCGGACCCGGCCCATCGCTTTCGCGTCACGCGGACCCGGCCCGTCGCTTTCGCGTCACGCGGACCCGGCCCATCGCTTTCGCGTCGCGCGGACCCGGCCCATCGCTTTCGCGTCACTGCCAGGTGGCGGTGACCTGACGGGTGTCGATCCGCATTCCCAGCGGCACCCGCCAGGAGTCCACGCACACGGTGTACGTCTCCGTCCTGGCCGCCCCGGCGGCGATCGGCGCGGGCAGCGGCCGGCTGGAGGTGAGGGTCGCCCAGTCGACGCCGAGCGCGCCGATGACGTGCGTGGCGAAGGTGACCGTGCCCGACCGTGCCGCCGTGCCGCCGCTGTTCCGGAAGGTGACCGTCACCCGCTCGCACCACCGCCGGTCGCCGTCCGCGAGCACGGGCGCGGAGACGGTGAGCAGGGCGGGCGCGGGAGTAGGCGCCGGGGCGGGAGGGGGAGTAGAGGTCGGCGACGGTGCCGGTCCGCCGGTGCCGGGCCTGGGCCCGGGAGTCGTGGAAGGGGTACGGGACGGGGTGCTGCCGCCGGTCACGGGAGCCGTACCGTCGCTGCCGGCGCCGGGCCGGTCCGGGGGCGACGTCGGTCCCACCCCCGGGGCCGTCACCGTGTCCGTAGGGGGAGGCGCAGGGGTACCGGTGGAGGAGGAGGCCGGTGGCACGGGTGAAGGCGACGACGTGCTGGACGTCGTCTCGCCGGCCGTGGGGCCGTCCAGGGGGATCAGGGTGACCGCGCCCGAGGGGGTGGCCGCACCCTTCGGGGAGGGGCCGGCGCCGACCGCCGCGTACCCCTCGCCGTCTCCTCCGCCGCCACAGGCGGTCAGCGCTCCACCGAGGCAGAGCGCCACCACGACGAGTCCCGGTCCCGGCTTCGTTGGCCTCATGGCCACCAGTGTGGCTGACGAACCGTCAGTAAAGCCGGGCTTTCAGGGAAGTCAGTCGGCGATGAGGCCCTCGCGCAGCTGGGCGAGGGTGCGGGTGAGCAGCCGCGAGACGTGCATCTGGGAGATGCCGACCTCCTCGCCGATCTGCGACTGGGTCATGTTGGCGAAGAAGCGCAGCATGATGATCTGCCGCTCCCGGGGCGGGAGTTTGGCGAGCAGCGGCTTGAGCGACTCCCGGTACTCGACGCCTTCGAGCGCCGTGTCCTCGTAGCCGAGGCGGTCGGCGAGCGAGCCCTCGCCGCCGTCGTCCTCGGGCGAGGGGGAGTCGAGCGACGAGGCGGTGTACGCGTTGCCCACGGCGAGGCCGTCGACGACGTCCTCCTCGGACACCCCGAGCACGGCCGCGAGTTCGGGCACGGTGGGGGAGCGGTCCAGCTTCTGGGCCAGCTCGTCGCTCGCCTTGGTCAGCGCGAGCCGCAGCTCCTGGAGGCGGCGCGGCACCCGCACCGACCAGGAGGTGTCCCGGAAGAAGCGCTTGATCTCGCCGACGACCGTCGGCATCGCGAACGTCGGGAACTCGACGCCCCGTTCGCAGTCGAAGCGGTCGATCGCCTTGATCAGGCCGATGGTGCCGACCTGGACGATGTCCTCCATCGGCTCGTTGCGCGAGCGGAAGCGGGCCGCCGCGTACCGCACGAGGGGGAGGTTGAGCTCGATGAGGGTGTCGCGGACGTAGGTCCGCTCCGGGCTGTCCGCGGCGGCGCCTTCGGTGTCGAGGGCGCGCAGCCGCAGGAAGAGGGAGCGGGAGAGGGTGCGCGTGTCGAGGGCGCCCGAGGTGACGACCATCGGCGGAGGCGCGGTGTCGGGCGTCTCCGTGCTGTCGGTCGCGGTCGGCGCCGTCGTCTGCGTGGGCACGGGAACGGGCGTGAGCGTGAGCACCTTCGAGCTGCCCAGTTCTGTGGACATGCCACCCCCTTGAGGTCGCGGACGGTCGCGGTGGCCGCGACCATCTGAGGAACGCAGCCTCCACCTGAATACCGGCGGCGGGGCTGCGGCAAACTCGGTTCCTGCAGAATGTCACATGTCGGCAACACGCTGTAGTGACTTGTCGACAAGAAGAGGGGGCATTTCCGCAGGAAACAAGGGGTGTACGGCATTTGGGGTGCCGGAGAACTGCTCCGAACCGGTCTACCCGTTTCGGTTACGCCTCGATCCTGTTTGCGGATCTCAAACGCGCGAAGCTGCGGGCGAGGAGCCTTGACACATGCATCTGGGAGACGCCCAGTTCCTGGCTGATCTGGGACTGCGTCAGATTGCTGTAGTAGCGCAGCATCAGGATCCGCTGCTCCCGCTCGGGCAGTTGGACGAGCAGGTGCCGGACGAGGTCGCGGTGCTCGACACCGGCGAGGGCGGGGTCCTCGTAGCCGAGCCTGTCGAGCAGTCCCGGCAGCCCGTCGCCCTCCTGTGCGGCCTCGAGGGAGGTGGCGTGGTACGAGCGTCCCGCCTCGATGCAGGCGAGCACCTCGTCCTCGCCGATCCGCAGCCGCTCGGCGATCTCGGCGGTGGTGGGCGAGCGGCCGTGAGCGGTCGTCAGGTCCTCGGTGGCGCCGTTGACCTGGACCCAGAGCTCATGGAGTCGGCGCGGCACGTGCACGGTGCGCACGTTGTCGCGGAAGTACCGCTTGATCTCGCCGACGACCGTCGGCATGGCGAAGGTCGGGAACTGCACGCCCCGGTCGGGGTCGAAGCGGTCGATGGCGTTGATCAGGCCGATGGTGCCGACCTGGACGACGTCCTCCATCGGCTCGTTGCGCGAGCGGAAGCGGGCCGCCGCGTACCGCACGAGCGGCAGGTTGGCCTCGATGAGGGCCCCGCGCACCCGGTGGTGCTCCGGAGTGCCCGGCTCCAGGTTCTTGAGCTGCCCGAAGAGCACCTGGGTGAGGGCGCGGGTGTCGGCGCCGCGGGTGCTCTGGGGGCGGGGGCGCGGGGTCTCCACGCCGCCTGCCTCGTGCTGGGGCGGGACTTGAGGCGCTGTACTGGCCGGCACGTTCACGCCACCCCTTTGGCTGGTCTTGCTGGTCGACTGAGTCAACTACGGTCAACTCATCCATCAAAAGCGGTCATAGCATCACAAGACATGTCCACTGTGTGCAAGCACCGCATAGTGACGTGTTGAGGGCATGATGGCGGAAAAAGGGGAGGTCACACACCAGGTCACACACCGAAAAAGCCCCCCGCCTCGACGGCAGGGGGCCTCAGGGCGAACGAGGACTAGAAGGCGTAGTCCGCGATCACCCAGGTCGCGAACTCGCGCCACTGGGCCACACCGGCCTGGTGCGCGGGGTGGTCCAGGTAGCGCTGGAGCGCGTCCGTGTCCTCGACGGCCGAGTTGATGGCGAAGTCGTACGCGATCGGCCGGTCCGTGATGTTCCAGTCGCACTCCCAGAACCGCAGCTCCGGAATCTGCCCACCGAGCGCGCGGAACGCCTCGACGCCGGCCACGACGCGCGGCTCGTCACGGGCGACGCCCTCGTCGAGCTTGAAGAGGACCAGATGGCGGATCACGGAGGGCTCCTAATTGATGAGTTCGGTCATGAACTCGCCGACACCCTGGGCGGCGCTGGCTATGCCCTCGAACCCTACGCCCACGAGGTCGGCCGCCCGCTCGGGGGAGTTGATGATCGTGTACAGCACAAAGACCACGACCGCGTACAACGCGACCTTCTTCGCTTGCGCCATTGCCCAGCCCTCCCCTGTTCCCCCGCCGTACGCCCGCGCCACTCTAACCGAGGCCTTATGGACCAAGGACCCGGAGATCGAGGCCTTTTGCCGCCCCCCGGAAGGGTGAAGGGCGAGCAGGATGGATGTCGAGCCCGGCGGATCTGGCAGGAATCGGCAGGGCTCCCTGGAACCGGCCCGCACTGCGGGGTCCGCGCCGCGAGCTTCCCCCTGACTGCGGCGCAGGACTGGTAGGACCGGTTCTCATCGGGGGGAGCGGCTTGTCCCCCCGATGCCGCTCCCCCCGTCCTACGGAGAAGGCCCCGGCCGCGCCACGCGCGCGTACCGGGGCCTTCTCCGTACCGGCCCTGCGCTGCCAGGGGTACGGGGATACGCCGAAGGGCCCGGTGCTGATGCACCGGGCCCTTCGATCGAAGCGGTAGCGGAGGGATTTGAACCCTCGGTGACTTGCGCCACACTCGCTTTCGAGGCGAGCTCCTTCGGCCGCTCGGACACGCTACCGAGAGAGAGCTTAGCCGAAAGTGCCGCCGCGATGAAATCCGTATCCCCGAGGAGGTCAGGAGGGGGTTCAGCGGGTGCGGAAGAAGGCCGTCAGCTGCTCCGCGCACTCCTCGCCGAGCACGCCGTGGATCACCTCGGGGCGGTGGTTCAGCCGGCGGTCCCGTACGAGGTCCCAGAGCGAACCCGCCGCGCCCGCCTTCTCGTCCACGGCGCCGAACACCACCCGCTCGACCCGAGACTGGACGAGCGCGCCCGCGCACATGACGCACGGCTCCAGGGTCACGACGAGCGTGCACCCCGTCAGGCGCCACTCCCCGGTCGCGGCGGCCGCCCGGCGGAGGGCGAGGATCTCGGCGTGCGCCGTGGGGTCGCCGACCGCCTCCCGCTCGTTGTGCGCGCGGGCGAGCACCGAGCCGTCGGGGGCGAGCACCACCGCGCCGACCGGTACGTCACCGGCCGACACGGCCGCGTCGGCCTCGGCGAGAGCGAGCCGCATGGCGTCCCGCCAGGGGTCCCGGACGGGATCGGCCGCCACCGGGCCGCCGAGCGGCTCGCTCGTCGGCCCGCTCCTCGGGTCGGGGCCGGGTACCGCGTGTGTCACTAGCGGACGGCCTCCAGGACCTCGGCCGCGCCCAGCGCGTCCGCGATCTCCGCGAGCGCGTCGCTCTCCAGCGCGAGGAGGTCGGCCGGGGGCATGCCCAGGTCCGCCAGGATCAGCCGGTCGCCGACCGGAGCGGCCGGCACGGCCTCGGCGGCCACGCTCGTGTCCTCGTCCTCGTCCGGGACGCCGTCGAGCGGCTCCCCGTCCTCCGTACCGTCCAGGTCCAGCGACTCGAGCTCGTCGACGATGTCGTCCAGGTCGTCGCCGAGGATCTCCCGGGTGAGGATCTCCCCGTACGAGGAACGGGCGGCGGCGGCGCCGTCCGAGACGTAGATACGAGGGTCTTCCTCACCCTCGATCCGTACGATCCCGAACCACGCGTCCTCCTGCTCGATGAAGACGATCACCGTGTCGTCGTCCGAGGCCTCGCGGGCAAGCTCGGTCAGATCCGACAGGGTCTCCACGTCGTCGAGCTCCGTGTCGCTCGCTTCCCACCCGTCTTCGGTGCGCGCGAGCAGTGCGGCGAAGTACACCTGACTCTCTCCCACTGATCAGAGGTGTGACGTTCCGGCGGCGCGCTCCTGATGCCCGCCCAATCGGCATCGTGACAGAAACGGCGCCCGCAGGAGAGGTCTTCTGCTCTTGCGTCGTGCATCAGTCTGAACGACCCCGCGATCGGGTGGGCGTACGACCCCGGCGCGCGCAGGGGGCGCACAGCGGGCCCGACCGGAGCCGCTCACCAGCGGAGAGGCGGGAGAGGGGGGCGGGACGGGCGTGGCGGGCGGGCGGACCCGAAGGGCTGGACGGGCGTGGCGGCTCCGGCGGGCCTCACCAGCGGAAGGTGCGCATCCGCATCGCCTGGCGCATCCGGGCCGCCCGCGCGCGCCGCGGCTGGACGCGCTCGCGCAGCGCCTTGGCCTCGTTCAGCTCGCGCAGGAACTGGGCGCGGCGCCTGCGGCGCTCCGCGTCGGTCTCCGGGCGAGGCTCCTCTGGGGGCTCGCCACGCTTCTTCGCAAGGTCGGGCATCGGACACTCCACCCCATCGCTGGGTCCCCGTGCCACCCACCTTCCCCCAGCGGCGTGGGTCGACGCCAGTGCGCGGCGGGCTACTGTTGAGTCATGCGTCTCCACGTCGTCGATCACCCGCTGGTCGCCCACAAGCTCACCACGCTGCGCGACAAGCGCACGGACTCCGCGACCTTCCGTCGGCTCGCCGACGAGCTGGTCACCCTGCTCGCCTACGAGGCCACCAGGGACGTCCGCACCGAGCAGGTCGACATCGAGACCCCCGTCACGCCCACGAGCGGCGTCAAGCTGTCGCACCCGCGTCCGCTGGTGGTCCCGATCCTGCGTGCCGGGCTCGGCATGCTCGACGGCATGGTCCGGCTGCTCCCGACCGCCGAGGTCGGCTTCCTCGGCATGATCCGCAACGAGGAGACGCTGGAGGCGTCGACCTACGCCACGCGGATGCCGGAGGACCTCTCGGGCCGCCAGGTGTACGTCCTCGACCCGATGCTGGCGACGGGCGGCACGCTGGTCGCGGCGATCGAGGAGCTCATCAAGCGCGGCGCCGACGACGTGACCGCGGTCGTCCTCCTCGCCGCCCCGGAGGGCGTCGAGGTCATGGAGCGGGAACTCGCGGGCACGCCGGTCACCGTCGTGACGGCCTCGGTCGACGAGCGCCTCAACGAGAACGGCTACATCGTCCCGGGCCTGGGCGACGCGGGCGACCGCATGTACGGCTCGGCGGAGTAGAAGTCACGCCGGCTCCGCCGAGTGGACGTCACGTCGGCTCGGCGGAGTGGTCACTACTGGATCCCGGGGATCCTCAGCACTTTCCGGTCGGTACGGGCGCGGGCTTGGTCAGGGCGACCAGGGCCGCGTCCGCCGTCGCTTTCGGGGCCAGGTTCTTGAAGGCGGTCCCGATGATCAGGTCCACGTCCGCCGTGCCCCGCGTGTCCGTCTTGGTCGTGGCGCCCTTGAGCTGGGTGCCGAGGACCGGGAAGGCGCCCTTGGCTGCGGTCGTGGCGCCGAGGAGCAGGCCGGCGCCCGGAACCTTCTTGTCGTACGCCGTGGGCGCGTTGCCGACCTTGCCGATCTTGAAGCCGCGCTTCTTGAGCTCGTCCGCGGTCGTCTTGGCGAGACCGCTGCGCGGGGTCGCGTTGTAGACGTTGACCGTGATCTGGCCGGGCTTGGGGAGGATCACGGCGGGCGCGGTGGTCGCCCTGGCGACGGGTTTGCAGTCGGCCTGCTTCCCGGCGGTGGTCTTCTTCCCCTCTTCGCCGGAGAAGACGTCGACGAGCTGGAGCGTGCCCCAGCCGGCCGCGCCGAGCACGATCACGGCGGCAGCTGCCGCGAGGACGATCCTGCGCCGGCGATGGGGGCGGCGCATGCGCGGGTAGACGTCCCCCGTGATGCGGTACTTTCCGCCCATTCCGGGGGGAGTGAGCATGCTCATGAACGCAGCGTAATGCCGCCCGTCGGCGATGCCTACTTGATGATCATGTGATCGCGTCCGGATGGGGGCGAACTGACCCCGAAAGGGTCAGTGGGAGCGGGGCCGACCGGGCCGGCTCAGTCCATTTCCAGGACGCGGGCGTGCAGCACCTGGCGCTGCTGGAGCGCCGCGCGGACGGCGCGGTGCAGTCCGTCCTCGAGGTAGAGATCGCCCTGCCACTTCACGACGTGCGCGAAGAGGTCGCCGTAGAACGTGGAGTCCTCGGCGAGGAGCGTCTCCAGGTCCAGCTGGCCCTTGGTGGTGACCAGCTGATCGAGGCGGACCGGGCGCGGGGCGACGTCCGCCCACTGCCGGGTGCTTTCCCGGCCGTGGTCGGGATACGGCTTTCCGTTTCCGATGCGCTTGAAGATCACACGGAAAGCCTACCGGGCGAGCGGCTCCCGGCGCAGCCACGCGAGGACGGTGGGATGCTGGTGCGAACCGTGACATAAGGGAAATCGGGGTGCCGTCATGAGTGTGAGTGAGCAGCCGCAGGACGCTCCGGGCGCCCAAGCCGCCCCGGCCCCGGCTGCCCCGGCCGGGCCCGCTCTCCCCGCCCCCGCCGCCGAGATCGCCACCGGATACGCCTTCGCCGACGAAGCACTCGAACTGGGGGCCCTGCTCTGGGACGGCGTGTGTCACCCGGACGCGCCGGTCCGCATCCCGCTGTCCGTCCTCAACCGCCACGGCCTGGTGGCCGGCGCGACGGGCACCGGCAAGACGAAGACGCTCCAGCTGATCGCCGAGCAGCTGTCGGCGCACGGGGTGCCGGTCTTCCTCGCCGACATCAAGGGCGACGTCTCCGGCGTCTCGGCCCCCGGCGAGGACGGCGAGAAGATTCGGGAGCGGGCCGCGCAGGTCGGTCAGACCTGGGAGGCGAAGGGCTTCCCCTGCGAGTTCTACGGCCTCGGCGGCACCGGCCCCGGCATCCCGGTGCGCGCCACGGTGACCGGTTTCGGCCCCGTGCTCCTCTCCAAGGTGCTCCAGCTCAACCGGACGCAGGAGCAGTCGCTCGGCCTGATCTTCCACTACGCGGACTCCAAGGGCCTGGAGCTCGTGGACCTCAAGGACCTGCGGGCGGTGGTGGCCTTCCTGGTCTCGGACACCGGGAAGGCCGAGCTGAAGGGGATCGGCGGGCTCTCGACGGTGACGGCCGGGGTGATCCTGCGGGCGCTCACGGCCTTCGAGCAGCAGGGCGCCGGCGGGTTCTTCGGGGAGCCCGAGTTCGACACGTCGGAGTTCCTGCGGACGGCGGCGGACGGGCGCGGCATCGTCTCGGTGCTCGAGCTGCCGGCCGTGCGGGACAGGCCGCGGCTCTTCTCGACCTTCCTCATGTGGATGCTCGCGGACCTCTTCCACGACCTTCCGGAGGTCGGCGACCTGGAGAAGCCGAAGCTGGTCTTCTTCTTCGACGAGGCGCATCTGCTCTTCGACGGGGCGTCGAAGGCGTTCCTGGAGTCGATCACCCAGACGGTGCGGCTGATCCGCTCGAAGGGGATCGGCGTGTTCTTCGTGACGCAGACCCCGAAGGACGTTCCCTCCGACGTGCTCGCCCAGCTCGGCAACCGGGTGCAGCACGCGCTGCGCGCCTTCACCCCGGACGACGCCAAGGCCCTCAGGGCGACCGTACGGACGTTCCCGAAGTCGCCGTACGACCTGGAGGAGGTGCTCACGGGACTCGGTACGGGCGAGGCCGTGGTCACCGTACTGAGCGACAGGGGAGCCCCGACCCCGGTGGCGGCGACCCGGCTGCGGGCGCCCGAGTCGCTGATGGCGCCGATCGACGCGGCGGCCCTGGACGCGGCGGTGAAGGCTTCCCCGCTCCACGGGCGGTACGCGGAGGCGGTGGACCGGGAGTCGGCGTACGAGAGGCTGACGGCCGAGCAGCGGGCGGCGGAGACGGCGGCGCTGGAGGCGGCGGCGCAGGAGGCCGACAAGGAGGCCGACAAGGAGGCCGACAAGGACGCGGCACAGGAGGCCGCCGAGGCGCGGAAGGGGGCGAGGGCTCCCCGGGAGAAGGAGGAGCCCTCGCTGGCCGAACAGGTGGTGGGCAGCGGGATCTTCACGTCCCTGGCCCGGTCGATCGGCACCCAGCTGGGCCGGGAGATCAGCCGCTCGCTCTTCGGGACGGCCCGCCGGCGGCGGTGACTACTCGGTGACCTCGTGGTGGTCGTCGTGCAGGCCGCCGCCGCTGCCCGCGTCGCCCTCGGTCGGGACGGAGACGACCGGCTTGCGCAGCGAGGAGATGTCGTGGGCGTAGGTGCCCACGGCGTTGGCGATGACGTCGATGTTCACGTCGAAGGCCGTCATGTTGACGTTGCTGAGGTCGTCGCCCGCGGCGTGGTAGTTCACGTCGTACGCGACACCCGCCTCGCCGCCGTACCTGGCCGCCTGGGCGGCGGTCTTGACGCCCTCGGCGCCGGTGAAGGTGCCGCCGGAGGGGATGCCGACCGCGATGAACGGGCCGTAGTCGGAGCGGCCGGTGAAGTCGGTGCCCTCGTGCGGGACTCCGCGCCGGTCCATGAAGTCGGTGATGTCGCGCTCCAGTTGGGCCGAGCCCTCCGGGCCCGGGTCCGCGCCGACGCCGTCGGAGTTGTCGCCGTCGTACACGAACAGGCCGTAGTTCGGCGAGGCGATCATGTCGAAGTTGAGGTAGAGCTTGATCTCCTTCTTGTCGAGCGCCGTCAGGTTGTTCACGTAGTGCTTGGAGCCGAGGAGGCCGACCTCCTCCGCCGACCACCAGGCGAAGCGGACCTTGTTGCGGACCTTGTCCTTCGACTGGGCGAGCTCCAGGGCGGCCTGGAGGAGACCGGCGGATCCTGAGCCGTTGTCGTTGATGCCGGGGCCCGCGGTGACGGAGTCGAGGTGCGAGCCGAGCATGACGGTGTTGGCGGCGTTGCCGCCCTTCGTCTCCGCGATGACGTTGTTGGTGACGCGCTTCTCCTGGAGCTGGCGGATCTCCAGGTCGAGCGAGACCGGGCCGTTCGCGAGGTCGGCGGCGAGCCGGTCGCCCTCGGCCTGACTGATGCCGCCGGTCGGGATCTTGCCGGCGCCAGGCTCGCTGAGCGTGCCGGAGAGGACGCCGGTGACGTTGTTGTAGATGACGGCGGCGGCGGCGCCCGCCGCGGCGGCCTGCTGCTGCTTGATCGCGAAGGAGCAGCCGCCGCGCTTGATCAGCGCGATCTTGCCGGTGAAGGTGCCGGAGGCGTAGTCGCCCGGCTCGCAGCCGGTGGTGCCGTCGGCGTCGACGGGCACGGCGGCGAGGGCGGCGGTGATGCCGCCGACGGGGGTGGAGGTGGTGTACGTCATCGCCCTGATGTCGAGCGGCTGGGGCGTGGTGCCGACGACGGAGGCCTTCTCGGTGAGCGTCTCCGTGTAGATGAAGTCGAACTTCTCGTACGAGACGTCGTAGCCGGCCTTCTTGAGCTGCGTGTACACGTACGCGGCCGAGGCGTCGTGGCCGAGCGTTCCGGCGGCGCGGTTGCCGCCGGCCGAGTCGGATATCGCCTGGAACTTCTGCAGGTGCTTGTAGGCGTCCTGAGCGGACGTTTCGCGGACCAGCTTCTTCGCCAGCCTGGCGGCATCGCGGGCGGGTGCGGCCGCGGGGTCCTGCCCGGCGGTGGCCGGGGAGGAGAGGACCAGCGGGGTGGCGAGGGCGGCGGCGGCCAGAATGGCCGCGGCTCGGCGCTGGGTAGCGTTCACAGAAGTCCTTCCCGTTACGGACGAGGTTGAGGGGAAGTTAGCGATCCGCCGGGCGTTCTGTGAACACCTTCTCCACAATTCCTCTCGCAAGGAACAGGATTGGAATGTGGAATTATCAATTCCCGGAGGATTAGGTGTCCTTCGCGGCTTTCGCGGCCTTCTCCGCCTTCTCTGCCTTCTCCGCCTTCGCGGCGGCCTTCATCTCCTGCTTGTGCGCACGCACCTTCGCCAGCGACTCCGGCCCGGTGATGTCGGCCGCCGAGCGGTACGAGCCCTGCTCGCCGTACGGTCCCGCCGCCTCCCGCCAGCCGGTGGGCCGCACCCCGTACCGCTTGCCGAGCAGGGCCAGGAAGATCTGCGCCTTCTGCTTCCCGAAGCCGGGCAGCGCCTGGAGCCGCGTGAGCAGCTCCTTCCCCGTGGCGGCGTCCGCCCAGACGGCCTCGGCATCGCCCCCGTACTCCTCGACGAGGAACCGGCACAACTGCTGCACGCGCTGCGCCATCGACCCCGGGTAGCGGTGCACGGCCGGCTTCTCGGAGAGCAGGGCGGCGAACTCCTCCGGGTCCCGGGCGGCGATCTCGTGCGCGTCGAGATCGTCCGCGCCGAGCCGGGTGGCGATGGTGTACGGCCCGGAGAAGGCCCACTCCATCGGGACCTGCTGGTCGAGGAGCATGCCGACGAGCGCGGCGAGCGGGGACCGGCCGAGGAGGGCGTCGGCCTCCGGCTGCTGGGCGAGATGGATCTCGGGGCTCATGCCTCAGATCATCCCGCCCGGGAAGACCGCGCGCCCGGTGGACTCACCCCTTCGCGAAGCCGTCCAGGGCGGTCAACAGATGCCTCCTGGTCTCCTCGCCGCCCAGGTGACCGGCGCCCTCGACCACCCGCAGCTCCGCCCCGGACCAGACCCGCGCCAGCTCCCAGGCGGTAATGAGGGGGCCCGCGAGGTCGGCGCGTCCGTGGACGAGGACGCCGGGGATGCCGGCGAGCCGGTGGGCGTCCCGGAGCAGCGCCCCCTCCTCCAGCCAGGCGCCGTGCGCGAAGAAGTGCGAGCAGATCCGGACGAAGCCGAGCCGGGCGTCGTCGACGCGGTCGGTGTACGGGGTGCCCATGCCCTCCAGGGAGAGCACGGCGTCCTCCCAGGCGCACCAGTCGGCGGCGGCCCTGCGCCGTACGGCGGGGTCGGGGTGCTCCATGAGGGCGGCGTAGGCGGCGACGAGTTCGGCGGCCGGGGTGCCCGTCGGCCGGTCCGCCCCGGCCCGGAAGCGCTCGTGGGCCTCGGGGAAGATCTGGCCGACCCCCTCGTACAGCCACTGGATCTCGGAGCGGCGGGTGGTGGTCACACCGGCGAGCACGATCGCGGAGACGCGCTCGGGATGGGCCTCGGCGTACGCCAGGATCAGGGTCGACCCCCAGGAGCCGCCGAACAGCAGCCAGCGGTCGATCCCGAGGTGCTCGCGCAGCCGCTCCATGTCGGCGACCAGGTGCGCGGTGGTGTTCACCGCCATGTCGGTGGCGGGATCGCTCGCGTGCGGGGTGGAGCGGCCGCAGCCACGCTGGTCGAAGAGGACGAGCCGGTACGCCTCCGGGGCGAAGAACCGCCGGCTGTGCGGGGACGACCCGGAACCCGGCCCGCCGTGGACGACGAGCGCGGCCCGGCCCGCCGGGTTGCCGGAGACCTCCCAGTGGACACGGTTGCCGTCGCCCACGTCGAGCGAACCCTGGTCGTACGGTGCGGTCTCCGGGTGCATCCGGCGGAGCCTACCGGCCGGGGACGCGGGTGGCGGAGTGGCTTCCGGCCGGCCGGTGGCCGGTCCTACCGGCCCTTGATCCGTACGGTCGGGTCCTCGCACCACTCCAGGACCGAGGCCCACTCCCCGTACCCCGAGTCGGGGTTGAGGTGCTCGCCGCCCGGTACGTGGTCCAGGTCGAGGCCGAGCGGGACCCCGTAGTGCAGGTCGGCGCCCTCGGGGCAGTACGGGTCGCCGTCGCCGTACACGAGCCGTGCGTCGAGCCCCTCCTGCGCCAGGTCGAGCCCGTCCGCGAACTCGGCGATCCCGGGAATCGACGCGGTCACGGGCGGCGAGGGCGGAGCGACGAGCAGCACCCGGTCGGCGTCGGGCCGACGGTCACCGGCCCGTAGCCACAGCAGCACGGACAGACTGTGCGCCAGGACCACGAACTCCCCCTCGGCCGGCCGCTCCCCGTGCTCCTCAAGGGCCGCGAGCCACTCCGCGAGCACCGGCGCGTCGGCCTCGGGCAGCTGCGGATACCGCACGTCGTGCCCCCGCTCCCGCAGCCGCCCGGCGAGCCAGTGCTGCCAGTGCCCGGCCGGCCGGTGGTTCTGGTAGCCGTGCAGGATCAGAAAGGTCTTCGCATCACTGGTCATGGCGCGATCGTGCGCTCCACCGGGCGGCTCGGTCCAGAGGGTTCCAACGGGTGGACGGGCGAGTGACCGCAGGGGCCGGGCCCGGCCGGCGGCACGGGCTGGGGGCGTGCCCGTCGCCTCAGGCCCGCAGGCGGAGCAGTTCCCGTACGCCCGCCTTCAGGCGGTCCGCCGACAGTTCCTGTTCGACCGTCAGGTGGTGCACGACGTCGGGGGAGAAGGGCGCGAGCAGCAGGTGGGCCAGGAGCGTGCTGTCCGAGCCGGGCCTGAGCCGGCCGATCAGCAGGGCCACGTGCGTGTGCATCACCCGGTACGCGCCGCTGTGATAGCGGGCGCGGGGCGCGGCGGAGTGGGCGGCGAGCAGGATCTCGCGCTGTTCGCCGACCCGGTCGACGAGCGCGTCGAGGAAGGCGTCGATCCGCTCGGCGGCGGGGGCACCGGGCCCCAGCGGCGGCGGCCCGCTCATGTACGCCTCCTGGAACTGGCGCTCGCGGTCGTCGAGGAGCGCCCACAGGAGCTGGGAGACGTCGCCGAAGCGGCGGTAGACGGTGCCGACGCCGATGCCGCTGGCGTGGGCGACCTGGTTCATGGTGACGGCGTCGGGGCCGTCCTCGGCGACGATCCGGGCGGCCGCGTCGAGGATCTTCCGCCGGTTGCGGGCCGCGTCGGCGCGCTCGGGGGCGGGGGCGCCGACGGTGGGGAGCAGCCCGAGCAGCGGCGCCGCCGCGCCTCCGGCCTGCGGGTTCTCCGTGCTCATCTGTCGGCTCCTCTGCCCTTGGTGCGCGTCCCGTCTCCCCGTTCGGGCCGCTCTCGCTCGTCCAGCGCGCGCGCCGGTCGTCTCCGCTCCGGGCGCTCTCTGATGCGAGCATACCCGCCCCCCTTGCGAACCGGATAGCAATCCGTTTAGCGTGAAGCCGTCCACGGGAAACGGAAAGTAATCCGGTTGAGGAGAGTCCGCCATGTCCGTCAAGGTCGCCGTCATCTACTACTCGGCCACCGGCGCCGTCCACCAGCTCGCCCAGGCCGTCGCCGAGGGCGCCGAGAAGACCGGCGCAGAGGTGCGCCTGCGCCGGGTGCCCGAACTGGCCCCCGACGCCGCCATCGACGCGAACCCGGCCTGGCGGGCCCATGTGGACGCCACCGGTGAGATCGGGACCGCGACGCTCGAAGACCTGGAGTGGGCGGACGCGTACGCGCTCGGCTCCCCGACCCGCTTCGGCAACGTGGCGGCGCAGCTGAAGCAGTACATCGACACCACGGGCGGGCTGTGGCAGCGGGGCGTCATGGCGGACAAGCCCGCGACCGCCTTCACCAGCGCGCACAACCTGCACGGGGGCAACGAGTCGACGCTGCTCGCGCTCTACAACACCTTCCACCACTGGGGTTCGGTGATCGTCTCGCCCGGCTTCACGGACCCGGCGGTGTACGCGGCCGGCGGCAACCCGTACGGCACCGCGCACCCAGCCGCCAACGGCGCCCCGGCGGAGAACGTCCTCCAGGCCGCCCGCTACCAGGGCGCCCGCCTCACGAAGATCGCGAAGCGACTCAAGGGCCTCGCGGACCCCGTCTGATCAACACGTGATCAGCGCCTGATCAGTGCCCCCGGGAGGTGTCCCCGGGGGCACTGCTATGCCAGCGACAGGAACAGCTTCTCCAGGCGCGCGCGCATCGCGTCCCGGCCCTCGCCGTTCTCCTGGCCTTCCTCGATGCCGGTCAGGCACTGCTGGAGGCCGGTCGCGATGATCGCGAAGCCCGCCCGGTCGAGGGCGCGCGAGGCGGCGGCGAGCTGGGTCACGACCTCCTCGCAGTCGCGTCCCTCCTCGATCATCCGGATCACTCCGGCGATCTGCCCCTGGGCCCGGCGCAGTCGGTTCAGTATCGCCTTGAGCTCCGCTCCCGCGAGATCGAGTTCCACAGTTACTCCTCCACAGATACCCCAGGGGGTAACTTACTCTTCAGCACGGGGCCCGTCGAAGACCAAGGATGACACCTGCCATGAACGCACCCGTCCGGCTCGACCCCGACCAGGCCCGCGTCCGCCTGGCCGAACTGACCGTCGTCGACGTGCGCACACCCGGCGAGTACGCCTCCGGCCACGTGCCCGGCGCCCTCAACGTCCCGCTCGACCGGTTCGACCAGGCCGTTCCCGCGCTCCGGGAGGCGGCGGCCCGCGGCGGGCTGCTCGTCGTCTGCCAGTCCGGCGGCCGCTCGGCCACCGCCTGCGCCCGGCTCGCGGCACACGGCGTCACCGTCCACGACCTCGACGGCGGTACGAGCGGCTGGGCCGCCCGCGGTCACGGTCTCGAGCGCCCGGCGGGCGCCCCGGCGAAGCCGGTGTGGGCGATGGACCGGCAGGTCCGCCTGGTCGCCGGTTCGCTCGTCCTCCTCGGGCTCGCCCTCGGGCTCCTCGTCCACCCCGCGTTCCAGCTGCTCTCGGCGGGCGTCGCGGGTGGGCTCGTCTTCTCGGCGCTCACCAACACCTGCGGCATGGCCCTGATGCTCGGCAAGCTCCCGTACAACCGGGGGAGTGCGGGCGTGGTGGACGACCTGGACGCGACCCTGGCCCGGCTCCGTCAGGGGGCGGGGGCGGGCGAGTAGCGGCGGAGGAACATCTCGGCCCCGTCGACCACGAGCCGCTCGCCCAGCTCCTCGCCGAGCTCCGTCCCGTACTGCTCGAACACCATCTGCGGGAAGACGAGCAGCGAGTAGAGCTGGAGGACGGCGACCTCCAGGTCGGGGATGTCGAGGGTGCCCCGGTCCGCGAGCGTGCGCAGGGCGTCGGCGACGGCGGGGTGGTGGCCGGCGGGGCCGTGCGCGTGCCAGGCGCGGCCCAGCTCGGGGAAGCGGTGGAGTTCGGTGGCGACGAGGGTGCGCAGGGCGCGGCCCTCGGCGTCGGCCCGCACGGCCCGGCCCCAGGCGCGGCCGGCCTCGGTGAGCGCGGCCTTGAGTTCGTCGGGTCCTTCGGCCGTGACGAGCCGCGCGAGGTCGGGTCCCCCGGCGGGTCCGCCGTCGGCCAGGGGCTCGTCGAGGGCGCCGGCGACGACGGCGGTGAAGAGGGCTTCCTTGCTGCCGAAGTGGTTGTAGACGGTCACCTTGGAGACGCCCGCCTCGGCGGCGATGGCGTCCATGCCGACGCCGAAGCCCTCGCGGAGGAAGAGGTCGCGGGCGGCCCGCACGACGGCCTGACGCTTGCGGGCGGCGCGGGGGCCGGTGGGGCCGGTGGGGCCGGCAGGTCCGGTGGTGCCGGTGGGGGCGGGCTTGGCGGCCTTGTCGTCCATGGGTTCACCCTACCAACGCAACTGTACTCTTGAGTTCAATTGTACTGTCCCGTACAGTTCAGTTATGCCCACCCACTCTTCCGCACCCTCCCCTGCCCACGCCCCGGGCCCGGGCTCCACCCCTCTCCCCGTCCAGCCGCCCCCCGACCCCCGCCGCTGGACGGCCCTGGCGATGATCTGCGCGGCCCAGTTCATGCTGATCCTCGACGTGACGGTCGTGAACGTCGCTCTGCCCGCCCTCGCCGCCGACCTCGACCTCGATCGCACCGCCCTGACCTGGGTCGTCACCGCGTACACCCTCTGTTTCGGCGGGCTCATGCTGCTCGGCGGCCGGCTCGCCGACGCCCTCGGCGCCCGCCGCGTACTCCTCACCGGCCTCGCCGTGTTCACGACCGCGTCCCTGGCCTGCGGCCTCGCGCCGAACGCCACCGTCCTGCTCGCCGGCCGCGTCTCCCAGGGCATCGGCGCCGCGCTCCTCTCCCCTGCGGCCCTCGCCCTGGTCGCCACCCTGTTCCACGGCCGCGAACGGCCCAAGGCCCTGGGCGTCTGGGCGGCCATCGGCGGTACGGGCTCGGCCGTGGGCGTCCTGCTGGGCGGTGCCCTCACGGCCGGGCCGGGATGGCCCTGGATCTTCTACGTGAACGTGCCGGTGGGCCTGGCCCTGCTCGTCATGCTCCCGAGGACCGTCCCGAGGACCACAGCGGTGAAGCGGAGCACGGGCGGCCTCGACGTCCCCGGCGCGCTCCTCGTCACGAGCGCGACCGGCGCTCTGGTCTACGGCCTGGTCCGGGCGGGCGACTCCGGCTGGACGTCGGCCGCGACCCTCCTCCCGCTGCTCGGCGCGTTCGCCCTCTACGGAGCCTTCGCGGCGGCCGAGCGGAGGAGCCGCACCCCCCTGATGGACGTCCGGATGCTCACCCGGCGACCGGTCGTCGCGGGCTCGTTCCTCATGCTCGTCGCGACGGCGCTGCTGATCTCGTTCTTCTTCCTCGGCTCGATGCGGCTCCAGCACGTCCACGGCCTCGACGCCCTCCGCACCGGCCTCCTCTTCCTCCCGGTCGCCCTCACCACGGCGATCGGCGCCCACCTCGGCTCACGCCTGGTGGCGACGGCCGGCCCCCGCGCCTGCGCGACGGGCGGCATGGCGGTCGCGGCCCTCGGCTGCCTGCCGCTCGCGCTCCTGAGCCCCGACTCGGGCCCCTGGACCACCCTCCTGCCGGCCCTCGCGACGGCGTCCCTCGGCCTCGGCGCGGTCTTCGTCACGGCGACGACGACGGCCCTGGGCCTGATCACCCCGCACGAGGCGGGCCTCGCGTCGGGCATCGTGAACACGTTCCACGAACTGGGCGGTTCCATCGGCGTGGCGGTCGTCTCCACGGTCGCCCTGGGCGCCACGGCCCCCACCCCGAACGGCCTCACGACCGCCTTCACCCTCTGCGCCGCGGCGGCGGCGACCACCGCCCTCGCCGCCCCCCTCCTCATCCCCAGAGGCCGCCCCCACCTGACGGGAGGCCCGCACGGAATGCACTGACTCAGCCGCCGCCGACCGAGCCGACGACAGTCCGTCCAGTGTCCGCGACGGGAGGGTGGGGGGAGAGCTTCCGTCTCCCCCCTTCCCGCCCGTGCGCCTCAGTCCTGGGTAGGTCCGGTCTCGTCGATCGGGCGGATGACGACGGGGTACTCAGGGGCTCCGGCCGGCTGCGGGCAGCGGGCCACCCGGGCGGCGATCTCCGTCACGCGGTCGAGGGAGGCGCAGTCGAGGACCCAGTAACCGGCGATGACCTCCTTGGTCTCCGCGTACGGGCCGTCCGTGACGACCGGCTTGCCGTCACCGTCCACCGTCACGAACCGGGTCGTGTCGGGGGCGGCGAGGCCCTGGCCGTCGAGCATCTCGCCGGATGCCGTCAGTTCCTCGTTGAGCGTGTTCATGTGGTCGAACATCGCGGTGAGGTCCGCCTTGTTCCAGGCGGGGCTGCTCGCGGTGGGGCGGCCCGTCATGGCCTCGTAGTCGGCCTGTGCGCCCTGCACCATCACCAGGTACTTCATGACGTCCTCCTCGGTTGCGGGTGGTACTGCCTCTCGCAGAAGAGTCGGAGCCGGGGGGCGGGTTCTCGACACCGCGCGGGCGCCAGCCCGAAAAACGGGAGAAATCACCCGACCGCACCATGATTCCGGTGTGAACGCCTTCAGCTTCTCCGCCGCCTTCATCGCCTTCTTCTCCGTCGTCGGCCCCCCGAAGGTCCTCCTCGCCTTCGCCGGCCTCGCCCAGGTGCACCCCGCCGCCCAGCTGCGGACCATCGCCCTGATCTCCTCCGGCGCCGCCGTCCTCGTCGGTCTCGTCACCGGCATCACGGCCCCGTGGCTGCTCGACCTCTTCCACATCAGCACTCCCGCGCTCCAACTCGCGGGCGGCGTCATCTTCTTCATCTACGCCGTGGGGCTCGTGCTCGGCCTCCACCTCGGTTCCGACACCACCCACCAGGACGCCCCGGACCTGGTCAGCGGTGTGCGCGAGCTGCTGATGCCGTACGTCGTGAGCCCGCTCGCGATGACCGCCGTCCTCATCGAGGCCGCCGCCCGCGACTCGTTCAGCTGGCGTTCCACGGTGGTCGGCGCGTACGTGACCGTCATCGCCCTCGACCTGGTCTGCGTCCTGCTGCTGGCGCGGATCCTGCGCCGCACCCACCACGCCACGATCGAGCTCCTCGGCCGCCTCCTGGGCCTGCTGCTGGCAGCCGTCGGCGTCGACCTGGTCCTCGACGGCCTCGCCGACCTGGGTGTGCCGGGCCTGTACGTACGCAAATGAGCCACTGAGGCCCCCCGCCCTCCCGGGCAGGTCACGCCGGGCCGGCGAGCTCCCGCTCCAGCGGCGTACGGAAGCGGGGCGTCACCCGTACGCCCCCCACCCAGCCCGCGAGCCGCTCCGCCTCCGCCCCGATCGCCCGCTCCGCCTCCGCGCCCACGTCCGTCAGGAGCCGGTGGACGATCCTGCCGTCCGGTCGCTGCGCCCAGCCGCCGACGATCCGGCCCTTCCACCACACGGTCGGCCCGATGTTCCCGCTGCGGTCGTACAGCGCGGCCCGGTGCTCCGGGTCCAGGTACCAGTCACGGGCCTGCCAGCCCATCGGCGTCGGGTCGAGCGCGGGCAGCAGCGCCGCCCACGGCTCCGGCTCCGGTACGGGCCCGAGGTCGTCCGGCAGGACGAAACCGGTCCCCTCCTCCAGCGTCACCGGCAGCGCCCCGACGGCGGCGAGCGCCTGGCGCACGTCGGTGACCTTCCACCCCGTCCACCACTTCAGGTCCGCCTCGGTCGCCGGCCCGCACGCCCCGAGCCACCGCCGGATCAGCTCGGCCCGCGCCTCCGCCGGGTCCCACGGCGAATGCGGAACGGCGGGCGCCCAGCGGAAGCGGCTCGACGTCCAGGTCCCCTGCGGCCGGCCCCGTACGATCCGCCCCTCCATGCCGAGCACGCGCAGCACCCGGCTGGCGACGGACTGGACGCCTTCCTGGCGCGTACCCGGCCCGTACACGTACGTCGACCTCAGCACCGGTACGGCCGTACCGAGGTCCGCGCCGGTCGCCTCCCCCCGTACGGCCAGCTCGGCGAGGACGAGCCGCTCGGTCTCCGCCAGCCACTCGACGCCGAAGGCGCTGCCGGCCGCCAAGTGCTTCAGGAGCGCGGCCCGTTCACGGACGGCGGCCGGATCGGTCGTCGACGCCTGGACGGCGGCGGCGAGCGCGGCCGGGAAGACGAAGAGCGTGTGCCGCATGCCGTGCATCCGGACGAGCGACCTCTCCTCGTACAGGGCCCGCTCGACGGCCGCGACGGGGCCGTCCCGCCCGGTCAGCCGCGCCCCCACCGCGAGGAACACGCTTGCCGGGTCCGTCCCGTGCAGCGCCACGAGCGCGTCCGCGACCTCCTCGGCGGACCCGGCCCGCGCGCCGCCGGCCAGCCGGTGCCGCACGCCGAGCCGGGCCCGGCGCTCGGCGGCGTAGATCGTCCTCGTCCCACCCGTACCCACGTTCATGCTCACGCTCATCCCCATACTGTCGCGGACGAGCGCGAGCGCCCGGGCCGGTTCACCGCCGGCCGGGCGAGCCGCGTCAGGAGGCGGCGCGCTCCTCCAACGGCCTTCGGCGCGCGGCCGGTTCGGTGAGGGAGGCCGGTCGCCAGGCCCCGTCCGGCTGGTAGAGGTTGGTCCCCGGCGGCACGATCGCGTCGATCCGGTCCAGGATCTCGTCCGTGAGCAGCACAGGAGCGCCCTTCAGCAGCCCCTCCAGCTGCTCCATGGTCCGGGGCCCGATGATCACCGAGGTCACCGCCGGGTGCGCGGCGGGGAAGGCGATGGCGAGTTCGGGCAGGGTGCACCCGATCTCGTCCGCGAGCGCGACGAACTCCTCGACGGCGTCGAGCTTGGCGGCGTTGCCGGGGAGCGCCGGGTCGAAGCGGTGCGGGGTGAGCGCGGGCCGTCCGCTGGTGAGGTCGATCGGCTGCCCCTTGCGGTACTTGCCGGTGAGGAAGCCGGAGGCGAGCGGGCTCCAGGTCAGCACGCCCATTCCGTACCGCCGTGCGACGGGCAGGACGGAGGCCTCCACGCCCCGCGCGAGCAGCGAGTACGGCGGCTGCTCGGAGCGGAAGCGGCGCAGCCCGCGCCGCTCGGCGACGGCGTGGGATTCGACGATCTCCTCGGCGGGGAAGGTGGAGCAGCCGAAAGCCCGGATCTTCCCCTGGGTGACGAGGTCGCCGAGGACGCCGAGGGTCTCCTCGATGTCCGTACGGTGATCGGGCCGGTGGACCTGGTAGAGGTCGACCCAGTCGGTGCCCAGCCGCTTGAGGCTGTTCTCGACGGCCCGGGTGATCCAGCGGCGGGAGGTGCCGCCCCGGTTGGGGCCCTCGCCGCCGACGGGGAAGTACACCTTGGTGGCGAGCACGGTCGCCTCGCGGCGGACCGGGTCGCGCAGAGCCTTGCCGACGATCTCCTCGGACTCGCCGGCCGAGTACATGTCGGCGGTGTCCACGAAGTTGACGCCCTGGTCGAGGGCGGCGTGGATGATCCGTACGGAGTCCTGGTGATCCGGATTGCCGACGGCGCCGAACATCATCGTGCCGAGGCAGTACGTACTGACTTCGATCCCGGTCCCGCCGAGTATCCGATAGCGCATGGGCGGCACTCTAGGAACTGGAGTGCACTCCAAGGCAAGAGGAGACTCACGGGCCGGTGAACCCGGAGCCGCCGAGGAATCCGACGATCAACCGGTGCAGGACCTCGGGCCGCTCGAGGTGCAGGTCGTGCCCGGTGCCGGGCAGGCAGGCGCCGTGCAGTCCGGGCCGGAGCCGGACCATCTCCGCGTACTCCTCGCCGCCGATGATCCCGCCCTGGTCGCCCTGGCCGAGGACCGCGAGGGTGGGGCAGGAGACGGCGGTCCACTCGCCCCAGAAGTCGCGGGTGACGTTCTCGTCGAGGGACCGCACCATCACGTCGGGGTCGAAACGCGGCCACAGCCCGTCGGCACGCTCCTCCAGCCCACGGGCCCAGCCCTCGCCCACGGGTTGCCTGCCGCCGCCGAGGTACGTGGCGGCCGCCTCCCGTGAGGGGAACGGCACCGGCCAGGCCCGCAGCCAGCCCCCGATCTGCTCCTGGACACCGGGACCGGCCCGGCCGGGCCCGGCCTCGACGAGGACGAGGGCGCGCGGCAGCCCGGGGTGGGCGGCGGCGGTGAGCAGGGCGGTGCTCCCGCCGAGCGACTGTCCGACCAACACGGGGCACCGCAGGCCCAGTTCCTCGACGACGGCAACGGCGTCGGCCACGTACGCGGCGCGCGAGACGTCCCCGGGATGCCGCTCACTGCCGCCGTGCCCACGCTGGTCGAGCGCGACGACGCGGTGACCGGAGTCCCGCAGCAGCGGGGCGAGGGCGTCCCATTCACCGGCGTGCCCGGCGAGCCCGTGAAGCAGGAGCACGTCGGTCCCTGAGCCACCCCAGTCGTGGCAGCGCAGCCGTACACCGTCACGCACCACGAACCGCTCGGACGGAGAGAAAGAAGTCATCCCCCATGATCGCCCGGTCCCGTGACCGGTCCTTTGACCGATCACGGGTCGAGGAGCCGGTCGGCGAGGGCGGTACGGGCGTAGAGGACGGAGCGTCCGCTGCGGTGGGCGGTGACGAGCCCGGCGTTCCGCAAAGCGATGAGGTGCTGGGAGACACCGGCGGCGGAGAGGCCGCAGTGGGCGGCGAGCCGGGTGGTGGAGGCGGGGGTGTCGAGTTCGCTGAGGAGCAGGGTGCGGGAGCGCCCCAGCACGGCGGCGACGGCTTCCACGGCGTCAGTGGTACGAGGCTCCCATACGGCCCCGAAACCCCTTGCCGGATAGCCGAGTTGCGGCGGATCCGGATGGACGGACCGGGTGAGGACCCGGGGCCACGCGAAGACGGACGGAACCAGCAGCAGCCCGGAGCCGACCTGATCGCGGCTGATCGAGCAGTGGCGCCGTACGAGACGCAGGGTGCCGTCGTCCCACCGCACGGTCTCGTGGAGTTCGCTCAGGACCCGGGCCGAACCGTGCTCGGCGACCTGCCGGGCCCGATGGAAGACATCGGCCTCCAGGACCTGCTGGACGCGGGCCCAGTAGGGGGCGAGGGCGAGTTCCCAGTAGGTCTCGATCTCGTCGGCGACCTTCACGAGGGCGGCGGCGGGATCGTCGCGCAGAAGCCGCGCCCGACCGGCACCCCGTTCCCCCTCCCTCTCCTTCGCCAGCATGTCGAGATCGCTCCGCACCCGCTCGGCGGGGGTCCGGCGGATGGCGTCGAGCTCGGCGTCGAGGGTCGGGAAGGGCCCGGCGGGGGTGGGATTGAGGAAGTCGACGAGGTAGCCCCGGGCGGGAACGAGCGCGGCGAGCCAGCCACGGTCGATCCCGGCCCGCACGATCCGGGGCCTGACCTGGGCGATCCAGCGCTGGTGCGGGACGGAGTCGGGCCGACGGGCGAGGACGCGGAAACTGGTGACGACCTCCCACATGGGAGAGACCGCGAAGCGCGTCTGGGCGAGGTCGGCGGCGGAGAAGGTGAGCCCGGATTCCACGTGCGATGTCCTAGGGGTGCGCGCCGGTGGGAGGGAAAGCGATCCGCTCAGGGGGTTGGATTCGGCCTGAGCTTAATCATTGGAGGGGGCGACCCCACTCGACGAATCTCCTCCCATGCCCTCAGACACCCGGTCCTCAGCCACCCCGTCCTCCCTCATCCCCTCCTCCTTCCGCGACCTCCCGCCGGTCGTCTGGACGATCTTCGCCGGCACGATCGTCAACCGCCTCGGCTACCTGGTCACCCCGTTCCTGGTCTTCTTCCTCGCCTCGCGCGGAGTGACCGGCGCCGACACCTCATACGTCCTCGGCGCCCTCGGTGCGGGCAACCTCCTCGGCCCCGCCGTGGGAGGCGTCCTCGCCGACCGCCTGGGCCGCCGCCCCACCATGCTCATCGGCCTGGTCGGCGCCTCGGCCGCGCAGGGCGCGCTGTTCCTCGCCCCCGGCGTGTGGACGATGGCGGCGGCGGCGCTGCTGATCAGCGCTGCGGGCAGCGCGGTGTCCCCGGCGGCGTTCGCGCTCCTCGCGGACGCCGTCGACAGCGAACGCCGCCGACGCGCGTACGCCCTGTTCGGCTGGGGCGTGAACATCGGCGCCGCCGTCGCGGGCGTCCTCGGCGGCTTCCTGGCGGCCCACGGCTACTGGCTGCTCTTCGCGGTGGACGCGGGCTCGATGCTGGCCTACGCGCTGGTCGTCGCCGTCCGTCTGCCGGAGGCGAAGCGCACGACGACCGCGCGCCAGCCGGAGGAGAAGAAGGACGGCCTCGGCTACGGAGTGGTCCTCCGCGACCGCCTCGCCCTCCTCCTGTTCCCGCTCCTCGGCGTCCAGCTGTTCGTGTACTCGCTCACCGAGGTCGCCCTGCCGCTCGCGGTCCACGACAGCGGACTCTCACCGGCGGTGTACGGGGCGATGGCCGCGGTCAACGCGATCCTGGTCGTGGCCCTGCAGCCGCTGTCGACCGCCTGGCTCGCCCGGTCCCCGCAGCTCGTGGTCCAGGGCGCGGGCGGCACGCTCATCGCCGTCGGGGTGGCGCTCACGGGCCTGGCCGACGGCATCGTGGGATACACGGTCTCGGTCGTGGTCTGGTCCCTGGGCGAGGTCGTGGTCGCCGGAATCGCCGCCGGCGTCGTCGCCAACCTTGCCCCGGCCCACGCCAGGGGCCGCTACCAGGGCGCCTTCAGCTGGACATGGGGAGTGGCCCGCTTCGCGGCCCTCACCCTGGGGGTCGCCGTGTACACGACCATCGGCCCGACGATCCTCTGGTGGACGGCCCTGGTGGCGGGCACGGTGACGGCGGTGGCGACGGCGGCGCTGACGAGCCGGGTCGACGCCCGCACGTCCCACGAGCTGACGGCGTGAGCGCGCGGGGCTACTTCCCCTCGGCGAGGAAATGGGCCACGAGCGCGTTGGCGTGCCCGTGACCCATCCCGTACTCGGCCTTCAGCCAGCTGACGAGCTCCATGTGCCTGGTGAGCGGCGAGGAACGGATGAGCTCCTGCCACTCGGAGACGGGCCGCCCGTACTTCTTCTCGATGGAGGGGAAGTACGCGGCAGGACCCTTGACGACGCTCTCGGCCATGGTGCTCTCCTGGGTGAGTGATGGTGCGACGACGGGTAGACCGTCACCCGCCCGGAAACTAATCGCGCCGGATGTGCTCGGGATCGACGTGCCGCCGCACCATGGGTACGGAGGCGACCCCGGCCGCGAACAGCACCCCAAGCGCAGAGACGAGCAGCAAGGGCAGCCCGTCCCAGTCCCAGTGCACGGCACCGCCCCCGGTGATCAGGTAGCTGGACTCGGCCAGCCACCCGGTAACGACCGCCGCCCCCAGCCCCACCACCAGCGGCAGCAACACCTGCACGACCTGCACCACCCGCAACGTCCCGGCCCGAGCCCCCAACAACACGAGCGCGGCAACCTGCCCGCGCCGCTCCATGGCCCGATCAGCCACGGAGACGACGAACGCGGCGACCCCGATGACGAGCCCGAGCACCATCCCGACGAAGAGAAGACTGCGGATGACGCTGAGCTGAGCGAGCGCGTCGATGACGATCCCGACGGGGTCGACGGAGGCGGTGGGAGCGATGGCCCCGATCCCGTCGAGAACGGAACGGACGGTGGCGGGGTCGGCGTCACTCAGGAGAACGAGGTTGCCGTCTGCCATGACCGTTCCGCTGGGGAGCATCGACGGGGGAATGAGCAAGCTTGGCCCGGAGAACTTGGAGGGCTGGTAGGACCGAACCGCGACGCTTGCGTCTGGGACAGTGACGTCAAGCTTGCGCCCATTACTCAGGAGGAACGGAAAGCTCTTGCCCGGCACGGCGTCGGCGTCGATGGAGAAATCCTGATCCTGGATTCGGAGGACCTTGTCGTCGATGCATCCCTCCGCCTGCTCGACGAAAGCGGCCAGCTGCTGACAGGTGGCAACCACAGCGTACGTTCGAGGACTGCCATCTTCAGAGGATGTATGGCGGGACGTCGAGGACATCGCATGGGTGCGGACACCTGCCACTTTGGTCGCCTCAAGTTGCTGACGGGCATCCAGGTGGCTGAACGGAATCGCGTACTCCTGTACGGGACTGGTGGAGCGGCTCACCTGGTCCAGTTCGACGAGCACGCCTTGAGTGAGCGACGTTCCGAACACCAGCAGGACGAGGCCCGTAACCACCCGCAACGACGACCCGGGATCGACCTCCGTACGACGCATCGCCAATGCCATCGGCAGTGACTTGGCCGTTCCCGCCAGCCGCCGAGCCAACCACGCGGTGATAGGCGCCAGGCCGAACACGAGCCCCACACCGGTCAGCAGAACGGCACCAGGCACCAATACGGAGTTGGCCGACCCTCCTGAGGGGTCCCGGCCCATCATGCTGAGCACGCAGTACCCGCCGATGACCCCGACGCCGGGGACCAACAGCAGCATCCCCAACTTCTTCGGTCGCTTCCCTTCCCCGGTCCGGCGCACGCTGATCGGAGACTGGGCGGCTCGGCGCGCGCTGGACTGCCCTACGAACCAGGCGAGCGTCGGACAGCCCAGCAGGCATGCCGTAAGGGTCATGCCCGTCGGTCGGCCATCCGTCGGATACCAGTGCAGTCCGGGCAACCCGACGCGTGCCATGACTTCGTTGGTTGCGAAATACCCCACGACTCCGAGTACGGCTCCCACTGCGGCGGCAGCAGCGCTTTCTCCCGCATTTACCCGCAGAGTGTCCTTCTCGCTGAGCCCGACGAGGCGGAGGGCGGCGAGCCGTCGGGCGCGGGATTCACCGGAGAGTCGGGCGCAGACGGAGAGGAAGATGACGAGGGGAAGCAGCACGATGCACCCGAGGGTGAATCGGAGAACGGTGAGGGTCGACGGCTCGACGATCTCGCGCCGCGATCGGTTGGTGCCGAAGCTTCCCAACTCCTCCGCTCCGGTCAGCTCAGCCGGAGTGGTACCGATGTAGGCGTAAAGATCCTCGGTGTCGCCCAACCCCTCCGGCGCGATGATTCCCGATACACGACCCGGGACAAGTCCGGCTGCCTTCGGGTTGGCGGCGATCACCTCGGCGAGTTTCGGTGAAACGATCGCCTCGCCAGCATCAGGAAGCCCGGAGACGCCTGGAGGCACGGGAGTGGGGCCAGGGCTCGTGCGTGCGACGAACACACGGTGGAGCGGCTGGGACCCGTAGGGGTCGCGAAACTCCTGGTAGACGACGTTACTTGTACCGGAGTCCGGAGTGCGGGCGGCCGTCCGGGCATCATGGGCGGTGAGAATGGACGGAATGGTCAGCACAGCGGCAAGGCACGCCACTCCGAGGGCCGAGCCGAAGGCCATCAGGAGAAAACGGGCCTGCCCTCGGCTCCCGCTGCCCCACAGCAGGCGCATTCCGAGAAGAAACGGGCTCACACCGCCACCCGTTGAGCCAGAACACCATCCGTCATCGTGTACTGCGTATCGGCTTTGGCGGCCACATCAGCGTCGTGGGTAACGATGACCACGGCCGTCTTCTGCCTTCGCGCGAGCTGAAGAAACTCGTCCAGCACGGCAGCGGCGTTGGCGCTGTCGAGCGCCCCGGTCGGCTCGTCCGCGAACACCACGTCCGGTCGGTGAACCAGGGCCCGCGCAACAGCCACACGCTGGCTCTGGCCACCCGACAGCTTCGAGGTCCTGCGCCGCAGAAGATCGCCCAGCCCGAGTCGCCCCAGCACCTGGCCGGCCATTGCATGGGCATGGGTCTTGCTGATGCCGGCGAGCCGGAGGGGAAGCGCTGCGTTCTCCTCGACGGTCAGTTCCGGAAGGAGCTCTCCGTACTGGAAGACGAAGCCGAGGCGCGTACGGCGCAGGGCGCTCAGCTCCCCATCAGGAAGGGTGGAGAGCTGCACCCCGTCGAAAGTCACGGCCCCGCGGGAAGGGGGCAGGACTCCGGCGAGGCAGTACAAGAGAGAAGACTTGCCCGACCCGCTGCTGCCCATGATTGCGGCCACTTCGCCACGCTTGAGCGTGAAATCGGCGCTACTGACGGCCTGCTCAGTGCCGTAGAAGAGGTCCACGCCCTTGGCGCGGAGAATGACGTCCATCGTGGTCCGCACTCCCTATGAAGATATGGAGAGGGGAGCCGCTGGTCGACGGCTCCCCAAACGGTCGGCTGCTAGCGCTTGAAGGCTTGAATATGCGAGCAGTTGTTCGGCCGAAGTGCCCCACGGTCACGGCAGAGTCGCATGTCAGCCGAGTTGGTGTAGCGGGTTGCACCGTCGTGGACGGATGCCTCCAGGCGGACGCTGCGCTTCTGTACGCCCTTGAAGCGCTGCCACGGGTAGGCGTGCGGCCTCACCTCCAGGTACATGTTGTGGCCGTCGTTGTGGTCGCCGTCATGCAAGTACCCACGGAAGTGAAAGGCGCCGTGCTTCGCGCCGGCGGGCTCCCACCTGTACTCGATCTTGCTGAACTGACCGCCTGTGGTCGTAATGGGCTCGGCGACGGAACGCCACGAGTCCGCAACCGCCACCCCCATCCCCCCGAAGAACAGCCCCGCAGCCACCACTGCCGTAGCCAACTTCCTCATCGATAACCCCTGTTTGGTCGAGCCGACTGGTCATCACAGAAAGTATCGGCATCACTACACACCGGTGACCGCAGTAACGTCCCTCCCTCTCATCACCCCTCGATCCAGTGAATGACGCCCCTTGACGGCGTGATCGGCGCCTTCCCGTAGGAGTGATCAACGGTGCGCCTGCGCGAAGGAGGTGTCGGCGGCCTCAAAGATGCGCGCATGCGTTCTTCCTCTCCTTCCGCCCCCTCCTCCTCGTTGCTGCGGCGCGCCCTCGTCCCGTTCGTGGCCGCCGTCGCGCTGCTGGGTACGGCCGGCGCCTCCGTCGCCGGTGCCGTCGAGGCCTGCGGTTCGGTCATCACGGCCCCGCTCGCCCGGCCCGTATCCGCCGACGACCCCTGTCCCAGCACGGACCCCGTCGTGTGCCGGATCCGCGTCCTGCCGATGGACGAGAAGGTCGAGGCCCAGCGGACCCGGATGCGGTACCACGGGCTCCTGGACGACATGCGCCGTACCGAGGCCGCCATGCGTGAGGCGGGTTCCTCGGACGAGGAGATCGCCCGTGAGCTGGTCGACATGCGGAACCAGGCGAAGGAGATCACCCGCGCCGGTATGTCCCCGGAGGAGGTGCGGATCCTGGAAGAGCGGAACATCGCCAAGTACGGGAACCCGCTCGGCCCCACGGCTGACCAGCTCTACGCCAAGTACGGGTCCTGGCCGCAGGTGATCGACGCGTCGATGCGGACCAGCTACGCCGTCGACCGCGAACTCAGCCTCGAGTACCGGCCCTGCCCCGTCTAGTCGGGCGGCGAGCCGGCACGGAACACGCTTACGCCGGAGGGCCGGACCGCTGATGCGGTCCGGCCCTCCGGCGTGGGGCACGCCCTGCCCACGCGCGCGCGTACCCGGTGTTACTCGGCCCAGGGGAGCGTGCGCGTGCCCTCGGTACCCGGGACGGTGGCGTGGGCGTCCGCGCGCATGGCGACGTGCGCCTCCGCCGCCTCGGGGGCGTGGACCCGGCGGACCAGGTCCGGCGGGAGGACGACGGTCTGTCCGGTCGCGACCTTCTCGGTGCGGCCGTCGCAGGTGACTTCCAGGGAGCCGGCGGTGACCGTCCAGACCTGTTCGCGGCTGATGGTGTGTTCGGGCCCGGTGGCTCCGGCGGCCATCTCGACCGTCCACGTGCTGAGTTCGGCGCTGCCGCGGCTCGGGGCGGCGAGGCCGGTCATGGTCGCGTTGGGTGAGACGGTGACGGTCTCGTCCGAGGGGCTGATCACGTGCACGGCGGGAGCCTCTTCCTGTTCGGTCCGGGCGTCATCGGTGTCAGGGGTCTCGGACGTGCCCGGCGTGACCCACTCGACGAGCTGGACGACGACGCCGTTGGGGTCGGTCAGCTGGAACAGCCGCTCCCCCCAGGGCTCTTCACGAAGCGGCATCGTGATGGGGGCGCCCGCGGCGCGCAGGCGGGCCTCCTCCGCCGCGAGGTCGGTGACGGTGAACGCCAGGATCAGGCCGGCCGCCTGCTGGTCGCGCTGCTCGGGCGGGAGGACCTCGGTGCCGCGGCCGAGCAGCACGATGTCGACGGCGGCGTCCTCACGGGTGAGGGAGGCGAAACCGTCGGCGGCCATGGCCACCTGGTAGCCGAGGTGGGTGGTGAGGAACTCCCGGGAGGCGTCCACGTCGGCGACGGTGAGGGAGAGGGTGGAGGTAGAGACGTTCACGGCGGCTCCTCGGCAGGTGGGCGTGTGCGCGGGCGTGGGGGTACGGGCGACGGTGCGGTGCTCTGGCTCGGTGTGACGACCCGAGGGGCTGACCCGGGTCAGTACGACCGGGGTCGGTACGACCGGGGTCAGTACGTACGCCGCGGCGCGTGGGTCCGGGTGCGGGCAGGCGCCTCGCGGCGGCCGGTACGGGGCAGCTCGCGGAGCGGGCGCGGTGCGGCGGCCAGGGGCGTGGTCCCGGCGGTGGTGAGCGGTGTGACCGTGAGCGGCGCGTGGGCGAGCGGCGCGTGGGCGAGTGTGGTGAGCGTGCCGAGGGGGAGCGCGGTGGGGTTCAGCTTTCGCAACAGGTGGTCTCTTCCCGTGTCGTCCTACGAGGCGATTTTTGCAACGGACGTAACTTTATGCACGGACTTCCGGGTGCGTCAAGACTAAATTTGCGACGAGTGTAAGATTCGCCCATGGGTATCGAGAGCATGGGACTCCGCGAGTCCAAGAAGCAGGAGACCAGGCAGCTGATCTCCGACCACGCCACCCGGCTCTTCATGGAGCAGGGCTTCGAGCAGACGACCATCGCCGAGATCGCCACGGCGGCCCGCGTCGCCAAGAAGACGGTCACCAACTACTTCGCGCGCAAGGAGGACCTGGCCCTCGACCACCACGAGGCGTTCACCGCGTCCCTGGCGCGCGCGGTCGCCGACCGGGCGGCGGGAGAGTCGGCGCTCGCGGCGCTGCGGCGTGAGTTCGTCGCGGCGGTCGAGCAGTGTGACCCCGTCGCGGGCTTCGCCGGTCCGGAGTTCGCCCGCATGATCGCCGACAGCCCCACCCTCACGGCCCGGCTGCGCGAACTGCACGACCTGCGGGAGGAGGCCCTCGCCGCGGCGCTCGCGGCCGACGCCCCCGCCGCCGCGCCGGCCATCGCCCCCCGGGCCGCCGCCGCGCTCCTGGGGGCAGCGCACCGCCTGCTGTTCCGGCGCATCCAGGAACTCACCCTGGCCGGGGAGTCCAACGACCGGATCGCGGCCGCCGTGGCCCCGGAGGCCACGTACGTCTTCGACCTCCTCGGCACCGGCGTCGGGGAAGACCTCCCAGCCATGAAGGCCTGACGCGGCTCGGGCGAGGGCCGAGGCTGTCATCCTGGTCGGTCAACGGGTACGCGTTGCCTTCACGACGGGGGAGGGGAGCACGATGACATCTGTTGCTGAGCCCGAAGAGGTCGATCACGGCGCTCGGTTGGGGATTTCCCACGGCCTGGTGGTGCAGGAGCTCGGAGAGGATGACGATGTCGACGACAGCCTGCGGAAGTCGGTCGAGGAAGCCGTCGGCGGCAGCCTCGTCAGCGACGACCATCAGGGCGCGGTCGACGTCGTGCTCCTGTGGTTGCGGCAGGCCGATGGTGACCTCGTCGACATCCTGACGGAGGCGGCCGGCCCGCTCTCCGCCGATGGCCACGTCTGGGTACTGACGCCGAACCCCGGCAAGCCCGGCCACCTGGAGCCCAGCGAGATCGAAGAAGCCGCTTCGGCCGCCGGCCTGTCGCAGACCGGCACCGTCACGGCGGGAGCCTGGACCGCCTCCCGACTGATTCGACCCAAAGCAGCCGACGTGCCCGGGTAGAGGGGCGCGTCCCACGCTGCTCGCGGAGCGACTGAGACGGAAACTGAGACGGACAGCGAAGAAGGGCCCCGTGAGGCACTGGCGGAGGATACGAGATTCGAACTCGTGAGGGGTTGCCCCCAACACGCTTTCCAAATGTTCGTACGGGGGTCCGGCGGGGGTCGTAGGTGTCCTGACCTGTGGCGGAGCGTTCGGGGTGGCTCTGTCCGAACGGGGCCAGACGGGGGTGAATGTAACCAGAACTGCAACCACGTGGCCGCCGTTGGATCACAGCGAACCGTTCTCCAGCAGGTCGCGGATCGCATCTTCCTTCCGACGGACAACGATGCGCCCATCTCCGTCGCTGTACACGACGACGGCTGCTCCTGGCGACAGCCCGGCCCCCGCGAGTACCCCCAAGGGGATCTCGACGATGCCGGCTTCAGAGACGGTGGTCTCGGCCGGCTCCCTGAATATCCCGTCAGTGTGGCACCGGAACTTTCGCGATCTACGGCCGCCGCTTCGGCTGCTGACTGTGGTGCTGGTCTGTGTCAGCTGGTCAGTCATCCATCGACGGTGGCTCGGCTTCGACAACCCCCGCCGGGTCCGCCTCAGGCACGGCGCTGATGCGCTCGCCATGGCGGTAGTACCGCCACGCGCTCCTGTACGTATTGGGGCTGTCGTCGTACATGATCACGTAACCCATGAGGGCGGCGACCTGCCACTTGTCCGGTATCTCCGCCGAGATCAGCTGGAAGACCTCGTCGGCGGTCATCGCGGCCGATGGCACGTGAACGCTTCGAGCCTTGAACTCCGCCGACTTTCCATACCTGAAGATGTACGGGAGGCCAGCCTTGATCGCTTCTAGGAGTTCATGCAGCGTCGTCTCGCCAGCCTGCAGACCCTCGATCGGCCGGTCCAGGTCAATGGGGAACAGAACATCGAAGTGATTCCGCTTAAGGACCGTGCTGTCTCGCTGACGGCCCGGATCCTTGTTGCCGAAGCCGTTGTTGTTCCAGGGGATGTCGCCCTGTCCCTTGTGGTGGGTGATGAGCAGCTGCTCGGGTGCGAGGGCGGAGAAGTCCTCCGCCACGTACAGACACGAGAAGGCCATCTCATCCAGGGAGATGTTGCGACGCCCAGAGATCTTGCGCAGATGGTTGCCGAGGCGGGCCGGCAGCGACTTGTCGGCCTTGCCGACGTAGACGAACTTCCCGTTCAGGTAGAGCTGGTAGACCCCGGGCTTCTCTTTGAGTCGCGCGATGCTCTCTTCGGAGAGAGGCGCCCGGCCAAGCTTCTTCAGCGCGTACGCCAACTGGTCGCCGAGCGCCTTGGTAATGCTCAGGGTGAAGTCCTTGTGGTACTGCGTCCCGTCCTCGGAGCCCACCACCGGCACCATTCGTCCACTCCCTTGGTCGACATGATCCCGGAAACCCTATCGGTGGCCTGCACATGTGGCCGAACCTTCACCTCGAAATGGCTTGAAGATCTACAACTCCGCGGTATGCTTTTTGAATGGCTGAACTGCAAGAAGGATCAAAGAAGGACCGCACGGGCGTCGAACTCTTCGCGGGCGCTGGCGGTCTGGCCATGGCTGTCCACCGCGCCGGATTCCGCCCCCTGCTCTTCAATGAGTTCGCCAAGCGGGCATGCGAGACCCTGGAGGCCAACGGGGCCCAGCGGCTGCCCGACGGCCAGAAGCCGACCCGAGCCCCCGGGCCTGACGAGAAGGTGCCCCTCGTCGCGGGCGATGTCCAAGAGCTCGACATGGACTATCTGGCGGGCCAGGTGGACGTGCTCGCCGGCGGTCCTCCCTGCCAGCCGTTCAGCCTCGGCGGCGTCGCCAAGGGCGACGAGGACAAGCGGAACATGTTTCCCCAGATGTTCAAGGCCGTCCAACAGATCCAGCCGAAGGCCGTGATCTGCGAGAACGTGCGCGGCCTGCTTAGGCCATCGTTCCGCCGCTACTTCGACTACATCCAGCGCGAGCTGGAGTTGCCCTTCGAGGAGCGAGGCGACCGTACCTGGGAGCAGCACTACGAGTACCTGCTGGAGCGGCGGGAGAAGGAGCCGGACGACCCCAAGAAGCGGTACGACATCGTCATGATGCCGGTGAACGCTGCCGACTACGGGGTGCCTCAGATCCGCAACCGTGTGATCATCGTTGCTTTCCGTCGCGACCTGAACGTCGACCTTGAGCTGTTCAAGGAGCTCGTGAAGCCGACGCACTCCGAGTCTGCTCTCCATCGGTCCATGGAGGACGGGAGCTACTGGGAGCGGCACGCGGATGTGCCCACCCATGTGCGCGAGTGGGTCATGGCCCGGCTCCCGAAGACCATGCCGATGGACGACGGCCTGCTCCCCTGGTACACCCTGCGTGACGCGATCGCCGGCATCGGCGACAACAAGCCCCTGCCGGATGTGCCGGACGAGTGGCTGGACCGCACCGAGCACTTCCTCGGCGGGTTCACGGAACACATCGGCTGGCCCGGTGCCCGGATCTACGACGGGCACACCCCCAACGAACTCGACCGCCCGGCGAAGACTGTCAAGGCCGGCGTTCACGGTGTGCCCGGCGGCGAGTCGGTCATGCTCCTGGACGAGTTGGTGGCCGACAAGGCCGCTCAGGGTGGCGTCCGGTACAAGTACAGGTACATGACGGTCCGCGAAACCGCGCGCGTCATGACGTTCCCCGACACGTGGGAGCTCAAGGGCCCCCGGGGGGAGAAGATGCGCCAGCTCGGCAATGCCGTGCCCGTTGCCCTTGGCGAGGTCTTCGCGAAGGCGGTCGCCACCGTCCTGGAAGAGGCGGAGGAGCGACAGAAGTGACCGGGCCCACCAGCAGGGTGCAGAGCGGCTGGAAGCACGACTCGCCGCCGGACCGGGCGTGGAAAGGGCGGGCTGGTAGGGCCCGGGCTGTCATCGCGGCCGAACAGGACCGAGCTGCGGGTGGTCGCCACAGGCGCTCTGTGGATCTTGGCGAGGGGCGGTTCGCCCGGGCGTCGGTGGAGTTGAAGGTACTTCCCGACACGCGACGCATCCGCGCGTACCTGCGCTGGTCCGATGGCGGCAAATCTCCGGCCCGCTACCTCGGGCAGGTCGAGCATGAGACCCGGGCCGCGAACCTCGCCGAGGGCTGGAAGATGGCCTGGGAGAAGGGCCTTCTCACCGAGGAACCGCCGGCGGAAGGCTCCTGGGCTTCCTCGCCGTCGGTACGCGCGGTGATGCGGGCCAATCGGAGCAAGGACACCCGACCCGAGCTGAGGCTCCGTTCCTTGCTGCACAAGCAGGGGCTTCGCTATCGCGTGGCGGCACGTCCGCTGCCCACCTTGCGCCGCACCGCCGATCTGATCTTCTCTAGGCCCAAGGTCGCGGTGTTCGTCGACGGCTGCTTTTGGCACGGCTGCCCGGACCACCTTCGGGAGTCGCATAAGAACGCCGAGTTCTGGCGAAGCAAGATCGAGGGCAACCGAATCAGGGACGTGGAGACGGATCGCCTCCTGCGAGAGGCGGGCTGGACAGTCGTCCGTATCTGGGAGCACGAGGACGCTGACGTGGCAGCCGCGAGGGTGATAAGTGCTGTGCGGGGCTCGCCGATAAGTCATCCCGAATCGGGATGACATGCGTCTATTGTGCACAGCTTGCTCGGATCGGCGGCGCTCGGCGTCGGGCCGGAATCTGACAGGTTGTTGATCCCTGGAGGCCGGGGAGTCTCCGCCCGTGGGTAGGATCCCGTCCATGGCTCCCAGCCCTGCATCCCCACAGTTCAATCCGTTGGGCCTTGACTTGCTCGGCCGTAATCTCCGGGAGGAGATGGACCGTCGTCCACGGGTGCCACTGGACCAGGTAGAGCCGTTCCCAGGTGCCGGGCTCTATGCGCTCTACTACAAGGGCGACCTTGCAATTTATAAGGGCCTGAAGGGCACCGATATCCCCATTTACGTGGGGAAGGCTTCGGCTGGTGATAGTAGCTACGGAGATCCGCCGAACCTGACTCAACGTAAACTGTTCGACCGGATAAGTGATCACCGTAGAAGCATTAAAGAGCCTTCCAATCTCCAGGATTCGGACTTCGACGTCAGGTACCTGACCCTCGATGATGTCTGGATCGTATTGGGCGAACGGGCCCTTCTGCGCGCCTACAGTCCGGTCCTCTGGAATACCGTGATGACCGGATTCGGGGGAAACCCGCCAGGTCAGGGTCGGAGGAATGCTCGCTCGGTCTGGGACTCGATCCATCCGGGGCGGAAGCGGGCGGCCGGGCTTCTCTGCAACCGCAGTTACAGCGGTGTCGAAATGGAGGAGCTCATCCTGGACGGCATCGAAATCTCGCTGATGGATTCGGGTGATCAGCGCGATGCGAAGCTGAAAGAATTCCGGAATCGTCCTGCAGAGATCATCTGGAAGGAAACTAAAGGTCCGGGGAAGGGGCCCAAGCCTGTTCTGGTGTTCCGTGAGGATGTGTTCCTGGAAGAAAATTGTCGATTCGGGGTCGACCTCAGTGATGTCGAATGGAAGTCAACTGGCATTCCCGAGCAGAAAACTGTAGAGGAAGCTGTTCTTGACGCTCCCGAGGGATGAATTTTGAGGTCCGATTTCGGCGAGGCTTTCCGCTCCTTGGCGCTGTGTAGCGGTCGGTCGGGCCTACTCCCCGATGAATCCCCATGGCTATGCCCCGCCGGACCGAGCTGCTAGCTCGCCAGACTTCCCGCTCGTGCAGCTCGGCCAGGCGGACTGGCTTCCTCGCGACCCGCGCATGGGTGGCAGGCGAGGAAGGAGCGCGGTTCCATCAGCCCTTTTTCGGTGATGTCCGCATCGTACGGGCAGCAGACCTGGCTCAATGGACACATGGAGTTGGGTCAGCACTGGGGCTTCCGAGCGAGGCCCAAGGAACTGGGCAGCATGGTTCGCAGGGTCGAGATCGTGCGCGTGGGTGGGCGTGGCAGGTCTGGTTGGCTTCATGTCCGGTTCCTCGAAGGCGATGACGCGGGGCTGCAGGAGTGGGTCAACCCAAGCTGTCTTGTAGCGCGCTGGGAGGACGTTGAGGCGTTTCGTGCGGACGATTCAAGTGAGCTCGCGCTGGCCGTGGTGTCGCGGGAGGTGCGTGGGAGCGCAGACTTCGAGGCCGCGCGGATGGTCCTCGGATTCGTCCGTCCGAGGAGCAAGCTGCGACTGCGCCGAGGTGTCTCGGACGCCGGAATCCTGGAACTGAGCCGCCTCGAAGAGGGGGCCCGGCTGGTCGGTATGGACGCTGCGGAGCTGCGAAGCGACCCGATGGTCTACGAGAACCGCGACGGCCTCTGCCTGGCCGGGTGGCCGGTCACCGAGCGCATTGCGCGCCTCGTGGCCGGCCGTCGCGCCGAGGACATCCTTCCGGAGGTGTGAACCGCAGGCAGCGACTTCGCGGACCGCCGCCCCTGGTTTAGAAGCCCCCAACGCTTCCGTGATGCACAGCGACGCCGGGGACCACCCTTATGGCGTGACCAAGGTATCCGGGCGGCGGATCGCCGCCGAGATTCCGCGGAAGCCTGCAGCGAACCCACTCTCGTGTCGGCGAGCGCCGCCAACCCGCAGGACACCGTCGTTGGAGCCCTGCGCGACCCGTGCATGCTCGTCGTCCACGATCAGCTCGGCGCGGACCTGATCCTTCAAACGGTCGCCCCGGGCTTCGGAGACGGCGGTTTCGTCCTGGCAGCGGTCCGCCACGTGTCGCCAGCGGTCGGCGGAATCCGGATCACCGCTCCACGTCCACAGACCTGCGGCTGCCCGTGCCACTTGGGCCATGAACTCCGTTCCGCCCATGTGGGCGGAGTGTGCCCGCGCCGAACCGGGTGATCCAACCCAGGCGTAGTTGCCGATGACTGCTTCGAGCGCTCCGTCCCTCCCGTCGAAGATCAGGAGGCTCGCACCGCTGCCCGTCCGTTCTTTGGCCGGCTTCAGGAGATCCCTGCCCAGCCGTTCCACGGCGTGGTAGCCGATCCGGTGCAGCAGGTCGACGATGTCCTGTGGGTTGGTTCCCTCGTCCGTGTCGCCGTAGAGGACGTCCACGCGCACCCCGCGCGCCACCGCAGTCTGGATGGCGTCGCCGAGCTTCAACAGCCTCTCCATGTTCGCCGTGGGCGAGGCGATCAGGACGTGGTTCGCCGCCGTGGCCAGTGCCTCGGCGATCACGAGTTGGTGGGCCTCCTCGCCGGACACTTCCGAGAACAGGGCCGCTTCGGTCGACTGGTCCGTGGGACCGTCATCGCTGCTTCCGAAGGGTTCGGTGCCGTAGAGCCAAGGGAAGGGGGCGCTTGTCTGGGGTGCCGCTGTGGCCCCGAGCGCGGCGGCCGCAGGCTTTCGCCCCAGGATGCTCAGCGGTGTCGGCCGGCGCCCGGGGCCGGTGGCTGGCATCTGAGCCTGTACCGGAGGCGCCACCTTCACGGCGATCGCCTGTGGCGCCGGTTGGACGTCCGGGACGCTCTCCAACTCCTCCTTCCTGGCCTGTGCCACTGCCAGGATCTCGGCTGACAGAGCCTGGTGCCAGCCCCGAGGAAGCCCCGTGATGAACCGGTCGGAGAGGTCGACGCGCACGGGGAGGAATCGGTCGACCGTCACGAGCCGGGGCCGTCCGATGCTGCGCACCCACTCGCCGCTATTTCGGGGCAGTAGCTTCTGGATCTGGGACTCGTCCAGCGCGTTGCGCACGATGCGCAAGGGTGTGGACGGGTTGAGGTCCGGCCGTGCCTCCTGCTTCGAGACGGTCAGCACTTCACCTCGCCTGGCCAGTTGTCCTGCCGTGCGATCGAGGACCACGGTGCAGGGCGCGGCAGGAGCCACGACGACCGATGCCGGGTCCTTGCCGGACAAGCACGCCTGCTGCCCTTCGTCGGTGAGGACGAAAGTGGCCTCCCGGCCGCTGGTGACGGCGACCCATCCCGCACCGACCAGGGTCACCACGGCTTCGACCATCAGCCGTTCGTGGACGCGGAAGGTGTCGCACAGAGAGGTCAGGGTCGCGCCCTGGTCGGGGGCGACACCTGCCTGTGCGGCGATCTCTTCCAGAACCCGCCGCTCCAGACGGCTGTACGGGCGGCCCCGGGCCACGCTGAAGTTGACGCTGAACATGCTCACGGGTACGAGGACGATCACGAGTGCTCCCTGAGGTCAGCCGGGATACGTAGAGCCCTGCCATCCAGGAACCATTCGTCGAGCAGGGTGACGATCTTCTTGAAGGACCACAGGGGCTGGGACTCGTCTTCGAGACGTACTGCCTGCACCTGGTGGAGGAAGAAGTCCCAGGACCCGACGAGGATCAGCAGGCGCTCCGCCCGCGAGAGGAGCACGTTCATCCGGCCTGGGTCGTCGAGGAATCCCAGGCCGTGACCGATCTCCTTCTCGTTGTTGCGGACCAGGCTGATGGCGACGACGTCCGCCTGGTTGCCCTGGAAGGAGTCGACCGTGTGGGCGGGGAACCGGTTGCTGTTGTTCGCTTCGGCCTTGAGACCTGGCTGGACCTGCAGTCCGGCGGGGAGGGGAGTGTCCCGCAACTGCTGGCTGAGCAGGCTCACCTGCCGTGAGTACGGGGCCAGCACCGCGAGCTTGCCCTGACACCCGCCGTCCGGTCCGAGGGTCCGGAGGAAGTTGGCGAGCGCGCGGGCCTCCGACGGATTGGTGTACTTCGACTGGCCGCTGTTCGGACCGACCTCATGGGTGGCGGCATCGTTGCGGCACCACGGCACGTCGAGCCAGACCACGGCACGGTCACGAAGGCCGCTCGGGGTGTGGAAACCGTGACGCACCCGCTCGACCGGTTCGCCCTGCTTGTCCAGGGTGCGGTTCATCAACCGCCCCTGGTAGTAAGCCTCGGAGATCAGCCGTCCGATGTCCGGGTGCATGCGGTGCTGGCCGATCAACTGCCCCGCAGACGCTCCCTTCGCCTCCGTGTCCGTGACGAGACGGTCCGCACCCGTGGCCACGGCGCAGTACTCGTACAGACGGTGGAAGGTCTTCAGCCATTCCTTGGAGTACTCGCGGAACTCGTCCCGGTCCGCCTGGCTGCGGCGCTCCCACGAGTCGAGCCATTCCTGGTCGAGCATGCCGGAAGCCCGTGGTTTGAGGCGGCCGAGGATGTGCGCCACCGGGTCCAGCTTGTCGATCCCCTTGTGGTAGTCCTCGTACCGGTAGGGATCCAGCTGCTTGTGGTCACCGATCAGCAGCCAGCGATGACCTGCCTGCAGTGGCAGCGCGAGGTCGAACGCGTGCGCCTTGCCCGCCTCCTCGACGATCGACCAGTCGAACGCCTGACCAGCGGCGAGGGCGACCAGGTCGCCGGCGCTGGTGGTGCAGTACGTGAGGTTCGCGCCGCGTTTGACCAGCTCGACGAAGTCCGACGAACGGGGACCGAGGTCCCCCTGCTCCTGCATCATGTTGATCTCGCTGACCATGGCCTTCGCGTCGTCCAGCCAGGCGAGCTGCACCTCGCTGGGCGAACTCATGGCTTCGAGCTGGGAGATGCTGCGCTGGAGCACCTGCCTGGCCACGCCCTCGACGCCGTCCTCCGGCAGGGTGGTTCCGGCCTTGTGTGGACCCCGCAGCCGGATCTGTAGCGGCCTGTCGGCTTCGGGTACGTCCTGGAACGCCTCACCCACCTTCGACCTGAGCACGTCGACGGCTCCGTGGGCCTGTGCCGTGACCAGCACCTGGACGACGGGATCCTCTGTGATGATCTCGCGCAGCAGCCAGGCGACGAGGGTGGTCTTGCCCGTGCCGGGCGGCCCTTGCAGCGTGTAGATGGGCCGTACCCGCAGGATGTCCTCGATGCTGGCCCGCTTGGGCTCGTCGACCCGTTCATGGTCGAGCTCGACGGGAAGCTCGGAGGCGCCGGTGTCCATGCGGACGTGGCTCGGGGTGGCCAGCGAGCGCAGGAGGTATCCGTGCTGGTCGAGGGCGTCGATGGCCTTCTTGCGACGCCGGAACAGACTGATCTGGCCGGGCATGCCAGCGCTGCGGAGGAACCCCTCCTTCTCCAGCTTCACCCGACCTTTGCTCAGGCCCGGGCGGCTGAGCGTGATGCACTCGGTCGCCTGGTCCATGGCGTCCACCTGCCACACGTTGCCGTCGTCGTCGGACTGGGGGTCCCGGGGCGGGAGCTTGAGGCGGGCGCCGTCGCGGGCTCCCGACAGGATCACCTTGCGGTCGCTGCCCCGTACCTCCTTCTGCAGGAAGTCGATCAAGTCCACGCGGAACGGCTCGAAGATCTCGTGTCCTTCGGGGCGCGCGCGCTCCTTGACCACGGCCCGCTCCACGCCGTCCTCCTGCCACGGGGGGCGGACGACTTCGTACGGGAAAATCTGTGAGTCGAGGAGGAGCAGCTCGATCTGATTGCTCACGCGGACGAACTCGTGGAAGCGGCCGAGCTCGCGCGAGACCTGGGCACTGCGATCGATCTTCGGTAGCGCGAGCTCCCACGACGTGGCGTTTTGCGCGATCGTACGGTCGCGGGCCACCTCGTCCCTGGCATAGGCGAACACGCGGCCAGGCGGGAGCTCGCGGAAGCTGTCGTCGCCCTCGCTGTAGAGCAGCGGCTGGGCGGACCGGCAGTCCGCGACCTGCCAGCTGGACGTGCCGTCCTTCCCCCGGTGCGGCGTGATCCTCAGGCTGAGCCTGCCGCCGACGAGGATGAAGTACGGCCTGTTGGGGACGGCGTACAGAAGGGGCTTCTGCAGGTCCTGGCGGACGAACTCGCACGCCTCCTTCCGGTGGATCGGGTCCCCAGGGATGAAGGTCCCCATGGGGTCGAGGCGCAGGTGGTCGCGCAGCCCGCTGTCCATCAGGTGATCGATGAACTCCGGCCGCCGCAGATCGAGGGCCAGGACGTACTGGGCGTCCTCCTGCTGGGTGCGCAGGGGGTTGGCCAGGGCCCGAGTGATGTCCTGGATCCGGCCGATGATGTCGTACGGCGCGGTCAGGCGCTCCAGCGGGTCTTCGGCGACGAGGTCCAGCAGCAGCTTGCGTTCGGCCTCGGTCAGCTCGGCCTTGGCGGTGTCGATGGTCTTGAGCACCCGTGCGTGACGCTCGGGCGGGGAATTGGTGGTGAAGCGTTCAAGGTCGAGGAGCAGCCGTGCGCAGAGGATGCCGAAGGCGAACCAGTCGTCGTCCTGACGCCAGGCAGTCACGCCGCCCGTGGTGCGCTCGGGTGGAACCGGCCAGCCGACAGGAGGTCGGGTCCCCACCGGACGGCCCAGTTTGACGGACCACTCGAAGCCGCCGAGCCGCAGGGATTCGGCACCGAGGTCCGCGTCGAAGAAGAGGGAGTCGAGGTCCACGCCCCGGTGCAGGACCTGTCGCTCGTGCAGCAGGTTCAGCCCTGTGGCGACGCGCCGTAAGCCGTTCCACAACTGTTCGCGGGCGGCTGTCCCGCGGTTCGAGAGCCACGGGTAGCGTGCCCGGCGTCGTAGCGCGGTGGCGACGCGCTCGTAGCCCGGCGCCTCCAGGACCATGACGAAGCAGTTGTGTCCCCGGTCGAGGCCGGCGTCCTTCAGCACGACCAGGGCGTCGTCTGCCCTGGGACTGCTCGCGATCTTGTACAGGGTGCGCAGTTCGTGGTCCCAGAGGGCGCGCTGCACCCTGTCCGGTTGCTCACCCTCGTACGTCCACGTCTTGAGCAGGTACGTGTAGCCGTCGCTGAAAGCCTCCCAGACCTGGGATTCGCCATCACCTGTATGCGGACCCGCGGTGATCTCGTACCTGTTCTGCAGAAGCAACGTCCCGATTGTGGGAGCCGTCATCCATCCACCTTCACGACCTGGAGAGCGGGTGAGCAGACACTACGTGCGGCCCTACCTGGCCGCGCGAATGAAGCGTGATCCTACTCACGCTCGTGGAGTCATTGCGGCTGGTTTCGGACATCCGCACGCACGACTCGGCGGGATTGAGGCAGGTTGTCGCGGAGCCTTTGTCCACCTGGGAGTTCGAAGGTCCTTCCGGCTGCTCGATTCGCCTCCGGGCGGGTCGGTAGTGCAGGGCAAGTGCTGCCAACACCTCTGAGCATGCGCTCTGTTGGAGTACCAGTGGTCCTTCCTATGGTGGAGAGGTGGCAAATGGGGTGTGGCACACCGGATATGGCATAGAGATCAATCTGTCCCTGCCCGACCTCGGTCACCCGGGGCGTCCCGATCTGCTGCGGGAGATCACCGGCAGGGTCTCTGACCGCGACCCGCAGCTGCTCGAATGTCTCGCGCACCACGACGGGCGGGAATGCTTGTCAGAGACCGGCGGGAAGTCGCCGTGGATGTTCATCCGCCGAGGGCGGGTCGGGGGTCGGCGGCCGCTCGTGGCCTCGCACCTGCCGATCACGCATAAGGCGACCCCGGCGGAGAGCGCGCAACACAAGGCCACCAAGGAACGGGTCGTCGAGACTGCCGCGCGGTACGGCCTGGGCGCCGAGGCCGAGGTTCCCATGGCCAACCGGCGGAGCGTCTCGGACGCCGTCGTCACCGGGCCTGGTGGACTGCGGATCGGCTGGGAGATCCAGTACCACCATCTCAGTCCCAGCAGCGTGCACCGGCGCTCGGTCAATGCCGTAGAGCACGGCATCACCCCGCTCTGGGTGGCGAAGGACCGGACGGCTTCCCTGATCGACCGGGCACCCTGGGCGCGCGTCGATGACATGCCGTGGAAGGACATCTCCGATGGCAAGGAGATGGTGATCCGTGGCGGGTACCGGCACCTCGAAGTCTGGAAGTGCGTACCGAGCAGCGAGCGCCACTGTCTCGTCAGCGACGGCGCCGGCCATTGCGGCGCGATTCACGCGGACTGGTTCGTGCCGGCGCTGTGCCTCCCGGAAAAGAAGCCGGTCTTCATCGAGGACCTTGTCCTGCGGAGCGCGATGGGGGAGAGCGTCCCCGTCTACGTGCCCAGTCGGGGCAGTGGCCGCGCTGGGCGGCACATGTGGGTGTCGGCGGCCGATCGTGCGCTCTGGGAGGAGATCGTCGACGAGAAGGCGCCCCTGCCCGTGGTCCCCGTCGAAGAGGATGACGACGTGATCACCTTCACCGAGCAGGAGATCGACCGTGCCTGCCGGGCAGGCGAGGACAGCTGGTTCGTCAGTGACGCCCGGCCTCTTCGCGATCTCGACCAGCCGACCGGCGGCTTCACCCTGCCCCGCCTGCCGGCACAACGCTCCGGCGACCCGGCGCGGATCACTCCCGTCGAGCGGGCGGCGGCCTCCGCGGCGCTGGGCTGCCCGCCGTGGGAGCTCGGGCTGTGCGCTGGCTGCAGCCAGATGATGCGGCGGTACGGGCAGAACCCGGCCATGTACTGCAACGAGTGCCGGGCCGTCCTCAACGGGCGATAGCCGGGAACTGCAATCAAAACTGCAACCACACACGTCGAAGGGCCCCACCGCGAACGGTGGGGCCCTTCGACATCGTGCCCGGTGAGGCACTGGCGGAGGATACGAGATTCGAACTCGTGAGGGGTTGCCCCCAACACGCTTTCCAAGCGTGCGCCCTAGGCCACTAGGCGAATCCTCCGCCGCAAACAATACAAGACGTTGAGGGGTGCTCGCGAACGTGATCCACAAGAACGTTCCGCGGGCCCCCGTGGGGAGCCGCCAGGTCCCGGGATCGGGTACCCTTGGCGGAGCCCCTCACGCGGTGCTATCTGACTGAACTCCCCCAGGGCCGGAAGGCAGCAAGGGTAGGTCGGCTCTGGCAGGTGCGTGGGGGGCGCTTGCGTTCCCCGGCGGTCCGGCTTCCCGAGGTGCCCGGTTTCCAGGGGCGGGAGTGGCGGTCGTGATCGTCCCCGTCGTCGGTGGGCCCTGGTTGTCGGTGGGCGCCTATAACCTCGTATACGTGTCGTCTCTCGCGCTCTACCGCCGCTATCGCCCCGAGTCCTTCGCCGAGGTCATTGGGCAGGAGCATGTCACCGACCCGTTGCAGCAGGCCCTGCGGAACAACCGGGTCAATCACGCGTACCTGTTCAGCGGGCCCCGCGGGTGTGGCAAGACGACCAGCGCGCGGATCCTGGCGCGGTGCCTGAACTGCGAGCAGGGGCCCACGCCGACGCCCTGCGGGGAGTGCCAGTCCTGCCGTGACCTCGCGCGGAACGGGCCGGGGTCGATCGACGTCATCGAGATCGACGCGGCCTCGCACGGTGGTGTGGACGACGCCCGTGACCTGCGGGAGAAGGCATTCTTCGGGCCCGCGTCCAGCCGCTACAAGATCTACATCATCGACGAGGCCCACATGGTCACCTCGGCGGGCTTCAACGCCCTCCTGAAGGTGGTCGAGGAGCCGCCGGAGCACCTGAAGTTCATCTTCGCCACCACCGAACCCGAGAAGGTCATCGGGACGATCCGGTCGCGGACCCACCACTACCCCTTCCGGCTCGTGCCGCCCGGCACCCTCCGGGAGTACCTGGGCGAGGTCTGCGGGCGCGAGGGCATCCCCGTCGAGGAGGGCGTGCTGCCGCTCGTCGTGCGCGCCGGCGCCGGATCCGTGCGTGACTCGATGTCCGTCATGGACCAGCTCCTGGCCGGCGCCGCCGCCGACGGTGTGACATACGCCATGGCGACGTCCCTGCTCGGCTACACGGACGGGTCGTTGCTCGACTCGGTCGTGGAAGCGTTCGCCGCAGGGGACGGCGCCGCCGCCTTCGAGGTCGTCGACCAGGTCGTCGAGGGTGGCAACGACCCGCGCCGGTTCGTCGCCGACCTCCTTGAGCGGCTCCGCGACCTGGTGATCCTCGCCGCCGTGCCGGACGCGGCCGAGAAGGGGCTCATCGACGCCCCGGCCGACGTGATCGAGCGCATGCAGGCCCAGGCGTCCGTCTTCGGCGCCGCCGAGCTCAGCAGGGCCGCCGATCTCGTCAACAGCGGACTGACCGAGATGCGGGGCGCCACCTCGCCCCGGCTCCAGCTGGAGCTGATCTGCGCGCGCGTGCTGCTGCCCGCCGCCTTCGACGACGAGCGTTCGGTCCAGGCACGGCTCGACCGCCTGGAGCGCGGGGCGGCCGCCGCGCCCGCGCCCGTCTTCACGCCCGGGCCTCCTGCGCCCGCCATGGGGTACGTCCCCGGGCCCGAAGCCCACACCCCGATGGCCCCGCCGCCGCCGCCCGCACCCGCACCCGTTCCCGCTCCTGCCCAGGCCGCACAAGCACCGCAGCAGCCCGAGGCCGTCCAGGCCCCCGCCGCTCCCGCCGCGCCCCGGCCCGGTGCCTGGCCGGGTGCCGCCACCCCCGGCGGCGGCGCCCCCGGTGCCTGGCCCGGCGCGTCCGCCCCGGCCGCCGCACCCGCACCCGCTCCCGTACAGGCTCAGCCCGCGCACGCCCCCAGCCCGGCCCCCGCGCCCACCGGCGGAGGCGGCGGGGACATCGCCCAGGTGCGGAACCTCTGGCCGCAGATCCTCGACGCCGTCAAGAACCGGCGCCGCTTCACCTGGATCCTGCTCAGCCAGAACGCCCAGGTCGCGGGCTTCGACGGCACCACCCTCCAGCTCGGCTTCCTCAACGCCGGGGCCCGCGACAACTTCGCGAGCAGCGGCAGCGAGGACGTCCTCAAGCAGGCGCTCTCCGAGCAGTTCCACGTGAACTGGAAGATCGAGGCGATCATCGATCCCTCGGGCGGTGCCTCGCCGCCGCCCGCCGCCACCGGCTTCGGCGGCTCGGGCGGCACCGGAGGCTTCGGCGGCGGCCGGCCGCAGGCGCCCGCTCCGGCCTTCCAACAGGCCCCGCCGCCCGCCCCCGCCCCGTCGCAGGCCCCTTCGGCGCCCGTCTCCGCCTTCCCGCAGGCGTCGGCCCCGGCCCCGGCCCCCGCGCAGGCTCCCGCGCCCGCGTACACGCCGCCCGCGCCGCCGCCGGTGGCGCCCGAGGACGACGTACCGGAGGAGGACGATCCCGACCTCGTCGACTCCGCCCTCTCCGGGCACGACCTGATCGTGCGCGAGCTCGGAGCCACCGTTGTGGAGGAATACACGAACGAGTAGGGGCGTCTCGTTCAGTGGCCCGCACAAGGGTCATCCCGGGCGGCGGGCTACCCTGGCTGACGTGAAGGTCCTCGTCATCGGCGGCGGCGCCCGCGAACACGCCCTGTGCCGCTCTCTCTCCCTCGATCCCGACGTCACCGCTCTGCACTGCGCGCCCGGCAACGCCGGAATCGCGGAGGTCGCCGAGCTGCACCCCGTCGACCAGCTGGACGGCGACGCCGTCGCGCGCCTCGCCACCGAACTCGGTGCCGGGCTCGTCGTCGTCGGCCCGGAGGCCCCGCTCGTCGCGGGCGTCGCCGACGCCGTCCGCGCGGCCGGGATCCCCGTCTTCGGCCCGTCGGGGGAGGCCGCGCAGCTGGAGGGCTCCAAGGCGTTCGCCAAGGACGTCATGGCCGGCGCCGGGGTGCCCACCGCCCGCAGCTACGTCTGCACGACCCCTGAGGAGATCGACGAGGCGCTCGACGCCTTCGGCGCTCCTTACGTGGTGAAGGACGACGGCCTCGCCGCCGGCAAGGGCGTCGTCGTCACCGACGACCTCGCGCAGGCCCGCGCCCACGCCCTCTCCTGCGACCGGGTGGTCATCGAGGAGTACCTCGACGGCCCCGAGGTCTCCCTCTTCGCGATCACCGACGGCACCACCGTCCTGCCGCTCCGGCCCGCGCAGGACTTCAAGCGCGCGCTCGACGGCGACGAGGGCCCGAACACCGGCGGCATGGGCGCCTACTCGCCGCTGCCGTGGGCCGACCCGAAGCTGGTCGACGAGGTCCTCGCGACCGTCCTCCAGCCGACGGTCGACGAGCTCCGCCGCCGTGGCACGCCGTTCTCCGGCCTGCTGTACGCGGGTCTGGCGATCACGAGCCGCGGCGTACGGGTCATCGAGTTCAACGCGCGCTTCGGCGACCCCGAGACCCAGGTGGTCCTGGCCCGGCTGAAGACCCCGCTGGCGGGCGTCCTGCTGAACTCCGCCAACGGCACCCTGGAGGACCAGGCCCCGCTGAGCTGGAGCGACGAGGCCGCTGTCACCGTGGTCATCGCCTCGCACAACTACCCGGACACCCCGCGCACGGGCGACCCGATCGAGGGCCTGGACGAGGTCGCGGAGAAGGACGCCCCGCACGCGTACGTGCTCCACGCCGGGACCAGGCGGGACGGCGACGCGATCGTCAGCGCGGGCGGCCGTGTCCTGTCGGTCACCGCGACCGGAACGGACCTGGAGCAGGCACGCGAGCGCGCGTACGCGGCGGTCGGCCGTATCCGCCTTGACGGCTCCCAGCACCGTACGGACATCGCGCGGAAGGCCGCCGAGGCCTGAACAACGCGCTGATGTGCTGATGTGTCGAGCGGCCGTGCGGTGAACCGTACGGCCGCACGAGCGCCATCACCTTTACCCAAAGCCATTCCATCGAGTGACGGCTCGGCCATCCGGATGACGTCCGCCAAAGCCCCAACTAGGGTGCGGCACAGGCGTTCCGGCACTTGGCCCACCGGCATTGCGATGTCGGTGGCGGGTGCCACAGTGGGGGAGTGACCAACACCGCCACAGGCAGTCCCGGCATGGACAGGAGGGGGTGATGTACGGCGTGTCCGGTACCGGTTCCGATGTCGGCGAGGAATGGGGTGTGCGCGCCGCGCGCTCCCGGGCCCTCGGCGTCCTCCGGGTCCGCGGCAGGGCCCTCGGCCTCGCGGTCCTTCCCGCGGCCGTGGCCGTCGTCCTGTACGCGGGCGGGGTCACCGGCCACTTCACCGGCTCCGGCTGGGACGCGGCCCGCTGGGTGGTGACCGTCCTCGCGGTCGTCGTCCTCCTCGCCGCCACGGCCGTCGCCCTCGTCGTCGCCAGGGCCCGCCCGGCCGCGACGCCGACGGTGGAGCTCTCCGAGGCCGCCGCCCCCGATCTCTACCGGCTCGTCCGGGACCTGGCCGACCGCCTGGAAGTCCCGGCCCCCGCCGGGATAGCCCTGACCCCGGACTGCGACAGCTGGCTGGAGGACCGCACCCACCGCGCCCACGGGGCTCGACGCGCCCGAGGGGATCACCGCGCACGGCGTACGTGGTCCGGAGACGGCGCCGAAGAGGGCGCTCCCGTCCTCGTCATAGGCTCGCCCTTCCTCTGGTGGATGCGGGTCGGCGAACTGCGCGCTGTCCTCGCCCCCGTCGTCGCCGGCACCGGACCGGCCGCCCACCCCGACATAGCCGCCGCCCGCCGCTTCGTCCGGGGCCTGGACGCCGCCGTCGCCGTGCCGCGGGCCCCCGGCCTCGACCCGGTCCGCAGACTCGGCGCGCACGGCGTCGGACAGGTCGCCCGCGTCCTGTTGCGCGCCTGCCGCGGGCACGCGGCCGAGATGGAGCGCGGGGTCGCCGTGGCCGGCTCGGAGCGCGCCCAGGCCGTGGACTACGGCGTACGGATCGTGGCGCAGGAGCAGGTCGGCCTGGCCTACGCGGGCTGGGACCGTCTCCTCACACGGGTCGCGCTGCCCGCCTGGCGGATGGGCCGCTGGCCCTCCAGGCTCGACGCGGGCGTGGTCTCCGCCCTGACCGAACTGTCGCGCCGGGACAGGCTGGCGGACGGCTTCTCCTCCCGCCTCGGCGAGCGGCCCGCCTGCGACCTCTTGGAGGAGCCGGGCGCGGTCGACGAGGCCACCTCGCTGCTCGCCGCCCGCCTCTTCCACGGCGGCCCGGCCGAACCCGGCCCCGACTGGTCGCCGGTGGAGTGGAGCGAGTACCCGGAGGAGGTCGTCGACCGGAAGTGGCGCACCGACGCGGCGCGGCTGCACCAGGTTCTCGACGGGCTCGGCGTGGCCGGCGCTCCCGCCGACGCGTCGTCCGCCGCCGACGGCCCGACCCTGACCCGGGTGATCGCCCACCTGTCCTCGGAGCCGAGGAAGCCCACCGACACCCACGACGACCCGCCCCTCTCGGCCGACGACGACAGCGATCACCCGCTCTCGGCCGACGACGACAGCGATCACCCGCTCTCGGCCGACGACGACAGCGATCACCCGCTCTCGGCCGACGACGACCACGAAGAGCCCGTCAACCCCGCCGCAGAGGCGCTCGCAGGAGCCCTCAGTGCTCTCCTCTCCCGTGAGGAGGCCGCACGGGAGGCGCGGGTGGCCGCCACCGTCCTGAACGCGGAGGCGGCGGCCGGGAGCGCGGACAAGGACGACCGCTCCGGCAGCGCGGCTCCCGTGGCCGTCTCCGGTCCCGACGGGCCGTTGCCGCTCTTCCCGCTTCAGCCGCCCCGTTCCGGCCGCGATCTGCTCGCCGACCATGTGACCGCGATGGTCTGCTGCGCCGCCGTGGACACCGCTGCGGCGGCCCCGGGCCTCGACTGGCTCGACGGGCCCGCGCTGCTGGTGGGCGGCGAGCGGGCGGTGGACCTCGGCCCCCGTGTCCTCGCCCTGGTCGAGGACGGCGACCCGGAGCCGCTGCGTGTCTGGCTGGCCCGCACGGGAGTGCGGGCGGAGAAGCCGGTACGGCTGGTCTGAGGGCCCGCCGAGGGGCCCCGGAGACGTCCGCGCGCGACGTCTTCCCGGAGCCTCGGCTTCCACTCTCGTCAATTCGCGACGAACGGTGACGGAGTGCGTGCGTTATGTGATGTGCTGGAGACCGTCACTGACAGAGACACGGACCAGAGGCACTGACCAGCCGACCCGGGGGAGTCGAGGGAGGGGCGCAGCATGGGGGCGGACCAGATCAGACGGTGGGAGTCGGGCGCGCTCGCGCACGCCGTCACGGATCCCTTCGGCCAGGGTCCGCTGCCCTGGCTGCGCGGATCCGAGAACTACTTCGACGACACCGGCCAGATGGTCCCCTGGTACGCGGACGAGACCCTGGCCCGGGGCGGCAGTGGCGGCCCGCGCACGGCCGACGACGTCAGGCGCCAGATCAAGGGGTTCGCGTCCGACGGTGCCGTGGCGCCCGGTGAGTCGATCGACTTCCATGTCACGGTGGACCCGCCGCAGCAGTTCTCGGTCGACGTCTACCGGATCGGTCACTACGGCGGTGACGGCGCCGCGAAGATCACCACGAGTCCGCGCCTCTCCGGCATCGTCCAGCCGGCGCCGCTGACCGCCGACCGCACGGTGTCCTGTCATCACTGGTGGCAGTCGTGGCGGCTGCAGGTGCCGACGTACTGGTCGATCGGCGCGTACGTCGCCGTCCTCACCACCGCCGACGGCTACCGCTCGCACATCCCGTTCACGGTCCGCGACAACCACCCGGCGGATCTGCTCCTCGTCCTTCCGGACGTGACCTGGCAGGCGTACAACCTCTATCCGGAGGACGGTCGCACCGGCGCCAGCCTGTACCACGCCTGGGACGAGGACGGCAGGCTGCTCGGCGAGCAGGAGGCGGCCGTCACCGTCTCCTTCGACCGCCCGTACGCGGGTGCGGGCCTGCCCCTGCACGTCGGGCACGCCTACGACTTCATCCGCTGGGCCGAGCGCTACGGCTACGACCTGGCGTACGCGGAGACCCGCGACCTGCACGCCGGCCGGGTCGACCCGAGCCGCTACCGGGGCCTGGTCTTCCCCGGGCACGACGAGTACTGGTCGGCGCCGATGCGCAGGACCGCCGAACTCGCCCGCGACCAGGGCACCTCGCTGGTCTTCCTCTCCGCCAACACCATGTACTGGCAGGTGGAGCTGGGCCCTTCGCCCTCCGGCGTGCCGGACCGGCTCCTCACCTGCCGCAAGCGGCGCGGCCCCGGCCGTCCGGCCCTGTGGCGCGAGGTGGACCGGCCCGAGCAGCAGCTCCTCGGCATCCAGTACGCGGGCCGGGTGCCCGAACCGCACCCGCTGGTCGTGCGGAACGCCGAGCACTGGCTCTGGGAGGCCACCGGAGCCGGTGACGGCGACGAGATCCCGGGGCTGGTGGCGGGTGAGGCCGACCGCTACTTCCCACGGACGGCGCTGCCCGAGCACCAGGGCCGCATCCTGCTCGCCCACTCGCCCTACCGGGACGGCGACGGGGCACTTCGCCACCAGGAGACCTCGCTCTACCGGGCGCCCTCGGGTGCCTGGGTCTTCGCCTCCGGGACCTTCGCCTGGTCGCCCGCACTGGACCGGCCGGGCCACGTCGACCCCCGGGTCCAGCGCGCCACCGCGAACCTTCTCGACCGGATCTGTAAGAGGGACTGACCGGATCCGTACGAGTATCGACCGAGGCTGACCAGGACGGATCAGGACGGACCGGGCCCGCTCGCCGACGACCCGGTCCGGTGCGAGAGAATCGACATGCTCCTGGATCAACCTACGCGGAGGAACCGTGTCCGGATTCGTAGAAAAGCCCGAGCCTGTCCAGGTCCCGGGCCTCACCCATCTCCACACGGGCAAGGTGCGCGACCTGTACCGGAACGAGGCCGGTGACCTCGTGATGGTGGCGAGCGACCGCATGTCCGCGTACGACTGGGTCCTGCCCACCGAGATCCCCGACAAGGGCCGGGTCCTCACCCAGCTTTCCCTGTGGTGGTTCGACCGGCTCTCCGACCTGGTCCCCCACCACGTGCTCTCGACCGAGCTGCCGGCCGGCGCCCCCGCCGACTGGGCGGGCCGCACGCTGATCTGCAAGTCGCTGAACATGATCCCGGTCGAGTGCGTGGCCCGCGGCTACCTCACCGGCTCCGGTCTCGTCGAGTACGTCGAGTCCCGTACGGTCTGCGGCCTGGCGCTCCCCGAGGGTCTGAGCGACGGCTCCGAGCTGCCCGCCCCGATCTTCACCCCGGCCACCAAGGCCGCGGTCGGCGACCACGACGAGAACGTGTCGTACGAGGAGGTCGCCCGCCAGGTCGGCGCCGAGACGGCCGCGATGCTGCGTCAGACGACCCTGGCCGTGTACAGCCGGGCCCGTGACATCGCCCGCGACCGCGGGATCATCCTCGCCGACACGAAGTTCGAGTTCGGCTTCGACGGGACGTCCCTGGTGCTGGCCGACGAGGTCCTCACCCCGGACTCCTCCCGGTTCTGGCCGGCCGCGCAGTGGGAGCCGGGCCGTGCCCAGCCCTCGTACGACAAGCAGTTCGTCCGGGACTGGCTGACCTCCCCGGCCTCGGGCTGGGACCGCAAGAGCGAGCAGCCGCCGCCGCCCCTCCCGCAGGAGATCGTGGACGCCACGCGCGCGAAGTACCTGGAGGCGTACGAGCTGCTGACCGGCAAGACCTGGTCCGACAGCTTCTAGGCCCCGTCCCTCGGATCAGGCCGGGGGGCCCAGGGTCCGAAGGCACGAGAAAGCCCCCGGTCGGATCGACCGGGGGCTTCTTCATGGAGCGGACGACGAGATTCGAACTCGCGACCCTCACCTTGGCAAGGTGATGCTCTACCAACTGAGCCACGTCCGCATGCGCCGTAGCGCGGAGCCAACTATACCCAACGTTTCGGGTGCGTGGGACACGCCGCCGTGTGGGGCGCTTCACACCGTCCGGGCGTACGACGAAGGCCCCGGTTCCTGAGAACCGGGGCCTTCGCACTCCTGAGCGGACGACGAGATTCGAACTCGCGACCCTCACCTTGGCAAGGTGATGCTCTACCAACTGAGCCACGTCCGCATTGCTGCCGCTCAGCTTTCACTGGGCGGTGCGAGCACTACTCTACCTGATCCACACCAGTGGTCGGTCGAGCGATGCAGAGCGGGTGACAGGAATTGCACACTGCGCCTTCCCCCTGGAAGGGGGATGTTCTACTACTGAACTACACCCGCACGCTGCGTGAGGTTCGGCTTTTCGGCCTTGCCCCTCGGCGTGATCCAGACTCTACCGGATCATCGGGGGTGCAATGCAACTCGGCTCCCGGCGTCGCTCGGGCCGGAGGTCAGCTCGCGGCGCGGAAGGCCTCGTAGACGCGCTTGGGGATGCGCCCGCGGGCCGGCACCTCCATCTTGTTGGACTGCGCCCAGGCGCGGACCGCCGCCGGATCGGGAGCGAGGGCGGTGTGGGTGTACGCCTCCACCGAGGGGTTCCGGCCGGCCGCCGCCCTGCCCGTGATCTTGCGCCCGGCGGTGAGGTACGGGGCGAGTGCCTTGCGGAGTTTCTCTGCATTGGCAGCATTCAGGTCGATCTCGTACATCTTCCCGTCAAGACCGAAGGCGACCGTCTCAGCCGCTTCTCCGCCGTCCATGTCGTCGGAGAGAGTGACCACCACACGCTGAGCCACGGATATCGGTCCTTTCATGCGGCCGGTGTCGCGGAGAGGACGCTTGTGGCGCCTCTGACGTGCGACGATGTCGACCTTACGGCTGTGCCGGGACAATGCTGCTTTCTTCTGCATTCCTTTGTACAGCGGTAGGCGTCGCATTGTGAAGCCCTGGCAATTGTTTCAGCGTGTCCCGGAGCAATGGACTCCGCAATATTTCACTCGAATTTTGTGTGCGCGGGCCGGGGCGGGGAGGGTGTGGCGTTCGTCGGCCGAGCGGTCTCGCGGCCTGGCTTTTGGAGGATCCTTCAGATCTCTACCCGCGTAGAATTTGGAGGCAGGTACGCTGATGGAACCGCCCACGCAACACACCACCGGGAGTGCCAGTGGCACGCGTCGTAGTCGACGTCATGCTCAAGCCGGAGATCCTCGACCCTCAGGGGCAGGCGGTGCAGCGTGCACTGCCCCGCCTGGGATTCGCCGGAATCGCCGACGTCCGCCAGGGGAAGCGCTTCGAGTTGGAGGTGGAGGGCCCGGTCGACGAGGCCGCCCTCGCCCGCATCCATGAGATGGCCGAAACCTTCCTTGCCAACACCGTGATCGAAGACTTCATCGTGAAGGTGGAATCGTGACCGCACGCATCGGCGTCGTCACCTTCCCCGGCACGCTCGACGACCAGGACGCGCTGCGCGCAGCCCGCCTGGCCAGCGCCGAGCCCGTCTCGCTCTGGCACCGCGACAAGGACCTCAAGCAGGTCGACGCCGTGGTCCTGGCAGGCGGCTTCTCCTACGGGGACTACCTGCGGGCCGGAGCCATCTCCCGCTTCTCGCCGGTGATGGAGACGATCATCGAGCAGGCGAAGGCGGGCATGCCCGTCCTCGGCATCTGCAACGGCTTCCAGATCCTCACCGAGGCACACCTGCTGCCCGGCGCGATGCTGCGCAACAACCACCTCCACTTCATCTGCCGCGACCAGAAGCTGCGGGTGGAGAACGCGGAGACCGCCTGGACCTCTGACTACGTCAAGGGCCAGGAGATCGAGGTCCCGCTCAAGAACATGGACGGCCGGTACGTCGCGGACGAGCGTGTGCTCGACGAGCTGGAGGCCGAGGGGCGGGTGGCCTTCCGCTACCTGGACACGAACCCCAACGGCTCGCTGCGTGACATCGCGGGCATCACCAACGCCGCGGGCAACGTGGTCGGCCTCATGCCGCACCCCGAGCACGCCGTCGAGCCGCTGATCGGCACCGGCAAGACGGACGGCCTCGGTTTCTTCACCTCGATCCTCAAGAAGCTGGTCAACGCCTGATGAGCCTCGACACCGTCAAGCACGCCACCGGGACCCCCGAGGCCGAGCAGCCCTGGAAGGAGCTCGGCCTCAAGGAGGACGAGTACGCGCGCATCCGCGAGATCCTCGGCCGCCGTCCCACCGGCGCCGAGCTCGCCATGTACTCCGTCATGTGGTCCGAGCACTGCTCCTACAAGAGCAGCAAGGTGCACCTGAAGCAGTTCGGCGAGAAGGTCCCGGAGAACGACGCCATGCTCGTCGGCATCGGCGAGAACGCCGGCGTCGTCGACGTGGGCCAGGGGTACGCGGTCACCTTCAAGGTCGAGTCGCACAACCACCCCTCGTACATCGAGCCCTACCAGGGCGCGGCCACCGGCGTCGGCGGCATCGTCCGCGACATCCTCGCCATGGGCGCCCGCCCGGTCGCGGTCGTCGACCCGCTGCGCTTCGGCGCGGCCGACCACCCCGACACCAAGCGCGTGCTGCCCGGTGTCGTCGCCGGCATCGGCGGCTACGGCAACTGCCTCGGCCTGCCCAACATCGGCGGCGAGGTCGTCTTCGACTCCTGCTACCAGGGCAACCCGCTCGTCAACGCCGGCTGCATCGGCGTGATGAAGCACGAGGACATCCACCTCGCCCAGGCCTCCGGCCCCGGCAACAAGGTGATCCTGTACGGCGCCCGCACGGGTGGTGACGGCATCGGCGGCGTCTCGGTCCTCGCGTCCGAGACCTTCGACGACACGAAGCCGACCAAGCGCCCCGCCGTCCAGGTCGGCGACCCCTTCCAGGAGAAGCTCCTCATCGAGTGCACCCTGGAGATCTTCAAGGAGAAGCTGGTCGCGGGCATCCAGGACCTCGGCGGCGCCGGGCTCTCCTGTGCCACGTCCGAGCTGGCCTCCGCCGGTTCCGGCGGCATGCGCGTCGAGCTCGACCGGGTGCACCTGCGTGACGCGACCCTCTCGCCCGAGGAAATCCTCATGAGCGAGTCGCAGGAGCGCATGTGCGCGATCGTCGAGCCGCAGCACGTCGAGCGCTTCCTGGAGATCTGCGAGAAGTGGGACGTCATCGCCACCGTCATCGGTGAGGTGACCGAGGGCGAGCGCCTGGAGATCTTCTGGCACGGCGAGCAGATCGTCGACGTGCCGCCGCGCTCCGTCGCCCACGAGGGCCCGACCTACCACCGGCCGTTCGCGCGCCCGGCGTGGCAGGACGCGCTCCAGGCCGACGACGCGGGCAAGCTGCCCCGGCCGCAGAACGGCGCCGAGCTGAAGGACCAGGTCCTCAGGCTCGTCTCCTCCCCGAACCAGGCCTCCAAGTCCTGGATCACGGACCAGTACGACCGGTTCGTGCAGGGCAACACGGTCCTGGCGCAGCCCGAGGACGCGGGCATGGTCCGTATCGACGAGGAGACCAACCTCGGCGTGGCCATGGCGACCGACGGCAACGGCCGGTACGCGAAGCTCGACCCGTACACCGGTGCGCAGCTCGCCCTGGCGGAGGCGTACCGCAACGTCGCCGCCTCCGGTGCCAAGCCGCTCGCCATCTCGGACTGCCTGAACTTCGGTTCGCCCGAGGACCCGGACGTGATGTGGCAGTTCGCCGAGGCCACCCGTGGTCTCGCGGACGGCTGCCTCCAGCTGGGCACCCCGGTGACGGGCGGCAACGTCTCGCTCTACAACCAGACGGGCGAGACCGCGATCCACCCGACGCCGGTCGTGGCCGTCCTCGGTGTGATCGACGACGTGAACCGCCGTACGCCGATCGCCTTCGCGGAAGAGGGCCAGCTCCTCTACCTGCTCGGCGACACGCGGGGCGAGTTCGGCGGCTCGGCCTGGTCCGAGGTGATCCACCAGCACCTCGGCGGCATGCCGCCGGCCGTGGACCTCGACCGGGAGAAGCTGCTCGGCGACATCCTGATCTCGGCCTCCCGCGACGGCATGATCGACGCGGCGCACGACCTGTCCGACGGCGGTCTCGTGCAGGCGGTCGTGGAGTCCTGCCTGCGCGGCGGGAACGGTGCGCGCCTGGTCGTCCCCGAGGGCCTGGACGCCTTCACGTTCCTCTTCTCGGAGTCGGCGGGCCGCGCGGTCGTCGCCGTCCCGCGCAGCGAGGAACTCCGCTTCACCGACATGTGCGGTGCGCGGGGTCTGCCGGCGACCCGGATCGGTGTCGTCGACGGAGACGCGGTCGACGTCCAGGGCGAGTTCGCGCTCTCCCTGACGGAGCTGCGCGAGGCGCACGAGGCGACGATCCCGGCCCTGCTGGCCTGATCCGACGCGGTACGTGAGACGGCCCCCGGTCCTGCGCATGGGACCGGGGGCCGTCTCGTATCCGTGTCACGTTCAGTCGGGCGGTCCCCAGAAGGCGTCGGATTCCTCGATGTCCGCGACGCACTCGTCCACGTCGGTCATCTTGCCGCCGACGATGCTGAAGAAGAGCCCGCCCTCCATCTCGATGCCGCGGTCGCCGCGGTCGCCGTGCCACTTGTGCACCGCCATGACATGGCCCCGGCCGTCCGGATAGACGCCCTTCAGTTCGACCTCGAACGTGCCGTCGGTGAGCTCCATGAGCTGCCCGAAGTGTTCGAGGATGTTGTCCACGCCCTTGAAGTGGCCGGACATCCGGCTGCTGCCGGGCGAGTGGTGGGTGCAGTCCGCGGTCATCATCGACCGTATGGTCGCCATGTCGCCCTTGGAGAACGCGGCGTAGCCCTGGCGGACCAGGGCGGCGTCAGGGTGCTCAGCCATGGCTGATCGACCCCTTTCGTACGGGTAGACGCTGTGCTGGAAGCCTTCCCTCTCCCGTCTCTCGACCTCTCCAGTCTCCGACTACGCTCGCCCCCATGCCACCGGCCAAGAAGCGCACCCGCAGCTATGACTCCGCCAAGATCAGGTCCGCCGTGCTCGCCCAGTTCGGCCACGTACGGGAGGCAGTCGGGGCGCTCACGCCCGAGCAGCTCGACGGGCCGACCAGGCTGGGGGAGTGGTCGGTACGGGATCTGGCGGCGCATCTGGCGTGGATGGTCGACTCCGTGCCGCAGCTGCTCGCCATGCCGGAGCGGGCGAAGGACCGGCTGGCGCTGCTCGACTGGCCGTTCGTCACGGCCGGCGCGTCCGAGCGGATCGACGCGTTTACCCGCGGTCTCGACGCCTCCGACCTGACCGGGCTGTACGCGCGCGTGGCGGACGATTACGAGCGGGCGGTGGCGGGCGTCGAGGACGAGCGCGTCCTGCCGGTGAGCTTCGGCGGGATGACGCTCGCCGATTTCCTCGTCACCAGGACCGTCGAACTCGTCGTCCACACCGACGACCTGAACGCGGCGACCGGCGCCGGCATCCCGTACGACCGGCAGGCGCTCGCGGCCTGCACCCGACTGCTCGCCGACGCGCTCGCGTCGAAGGCCCCGGGCGGGGCGGTCGAGGTGCGGGTGCCGCCGTACGCGGTGGTGCAGTGCGTGGAAGGCCCCCGGCACACCCGGGGCACCCCGCCCAACGTGGTCGAGACGGACCCCATGACCTGGATCCGGCTCGCGACCGGCCGGGCGCGGTGGGCGAAGGAGCTCGACGAGGCCCGGATCAGCGCGAGCGGCGAACGCGCCGACCTGGAGCGGCTCCTGCCCCTGATGGGCTGAGGGAACCGACTCGTACGCGCGGCCGTCCCACCGCCATGCAGACGCAGACGCCGCGCACCCTCGCAGCCGCCGCCCTGGTCCTCCTCCTCGCCGCCTGCGGTACGGAGGGAGGCTCCGGGTCCGGCGCGGACACCGCCGCCCCCGACCTCCCCGTCGCCGGTACGTACTGGACGATCGGCGCCGTGACGCTCGACGGGCGGAGGTCGACCGCCCCGGACGGCGCCCGCGTCGACTTCGGGGAGAACGGCCGCGCGCGGGGGAACAGCGGCTGCAACGGCTTCGACGCTGCCGTCGCGGTGAACGGGGACACCCTCACCGTCTCCGGGCAGGGGATCACCGAGATCGGCTGCCCCGGCGACCGGCAGCGCTTCGAGACGGAGCTGATGAAGGCCTTCTCCGGCCCGCTGAAGGGAAGGCTGAAGGGTGAGTCCCTCACCCTGACGTCCCCGGACGGCCGGAACGGTCTGGAACTGACCGCCGAGCCGGCCGCCCCGCTGCGCGGCACGACCTGGAAGATCGACGGGCTCGTCTCCGGGGACACCGTGGCCTCACCGCCCGCCGGCAGTGAGGGCAAGGCGCGGCTCGTCCTCGGCAAGGACGGCCGGGTCAGCGGCAACCTGGGCTGCAACAACTTCTCCGCGACCGCCACGGTGGCGGAGAAGACGCTCACGGTCCAGGGCCCGGCCGCGACCACCCGCATGATGTGCACGAGCCCGCAGATGGAGCTGGAGACGAAGCTGTACGAGCTCCTCGACGGCCCGCTCACCTACCGGCTCGACCACCGGACCCTGACCCTCACCGATGCCTCCGGCGAGGGCCTCACCGCGGTCGCGGTCGCGGAGCCGGGTGCCGGTGCTCAGTAGCGCAGGAGTCCCGCGTCGATCCGTTCCCAGGCCGTCCGCAGCGAGGCGGTGAGACCGGGCTCGACGGCCGCCAGGTCCGCCTGCTCGCGGACGTCCCGGCCGAGGTGGAAGAGCTGGTCGCGGCCGGACTTGCCGCGGTAGTACTTCCAGTCGCCCCGCCGCAGGGCCCGCTCGCCGCGCACCCGCCAGAACAGGTCCCGCTCCGGGACCTCGTCGCCGCGCAGCAGGTACCGGGCGAGGCTCGTGCCGTCGAGCGGGTGGGCCGGGTCGGGGCGGGCACCGGCGAGTTCGAGGAGGGTGGCGGTCCAGTCGGGGCTGAAGAGCGGGAGGCCGCTGACCTGGCCGCCGTCGATCCGGGCCGGCCAGCGCAGCACGGACGGGACGCGGATGCCGCCTTCCTGGAGGGAGCCCTTGTTGCCGGCGAGCGGCCAGTTGTAGGAGAAGCGTTCGCCGCCGTTGTCGCTGGCGAAGACGACGAGGGTGTCCTGCTCCTGACCGGAGCGGCGCAGGGCGTCCAGGACCTTGCCGATCGACCGGTCGAGGTCCTCGACGAGCTGGGTGTACTTCTCGACCGAGCCGCCGTCCTGGTGCCACAGGGCACGGCCGTCGCCCGCCTTGATGCGCCGGGTGATCTCGTCGCTGGTCTCCTTGTCGCCGTCGGCGACCCACGGCCAGTGCGGGGTGGTGAAGTTCAGGTTGAGGAGCCAGGGCCGGTCGTGGTCGCGGCCGACGTACTCGCTCGCCCGCTCGGTGAGGATGCGCGTGTAGTAGCGCAGGTCCTTGTACTCGGCGTCGCCCTCGTAGAGGTCGTACTCGCCGCCGAGGCCGAGCTTGGAGTAGTACTCCAGGGCTCCGCCGAAGTTGCCGAAGAACTCGTCCCAGCCGGATCGGGTGGGGGAGTAGTCGGGCAGGTAGCCGCAGTGCCACTTGCCGATGAGGGCGGTGGCGTAGCCGGAGTCGCGGAGCAGCGAGGCGAGCGTGGGGTGGGTGGGCTCCAGGCCGACGGACCGGTCGGCGATGGGTTCGGCGAGGCCCCCCTTGGTGCGGCCCGGGTAGCGGCCGGTGTAGAGGCTGAAGCGGGTGGGGGAGCAGGTCGCGGAGCCGGAGTAGGCGTCGGTGAAGCGGACGCCCTGGCGGGCGAGCCGGTCGAGGTGCGGGGTGCGGATGTGCGGCGAGCCGTACGAGGAGAGGTCGGCCCAGCCGAGGTCGTCGCCGAGGATGAAGAGGATGTTGGGGCGCCGGGAGTGGCGGCGCGGGCTGGCGGCGCGGAACTCGCGCTCCTCGGGTGCGGCGGCCTGGGCCGGGGCGGCGGTGACGCCGATGGCGGCAGCGGCGGCGGCTCCGGCGGCGGCGCCGCCGAGGGCGCGGCGGGAGAGGGATGCGGACACGGGGGTCTCCAGACGGGCGTGCGGGTACGCCTCCGGTCCCGGTGCCGCCGGGCGGGGTGGGGGACGGCGGCGCGGAGGAGGCGGTGACAAGGAGGGGGAGGGGAGAGGCGGAGGACCGGGAGACCGGTCAGAGGCAGCGACAGCCGGCGCTGGTGACACGGACGAGGTCCACGTGTCGGCGCTGGACGAGGGTGACCGACCGGTCACGCGAGGGCTGCATGGGGCTGGAGCTTTCTCCAGCGTCCGCGTACCTGTCAACGTCGTCTCGCACCCCGGGACCGGGTGTGGCAGCGGTGTTGCGGCGGTGTTTCGGACTCCGGGACGCCGCCGGATTGCGAACTCCGTCACATCGCGGAGGAATTCCGGAGCTGGTACGAGCGTCCGCTCGCGGGGGCGCCGGGGGTCGGAACCCTTCCCCCGCCTGGTTCGTGGGCCTCTCCGAGCCAGAGACGATCAGTTGGTGTGATCGTACGAGCGTCGCGGTGCTGGATTTCGCCAATTCGGACCAGTGGTCGACCGCGTCTACACTCGGAAACGTGCCACGTGGTGACGGTCGACTCAATCACGATCTGCTTCCCGGTGAGAAGGGCCCCCAGGACGCTTGCGGCGTCTTCGGTGTCTGGGCTCCGGGTGAAGAGGTCGCAAAGCTCACGTACTTCGGGCTCTATGCCCTCCAGCATCGGGGCCAGGAATCCGCGGGTATCGCGGTTAGCAACGGCTCCCAGATCCTCGTCTTCAAGGACATGGGGCTCGTTTCCCAGGTCTTCGACGAGACCTCTCTCGGTTCCCTCCAAGGTCATATCGCGGTCGGTCACGCCCGCTACTCGACCACCGGTGCCTCCGTGTGGGAGAACGCGCAGCCGACGTTCCGGGCAACCGCCCACGGCTCGATCGCGCTCGGCCACAACGGCAACCTGGTGAACACGGCGCAGCTCGCCGAGATGGTCGCCGACCTGCCCAAGAAGGAAGGCCGCTCGACCCGGGTGGCCGCCACCAACGACACCGATCTGCTCACCGCGCTGCTCGCGGCCCAGGTCGACGAGGACGGCAAGCCGCTCACCATCGAGCAGGCCGCCGCGAAGGTCCTCCCCGACGTCCGGGGCGCCTTCTCCCTCGTCTTCATGGACGAGCACACGCTCTACGCGGCCCGTGACCCGCAGGGCATCCGCCCGCTGGTCCTCGGCCGTCTGGAGCGCGGCTGGGTGGTCGCGTCGGAGTCCGCCGCCCTCGACATCTGTGGCGCCAGCTACGTCCGCGAGGTCGAGCCGGGCGAGATGATCGCGATCGACGAGAACGGCATCCGCACCTCGCGATTCGCGGAAGCGAAGCCCAAGGGCTGTGTCTTCGAGTACGTGTACCTGGCTCGCCCGGACACCGACATCGCCGGCCGGAACGTGTACCTCTCCCGCGTGGAGATGGGCCGCCGCCTCGCGAAGGAGGCGCCCGTCGAGGCCGACCTGGTGATAGCGACGCCGGAGTCCGGAACCCCGGCCGCGATCGGCTACGCCGAGGCCTCGGGCATCCCCTTCGGCGCGGGCCTGGTGAAGAACGCCTACGTCGGGCGCACCTTCATCCAGCCGTCCCAGACCATCCGCCAGCTCGGCATCCGGCTGAAGCTGAACCCGCTCAAGGAAGTCATCAAGGGCAAGCGCCTGGTGGTCGTCGACGACTCGATCGTCCGCGGCAACACCCAGCGCGCGCTCGTCCGGATGCTCCGCGAGGCCGGCGCGGCCGAGATCCACATCCGGATCTCCTCGCCGCCGGTGAAGTGGCCCTGCTTCTTCGGCATCGACTTCGCCACCCGCGCGGAGCTCATCGCCAACGGCATGTCGATCGACGAGATCGGCAAGTCGCTGGGCGCGGATTCGCTCTCGTACATCTCGCTCGACGGGATGATCGAGGCGACCACGATCCAGAAGCCGAACCTCTGCCGTGCGTGCTTCGACGGCGAGTACCCGATGGAGCTGCCGGATCCCGAGCTGCTCGGCAAGCAGCTCCTGGAGACCGAGCTGGCCGCAGGCCCGGCGGCCACCGCGGCCTCCGACGCGCTCCGTCGCCCGTAAGAAGCCGCTGCGACCCGCAGTACGGCGTGCAGTACGACGACACGAAAGCTCTGAACCCATGTCTCAGACCACCGGTGCCAGCTACGCGGCGGCGAGCTACAAAACTGCAGGTGTCGACATCGAAGCGGGTGACCGCGCCGTCGAGCTCATGAAGGAGTGGGTGAAGAAGACGCAGCGCCCTGAGGTCCTCGGTGGCCTCGGGGGCTTCGCCGGCCTCTTCGACGCCTCCGCCCTCAAGCGCTACGAGCGTCCGCTGCTCGCCTCCGCCACCGACGGCGTCGGCACGAAGGTCGACATCGCCCGCCAGATGGGCGTGTACGACACGATCGGCCACGACCTGGTCGCGATGGTCATGGACGACATCGTCGTCTGCGGCGCCGAGCCGCTCTTCATGACCGACTACATCTGCGTGGGCAAGGTCCACCCGGAGCGGGTCGCCGCCATCGTCAAGGGCATCGCCGAGGGCTGTGTCCTGGCCGGTTGCGCCCTGGTCGGCGGCGAGACGGCCGAGCACCCTGGCCTCCTCGGCCCGGACGACTTCGACGTGGCCGGCGCGGGCACGGGTGTCGTGGAGTACGACCGGCTGCTCGGCGCCGATCGCATCCGTACGGGGGACGCGGTCATCGCCATGGCCTCCTCGGGTCTTCACTCGAACGGGTACTCGCTCGTACGGCACGTGGTCTTCGACCGCGCCGGCATGACCCTCGACCAGCGGGTCGAGGAGCTCGGCCGGACCCTGGGCGAGGAGCTCCTGGAGCCCACGAAGATCTACTCGCTGGACTGCCTGGCCCTCACCAGGACCACGGACGTCCACGCGTACAGCCACATCACGGGCGGCGGTCTCGCCGCCAACCTGGCCCGGGTGATCCCGGACGGCCTGCACGCCACGGTCGACCGTTCCACCTGGACCCCGGGCGCGATCTTCGACCTGGTCGGCAAGGCCGGTCAGGTGGAGCGCCTGGAGCTGGAGAAGACCCTGAACATGGGCGTCGGCATGATGGCCGTCGTGCCGGCCGATTCGGTGGACGCGGCCCTGACGACGCTGGCGGACCGGGGCGTCGAGGCCTGGGTCGCGGGCGAGATCACCGAGCGCGGCGCGCACACCACCGGCGCGGAGCTGGTCGGCGACTACGCCAAGTAGAGCCGGCAGAGCGGTACGCGAACGGGGCGCTCCTGAGGGGCGCCCCGTTCGCGTACTCCGGGACCCGGGGCCCTCCCCTGGACGCGGACAGCACAGAAACCCGGCCGGGTGTCCCCGGCCGGGTTTCTGCGGTGCGATTCAGAAGGTCAAGCGCGACGCGGGGACGACGCGGGACCGGACTCGTCGTCCTCGTCCTCGTCGTCCGTGTTGTAGAGATCCGCGTACTGGGCGTACGGGTCGTCTTCCTCGTCGTCGTCCTCGAACGGCTCGCCATTCGGCGGCTGGCTCGAAGTCGAAGCGCCCAGCTCATTGGCCAGACGCGTCAGGTCCGTCCCGCCGCTGCTGTACTTCAGCTGGCGGGCGACCTTGGTCTGCTTGGCCTTTGCCCGGCCGCGCCCCATGGCTCGACCCCCTCGGTGACGGGGCTCGGTGGCCCCAGAGTCTTGACACGCGTTCATGAGTCGGAACGGACTCTCGACAGAGAGACCGGTCCGTAGAGCTTCAACGGTACCTGTTTCCGCGGGTCTACGGTACGCCGCGCGCATCACATACCCCGGTACAGAACCTTCGAGGAGCCCTTTCCTCGCTGGTCAATCGCGATTTTAACCTCTTCTGGAGGACCGACCCGCCGAAGGGCGTGAGCGAAGTCTCCCCGCGGGCCGCCCGCGGACCGCCTGTGGGCCGCCTGGGGACATCCGTGAGTCGTCCACAGGCGGCCCGGCGGCGGCCCTGGCGGCGGGCCGGCCTCCGGTACGGCTCAGCCGCGCCGCGCGTCCGCCATCCGCTGTTCGGCGATCCGGTCGGCCGCCGAGGCCGGCGGAATCCCGTCAGCCTTCGCACGTGCGAAGATTTCGAGCGTGGTGTCGAAGATCTTCGTCGCCTTCGCCTTGCAGCGGTCGAAGTCGAAGCCGTGCAGCTCGTCGGCGACCTGGATCACGCCGCCGGCGTTGACCACGTAGTCGGGCGCGTAGAGGATCCCGCGCCCCACGAGGTCCTTCTCGATGCCGGGGTGGGCCAGCTGGTTGTTGGCCGCGCCGCAGACGATGCTCGCGGTGAGGAACGGCACCGTCTCCTCGTTCAGGGCGCCGCCCAGCGCGCAGGGCGCGTAGATGTCGAGACCCTCGACGCGGATCAGCGCGTCGGTGTCGGCGACCACGGCGACCTGCGGGTACTTGTCGGTGATCCGGCGCACCGACTCCTCGCGCACATCGGTGATCACGACCTCGGCGCCGTCCTGCAGGAGGTGCTCGACGAGGTAGTGGCCGACCTTGCCGACGCCCGCGACGCCGACCTTGCGGCCGCGCAGGGTCGGGTCGCCCCACAGGGTCTGCGCGGATGCGCGCATGCCCTGGAAGACGCCGAAGGCGGTGAGGACGGAGGAGTCGCCGGCGCCGCCGTTCTCGGGGGAGCGGCCGGTGGTCCACTGGTTCTCGCGGGCGACGACGTCCATGTCGGCGACGTAGGTGCCGACGTCGCAGGCCGTGACGTACCGGCCGCCGAGGGAGGCGACGAAGCGCCCGTAGGCGAGGAGCAGCTCCTCGCTCTTGATCTTCTCCGGGTCGCCGATGATGACGGCCTTGCCGCCGCCGTGGTCGAGACCGGCCATGGCGTTCTTGTACGACATGCCGCGGGCCAGGTTGAGCGCGTCGGCGATCGCCTCGGCCTCGGTGGCGTACGGGTAGAAGCGGGTGCCGCCGAGGGCGGGGCCCAGGGCGGTGGAGTGGAGGGCGATGACGGCCTTGAGGCCGGTGGCGCGGTCCTGGCAGAGCACGACTTGCTCGTGGCCACCCTGCTCCGAGTGGAACAGGGTGCGCAGTACGTCAGCAGGAACGCCGGTCACATCGGTCACGGTGGTGACTCCCAAGTACGAAGCGGCGGTTTCGGTCCTCCCTGCGGGTGGGGGAGGACCAGTTCGGCAAGAGGGTAAGTCCTACCTGGGCGTAGATCGGCCGCAGTGCTCAGGATCACCCCCTCCCGGAGTACCTCCGTGGAAGGATTCGCGACATGTCGGTCGCCTCCTCGCTCCTCGTCCCCTACGCGTCCTATCTGCGGGTGTACGAGCCGCTGGCCGCGTTCCCCGAGCCGGAGCGGACCCACTGGGCCCGGTACGCCCGCCGGCCGCGCGTCCCGGGGGCGCAGGACGAGCTGCGCCGGTCGCTCGCGGACCTGCTGCCGACGCCGCCGGTCCCGGTCCCGGTCCACGAGAGCGCGGAGGCCTTCGTCGCCCATCTGGACGGGGTGGTGGTGATCTGTCCGTGGCGGACCCGGCTGCGCGGATGGCTGGCGCTCCAGGAGCTCGACGGCCAGTTCCCCGGGCCGGTGCTCGACGCGATGCTGCCGCCGGTGGTGCGGGTCCAGGTGGCGGGCGACTACGAGCGGTGGCTCGGTGTGAACCCGGACGCGCGGCCGTGGATCCGTACGGCGGTCTGGCACGTGCCGCTGCGCTGGTTCGCGCTCTTCGGGGACGAGGACCGGCAGTACGAGCCGGGGGAGCCCGGGGACGGCGCGGGGGCGGCCGGCCGGGCGCCGGTGCTGCGCTACCGGACGACGATGGCGCAGGCGCGCCGCCGGCTCGCGCGGGCGCTGCGGGCCCTGCGGGAGTCGATCGACGACGGTCCCATGACGGAGGGGCTGATCGAGGTGGGGCGCTGGCTGGAGGAGTTCCATCCGCGGGCGCTGGTGGAGCTGGACTTCGGCGGTCTGGTGCACGCGGTGACGGAGGAGTGGCTGGCCGCCGACCGGTCGGCGGCGCAGATGGCGGAGGGGATCGCGGCGCTGCGGGCCGGTGACGGCGAGGGGGCGAGCGAGGCGTACGGGCGGCTCGCGGAGCGCTGGCGGACGGTCCGTGAGCTGCGCTTCGCGAATTGACATCAGTCGGGCATCTTCGTCAGGTCGGTATCGACAAGACATGTCCGGCGGGTGTAAATGATCTTCAGGGGTGTCCGGATCCCGACTGCCGGATTTCGGCGATCGGGGGGTCCGGGTCTCCCGGGGGCCGTTCGGCACCCTCCGGCGGGGACGTTGGTCCCGATCCGGGCCTTTGGCTCAAGCGTGACGGACAGCACTTACCGCACCCTTGCGCCCATCGCCCACCCTCGTGCCAAAATAGGACAAGGAGTCCGGGGAGGGTTCCTTCCGCCCATCTATGGGCGGAACGCTCGACATTGCACTCTATGGGGGGTCTGAGGACTCCTGATCGCGGCTGTGACTGATCGTCACAGCCGCGTGACTGTCCGTTATGGCATGGTCCATCGACTTCCGCCGCTGATGAACACCTGCGAGGGCAATTCCATCGGTTTGGCCGACGTGGCTGGACGGATGGTGTAGTTGTAGTGCCGAGGACAAGCCGTTCGTCCTATAACCGACTCGGCCCGCTTCTGCCATTTCGGGCAAGGCGGGTCAAGGTGCAGAATTTAGAGGAAAGAACCGAGATGGTTCGGTTCTCCCGAGGAGGCCGCTCATGACCGCTCGCACCCCTGATGCCGAGCCGCTGCTGACCCCTGCCGAGGTTGCCACGATGTTCCGTGTGGACCCGAAGACGGTGACCCGTTGGGCGAAGGCCGGGAAGCTCACGTCCATCCGCACCCTGGGTGGACACCGCCGGTACCGCGAGGCTGAGGTCCGCGCGCTGCTGGCTGGCATTCCGCAGCAGCGCAGCGAGGCCTGAGGCCGCGCGAACACCCCGTATCACCCCGTAACACCGGGTCTTTCCGGATCCCCCAATCCGGTTGCCCACCCCTAGCTCTGCCGACGGAATCCTGCCCCAACAGGCCTTCGTCAACGATCGCGCTGGACTCCGCCGGGTCTGGCGCGATCTTCTTTTGTGCCCGGCGTCACTCCTCGGCCGGTGGTGCAATTGCACATATTAAATTGGGTCGGTGTAGGGAGGGTGTAAGTGAAGCGGTTTCTGAAACTGCCTCAGTGACTCCCGTCACACTGGCGAAGCCTTGCCAAAGAACAGCCTCCCACTTCGCGGAACGCTCCCAACCCGCCGTTGGTCATGGGTCGGTGGGACTTTCGTCCCCCGCGGACGAGCACGCCGCCGGCGGCTGCTCCTCGGGCTCCCCGGGCCCCCCGGGCTCCCCGGCCTCCGCGAGCTCCATGGAGAGCCGCAGGAGGCGATGGCAGACCGCGCAGTGGCGCGTGACGTGTCCGTAGCGGGAAGCGGCCGCCAGATGGGCACGCAGCAGCGCTCGTGTCTCGTGCCGTGCTGCGGACGCCGCGGCCATGCGCGACCACCTCCGGTGTGGGCCCCCGATTCCCTGATGTCCGGGGTACCGGCGGCGCCCGGCCCCGTCAAGACACCGGACCGCAACGAACACGGGAACACGACGAAAGGCCCGCATCTCGCGATGCGGGCCTTTCGGTGAAGCGAACCTGACGGGACTTGAACCCGCGACCTCCACCTTGACAGGGTGGCGAGCTAACCAACTGCTCCACAGGTCCTCGGTTGCTGCCGCTCGTAAGTGGCTGCGAGAAAGACTGTACAGCAGGTCAGCGGTCTGGTCGAACTCACCGCCGGACGGGTGCGACGAGGACCCCGGTCAGGGGGCCGCCGCGTCGATCGCCTTCACGATCCGCTTGTCCGAGACGGGGTACGCGGTGCCGAGGGCGTGCGCGAAGTAGCTCACCCGCAGCTCCTCGATCATCCAGCGGATGTCGGTGACCTCGGACGGCACCGGCCGGCCCTTCGGGAGCTGCTCGAGCAGCCAGGCGTACTCGTCCTGCATCTCCCGGACCTTCTCCATCCGGGTGGTGTCCCGCTGCACCCCGGCCGGCATCTGCTGGAGCCGTCGGTCCACCGCCACCAGGTAGCGCATGAGGTCGGGCAGCCGCTTCAGCCCCGTACGGGTGACGAAGCCCGCCGGCATCAGCCACGCCAGCTGCGCGCGCACGTCGCTCAGGTTGTCGATCAGCGCCAGGCTGTTCGTTGACTTGAGCCGGCGCTCGCAGGCCTGCCAGGCCGCCAGGATCTGCTGGACCTGGCCCACCGTCCGCACGGTCGTGTCGACGAGGTCAGCACGGACCTTGTCGTACAGCTTCCGGAAGGACTCCTCGTCCCACGCCGGGCCGCCGTGGTCCGCGATCAGCTTGTCGGCGGCCGCGGTCGCGCAGTCGTCGAAGAGGGCCTGGATCGAGCCGTGCGGGTTCGAGGACAGGGCCAGCTTCTGCTGGTTGGTCAGCTTGTCCGAGGCGAACTTCGCCGGGTTCACCGGGATGTTCAGCATGACCAGCTTCCGGGTGCCCCGCCACATCGCCTGCGCCTGCTCGGCCTCCGTGTCGAAGAGGCGCACGGCGACGGTCGCGCCCTCGTCCACGAGCGCCGGGTACGCCTTGACCGGCTGCCCGCCCCGCTTGGTCTCGAAGACCTTCGTGAGCGTGCCGATCGTCCACGCGGTGAGCCCCGTGCGCTCCAGGGAGGGCCCGGAGCCGTCAGGGCCCGCCGTGGCCGCCGCAGCGGCCTGTGAGAGGGCCTTGCGGGCCTTGGGGCGCAGCTGGAGCCGCAGCGTCTCCAGGTCCTTGTCCTCGGCGAGCTTGCGGCGCCGCTCGTCGACGATCCGGAACGTCACCTTGAGGTGCTCGGGCACCTTCGCCCAGTCGAAGTCCTCGGCGGTGACCGGGACGCCGACCATCCGCTGGAGCTCGCGGGCGAGCGCGCCGTCCAGCGGCTCCTGCACGGGCACGACGGCGTCCAGGAAGCGGCTCGCGAAGTTCGGCGCGGGCACGTAGTGCCGGCGGATCGGTTTCGGGAGCGACCGGATCAGCTCGGTGACGACCTCCGCGCGCAGACCCGGGATCTGCCACTCGAAGCCCTCGTCCGTGACCTGGTTGAGCACCTGGAGCGGGATGTGGACGGTCACGCCGTCGGCGTCCGCGCCGGGCTCGAACTGGTACGTCACCCGGAACTTCAGCGGCCCCTGCCGCCAGGAGTCCGGGTAGTCGTCCTTGGTGACCCCGGCGGCCTTCTCGTTGATGAGCATCTCGCGCTCGAAGTCGAGGAACTCCGGCTCCTCGTCGCGCTTGCGCTTCCACCAGGAGTCGAAGTGGGCGCCGGACACCACGTGCTCGGGGACGCGCTTGTCGTAGAAGTCGAACAGCGTCTCGTCGTCGACCAGGATGTCCCGGCGGCGGGCCCGGTGCTCCAGCTCCTCGACCTCGGTGAGGAGCTTGCGGTTGTCCGAGAAGAACTTGTGGTGGGTGCGCCAGTCGCCCTCGACGAGCGCGTTCCTGATGAACAGGTCCCGGGAGACCTCCGGGTCGATCCGGCCGTAGTTCACCTTGCGGTCGGCGATGATCGGCACGCCGTACAGCGTCACCTTCTCGAAGGCCATCACGGCCGCCTGGTCCTTCTCCCAGTGCGGCTCGCTGTACGTCTTCTTCACCAGGTGCTGGGCGAGCGGCTCGATCCACTCGGGCTCCACGCGCGCGTTGACCCGGGCCCACAGGCGCGAGGTCTCCACCAGCTCGGCGGACATGACGAAACGCGGGGGCTTCTTGAAGAGCGCGGAACCCGGGAAGATCGCGAACTTGGCGCTGCGGGCGCCCAGGTAGTCGTTCTTCGCGCCCTCCTTCACGTCCTTCATGCCGATGTGCGAGAGCAGACCGGCGAGGAGCGAGACGTGCACGGACTGCTCCGGCGCGTCCTCCTCGTTGACGTGGATGCCCAGCTGCTTGGCGACCGTCCGCAGCTGCGCGTAGATGTCCTGCCACTCCCGGATGCGCAGGAAGTTCAGGTACTCCTGCTTGCACATCCGGCGGAAGGAGCTGGAACCGCGCTCCTTCTGCTGCTCGCGGACGTACCGCCAGAGGTTCAGAAAGGCGAGGAAGTCGCTGGTCTCGTCCTTGAAGCGGGCGTGCTGCTGGTCGGCCTGCGTCTGCTTCTCGGCCGGCCGCTCGCGCGGGTCCTGGATGGACAGCGCCGCCGCGATCACCATGACCTCGCGGACACAGCCGTTCTTGTCGGCCTCCAGGACCATCCGGGCGAGCCGCGGGTCGACGGGCAGCTGGGAGAGCTTCCGGCCCTGCGGGGTCAGCCGCTTCTTGGGGTCCTTCTCCGTCGGGTCGATCGCGCCCAGCTCCTGCAGGAGCTGCACGCCGTCCCGGATGTTCCGGTGGTCCGGCGGGTCGATGAAGGGGAACTTCTCGATCTCGCCGAGTCCGGCGGCGGTCATCTGGAGGATGACGGAGGCCAGGTTCGTACGGAGGATCTCCGCGTCCGTGAACTCCGGCCGGGTGAGGAAGTCGTCCTCCGAGTACAGCCGGATGCAGATGCCGTCGGAGGTACGGCCGCAACGGCCCTTGCGCTGGTTGGCGCTCGCCTGGCTGACCGGCTCGATCGGCAGCCGCTGCACCTTGGTGCGGTGCGAGTAGCGGGAGATGCGGGCGGTGCCCGGGTCGATCACGTACTTGATGCCGGGGACCGTGAGGGAGGTCTCGGCGACGTTCGTGGCGAGCACGATCCGGCGGCCCGAGTGCGCCTGGAAGACCCGGTGCTGCTCGGCGTGGGACAGGCGCGCGTAGAGGGGGAGGACCTCGGTGTTGCGGAGGTTCCGCTTCAGGAGCGCGTCCGCGGTGTCGCGGATCTCGCGCTCACCGGAGAGGAAGACCAGGACGTCGCCGGGGCCCTCGGCCTGCAGCTCGTCGACGGCCTCGCAGATCGCGGTGATCTGGTCCCGGTCCGACTCCTCGGAGTCCTCCTCCAGGAGGGGCCGGTAGCGGACCTCGACCGGATACGTACGACCGCTGACCTCGACGATCGGGGCGTCGCCGAAGTGGCGGGAGAAGCGCTCCGGGTCGATCGTCGCGGAGGTGATCACGACCTTGAGGTCGGGGCGCTTCGGGAGCAGCTGGGCCAGGTAGCCGAGCAGGAAGTCGATGTTGAGTGACCGCTCGTGGGCCTCGTCGATGATGATCGTGTCGTAGGCGCGCAGCTCGCGGTCCGTCTGGATCTCGGCGAGCAGGATGCCGTCCGTCATCAGCTTCACGAAGGTCGCGTCGGGGTTCACCTGGTCGGTGAACCGGACCTTCCAGCCGACCGCCTCCCCGAGGGGGGTCCTCAGCTCCTCCGCCACGCGCTCGGCGACCGTGCGGGCGGCGATCCGGCGGGGCTGGGTGTGCCCGATCATGCCGCGGACGCCCCGGCCGAGCTCCAGGCAGATCTTCGGGATCTGGGTGGTCTTTCCGGAACCCGTCTCACCGGCGACGATCACGACCTGGTGGTCGCGTATCGCCTCCAGGATCTCGTCCTTCTTCTGCGAGACGGGCAGCTGCTCGGGATAGGTGACCGCGGGCACGCGGGAGGCGCGCCCGTCGACGCGCTCCTTGGCCTTGGCCGCCTCTGCGGCGATCTCGTCCAGGACGGCCTCGCGGGCCTCGGGCTTGCGGATGCGGCGGGCGCCTTCGAGACGGCGGCCGAGCCGGTGGGAGTCCCGCAGCGAGACCTCGGCCAGGACGGACTGGAGGGCGGCGAAGGAAGTAGACATACGGAATCCAGGATCGCACCTGCGGCCGAGAAGCGGCGAACCGATTTACGAGCGGCCTCACCGGGGGCCGGTGATCGGGTGCGTACTATTTCGGGCACGCCGCCCGGACGGAGAGGTTTCGCATGTTCCGCACCACCCGCGCGCCGGCGGCGTTCGTCGCGCTGATGGGCCTGGTGCTCGGCCTCCTGGTCTGCGGGGTGACGACGGGGACGCCCCAGCCGGTCGCCCCCGTGGTCGTGGGCGCGGCCGTGCCGGGCTGCGATCCCGGCCACCCGGCGGACGAGGGGGCCACGGGTCCCGTCGTCCCACCGCGCGCGCTCGGGTTCGCCGAGCTGTTGCCGGCCCTCGCCGCGGACCGGGAGCCGTGCGGGGTCCGCGTGACGGATCCGGCCGACCAGGGCGTGTCGGCGGGGCGGGAGCCACCCGCGCGCGTACAGCCGTCTCCCGTGGAGCTGTCGGTCCTGAGGGTGTAGACGGACGGCCGTCCTCCCTCGTCCTACCCCCCTTCTCCTCAGGAGCGCTTCCGCATGTCCAAGTCCAAGCCGATCGCCGTCGTCTCCGGGGTCGCCGTCGCCGCCGTCCTGCTCGGCGTCGTCTCGTACACCGCCACCAAGCCGACCTCGCCCGGCGCCTCCGGCTCCGAGGCCGGCTCCTCCGCCGTCGCCGAGGTCTCCGCCGACCCCTCCGCCGGCGTCTACGCCGAACTGGAGGCGTACGCCCGCCGCGACGCCTCCGACAAGCTCGCCCTCGGCCGCGCCGACGCGCCCGTCGTGCTGATCGAGTACGCCGACTTCAAGTGCGGCTACTGCGGGAAGTTCGCCCGGGACACCGAGCCGCTCCTCATCGAGAAGTACGTGGAGAACGGCACCCTGCGCATCGAGTGGCGCAACTTCCCGATCTTCGGCGAGGAGTCGGAGGCCGTCGCCCGCGCCTCCTGGGCGGCCGGGCAGCAGGGCCGGTTCTGGGAGTTCCACAAGGCCGCCTACGCCGAGGGCGCCAAGGAGAAGGGCTTCGGCAAGGACCGCCTCGCCGCCCTCGCGAAGGAGGCGGGCGTCCCCGACGCGGCCCGGTTCGCGAAGGACACCGACGGGGCGGCGGCCCGCGCGTCCGTCCGCGCGGACCAGGAGCAGGGGTACGCCCTCGGGGCCACCTCCACCCCGTCCTTCCTGGTCAACGGCCGGCCGATCGCCGGCGCGCAGCCCCTGGAGACCTTCACGGAGGCCATCGAGGCGGCGGCGAAGGCGGCGAAGAGCGCTCCCGCGAAGGCCAAGCCGTGACCTCCGGCATCGGCTACTTCGCCGCGTTCCTCGGCGGGCTGCTCGCCCTCCTCAGCCCGTGCAGCGCCCTGCTCCTGCCCGCCTTCTTCGCGTATTCGATCGACACGCGCGCGAAGCTGGTGGCCAGGACGGGCATCCTCTACGCGGGCCTGGCGACCACCCTCGTGCCGCTCGGCGCGGCCGGCTCCTTCGCGGGCCGCCTCTTCTACGGCCACCGGGACCTGCTCGTCACCGCCGGCGGCTGGCTGATCGTCGGGCTCGGCGTCCTCCAGATCCTCGGCCTGGGCTTCGCCTCCCGACGGATCGCCGAGGCGAGCGGCCGGATCCGGCCCACGTCGGCGCTCTCCGTCTACGCCCTCGGCCTGGTCTACGGGCTCGCGGGCTTCTGCGCGGGCCCGATCCTCGGCAGCGTCCTGACGGTGGCCGCGTTGAGCGGCAGCCCGGCGTACGGCGGGCTGCTCCTCGCCGTGTACGCGCTCGGCATGGCGGTGCCGCTGTTCGTCCTGGCCCTGCTCTGGGAGCGGTACGACCTGGGCGGGCGGTCCTGGCTGCGCGGCCGGCCGGTCCGGCTCGGCCACCTGACGCTCCACTCGACCTCGCTGCTCTCGGGCCTGTTCTTCGTCGCCCTCGGCACGCTCTTCCTGGTCTTCGACGGGACGACCGCGCTGCCGGGCCTGCTGTCGGTGGACGACTCGTTCGCGGTGGAGCAGCGGGTCGCCTCGCTGGGCCGGGCGGTCCCCGACTGGGCGCTGCTCGTCGCGGTGGTGGCCGTGGTGGCGCTGGTGCTCGCGGTGCGGGCCAGGCGGGGGAGCCGTACGCGGGAGCGCGAGGAGGTGTGAGCCGTACGGGGGAGGGGCGCGGGCCTCTCCCCCGTACGGCCTCCGGTTCTCCCGGTTCTCCCGGTCCCGCCGGTCCTGGAACACGAAGAAGGCCCCGTTCTTTCGAACGGGGCCTTCTGTTTGTGGCTGGGGCCGGGGTCGAACCGGCGACCTATCGCTTTTCAGGCGATCGCTCGTACCAACTGAGCTACCCAGCCACGAAGCTGTTTCCAGCTTCAGCGACTCTGACGGGACTTGAACCCGCGACCTCCACCTTGACAGGGTGGCGAGCTAACCAACTGCTCCACAGAGCCTTGCTTTGTGCGATCACTAGTCTCGCACACAGTAATGCGTACCCCCAACGGGATTCGAACCCGTGCTACCGCCTTGAAAGGGCGGCGTCCTGGGCCACTAGACGATGAGGGCTCTAGACCCACCATCGCGCTTCTCAGCGCGTCGGGGACGTGAGAAGCATATGGGATCCCGGCCGCTATCGCCAAAACGGTTTCCCGGCGGGGGAGAATGGGCGCGTGCTGGAGATGACGCGCGAGGAGTTCGAGGAGCTTGTCGCCGAGGCCTTGGACCGGATCCCGCCGGAACTGACGCGGCTGATGGACAACGTCGCGGTGTTCGTCGAGGACGAGCCGTCCCCGGACGACCCGGAGCTGCTCGGGTTGTACGAGGGGACGCCGCTGACCGAGCGCGGGGAGTGGTACGCGGGCGTGCTGCCGGACCGGATCACGATCTACCGGGGGCCGACGCTGCGGATGTGCGAGTCGAAGGAGGACGTGGTCGCGGAGACCGAGATCACCGTCGTCCACGAGATCGCCCACCACTTCGGCATCGACGACGAGCGGCTGCACGCCCTGGGTTACGGCTGAGCCGAGCGGGCGCGCGGGGGCCGTGTCCCTTGTGGCGCCTGGGGAGTTGGGCAGCGCGACGCGTTCTGTTCCTGCCTGCTGTCCTCTGGAGGTGCCCCCGTGCGCCATTTGCCCACCCCGGTGCGATGGGCCGCCACCGCGCTGGCCGTCGCGGCCTGTGCCGGTCTGAGCGGCTGTATGAGTGTGAGTGACGAGGGGGCGAAGCCGGCGCCCGGCGCGTCCGGCGCCAAGCGGGGCGTGGCGACCGGTTCGGAGAGCGGCGGGTCCGGAGCCCCGGACGGCGGCGGCGACTCCTCGAACGGGTGGCAGGGCGGCGCGGGCGGAACGGCGGCGGCCGGCGCGGGTACGGAGTCCCCGGTGCCGAGCGGCTCCCCTGCGGGCACCACGAAGCCCTCCCCGGGCGCGGTGATGCCGGTGGAGGGCTCCGGCGGCCGCGGCGGCTCGCCGAAGCCGCAGCCGACCGGCGGGGGCCAGAACGGTTCGTCCGGCGGTGCGGGCGGCTCAGGAGGCAGCGGGAACGGCGGGAACGGCGGGAGCGGGGACGGCGGCGGCGGGAACGGCGGCGGGGGCAGCGCCGGAGGCTCCGCGGGTGCGGGAGGCGGCGGATCCACGCCGACGCCCGAGCCGACGGTGCCGACCCCCGAGCCGACCCCGGAGCCGACGGTGCCGACCCCCGAGCCGACCCCGGAACCGACCTCGAATCCGACCGATCCGCCGTCTCCCGGACCCGACACCCAGATGGGTGGCGTGCGGGCGGCGGGCGGGCCGGGAGCGCCCGCGGAGCCGACGGCGTCTCCGCAGGTCGGACCGGTGTGACGGAGTCCGGTTTGCCATAGGTGGGGGAGGGTGCGTATGGTGGTAGATCGTTTGATCCCATTGCCCGGCGCCGACACAGAAGAGCGCCGTGTGGCGCGTACTCTCCCTAGCCGTGGCTGACCGCATTGAGGCGGTCGATTTGCGAAATCACGGAGTTACGGGCGCGTGCCGAGACTCCGGAAGGTTTCGCATTTCGCATGTCCATTTTCAGTTCTGACCACGCCGTCATGCCCGAGAACGACGAGATCGTCGAGGCCGTCGAGGCCTCCGAGACCGTCGAAGCCATCGTCGAGGCCATCGACGCCATCGAGATCATCGACGACGCCATCGAGGCGCTCGACGACGCCGACGCCGCCGACGCCGCCGACGAGGAGCCGTCCGAGCCCACCGTCACCTTCGGCGACCTCGGTCTGCCGGAGGGCGTCGTCCGCAAGCTCGCGCAGAACGGCGTGACCACCCCCTTCCCGATCCAGGCGGCGACCATCCCGGACGCCCTGGCCGGCAAGGACATCCTCGGCCGCGGCCGTACCGGCTCCGGCAAGACCCTCTCCTTCGGTCTCCCGCTGCTCGCCGGTCTGGCCGGCGGTCACACCGACAAGAAGAAGCCCCGCGGCATCATCCTCACGCCGACGCGTGAGCTCGCGATGCAGGTCGCGGACGCCCTCCAGCCGTACGGCGACGTGCTCGGCCTCAAGATGAAGGTCGTCTGCGGCGGTACGTCGATGAGCAACCAGATCTACGCCCTGGAGCGCGGTGTCGACGTCCTCGTCGCCACCCCGGGCCGTCTGCGCGACATCATCAACCGCGGCGCCTGCTCGCTCGAGAACGTCAAGATCGCCGTCCTCGACGAGGCCGACCAGATGGCCGACCTGGGCTTCCTGCCCGAGGTCACCGAGCTGCTCGACCAGATCCCCGGCGGCGGCCAGCGCATGCTCTTCTCCGCCACCATGGAGAACGAGATCGGCACCCTGGTCAAGCGCTACCTGACCGACCCCGTCACGCACGAGGTCGACAGCGCGCAGGGCAACGTCACGACCATGACCCACCACGTCCTCGTCGTGAAGCCGAAGGACAAGGCGCCCGTCACGGCCGCGATCGCCGCCCGCAAGGGCCGCACGATCATCTTCGTCCGCACCCAGCTGGGCGCCGACCGCATCGCCGAGCAGCTGTGCGACGCCGGTGTGAAGGCCGACGCGCTGCACGGCGGCATGACGCAGGGTGCCCGTACCCGCGTCCTGGAGGACTTCAAGAAGGGCTACGTCAACGCGCTCGTCGCGACCGACGTCGCCGCCCGAGGCATCCACGTCGACGGCATCGACCTGGTCCTCAACGTGGACCCGGCCGGCGACCACAAGGACTACCTGCACCGCTCGGGCCGTACCGCCCGTGCCGGCCGCTCCGGTGTCGTGGTCTCCCTGGCCCTGCCGCACCAGCGCCGCCAGATCTTCCGCCTGATGGAGGACGCGGGCGTCGACGCCTCGCGTCACATCGTCGGTGGCGCCGGTGCCTTCGACCCCGAGGTCGCCGAGATCACCGGTGCCCGTTCGCTGACCGAGGTCCAGGCCGACTCGGCGAACAACTCGGCCAAGCAGGCCGAGCGTGAGGTCGTCGACCTGACCAAGCAGCTGGAGCGCCTGCAGCGCCGCGCCGTCGAGCTCCGCGAGGAGGCCGACCGCCTGGTGGCCCGTGCCGCCCGCGAGCGTGGCGAGGACCCCGAGGCCGCCGTGGCCGAGGTGACGGAGGCCGCCGAGGCCGAGATCGCCGCCGCCGCCGTGGAGGCCGAGCGCGCCGCCGCCCGCGTCGAGGAGCAGCGCCGCGAGGAGCGTCCGGCCGCCCGCGACGACCGGGGCAACTACGAGCGCCGCGAGCGCGGTGGCTTCAACCGTGACGACCGCGGTGGCGACCGTGGTGGTTTCCGTGGCGGCGACCGCGGTGGTGACCGTGGCGGCTTCCGTCGCGACAACGACCGTCCGTCCGGCGGCTTCCGCCGCGACGACCGTCGGTTTCCGTCGGGACAACGACCGTCCGTCCGGTGGTGGCTTCCGTCGTGACGACCGTCCGTCGGGTGGCTTCAACCGTGACGACCGCGGTGGCGACCGTGGCGGCTTCCGCCGCGACGACCGCCCCACCGGTGGCTTCAACCGTGACGACCGTGGCGGCCGCTCCTTCGAGCGTCGCGACAACGACCGTCCGGCCGGCGGCCACCGTGGCAGCGACCGTCCGTTCAACCGCGACCGTCGTGACGACCGTCCGGCGACCGGCGGCTTCCGCCCGGCCGGCGGCGACCGCCCGTACGGCCGTCGTGACGACCACCGCGGCACCGGCTCGACCGGTTCCGCCGGCGGCGGCTCCTCCTTCGGCCGCCGTGACGACAAGCCGCGCTGGAAGCGCAACGGCTGATCCGCAGTGAGCAGCCGTCGGCGACCGCGCTGACGGCCGGCAGCTGAACGGACCTCAGGGCCCGCCCCGCACCTCGGTGCCGGAGCGGGCCCTGAGGCGTTTCCGTACATGTGCCCCTGAGTCGTACTCGCGTGCGACGGACGGGATACGCTCAGGCCGTTGACGTGGTGAGGAGTGCCGGCCAGGGGGCCCGGCGGAGGCTCCTCCCCGTATCCCGCACATCAGGTTGCCCTGGGGAGGGACCTCTTTGTCTCGTTTCGCACGCGTGCGGCGTCCCCGCGCGCGTATCGCCGTCCTCGCCACCGCGCTCGTCGCCACGGCGGTCGGCCTCTCGCCCGCCGTGGTCGCCCAGGCCTCGCCGGTCGTCGGCGTGGACCAGCTGGACATCGCGCCCAACTGGCGGGGCCTGCCCCGGCAGCAGACCGTCACCGCCGTCGGCCCCACGGGGTACGTGCACGAGACGGAGGACCCCGACCGGCCGTACGGCGGGGAACTGGAGTGGACGGACTTCACCGACCCCGCGAAGAACACCGGGCTGGGGTACGACAAGGGAGCCGTGCCCTTCGCGAGGTCGGGCAACGGCGGACGCTATCTGTACGTCGAGCCGGGCCTCGGCCTCCACGCCGTGCGTGACCTGGAGACCGGCACCGAGCGGCCGTTCGACATCCCCACCGACACGAGTTACGTGGGCCTCGTCGGCGACGTCCTGCTCTTCCGGCAGGGGGCCTCCGCCGCGACGGGCACGAGCGGCGGCTACCACCTGGTGCGCGCCGACGACCCGAACGGGACCCGCACGCCCGTCACCGGCTGGCCCACGGACGCCAACCTGGAACAGGCGCAGCTCGCGGCCGGCGACGGCTCCACGGCCGTCCTCCGCTTCGCCCGGGGCGTCGACCCGTACGCGTACGGCTTCTCCGACCTCGGCCTCGTCGATCCGGTCACCGGACGGATGACCGTGATCCCCGCGCCCACCGCGACCGGCAACGCGCCCGTGGCCCCGGTGGCGCTGAGCCCCGACCGGATCGCCTGGATCGACGGCAGCCGCACGGTCCACATCCGCGAGCGAGCCGCCCTGACCGGCCCCGAGCGGACCCTCGTCCTCCCCGAAGGCCTGAGCACCGCCCGCATCGCCCTGGCCGGCGACTGGGTCCTCGCCCTCGGCCAGGTCCCGGGCATCGGCGCGTCCTTGCAGCGGAAGCTGGTCGCGCTGCACCCCGACAAGCCCGCGCAGACGCTTCTGACGGGTGCCGAGGCGGAGCTCACCCAGATCGCGGGCGGAGGCGTGGCCGTCGTCGGCGGCAGCTCCGCCACCGACTGGTCCCTCCTCAAGGCCGTCCCGGCGAAGGACGGTGGCGCGCCGGTCCTGGAGAAGCTGCGCCGTGTGGAGCCGATTCCGGCCGGGGTGGCGTCGCTCGCCCTCGGCGCGGGCCGGCTCTCCACCCTGGAGCTGAGCACCTCGAAGGGCAGCGGCTTCTACGCAAGGACGCTGCCCGTCGGGCCGATGCACACCGGTGATCCGCAGCCGGTGTGGGCGGGGGCCGAGACGAAGCGGCTGAGGAACACCACGCCGCTGTTCGACAGCGGGGACGGCCGTACGGTCTACCTGGCCCAGGACGACTTCAAGCCGCTGGAGGTCACCGCCCGTACGTCCACCGGACAGGTGAGCCGGGTCTCCACCGGCGAGACCGACGGACGGATCGTCGACGCCTTCGGCCCGCGGGCGGTCTTCACGGGACGAGGCAAGACGCTCGTCGTCGACCTCGACGCGCAGACCGTCGTCCGCGAGCAGCCCCAGACGGCGGCGGCCCTCTGGGGCGCCACCCTGTACGCGGGCACGGCGACGGCGGGCGAGGTGGCGCGCACCGACCTGGCCACCGGCAAGGACCTCGGCAAGGTCACGACCGGCGTGGCGTGCGTCCCGACGGAGCTTCAGGCGGCCGCGGGGCGCTGGCTGTACTGGGGATGCGGACCGAGCCAGCAGCGGGGCGTGATCGACCTCAGGACGGGCACGAAGGTGCCCTTGGCCCTGGGAACTGCCGACGGGTCCCTGCTCGGCGACGGCTACGTCGTCGACCGGGACTCCGCGTCGTACCTCCGGCTCACCGACCTCACCTCCAAGGACTCTTCCGGCAAGCCCGTGGTGCGCAGGCTCGTCGACTCCGAGCCCGTCTCCGGCGCCCGCCGCGAGTTCTGGACCGTCGACCGCTTCGGCGGGGCCGTCGCGTACAAGGACCGCCACCACCTCCTCCATGTCGTGTGGCCCGGCGTTCCGACCTCCGACCTCACCGCCGCCTCGGCGAAGGTTCCGGCCGGCATGCGGCCGCAGGACGGCTGGAAGGCGTCCTGGGCGCTCTCCAAGCCCGCGTCGATCTGGCAGCTGACGCTGCGCGACCGGTTCTCCGGGAACGTGATCCGCAGCCTCGGGGCGTACGAGACCCGGGGCCGCGTCGACGTCTCGTGGGACGGCAGGACGGCGGCGGGCCAGACCGTCGTGAACGGCACGTACACCTGGCACCTGGCGGCCGGTACGGCCGACGGGCAGGGCAGGGACCTCTCCCTGACCGGCACGATCACGGTCACCGGCGGCAAGCCCGCCTGGCGGGACATGGCCGGGAACGACACGCAGGGTGACCTTCTGGCGATGGACACGGCGGGTCTGGTGTCCCTGTACAAGGGCAACGGGTTCGGCGGTTTCGCGCCGCGGACCGCGGGCACGGGCACGGCGTTCGCGACCACGTCCGTCCTGGTGCCGTACGGCGACGTCGACGGCGACGGCTGCGCGGACGTCCTCGCCCGCGTGGGCGACCAGCTGCGGGCCTACCGGCCGGGCTGCGGGAAGGTGGTCTCGGCCTCCTCGCCGTACACGCTGATCGGTTCGGGCTGGGGACAGTACGACGTCCTGACGTCCCCGGGCGACGCCAACGGCGACGGGTTCACCGACCTGATCGCACGCCAGACGTCGACCGGTGACATGTACTTCTACGCGGGTACGGCCGACCACCGGGTGAAGAGCCGGGTGCGGATCGGCACCAACTGGAAGCTGTACAAGAAGATCGTCGGCGCCGGGGACATCAACCGTGACGGGCGCGGCGACCTGCTGGGCGTGGACGCGGACGGCGGGCTGTGGCGGTACTACGGCACGGCGACCGGCGGCGTGACGGCACGGGTGAAGATCGGCACCGGCTGGGGCATCTACTCGTCCGTGGCGGGCGTCGGCGACATCTCGGGTGACGGCTGCCCGGACCTGGTCGGCCGCGACAGCGCGGGCCGGCTGTACAGCTACGACGCCACCTGCGGCGGCGCGTACCGCTCCCGCTTCCTGATCGGCGGCGGCTGGAACGCCTTCAAGTCCCTGTTCTGACCGCGATAACCCTCCCGCCCCACCGCGGGCCCGGCCACCTTGCCCGGGCCCGCGGCCCGGCACCCGGCACGGCGCACCGCGCGGCCCGTGTCGGATACCCGATCGGTTCAGGGAATCTCTCGGGCTATGCTGCACGGGTGTGCTTGTCCACGGGCCGTTAGCTCAATTGGTCAGAGCAGCGGACTTTTAATCCGTTGGTTGTGGGTTCGAGTCCCACACGGCCTACGTGTGGCGGGGGAGGGGAAACCCTCTGACCTGCAGGGGAGCGCCCCGACCGGTTTCCACCGGTCGGGGCGCTCCGTCGTTCCCGGCCGGACCGCGCCGGTCGGCCATTCTTCCGGCCGCAGTGCGGCTGATGTGACGGACATACGGACGGGCGCTGGCAGTTCTCGTTTCGCTCCGTGAGGGTCGTGTGACCGTCACTCCCGAGCGGCCGGCACAGTGAGGACAGCACGTGGACAAGGCACACGGCACGGAGAACAGAGAACCGGTCCTGGAGATTGCGGGGCTGGAACACTCGCTCGGCGCGCGGAAGCTGTTCGACGGACTCTCCCTGACCCTGCGGACCGGTGAATCCGTCGCGGTGACCGGACCGAGCGGATCCGGAAAGAGCACCCTGCTGTCCTGTGTACTCGGCATGATCAAGCCGACGGCGGGATCGGTGAAGGTGACGGGTACCGACATCGTCGGCCTACGGTCCGGGCGCCTGGCCGCGTTACGCGCCGACGCGATCGGCATGGTCTTCCAGTTCGGTGAACTCCTGCCGGAGCTGAGCCCGTTGGACAACGTGATGCTGGCGGCGCTCCTCGCCCGCGCCGACCGTCAGGGCGCGAGGGACCGGGCGCGGAAGCTCCTCGACGAACTCGGCGTACCGGACGCGGAGACGAGCGAGGAGCTGTCCGGCGGCGAGCGGCAGCGGACCGCGGTGGCCCGCGCCCTGATCAACGAACCCGCCCTGCTGCTCGCCGACGAACCGACCGGAGCCCTGGACACGGAGACGCGCGACCGCACGGCCGAGCTGCTGTTCGGCCTGCCCCGGCGCCACGCCTGCGGGCTGCTCGTGGTGACCCACGATCCCGGCATCGCCGCACGCGCCGACCGTACGCTTCGCCTCGAAGAGGGTGTGCTGAAGCCGGTCTCCTCCGGGGCGTCCGCGTGACGCCCGCCGGGGACGGCGCGCCGCTCGCGCGCCGGCTGCTCGCCGTCGGGGGTGTGGCGGGCCGGCGTGCCGAAGCGGGCGGCGTACGGTTCGTCGCCCTGCTCCTCTCCACGCTTGTCCTCGCGCTCAGCCTGGGCGGCCTCGTCGCCGTACACGCGGTGTACGCGGGCAAGGAGGAGCGGCGAACGGCCAGGACGCCCGTGGCTCCCGAGGAGGCCGGGGAGCGGGCGGCCAACGCGACGGCGTGGCTGGTGGGTTCCGACACGCTCGACGGCGAGCGGCAGTTCAGCGTCGTGTACCTGGCTCCGCACAAGGGGGACGCGCCGCTGCCGCCCGGCCTTGACCGCTGGCCGGAACCGGGCGAGGCCGTCCTGTCGCCGGCCCTGCGGGAGGCGGGCGCCGCCGAGGACATCGACCACCGCTACGGCCGGCTCGCGGGCACGATCGGCGAGGACGGCCTCGACGAGCCGTCCGAACGGCTCGCCTACGTCCGCCCGCGCGACGGCCTCAGCGCTGAACCGCCCACCAGCCTCGTCACCGGGTTCGGGCCGGCGGCCCGAGGCGTGTCGACGTCCCTGGAGCCCGGAACGGGCCGGCTCGACGACAAGCCCGAGTGGATGTTCCAGGCCGCTGTCGCCGGCCTGCTCGTCCTGCCGGCCGCGGCCCTGCTGGTGGTGGCGGCGCGCACCGGCGCGCACACCCGTGACCGCAGGAGCGCGCTCGTCACCGCACTCGGCGGACGACGCCTCGACCGCGCCCTGATCGCCGTCGGTGAGGCCGGGTCGCCGGTCGTCCTCGGGGCGGTCGTCGGTGCGGCGGTGGTCGCCGCGGCGGTCCTGTTCGACACGCGCCTTCCTCACACCGACTACATCCTCTCCTCCGCCCACTTCCGCCCCTACGCCTTGCCCGCCCTCCTCGCACCCCTCGTCGCGCTCCTGATCGTCCTGACGACCGTGGTGCTCGCGGACCTCGCGCCCCGCCGGGGCGCCTCCGGAACCCGGCCACGCAGGACGTCCCGCAGCACCTGGCTGCCCCGCCTGGCCGTGCTGTGCCCCCTCGCGATCATCCTGGCGGTGCGGGGCCCCGACCTCTTCGCGGCGGATGCCGCCCTGCGCACGCTCACCAGTTGGGTCGGCATCGCCGCCACGGTTCTCACTCTTCCCGCCGCCCTCGCGACCGTCACCGCCAAGGCCGGACACCTGCTCACCCGCCGCGCGCGGGCGCACGGCCTGTCCGGAACGCTCGTGGCGGGCCGCCGCACGAGTACCCACCCCGGCGGGACGGCCCGGCTCCTCACCGGCATCTCGATCGCGCTCATCCTGTTCTTGCAGGCCATCGCGTGGCAGGGGCTGTTCGGGTCACAGGCCGCCGAGGCCCGGCAGAGCCTCGACCGTGTCGGCCGCAGTGTCGTCACCGTCGGCATCCGCGAAGCGACCGCGGCCTCCGTGACCGACTTCCTCGCCGGAGCGCCGGCCACCGAGGCCGTCCTGCTGACCCCGCCCGGCGAAGGTCGCGCATCACGCCCGATCCTGCACGGCGACTGCGCCGCCCTGACCGAGCTGCGCCTGCCGTGCCCGGCGCGCGAGGCGCGCGTCGACGGGCTCACGGCGACGGACCCGAGGCTGCGCGAACTGATCCTGTGGACGCACCCTCTGGATCCGACGGATCCGACGCTGCTGATCCGCCGTACCGATGCCCGGACGCTTGCGGAACGTGCCGCTTCCGACGGTGAGGGCGGCGGCGTCCTCGCCGTTCTGCGGTCCGACGGGAAGCCCCTGTCCGTACCCGCCCTCAAGCGGTTGTCGCACGAGGTGTTCCCGCGCGGCGCGGCAGTCATGGCGCCGGGCGAGGACCAGTTCACCGCAGGCGTCCCCAACCGCGACCAGGGCCGCTGGAGCGCCCTGTTCGGCATGGTCGGCATCACGGTGCTCGCCTTCACCGCGGGCCTCGGTGCCATGGCGGAGTTCCTGCGGCAGGGCCGCGCGCTCGCACCCCTGTCCGTCCTCACCGGAGGGCTGCGCGTCTTCCGTACGAGCGCCGCGTGGACGGTCCTCGCCCCGCTGGCCCTCGCCGGAATCGCGGGCACCGCGGTCGCGGCCGCGCTCGCGTCGCCGGTCACCGCGAGCGGCGAGTCGTACATCACGGGAGGGCTGATCCTGGCCACGGCCGGGGTCGTCCTCGTGGTCAGTGTGCTCCTGTGGCTCTGGGCCTCCCGCGTCGCCGTCCGGCAGGCACGGAGGTGGCGCCCCGGCGGGGACTGACTCACCCGTCAGGCCCCATCCCGACCTCTCGTTCGTCGGTCGGGGTTCGAGCCCCGCACGTCCTTGTTCCGGGGTGCGGCGGTCGACCCGGTCGTCTGTGCGCGCATCCTCCCGGGCGCGGTTCGCGTCACTCTGGACGAACCTGGAACATGGCGGAGAGCTCGGAGGTGGGGACGGTGACGGTGATGGTGAGTGGGTCCGGTGATCCGGTGGCGGGGGCCCGGCGGCTGGCCCGGGGGGCGCTCGCCGCGGCGGCAGCCGCCGTGTTGTTCCTGTTGACCGGTCTCGGTCACGGCGGGCTGGTGGTCCTGCTGAGCGGGGTCGTGGGGCTGGTCTGTTCGGCCGCGGGGATCTGGTGGTTCCTCGCCCACCGCGGGCCGCTGCGCGCGTTCGGCGGCCTGCTCGCCGTCGGCGCGCCCGTCGCGGTCCTCACCCTGTACGTCGTCGGGGGCCTCTGGCTGACCGCGCTCGTGGCCCTCGGCCTGTGGGGCGTGGCGCTGTTCTGTGCGCGGGCAGCCCTGCGCCGGCCCGTGGGCGAGCGGGAGTCGACGCGTCCGAGCGGGGAGCGGCGGCCCCGGCCGCGCCGGCCCGTGCTGATCATGAACCCCAAGTCCGGGGGCGGGAAGGTCGCCCGGTTCGGGCTCGTCGAGCGCGCCGAGAAGCTGGGCGCCCGGGTCGTCCTCCTCGACCCGTCCGCCGAGACCGATGTCACCGCGCTCGCCCGCAAGGCGGTGTCCGAGGGCGCCGACCTGCTCGGTGTGGCCGGCGGCGACGGTACGCAAGCCCTTGTCGCCGCCGTGGCCGCGGAGTACGACCTGCCGTTCCTCGTCGTCTCGGCCGGCACCCGTAACCACTTCGCCCTCGATCTGGGCCTGGACCGCACCGACCCGGCGAGCTGCCTGGAGGCTCTCGTCGACGGCGAGGAACTCCGGGTCGACCTGGGTTCGGTCTCCGGGCGGCCCTTCGTCAACACGGTCTCCTTCGGCGTGTACGCCGATGTCGTCCAGCACCCGGACTACCGCGACGCGAAGGCGGGCACCGCGCTGGACCTCCTGCCCGATCTGCTCCAGGGCGGTGAGGGCGACCGCCTCGACGCGATCGCCGACGACCGCCGGCTGCCCGCCCAGCAGGCGCTCCTGGTCAGCAACAACCCGTACGCGGCGCCCGATCCGTTCGCTGCCGCCGCCGCCCGGAGACCGCAGCTCGACGGGGGCGAGCTGGGGGTGATCGCCATCCGGGTCGACGGGGCGGCCCAGGCCGCGGAACTGGCCGTACGGGGCACCCAGGCGGCCGGTCTGAACGTCCTCACGGCCGCCCGGGTCGAGGTGACGGGGAAGTCCGTGGGAGTGGGGAGCGGCAATTCGGGAACCGGGTCCGGTGGGTCCGGTGGGTCTGGTGAGGCCGGTGAGGACGTTGGGCCCGGTGCGGACCGTGGTCTCATTCCCGTCGCCGTCGACGGTGAGGCGCTGATCCTGCCCACTCCCGTCGTCTGTACCCTCCGCCCCGGCGCCCTGCGGGTCCTCGTGCCCCGTCACCGGCCGGGCGTCATCGAGCCCCAGCCGCCCATGGACTGGCGGCGCATCACCCGACTGGCCTTCCACCATCACTCCCCGAGGAGCGGCACATGACAGGGACGAGCACCACGACGAACAGCACGGGCCCCCTCCGGGGGGTCCTCAGGGACCTCCGGGCGATCGACGGGGCCGTGTACGCCGCCGTGGCCGCGACCCCCACGCCCACGCTCGACACCGGGTTCCGCAGGCTCTCGCACACGGCCGACCACTCCAAGATCTCGTTCGCCCTGGCGGCGGGGCTCGCTCTCGTCCCCGGTCGGCCGCGCCGGGCGGCCCTCGTCGGGGTCGGGGCCATCGGCGTGGCCTCGGCCGCGGCGAACCTGCTGGGCAAGCGTCTGGTGCGCCGCCGGCGGCCGGACCGGGAGGCGGCCCGGGTGGTGACGGGCCGGCACGTGCCGATGCCCGACTCGGCCTCGTTCCCCTCCGGGCACACCGCGTCGGCGGTCGCCTTCGCCACCGCCGTGGGAGTGGTGCTGCCGCCGGCCGCCGTCCCCCTGCAGGTCCTGGCGATGGCCGTGGGCTACTCCCGGGTCCACACCGGGGTGCACTACCCGGGCGACGTGGCCGCCGGCGCCGTACTCGGCATGGCGAGCGCCGTCGTCTCGCTGGCGGCCGGAGCCTCCCTGTCGGCCGCCAGGGGGACGTCGGTCACCGGGCCGGCTGTCCGCAGGGCGTGAGGGGGCGTCAGTAGGTCGCCCTCGCCAGGTCCTCCTCCGAGAGGTCGAGCGTGGCGAGCCGCTCCGGGTCCGCCAGGATCTCGAGCCCGACGATCCGGTCCCCGGCGATCGTGAACGACATGAGCACGGCCGGACGTCCGTCGACGACCGACAGGTACGCGGGTGCGCCGTTGACCACGACCGGCAGCGCCGCCTGCTTGAACTTCGCGTACATGAGGGCCTGCGCGATGACGGCCTCCGCGCCCCTGACGATCTTCGAGACGGCCGCGAGGGTCCTGCCGCCGTCCGCCCGAAGCACCACGTCCGGGTCGAGGACCGCGAGCAGCCCCTCGAAGTCACCGCCGCGCGAGGCGGCGAGGAAGGCGTCGGCGATCTCCCGCTGCCTGCGCGCGTCGGGACCGGCGGCCGGGGTGGCGTCCCGCACCCGGCGGCGGGCGCGGCTGGCGAGCTGGCGGGTGGCCGCCGGGGTGCGGTCCACGACCTCGGCGATCTCGTCGAAGGAGACGGCGAACATGTCGTGCAGGACGAACGCGAGCCGCTCGGCCGGTGACAGGGTCTCCAGGACGACGAGGAGGGCGAGGCCGACGGACTCGGTGAGCTCGGCGGCGTGTTCGGGGTCGGTGCCGTCGACGACCCGGACGACCGGGTCGGGGACGTGGTACTCCAGCGGGTCCTCGCGGCGCGAGCCGCGGGAGCGCAGCATGTCGAGGCAGACGCGGCCGACGACCGTGGTCAGCCAGCCGCTGAGGTTCTCCACCGCGCTGACGTCGCTGCGGCTGAGCTTGAACCAGGTCTCCTGGACGGCGTCCTCGGCCTCGCCGAGCGAGCCGAGCATCCGGTAGGCCACCGCCCTGAGGTGGCCCCGGTCGGCCTCGAAGCGCCGGGCGAGCAGGTCCTTGTCGTCGAGGAGTTCCCCGCCCAGGAGGTCCTTGTCGTGGTGGTCCATTCGTCGATCTCCCCGTTCGCGGTCCGTCTTGCCGTCTCGCCGTCATGCCGTCATGCCGTCATGACGGATGGAATCCCGCCCATGTGACACGGTCGTGGCGGTGTTCGGTGGCTCGTTCAGTCCCGAGGCGTGAGATCCGCGCCGCCTTGTGGAAGGCGCCGGGGATTCCCCGGCCGATGGCCCGGACCGCCGTGGATCAACGCTTCAGCGCCGTGATCTCCGTCCGTAGATTGATCACCATGACGACGACAACGACGCAGGTCAACCCGGTCAACGCCGTACTCCGCACCCCGCCGGCCTCTCCCGCCGCCGCGGCCTGGCCTCGCGCCAGTTCGCGACCGGGGGCTGGAGCGTGGGAGCGGTCGCGCTCGTCGCCGGGTGGCTGGCCCGTACCCGGCCGCGCGGGACGCGGATCGCGGCCGTCTTCCCCGACGGGCCGCAGCGGTACTTCGACACCGTCTTCAACGACGAGTTCTGCGCGGCGCACGGCCTTCTCGACGGGCCCGTACGGGAGGACCCGGCCGGGTACGAGGCGGGGGCGCCCGTCGAGGGCTGGACCCGCAAGGCCATGGACCGGGCGGAGCCGGCCCGTTGAGCACCACGACGACCACTCCCCGGGGCGGGGTGTGGAAGCAGAGCCGTACCTTCGAACCGGCCGTACGGCTCCTCTTCCTCAACCAGCTCACCATCAACCTCGGCTTCTACATGCTGATGCCGTACCTGGCCGCGCACCTCGCGGACGGGCTCGGCATGGCGGCCTGGGCGGTCGGCCTCGTCCTCGGCGCCCGGAACCTGTCCCAGCAGGGCATGTTCCTCGTCGGCGGGGCGCTCGCCGACCGGCTCGGCTTCAAGCCGCTCATCGTGGCCGGCTGTGCGCTGCGGACGGCCGGCTTCGGAGCCCTCGCGTTCGCCCAGTCGCTGCCGATGCTGATCGCCGCCTCGCTCGCGACCGGTCTCGCGGGGGCGCTGTTCAACCCCGCCGTGCGGGCCTGTCTCGCCGCGGAGGCCGGGGAGGAGCGGAGGGTCGAGGCCTTCGCCCTGTTCAACGTGTACTACCAGGCGGGCATCCTCCTCGGGCCGCTCCTCGGGGTGGCCCTGACGGGGGTGTCTTTCCGGCTGACGTGCCTGGTGGCGGCGGTGCTGTTCGCCCTCCTCACCCTCGTACAGCTCCGGTACATGCCCGTAGGGGGAGGGGGGACCGCGCCGGCGGGGAGTGAGCGGGGCCAGTTCCGTACGGTGCTCGCCCACCGCACCTTCTGGCTGTTCTCGCTCGCGATGACCGGCTCGTACGTCCTGTCCTTCCAGGTCTATCTGGCGCTGCCGCTCGCGGCGGGCGGCACGGGGCTCACGACGGCGCTGTTCGTCGTCTCGGCTCTCGTCGCGCTGGTCGGGCAGCTGCGGATCACGGCCTGGTGCCGGCGCCGGCTGAGCCGGGAACGGTGCCTGGTCCTCGGTCTCGGGCTGATGGGCGGGGCCTTCCTGCTCCCCGCGGCCCTGGGCAGGGGCCCGGTCGGGCTGCTGCTGTGCGCGGCGGTCCTGGCCGTCGGGAACGCGGTGCTCTACCCGTACGAGATGGACACCGTCGTCGCCCTGGCCCGGGGGCGATGGGTGGCCACCCACTACGGGCTCTACAACACGGTGTGCGGGATCGGGATCACCCTCGGGAACCTGGGGACGGGCGCGCTGCTCGACGTGGCCGGCTGGTCGGAGGTGCCGTGGCTGGTGCTGTGCGCGGTGGGTCTGGGGTGCGCGGCGGCGATGGCCCTCCTCGCACGGGGCGGGCGCCTCGCGGAGGACTGAGCCTTCCCCTTCAGGGGGCCGCCGCCCGGTCCGTACGCCAGTCGGCCCCGTGGGAGTCGCCGCCCCCCGCGGCGGCGGCCACCCTTGAAGGGCGCGGTGCGGACCGCGCCGGTACGGACCGGGCAGGAGAGAGCACAGGTGGGGCACCCCCTAGGAGCGGTCGGCGGTGGGCGGCGGCGGGACGGCGAGGGCCGCCGGTCGTACGGGCGTGCCCGGCGGTTCATCCGCGCCCTGCCGCCCCTGGTCATCGTCGGCGGGGTCGTCTTCGACCTGCTGACCCCGCCCGCGTACACCGCGGCGCCGCTCTTCTCCGCCGCCCCGCTGATCGCCGCGCCGTTCTTCTCCACGCTCACGACGCTCCTCACCGGGATCGCCGCCGTCCTCGCCTCCGTCGGGCTGCACCTCTACAACGGCACCGCCACCGAGATCCCGACCCTCACCGAGACCCTGACCGTCCTCACCGTCTCCGCGCTCGCCCTCCTCATCAGCCGGGTCGTGCGCCGCAGTGGCGAGCGGCTCGCCTCGGCGCGGGTCATCGCGGAGACCGCGCAGAAGGCCGTGCTGCCGACTCCCGCCGAGCGGATCGGCGGGCTGCAGTGCGCGGCCCGTTACGAGGCGGCGCAAGCGGACGCGTTCATCGGCGGCGACCTGTTCGCCGTCCAGGACACCCCCTACGGGGTGCGACTCGTGGTCGGCGACGTCCGGGGCAAGGGCATGGAGGCGGTCGAGGCCGTCGCCATCGTCATCGGCGCCTTCCGCGAGGCGGCCGAGCAGGAGCGCAACCTGGAGGGCGTGGCGCGGCGCCTCGAACGAGCCCTCGCCCGCGAGGGCACCCGGCGCGACGGGCTCGACGCCTTCGAGGGGTTCACCACCGCCGTCCTGGCCGAGATCCCGCGCGGCGACGGGAGCGGTACCTTCGACGGTTTCGTACGGGTCGTCAACCGCGGGCACCCGCCCCCGCTGATGCTGTACGCCGACGGGCGTCTGGACACGCTCGAACCGACCGAGCCGGCGCTGCCGCTCGGCATGGGCGATCTGGCGACGTGGCCGGACCGGGCCGAGGGGCGGCCGTTCCCGCCGGGCGCGACGCTGCTCTTCTACACCGACGGACTCACGGAGGCGCGGAACGCGGCGGGTGTCTTCTACGACCCGGGGGAGCGCCTCGCCGGCCGGATCTTCCCGGGGCCCGAGGAACTGCTCGACGCGCTCGTGGACGACGTACGACTGCACACGGGCGGCGGGTCCACGGACGACATGGCGCTGCTCGCGCTGAGCCGCCCGGCGGCGGGGCAGCCGGAGCGGCGCCGGACGATGCCGGTGGTGCCGCCGAACGGATCCGGTCACGGGCCGTAGTCGAAAGGTGTCCCTGCGATAACAATTGACATAACGTCAGATCGCGGAGGTTTGCGCGGCCCTTACTGAAGGGGGGTCAACTCGGGCTATTCTCCCCCAATTCCATGAATGATCAAGAGGAACGGCTTGGAATCGGGACCCCCTGTCTATTAACGTTCGATAACGCAGTGCGGTCGTCCCAGCCGTCGCAAGAGACGGCACCGTGCGCACGCGCCGAATCCTGAAAAGGAACCGGGGAACCACTACTTGGGGTGAATCGGGCCCTTCGCACCTGTGCGACGTGCTCGTAGGAGACCTTCCTGCTCCGAACCCGTCAGCTAACCCGGTAGGCGAGAAGGAAGGAAAGGAGCGCGCCCTAGTGGCGTCCAACACTCCCGTACCCGAAGCCCCCTTCGATGCCTTCGGTGGTGGTGCGGGTCCCGCCGCCCCGGACACCGAGTGGAACCCCAGCGAGGAGTCCCTCCGCGCCCAGAGCCGCTCCGGCGGCCGGCACCGGGTCGTCAAACAGCGCTCCAACTTCGCCCGCTCCTCCACCGTCCTCGGCGTGGGTGTCATCGCGGCCGTCGGTGCGGGCGGCCTCGCCACCGCGCAGGACAAGCCGCCGGTCGCCATATCGCTCCCGGACCTCCCGGACCTGGGCCTGCCGGACGCCCACGACCTCCCCGGCGTCGGCGACCTCCTTTCCGACACGGACACGGAGATGGAGACCGCGAGCGCGGCCGGCTCCAACCCGAACCCGCTCACGGCCGCCACGTACACCACGCCCGACACCGGGCAGGGCGCAACGGCCGGGCAGGGCGAGCCCACCGGCCTCACCACCGGCACCGCCGACGCCGGCGAGGCCCTGCGCGCCCGCATCCTCCAGCAGGCCGAGCAGCAGCAGGCCTCCGCCGACGCCGCCGACATGGCCGCGGCGGAGAAGGCGGCCGCCGAGAAGGCCGCCGCGGAGGCCGCGGCCAAGGCCGACGCCGCGGAGAAGGCGGCCGCGGAGGCCGAGGCGGAAGCCAAGGCCAAGGCCGAAGCGGAGGCCAAGGCGAAGGCGGAGGCGGAAGCCAGGGCGAAGGCCGAGGCCGAGCGCCTCGCCCAGCTCGCCGCGAGTTACTCGATGCCGCTCTCCTCGTACTCCCTCACCGCCACCTACATGCAGTCCGGCTCGATGTGGTCCTCCGGCTACCACACGGGCCTCGACTTCGCCGCGCCCACCGGCACCCCGCTCAAGGCGGTCCACGGCGCCACCGTGAAGTCGGCCGGCTGGTCCGGCTCCTACGGCTACCGGATCGTCCTGGAGCTGGAGGACGGCACCGAGGTCTGGTACTGCCACCTGTCGTCCATGACGGTCGGCGTCGGCCAGACCGTGGGCACCGGCGAGACGATCGGCCGCGTCGGCGCCACCGGCAACGTCTCCGGCGCCCACCTCCACATGGAGGTCCACACGCCCGGCGGCGACGGCATCGACCCGGCGGCCTGGCTCCGCTCCAAGGGCCTCTCGGTCTGACGGGTTCCCGTCGCGGAATAGCTCCGGCGGCGGAGAGGGTTGACCGACTCATGACCTCTCTCCGCCCGCTGGGCAGCTCGGACCTGAACGTCTTCCCCCTCGCCCTGGGCGGCAACGTCTTCGGCTGGACCGCCGACGAGGCGCAGTCCTTCGCCGTCCTCGACGCCTACGCAGCCGCCGGCGGCAACTTCGTCGACTCCGCCGACGTCTACTCCGCCTGGGCCGAGGGCAACGAGGGCGGCGAGTCCGAGACCGTCATCGGCCGCTGGCTCGCCTCCCGCGGCAACCGCGCCGACATCGTCGTCGCCACCAAGGTCGGCGCCCACCCCCGCTTCAAGGGGCTCTCCGCCACGACCATCAAGGCCGGCGCGGAGGAGTCCCTGCGCCGCCTCGGCACCGACCACATCGACCTCTACTACACGCACTTCGACGACGAGTCGGTCCCCGTCGAGGAGATCGTCACCGCCCTCGACCAGCTCGTGAAGGACGGCAAGGTCCGGGCCGTCGCCGCCTCCAACATCTCCCCCGAGCGGCTCCGCGCCTCCCTCGACTTCGCCGAGACCGAGGGCCTGGCCCGGTACGTGGCCCTCCAGCCGCACTACAACCTGGTCTCCCGCGAGACCTACGAAGGCCCCCTCCAGGAGACGGTCGAGCAGTCCGGCCTCTCCGCCGTCCCGTACTACGGACTCGCGGCCGGCTTCCTCACCGGCAAGTACCGCCCCGGCTCCGCCGTCGACAGCGCTCGGGCCGCCGGAGCCGGCAAGCACCTGGACAGCGAGCGGGGCCGGGCCGTGCTCTCTGCGCTCGACACGGTCGCCGAGGCGCACGAGGCGGAACCCGCCTCCGTCGCCCTCGCCTGGCTCGCCTCCCGCCCGACCGTCGCTGCGCCGATCGCCTCGGCGCGTACGGTCGAACAGCTCCCCGCCCTGATCGCGTCCGCCGGCCTCACCCTGACGGAGGCCGAGCTGACCCTCCTGACGGAGGCGTCGAACTAACGGCGGTACGGGTTGTAGCCGCCGTAGTCCAGGTACTGCGGCGGCGACCACACCCGGCCCGTCGCCCTGGCCGCGTACGTGAGCGACGGCGAGGCCACCTCACGGCGCTGCCACAGATGGTGCAACAGCTCCTGCTCCCGGGCCGGGAAGTCGGGTCCCGCCGTGCCGCGCCTGGCCCGGTCCCGCAGGAACGCCAGCGTCGTCGCGAACGACTCGTACTCACCGACCGTCCGCGCGGCCGTCGGGCCGTACGTCCGGGCGGCGAACGAACGGGCCATCTCACGGGCCCGCATCGAGGAGAGCGCCAGCGGCTCGGCGGGGGAGAGCCAGCCGGCCTCCGCGTACGCCGGGAGCTCGCCGGATATCGTGCGCAGCTCCCGCTGCCGGCTCCACACCGCGAGCCAGGTCAGCAGCCCGAAGGCCGGGACCATGAGCGCCCCGTACACCGCGTAGAAGGCCCACGGGCCGCCGAAGGTGGCGGAGCCGTTCCACGCGGCGTGCAGGCCCATGGCGAGCAGCAGCCCCGCGAGCGGGAGGAGCACCTTCCGGACCCGCTTCCCGCGCGGGGCGAGCGCGGCGAGGCCGAAGCCGATGCCGGTGAGCACGGTGAAGAGCGGATGCGCGAACGGCGACATCACGACCCGTACGAAGAAGGTCCCGGCCGTCACCATGCCGATGCCGGAGGAGCCGAACTCCTGGTCCTCGCCGAAGGCGTTGCCGAGATAGAGGATGTTCTCGGTGAAGGCGAAGCCGGTCGCCGTGAAGCCGGCGATGACGACTCCGTCGACGAGACCGCCGAAGTGGCGGCGGCGGAAGAGGAAGAGCAGCAGGACCGCGGCGGCCTTCGCGCTCTCCTCCACCACCGGCGCGACGACCGTGGCACCGAGGTTGTCGGCCGAGTGCGGGTCCGCGGTCGCCGTCGCGATCCAGCGGATGGCGAAGGTGTTCGCCAGGATCGCGACGAGCGCGGCGGCGAAGGCGCCCCAGGCGAAGGCGAACAGCAGGTTCCTCCAGGGGCCCGGCTCGACCCGGTCGAGCCAGCGGAACGCCGCCATCAGCAGGGGTACGGGGAGCACGGCGAGGCCCAGACCCACCAGGAAGCCCTCGGTGCCGGTCTGCTCGCGGACCAGGCCCAGGATGACGAGGGCGCAGATCGCGAGCACGGTGACGAGGGCGACGGCCCGGACCAGCCGGCTGCGCCAGAAGGCCCGTCGCGGCCGGTAGCGCCACTGGGACCGGTCGGCGGCGGCGGGGAAGGCAGGCTCCTCGGCGTCCCTGAGCGGGACGGGAGCGGCTTCCGGCTGGTCGGCGGGGACGGATTTCGACACGTGAGCGACCCTAACGACCGCCACCGACACCGGGCGACGGAGTTACCCGGTCTCGGTCATCTCGGCGGGGCCGGTTCCGGCCCGCGGGTCGGAACCGGTGGGCGGTTCGCCTCCGGCCGGCAGGTCACTTCCGGCGGAAGAGGAGGTCGTGCACGACGTGACCCTTGTCCAGGCCCTGGCCCTCGAAGCGCGTGAGGGGCCGGAAGGACGGGCGGGGCGTGTAACCGCCGTCGGCCTGGGTGTTCTCGAAGTCCGGATGGGCGGAGAGCACCTCCAGCATCTGTTCGGCGTACTCCTCCCAGTCCGTGGCGCAGTGCAGCACGGCCCCGGGCTTCATCCGGGTCGCGAGGAGAGTGAGGAACTCGGGCTGGATGAGCCGCCGCTTGTGGTGGCGGGCCTTGGGCCACGGGTCCGGGAAGTAGACCCGGCAGCCGTCGAGGGCGTCGGGGGCGAGCATCTCGCGGAGCAGGATGATCGCGTCGCCGTTGGCGACCCGGACGTTGGTCAGGCCGTTCCGGTCGGCGAGGCCGAGCAGATTGCCCTGGCCGGGAGTGTGCACGTCGACGGCGAGGATGCCGGTGCCGGGGTCGGCGGCGGCCATCTGCGCGGTCGCCTCGCCCATGCCGAAGCCGATCTCCAGGACGACCGGGAGACCGTCGAACATCTCGCCGAGGTCGAGGACGCTCTTGCCGTCGATGTCGAGTCCCCAGTCGGGCCACCGCTTCAGCATCGCCTCGGCCTGACCGGTGGTGACGCGGCTGCGGCGCGGCTGGAAGCTGCGGATCCGGCGCTCGTGGTGGGAGCCGGCGGGATCGGGCAGGGGCCCCTCACCGGGGGCGAACCTCCGACTGCCCCGCTGCGCGACGGGCTGGGCGGGGTCGGCGGCGGGGCGCGGGGTGTTCTCAGGCTGCTCAGACACAATGCCCCCGATTCTACGGTGGGCCCGGGCGAGGGCGCGCGGTGCGACCGGCGAGCAGCGGGTACGGGCCGCGGGCGCGCACGGGGATGGGCGGACGAGCACACGGGGGTACCCGGACGAGCGCACGGGGTACGGGCCGGGGCCGCGCTACAGCAGGGCCAGCGCCCGCCCCGCCACCTCTCGGCCGATCGGCAGGGACGCCGTCGCCGCGGGCGAGGGCGCGTTCAGGACGTGGACCGTCCGCGCCGCCTCGCGGATGAGGAAGTCGTCGACGAGCGTCCCGTCCCGCAGCACCGCCTGGGCTCTGACCCCGGCCGCCGCCGGGCGCAGGTCGGACTCCTCCACCACCGGAAGCAGCCGCCGCACCGCCTCCGTGAAGGCCCGCTTCGACAGCGACCGGCGCAGCTCTCCCGCCCCGTACCGCCAGTGCGCGCGGGCGATGGCCCAGGAGCCGGGCCAGGCCAGCGTGCCGGCCAGCTCGCGGGGCCGGACGACGGACCAGCCGTATCCCTCGCGGGCGAGCGCCGGGACCGCGTTCGGCCCGACGTGGACGCCGCCGTCGATGCCCCGCGTCAGATGCACCCCGAGGAACGGGAACGCCGGGTCCGGCACCGGATAGACCAGGCCCCGCACGAGCGAGGGGTCCGCCAGCTCGTAGTACTCGCCCCGGAAGGGGACGATCCGCATGCCCGGGTCGTCGCCCGCGAGCCGTGCGATCCGGTCGCAGTGCAGCCCCGCGCAGTTCACCAGGACCCGCGCCCGCACCACCCGGCCGTCCGCCGTCCGCACGGCGACGCCCCACGGCCGCCGGTCGATCACGGTGACCTCCGCGCCGTACAGGATCCGGGCGTCCGAGGCCTCGGCGAGCCGGGCGGAGACCGCCCCGTAGTCGCAGATGCCGGTGGTGCCGACGTGGATCGCAGCCAGGCCCCGTACCCGTGGCTCGTACTCGCTGATCTGCGCCGGGCCCAGCTCGCGCACCGGGATGCCGTTCTCCCTGCCGCGCTGCACGAGCGCGTGCAACCGGGGCAGCTCCTCGCGCGCGGTGGCGACGACCAGCTTCCCCGTCACCTCGTACGGAATGCCCCATTCCGCGCAGAACTTGACCATCTCGGCCGCGCCCTCGACCGCGAAGCGCGCCTTGAGCGACCCCGGCCGGTAGTAGATCCCGCTGTGGATCACGCCGCTGTTGCGCCCCGTCTGGTGGCGCGCGAGGGCGTGCTCCTTCTCCAGGACCGTGACCCGCGTGCCGGGAGCGGCGCGCGTCAGCGCGTACGCCGTCGACAGACCGACGATCCCGCCACCGATCACCAGCACGTCACAGTCAAACACCAGAGCCACCTCCCACCCCCGATAGTGCACTGGCCCACTGACAATCCCGTGAAACCTCGCGCGACATCACGAGACGCAGGTCACGCCCAGGGGAGAGGGCCGACGTCACGCCGGGGCGACGAGCAGCGGCCTGGCCCGCTCCCGCAGCTCCATGACGCGAGGCTCGTCCCCGTACGGTTCGAGCCGGTGCAGCAGATCCCGTACGTACTCCGTCGTCCGCGCCGAGGAGATCCGGCCCGCCACCTCCACCGCGCGCGTGCCCGCCGCGCAGGCCGCGTCCAGGTTGCCCGACTCCAGCTCGGCGACGGCGGAGACCACGAGCCGCAGCCCGTGCGAGCGGACGAACTCCTCGGTCGGCCGCAGGAGCGCCTGCTCGGTGAAGCGCCGCACCTCGTGGGGCGCCTTCAGGTCGCGGTAGCACTCCGCGGCGTCGGCGCAGAACCGGTCGTACGAGTAGAAGCCCAGCCAGGTCGGGTCGCCGTCCCCGTCCCGTGAGCGCTCCAGCCAGCCTTCGGCGGACTTCAGCGCGGCCGCGGCGGCGACCCCGTCACCGGCCTTCGCGTGCGCGCGTGCCTCGACGAGCCGGAAGAAGGACATGGTCCGGGCGGTGGCCAGGCCCCGGTTCCGTTCGAGCGCGGCCTGGGCGAGGTCCACGCCCTCGTCGGCGAAGCCCCGGTAGGTCGCCTGGAGGGACATCGAGGCCAGGACGTAGCCGCCGAGGGGCACGTCGGCGGCGGCGCGGGCGAGCCGCAGGGCCTGGATGTAGTAGCGCTGGGCGGCCTCCTGCTGCCCGGTGTCGAAGGCCATCCAGCCGGCGAGCCGGGTGAGCTCGGCGGTCGCGCCGAACAGGGCCCGGCCGACCTCGTCGGAGTACGAGGCGAGGAGGAGCGGAGCGGCGTCCACCCGTAAGCACTCGGGGACCATGGAGGAGCGCCAGTCCCCGCCGCCGTACTTGGAGTCCCAGCGGCGGGCGTCCTCCGCCGCCTCGCGGAGTTTCGCGACGTCGCTGTGGCCCACGCGCGTGTGCTCCGTGACGGCGGCCGTGATGCCGCCCGCCGGGCGGGGGGCGTCCCGCTCCACCGACGGGTCGGCGGGGGTTATCAGCCAGCGGGACGCGGGCGTCGCGTACGCGCTCACCGCGAAGGATCCGGCGAGCGACTGCCAGATCCCGCCACCGCCGGCCCGCCGACCGGCGAGGTCCAGCCGGTACAGATCGGTGGCCGAGCGCACCGCCTCGCCCACGTCGCGCGGGAAGGCGAGCCCCACCTCGGGGGCCGGGTCGGCGTCGGCGAGCCCGATCTCGTGCAGCGGCACGGGACGGCCGAGCTTCTGCCCGATCGCTGCGGCGATCAGGTGCGGGGCGGCGCCCTGGGGCACCATGCCCTTCGACACCCATCGGGCGACGGAGGTCTTGTCGTAACGAAGCGTCAGTCCACGCTGCGTTCCGAGGTCGTTGACGCGCCGGGCGAGCCCGGCGTTGCTGATTCCCGCGAGGGCGAGAACCGTGCCGAGCTTTTCGTTCGGCCCGCGTTGCTCCCTGGACATGACGCCACCCCTCGACAACACAGACGGCCGCCACGACGCCGGGCATAGGCGTGCGGCATTCGTAAACACAGCGTAGTTCGCCGCATCCCTACCGTTAAGGGGCGGAGTTCCGTATGGCGAGATTGTTGTGTGAACGTCGGGCCGGCGGAGCTCCCGGCCGGATCCGTGCTCCGGCCGTGTGGTCGTGCGCCCGGCCGTGCGCTCTCGTCGGGGTCGTCCGGGGAGCGCTTCCATGGATGGTGCGTGGGTCGGCCCGCTCGGCCGGGACAGAGTCCGGACCAGTGGGCTGGGGGACACCGCCGCTCCAATTCCCCGCGGGCGGCGGACGGCTCCGGGAGGCGGGAGCGCCTCCCGGACTGCCGATGTCCGGTGAGAGGCCGTGGGCGTGAGGCCGGCGCCGGACGCCTTCGGGCCCCTCACGGAGGGGCGATATTTGGCCGAATGACGCCGGTGCCCAACTGGCCCATGCCAGGGGCGCATTCGGCTTTCAGGCGCGTGCACCCGGACCCCGCCCCGTGCGCCGTTGTCGTGGCAGCATGTCTCCCACCGAAACGGACGTGGAGGCGCCGATGCGATGGCTGGTGGGCTGGAGCAGTGTCGCCGCGAGCTACGCCACGACGTCAGGGGCGCGAGCGGGCTCGGTGAGCGGCTCGATGACCGGCTCGTACGGCGGCGGGCACGGCGGCTCGTACGGCAGCGGTCACGGCAGCGGTTACGACGACTCCCCCTCCTCGCGGTCCGCGGCGGCCGCCACCGAGGGGCGCACGGTGCAACCGGTGGGCGCACAACTCCTCTGGGGCGACCCCGACCCCCTGTGGGCGGTCGGCGACTGGCGCCCGGACGAGGTCCGCGTGGTGGCCGTCGACGACCACACCCGCCTCGCCGTGCTCGGCTGTTGCGCGGCCACCGACGAGGAGCTGCGGATCGGCCTGCTCACCGCGCGCGGGGGCGCGTTGCGGCATCTCACGGCCTGGCCCGGCAGCTACACGGCGGTCGTCAAGGCCGGCCGCCGCGTCACGGTCACCGGTGATCTGGCCGGCGCCCGGCCGGTGTTCCACACCCCGTGGCAGGGCGGCACCGCCTACGCCACCGCCGCCCTGCCGCTCGCCGACCTCGTCGAGGCCCAGCTCGACATCGGCCATCTCGGGGCGCTGCTCGCCTGCCCCGAGACCCCGGAGGCGCTGCGCGACTCCACCCCGTACGAGGGCGTCCGGCGCGTGCCGCCCGGCCACGCGCTGATCCTGCGGGAGGGCTCGCGCGAGATCGCCGGGTACGAGCAGGTGGCCTCGCTCGCGGTCGCGGCGGCCGAGTCCGACGCCCGGCAGTCCGTCGAAGCGGTCAGGGACGCCCTGATCGAGGCCGTACGCGCCCGGCTCACCGCCCCCCGGCACGCGCCGGAGGCCCCGCTTCCCGACCCGGGCCCCGTCCCCGGCATGGGGCCCGCGGACCGGCGGGCGGCCCGCGGCGCGGGCCCGGCGGCGGGCATCGGCGCCGACCTGTCCGGCGGCAGCGCCTCCGGCACGCTCGCGCTGCTCGCGGCCGGACTTCCCGGCGTGCCGGGCACGGTCACAGGACACGGCGCCGGCGCGGGGGAGCGGCTGCTCGCCGTCACCTTCAACGACCTGGCGACGCGGGCAGGTTCGGGCCGCGAGGAGGAGCTGAAGCGCGCCGGGGAGATCGCCGCCGACCCGCGCCTGCACCACGTGGTCGTCGCGGCGGGCGAGGAGGCGCTGCCGTACGCCGCTCTGGACGGTCCGCTCACCGACGAGCCGGGTCCCGCGCTCGTCACGGCCGAACGGCACCGGAGGCGGCTCGCGGGCGGCAGCGCCGACCACTTCACCGGCATGGGCGCCAAGCAGGTCCTGGACGCGCACCCCGCGCGCCTCGCGGACCTCCTGATGGACCGCAGGCGCCGCTCCCTGGTGCGTCCCGTGACGGCGCTCGCGAAGGCGGCGGGGCCGTCGGCCGGTTCGTTCCTGGTGCCGCTGACCGTGTACCGGGCGGCGCGGAAGCTGGCGCGCACCCCGTACCGGGCGGGCCTTGAAGCGGCGGCCCAGCGGGTCCTCGAGGCGAACCGCACGGCGCCGGACGGCTTCGGTCCGCTGGAGGCGTCCCTGTCCGCGCTGACCTGGTCGCGGCCGGGTCCCGCGGCGCGGTGGCTGACGGGGGAGGCGCTGGCTGAAGTATCGGTTCGCCTCCACCGGGCGGCGACGCTGCCGACCTCCGTCCAGCGCCCGGGCGAAGCACGCGCGCGTGCCGCGCTCGCGCGCGCGGCGGCCGACCACCGGGTCCTGGAGCAGGCCGCCGAGATCCGCGGCCAGCGCCTGCACGCCCCCTTCCTCGACAACCAGGTCGTACGGGCCTGCCGCGCCCTCCCCGAATCGCTGCGGGTCCAGCCGGACGCACGCGCGGGCGTACTGCGTACGGTCCTCTCCGGCGCCGGTGTCCACGACCTCCCGTCGGGCTGGGGCGCCCCCCATCCGGCGGTCCCGGCCGCCGCCGCGCGCGCGGGCCTGCGGGCCGCGCTGCCCGGGCTCATCGCCCTCTTCGACGCCCCGCTCCTCGCCGACGCGGGCCTGATCGAGGCGCGGGTGGTCCGCGAGGCGCTCCGCGCGGCGGCCGACGGCCAGCCGGTCCCCCTGGACGGCCTCGCCGACCTCGTCTCCACCGAACTCTGGCTCCGCCGCCTCCTGGCCCGACGAGGCTCCTGCTGGACCAGCACCACGGAACCCCGCGCCCACCGCGCGGTCCAGGGCCCGTTGATCCCGGCGTCGAGGTCACTGCCTGCGTGAGGGGCGGTCCCACCAGGGAGGAACGTCCCAGCACGCTCGTTCGAGTGAACGGATCCCGGACCCCGCGGCGAGGCCCGGCCTAAGCTGAAAGCGTCGCACCGAGCGGAGGAGGTCCAGCATGGCGATGCCGCTGCCGGTTCCGGAAAGCGCGTTCTCCGAGGGTGTGCCCGACCGTGAGGGTGCGAGCGTCCAGGAGACCTTCGAGCTGTTCAGTGCGCTGGCCCCCAAGGGCTGGCGCGTGGAGCTGATCGAAGGGGAGATCTACGTGGGGCCTCCGGCCAACGGCGACCACGAGGAAATCGTGACCGAGGTGGTGGAACAGGTCATCGCCCGTCGCGTCGACAGGGAACTGCGCAACTTCACGGGCATTGGCCTCGGCCTGCCGGGAATCGCCGACCCGGTCAGGGTCATCCCCGACCTCGTCATCGCTCCCAAGGGCAGCTTCGACGACCAGCAGGAGTGGCACGAAGCCGATCCCGTCCTTCTCGTCGCCGAGGTGACCTCTTCCTCCACCGCGAGCCGCGACCGCGTCCAGAAGATCCGGGCCTACGCGCGCGCGGGCATCCCCCTCTACCTGCTGATCGACCGCGACGCGAACGAGGCCGTCGTGTGCTCCGAGCCCTCCGGCGACGACTACGGCCACAAGTCCATCCACAAGCTGGGGACGCAGGTCCCGCTGCCGTCCCCCCTTGGCTTCACACTCGACACGTCCGAGTTCTGAGGGTCGTGCCCGGGTAAACCCCGAGGCGCCCGCACGGGCCACCCGCCACAATGAGCCGGTGCGGTATCTCATCCTCGGCACCACCGAGGCCATCGGCTCCGACGGCACCCCCCTTCCCCTCGGCGGCGCCCGGCTCCGCGCGCTCCTCGCCGCGCTCGCGCTGCGCGGCGGACGGGCGGCCTCCGCCACCGAGCTCGCCGAGGACGTGTACGGGGACGCCCCGCCGCAGGACGCGCCCGCCGCCCTCCAGGCCCTCGTCGGCCGCCTCCGCCGGACCCTCGGCAGGGAGACCGTCCTCTCCACTCCCGGCCCCGGCTACCGCCTCGTCGCCACCCCCGACGACATCGACCTGTACGTCTTCGAGCGCCACGTCAGGGACGCCGGCGACCGCCTCGACGCAGGCGACCCCGACGCCGCCGCCGCCCTCCTCCGGAAGGCCCTCGGGCTCTTCAGGGGCCCCGCCCTCGCCGACCTGCCCGATCCGGCGGGCGTCCGGCCGGAGGCCCAGCGGCTCGCCGCCCTGCGACAGCGCGTCGAGGCCGATCTGCGCCGGGGCGCCACCGACGGACTCGTACCGGAACTGACCGAGCTGACCACCACGTACCCGTACGACGAAACCTTCCGCACCCACCTCATCCGCGCCCTGCGGGCCGAGGGCCGCCACGCCGACGCCCTCGCCGCGTACGAGTCGGCCCGCCGCACCCTCGCGGACGCCCTAGGCGCCGACCCCGGCCCGGAACTCGTATCCCTGCACCGGGAACTCCTCACGGGCCCACCGCCGCCGAAATCGGCCTCCGGTCCGATCGGACCCGGACCGACCGCACCGACCGCACCGCCCGGACCGACCGCACCGCCCGCATCGACCAGGCCGACCAGGCCGAGCGGTCCGACCGGTCAGACCGGGCCAGCCGGGCCGACCGAACCGATCCGGCCGACCACCACACCACCGCCCGGACCACAGACCCCCAGCCCCACCCCCGACCCCGACCCCACCCCCGACCCCGGCAACATCCGCCCCCGCCTCACCTCCTTCGTGGGCCGGGAACCCGAGCTCGTCGCGCTCCGCGCCGACCTCGCCCGCTCGCGGCTCGTCACGCTCACCGGGCCCGGCGGCTCCGGCAAGACCCGGCTCGCCGAGGAGGCCGCGCTGCGCGCGGTGGGACCGGCCGCCTGGATCGCCGAACTGGCCCCGCTCGACGACCCCGAGGCGCTCCCCGGCGCCGTCCTCTCCGCCCTCCGGCTCCGCGAGATCAACCTGATCACCCGCGACGGCGTACCCCTCCACGACGACCCCACCGCCCATCTCGTCGAGCACCTGGCCAGCCGACCCCTCCTCCTGGTCCTCGACAACTGCGAGCACGTCATCGACGCGGCCGCCGCCCTCGCCGAGACCCTCCTCACCCACTGCCCGCAGCTCCGCGTCCTCGCCACCAGCCGCGAACCCCTCGGCGTCCCCGGCGAATCCGTCCGCCCCGTGGAGCCGCTGCCACCGGACCCCGCGCACCGGCTCTTCGCCGAGCGCGCCCGCGCCGTGCGCCCTTCCTTCGACCTCGCCCGGGACGGCGGCGAGGCCGTCGACGAGATCTGCCGCCGCCTCGACGGCCTGCCGCTCGCCATCGAGCTGGCCGCGGCCCGGCTGCGGCTGCTCACCCCGCGCCAGATCGCCGACCGCCTCGACGACCGGTTCCGGCTCCTCACCTCGGGCTCCCGCACGGTCCTGCCCCGTCAGCAGACCCTGCGCGCTGTCGTCGACTGGTCCTGGGACCTGCTCGACGCCGACGAGCGCACCCTGCTCCGCCAGGTCTCCGTCTTCGCCGGCGGCTGGGACCTCGCCGCGGCCGAGGCGTTGTCGCCGCGCGCCGCCGACTCGCTCGGCGCCCTGGTCGACAAGTCGCTCGTCGTCGCCACCCCCACCGAGGGCGGCGAGATGCGCTACCGCCTCCTGGAGACCATCCACGAGTACGCGGCCGAGCGCGCCGCCGAGACCCCGGAACTCCTGGCCGCCGCCGAGGCCACCCACACGGCCCACTTCACGGCGCTCGCGGAGGCGGCCGAGCCCAGACTCCGCTCGGGCGAGCAGCTGCCGTGGATCGGGCGGATCGAGCGCGACCTCGACAACATCCGCGCCGCCCTGCACCGGACCCTCGTCACGGCCCCCGACGAGGCCGCCGCCCACCGGCTCGTCTTCGCCATGGGCTGGTTCTGGTGGCTGCGCAACTACCGGCCCGAGGGCCAGGCGTGGGTGGAGCGCGCGGTCGCGCTCGGCGAGGACCCGGCCGACCCGTCCGATCCCCGCCACTGGCCGCGCATGCACCTGCGCATGCTGCAGTTCTTCCTCGCGGTCGACAGCAGCACGATGGGGGACTTCCAGGAACCCGGGAAGCTCGCGATCGTCCGGCGCGTGCGCGCCGCGTTCGGCGAGCCGCCCGGCCCCCAGGGGGCCCGCTTCCCCGGCCTCCTCTGGCCGTTCACCGCGTACCTCACCGAGGAACCGGCCGTGATACGGAACCTGCTCGACGTCGCCGTCGACAACTGCCGCCGGTACGGGGGCGACTGGGAGATCGGCGTCAGCCTCATGTTCCGTACGCACATGGTCGTCGACATGCCCGGCGGCCTGCCCGGCATCGACGAGGACCTGTCCGAACTCCGGTCGCTGTCCCGGCGGGTGGGCGACCGCTGGATGGGGGCGCAGATCGCCAGCGCGGCGGGTGAGGCCCACATGATGCGGGGCCGCCACGAGGAGGCCGCCGACGCGTACGAGGAGGCGCTCGGCCTGGCGCGTGAGGTCGGCGCGCACGCCGAGAGCCCCTTCCTCCTCGCCCGTATGGCCGAACTCGCCTTTCGCGCGGGCGACATGGAAGCCGCCGAGCGGGGCGTCGACGAGGCCGCGCGGGAGGCCGAGCGCTATCACGTGCGGGACACCCAGACGTTCGTCTGCTTCCTACGCGCCTCGCTCGCCCTCTACCGCGGTGACGTCGCGGGTGCCCGCGCCCAGGTGGAGGAGGCGGGCCGGACGGTCGCGCTCGGCGCCCCGCCACCGCACTTCGAAGCGGTCGTGACCGGACTGGCGGCCCGGGTCGAGGCGGCCGAGGGGAGGGGCGCTGCCGCCGTCGCCACGGCCGCTTCGGCCCTGCGCGCCGCGCTCGACGCCCAGTGCGCGGACTTCGTCACCTCGGGTCTCGCGGAGGGCCTCGCCGTCACCCTGTCGGAGGCGGGTCAACACTCCCTGGCGGTGAAGATCATGGCCGCCGTCGAGGACTGGCACGACACCACGCGCCCCCGCTCGGTCCCCGGGACGCGGGACCGCGACACCGTGACGGCCAGGGCGCTCGCCGCACTCGGCCCGTCCGGCCTCGCCGCCGCCCGCGCCGCCGGGGCCGGCCTCGACATCGAGGACGTCCTCACCCTCGCGAAGACCGGCACCACGGAGACGGGCCCGCAGAGGCCGACGGACACGGATGAAGCGAGCGACGGGACCGTCAGGAGCAGCTGATCTGGGACTGCGCCCAGTCGGCGACCGCGGCCCTCCCGAACGGCGTGTGCTCCTCCACGACGAGCCGGATCGTGCTCCGGCCGGAGATGTCGACGTGCACGGGGACCGGCGGGTCGCCCGGCCGGACCACGTCGGACCGCCAGAGCCGCTCCTCGTCCCCGTAGACGGAGAACCGGACGCCGCCGACGCCGAGCGGCGCGCTCAGGTCGTCGACGCCGACGATCGCGTCGTAGCTCGTGCACTGCCGGTTGAGGTCGATGAACAGCGAGGACGGCGCGTGGACGCTCACCCCGTGCGCGTACTGGGTGCCGCCGATGGAGAGGCCGTCGCGCTGCCACATCCAACTGCTGCTCTCGAGCGCGACCTCGGGCTTGGTGCCGTCGCCGAACATGCCGTAGTCCAGCTCACGGACCTGGTAGACGGAGGGCGGCGCGGGCGTCGGACTCGGCTTGGGCGAGGGCTTCTCGGGACTCGGCGTCGGCGTCGGAGTGGGTGTCGGCTTGGGGCTGGGCTTCGGCGTGGGCGTCGGCGAGGGCTTCTCGGGACTCGGGGTCGGCGAGGGCTTCGCGGGGCTCGGCGTGGGCGCGGGCGGCTCGGACCGTACGGGCGGTGGCGGCGGTACGGGCTCCGGCGTCGGCTTCGGCGGCGGCGCGGGCTCCGCCGGCACGACGGGGGTGACGACCGGTTGCGTCGGCCTGGGCGCGGCCACGGGCTGCGGGTCCCCCGACATGGCCCAGACGAGCCCGGCCGCCGCGGCGACGGCCATGGCCGCCGCGATACCGGCCTTCGCGGGCGCGCCGAGCCCCTCGGCGGCGGCACCGCCGGAGGCCGCGCCGCCCGAGGACCCGGAGGCGGCGGCCGCGGCGCCCGCGCCCGCGGCTGCCGCGGTGCCACCGGCGACGACACCGGCCGCCTTGAGCGAGTACCCGGCGGCGAACCAGCCGATGACGGCGACCGGGAGCAGCGCGGGGATCCCGGCGTTGACGTGGGCCAGTTCGCCGGCGGCGAGCCGGCACTTGGCGCACTCGTCGAGGTGCTTGCGCAGTCCGCGTTCGGCGCGCATCCGCAGGCCGCCGCGCGCGTAGGCGCCGAGCCGGTCCGCGTAGCGGGCGCAGTCGCCGCCCGCGGTCAGGGACTGGCTGACGTGGGCCTGGAGGTAGGCCTGCTTGAGGCCCTCGCGGGCGCGGCTGGCGAGTACGGCCGTGGCGTTGGCGGTGAGCCCGAAGAGCGGGGCGACCTCGCTCGGCGACTCCTCCTCGACGGTGGTGTGCCACAGCACGGCCTGCCAGCGCTCGGGCAGCGAGCGGAAGGCCTGCATGGCGAGCGACTGCTCGGCCTCGTGCATGGCCAGCACGTCGGCGCCGAGGTCGAGGCCCGCTCCGAACGAGGCGTTCTGGTCGGAGACCTCGGAGGCGCGGGCGGCGTCCGCCGCGAACAGGGCGAAGTCCTCGACGAGGTGTTCCCGCTTCTGGGTCCTGGCCCAGTTCGCCGCGACCCGGCGGACGGTGGTCATCAGATAGGCGCGGACGGCCTGTTCGGGACCGGCCCCGCCCCTGACCGCCTGGAGGGTGCGGGCGAAGACCTCGGCGGTGAGGTCGTCGGCGGTGTGGGCGTCCCGGCAGCAGGTCCTGGCGTACCGGCGGACGGCGTCGGAGTGGCGGCGGAACAGTTCCTCGTACGCGGAGCCGTCGCCGTCCCGCATGAGCTGGACGAGCTCGGCGTCGGAGGGCGGCAGTTCGAGGGGCGGCGGGAGGACGGTGTCGTGCTCGTCGTCCTCCTCGACGTCCCGACCGATGTCCTGGCCGATGTCCCGACCGGTGTCCTGACCGGTGTCCTGACCGATGTCCTGACCGGTCTCCTGGTCGGCGAATCCCGTGGGGGCCATCCCGGCGGCAGGCGCGGGCGGCGTCCGCCGCGGGCCCTCGCGCTGCTGCGGCACGCTCGCGTCGAACGGTTCGGCGGGATCCGGTGCACCGGAGAGGCCTCCCGGTCCGCCCTGGCCGGGCACCTGGCGCGAGGGCGGACCCCCGGTCTCCGCGGTGCCGCCGTCGACCAGCGGATCGTCCCGACCGTCACCGCTCATCGCGGAAGCCCCCGTACGCACGCTCAGACCCGAACACCGGCCAAGACTGCCACAGAGCGCGGGCACGCCGAAGCGCCGCGTCGACTTACCACTCGTCCGGGGCGACTTCGCGTATCCGGGCGTAACCGCTCACACGTTCGTGTCATGCTCGTTGGTCCGCCCGGACCACGAAGGCGTCACGTACCGGCGGCGCGACGGGTCGAGATGTCCCGTACCGGCGGCGCGGCCGGTACGGGACCGGCGTCTACCGGGAGCGCAGCCCTTCGAGCAGGATGTCGAGGAGCCGGGTCGAGGCCGCTGCCTGCTGCACCGCGTCCGGCAGGGCCGGGGCGGCGGTGGCGATGACGAGGAGGACGTCCGCCACGGTCACGTCCGTCCGCAGCTCACCCGCCTCCCGCGCCCGGTCGACCAGCCGGCCGACCACGTCGAGCAGCTCCGCCACGCCCGCGTCGTCCCGCTCCTCGGCCGGTACGGCCCGCGGCGAGACCACCCGCGCGTCGGCCTGTCCCGCGACTCCGGCACCGGTACCGACTCCGGCACCCGCCCCGAGACTCCGCTGGGACGGCACCCGTGCCGCGTCGTCCGACTCGTCACCGAGGGACGGCACCGCGGCGTCGTCCGCGCCCACCCGCAGCACCTGCGGCGGAAGGAGACGACCCGCGCCCGAGGCCACCGAGGTCCGCAGGAACCGGGAGAGCGCCGACCACGGCTCCTCCTCCTGGCCCAGCGCGGCCCGCGCCTGCTCGGTCAGCCGGGAGGTCTCCTCCTCGGCTATGCGCCGCACCAGCACGTCCTTGCTCGGGAAGCGTCGGTAGACGGTGCCGACGCCGACGCGGGCGCGGCGCGCCACGTCCTCCATCGGCGCCCCGTAGCCGAGCTCGCCGAACACCTCGCGCGCGGCGCGCAGGACGTGCTCCAGATTGCGCTGGGCGTCCACCCGCAGCGGCGCGGCCCTGCCGCCCGCCGGTGCGCCGTTGCGCTCCAGGCCGACGGCGCCCGCGTGGAGGCCGTCGTCCACGGTCGCCGTGCCGGCGCCCGTCTGCCATCGTGAATCCTGAATCTGCATAAGCGTTCCCCCGCTCATGATGTCTCCCCCCGGAGACTCCCCGCCCTGAAACGGGGCTTCCGGTCGACGAGCGCATTCGGTCCACGCGCTCGCATCCGCCACCCCGACGAACTACGAACATAGTTGAGTCCGGGTCAATTCAGAAGGGGGAGTTCCGTACGGTGCGCCCCCCGATCGGAGCAAGGACCGGAACACTCCCGATTCCGACCCCCCACCCGACCGGGTGCGACCACCCTGACCTGCGCCGTTTCCGCCGTACACCCCTCGCGCGCCACCCCACGCCTCCGTACCCCTCCGGTCACACAATTTGCCGGGGCTGTGGACAAACCACGGACGGGGGTGCGTCATGGGACAGTGACCGAACCTGCGCGCATTCTCGTCGTCGGCGGTGGCTACGTCGGCATGTACACCGCGCTGCGCCTGCAGCGGCGGCTCAGGGCCGAGCTCAGAGCCGGCGCCGTCGAGATCGTCGTGGTCACGCCCGAGCCGTACATGACGTACCAGCCGTTCCTGCCCGAGGCGGCGGCCGGCTCGATCTCCCCGCGCCATGTCGTCGTGCCGCTCCGCAGGGTCCTGGACCGCTGCCGCATCGTCATCGGTGAGGTCCGGTCCGTCGACCACGCCAAGCGGACCGCGTCCCTCGCCACCCTCGCCACCGCCGAAGAAGGCACCGGCGCCGTCGACCTCACCTACGACGAGCTGGTCATCGCGCCCGGCTCCGTCTCCCGCACCCTCCCGGTCCCGGGCCTGCGCGACCACGGCATCGGCTTCAAGACGGTGGAGGAGGCCATCGGCCTGCGCAACCACGTCATCGAGCAGATGGACATCGCCTCCTCGACCCGTGACCCGGGGCTCCGCGACGCCGCCCTCACCTTCGTCTTCGTCGGCGGGGGGTACGCGGGCGTGGAGGCGCTCGCCGAGCTGGAGGACATGGCCCGCTACACGGCGCGGTACTACCACAACGTCAAGCCCGAGGACCTGAAATGGGTCCTCGTCGAGGCCTCGGACCGGATCCTGCCCGAGGTCGGCGAGAAGATGGGGCGGTACGCCATCCGCGAGCTGCGCGGCCGGAACATCGACGTACGCCTGGGGACCCGCCTCGAATCGTGCGAGGACCGGGTCGCCGTCCTCAGCGACGGCACCCGCCTCCCCACCCGTACCGTCGTCTGGACCGCGGGCGTCAAGCCGGCTCCCGTACTCGCCGAGACCGATCTGCCGCTGAACGAGCGCGGCAGACTGCGCTGCACGGCCGGGCTCGCCGTCGAGGGAGTCGCGCACGCCTGGGCGGCCGGTGACGCCGCGGCCGTCCCGGACGTGACCGCCGCGGAACCGGGCAGGGAGTGCGCGCCCAACGCACAGCACGCCGTCCGCCAGGCCAAGGTCCTCGCCGAGAACATCGCGGCCTCCCTGCGCGGGCAGCCGCTCAAGGAGTACGCGCACGCGTACGCGGGTTCCGTCGCGTCCCTGGGACTCCACAAGGGGGTCGCCCACGTCTACGGACGGAAACTCAAGGGATATCCGGCATGGCTCATGCACCGCGCCTATCACCTGAGCCGGGTGCCCACCTTCAACCGCAAGGCCCGGGTCCTCGCCGAATGGACCCTGTCCGGCCTGTTCAAACGGGAGATCGTCTCCCTGGGCTCGCTGGAACACCCACGCGCCGAATTCGAACTCGCCGCCGCACCGCCCCCCGACCCCGGCGACAAGCCGTCGTACTGACATCACTGTCAGTGCACTCGTCCACACTGGACGTGTGACCATAGGTGGGCTCACACCTGCACAGCGTGACTCTGCACGGCACCGACACCACGAGGCATAGAGATCCGTGAACTTCACCCGTTGGAGCGCCCGGCTCCCCGGCACACAGCGCCGCGCGGCGCGGGGGACCGAAGGCTCCGTGCCCGCCGCCCGCGGTGAGTACGCGCGGCAGCAGGGGCAGCTCGGCCACGAGGCACCCGACCCGGCCGAGGCCGGCGAGGCCGCCGGCGTCCCCACCCTGGAGGACTTCTCCGTACGGGAGCTCCTCGGCCGCCTCCCCGGCCTGGTCGCGCTCGTGTACGGCCCGGAGCACCGCATCGCGTACGTCAACGACGCCTATGCCGCCGCCTTCGGGCCCCGCCCCGCGGGCGCCACCGTCGCCGACACCTGCCCGGAGGCCGAGGAGCTCGGCCTGCTGCCCCTCATCGACCAGGTCCTGCGCAGCGGCAAGCCGCGCACGGTCAAGTCCCGCCGCACCCAGGACGGCGGTTCGTACACGGTCACGTGCCTGCCCGTGGACAGCCCCCACCTCGACGACGGGGTCCTCGTCCACGCCGCGGACGTCACCGACCACGCCGAGGCCGCCGAGCGGCTGCGCGCCAGCGAGCGCCGCCACCGCGAGACCGCCGTCACCCTCCAGCGCTCCCTGCTCCCGCAGGACCTCGAACAGCCCGACGACCTGCGGATCGCCGCCACCTACCAGCCCGGCGGCACCGACGCGGCGGTCGGCGGCGACTGGTACGACGTGATCACCCTCGGCGCGGGACGCACCGCGCTCGTCATCGGCGACGTGATGGGCCGCGGCGTCCGCGCCGCCGCCGTCATGGGCCAGCTCCGCACCGCCGTCCGGGCCTACGCGCGCCTGGACCTGCCCCCGCACGAGGTGCTGCAGCTCCTCGACGGCCTCGCCGCCGAGATCGACGCCAGCCAGATCGCCACCTGTGTGTACGCGATCCACGACCCCAACGAGGGAAAGCTGGTCTACGCCTCCGCGGGCCACCTACCGATCCTCGTACGGGACGAGGACGGCAGCGTCCGTCGCGCCGAGGACCCGACAGGACCGCCGCTGGGCACCGGTGGCTGGCTCCACGCCTCCGGCTCCATCGCGCTGCCGCCCGGCTCCACCGCCGTCCTCTACACCGACGGCCTGGTCGAGCGCCGCCGCGAGGACATCGACGAGGGCGTCGCCGCCCTGGCCCGCGCCCTCTCCGGCGCCAGCGGCACCCCCCAGGTGGTCTGCGACCGGCTGCTCCGCTCCCTGGGAGTCACCGCGGAGCACGACGACGACGTCGCCGTCCTGGTCGTCCAGCACCCCTCCCGCAAGGGAGCGGACGCGGAGCTCTTCCACAACGCGGCCCTGGAACTCCTCGGCGGGGTGGAGGCCGCCCCCCGCGCGCGTGCCTTCGCCTCCGGGGTCCTGTCCTCCTGGCGCTTCCCGACCGAGCTGCGCGACCTGGGCGTCCTCGCCACCAGCGAACTCGTGGCGAACTCCCTCCAGCACGGCACCCCGCCCATGCGGCTGCGCCTGCGCCGCACGGACCGCCGCCTGATCATCGAGGTGACGGACGGGGACGACCACCTTCCGCGCCGCCGCAGAGCGGAGACGGAGGACGAGGCGGGCCGCGGAATCTCGATCATCGCGACGATCGCCTCGTCCTGGGGGAGCCGCCGCACCCCCGGCGGCGGCAAAGCGGTCTGGTGCGAGTTCGCCCTGCCGGACAAGCCCTAGGCCTGTCCGGCGGATCAGGGTCTAGGCGGACGCGGCCTCGCGGACCGGCTCGTGCCGCGCGACCACCTTCGACGGCTTCACGGCCAGGGAAGGCTGGTTCTGCTCCGGGGTCAGCTGCTTGCCGAGTCGCACGGCGAGGAAGGTGATGCCGAGCGAGAAGAGCACGAAGGTCACGATGTACGGACCGTGCAGGGCGGCCCCCATGGGCCCGCCCACGGCCGGCCCCACGGCCAGCGCCAGCTGCTTGACCAGTGCGAAGGCCGAGTTGTACTGCCCGACCATCGACTCCGGCGCCAGATCGGCCACCAGCGGGGCCACGGTCGGCGACAGCATCGCCTCACCGAGCCCGAAGAGGGCGTACGTGGAGACGAAGGCGGCCGTCGCCATGGCCTGGCTGCCGTTCCCGAGCCCCGCGTACCCGGCGATGAGCCAGGCCACGGTCCAGATCAGACCCACGGCCCCGATCACCCGGGTCCGCTTGCGGCGCTCGACGAACTTCAGCACCAGGAACTGGGCGGCGACGATCACCGCCGTGTTGGCGGCCAGCGCCATGCCGAGCGCCGAGGGCTCGATGCCGGCGGCCTCGGTGCCGTACGCGGCGAGACCCGACTCGAACTGTCCGTAGCAGGCGAAGAAGAGGACGAAGCCGAGGACGCACAGCTGCACCATCGCCTTGTGCCCGAGCAGCGCCCGGAGACCGCCGCCCTTGCCGCCCTCGGCGGGCCGGGCGTCCCGGAGCGCCGGCGAACCCGGCATGCGGACGGTCCCGACGACCGCCCCGAGGACCAGGAACATCGCCGCCTCGATCGAGAACAGCAGGATGAAGCTGCCCGGCTTGCTCGTGTCGACGAGGAGACCGCCGATCAGACCGCCGATACCGAGCCCGAGGTTCTGCAGGAAGAACTGCATGGCGAAGGCCCGGGTGCGGCCGACGGGCGTCGAGCACCAGACGATCATCGTGGCGAGGGCCGGCTGAAGCACCGCCGTGCCGGCACCGAGCAGCGCCGCGGCCGCCACGGCGGCGGGCACGCTGGAGGCGAAGCCCATGCCCACGGCGCCGAAGGCCGCGACCACCGAGGCCACCAGAAGCACGGGCACGGGCCCGCGCCGGTCGATGGTCCGCCCGCTGAAGGGCAGCACCACCAGTGCGGCCATGGCGAAGACCGCCAGGACGATGCCCGCCGTCGCGGCGCCCAGATCCCGCACCTGAGCCACGTACACATAGAGGTACGGAACGGTGAAGCCGAGTCCGAACGCGCTCAGCGCGCTGCCTGCCTGAATACGGCGCATCGCTGCGCCCCTCGCCTTGGTCACACTCACCCACTTCGGTCACAGGTTCAGAGGTGTACGCCTGAACCTTGAAGACTTCAACGCTAAAGTTAACGTGTTAACAGTACACACCGAAGGACTTCAACGCCAACGAGAGGCGTGGGATACTCGCCTCCATGTCCGACAACCCCGAGCGATCCGGCCCGCAGGCTCCCCAGGAGCCGAGCCTCGACGAGCAGATCGCCGCCTACCAGCGCGAGTTCCGCGACCTCGACCCCCAGGTCGAGAAGGTCGTCTCCGCCCTCGGCCGGCTGAACCGACGGATGAACGTGGCGTACGGACGCCAGCTCGCCGACCTCGGCATCAGCAACGCCGAGTGGGAGGTCCTCAAGACCCTGGTCCTCGCCGGGGAGCCCTACCGTCTGGGCCCCGGCGAGCTCGCCAAGCGTCTCGGCCTCACCCCGGCCGCGATGACCCATCGCATCGACCGCATGGCCGGCGAAGGCCTGGTCACCCGCGACCGCGACGAGAACAACCGGGTCCGGGTGATCGTCGAGCTCACCGACGAGGGCCGCTCGAAGTGGCTGGAGGCCATGCGGATGGCCACGGACTTCGAGGAGGAGCTCGTCCAGGACCTCTCGGGGGAGGAGAGAGGCGTCCTCGGCGAGATCCTCATCCGCCTCCTCCGGCGCGTGGAGCTCACCCAGCCGGACGCCGGCGGCCGCCTGACGGACCTTGACTGAGCCCTTCAACCCCCGCCGGGCGGGGGTTGACACGCCCCTCCCAGATGGGTAGTGTTCTCCGAGTTGTCACGGAGCCGGAACGGTTCTTCGACGACCACTCCGCCGCTGATAGCGGCACCTCTACTCCGCACGATCTCCCCACCGGGACGAATTTCGGCATGCCGAAATTCATTTCGAAAGCTCGATTATGAGCCGTCAGGGGAATCCGCTAGAGTTTGAGACGTCGGAACGGCCCAACAGCCGGAAAGACAAACCCCGCTGACTGGGAATCAGACGCCGAAAGGATCTGATAGAGTCGGAACCGCCGGAAGGGCCCGGAGCGAAAGCGAATGGGACCGGAAAGCACCGAGGAAATCGGATCGGAAAGATCTGATAGAGTCGGAAACGCAGGAAAACGAAGTATCGAAGGGAAGCCCGGAGGAAAGCCCGAGAGGGTGAGTACAAAGGAAGCGTCCGTTCCTTGAGAACTCAACAGCGTGCCAAAAATCAACGCCAGATTAGT
>NZ_JNZP01000004.1 GCF_000725545.1 Streptomyces exfoliatus | reverse complement strand
AGCAAATGACCCGCGAGACGCCCATCCCAGCATGAGGCCGCTCAACGCGCGGCGGCCGCACCGCGATCAAGATCACGATCTACAGCTGGAGTATTAACCGAGCGAAAGAAGTGACAGCACTGCTGACACTGAGGCTGCGACGGCGGCAAATAGGCTCGGTGCGTGAATTACAACAGTGCGAGGTGTCAGGTTTTGGTCTACAAGTTTCCGCAGCTTCGTGTCGATCAAGTATTCCTGAACCTGGACATCGGGGCGACCCTCTGTAAGGGCAGTGAAGGAGATGCTTTGCTTGCTCGCCAAGAGATCTGGCCCAAAACTGATGACGCTTCCTTGCGTGCTGTATCGACCGCCAAAGGTGGTAGTGGTTTCCAGGATCGGCGTTCCGAGATCGAAAGCGAGAGGCCGTGCCTGATCGAAGTAGTCGCTGGCCACAGCGTGCCTACCTGTGTTCGTCAGGCGAAGGGTAAACATGTGGGGGTCGCGAATGGTGACGCCGTTGTGTACCACTGAGACGCCGTGCTGAAGAGTGCTCGTTTCGTTCATCAATGGCGCGCTTTCGATCGCGTAAGTGATCTCGCGCTTTGGCGGAAAAAGGGCGCGCCGCGCGTAGATCACTCCGACGATTCCGAGAATTAGCGCGAGGGTCGCGATGACGATCGTGGCCAGATTGAAGGCACGTCCGTCCAGCACGTCCGGCATTCCAAGTCCCCTCCGACGATTCCAAATAAAAGGCAATTCAGTGCATGTGGCATCTCTTGTGGAGGTGCCCTTCGCGGCGGTTGATGCGCTGCGAGTGCAGCAGGAAGGTACCGCTCGGAAGGCGGCCCTGCCTCTAACTGTCTGCAAGATCCTCGCTGGTCTTGATTGCCGCTTCTGTTGGTGGTTGCCCTAGGGGGAGCGGTGGCGGAGTGGCGGTGGCGGTCGGGCCGTCTCTGGGCCGTGCGAGGGGGCTCAGGGGTGACCAGTGGCGACCAACGGTGACAGGTCGGCCACGAGGGTGACCCGGGAACGCGCAGGTCAGCGGGCTCCTCACCTACTGGTTCGCTCCCGGGGGTGGCGGTCAGGCAAGATGGGGTGTATCTGCCCACTCACTCCTAGCCGGACGGTTTCTCTTGGCTGAGTACATCTACACGATGCGCAAGACGCGCAAGGCGCACGGCGACAAGGTCATCCTCGATGACGTGACGCTGAGCTTCCTGCCGGGTGCGAAGATCGGTGTGGTCGGCCCGAACGGTGCCGGTAAGTCCACCGTTCTGAAGATCATGGCGGGCCTTGAGCAGCCGTCCAACGGTGACGCCTTCCTGTCGCCCGGCTACAGCGTCGGCATCCTCATGCAGGAGCCGAAGCTGGACGAGGCCAAGACGGTCCTGGAGAACGTCCAGGACGGCGCCGCCGAGATCATGGGGAAGCTCAAGCGCTTCAACGAGGTCGCCGAGCTCATGGCGACCGACTACTCGGACGCGCTCATGGACGAGATGGGCAAGCTCCAGGAGGACCTGGACCACGCCAACGCCTGGGACCTCGACGCGCAGCTCGAGCAGGCCATGGACGCCCTGGGCTGCCCGCCCGGCGACTGGCCGGTCACCAACCTCTCCGGTGGCGAGAAGCGCCGCGTCGCGCTCTGCAAGCTGCTGATCGAGGCACCGGACCTGCTCCTCCTCGACGAGCCCACCAACCACCTCGACGCCGAGTCGGTGAACTGGCTGGAGCAGCACCTCTCGAAGTACGCGGGCGCCGTCGTCGCCGTCACGCACGACCGGTACTTCCTGAACAACGTCGCCGAGTGGATCCTCGAGCTCGACCGCGGCCGCGCGATCCCCTACGAGGGCAACTACTCCACGTACCTGGAGAAGAAGGCCACCCGCCTCAAGGTCGAGGGCCGCAAGGACGAGAAGCGCGCCAAGCGCCTCAAGGAAGAGCTGGAGTGGGTCCGCTCCAACGCCAAGGGCCGGCAGACCAAGTCCAAGGCGCGCCTCGCCCGCTACGAGGAGATGGCGGCCGAGGCCGACAAGATGCGGAAGCTGGACTTCGAGGAGATCCAGATCCCGCCGGGCCCGCGTCTGGGCTCCATCGTCGTCGAGGTCAACAACCTCTCCAAGGCGTTCGGTGACAAGGTCCTCGTCGACGACCTGTCCTTCACCCTGCCCCGCAACGGCATCGTCGGCATCATCGGCCCGAACGGCGCCGGCAAGACCACGCTCTTCAAGATGATCCAGGGCCTGGAGGCCCCGGACTCCGGCGAGGTCAAGATCGGCGAGACGGTCAAGATCAGCTACGTCGACCAGACCCGCGCCAACATCGACCCCAAGAAGACCCTCTGGGCCGTCGTGTCGGACGAGCTGGACTACATCAACGTCGGCCAGGTCGAGATGCCGTCGCGCGCGTACGTCAGCGCCTTCGGCTTCAAGGGTCCGGACCAGCAGAAGCCCGCCGGCGTCCTCTCCGGCGGTGAGCGCAACCGCCTGAACCTGGCGCTCACGCTCAAGGAGGGCGGCAACCTGCTGCTCCTCGACGAGCCGACCAACGACCTCGACGTCGAGACCCTGTCGTCGCTCGAGAACGCGCTCCTGGAGTTCCCCGGTGCGGCCGTGGTCATCTCCCACGACCGCTGGTTCCTGGACCGGGTCGCGACGCACATCCTCGCGTACGAGGGTGAGTCGAAGTGGTACTGGTTCGAGGGCAACTTCGAGTCCTACGAGAAGAACAAGATCGAGCGCCTCGGCCCCGACGCGGCCCGCCCGCACCGCGCCACGTACAAGAAGCTGACCCGAGGCTGAGTCAGTGACCAGGCACATCTACAGCTGTCCCCTGCGCTGGTCGGACATGGACGCCTTCGGGCACGTCAACAACGTCGTCTTCCTGCGGTACCTGGAAGAGGCGCGGATCGACTTCATGTTCCGGCTGGCGCCGGGGGACGGTTCCCCCTCGTTCTCCGGCGGGTCCGTCGTGGCCCGGCACGAGATCGACTACCTGCGGCCGCTGGTCCACCGGCACGAGCCGGTGACCATCGAGTCCTGGGTCACGAAGATAGGCGCGGCGTCCCTGACGATCGCCTACGAGATCAAGGACCCCGACGTCACGTACGTACGGGCGGCCACGGTCGTCGTGCCCTTCGACCTGCAGGCGCAGCGCCCCCGGCGGATCACCGCCGAGGAGCGCAGCTTCCTGGAGGAGTACGTGGACGACGGGATGACCGTCGCCGCATGACCGTGCTCGCTCCACTGCACTTCGCCGACGCCAGGGAGGCGGCGGCCCTCGCCGCCTTCCTGGGCCGGCTGGTCCACTACGACCGGGCCGCCGCCGTCCGCCTCCAGGCGGCCGGCGGAACGCTGGCCGTCTTCGGCCGGCCGCCGTCCTTCGAGGTGCTCGCGATCCGTACGGCCCGGCTCGTCGACGCCGTCGGGCTCGACGTCACCGTCTCCGCCGGTGAGCTCCTCGAAGGCATCGAGGAGTCGGCGGGCAAGGCGGTCGTGCCGGACTCCGTCACCGGGCCGCCCTGGACCGGGGTGCTCCCGCCGCGCGCCGGCTGGACGCCTGTCGCCGGGCTGCCGGCCGCCGCGGAGATGCGGGCCGCGGTCGCCGCGGCCGTCGCCGAGTTCCGGGCGCGGGACGAGGAGCTGCCCGAGGAGCGGCGCACCAGGGCCGAGCGTGACCGCATCGGCCACGAGATCTGGTCCCGGACCCTGGGATCCACCGGACTCCCGCTGCGGGCCGTGCACGCCGCCCAGTCGCTGGGTTTCCTGCCGCCCACGCGGGAGGAGTCGCCGGTCGCGCTGTTCGCCTCAGGCCCGTGGCTGCGGCTGCGCACCCCGTACGGCTCGATCGCGCTGCGCACCGTACCGCTGTCGCTGGCCGTCGCCCCCCGCTGAGGGGCTACCTCCGGCGCCCCGTGCGGCCCCTCGGCGCGGGTGCCGGGCGGCTCTCCCGCCGACTCACGTGCCTCGCCCCCGCCGTCGCGGCGGTCAGGGTGAGCACGGCCAGGAACGCCGGGAGCCACGGCGAGTTCGAGCCCTCAAGCGCCGGATCCACCCGCCGCCGCGGATCGTAGGCCACCCGGACCGTCGCGCCGTCCGGGGCGATCCGGCGGTCCTCCGCGAGGGTCGACGGGTAGCCGCCGGGGCAGCGCAGGGTGTGGTGGTAGAGCGTCGTGTCGAGGCCGCCGTCGAAGATCGCCTCGTGGTGCTCCCCGGTGACCTTCACGACGACGCACGCGGCGACCTCCCCGCGCGCGGCCGCCTGGTCCACCGCGGCCGCCGTCAGGAGCAGCCCGTCGGCCAGCGCGAGCGCGCCGAAGAAGCCCACGTTCCCGGTGACGAGGAGGAAGTACGTCACCCCCGCGACGGCGATGGCCGTCCCGCCGACCGAGACCGCGACCGTGGTGGACGGCGCCGTGTCGCCGCCGAAGCACCAGGCCGCCCAGACGGCCAGCGCGACCGCGCCGACCGCCGGCAGGAACACGGCCGACCGGGCCCGTCGTGCCTTCCTCGACGAGCTCGGTGCGTTCGATGACATGGACACCACCCCCAGAGGGGGACGCCGGGCGTCCCGTCAGCGTTCCACGTCGTCCGGCCAGATCCCGATGTGGTCCTGCTCCAGTTCCAGGGCCACCCGGTGCTCCATGCCCAGGGCCTGCGTGTACTCCGCGGGCAGCTGGAGCCGGCCCGCGCGGTCGAGCATCGCGTACTCCCGTGCCACCAGCGACTCCTTGCCCTGCGCGTCGACCTCCGTGCGGCGCAGTACCTCCGATGAGGTGCGGCCGTCGCGGATGGCGACCGTGCGGCGCACCTCCGAGGCGACCGCCTGGTCGTGGGTGACGATCACGATCGTCGTGCCCAGTTCGTCGTTGGCGCGGCGGAACGCCGCGAAGACCTGCTCGCCGGTGGCCGAGTCCAGCTCGCCCGTCGGCTCGTCGGCGAGGAGCACGGCCGGGTTGTTGGCCAGGGCGACCGCGATGGCCACTCGCTGCTGCTGGCCGCCGGAGAGCTGGTGCGGGCGCCGGTCGCGGGCGTCGGCGATGTCCAGCAGGGCGAGCAGCTCCTCGGCTCGTTCCGCCTTCCGCTTCGAGCGGCCCCGCAACTGCATGGGGAGCGCCACGTTCTGCGCCGCCGTCAGGTAGGGGAGGAGATTGCGGGCGGTCTGCTGCCAGACGAAGCCGACGATCTCGCGCCGGTAGCGCAGCCGCGCCTTGGCGTCCATCGCGACCAGGTCGCACCCGGCGACCCTGGCCGCTCCGGCGGTCGGCACGTCCAGGCCCGCGAGGACGTTCATGAGCGTCGACTTGCCGGAGCCGGAGGCGCCGACCAGGGCCATCAGCTCGCCCTCCTTCACCAGCAGGTCGAGCCCCTGGAGGGCCTGCACCTCCACCCCGTCCGTGGTGAAGATCCGGACCAGCCGGTCGCAGGCGATGAGCGCGTCATGACCGTACGAGGGCCGGTCGCGCCGCGCGGTCGCCCGCCGCTCCAGCTCCTCCAGGGTCGCGGGGTCCGCACTCGCGGTCCGGGTCTCGACGTCGGCCTTCGTCATCGTGCGTCTCCTGCCCTGAGTTCCTTGATCGAGCCCTTGCGCCCCGCCCACCACGCCTGTCCTGCCGCCGCCGCCCCGGTCAGGAGCACGACCGCGAGCGCGGGCACCGCCAGCGACCACGGGTCCGCCCGCAGCGGCGCGGCGACCGCCGGGGCCGCCCCCGGCGCCCTCGCGAACGCGAGCCGGAACAGGTCGATGCCCGGGGCGAGCAGCGGGACCGTCGCCCAGCCGACCAGCATGCCGCCGAGCGCCGCGAGGACCGCCTGCGGTACCGCTTCGAGCCCGAGCAGCCGCCGTCCCTGCTTCCGGGTCAGACCCATCGTCCGCAGCCGCGCGAGGAGCGTGGTCCGCTCGGGCGCGCTCTGCATGAGGGAGAGCAGGACCGCCACCACGGCGAAACCGGCGCCCGCGCCGATCGCGCCCAGGTAGATCCGCTCGGCGCCCGACTGGATCGGCGAGTCGGTGAAGCCGGCCCGTTCCTCGGTCCGCATCGACACCAGAAGGGCGCCGGACTTCGCCTTCACCGTGGCCCGCAGCGCGGCCCCGTCCCTCGGCCCCGTGACCAGCAGCGTCGTGGGCGCCGGGCGCGTGAGGTCGGCGGTGTTGACGAGGAGGAAGTCGGTGTCGGGCATGGCCGGGGTCACCGACCGGACCGCGACCACCTTGACCCGGAACACCCCGGCGGCCGACACGATCTCCTGCGGCGCGTCGCCGAGCCGTGCGGCGACCGAAGGGGAGGCGACGGCGGGCAGCACCCGCTGCCTGTCGGCCGCCGTGTCAGGGCCGCCCTTCCCCGTGGACGCGAGCAGCCCCGCCGGGAACGCGCCGGTACCGGTCCGGTCCGCGAGCCGGGTGTACGAGTCCGGCTCGACGCCCACGAGCAGCGTGGTCATCGGCTCGTCCGCGGCTCGGGCGGACGGCAGCGACACGCCGTACTCGATCTGCACGGGCGCCAGGTCCCGGACCCCCGCCGTACCGCGTACCGATGCGGTGAGACCGGCCGGCAGCGGCGTCCACGCCACCGAGCCGTCGATCCGGGCGTCCGCGCCGATCGCCAGGAGAGCGGCCCGGTCACGGGCCTCGGCCACCCCGGCGAGCACCGAGCCGCCGAAGGCCGCCGTGGTGAGCGCGAGGACGAGGGCGAGCAGCGGGAGCGTGCCGGTGGCGGAGGAGCGTCCGGCGCGGGCCAGGGCCAGCGGGCCGACCGCCCCGCGCAGCCGGCGGACCGGCCGGCCCAGCCACCGCAGCGGCACGGGGTAGATCCGGATGAGGAGCGTGGCGGCGATCAGGCCGACGAGTACCGGGGCGGCGCTCACCAGGAGGTCGGCCGAGTCGCCGGTGCCGCGCAGCCGCAGCGAGGTGACCGCGCCCACGGCGAGGACCAGCAGGGTGAGTTCGATGACCGTACGACGCGCGGAGGGACGCGCGGTGACCAGGTCGTCGCGCCCGCCGTGTAGGCGCGGGCGCCGGTGCCGTACGACCGCCCGCAGCGGCAGGACCAGCAGGGCGAGCAGGGCGACGGCGGACGCGGCGAGCAGGGAGGGGAGCAGCGGGATGCCCGCCGCCCCGGCGGTGGCCCCCGCGGCCCCGGCCGATCCGGTGGCCGGCGCGTCGGCCACCGGTGCCCGTACGGTCGTCACCGCGAGCCAGAGGGCGAGCGCCGTCGCCGGCAGGACGACCGCCGAGGTCTCGCCGAGCAGCCGCAGACCGATGCCGGTGAGCGAGGCGCCGCGCGAGCGGATCAGGGCCAGTTCGCCGTCCCTGCGGGTGACGAAGAGCCCGCCGGTCATGGCGAGGACGACCGCCGCGACCGCGCCGATCCCGAAGACGGCGACGGCCACGACCGGATTGATCGCGTCGCGCGTCGCCCGGTACGAGTCGACGATCGTGTCGAGTTCGGTGGTGAGGGCGCCGGTGGGCCCCACGACCTGGCGCATCCTGACGAGAGCGGGTCCTGCGGCCGCCGAGTCGAGCGCGGCGGCGAGCCTGTCGGTGTCGCGTCCCGTGAGATGGCCGTACGTGGGCATGAGGCGGACGAAGACCTCCGGTTCGCCGGTGGTGGCGAGCAGACCGGGCGCCGAGGCGGGGGAGACGAGCAGGGTCGCCTGCCAGTAGTGCTTGACTTCGAGCCCCACCTGCCTGGAGGCGAACGCCGGGGTGTGGAGCAGCGGCTCGACGGCCCAGTACGGGCTCCCGGGGCCGCGCGGCTCCACGATCCCGGTGACCGTGACGCTGATCGGCTCCGCGATGCCCCGGCTCGGGACGTGCACGACGGAGCCGGGCTTCAGCCGCAGCGACGCGGCGGTCTTCGCGGTCACCACCGCCTCCGGCGCGCGGGCCGTGCCCGCGGGGAGACGGCCCTTCCGCAGTGTCGCGTGCCCGGTCAGGTCGGACGGCGCGGAGAGCACGAACTCGGGCTGGAGGCCGTCAGGCCGGGGCAGCCACGGGTCGAGCCCGTTGACCCGCTTGACCGTGCGGACCCCCTGGACGGACTGTTCCGGATCGGTGCGCAGCGGCTCGGGCACCAGGGCCCGTACCTTGTCGCGCTGTTCCCGGAGGACGGCCGGGGCCAGGCCCGCCTCGCGTTCGGCCGGGTCGAGCTCCGGTCCGGGCGGCGAGGCGGTCAGTTCGAGGACGCTGTTCCGGGCCGCGGCGGTCCGGATGTCGTGCCGCAGGCTCTGGGTCTCGTACGCGTCCACGGCACGAGGGAGCGCGGCGGCGAGGTACGCGGTGACCAGGACGAGGAGGGCGAGGAAGGCCGAGGCCCAGGGGGCGGTCCGCAGCCGGGTCCGCACCCAGGGCGCGGCGGCGCGGGCGGGCTTCTCGGACCGGGGCCGGGGCGGCGGGGGCATGGCGGGGACCTTCCTGCGTACATGGGGCACGGCGGGGGACTTCCCGTCCACGCCGGTCACCTCGGGGGATTCCCCTTCCCCGCCGGTCACCTCGGGGTTCTCGTCCGCCGCCGGCATCAGTGGTCCCCCTGGTGGCGCAGCGTCACGACCGGGTCGGCGGGGCGCAGGGCGATCACCGCGACGATGGCGAGCGGCAGCGCGGCGACGCCGGCGAGCAGCAGCGCCACCTGGCCGAGGGGCAGTTCGACCAGGACCGGGGGGACGGGCCGGGTGGCCTGTCCGGTCAGGACGACGAGCGGGACGACGGCGCGGGCGAGGACGGTGCCGAGTCCGCCGCCCACGAGCAGGCCGATGCCGATGAGCAGGCCCTGTTCCGCGGCGATCAGCCGGGCGAGGCGGCGGCGTGGCGTGCCGAGCGCCCGCAGCACCCCGAAGTCGGCGGACCGTTCCCGCATCGCGGCGGCCGAGCCGACCGCGAAGCCGACGGCGGCGAGCGCCGCGGCCGCGGCGGCGACCCCCATCAGGGCGGCGTTGGGGCCCGCGCCGAGCGGGTCGCCGAGCAGCTCCGCGGCGATCTCGTCGCGTACGAGGATCTGCGCGGGGTCCGCGTCGGGCCGGGCACGCAGGGCCGCGGCGACCTCGTCCGCCCGTCCGGGTCCGACGGCCAGCCACCATTCGTTGGGCGGCACGGTCGAGACGGTGTCCGTGTCCGCGGCCAGGAAGCGGTTGACGGACGCCAGGTCGAGAAGGATCGTGCCGCCGTCGTCGGGGGTCGCGGCGGAGCCGGTCGCCGAGACCGTCCGGGCGCCGGGGCCGGTGGTGGGGAGTTCGTCGACGACGCGGTCGACGACTGCCTTGACGCGAGCGCCGCCGACGGAGACCTCGATCGGTTCGCCGGGCTCGGCGCCGGTCGCCGCCATGAAGGCCGCGGTGGCCACGGCCGGCACCCGACCGGGTGCCTCCGGCCCCGGCGCGGCGGTCCGCAGGGTGAACTCCTCGGTGTCCCAGAAGAACTCTCCGCGGGGCGTGCCGGTGAGCGCGAACGAGAGGGAGTACGGGGCGGGCCGGCCGCCGGGGCCCGCGGTGCCGGGAACACCGGGCGTGGGCTTGCCGCCCGTGGGCGTGCCGTACTTGGTCTGCCCGAAGGAGTGCGCCCAGCGGGCGAGGACCTGCCCGGGGGCGTGGACCCGCTCGCCGCCGTCGGCCCGGACGACGCCGAACCGTTCGACGTGGAGGGTCTGCGTACGGTTCTCGCCGTCGTCGATCCGGCCCGTGACCTCCAGGCCGGTGAGGGTGAGGAGCCCGGCGGAGCCGCGGTTCCCCCCGGCGCCGGGGGCGGAGGCCAGGGAGCCGAGGTCGAGGGTCAGCCGGTGCGTCCGGCCGTCGTCGGGCAGCTGCCCCAGGACCTGCCGGTACGGGACGCTGCTCGGGTCCTCCAGGACGGCCGTGACCTGGGCGGCGCCGGTGGGCGCGGCGAGCCGCAGATCGACGGTGAGGCCGCGGGTCCCGGCGGGCAGCGGGAGGCCCGCGCGGGTGGTGGCCGGGGGGACGAGCGGGGCGAGCAGGGAGCGGACGGGGACGCCGGCGAGGTCGGGGCGCAGCAGCAGGCCGGCGGCGGCGTCGCGGGTGTCCATGACGAGGACGGTCGCGTTCTTCCCTGACACGTCCATGCTGCTGCGGAACGCGGGGGCCACCGCGCGGACACCGGGTACGGCGGCCAGCTGCGCGGTGTCCGTGGGGCCGCCGGGACCCGCGCCGAGGACGCGGACGGCCGCGCCGGCGCGGAAGTCGGCCTGGTCGCGCTGCGAACGTTCCCACGAGCCGCTCTGCCCGATGGCCAGCATGCCCATCGCCATGGCGAGGACGAGGAGGAGGACGGGGCCGGCGCCGCGCAACGGCCGGCGGCTGAACTGCCAGCCGGCGAGCGCGGCGGAGAGCCCGCGCCCGCCCGCCGCGCGCCGCTCGGCGAGCTTGGCGGCGGGCGGCAGCAGGCGCAGCGTCAGGACGGTGCCGGCGAGCAGCGCGAGGGCGGGTGCCACGACGAGCACGGGGTCGACGGAGCCGCCGCCGGACCCGTCGGCGCCGAGGGCGCCGCCCGTCGCGGAGGGACGTTGCAACTGCCAGTACGCGACGGCGGCGACGGCGAGCAGACCGAGATCCGCCCCGGCCCGTACGGGACCGGGCAGCGCCGCCGGGCGGGCCCTGCGCAGCGGGACGACGGAGCCGTCCCCCGCGGCGAGCGCGGGCGCGACGACAGCCGCCGCGCAGCACAGGGCGACGGCGGCGGCGACCAGCCACACCTGGAGCGACGGCGTCGTGTCGAGCCGGACGCCGAGGGAGGAGAACGCGGAGCGCTCGGCGAAGAGCCGGGTCAGCGGTCCCGAGAGGAGCGGGGCGGCGAGCGCGGCGGGCAGGGCGAGCAGGAGTGCCTCGGTGGCGGCGAGACCGGCGATCCTGCGCCGTGAACCGCCGCGGGCGCGCAGCAGCGTGGTCTCGGCGGCGCGTTCGGTGCTGAGCAGCCGGGCGACGAGCAGCAGCGCGTACGCGGCGAGGAGCACCAGCTGGACGGCGACGATCAGGAGGGTGGAGCGGGAGACGAGCAGGGCCCGCTGGGTCTGTTCGAGGACGGTCGGGAGCGCGGTGGACGCGGCGACCGTCGTACCGAACCGGTCGGTGGCCCCGACCAGCGCCTTCGGGCCCTCGGTGGCCGTGGCGCGCAGGGTGTCGATGCGGTCGGTGGTGACGCCGGTGAAGTCGGCGGAGCCCAGCCAGGACGTGTCGCCGCGACTCAGCGCTCCCGAGGTCATGACGGCCGGCTCGACGAGCAGCGGCCCGTACGTCGTGAACGCGACGGTCCGCACCCCACGGCCGCCGGCGGGATCCAGCCGCCAGTACAGGTCATGGGTGTCGACGGGCCGGTAGACGCCGGTGATCAGGGCCTTGACCCGCCGCCGGTCGTCGAGCCGGTCGCCGAGGTCGAGCACGGCCCCGGGGGCGACCCGCAGCCGCCGCGCCGCCTCTTCGGGCAGCGCCGTCTCGACCACACCGGCGGTCCGGGTGGCCGAGGGCCAGGCGCCCCGGACGAGGGCGAGCCGCGAGCGGTCGAGCGCGGCGAAGTGGGTGAGGTCGGGGTCGCCCTCGCGGGCGGCGGGCGGCTTGAGACTCCGGGGCAGCGCGTACGGCCCCGAGCGTTCGAGCCGCCGTACGGTCACCGGCAGCCCGTCGAAGGTCCGCCGCATCCCCTCCCGGACGGCTTCCTCGGCGCCGGCCCGCCGGTCCGCGGGCACCTGCCCGCTCACGTGCAGCGAGGCGGCGGCCGCGGACCGGCCGCGCAGTCCGGCCTGGAGCGCCGCGTCGCCGACGGCCCCGGAGAACGAGGCGAGGGTGGCGAGGACGGAGGTGGTCAGGAGCACGGCGAGCAGCGCCGCGACGAGCAGCAGCCGGTGCGCCCTGACACGCAGGAATACGAACCCCGTCACCCATCCCCCTGGCCGCTCTGATCCCGGTGCGCGAATCGAACGTTTTCCGAACGCTCCCGAAACTACTTCCGGATGCTTTCAGAGCTCACGTACCGCTGGAAACCGCTTGCGGTCCCACCTTGATCCGATCGTGACCGTTATCCGGCACTCAGGCTCCGGAATGTGTCTGTGGGGGGCGCCAGGTTTGCGAGGCTGAGGGGACGTCAGCCGGCCGTGTTCACCATCGAGGCCGCCGCGTAGGTCAGGTAGCGCCAGAGCTCCGCCTCGTGCTCCGGGGCCAGGGACAGGCCGTCCAGGGCCGAGCGCATGTGGCGGAGCCAGGCGTCGTGGGCCGCCTGGTCCACGGTGAACGGGGCGTGGCGCATCCGGAGGCGGGGGTGGCCGCGGTGGTCGCTGTACGTGCGGGGGCCGCCCCAGTACTGCATCAGGAAGAGGGCGAGCCGCTCCTCCGCGGGGCCGAGGTCCTCCTCGGGGTACATCGGGCGCAGCAGCGGGTCCTCCGCGACGCCCTCGTAGAAGCGGTGGACCAGGCGGCGGAAGGTCTCCTCGCCGCCGACCTGCTCGTAGAAGGTCTGCTCCTGCACTGTTTCCCCGGGAATCTCGTTCACCGTTCCATCGTCTCAGATGACCCGCCTAGGACCTGAGGCCCAGGACCGCTCGCCGGGGGTGCCGGGCGGCGGGAGAGTGGAGGCATGGGTGAGTGGCGGGACGAGTTCGCCGAGGCCGGCGCACGGGCGCGACGGGCACTCGTGCGGGAGGTCGTGCGCGAGGCCGAGGCGGACGGCGAGACGGTCGACGCCGCCTGGCTGGACGCCTTCGCCGATGTTCCGCGCCATCTCTTCGTCCCGTACTACTACGTCCCCGGGCCCGGCGGCTACGAGCGGCTCTGGTCCGGCGACCCGGAGCCCGAGCGGCGGGACCGCTGGCTGAGCGGGGCGTACGAGGACACCGCGCTCGCCACCCGCGTACGCGACGGGGAACTGCTCTCCTCCGCCAGCCAGCCCTCCCTGATGGCGCTGATGCTCCAGGCCCTGGACGTACGCGACGGGGACGACGTCCTGGAGATCGGCGCCGGGACCGGGTACCACGCGGCGCTGCTCTGCCACCGCCTCGGCGAGGAGCACGTCACCACCCTCGACCTGGACGACGAGATCGTCGAGTCCGCCCGCACCCATCTGGCCGCCGCCGGGTACCGTCCGACGGTGATCGTCGGCGACGGCGCCCGTGGCTGCGCCGAGCGCGCCCCCTACGACCGGATCGTCGCGACCTGCGCCGTGCCCTCGGTGCCGTACCCCTGGCTCGCCCAGTGCCGACCCGGTGCCCTCGTCCTCGCCCCGCTCTCCACCGGGCTGCTCCTGCTGAGGGTGCGCGACGCGACGCACGCGGAGGGACGGTTCCTGGCGACGTCGGCGTACTTCGTGGCGCTCCGGGGCGCCGCGGGACGCGCCCCGTACCCCGAAGCGGCCGGGGACGAGAGCTTCCGCTTCCTGTGGGGACTGGTCGGCGGGACCCTCGACAGACGCGAAGCGCTCTCGCTCTGGCTGCGCGAGCGGCGGCCGGAGCGGGAGCGCTTCGGGGTGACGGTCAGCGGCGACCGGCAGTGGTCCTGGCTCGACGACCCCGCAGGGCCGTACGCCTGGCCCCTGCCGGACGCGTGAGCGCGCGGATCAGCCCAGGCGGATCGTGATCGTCGTCCAGGCGCCGACGTGCACCCGGTCGCCGTCCTGGAGCTGGACGGGGACGTAGGGCTGGATCGGCTCCTCGCCGCCGTTGACCGTGGTGCCGTTGGTGGAGTTCTGGTCCACCACCGCCCACGAGCCGTCCGGCTGCTGCACGAGCACCGCGTGCTGGTGCGAGACGCCCGGGTCCTCCGGCGGCACCGACAGGTCGATGTCGGGGGACTCGCCGGTGGAGTGCCGACGACGGCCGATGGAGATCTGGTTGCCCTGGAGCGGCAGGTGCTTGGCCGGCGAGTAGGCGGGCAGGTTCAGACCCGTCGCCTCCGGGCCGCTGCGCTGCATCATCGCCATGAAGTAGTCGCGGTCCGGTCCGATGACCGCGGTCCAGGACAGGGGCCGACGCGGCGGCTGGAACTGCTGCGGGGGTTGCTGCTGTCCCTGCTGCGGCTGTCCCTGCTGCTGCCCCTGGTGCGGGGGCTGCTGCTGTCCCTGGTGCTGCGGCGGGCCCTGAGGGGGCTGGTGCTGCGGAGGCCCCTGGTGCTGCGGAGGCCCCTGCGGCGCCTGGTGCTGCGGCGGCGGGGGTGCCTGGTGCGGAGGGCCCTGGTGCTGCGGGGGCGCCTGGTGCGGCGGGGCCGGCGGGGCCTGGTGCTGCGACGGCGGGGACAGGACCCAGTCGTCGTCCGCGCGCGGCTGCGGCGGCGCGGGCGGCGCCGGGGCCTGGGCGGAGGCCTGGACGTACGCGGGCGGGGCCGGCGGCTGCTGCTGCTGCGCCTGCGGGCGCTGCGGCGGGGCCTGGTGGTGCGTGGGATCGCCACCGAGCGGCTCGGCCGGGCGGTTCACCTGCGAGGGCCGCGAACCCTGGTACCCGAACGGGTCCTGCGGCTGCTGGTGCTGCGGCTGCTGCGGTTGCTGCTGCGCGGGCGGCGGCGGCGAGGACTGGAAGCCCGGCGGCAGGTTCAGGCCGGGCGGCGGGCCGGGCTGCTGCTGCGGCGGGGCCGGGGCGTTCTGCGGGGCCAGCGGCGTGTACGAGGTCGCCGTGTTCGTGAGGAAGTTCCAGCGGCACTCCTCGCAGAACGGCGCCATGTACTCCCGCGGGGTGCGGCACTGCGGGCAGAGCTCCGCCTGTGCCGTCGCGTTCGGGTCGCCCCCGGGGCCGAAGCCGCCGGGAGCGGGCGGCGCACCGTGACCACCCGGGCCGGCGTGACCGCCGGGCGCACCGGGGCCGCCGGGCGCACCCGGGGGCCGGCCGGGGCCGGGGTATCCGTACGCGGGGGGAGGCGGCGGGGGAGGCGGCGGTACGGCACCCGCCGGCGCACCCGCCCCGGCCATGCGATGGCCGCAGACCTCGCACCAGTCGTCGGAGACCGACTGGTGTCCGTTCGGGCAGGTCGGCATGTCGGTGCTTCCCCCTCTCGTCGTCCGGCCCGGTGGCCGGGCTACCTCTTGACGCGAACGGTCTTGGTGGAGCGGGTTTCGAGTGTCATCTCGTCCGCTTCCGCGACCTTCGCCTTCAAACGCACAGTACCGGTCGCCGCATCGACGACGTCGACCACCTTCGAAAGCAGTTTCGCCGTATCCGCGTTCCCCGAGGCCGCCGCGAGCTGCACGGCACGGCCCAGTTTGGCTGTCGCGCCGTCGTGATCACCCGATTTGCGGGCATCGAGACCCTGCTGGATGACGTCCGCAAGCTCCGCCTGCCCCGTGTAGTGCGCGACCTGCGGGTTGATCGACGTGGACATCGCCAGGTCGTCCGTCCAGACCGCCCGTACCAGCCCTTGGGACAGCGGACGCGGATCGCCGCCCGCCGGGTCCGGGGCGATCAGGGAGACCCGGGCGGCGAGCATCTCCTGCCCGATCGCGGCCTGCGGGACCCGCACGCTCACGTGGTAGTCGCGGGACTCGTCGCCCCACGAGCCCGTCGGGTAGTCCCCCGCCCGCGGTCCGGCCTCGGTGCGCCGCCCGGTCAGGTCCTCGACCGTCGGCGCGACCTGCTTCACGAAGGAGATCTCCACCCCGACCGGTGTCCACAGGCGCAGCGCGACGTCCGCGACGCCCTTGTCCATCGCGTGTTCCATCATCGCCGTGAAGTCGGCGGCGAGGGCGGACGGGTCGGCGACGATGTCGGCCGTGCCGAGGAGCGCCGAGGCGATCCCGGTGACCTCCTTGACCTCCCAGTCGGTGCCCACCCCGCGCGCGTCACAGGTGAAGCGGCCCGCGCAGGCGTCGAGCGCGGCCCGCAGCTCCTCCGGCGACTCGTGCTCGTTGCGGCCGTCGGTGAGCAGGATGCCGTGCCGGATGGTGAGGTCGGCGGAGGCGAGCAGCCGGTCCGCGAGCCGCAGCCACGTGCCGATCGCCGTGCCGCCGCCCGCGCTCAGTCGGCGCAGCGACTCCTTGGCCTCGGCGCGGGTCCTGGCGTCGGCGACGGCGAGGCCGCCGTTGCCCGGGTAGACCTCCTTCGCCACGTGCGTACCGGCGACGACGGCGAAGGACGTGCCGTCGCGCAGGGTGTCCACGGCGGCGGCGGTCGCCTCACGGGCGCCGCGCATCTTGGTCGACGGGTAGTCCATCGAGCCGGAGCAGTCGACCATGATCACGACCCCGGCCGTGCCGCCGCCTCCCGGGCCGTGCAGCCGCTGTCCGCTCGTGCCGCCCCCGGTCGAGGTGACCGTGACGATCGCGCTGACGTCCCGGCCGCCCTCGGGCAGGAACTCGTTCTGGTAGACGTCCACAGAGAACTGCGGCACGGTCGACTTGGAGAAGTTCGCCATCTGTTACTGCTCCTCGGGCAACAACTTCGAACGGTGAAGGGACGGGGATCGGCGACCGCTCAGGCGGATCCTGCCCCTTGAGGTGTGACGGTGAACGGGACAAGGGCGACCGTGATGTTGTCGTGGCCTCCGCCGTCCAGGGCGTGGCCGACGAGCACCTGCGCCCCGTGCAGCGGGCGCTCCGCCGCGTCGGCCGGGACGACCCGGGCCATGTCGTCGGCGCCCTCCGCGTAGTTCCACAGGCCGTCCGTGCACACCACCACCACGCCGGACCGGTCCGGCTTGAACGCGGCCGTGTGGGGCTCCAGTTCGTACGAGTCGGCGCCCAGCCAGCCGGTGATCGCGTGGGCGCGCTCGTCGGCGTACGCCTCCGCCTCGCTCATCAGGCCCGCCGCGACCATCTGCGCCGCCCACGAGTCGTCCTCGGTGAGCCGGACCGGCGCGGTGGCGCGGTCGTCCGGCACCCAGTAGGCGCGGCTGTCGCCGACCCAGCCCACGACGAGCAGTCCGTCGGCGACGACGGAACCCACGATGGTGCAGGCCGGTGCGTTGCGGTGGCGGTGCGGGTCGTGCTCGGCGCCGTCCTGGCCCGGCTCCTCCGCGAGGGAGTTGACGGCCTCGGCGGCGGCCACGATCGCCTCGTGCATCGCCTGCTGCGGGTGGGTGCCCCGGGGCAGCGCCGCGAGCAGCGAGGCACCGGCCGCCTCCGCGGCGGCCGCGGAGGCCTCGTCGGGACGGGTCGCCGAGGACACGCCGTCGCAGACGATCGCGACGGTGGCGGGGGAGCCGTCGGGGAGCGTGGTCGCGGACACGGCGAACGCGTCCTCGTTGCGGTGGTGGCGCAGCCCCCGGTCGCTGACGGCGGCGACGCCGGCGAACTCGCGCTCCATGTGGTCCCGTTCGCGGGGCTGCGCGTGCCCGCAGTTCTCGCAGTAGCCGTCGGTGTCCACCCGCCCGGCCCGGCAGGCCACGCACACAGCGGCGGTGGTGGCCGAAGCGGCGGAGGCAGCGGCTGCGGGGGCCGGTGCGGCTGCCGGTGCGGGGGCCTGGGCCGGTGCCGGGGCCGCCCGTACCGCCGTACGCGGGTCCGGCGGGGGCAGTTCGAAGTCCCCGCTGCCCGCCGTGGTGTTCCCTCCCGGCGGCAGCGGCTCGTCCGTGCGGACCGGCATCGTGGGCAGGTCACGGCCGCCGGAGTCGGTGCCCGGCAGGTCACCCGGGTGCTGCGTCATGGTGGAGAGCGAACCGGGCTCCCGGGGCGGGGCGTCCGGCCAGGCCACGGGGGTGCCGATCGCCACGGTCGGCCGGTCGGGACCGGCAGCGGCGGCCGGCACGGCCGTCAGGTCGTGACCGCACGCCCCGCAGAACCGGTCTCCCGACTCCAGAGGCTCCGCGCAGTCCGGGCAGACGGCGAATCCGTGCGACGGCTTCGGCTTCTGGGACATCCTCACACCCACGTCCGGGGGCGGAAGCGGTTTGCCCGCTCCACCAGTTCGATCCTCTCCTCGCCCCGCTGGGCGAGCCGGGCCAGCACCCGGTACGAGCGTTCGAGGCCGAAGCGCAGTCCGCGCTCGTCCAGTTCACTCCCGAGCAGCAGCGCGCCGCCGCCCGGTTCCGCACCGGGACTCCCGGAGAGTACCCAGTCGAGGGCCGTTCCGAGCACCTCGGCCGACAACTGCTCCCGGCGCACCGCGTCCAGACCGAAGCCCTGGAGCGCGGAGACCTGCGCCGCGGCCGCCGTCAGATCGGCACCGAGCGGCTCCCACGCCGGGCGCCGCCGCAGCCGCGCCCGCACGGTCGCCACCCGGGCCGCCGTGTAGTGGATCGAGGCCTCAGGTACGGACTCAAGCGTCGCGACGGCGCCGGTACGGTCGCCCGCCGCGAGCCGCACCCGGGCGAGCCCGAAGGCCGCGCTGACGAAGCTCGGGTCGGTGGCCCACACCAGGCGGTAGTACTCGGCGGCGTTGTCCAGCTGACCCAGCACCTCGGCGCAGATCCCGAGGGCCAGCTTCGGGGCCGGCTCGCCGGGGAAGGCGTCGTAGACGGCGTCGAAGGCGAGCGCCGCGTGCTCGTGGTCCCCGGTCACCAGGGAGGTGACGCCCCGGTACCAGACGACCCGCCAGTCGTCCGGGTCACGCTGCTCGATCCCGGCGAGGGTCCGGACGGCGGAGGGCAGGTCGCCCAGCTCCAGCTGGGCCCGCAGGGTGCGCAGCCACAGTTCGGCGGAGGCCACGGGCGCGGCGTGGAGCGCGGCGAGCAGCTCGCCGGGAGCGGCGGCGGCGAGACCGGCGAGGAAGCCGGCGTTGGGATCGCCCGGGTCGACGCGAGGGACGGGCAGCGCGAGCGCGGTGGCGGGCGTGTCGAGCGGCGCGAGCAGCTCCCCGAGCCCCGGCCCGCCGGAAGGCACGGCCCCGGAGACGGCACCCGGAACGGCCCCGGGGACGGTACCCGGAACGGCCCCGGAAGCGGCACCCGGAACAGCCCCGGGAACGGCCCCCGGAGCGCCCTCAGGTACGGCCCTGGCCGCCTTTCTTCCCGGCTTCCGCGCCCCGAGCAGCGACACGTCCTCCGTCAGCTCGGCGAAGAGCTCCGTGTCCGTGACCCGGACCTCCGTGCCGAACAGCGTCGAGAGCGCCGGGCGCGGCCGTCCCGACTGGAGCGCCACGACCTCCCGCAGCACACCCGTCAGCTGCTCCGCCATCTCCTGCGCGGAGGCGAACCGGCGCGCGGGATCCGGGTCGGTGGCGCGGACCAGGAAGCGGTAGAAGGACTCGTACGTCCGGAAGACCGCGATGTTGTCGGGGTCGGGCAGCGAGTCCACGAAGACGTTCGTGTAGCCCTGGAAGTCGAAGGTCATCACGGCGAGCGTGCGCGCCACCGTGTACAGGTCGCTCGCCACCGAGGGGCCGACCTCGGCCACCTCCGGCGCCTGGTAGCCGACCGTGCCGTAGATCGCGGACTCCTCGTCGTCCATCCGCCGGACCGCGCCCATGTCGATGAGCTTGAGCTGGTCCTCGGACTGGATGGCGTTGTCGACCTTGAAGTCGCAGTACAGCAGGTTCCGGCTGTGCAGGTGCCCGAGCGCCTCAAGGGCCTCGATCCCGTACGCGCAGGCCTGCTCGACCGGCAGCGGATCGCGCCGTCCGTCCGGTGTCCGCCGGTCGTTGGCGATCTCCTTGAGCGACTTGCCGCCGACGTACTCCATGACGATGTAGCCGTCCAGGGAGCCGGTGCGCTGGTCGAGGTGCTCGACGAAGTTGTAGATGCGGACGATGTTGGAGTGCTCGATCTCGGCGAGGAAGCGGCGCTCGGAGATCGCGGCGGCCATGGCGTCCTGGTCGCCGGTGTCGAGCAGGCCCTTGAGGACGACCCACCGGTCGGAGACGGCCCGGTCGACGGCGAGGTAGATCCAGCCGAGGCCGCCGTGCGCGAGGCAGCCCGCGACCTCGTACTGGCCGTGGACGATGTCCCCGCCGCGCAGCTTCGGCACGAAGGAGTACGGGTGCCCGCACTTGGTGCAGAAGCCTTCCGTACGGCCCTGCCGGTCACCCCGCGAACGGCCCACGGGAGCGCCGCAGTCGGAGCGTGAGCAGAATCGCTTCCGCTCGGGAACCTCGGGGTTGTCCATCACCGCGCCCCGCGGGTCGGGACGCGGCACCTCCGGGATCGACACCAGGCCCGCGCCCAGCCGGTTCCTGGCGGACTGGCCGGTCGACGAACCCGAGCTGCGCACCGACACCGAGCGGGACGTGGACGCCCCGGAGAGCGAGCGCGAGAGCCGCCCGGAGACCGAACGCCGAGACGTCGACGAGCGAGACGAGCGGGAGGAGCGCGACGAGGCCCGCGAGGACGCCCGCGAACTGCTCCGCGAGGAGCCGGAGTCCGGCCCCCCTACACCCGTACCGGTGCCCCTGCCGGGCACGGCCACCCCCGTCGGCGTCGAGCCGATGAGCCCTCCGGGCGCCACCACCGGGGCGAGCCCGCAGGTGTCGCAGTACAGCTCACCGCCCCCCATGTCCTCGTACGATCCCTCGCACGAAGGACGCTGACAGCTCCCCACGCCCGTCTCCCCGCTCACCACTGTCGTCCTCCCGCGTCTCTCGGGCCGGACAGTACGTCCGCCGCCGCCTGCTGGTAGCGCAGCACGGCCTGTTCCGCCACGCGCAGATCGCAGGGCGCGCTCCACAGCATCCTGCGGGCCGCGTCGTACCGCTCCACGAGCAGCGGGTCCTCCGCCGCGCCGAGGCGCGCCACCTTCGCCTTGTACGCGTCGAGCCGGCCGCGCAGCTCGGCCCGGACCGCGAGCGGCGCCGTGACCGCGGTCAGCGACTCCCGGGCCCGCAGCAGTTCGTCCTCCGCCTCCCGCTCCAGGGACTCCAGGAGCGGCGAGAGCCGGTGCCACTGGGCGTGCCTGCGGTACTCCGCGGCGGCGGCCAGCCGTTCCTGGAGCACCAGGGACGGCCCGCTGACGGCCGGCACCTCCGAGGCGGCGATCTTCGCGAGGACCTCGCCGCGCGCGGCCCGCGCCTCCGCGAGCGTACGGTCCGCCCGCGAGAGCACGTCCCGCACCCGCAGGAGCCGGTCCTCCGAGTCCTGCCGGACCGCGAGCACCGCCTCGATCTCGCGCCGGATGTCCTCCAGGGCCAGGGCGGCCCTGTCGTACCGCACGGTGTCGGGCCGGCCCCCGCCGGGCGCCGAACTGCCGACGGCGGGACGCCAGAAGGCCAGCGGATCGGTCACCACCTGGGTGCGCAGCAGGGTCAGCTCGGCCGTGATCTCCTCGAGCTCGTCCCCGGCCGGGTGCTCCCCGGGCCGCACGCCCACCGAGTGGGCGAGCGAGCGCGTCCGGCCCAGCTCGGCCGCCAGCAGGTCTATCCGGGCGGGCAGCGCCGACCAGACGGCGTCCGCGGTGACCACCAGGTCGAGCGAGGACGCGTACAGCTCGTTCATCCGCCGGACGAGGCCCTCCAGGCTGAACCGCTCGGAGAGCAGCCCCTGCTCACCGGCGCCGCCCGCGACGACGACGCTCTCGCCGCGCAGCCGGTCGGTCAGCTCCACGAGCTCGTCCCGGCCGGGCCAGCGGCGCCGGGCGCGCAGCTCGCGGGCGTCCCGCAGGGCGCCCGTGTACACGTCGAAGCAGGTCCAGAGCAGGGTGATGGTCCGCTCGGCCGCCGCCCAGCGGTCCCGGGTCGTGCCGGTCAGCTCGGCCCCTTCGAGCAGTCTGCGGCCCGCGTGGTCCTGGAGCGCGAGGAGCGAGTCCTCGATCGCCTTGTGCTCGGCGCCGAGCCGCGCCAGCGCACGGTCCACCTCGTCCCGGTCCATCACCGGCCCAGGGGGTCCCGTGACGCCCATCGATCACCTCTTCCGCCGCGCGTACAGGGGCTGCTGCATGCCGTGTTCCCCGGCCGGGTCACGTGGACCGGGTCACTTGTACAGGGGGGCGGGCGGCCCGGTTATCCCGGGCAGGTCCGCCTTGAGCCAGTGCTTGTACGCCTCCTGCCACGGCCCGTTCCGGTAGTTCACCAGGACGTGGTTGACCCGGCGGACCAGGTCGTCGTTGCCGAGTTTCGCGGCCACCCCGTAGAACTCGGTGGTGAACGGCCGGCCCTTCAGCTCGACCGCCGGGTCCTGGGCGGCCTGGCCGGCCGCGAGGGCGTTGTCGGTGACGACGGCGTCGACCTCGCCCAGCTGGAGTCTGGCGAGACAGTCCAGCTGGTTGGGGACGGTCAGCAGGTCCTTGTCGTCCTTGGTGCCGTCGCCCTCGTCCTTGAAGAGCGCGCCGAAGGAGTTCTCCTCCAGGGCCTCGTAGGCGGTGGAGCCCTCTGCGGTGCAGATCCGCTTGCCGCGCAGCGAGGAGTCGTAGCCGGTGACGTCCTTGGCGAGCTTGGGCGCCAGGACCTGCTGTCCGGCCTGGAAGTAGGCGGTGGAGAAGGCGACCTGCTGGATCCGCTTGCAGTTGATCGTCATCGTGCGCACGACGAGGTCGACCTTGCCGCTGTCCAGGGCGGCGATCCGCTGGTTCGTCGGGATCGCCCGGAAGATGACGGCGTTCTCGTCGCCCAGGATGTCCTTGGCTATCGCCCGCGCCAGATCGATGTCGAAGCCCTCCAGGATGCCCTTCTCCGGGTTCCGGTAGCCCCAGCGGAAGCTGGACTGGTCGACTCCGACGATCAGCTTCCCGCGGTCCTTGACGGCCTGGATCGCCGGGCCGTCGGCCGTCGATGGCCGCAGGGACGCCTCCGGATTCTCGCAGGTGTCCGCCTTGACCTGGACCCCGGTGCCGACGCCGGGTCCGGCACCGTGCGTCCCGGGCGCGGCCGCCGCGCCGCCGCCGTCGTGGGCCAGCGGAAGCAGGGTGAGCGAGGCGGTGAGCCCGCAGGCCACGGCCATGGCGGCCACCCCGCCCCAGCCCCGGAACCGCATGGCGGTCCGCCGCACCAGCGGGTACGTGCCGTTCGGCATCCCGCCCCCTCTCACCGGTACTCCGACAGTCTGCGGTTGATGCCGAGCACGGCGCCCGCCGCGCCGAGGATCCCGAGGGCCGCCGCGCCGAGGGGCAGCGCCGTCAGCGCGTCCCTGGCGTTCCCGGCGGAGAGGGTGAACTCGTCCTGCTCGTGGTCGAGGGCCTTGTCCAGGGCCGCGTCGACCTGGTCGAAGGACTGGCCGGTCGTCTCCTTCGGGCCGACGATCCGGCCGAGGGCGCCTTCGAAGTCGCCGGCCTCGTCCTTCGCACGGGCGTCCTTGTGGCGCTTCTGCCACTCGCCGGTGCGGGAGGCGGCCTCGTCGACGGGGGTGCGGCCCTCGTCGTCGTCGGCCCACTCGCGCGCCGTGGCGAGCGCGGTCGTCAGGGCGCCCATGCTCGCCGCGTACTCGGCCTCGTACTTGTCGTTCTTGCCGTCCTCGGTGAGGACGGCGCCCCGGGCGACCAGGGTCAGGTTCTCGTTGGCGCGGGCCGTGAGCGAGCTGATCCGGGCGGTGTTGAGGACCTGGAGGGACTCCTGCCCATGGGTCCGCGCGCTGTCGAGCCCGGCGCGGGCGACCGTGTGCGCGGCGAGGAGCCAGATCATGACGACCACGGTGGCGGCGGTGGCGGCGAGCAGCCCGTGGTTGAAGACCCGGTGCGTCCTGGCGTAGTTGCGGCGCTGGGCCCAGACGAGGACGGCGAGGGTGAGCAGGCCGAGGCCGAGGGAGAGGAACGGCCAGGTGCGGGCCGACTCCTCGTCCTCCTGGAGCCGTACCGTCTCCGCCGCGTACAGCCGCTCGGCGGCGGGCAGCAGGGTGCTGGTCATCTGCTGGTTGGCGTACCGCAGATAGGCCCCGCCCAGCGGGAGGCCCTGCCGGTTGGCGGCCCGCGCGCGCTCGACCAGACCCGTGTAGCGGGGCAGTCCCTCGTTGAGGGTGGCGATCTCGCGGGCCGACTCGCTCGAACCCTCGGTGCTCGCCGCGGCCTTCACGAGGAGCTTGGCTGCGGTGGCGATGTCCAGGTCGTACCGCGCGCGGGAGTCCGCGGGCTCCAGGGTGCCGGCGAGGAAGCCGCTGGCGGCGGTGGTGTCGGCGTCGGCGAGGGAGCGGTAGATCGCGGCGGCGTCGGCCGACAGCGGCTGGCTGCGGCTGACGACGTCGTCGGCGGCGGTGGCCCGGTCGTCGACCTGGAGGGCGGTGACGGCTCCGAACGCGACGACGAGCAGCGCGAGTACGGCCCCGAGGATCTGGAGCCGGCCGGGCTCCGTCGTCGTGGCGACGCGCAGCTTCTCCCGGCCCACGGCCCAGGCCCCGCGTCCCGCGGGCGGGGCGGCGGGCGCGGGCGACGGCTGCGCGGGCACGCCGGCCGGGCGTGCGGGCGCGGGAGCCGTGCTCCGCGCCGCAGAGGCGGCGGGCGCGTTCGGCGGGTGTGTCACTGGACCTCCCCCTCGGTCGCTGACGTCGGCCGGTCCTGCCGGTGCTCCGGTGATCACCGGACCGTTGGACGACCACCCGGCCAGCAGTATGGCCGCAGGGGGCCGTCCGCACACCGGTATTGACTCGATCTTGTTCTTATCGTGCCGTATGTCTCCGGCACATCCCCAGGCGAACCCCCTCACTCTGAATACGCCCCCGGACGGTGATCGGTTCCTGGCCGGGCATCGCTCGAACAGGTGAACGTGGCGGTGGGGCGCCCCTCCGCAGCGGAGAAGCGCCCCACGGCCCACCTCGTTCAGCCCCCGTAGTGCCCCCGTAGCCGGGCCGCCGCCTCAGGGCCCGCCGCCACCTCGTCCAGGGCGAGCAGCCCCGCCCCGAGGACCGGCGGTGCCGTCACGAAGCCGATGACGGCCTTCGGCGCCCGCTCGGCGAGGAGTGCGCGGATCCGCTCCTCCAACTGCGGGTGCCGCGCGGCGAGCACGCTGCCGCCCAGCATCACCGGAGCCTCCTCGTCGAGGAGACCGAGCCGCCCGAGCGCGACCGCCGACAGGGCGACGACCTCCTCGGCGAGCCGGTGCACCAGGGACAGGGCGACCGGGTCGCCGGCCGCGCTCACCCGGAACAGCACGGGCGTCAGCTCGTGCCGCCGCTCGGAGGGCACCCGGCCCAGGTGCAGCGCCTCGATCAGCGCGTACATCGTCTCCAGACCGAAGTGCGCGGGCAGTTCGCGCGCCAGCTCGGTCGGCTCACCGCGCCCGTCCTCGGCGCGCGCCGCGAACCAGAGCGCCTCCTCGGCCAGGCCGCTGCCGCCGCCCCAGTCGCCTGAGATCTTCCCGATCGCGGGGAAGCGCGCGGTCCGCCCGTCCGGGGTCATACCGACGCAGTTGATCCCCGCCCCGCACACCACGGCCACCCCGCGCGGCTCGTCGAGCCCGGCCCGCAGGATCGCGAAGGTGTCGTTGTGCACCCGTACCGACCGGCTCCAGCCCCTGCCGAGGAGTTCGGTCCGCAGCGCGGTCTCCTCGACGGGCAGGTCGGCGTTGGCCAGACAGGCGGTGACGTGGTCGAACGCGGCCGGGACACCGGCCTCTTCGCACGCCCGGCCGACGATCTCCGCGAGCGTGTCGACCGCCGCCGTCACCCCCACCACAGGCGGCTGGAACCCGCCGCCGCGGGCCGCGCCGAGGACGGTGCCGTCCGCGCCGAGGACCGCGACGTCGGTCTTGCTGTTGCCGGCGTCGACGGCGAGGACGATTCCGGTCAGGCCCACGCGAGGTGCTCCCGGTTGTGCGCGATCAGCCGGTCGGTGAGCCCGTCGGCGTACGCGTGCTGCCCCACGAGCGGGTGCGCGAGCAGCGCCTTGAACACCCGGTCGCGTCCACCGCGCAGCGCCGCTTCGAGGGCCAGGTCCTCGTAGGCGGTGACGTTCGCGATCAGACCGGCGTACAGCGGGTCCACCGGCGCGACCGGCAGCGGGGTGGCGCCGTGCGCGCCGACCGCGGCCTGCGTCTCGATGACCGCGTCGTCCGGCAGGAACGGCAGCGTGCCGTTGTTGTACGTGTTCACCACTTGGTACGGCGAACCGCCCCCGCCCAGCAGGGACGCCGCCAGGTCCACGGCCGCCTCCGAGTAGAAGGCGCCGCCGCGCTTGGCGAGCAGGGCCGGCTTCTCGTCGAGCGCCGGATCCCCGTACATCTCCAGGAGCTCCTTCTCCATCGCGGCGACCTCGGCGGCCCGCGAGGGCTTCGAGCCGAGCTCCCGCACCACCTCGTCGTGCGCGTAGAAGTACCGCAGGTAGTACGAGGGGACCACGCCGAGCCGGTCGAGGACCGGGCGCGGCAGACGGAGGTCGTCGGCGACGGCGTCGCCGTGCTCGGCGAGCAGCCGGGGCAGTACGTTCTCGCCCTCGGGTCCCCCGATCCGTACGGCGCGCTCCCAGGTCAGGTGGTTGAGCCCGACGTGGTCGAGGTGGATCTCGGACGGCGCCACGTCGAGGAGCTTCGCGAACCTCCGCTGGAAGCCGATGGCGACGTTGCACAGGCCGACGGCCTTGTGCCCTGCCTGGAGCAACGCGCGGGTGACGATGCCGACGGGGTTGGTGAAGTCGATGATCCAGGCGTCCGGGTTGGTGCGCCGGACCCGCTCGGCGATGTCCAGGACGACCGGGACCGTCCGCAGCGCCTTGGCGAGGCCGCCGGCGCCGGTGGTCTCCTGCCCGACGCAGCCGCACTCCAGCGGCCAGGTCTCGTCCTGCAGGCGGGCGGCCTGTCCGCCGATCCGCAGCTGGAGCAGGACGGCGTCGGCGCCCTCGACCCCGGCGTCGAGGTCGGTGGTGGTGACGATCTTCCCCGCGTGGCCCTGCTTGGCGAAGATGCGCCGGGCCAGGCCGCCGACGAGTTCGAGCCGCTCGGCGGCCGGGTCGACGAGGACGAGTTCGGTGATGGGCAGGGTGTCGCGCAGGCGCGCGAATCCGTCGATGAGTTCGGGGGTGTAGGTGGAACCGCCCCCCACGACAGTGAGCTTCATGGTCGATTCAGCCCTTCACTCCGGTCAGTGTGACTCCCTCGACGAACGCCTTCTGGGCGAAGAAGAACACGAGGATCACGGGGGCCATGACCAGCACGGTCGCGGCCATGGTCAGATTCCAGTCGGTGTGGTGCGCGCCCTTGAAGGACTCCAGGCCGTAACTGAGCGTCCAGGCGGCCGGGTTCTCGGAGGCGTAGATCTGTGGCCCGAAGTAGTCGTTCCAGCAGTAGAAGAACTGGAACAGGGCCACGGCGGCGATGCCCGGCTTCGCCATCGGGAGGACGATCCGGATCAGGGTCCGGAACTCGCCGCAGCCGTCGATCCGCGCGGACTCGATGTACTCGTTCGGGATGGTCAGCAGGAACTGGCGCAGCAGGAAGATCGCGAAGGCGTCGCCGAAGGCCATCGGGATGATCAGCGGCCACAACGTGCCGGAGAGGTCCATCTGCTTCGCCCAGAACAGGTACATCGGGATGATGACGACCTGCGGCGGCAGCATCATCATCGAGATCACGAGCAGCAGCGACAGGTGCCGGCCGCGGAAGCGGAACTTGGCCAGCGCGTACGCCACGGGGACCGAGGACACCACGACGAGCGCGGTGCCGAGCCCGGCGTACAGCAGGGAGTTCCGCCACCAGGTGAGGAAGCCCTCCGTCCGGAAGACCTTGACGTAGTTGTCCCAGTGCCAGGAGTTCGGCGTCAGGTCCCGGGTGAGTGCCTGCTGGTCGCTCATCAGGGAGGTGAGGAAGACGAAGACGAACGGCAGCACGAAGAAGAGCGCCGCGGCGATGCCGAGCGAGTGCACGGCGATCCAGTGCAGCAGCGCCTTGCGGCGGGCGGTCCTCTCGGCGGGGCTCGGCGCGGTCCCGGCGGCACGGTCGCGTACGGATGTGGTCGTCATGGTTCAGTCACCCGAGCCGATCAGGCCGCCACGCCGGCGCATGAGGAGCGCGGTGAAGGCCATGGAGAGGGCGAAGAGCACGAGGGCCACCACGCACGCCGCGCCGTAGTTGAACTGGCTGAAGCCGAGGCTGTAGACGAGCTGCGGCAGGGTGAGCGTGGAGTCGTCCGGATAGCCGGGCTGGAAGGCCGCTCCGGAGCCGCCCATCTTCCCCGAGGCGACCTTGGCGGCCACGATCGGCTGGGTGTAGTACTGCATCGCGCCGATGATCCCGGTGACGACCGCGAAGAGCACGATCGGCGAGATGTTCGGCAGGGTGATGTAGCGGAACCGCTGCCAGCCGGACGCGCCGTCCAGCTCGGCCGCCTCGTACTGCTCCTTCGGTACGTCGAGGAGCGCGGCCATGAAGATGACCATGAGGTCGCCGACGCCCCACACGGCGAGGACGGTGAGGGCCGGCTTGGCCCAGTCCGCGTCGTTGAACCAGGACGGGGCGGGGATGCCGACCGCCTCCAGGAGCGAGTTGACCGGCCCGGTCCCGGGGTTGAGCAGGAAGACGAAGGCCAGCGTGGCGGCCACCGGCGGCGCCAGGTACGGCAGGTAGAAGAGGGTGCGGAAGATTCCGGCGCCCGTCTTGATCTTGGTGATGAGGAGGCCGATGCCGAGGCCGAAGAGCACCCGGCAGGAGACCATCACGGCGGCCAGCCAGAGCGTGTTCTGCATCGCGGGCCAGAACTTCGGCAGGTCGGAGAAGACGTACGTCCAGTTCTCCACGCCCCGCCAGGTCGGCGGGTTGAGGCCGTCGTACCGCATGAACGAGAAGTACAGCGTGGAGATCAGCGGATAGGCGAAGAAGAAGCCGAATCCGATCAGCCAGGGCGACATGAACAGCGCGGTGCGCAGCGCGTTGCGCCGGCGCTTCGACCGCAGGGTGTTCCGTCCCTCCGGGGAGGCGGCGGCCGGGGCCGTCGCCTCCTTCGCGGGCAGGGTGTCCGTGCTCATGGGGGTGTCGTCCCGGCCGTCACTTCGCCGCGGCGATGTCGCGGTCGATCTGGGCCGCCGTGTCGGCGAGGCCCTTCTTCAGGTCCGTGACCTGGCCCTTCTCGTACTTGTGGGCGAGGTCGGAGAGGGTCTCCTGGTAGGTGGCGCCGTTCACCGCGCCGGCCATGGTGGTCGACTCGGGGTGCTGGGCGATGTCCAGGAAGGTCTTGAAGTGGTCGTCGAACTTCAGGTTCGGCGACTTCAGCGCCTCCAGGGTGGAGGGGACGTTGCCGATGTCGTTGGCGAAGTTCACGACGGCGTCGGTGTCCGTGGTCATGTACTTGACCAGCTCCCAGGCCGCGTTCTGCTTCTTGCTCTGCGGGGCGATGCCCATGATGGTGCCGGAGAGGTAGCCCTTGCCGTACTCGGAGACCTCGTCGTCGGCGACGGGCATCGGCGCGACGCCGACCTCGAAGCCGACCTTGGCCTCCTTGAGGAAGTTCAGCCGCCACTCGCCGTCCAGCTGCATGGCGACCTGGCCGGTGTGGAAGGGGTGCTTGGCACCCCACTCGTCACCGAAGGTCGTGCGGTACTTGTCGAGCTTCTTGAAGCCGCCCAGGGCGTCCACCAGGGACTTCTGGTAGGTCATCATCTCGGCGAAGGCCGGGTCCTTGGCGACGTTCGACTTGCCGTTCTCGTCGAAGTACGTGTGGTCCCACTGCGACATGTAGTGCTCGACGACGGTCTCGTAGCCGAGGTAGTTCGGCATGAAGCCGAGCTGCTCGTACGAGTCGCCCTTGGCCTTGGTGAGTTTCTTGGCGACCTCGGTGAACTCGGACCAGGTCTTCGGGGCCTCCTTGATGCCGGCCTTCTCGAAGGCGTCCTTGTTGTAGTAGAGGCCGTAGGCGTCGGAGAGCAGCGGCATGGTGCAGCGCTTGCCCTCGAACTGGGTGTACTCCTGGAGGACCTTCGGGAACGTCTTGTCGAGGTCCAGCTTGGACTTCTCGATGAAGGGCTTGAGGTCCGCGAGGGCGCCCGAGGCGCAGAACTTGCCGACGTTCGAGGTGGTGAAGGAGGAGACGACGTCCGGCCCGTTCGAACCGCCCGCGCGCAGCGCCTGGCCCAGCTTGTCGTCGTTGATGTCGCCGACGAGCTTCACCTTGATGTTCGGGTGGGCCTTCTCGAAGCGGGCGACGTTGTCCTTGATCGCCTTGACCTCGGCGGGCGCCGACCAGCCGTGCCAGAAGGTGATGGTCGTCTCGGCCTTGGGGTCGTCGGAGCCCGCGTTGTTCGCGGAGCCCGTACAGGCGGAGGCGAAGAGGGCGATCGAGGCGGTGGCGGCGAGCGCGGCGGCTGCTCTGCGCGGGCGTACGGGCATGACGGTGTCTCCCTGGGGCGGGTTTCGGGCGTGCGGGGCGGACGTACGGGTCGGGCGTACGTTTCGGGCGAACGTTTCGGGCGAACGGAGGAGCGGGGACGGTCAGCGCGAGGTGTCGAAGACCTCGTCGCGTGTGACGGCGAGGGCGCTTTCGAGGGCGCCGCGCAGGACGGGCCGCACCGGGACGGCGGCGAGGACGAGCCGTGGCCGGGAGGCCGCGAGGTCGGCGAGTTCGGACTGCACGCGGGCGCGCAGGGCTTCGCCGCCGGCGACGAGGACGTCACCGGACAGCACGATGAGTTCGGGGTCGAGGACCGCGACGATCGAGGCGAGACCGGTGGCGACGCGCTCGGCGTACCGGTCGAGCAGTTCCGCGTACCGCGGGTCGTCGCCGTGCGCCTCGGCGGCGTGCGCGAGCAGCCGCGACGCCACCGGTACGTACGGCTGCTCGGGCGTCTCGATCCCGGCGGCGCGGGCGATCCGGGGCACGGACTGGACGCCCGCGAGCTCCTGGTAGCCGCCGGAGTTGGCCTTGGTGACCTGGCGGACGAGCGGGGTGCCGGGCACGGGCAGGAAGCCGACCTCGCCGGCGCCGCCGGTGAAGCCGCGGTGCAGCCGCCCGCCGAGGACGACGGCGGCGCCGAGGCCCTCCTCGTTCCACAGCAGGACGAAGTCGGCGTGGCCGCGGGCGGCGCCGACGCGCTGCTCGGCGACGGCGACGAGATTGACGTCGTTCTCGTACTCGAACGGCATGGGCAGCTCGGCGGCCAGCTCGTCCAGGAGCGTGGGGGAGTGCCAGCCGGGCAGGTGGGCGGCGTACCGCAGGCGCCCGGTGGCCGGGTCGAAGGCGCCGGGGGTGCCGATGACCAGACGCCGGACGTCCGCGCGGGTGATCCCGGCCGCTTTGACGGCCCCGTCGAGGGCCTCGGTGACCTGGCGGACGACGCCGGAGGCGCCGCGGCCGGGGGTGCGGAGCTCGTACTCGCCGACGATCTCGCCCGTGATGTCGGCGACGGCGGCGTGGATGCGGAACTGGTCGACGTCGAGTCCCGCGGCGTACGCGGCCCGCGCGTTCACCGCGTAGAGCTGGGCGTTGGGCCCCGGCCGGCCTTCGGTGGTGCCGGTGGCGACGACGAGCCCGGCCGCTTCGAGGCGGGCGAGCAGCTGGGACGCGGTCGGCTTGGACAGGCCGGTGAGCTTGCCGATCCTGGTGCGGGAGAGCGGGCCGTGCGCCAGGAGCAGGTCGAGGGCGGCCCTGTCGTTCATGGCGCGCAGGACGCGCGGGGTGCCGGGGGTTCCCGGGGTCGTACCGGCCATGACGGTCGCACCTGCCTTCGAGCATCACTGAGCAATACAGCCCGCACTGTTAGGAAAGTTTCCTATTCGGTGGGAGGAAAATAAGGCGGCCGTCACCGGGGCGTCAAGACCCGGGCACGCGAGACGCCCCCGAAGGCAACCGAAGCGTTACCTGCGGGGGCGTCCTGTGTGCCGCTACTTGTTGAGGTCCGGCTTCGGCAGCGGGGTCGCCGCCGCCGACTGCGGCGAGGTCGCCGAGGCGAACGCCGAAGGCGCCGCCATGCCCGCGGTCGGATCGGCGGCCTGCTCCTCGGCCTGCGCCGGGAGCCCGCCCACGATACGGATGCCGGCCTCGTCCAGACCGCGCTTGATGCGCCAGCGCAGCTCGCGCTCCACACCGAGCGCCTGGCCCGGCATCGTCTTCGCCGAGACCCGGACGGTCATCGAGTCGAGCAGCACCTCGTTCAGGCCGAGGACCTCGACCGGGCCCCAGAGGCGCTCGTTCCACGGCTCCTCCTTGGCCATGGAATTCGCCGCCTCGGTGATCACGGACCGCACCCGCTCCAGGTCCTCCGTCGGCCGGACCGTGACGTCCACGCCGGCCGTCGCCCAGCCCTGGCTGAGATTCCCTATCCGCTTGATCTCGCCGTTGCGCACGTACCAGATCTCGCCGTCCACGCCGCGCAGCTTCGTCACGCGCAGGCCCACCTCGACGACCTCACCGGAGGCCACGCCCGCGTCGACCGAGTCACCGACCCCGTACTGGTCCTCCAGGATCATGAAGACACCCGACAGGAAGTCCGTCACCAGGTTCCGGGCGCCGAAACCGATCGCCACACCGGCCACACCGGCCGAGGCGAGCAGCGGCGCCAGGTCGATCTTGAAGGCGCCGAGGATCATCAGCCCGGCCGTGCCCAGGATCAGGAACGACGCCACCGAACGCAGCACCGAACCGATCGCCTCCGAGCGCTGCCGCCGCCGTTCGGTGTTGACGAGGAGACCGCCGAGGGCCGTCCCCTCCACCGCCTGCGCCGAACGGTTCATCCGCTCGATCAGCTTCGTCAGGGCGCGGCGGACAGCCATCCGGAGCAGCAGTGCGACGACCAGGATCAGAAGGATGCGCAAGCCGGTGTTCAGCCAGGTGGACCAGTTCTCCTCCACCCAGCTCGCCGCACTCGTCGCCGTCTCCGCCGCCTCGTCCAGGGTCGTCGGAAGGGGCTCGGGCTCGGTGGCAGCCGCCAGGGCGGACCAGGACACGGAAGACCTCCAGGCATCGCGTACGCAGGCCATCCACAGTAACGGGGCGCCGGGAGTGGTCCCGTTGCCGTGTTCGAGGGAGAGACGGACCTCACCCGGGAAGACAGAAGGCAGACGGAGAAGTCGGTACAGAGAAGACAGACATGCCGATGTGGTCGAGAACACGCGGGGCCCGTCACCCCGATCCCGTCACGTGGTGGCGTTCCGACCAGGCATGAGGAGAGACTGAGAGCAGTTCGTCCCGGCGCGAGCCACGCGCCGCCGGCGTCATAGGAGGCATCCGTGCCGCATGTCCTGGTCCTCAACGCGTCGTACGAGCCGCTCGGCGTCGTACCGCTCCGCCGCGCACTCGTCCTCGTACTGGAGAACAAGGCTCTCTGCCTCGAGGAATCCGGCGCCTTCCTGCACAGCGAGACCCAAGTCGTCCCCGCGCCCAGCGTGGTGCGGCTGAAACGCTTCGTGCGGGTCCCCTACCGGGGGCCCGTTCCCTTGACCCGCAGGGCCCTCTTCGCCCGTGACGGCGGGCGCTGCATGTACTGCGGGGCGGTCGCCACCAGCGTCGACCACGTCATCCCCCGCAGCCGTGGGGGCACGCACGCCTGGGACAACGTGGTGGCGGCCTGCCGCCGCTGCAACCACGTCAAGGCCGACCGGCACCTGCGCGAGATCGGCTGGCGGCTGCGCCACCAACCGGCCCCGCCGACCGGCCTGGCCTGGCGGATCATCGGGACCGGACACCGGGACCCGCGCTGGCTGCCGTACCTCCAGCCGTACGGTGCCGAGGACGTGATGGCCCGGATCGACTCCGTCGCAGAAGCCCCCGTGCGGGCGCTGACGACGGGTTGAGCCGGGCCTTTCGCGTACGCGGGGGCCGCGCGGGCGCACGCGCGCGCGGGGCCCTTCGCGTACGGGGCCGGCCACGGCCCGGGAGCGGCGTGCCCGTCAGGGGGCGGGCCGCTCCTCCGGCGTGTCCGCGGGCGGGGTCACCGGCTTCTCCGGCGGGTCCTGCGGGGCCACCGCGTAGGTCTCCACCGACCAGAGCGAGTAGCCGTACGGCGTCGCCCGCGTCTCCCCCTGCACCCGCAGGAAGCGCGTGTCCGCCGCGTCCATCCGGACCGACTCCCGGCCGCCCCTGCCCTCGGCGACCGTGGCCGCCGTACGCCAGACGCGCCCGTCGGCCGACACCTGGACCCGGTACCGGGAGGCGTACGCGTCCTGCCAGTGCAGCACCACCTGCCCTATCCGGGCCGGCTCGGGCAGCTCCACCTGCCACCAGGCGCCGTCCTCCGCGGGGGACGACCAGCGGGTGGCCGGATCGCCGTCCGCCGCCGAGGAGGCGGGGAAGTCCGGCGTCTCGTCGCCCGACGACGAGGCCGTCGCCGTCCGCGCCAGGTCCGGGCCGGCCGTCCGCGGGAACGCCCGCACCGTCAGGACCCGCTCCTCGCCCGCGAAGGACACCGGCACCCGGTACGCGCCCGCGGGCGCGTCCGGCGCCACCGACACCTCCAGGGGGACGGTCGTCCGCGCGCCGCGCTCCACCACCGCCTGCTCCGGCAGCCGGACCGTGACGCCCTTCGGGGCCTTCGCCGTCAGCGGTCCGCGCACCTCGCCCGCGCGCCGCCCCGACAGCTCCACGTCCACCCGCTGGGCCGGGCCGCCGATCTCGGCGTCCGTCTCCGCACGGGCCAGGGCGAGGCCCGCCCGCGGCCCGTCCGCGAACCAGGGCACCAGCGACCGCACCTCGGGCGCCGATCCCTCGCCGTCCCACACCACCCGAAGCGCCTCGGCCCGCAGCCCCTTGAGCTCGGTCTGGGTCCACCCGGACGCCGACAACGGGCCGAGCGGCCGCCAGCCCTCTCCCGGGACGTACGCCTCCACGCGCGCGTGGTTCGTGCCCGCGCCCGCGCCCGGCCCACCCGACTCGGCCGGTTCGACCGGTTCGACCGGTTCGGTCATCACCGTCAGGGCCTCCACGGGCCGGGCCCGGTCGAGCCGCACGGTGTACGAGCCGGCGGTGCGGTCGGCGGTGGCCGCCGGGGTGCGGTCGGCGCCCGTCCAGGCCTCGGCCCGGTCCACCGCGCGCGTGAGGAACGGGTCCAGCACGCCCGCGCCGACCGTCACCCGGCTCGCCTTCAGGTCCTTCCGCAGTTGTTCGAGGCGCAGCTGCGCCTTCCAGGCCGCCGCCCCGTCACCGGCCGACTGGGCGAGCAGCATGTCGACCGCCGTCTCGCCCGCCAGGCCGTACCGGGCGAGCTGGTCGAGCCAGGGGCCCGTCTCGTCGTCGAGGGTGCCGCCCGCGGTCGCCGCGAGCCGTCCTGGGGCCTGGCGCATCACGGTGAACGCGGCCCGCAGTTCACGCGCCGCCTTCTCCCCGCCCGCGCCCGCCCCCGCGCCTGTGCCCGTGGCCGTACGGGTGGCCCAGAAGGCCGCCAGGAGCGGCTTCAGGTAGGCCGATTCGCCCGCCGGGTCGAGGACCGAGGAGGCGCCGTTCCCCGCGAGCGCGCGCAGCGCCTCGCGGGCGGCCGGGTCCGGGCCCGCGAGGTCGTCGACGGCCGCCCGCCACGACTCCCGCGGCCGGTAGCCGCGCGGGTTCCAGGCGTAGTCGGCGGTGGTGAAGAGCGGCACGCGGGAGGCCGCGGCCTGTTCCATGGCGTGGGCGAGGAAGGCGGCGGAACCGGCGGCCACGGCCGGCTCCCGCCCGGTGGCCGGGCCGAGGAACAGCCGGTCCTGCGCGTAGTCGTTGACCGGGTAGTTGTCCATGGTGACCAGCGGGTGGCGCAGCGCGCCGCGCGCGCCCGCCAGTTCGCCGCCGGTGATCGTGCGCGGGACGACCCCGACGCCGGTCCACGCCACCCGCACGTCCGCGTCGAGCGTCTCGGCGAGCTTCGCGCGGTAGGCGGTGGCGCCGTCCTGGTAGTACTCCGTCGGCATCACCGTCAGCGGCTCGGCGTCCGGGTGCCGTTCGGCGAGACGGCGGGCGATCGTGTTGGCCACGCGCGCGTGGGCGGCGGCAGCGGCCTCGGGGCCGCGCCCGAAGGTGTCGGCGTCCCGGTCGCAGTGCCACTCGTCGTACGAGGCGTCCTGGAACTGGAGCTGGAAGGAGCGCACCCCGAGCGCCCACATCGCGTCGAGCTTCGCGCTCAGCGCCGTCACGTCGGCGGCCGACGACAGGCACATGGACTGGGCGGGCGCCACGGCCCAGCCGAGCGTCACGTGCCGGGCACGGGCCCGTTCGGCGAGCGCGCGGAACTCGGCCTGCTGGGCGGCCGGGTAGGGCTCGCGCCACTGCACCCCGCGGTAGGGGTCGTCGCCGGGCGCGTACAGATAGCGGTTCTGCTTGGTCCGGCCGAGGAAGTCGATCTGGGCGAGCCGCTGTTCCGCGGTCCAGGGGCGTCCGTAGAAGCCCTCGGTGATCCCGCGCTCGGCCGTTCCCGGCCAGTCGCGGACGACGACCCCGGGGACCTCCCCGCCGGTGCCGAGGAGCTGACGCAGCGTCTGCACGGCGTGGAACAGGCCGTCCTCGCCCACGCCGTCCAGGACGACCGTGTCCCGCCCCTGGAGGCGGCCCGTGGCGAGCCGGTAGCCCCCGCGCGGCAGGTCGACTCGGTCGGGCACGCGCAGGGCGGTCAGCGCCGCCCCTGCGGCCTCGCCGGAGGGCCCCGAGGCCCGGAGGACGGGCCCGCGGCCCGGGAGTCCGGTGTGGACGGTCCGTACGCCGGCGGACCGCAGCAGCTCGCGCAGGGCGGCGAGGGCGTACGGATCGGCGTCGTCGTCCGCGAGCAGGGTCACCTCGTCCCCGAGGCGTACGGAGGGCCCGGCGGCGGTCACGGACTGCGGCCGGGGCCAGACGGCGGGAAGCGAGGCGGCCGGACGGGCGCCTGAGGCGGCCGTCCGCGTCGGCGAGGGGGAGGCGGTCGACGAGGCCACCGGCGGGGCCGGGTTTCCGGGCGCCGACGGGGCGAGCGGTGTCACGGGCGGGCGCGGCGCCTTCGGAGCCGCCTGCGCCGCGCCCGGCATCACCGCGCCGCCGAGGAGGCCGCCGATGACGGCGGCGGCGACGGCCGTCGCGGTGCGCCTGCTGCGCCCGAGGTGCACGGGATCTCCCTTCGGCCGGACCGGCCCGTCAGGGCGGGCCGGCCGCTCCGCCGGTCGGTAACGAGTGGGTCACGAGCCCACCACCCGTCGCACTGAGGTGTCAATGAGGGTGGCCGATGTGTCGCCTTTGCCCGGCGAGCCGTCGGCGAGGTGACGTCACTTCGCCACATTCCGCCGGTAAAACGAGGTGCGGTGGGTAGGGCTCAGTCATTGCCCCAGGTCCCACCTGTCGAGACGAAACCGGGAGACCCCCGTGACCCCCCTGAGCACGACCGCCCACCACCCCGGACGGATACGCATCGCGCAGCGGTCGGCCCCGGCCGGCGAACCGCTCACCGGCGAACCGCTCACCGGCGAGCCACTGACCGGTGAGCCGCTGACCAGCGAGCCGCCGCTCCCCGACGCCGCCCCCCTCACCAGCGAACCGCCCCTGACCGTGGCGGCCCCCCTCACCAGCGAGCCCACCGCCCCCGGCAGCGCGGGCGGCCCGGAGTCCCCCGGAGTGTGAAGTGACCCTGGCCCGTCTCGCCGCCCGTCACGGCGTCGCCACCGCCTACAGCCCCTCCGAAGGCGTCACCGTCCCCGTGCCGGACGCCACCGTGGTCGCCGTCCTCGGCGCCCTCGGCGTGGACGCGGCCACGCCCGAAGCGGTCTCCGCGGCCCTCGACGCGGCGGAACGGGCCGACCGGGAGCGCCTGCTGCCCCCGACCCTGGTCCGGCGCCACGGCGGGGAGCCCGCCCGCCCGCCGGCCGGCCTGCCGCCCGGCACCCTGCTCCGGGTCACCACCGAGGACGGCGCGGTCGTCATCGGCGAGGACTGGGAGCGGCTGCCCCTCGGCGTCCACGCGGTCGAGGCGCAGGCCCCGGACGGCCGCACGGCCACCAGCACCCTCATCGTGAGCCCCGCGCGCGTACCCGGCCCCGAACACCGCGCGTACGGGCTCCTCGTCCAGCTCTACTCCCTGCTCTCGCAGCGCTCCTGGGGGATGGGCGACCTCGGGGACCTCCGGGAACTCGTCACCTGGGCGGGCCGCATCCACGGCGCCGGTTTCGTCCAGGTCAACCCGCTCCACGCGGGCGTGCCCGGGGCGCCGAGCGACCCCTCCCCGTACCGCCCCTCCTCGCGCCGCTTCCCCGACCCCGTCCATCTGCGGATCGAGGAGATCCCCGAGTACGCCCTGGTCGGCCCCGAGCGCCGCGAGGAGCTCGACCGGATCCTCGCCGAGGCCGCCGAGCTGCGCGAACGGGTCCTCGCCAAGGGCGCGGTGATCGACAGGGACGCGGTCTGGGAGGTCAAGCGGCGGGCCCTGGAACTCGTCGTCGAGAGCGTGGAACTCGGCCCCGGGCGGCGCGCCGACTTCCACGACTTCCTCGCCGCGCGGGGTCGCGCCCTGGAGGACCACGCCACCTATCAGGCCCTCGCCGAGCGGTACGGCCACCACTGGCGCGACTGGCCCGAGGAGCTGCGCGACCCGCGCACGGCCGAGGCCGTCGTGCGGGACGACCCCGCCCTGTCCGCCCGGGTCGACTTCCACCTGCGGCTCGCCTGGCTGACCGACCGGCAGCTGGCCGACGCCGCCGCGGCCGCCCGGGAGGCCGGGATGGCGGTCGGGATCGTCCATGACCTCGCGGTCGGCGTCCACCCGGAGGGCTCCGACGCCTGGGCCCAGCAGGAGGCCTTCGCGGCCGGCATGTCGGTCGGCGCCCCGCCCGACGCCTTCAACGCGCGCGGTCAGGACTGGGGCCTGCCGCCCTGGCGCCCGGACGCCCTCGCCGCCGCCGGCTACGCCCCGTACCGCGGACTCCTCCGCGAACTCCTCCGGCACGCGGGAGCGTTGCGCATCGACCACGTGATGGGCCTCTTCCGGCTCTGGTGGGTTCCGCAGGGGCACGAGCCCACCGAGGGCACCTACGTGCGGTACGACGCCGAGGCGATGCTCGCGGTCCTCGTCCTCGAAGCCCATCGCGCGGGCGCCCTCGTCATCGGCGAGGACCTCGGCACGGTCGAACCGGGCGTACGCGAGGAGCTGGCCGGGCGCGGGGTGTTCGGCACGTCCGTGCTCTGGTTCGAGCGGGACTGGGCCGGCACGGGCCGCCCGCTGCCGCAGGACGAATGGCGCGCCGAGTGCGTGGCCACGGCCACCACCCACGACCTGCCGCCGACGGCCGCGCGGCTCTCCGGCGACCACGTCACCCTGCGGCACCGGCTCGGGCTGCTCCCGGGCGACCTGGAGCGCGAGCGGTCGGCGGACGCGGCCGAGACCGCCGAGTGGCTGGGTCTCTTCCAGCGGCTCGGGCTGCTGCCGGAGGGCCCGGGTGACGAGCAGTCGGAGATCAGGGCCGTCCACCGGTTCCTGCTCGGCACGCCGGCCCGCATGGTGGGGGTCTGGCTGCCGGACGCGGTGGGCGACCGCAGACCGCAGAACCTGCCGGGGACGTGGGACCAGTACCCCAACTGGCGGCTGCCGCTCGCGGGCGCGGACGGGCAGCCGCTCACCCTGGAGCAGCTGGCCGCCTCGCCCCGGGCGCACGTCCTGCTGCGCGAGCTGCGGGCCCGTACGGCGGTCGGGAACGTTCGCGCGGGCGTGCCGGCACCCCCTGTGGACGCCCGTACGGCACCCCCGGGCGCGCGGCCGGTTTAGGTGTTCGCTACGTTTGCACCGTGGACAAGAAGAACGCTCTGCGCGCCGGCTCGCTCGCGGCCGGTACGACGCTGATGATGCTGCTCATGTCGTCCCCCGCGCTCGCGCTCACCCGCGACGACGGCGACGACCCGGCCCCCAAGCTGGAGGTCGTCGAGACCCTCGGTCTGTTCGTCGCCGCACCGCTGGTGCTGTTCCTGGTCATCGTCGGCCTGGTGATGGTGCTCGACAAGTCCAAGAAGGCCTGACCGCCTCCTCCTTCTCCTCGCCGAGGGCGCCGCACGGTACGACGTACCGTGCGGCGCCCTCGCGTGCGCTGAGCCCTATGCCGTGGTCGCGAGCAGCTTGCGAAGGAGTCCGGCCAGCTGCGCCGCCTCCTCCTCGCTGAGGGCGGCCTCCAGGGCGGCCCGCTGCTCCGCGAGACCGGCCCCCACGGCCTGGTCCACCAGCTCCTTGCCGCGCTCGCTGAGGGTGACCCGCAGGGCGCGCCGGTCGTTCGGGTCGGGGCTGCGGGTGAGCAGCCCGGCCTTCTCCAGTTTGTCGAGCCGGCCCGTCATCCCGCCGGTGGTGATCATCAGCGTGGCGGTCAGCTCGCGCGGCGAGAGCGTGTACGGCTCGCCGGAACGCCGTAGCGTCGCGAGCACGTCGAACTCCCCGAGCGCCATGCCGTAGGGCGCGTACGCCTTGTCGACCTTGCCGCGCATGGCGTTGGCCAGCCGGTAGATCCGTCCGAAGACCGCCATGGGGACGGTGTCCAGGTCCGGGCGGACGGCGGCCCACTGGTCGGTGATGGCGTCGACGGCGTCGTGGGCGGCGGGCTCCGTAGTCATGGATCCAGTGTTCCCTTCCGGTCACCTCGATGGCAACTAAGCCACTCTCTACTAAGCCACTTGCAAGTAAGTAGCTTAGTGGTAAGTTAATTACCGCCAAGCCAGTCCGGAGTTCCATCTCGGCCGGCACTCCAGAGCAGGGGGAACCGTCATGTCCAAGGCAGCAATCGTCGCGCTCACCGCCCTCGCCCCCATCTCCTGGGGCTCCACCTACTTCGTCACCACGGAGTTCCTGCCGCCCGACCGGCCGCTCTTCACCGGCCTCATGCGCGCCCTGCCCGCCGGGCTCCTGCTCCTGGCGCTCACCCGCAAGCTCCCGCAGGGCGCCTGGTGGTGGAAGTCCGCCGTCCTCGGGGCCCTCAACATCGGCGCCTTCTTCCCGCTGCTCTTCCTCGCCGCCTACCGGCTCCCCGGGGGCGTCGCCGCCGTCGTCGGCTCCGTCGGCCCGCTCTTCGTCGTCGGCCTCGCCGCCCTCTTCCTGGGCGACAGGCCCACCGCAAAGTCGCTGCTCACCGCCGTCGCCGCCGCGTTCGGCGTCAGTCTCGTGGTCCTCAAGGCCGGTGCCGCGCTCGACCTCGTCGGCGTGATCGCCGGGCTGCTCTCCGCCCTCTCGATGTCGGCGGGCGTCGTCTTCACCAAGCGCTGGGGCCGCCCCGAGGGCGTCGGCGCCCTCGCGCTCACCGGCTGGCAGCTCACCGCGGGCGGCCTGGTCATCCTGCCCGTCGCCTTCCTGGTCGAAGGCGCCCCGCCCGCCCTGACCGGCACCCACCTGGCCGGCTACGCCTACCTCGCCCTCGGGAACACCGCGGTCTCCTACTTCCTCTGGTTCCGTGGCATCGAGCGGCTCAGCGCCTCCTCGGTCACCCTCCTCGGTCCGCTCTCGCCCCTCACCGCCGCGATCATCGGCTGGGCGGCGCTTGGCCAGGCCCTCGGTCCGGTCCAGGTGCTCGGCATGGTGATCGCCTTCGCCGCCACGCTGACGGGCCAGCTGGGCCCCCGTACCCCGAAGAAGTCCGGTCAGGTCACACCGTTCAGCTCAGCTGAACGGAAGGTCCAGGAAGTTTCGATGGACCTGGAGGTTTCGGGAGTGCGACGGTAGGCCGCATGAGCCTGATCACCGCACGCCACCCGACCACTGCGGCCACCGACACCGCCATCATCGCCACCACCGCCACCGAGAGGCCGGCGCCCGCGAGGAAGCTCGCACCGGGCGCCGGCCTCGGCGTGCTCCTCGCCCTGCTCGCCACCGTCGTCTGGTCCGGCAGCTTCGTCGCCACCCGGGACATGGCCGACACCGTCCCGCCCGTCCAGGCCGTCTTCTGGCGCTGGATCATCGCGCTGCTCGCCGTCGCGCCCTTCGCCGTCCGCCCCTTCCTGCGGCAGTGGCGGACGATCCGCAGCCACCTCGGCTTCGTCGCCCTCGCCTCCCTCTTCGGCGTCGCCCTCTACAACACCCTCGTGCACCAGGCCGGACTGACCACCTCCGCCACCAACATGGGCATGATCATGGCCGCCTCCCCGGTGCTCATGGCGGTCCACGCCCGGCTCGGCGGCGAACGCCTCGGCGCCCGGCGCGTCCTCGGCATGCTGACCGCCGCCCTCGGAGTGCTGCTGCTCGTCGGAAAGGGCTCGCTCGCCGTGGACTTCACCGCCGGCGACCTGTGGATGTTCGCCGCCGCCCTGTCCTTCGCCACGTACAGCGCCCTGCTCAAGCGCAAGCCCGCCGAGATCGACGGACTCGCCTTCCTCTTCACCACCTTCCTGCTCGGCGCCCTGATGCTCGCCCCCGCGTACGCCGTGTCCCTCGCCGTCCAGGGCGGGTTCACCGTCGGCGTCGCGACCGCGGGCCCCCTGCTGTACGTCGGCGTCTTCTCCTCGGCCGTCGCCTTCTTCGCCTGGAACAAGGCGATCGCCCTCATCGGCGCGGCACGCGCGGGAGTCGTCTACTACCTCCAGCCCGTCTGCGTCGCCCTCCTGTCGTACCCGCTCCTCGGTGAACGCCCCGACGCCCTCGGCGCCGCGTGCACGGCCCTCGTCCTCGGCGGGGTGGCGCTGGCCTCCGCCACCGGCGCGCGCAAGGCCGGATAGGTTGCGCCCCATGACCGAGTGGGACATCAAGAAGCTCCAGATCCTCCGCACCCTCCGCGACCGCGGCACCGTCACCGCGACGGCCGAGGCCCTGCTCATGACCCCCTCGGCCGTGTCGCAGCAGCTCACCAACCTCGCCAAGCAGCTCGGCGTGCGGCTCCTCGAAGCTCAGGGCCGCCGCGTCAGGCTCACCGACGCCGCCCATCTGGTGCTGCGGCACGCCGAGGTGGTCTTCGCCCAGCTGGAGCGCGCCGACGCCGAACTCGACGGCTACCTGCGGGGCGAGGCGGGGCAGGTGCGGGTGGCGGCGTTCCCGACGTCCGTGCCCGCGCTCGTCGTGCCCGCCGTGCGGCAGCTCCGGACCGCGCACCCCGGACTCGACGTCCGCGTCCGGGAGGCCGAGGCGGCGGAGGCGTACGAGCTGCTCACGGCCGGCGAGGTCGACCTGGCGCTGTCCCTCGCCGCCCACGCGCCGACCGCCCGCGACCCCAAGTTCAGCCGGATGCCGCTGCTCGCCGACCCGCTCGACGTCGCGTTGCCCGCCGGGCACCCGCAGGCCGAGGCCCCCGGCCTGCGGCTCGCGGACCTCGCGGCCGAATCCTGGATCTTCGGCGGCTCGGGTCCTTGGTCCGAGATCACCACCGCGGCCTGCGAGGCGGCCGGTTTCGTTCCCGACCAGGCCCACAGCGCCTCGGGCTGGACCGCGATCCTCGCGATGGTCGAGGCGGGCATGGGGGTCGCCCTCGTGCCCCGGATGGCCTCCGCGGAACGCCGGGGCGGCGCGGGCGTCGTCATGCGCGTCCTCGCCGCCGACCAGCCGCGCCGCCATGTCGTCGCGGCGGTGCGGCGCGGGGCGGAGGAGGGCCCGGCGGTGGCACGGGTCCTCGCCGCGCTGCGGCAGGCGGCGGCCGCCCGGGAAACCGTTCAGCAGAGCTGAACATACCCGTCGAAAACATTCGATGGACCGGAGGGAACGGTCGCGGGAGAGTCGGCTCATGAGCAGCCGCGACGAGAACGCAGAGAACGCAAAGAACGCAGGCAACGCAGGCAACGCAGGCAAGGCAGGCAACGCAGGCAACGCAGGGAACGCAGGGAACGCAGAGAACACGGACCCGCACGCCAACGACGCCGCCCCGTACTCCGGCGGCGACCCGTACGCCGACTACCGCACCGGTGACTTCCCCTTCACCGACCTTGTCGACCTCGCCGACCGCCGCCTCGGCGCCGGGGTCGTCGCCGCGAACGACGAGTTCTTCGCCGAGCGGGAGAACCTCCTCGTCCGCGAGCGGGCCGTCTTCGACCCGGAGCACTTCGGCCACAAGGGCAAGATCATGGACGGCTGGGAGACCCGCCGCCGCCGGGGCGCCGACGCGGAGAACGTCTTCCCCGCCCCCGAGGACCACGACTGGGCCGTCGTCCGGCTCGGCGCCCCCGGCGTGATCCGCGGGATCGTCGTCGACACCGCCCACTTCCGCGGCAACTACCCGCAGCGCGTCAGCGTCCAGGCCACCTCCGTGGAGGGCTCGCCCAGCCCCGCCGAGCTGCTCGACGCGAAGTGGGAGGAGCTGGTCCCGCCGACCCCCGTCCGCGGCCACGCCGCCAACGGGTTCACGATCGACGCGGAGCGCCGCTTCACCCACCTCCGGCTCTGCCAGCACCCCGACGGCGGCATCGCCCGCCTCCGCGTCCACGGCGAGGTCGTACCCGACCCCGAGTGGCTGGAGCTGCTCGGCACCCTCGACCTGATCTCCGTGCTCAACGGCGGTTCGTACGAGGACGCCTCGGACAGGTTCTACTCCTCGCCGACCCAGATCATCCTGCCCGGCACCTCCCGCAAGATGGACGACGGCTGGGAGAACCGGCGCCGCCGGGTCCGCGGCACCAACGACTGGGTGCGCTTCCGGCTCGCCGCGCAGGGCGCCGTACGCGCCGTGGAGATCGACACCGCCTACCTCAAGGGCAACTCGGCCGGCTGGATCGCCCTCCAGGGCCGCAACGGCGAGTCCGGCGAATGGTTCGAGATCATCCCCAGGACCAGGCTCCAGCCCGACACCCTCCACCGCTTCAAGCTCCCCGCCCGGGCCGTCGTCACCCACGTCCGCCTCGACGCTTTCCCCGACGGCGGCGTCGCCCGGATGCGGCTGCACGGCACGCTGACGGAGCAGGGCGCCGCCGACCTGCGCGCCCGGTTCACGGCGCTCGGCGGCTGACCCCCGAATACCTCCGCCCGGCGGCAGCGGCAGCGCGCCGACGCCCGCCCGCCGGGCGGACTCCAAGCGCGAGCAGGGGCGCCCCCCGGGGGGAGGGCGCCCCTGCTCCGTACCGGATCAGCGGTGTCAGACCGCCGCGGCCGCGTCCGCCGCACGTGCCCTGAGGGCGCGCTCGACGCCCGCGCGGCACTCCGTCACCATGCGCCGCAGCGCCGGGACCGGGTCGTGCTCGGCGATCCACGCGTCCGTCGCGTCCAGGGTCTCCTGCGAGACCTGGAGCGTCGGGTAGAGGCCGACCACGATCTGCTGGATCATCTCGTGGCTGCGGGTCTCCGAGACGCCCTTGATCGACGCGAAGTACTTCGCCGTGTACGCGGCGAGCAGCTCACGCTGGTCGGTCTGGACGAAGCCGCCGATGACGGCCTCCTGCACGGCGTTCGCCAGCTTGTCGTCCTCGACGACCGAGGCCCAGGCCTCCGCCTTCGCCGCCTCCGTCGGGCGGGCCGCGCGCGCGGTCGCCGCGTGCCGCTCGCCCGCCGCCGTGCGGTCGCGCTCCAGCTCGCCGGCGATCTCCGGCTCGTCGTAGACACCGGTCGCCGCGAGCCGCTGGACGAACGCCCAGCGCAGCTCGGTGTCGACGGCCAGACCCTCGATCGACTCGCGGCCCTCCAGGAGCGCGGCGAGCAGGTCGAGCTGCTGCGGCGTGCGGGCGGTCGCGGCGAAGGCCCGCGCCCACGCCAGCTGGTGGTCGCTGCCCGGCTCGGACGCCTGGAGGTGCGCGAGCGTCGCCTCGGTCCAGCGGGTCAGCCCGGCCTCACGCCACTCCGGCGCCGCGTACAGGTCGAGGGCCGCCTTGACCTGGCCCTGGAGCGACTGGACCACGCCGATGTCGGACTCCTTCGCGACACCGGAGAGCACGAGCTCCAGGTAGTCACGGGTGGCCAGCTCGCCGTCGCGGGTCATGTCCCAGGCGGAGGCCCAGCACAGGGCGCGCGGCAGGGACTCGGCGAAGTCGCCGAGGTGCGCGGTGACGTTGGTGAGGGACACCTCGTCGAGGCGGACCTTGGCGTACGACAGGTCGTCGTCGTTGAGGAGGACGACGGCCGGGCGGGCCTTGCCCGCGAGCTGCGGCACGGCGGTCAGGCCGGCGGCCTCGACGTCGAGTTCGAGGCGCTCGGTGCGGACCAGCTTGCCGGTCTCGTTCAGCTCGTAGAAGCCGATCGCGATCCGGTGCGGGCGCAGCACGGCCTCGCCCTTGGCGCCGGCGGGCAGCGCCGGGGCCTCCTGCCGGACGGCGAAGGAGGTGATGAAACCGTTCTCGTCGGTCTCGATCTCCGGCCGGAGGATGTTGATGCCGGCCGTCTCCAGCCACGCCTTCGACCAGGTCTTGAGGTCGCGCCCCGAGGTCTCCTCAAGGGCGCCGAGCAGGTCGGAGAGGCGGGTGTTGCCGAAGGCGTGCGCCTGGAAGTAGGCCTGCACGCCCTTGAAGAACTCGTCCTCGCCGACGTAGGCGACGAGCTGCTTCAGGACGCTCGCGCCCTTGGCGTACGTGATCCCGTCGAAGTTGACGAGCACGTCCTCCAGGTCGTTGATCTCCGCCATGATCGGGTGCGTCGACGGCAGCTGGTCCTGGCGGTAGGCCCAGGTCTTCTCCGCGTTGGCGAAGGTCGTCCAGGCGCCCGGCCAGCGGGTGCCGGCCACCGAGGCCTGGCAGGCGACCGAGGTGAAGGTGGCGAACGACTCGTTCAGCCACAGGTCGTTCCACCACTCCATGGTGACGAGGTCGCCGAACCACATGTGGGCGAGCTCGTGCAGGATCGTCTCGGCGCGCCGCTCGTACGCCGCGTCCGTCACCTTCGAGCGGAAGACGTACTGGTCGCGGATGGTGACCGCGCCCGCGTTCTCCATCGCGCCCGCGTTGAACTCGGGCACGAAGAGCTGGTCGTACTTCGCGAACGGGTAGTCGTACGCGAACTTCTCCTGGAACCAGTCGAAGCCCTGGCGCGTGACGTCGAAGATGTGGTCGGCGTCGAGGAACTCGGCGAGCGACGGACGGCAGTAGATGCCCAGCGGGACGCTCTGCCCGTCCTTCTCGTACGTCGAGTGCACCGAGTGGTACGGGCCGACGATGAGCGCGGTGATGTACGTGGAGATCCGGGGCGTGGGCTCGAACACCCACACGTCGTCCTTCGGCGTCTCCGGCGTCGGCGAGTTGGAGATGACCTTCCACCCGCTCGGAGCCTTCACGGTGAACTGGAAGGTCGCCTTCAGGTCGGGCTGCTCGAACGAGGCGAAGACGCGACGCGCGTCCGGAACCTCGAACTGCGTGTACAGATAGGCCTGGTCGTCGACCGGGTCGACGAAGCGGTGCAGGCCCTCACCGGTGTTGGTGTACGCGCAGTCGGCGACGACCTTCAGCTCGTTGCGGCCCGCGACGAGGTGGGCGAGGGCGATCCGCGAGTCGCGGAAGACGGCGGCGACGTCGAGCGCGCGGCCGTTCAGGACGACCTCGTGGACGGCGGGCGCGACGAGATCGATGAACGTCGAGGCACCGGCCTCTGCGGAATCGAAGCGGACGGTGGTGACGGACCGGTAGGTGCCGCCCTCCTGCGCACCGGAGAGGTCGAGTTCGACCTCGTACGCGTCCACGGTCAGCAGCGCCGCCCGCTGCTGAGCCTCTTCACGGGTCAGGTTCGTGCCAGGCACCCGGTCATCTCCTCGGTTTCGTGACGTTTGGCCCATCCTTCCACGGGGCCCTTCCCCGGCGCACGACACATTTCCCAGGGCGAACACGGGAGGGGCGGCCACCCACCCGGGTGGCCGCCCCTCGCTGATGCAGGCCGGGTCAGCCCTTGAGCTCCGCCGCGACCAGCTCCGCGATCTGCACGGCGTTCAGCGCCGCGCCCTTGCGCAGGTTGTCGTTGGAGAGGAACAGCGCCAGACCGTTCTCGACGGTCTCGTCCACCCGGATGCGGCCCACGTACGAGGCGTCCTTGCCGGCCGCCTGCAGCGGGGTCGGGATCTCGGAGAGCTCGACGCCCTCGGCGTCCTTGAGGAGCTCGTAGGCGCGCTCGACGCTGATCGGACGCTCGAAGCGCACGTTCACCTGGAGGGAGTGGCCGGAGAAGACCGGGACGCGCACACAGGTGCCGGAGACCTTCAGCTCGGGGATCTCCAGGATCTTGCGGGACTCGTTGCGGAGCTTCTGCTCCTCGTCGGTCTCGAAGGAGCCGTCCTCGACGATCGAGCCGGCCAGCGGGACCACGTTGAACGCGATCGGGCGCTTGTAGACGGCGGGCTCGGGGAACGCGACGGCCTCGCCGTCGAACGCCAGCTGGTCGGCGTTCTCGGCCACGGCACACGCCTGCGTGCGCAGCTCGGCGACACCGGCCACGCCCGAGCCGGAGACGGCCTGGTAGGTGGTGGCGATCAGCGCGGTGAGGCCGGCCTCCTGGTGGAGCGGCTTGAGGACCGGCATGGCGGCCATCGTGGTGCAGTTCGGGTTGGCGATGATGCCCTTGGGGCGGTCCTTGATCGCGTGCGGGTTGACCTCGGAGACGACCAGCGGGACCTCGGGGTCGCGGCGCCAGGCGGAGGAGTTGTCGATCACGACGGCGCCCTGGGAGGCGACCTTCTCGGCGAGGGCCTTGGAGGTGGCGCCGCCGGCGGAGAAGAGCACGATGTCCAGGCCGGTGTAGTCGGCGGTGGAGGCGTCCTCGACCGTGACCCCGTCGACGACCGTGCCGGCGGACCGGGCGGAGGCGAAGAGCCGCAGCTCGTCGACCGGGAAGTTCCGCTCGGCCAGGATGCTGCGCATGACTGTGCCGACCTGACCGGTGGCTCCGACGATTCCGACCTTCACGGGGACTCCTCCGTACGTATGTGCAGGCTGCTGCCGGTCCATGATGCGTATGTCCCGGGGCGCCTTGTCCAATCCATTGTCCACAGGGCGGGACGCGGGCGCGGGGCCGGATCGAACGTTTCGTGCCGCTTCCGCGTCACAGGGGGGACGCGGAAGGGGAGGATGCGCGGTGGTGGTAGTGAGGAAGGCCCGGCGGCCCGGGGCCGACGATCCGCTGGACGCGGCCCTCGTGGACCGGGTGAGAGCGATCCTGGCCCTGGGCGGGGTGCCGCACGCGGACCTCCAGGACGGCGTGCAGCAGGTGCGGCTGAAGCTCCTGGAGTTCCGGACGCGGGGAGGGGAGCCGCTGCGGTCCACCGCCGCCTGGTGCGCGGTGGTGGCCTCGAACATCGCCGTGGACTGGCACCGGGAGCGCCGCCGCAGGGAGCGGCTCGACGAGCGGCTGACCGCGCTGCGGCCGTGGGACACGGAGCAGCCGGGCGTCGAGGAGGCACGGGTCCTGACGCTGTCGGTCGCGCAGGGGCTCGACGCGCTGCCCCTGCCGCAGCGGCAGGTCGTGGTGCTGCGCTTCTACGCGGATCTGGCGGTGGCCGAGATCGCGGAGGCGCTGGACATCCCCGAGGGAACGGTCAAGAGCCGGCTGCACGCCGCCGTGCGCGCGCTGCGTGCCCGGCTGCACACGGACGAGGTGGTGTGAGGGTGGAGAAGGACGAGCGGGACCCGGTACGGCTGGCGCTGTCCGGCGAGCGGCTGCCCGAGGGGGCCGACGGGGACCCCGACGTGCGGGCGGCGCTGGCCGACGTGGAGATCCTGCGGGAGCAGCTGGCCTTCATCGCCACGGCGGTGGCAGGACCGGCGCCCGCCCCCGAGGGGTCGCCGCCCGAGGTGCCGCGCCCCCGTCGGCGACGCGCTCTTCGGCGGGCGTTCGCCGTGGTCGCGGCGGTGGCCGTCCTGGCCGTCCTGGGGACCGGGGGTGCCTACCTCGTGGCTCACAAGGGGCAGTCCGACGGGGCGTTGCAGAGCGCGAAGCTCACCGCCGAGGGCCTGGTCGCGTGCGCCACGGACATCGCCGAGGGGACGGTGACCCGGGTCGAGCGGCTGGGCGGGGACCGGGGGCTCCGCGTCACCCTGAGCGTGGAGCGCAGGTACAAGGGCGAGGCCGAGGCGGCGGGGACGGCGGCCGGGGAGCCCCGCCTCGTCTTCACGGCCGGGGACGTCCCCGCCGAGGAGCCGGGCGGCCCCTACTTCCGGGTGGGCACGCGCGTGCTCGTCATCGTCTCGCGGTTCCCCGGAGAGCGCCCGATCACCCACCGGGAGGGGGACCCTCCGCCCCGGGACTCCGGCGAGGACGTCGGAGCGGTGCGTGACGATCTGGAGTACGGACGCGCCTGGGTGGAGAAGGCGCTCCCCGGGTCCGCCGGAGCCGACTGCTCACACCCCGGCTGACCGTCACCTGCGGAGGAACGCCCCCCGGCTGACCGGCAAGCGGAGGAGCGCACGCGGAGGAACGGAAGAGGGGCGGACACCGGAACCGGTGCCCGCCCCTCACTGTCTCGCGGTGTTACGGGGTGACGCTGCCGATCAGGACGCTGCCGGAGCCCGCGACGGTGCCGCGGGTGTTGAGCAGCTGGACCTCGCCGAAGAACTGGCGGCCCTCGGGAGCCGCCCCGGCGACCAGGACCTCGGCCGTGACCTTGGCGCTCGCGCCGTTGGCCAGCGGGTAGGTCGTGGCGTTGTCGACCTGGACGCTGCCGAGCGCGGCGGAGTAGTACACGTCCTTGTAGTCGAAGGTCGTGCCGCCCTCGGCGTGGACCGCGTAGCCGTCGATGACGACGGTGTACGTGCCCGCGGCCGGCTTCACGAGGGAGACGGACTCCTCCGAGTCGCCGTCCGCCGACTGGCCGACCTGCTTGCCGCCGAAGGAGACGGTCAGGTCGAGGTCGGCGGCCTTGTCGGAGGTGTTGCCGATCGCGATGTCGAGGCGCTCGACGCCCTCACCGATGGTGACGGTCTTCGTCTGCTGCTCGTGGTGCTGGATGGTCGGGGTCTCGACCTTGGCCGAGCCCAGCGGGCCGCCCTTCAGCTTGCCCTCGAGCGCGGCGAACTTGTTGGTGACGGTCCACTCGACGGGGGCCGGCGTGCCGACCTTCGCCTCGGCGACGGTCTGGACGGCCGGGTCGAACGAGGCACCGAGGACGGAGACGCCCAGGGTGAACGGGTTGTCCAGGTCGGGCGAGGTGCGGCGCGACTCGACCTCGATCTCCCAGACGCCCGGCGTCGGGTTGGCGTACGACCGCAGGTCCGGGCGGCAGGTGTTCGCCGGGTTGTAGTGCGGGTAGCACGCGGTGGACGCGGTGGACTCGATGGCCACGCCGTACGGGTGGATCGCGATGAACCGGGTCTGACTCTTGGCCTTCAGGCCGCCGAGGGCGACCTCGAGGGACTTGGCGCCCTCCGGCACGGTCACGAAGTACGACTTGTGGCTGTTGCGCTGGACGGTGCCGGCGGCGGAGAAGCCGTAGCCGGGGGCGACCAGGTCGCTCGCGACGACCGAGGTGGCGAGGATCTGCTTGTCGACGCCCTCGGTGTCCTCGTCGTCGGCCTCAAGGATCACGCTGTGCACGCCGGCGCTGGTCGGACGGGCCTCGATCCTGACGGTGACCGGCTTGTTCAGCGGCAGGTCGATCTCGTCGTCGCCGAGGATCCGGAAGGTGCCGTCGTTGTACTTGAGGTCGAGCTCGTGCTCGACGGCCCGGGCCGGGCCGTTCGTGCGCGTGACGGTGACGTCGTAGACCTTCTTCTGGCCGACCTTGAGGCCGCCCTCACGGTCGTACACACCGGTGCCGGTGTGCGGGGCCGGGAAGATCGCGGTGTCGACCGGGGCCTCGACCTTGTAGTCGTGGGCGGTCGCGCCGTCCTTGATGGAGTCCCAGGCCTCGTTGATGTCGATGCGGCCCGAGCCCTGCTCGTGCGCCTTGACGCCGTCGATCCGCCGGGCGGTCGAGGTGAGTGCGGTGCGCAGGGTGAGCGGGGAGAGCTCCAGGCCCTTCTGCTTCGCGGCCGAGAGCAGCAGAGCGCTCGCGCCCGCGACCTGCGGGGAGGACATCGAGGTGCCGTTGAGCATGCCGTAACCGGCGGGCAGCGCGTAGCCGGCCTCGGCGACGCCGGAACCGGCCTGCCAGGTCGGGATGGTGTTCACGGCCGAGCCCGGACCGGTGATGGTCGGGGTGAAGCCGCCGTCCTCACGCGGGCCGCGCGAGGAGAAGGGGAACATGGCGTACGACTTGGTGACGGCCGAGCCGTAGTTGGCGGCCCAGGTCGACTTGGAGATCGCCGCGCCGACCGAGACGACCTTGTCGGCCAGGCCGGGGTCGCCGATCGTGTTGATGCCGGGGCCGGAGTTGCCGGCCGAGATGACCAGCTGCACGCCGTACTGGTCGATCAGACGGGTGTAGAGCCGGGCGCGGACGTTGTCGCCGTCGTTCTGCGCGGGCAGGCCGCCGATCGACATGTTGACGATGTCGACGCCGCGGTTGACGACGAGGTCCGTCATGCCCTCGGTGAGGGCGGTGTTGGTGCAGCCGCCGGTCCAGGTGCACGCGCGCGAGGAGACGATCTTCGCGCCGGGCGCCGCGCCGTTCATCCGGCCGCCGAACAGGCTGTTGGCGGCGGTGATGCCGGCGACGTGGGTGCCGTGGGAGGACTCGACGATGCCGATGTTGACGAAGTCGCGCTTCTGGCCGACCCAGCTGCCGCCGAGCGGGTCCATCGCGACGTCCTTGCGGATCTCGACGACGAACGGCGTCTTCTCCGCGACCTCGGTGGCCGGGTTGTCGGTACCGAAGTAGCCGACCTGGTGCCCGTCCTTGTACGGCTTCATCGGCGCGTTGTCCGTGAAGTCGTTGTTCTGGTCGGCGTCCACGCGGACGGTGCCGGCGGCCGGGTCGTACAGCATGCCGAACACGTCGGTGGTGTCGCCGTCGCGGTTGATGTCACCGGCCGGGTCGCCGCCCGCGGTGATCGACTCGCTGAAGCGGCTCCACTGGTAGGAGCCCTCGGGCGCCTTCCAGCTCTGGGTGGCAGCGGTGAAGACCGGGCCGGTGACCGGGGTGATCTGGGCGCGCCAGGTGGCGTCGCCCTCGGTCAGCGGGTCGGTGGCGGTGACCCAGTCGACGATCTTGCGCTCGCCGGTGGTGGTCTTCTGCAGGGCCGGGTGGCCCAGGTCGACGCCGGAGTCGAGGATGCCGATGGTCACGCCGCGGCCGTCGGCCCGGGGGTGGTCCTCGACGAAGTCGACCGCACCCGTCTCGTGGGACGGGTTGTACGGGTTCTTCGCCGGGGTGTTCTTGCCCGGGGCAGGGTACGTCGTGGTGACGGTCGTGCCCTCGACGGCGCCGGTGGTCGCGCCCGCGTCCGGGGTCGGGTCGTCCAGCGGGATCTCGGCCTGGAGGTCGATCGACTGGACGGAGGAGAGCTTCGCCGCTGCCTTGATGGCCGCGTCGGCCTTGGCGGTCGGCAGGGTCGCGCGGACGTAGCCGAGCGCGTCCTGCCGCTTGCCGACCGAGGCGCCGGCGACGGCGTCGAGCTGGCCCGCGACCTGCTCGGTGGCGCCGGGGGCGGTGGCGACGAGGATCGTGACGTTCTTCTCGCCGCTCGCCTCGGCCTCGGTGAGGCGCTGCGCGTCGGTGGCGCCGAGCTTGTCGGCGGCGTCGGTGGCCTTCACCGGGGGAGTGGTGGCGGGAGCGTCGATGGCCAGGACCGGGGCGGCACCTGTCGCGACGAGCGCGGCGACAAGTCCTGCGGCGGCCGCGATGCGGGCCGCACGTCTCCCGGAGGGCGAGCGCCCGGGTATGGAGCTCTGGGGGGTCATGTACATCCCTGGTTGTGAAAGAGAGGGTCCGGATTTCGGTACCGGATGACCGCTGAGCCTTTCGCAAGTGACAGGGGTTTGTGGAGACTTGCCGGGTGGCGGAATGCGTCGATGGCGCACATCCGCCAGTGCGGACGATGCGCCATCGGGGATTAATCACCCTCAAACGGGGCGATCGGACGGGGTGCTCGAGGGCCCGGAGGGTTTCAGGCGTCCTTCGAGCGGGCGTAGTGGCGCGAGGCCTTGGCCCGGTTGCCGCAGGCCGCCATCGAGCACCAGCGGCGGGTGCCGTTCCGCGAGGTGTCGAAGAAGTGCAGGATGCACGCCTCGTGGGCGCAGGCCCTGATGCGGTCGGGCGCGGTGCGGAGCAGGTCGAGGTAGTCGCGGGCGGCGGTCCAGCCGGGGCCCCGGGCGGGGTCGGCGAACTCGACCTGTTCGCCGGGTCCCTCCACGGTGAGCGTGGCCCGGATGCGGCCGTGGTCGAGGACCGTGTCGACGCGGGCGGTGGCGGCGGGGTCGCCGGGGTGGTCGACGAGCGCGGCGAGCGCGTCCCGGGCGGCGAGGGTGTGGCGCAGGGTGGTGGCGTCGGCCGTGAACCGCCGCTGCAGGCCGTTGGCCGAGAGCCAGACGGCGAGGCCGTCGACGTCGGTGAGCAGGTCCTGGCGGCCGCCGTCCTCGTTCCAGCGGGTGTTGAGGAGGTCGAGCGAGACGGGCTCGCCGGTGAGCGGCCGTGGGTCGGTGGCGGTCATGGCGGAACCTCCTCGATGAACTAACCCCTCAAGAGTACGTGAGCGGTTGACGCCTCTCATGTCTAACCTCTAAAGTCGAATTAAGAGGTTAGCCCGAGGGGCTGGCCGCCGCCCCCAGGGAGAGCTACGCCATGACCGCGATCGGCACACTCACCACCCACCACGTCGGCCTCAACGTCACCGACCTGGACCGCTCCCTCGCCTTCTACGGAGAGGTCCTCGGCTTCGAGTCCCTCGGCGAGGGCGCGGAGGGGGACAGCCGCTACGCCTTCCTCGGCCAGCACGGCCGTCTGGTCCTCACCCTCTGGCAGCAGGCCGACGACACCTACGCCGCCACCCGCGCCGGCCTCCACCACCTCGCCTTCGAGGCCGAGTCCCTCGACCACGTCCGCGCCGCCGAGGCCGCCCTCACCGCCCGCGGCGCCTCCTTCGCGTACGAGGGCGTCGTGGCCCACAGGGAAGGCGCGGCCTCCGGCGGCATCTTCTTCCACGACCCGGACGGCACCCGCCTGGAGATCTCGGTCCCGAAGGGCGCGGAGGGCGCGGAAGCCCCGAGCGAATCGGCCCCGACCTGCGGCTTCTTCTAGCGGTACCCAGGTTGTGGGCAATCGTTCCGCAGGGCGGAACGGGTGGGCACAACCGAAACGCGCCTCCCGCGCCAGGGCCCGACCCGCACCACGACCAACCCGCACCCGAGTGAGGCCCGCCATGGACCCGTACACCCAAGGCTCCCGCGCCGTACAGGACCGCGTCGGCGTCCGCGAGGTCGCCCAGCACGTGGGCCGCTCCATCACCCCCGGCATCCGCCCCATCGCCGCCGCCTTCCTGGAGCTCCAGCCGATGCTGATGATCGGCGCGGCGGACGGGGCGGGCCGCGTCTGGTCGAGCCTGCTCACCGGCACACCCGGTTTCATCCGCGCGACCGGCCCGCACACCGTCTCCGTCGCGGGCGGTGTCCCCGCCCGCGACCCGCTGGCCGACGCGATCACCCCCGAGGGCACGCCCGTCGGCACCCTCGCCCTCGACCCCCGGACCCGCCGCCGCATGCGCCTCAACGGCACCGCCCGCCCCAGCGCACGCGGATTCGTCATCGAGGCCGAGCAGGTCTTCTCCAACTGCCCGAAGTACCTCCAGAAACGGGAGTGGTACGGCTCCGATCCCGACCGCCCCGGGACCGGAACCGTCCAGCACGGTGAGGCGCTCACCCCCGCCCAGGTACGCCAGGTCCAGGCCGCGGACACCTTCTTCGTGGCCACCGCGGCCCCCGACGGCGTCGACGTCGGCCATCGCGGCGGCAACCCCGGCTTCGTCCGCGTCGACGGGCCCCGGGAACTCAGCTGGCGCGACTACCCCGGCAACGCGATGTTCCTGACCCTGGGGAACCTGGAGGAGGACGGCCGCGCGGGCCTGCTCTTCGTGGACTGGGAGACCGGAACCACCCTCCAGCTCAGTGGCCTCGCGCACACGGAGTACGGCCCCGAAGAGCGCGTCACCCGCTTCCGCGTCGAGCGCTCGGTCGAGACCCCGGCCGGCAGCCCCCTGCGCTGGTCGCCCCCGGAGTACTCCCCGGCGAACCCGCCCGAGGCCTGACCGCCGACCGCGACCCCAGCCCCCGCCGTCGGCCCTGTCGCCGCCCGAACCGAACCCCGAGGACCGCCCGTGCTGCCCACCGTCCCGGCCCCCGGCACCTCCCTGCCCGAAGCCACCCCCGCCCTTGCCGGCCCCCCTCCCCCCACCCGCCCCGGCCCGCCCCCTCGCCCCCGGCCCCGGATCCTGCTCGCCTCCACCGCGGGCAGCGTCGCCGCCCTCCTGCTCCTGGTCGCCGTCGGCACCGTGCTCGACCAGCCCCTGCTCATCCCGCCGCTCGCCGCGAGCATGGCGCTCGTCGCGGGCGCCCCCGACCTCCCGCTGTCCCAGCCGCGCTCGGTCGTCGGGGGCCAACTGCTCTCCGCCCTCACCGGGTTCGCCGTCCTCCTCGTGGCGGGCCCCGGCCTCTGGGCCGCCGCCGTCGCGGGCGGCCTCGCGCTCGGCGTGATGATGTCGGCCCGTACCCCGCACTCGCCCGCCGCCGCCACCGCGGTGATCGTCGCCCTCCAGTCCCCGCCCTTCTGGTCGTTTCTCGGCCTACTCGCCCTCGCCTCCCTCCTCCTGGTCGCCGTCGGCCTCGGCTCCGCCCGCGCCTCGGGCCGGACGTATCCCGTCTACTGGTTCTAACCTCTTTTCATGAAGCAGGAGTTGCGGGTGGCGGCCTACGCCGTGTGCGTACGGGACGGGGAGGTGCTCCTCGCCCGCTGGGTGGCGGGCGACGGCACCAAACGGTGGACGCTGCCCGGCGGCGGCATGGACCACGGCGAGGAGCCCGTGCAGACCGTCGTCCGCGAGGTGGAGGAGGAGACCGGCTACCTCACCGAGCCCACCGCCCTCCTCGGGATCGACTCCATCCGGCGCGGCTGGCTGCGCCGCCTCGGCGGCCCCGGCGACTTCCAGGGCCTGCGGATCATCTACGAAGCCCAGGTCACCGGGGGTGCGCTGCGCAACGAGACCGGCGGCTCCACGGACCTCGCCGCCTGGCATCCGCTCGACTCCGTCCCCGCCCTGCCCCGGGTCGAACTCGTCGACATCGGCCTCGACCTGTGGCACGAGCGGCCCCCGGTCGGCCGCTCCCGGCTCGCCGATCCGACCAACGGCTGACCCCGCTGCCGAACGGCTGAAAGACGCTCAACCACCGCAACCCCGCTCAACCGTCCCGCCCGCCCCGTGGTCCTCCCCGCCGACCGCAACACGCACCGCAGGATCACAGGGGAGCCCGCATGTCAGCCGTACGCACGACCCGCACCGTCCTCGCCACCGCCCTGGTCGCGGGGCTCACCGCCACCGCGCTCGTCACTCCCGCCCTCGCGGCACCGGCACCGGAGCGGCGGGACCACACGGCCACCCAGCAGGCGCTGCAGGCCGCGGTCGACGCGGGCGTGCCCGGCGCCGTCGCCCAGGCCCGCGACGGAGGCGACCGCTGGACCGGCACCGCGGGCGACCGCGGGGGCGACGACCGCTACCGGGTCGGATCCATCACCAAGACCTTCGCCGCCACCGTCCTCCTCCAGCTCCAGGCGGAGGGCCGTCTCGACCTCGACGACAAGGTCGAGAAGTGGCTGCCCGGCGTGGTCAGGGGCAACGGCCACGACGGCCGGAACATCACCGTCCGCCAGCTGCTCAACCACACCAGCGGCATATACAGCTACACCGGCGACCCTGCCTTCCAGGAGAAGGTGTTCGGCCCCGGCTTCCTGGAGCACCGCTACGACACCTGGACCCCCGGGCAGCTCGTCGGCGTCGCCATGGCCCATGAGCCGGAGTTCGCCCCCGGCGCCGGCTGGAGCTACTCCAACACCAACTTCGTCCTCGCCGGAATGGTCATCGAGAAGGTCACCGGGCGCCCGTACGGGAAGTCCGTCGAGAACCGGATCATCAAGCCGCTGAAGCTCCGCGCCACCAGCGTCCCCGGTACCCGGGTGACCGTGCCGCAGCCCAGCAGCCGCGCGTACTCCACCCTCTACGCCCAGGGCGGCCCCGTCCACGACGTCACCGAGCTCAACCCCACCCTCGCCCTCGCCGCGGGAGAGATGATCTCCGACTCGGCGGACCTCCAGACCTTCTACCGCGCCCTCCTGAAGGGCCGGCTGCTCCCGAAGTCCGGGATGAGCGAGCTGACCGCCACCGTGCCGGTCAACCCCGATTACCCCCAGTTCCGTTACGGCCTCGGGATCTCGTGGCAGAAGCTGGGCTGCGGCACGGAGATCTGGGGACACGGCGGCGGCATCCACGGTTCGATCTCGGAGGCGTACACCACCCGCGACGGGCGGCACACCCTCGCCGCCAACTTCAACGCGGACTGGACGGGCGACACCCAGAGCGTCATCGACGCCGAGTTCTGCGGTACGACCCCGAAGGGCGCCGACCCCAAGGGCCTCACCGCGAAGTCCGGGCAGTCCGGGGAGTCCGCGAGGCCCGCGGCGACCCTGTCCGGCCTGGTCCCCATGAACTGACCGGCAGGCCAGGGCCGTTCACCGCGGCAGGACGACGACGTACGCGGCGGGCTGCCGGTCGGGCGAGGCCATCAGGGCCGTACGCACCACGGTGGCCTGCTGGTCCCTCGCCTCGCGCAGCTTGCGCGGGGTGAGGTGGACGACCGTGATGCCGAGCCGCTCCAGGTGCTCCCGCTTGCGGGTGTACTCGGACCACAGCGCGTCGTCGTCCTGCCGCGGCGCCCGGGTGTCCAGCTCGACCGCGACCGCCTGGTCGGGCCAGTAGGCGTCCACGCCGCCCAGGTGCGGGCCGCCCGGCAGCCGCAGGTCCACGTTCCACAGCGGGTCCGGCAGGCCGAACTCCCGCACCATCTCGTACAGGCGCTCCTCGGAGAGCGCTCGTCCCTCGACGAGGAGGGCGTCCACCGCGTCCACCACGTGCGGCCGGGTCAGCAGCCGGGCCCGGCTCAACTCGCGTACCACCGTCGCCGGTTCGCAGTGGCCGCCGCGGACGGCCTCGGTGAGCAGCCGGCGTACCGTCTCGGCGTCCGAGAGCCCCGACACCGCGTCGGCGAGGGCGCGGGCGACCGGGGCGACGGGAAGGTCCGTCAGCTCCACGGGCTCGGGGGACTCCGGGGCGCGCACGATCCGCACCCAGCCGGTCGACCGCAGTCGCCGGGTGCGCGGCACCAGGACGTCGATCCGGTCCAGGGCGGTGAGCGGGGGAGCGGAGGAGAAGCGGTGCAGGGTCAGCGCGGCGAGCCCGGTGATCATCGCCTCGGGTCCCTGCGTGGGGACGGCCCCGGTCCTGCGGGCGTACAGGAGCGCGGCGCGGAGCCGGTCCTCGCTGGTGGGGGGTCCGGGCTGGAGCAGGAAGACGCCGGGCAGCAGCTGCTGCCAGCCGCCGGGCCCGCAGTGGGCGGCGACCTCGGCGGCGGGAACGCCCTGCGCCCTCAACTGCTCGGCGGAGGCGAGACGTTCGGCGCGACCCGTGGTGCCGATGCGGGAGGCGAGGGGGGCGGGGCGGCGGGTGATGGGGGTGTTGTGGTTCATGCCGGGGGTCTTCCGCTCCCGAAGGCTGCCCTAACCTCTGTTACACGCTCGTCGACATTTGGGGACAAGCCTGCCCTAAAGTACGCGCGTTCGAGTGCCGAAAAGGGGCCGCGCGCCAGGGCCACCCAGGCCGGTGGGGGGCCGCGCACGCCGGTGGGGGCCGCGCGCCGAAGCCCGCGACCCCCACCGGTGGGAAAACTACGCCGCCAGACGGTCGCAGGCCTGCGCGCGCAGCGCCCGCGCCAGGTCGTCCCGCGCCTCCAGGACAAGCCGCCGCAGCGCCGGAGCCGCCGACTCGTGCGCCGACAGCCACGCGTCCGTCGCGGTCAGCGTCGCCTCGTCGTCCTGGAGCCCCGGGAACAGGCCCCGGACCACGTCCATGCCGATCTGGATGGACCGCTCGGCCCACAGCCGCTCGATCGCCGCGAAGTACTTCTCCGCGTACGGGGCGATCAGCTCACGCTGCGAGGGCTGGACGAAGCCCGCGATCGTCGCCTCGACCAGTGCGTTCGACAGGGTGTCCGACTCGACGACCTGCGCCCAGGCCTGCGCCTTGACGGCGGCCGAGGGCCGCGAGGCCAGCAGGCGCACCTGGTGGCGCTTGCCCGTCGCCGTGTCGTCCAGGGCCAGCTCCTCGCCGATCCGCGCCTCGTCGGCCCGCCCGTGCACGGCGAGGGGGGAGAGCAGCGCCCAGCGCAGCTCCTGGTCGACGTCGAGCCCGTCGATCTTCGCCGTGCCGTCGAGCAGCCCCTCCAGGAGCTGGAAGTCGGCGTCGGTGGAGGCCGTCGCCGCGAAGAACCGCGCCCACGTCAGCTGGTGCTCGCTGCCCGGCTCGGCCACCCGCAGCTCACGGAGGCCGCCCTCGGCGAGCAGTCGACCGCCCCGTTCGCGCCACTCGGGGGCCGCGTAGAGGGTGACGGCGGACTTCGTCCAGGCGTGCACCATCTGCAGGACGCCGATGTCGGTCTCGCGGCCCGCGAAGGCCAGCGCCACGGCGACGAAGTCGCGGGCGGGCATCAGCCCGTCGCGGGTCAGGTTCCACAGCGCCGACCAGCACAGGGCGCGGGCGAGCGGGTCGGTGATGTCGCCGAGGTGTGCCCGCAGGGTGGCGAGCGAGCGCTCGTCGAAGCGGACCTTGCAGTAGGTGAGGTCGTCGTCGTTGACGAGGACCAGGTCGGGCTTGTCCTGGCCGGTCAGGTCGGTGATGACCGTCCGGGTGCCGGTGATGTCGGCCTCGGCCCGCGCGTACCGGACGAGTTCTCCGCCCGAAAGACGGTAGAGGCCGACGGCGGCGCGGTGCGGGCGCAGCTCGTCGCCCTCCTGGACGACGGCGAGCTCGGTGATCCGGCCCTCCGCGTCGTAGGTGACGGCCGGGGTCAGCGCGTTCACGCCGGAGGTCTGGAGCCAGGACTTCGCCCAGGTCCTCATGTCGCGGCCGGAGGTCTCCTCCAGGATCGACAGGAGGTCGGCGAGCCGCGTGTTCCCGTAGGCGTGGCGCTTGAAGTAGCGGCGCGAGCCCTCCAGGAAGGCGTCCCGTCCGGCGTACGCCACGAGCTGCTTGAGCACCGACGCGCCCTTGGCGTACGTGATGCCGTCGAAGTTGAGCTTGGCGTCCTCCAGGTCACGGATGTCGGCCGTGATCGGGTGGGTGGACGGCAGCTGGTCGGCGCGGTACGCCCAGGACTTGCGGTTGTTGGCGAAGGTCACCCAGCTGTTGGTGAAGCGGGTCGCCTCGGCGTTGACGAAGGAGCCCATGAAGTCCGCGAAGGACTCCTTCAGCCACAGGTCGTCCCACCACACCATGGTGACCAGGTCGCCGAACCACATGTGCGCCATCTCGTGCAGGATGACGTTGGCACGGGCCTCGTACGCGGCCTGCGTGACCTTGCCCCGGTAGATGTACTCCTCGCGGAAGGTCACCATGCCCGGGTTCTCCATCGCGCCGAGGTTGTACTCGGGGACGAAGGCCTGGTCGTACTTCCCGAAGGGGTACGGGTAGTCGAAGTTGTCGTGGAAGAAGTCGAAGCCCTGCTTGGTGATCAGGAAGACGTCGTCCGCGTCGAAGTGCTTCGCGAGCGACTTCCGGCACATCGCGCCGAGCGGGATCTCCAGCTCGCCGCGCGTGTAGCTGTCGGTCACGTAGTGGTACGGGCCCGCCACGACACACGTGATGTACGTGGAGATCGGCGCCGTCTCCGCGAACCGCCAGACCCCCTCGGCGTCCTGCTGCCCCGCGCCGTTCGACCAGACCGTCCAGCCCTCGGGCGCGGTCACCGAGAAGCGGTACGGGGCCTTGAGGTCGGGCTGCTCGAAGTTGGCGTAGACCCGTCGGGCGTCGGCCGGCTCGTACTGCGTGTAGAGGTAGACCTCGCCGTCCTCCGGGTCGACGAAGCGGTGCATGCCCTCGCCGGTCCGGCTGTAGGCGCACCGCGCGTCCACCACGAGCGTGTTCTCGTCGGCGAGGCCGTCGAGCGCGATCCGGGAGCCGTCGAAGACGACCGCCGGGTCGAGGGAGCGCCCGTTGAGGGTGACCGCGTCCACGGAGGGGGCGATCAGGTCCACGAAGGTGCTCGTGCCGTCGCCGGTGCGACGGAAGCGGATCGTCGTCTCCGAGCGGAAGGTGCGCACCGCCTCGTCGGAGTCGCCGACCGCCGACCGCAGGTCGAGGACGACCTCGTACCCGTCGACGGACAGCAGCGCGGCCCGCTCCTGGGCCTCGTCGCGGGACAGATTCTCACCGGGCACGGTCACTCCTTCGTGGCGCGTTCGAAACAGCACCGATCCTCCCATGTGCCACTGTCACGCGGCGCACGGGAATGCCGTAGGGCGGTCATGGCGTTGGCTCGTTTCGGCCCACCCCCTTTCAGCACGGTCGTACCGAGGAGTGACATGTCCGAGAGCAGGACCACCGCCGAGTTCTTCTTCGACCCCCTGTGCCCGTGGGCCTGGATGACCTCCCGCTGGATGCTGGAGGTCGAGAAGGTGCGGCCGGTCGACGTGAGCTGGAAGGTCATGAGCCTGGCCGTGCTCAACGAGAACCGGCTCGACGAGCTCCCCGAGGAGTACCGGGAGATGCTGGAGACCAAGGCGTGGGGCCCGGTCCGGGTCGTCATAGCCGCCCAGCAGCTGCACGGCGACGAGGTCGTCGGCAAGCTCTACACCGCGCTCGGCACCCGCTTCCACAACAACGGCGAGGGCCCGACCCGCGAGGCGATCGTCGGAGCCCTGACGGACGTCGGCCTGCCCGGGGACCTGGCGGACTACGCCGACAAGGACACGTACGACACGGAGCTGCGCGCCTCCCACAAGGAGGGCATCGACAAGGTCGGCCAGGACGTCGGCACCCCGGTCATCGCGGTTCCGGGCGCGGACGGCGACGAGGTCGCCTTCTTCGGCCCTGTCGTCACCCCGACCCCGCGCGGCGAGGCGGCCGCCCGCCTGTGGGACGGCACGCTGCTCGTGGCGTCGACGCCGGGCTTCTACGAGATCAAGCGCACCCGCACGGCGGCACCCAGCTTCGAGTAGTCCGCCGGTCCGCGGTACGCCCGCGTACGCCCGCATGCGCGGAACCCCCGCGATTCACGTCATCGCGGGGGTTCCGCCTTCATCCGCCTGCCCCGTGAAGGCTGAGAAGACGATCACGAGCAGGGCGTCTGTCAGCCGCCGATGAGCGGGGTGCGTCCCTGGGCGTCCGCGTAGCGCCTGCTCACGTCCTGCCAGTTGACGACCTGCCACATCGCCTCGATGAAGTCCACCTTCTGGTTCTTGTACTGGAGGTAGAAGGCGTGCTCCCAGGCGTCGAAGACCAGGATCGGGACGGAGCCCTGGCCGACGTTGCCCTGGTGGTCGTAGACCTGCTCGACGATGAGCCGGCCGCTGACCGGCTCGTACGCGAGGACACCCCAGCCGGAGCCCTGGGTGGTCGCGGCGGCCTTGGTCAGCTGGGCCTTGAACCTGGCGAAGGAGCCGAAGGACTCGGTGATCGCGTCCGCGAGGTCACCGACGCCGTCGGCGGCCAGCGGCTCGCCGCCGCCACCGTCCTTCGGGCTGTCCATGTTCTGCCAGTAGATGCTGTGCAGGATGTGGCCGGAGAGGTGGAACGCGAGGTTCTTCTCCAGGCCGTTGACCGCGCCCCACGCGTCCTTCTCCCGGGCCTCCGCCAGCTGCTCCAGGGTGTCGTTGGCGCCCTTCACGTAGGCCGCGTGGTGCTTGTCGTGGTGCAGCTCGATGATCTCCGGGCTGATCACCGGTTCCAGCGCCGCGTAGTCGTAGGGAAGTTCAGGAAGTGTGTAGATCGCCATGCCGGGCCCTTCCACCTCTTATTGCACATCCTATGCAAGTGCAGGCTATCAGCAAGAAGATCAACGGCATACGAAGAACCCCCGAACCGAGAGGCGGTCCGGGGGCTTCGGGGAAGAAGGCGGGAATCAGGAGGTACGGTCCGCCGCCTTCTGGCGTACGAAGCCGGCGACGGCCAGCAGCAGCGTCAGGCCGCCCGTCCAGTACAGCTGCACCCGGGTGCCCTCCTCGCGGGCCATCAGGACGAAGATCGCCGCCATGCCGGCCAGCGCAACCCACGTCAGGACCGGGAAGGCCCACATCCGCACGACCAGCTTCTCGGGCGCCTCGCGCTCGGTGCGGCGGCGCAGCACCAGCTGGGAGGCGGCGATGAAGAACCAGACGACCAGGATGATCGCGCCGATCGTGTTGAGCAGCCAGACGAAGATGTCCTCCGGGCGCCAGTAGCTGAGCAGCACGCAGGCGAAGCCGAAGGCGGAGGAGACGAGCACCGCGGGACGCGGGACCCCGCCGAAGGTGCGGCCGAGCGCCTTCGGGCCCTGGCCGCGCGAGACCAGCGAACCGGCCATGCGGGAGGCCCCGTAGATGTTGGCGTTCATCGCCGACAGCAGGGCGACGAGCACGACCACGTTCATGATCTGGCCGGCCGCGGGGATGCCCAGGTGGTCGAGGGTGGCGACGTACGGGCCCTTCTCGACGACCGCCTTGTCACCCCACGGGACGAGCGTCACGATGACCGCCATCGAGCCGATGTAGAAGAGCGCGATCCGCCACATCGCCGTCCGCACGGCCTTGGCGACACCCTGCACCGGGTGCTCCGACTCGGCCGCCGCGATGGTGACCGTCTCCAGGCCGCCGTACGCGAAGACGGAGGCGAGCAGACCCACGATCAGGCCCTCGGAGCCGTGCGGGAAGAAGCCGCCCGCGCCGGTGAGGTTCGCGGTGCCGGGGGAGTCCGTGCCGGGCAGGACGCCGACGATGGCGAGCACGCCGATGCCGAGGAAAAGGACGATCGCGCCGACCTTCAGCGCGGCGAACCAGAACTCGAACTCCCCGAAGTTCTTCACGGCCGCCAGGTTGGTGGCGCAGAAGACCAGCATGAAGAGCGCGACCCAGGCCCACTCGGGGCTGCCCGGGAACCAGCCGGTCATGATCTTGGCCGCGCCGATGCCCTCGAGGCCGACGGCGACGCAGAGCAGGAACCAGAAGGCCCACCCGGCGGTGAAACCGGCCCACGGGCCGAGGGCCCGCTCGGCGTGGACGGAGAAGGAGCCGGACGCCGGGTTCGCCGCGGACATCTCGCCGAGCATCCGCATCACGAGCATGACGAGCACGCCCGAGATCGCGTACGCGATGACGATCGAGGGCCCGGCGGCGGCGATGCCGGCCCCGGAACCGACGAAGAGTCCGGCGCCGATGACACCGCCGAGGGCGATCATCGACAGATGGCGCTGCTTGAGGCCGTGCGTGAGGCCCTCGGCAGGTGCGTTCGCGCCGTCCTTCCGATCGGCCGGCGCGGGCGCGGTGGTCCGAGACATGGGCGAGCCCTGTTCACTAGCTGAGACGAGGAGAGCCCACAGTCTGGGCGGGCCCACCGCTCACAGGGAACATGCGTCCGCTATACGGTCACCGACCTCACACATCGTGAAGGATTAGTTCCGGTTCGTACGCAGTTCCCGCACCCAGGCCACCAGGAGCACCGCCCCGGTCGCTCCCGCCGACCACAGCACCTGCGGCCGCGCCGCGTCGTCGGACAGCATCAGGACGAGCACCGCCCCCATCGCGGCGAGCGCCACCCAGGTCAGCCACGGGAAGCCCCACATCCGCAGCGTCAGCGTCTGCGGCGCCTGACGCTCGATCCGGCGCCGCAGCCGCAGCTGAGAGACCGCGATGAGCGCCCAGACGAAGAGCAGCACCGCCCCGACGGCGTTGAGCATGTAGAGGAAGACGGAATCCGGCCACTTCAGATTCAGGAGTACGGAGACGAAGCCGAAGGCCACCGAGGCGAGCACCGCCCGGCGCGGGACTCCTCCTCCGGACACCCGGAGCAGCCCCTTCGGCGCCTCTCCGCGCTCCGCGAGCGAGAACACCATCCGCGAGGAGCCGTACAGGTTCGCGTTGAGGGCCGAGAGCAGCGCCACGAACACCACCACGTTCATGATCTGCCCCGCCGCCGGCACCCCGATCGAGTCCAGGACCGCCACGTACGGCGACTCGCCCGGCTTCATCGAGGTCCACGGCAGCAGCGTCACGATCACCAGCATCGAGCCCACGTAGAAGAGGAGGATCCGCCACACCGCGCTGCGCACCGCCCGCGCCACGTTCCGCGCCGGGTCGTCCGACTCGGCCGCCGCGATGGTGACGACCTCCAGGCCGCCGAAGGCGAAGACGACGGCGAGGACGCCGGAGACGACGCCCTCCCAGCCGTTCGGCAGGAAACCGCCCTGCCCGGTCAGGTTCGCGAGCCCCACGGGGTCCGTGTCGGGGAGCAGGCCGATGATGGCGAGTGTCCCGAGGATCAGGAAGAGCACGATCGCGCCGACCTTGAGCGCCGCGAACCAGAACTCGAACTCACCGAAGTTCTTCACCGCCGCCAGGTTGGCGAGGGTGAACACGATCATGAAGACCAGCACCCAGCCCCACTGCGGGACCTCCGGCACCCAGCCGTTCGCGATCCGCGCCGCGCCCGTCGCCTCCACGGCGAGGACCACCACCAGCAGGAACCAGTACAGCCAGCCCACCGAGAAGCCCGCCCACCGGCCGAGCGCCCGCTCGGCGTGCACCGAGAAGGCCCCCGAGGCCGGCATCGCCGCCGACATCTCGCCCAGCATCCGCATGACGAGCATCGCGAGCGCGCCGGCGAGCAGGTACGAGACGACGATGCCGGGTCCGGCGACGGCGATGCCCGCGCCCGAGCCGACGAAGAGCCCGGCGCCGATCACGCCGCCCAGTCCCAGCATCGTCAGATGACGCTGCTTCAGACCGTGGGAGAGGGGCTCCGGTTCGGTGAGGGGACCGATGGCCTGAGGGGACGGCGGGGCGTCGCGCATGGTGGGGGCTCGCGCTCTCGGGGAGTTGACACTTTATGGAGACCCCACAGTCTCTCTGGTGACGTCCCCCCGACGCAAAAGGGACGTCTCACGGAGAGCGCCAGTGACAAGGGTCACGTGGCGGGAAGCGCGGAATCCGGCATGGAATCCGTCCTTTGTCGGAACCCGATGAAGCGGCTGGCTCCCGCTTTGTCGGCGGCTGACGGTGATCGAGCGTTCACTCCTGGCATACCGTCAATCCGTCCCCCTCACCCTCACCCTCGCGGAGTACCGATGAGCACCGCCGCCGCCCCCGCCCGTACCCTCCGTGCGGGCACCGTCCTCGCCGACCTGCTCCCGGCGAGCCGCACCCGCGAGATCGCCCTCGTCGTCGGAGGCGCCGCCCTCACCGGCCTCGCCGCGCAGCTCTCCGTCCCGGTCCCCGGCTCCCCGGTCCCGGTCTCCGGCCAGACCTTCGCCGCCCTGCTCGTCGGCACCGCGCTCGGCGCCCGCCGCGGCTTCCTCGCCCTGGCCCTGTACGCGGTGGCCGGCATGGCGGGCGTGCCGTGGTTCGCGCAGGCCACCTCCGGCTACGGGATGCCGTCCTTCGGCTACATCCTCGGCATGCTCCTCGCCTCGACCGTCGTCGGCGCCCTCGCCCGCCGCGGCGCCGACCGCTCCGTGCTCCGCACGGCCGGCGCGATGGTCCTCGGCTCGGCGATCATCTACGCCGTCGGCGTGCCGTACCTGGCGCTCGCCACCGGCATGACCCTCGGCCAGGCCGTCGCCGCCGGCCTCACCCCGTTCCTCATCGGCGACGCCCTCAAGGCGGCCCTCGCCATGGGCGCCCTCCCGGCCGCCTGGAAGCTCCTCGACCGCAAGGGCTGAGCCCCCCGGCACGGAAAAGGGCCCTGCCGCTCCCGGAGGAGCGACAGGGCCCTTTCGCGTACGAGGAGCTACACGAGGTCCCGGCGTCGGGCCGACTTCGCGACACGCTCCTTGACCAGCGCGATCGCGATCACGAGCGCGGCCACCAGGAGCGAGAGCACGACCTGCTCGCGGGCGCTGCCGCCGTCGTACAGCATGTAGCCGAGGACGAAGACGATCATGGCGATCGTCGCCCAGGTCAGGTACGGGAAGAGCCACATCCGCACGACCAGCTTCTCGGGCGTCTCGCGCAGGATGATGCCGCGCATCCGCAGCTGGGTCACGCAGATGACCAGCCAGACGAAGAGCGCCACCGCGCCGGAGGAGTTCAGCAGGAAGGCGAAGACGGTGTCCGGCCACTTGTAGTTGAAGAAGACCGCGACGAAGCCGAAGACGACCGAGCCGAGGATCGCCGCCGTCGGCACGCCCCGCTTGTTGACCTTGGCGAAGGCCTTCGGGGCGTCACCGCGCCGGCCGAGCGAGAAGGCCATGCGCGAGGCGGTGTAGAGGCCCGAGTTCAGGCAGGACAGGACGGCCGTCAGGACGATCACGTTCATGACCTGGCCGGCGTGCGCGATGCCGATGGAGTCGAGGGCGGCGACGTACGAGCCCTTGTCGACGATCGACTTGTCGTTCCACGGCAGCAGGGTGAGGACGACGAAGATCGAGCCCAGGTAGAAGACGCCGATGCGCCAGATCACGCTGTTGGTGGCCTTGGTGACCGCCTTCTGCGGGTCCTCGGACTCGCCGGCGGCGAGGGTGACGATCTCACTGCCCATGAAGGAGAAGACGACCATCAGGACGCCGGTGAGGATCGCTCCCGCACCCATCGGGAAGAAGCCCCCGGAGTCGGTGAGGTGGGCGAACCCGGCGCCCGGGTTGTCCGAGCCGGGCAGCACGCCGAAGACCGCGAGCAGTCCGATGCCGACGAAGGCGGCGATGGCGACGACCTTGATGCCGGCGAACCAGAACTCGAACTCGCCGTACGAGGCCACGGAGCCGAGGTTGGTCGCGGTGAGCACCACCATCACGATGAGGGCCCAGGCCCACTGCGGGACGGCCGGGACCCAGCTCTCCAGGATGACCGCGCCTGCGGTCGCCTCGACGGCGAGGACGACGACCCAGAAGAACCAGTAGAGCCAGCCGATGCTGAAACCGGCCCAGCGGCCGAGGGCCTGGTCGGCGTAGGCGGAGAAGGAGCCGGAGGAGGGCCTGGCGGCGGCCATCTCGCCGAGCATCCGCATCACGAAGACGACCATGGTGCCGACGAGCGCGTACGAGAGCAGGATCGCGGGGCCGGCCGCGGCGATGCCGGAGCCGGAGCCGACGAAGAGGCCGGCACCGATGACACCGCCGATGGCGATCATCGACAGGTGACGGTTCTTGAGTCCGGCCTTGAGGCCGTCGGAGGAGTGCGACGTCCCGGGGGTACCGGTCTCCTCGCCGTCCTTCGTCAGGGTCGGTTGCGTGTTCATGGACGCTTCCTCGTGTGTGTGGGGGCGCTCGGGTCGCGAGCCTGAGCATTGAACACTGTGGACAGGGGTGATCGGAAGGCCTCATTCCGGATCGTTGTACGGGCGACCGCGCGAGAGTCGAAGGTCCGTACCAGGCCGGGTGAACGTCCCGACCCCGCTGCCTGCTACCCGGCCCCTGACATGCCACACTCGGCACCATGCGCGTCTACATCGGTTCCGACCACGCCGGATACGAACTCAAGAACCACCTCGTCGAGTGGCTCACCGCACACGGCCACGAGCCGGTCGACTGCGGTCCCCACATCTACGACGCCCTGGACGACTACCCGCCGTTCTGCCTGCGCGCCGCGGAGAAGACGGCCGCGGACCCCGACGCCCTGGGCATCGTCATCGGCGGCTCCGGCAACGGCGAGCAGATCGCCGCGAACAAGGTGAAGGGGGTGCGCGCCGCCCTCGCCTGGAGCGAGCAGACCGCCGCCCTCGGCCGCGAGCACAACAACGCCAACGTGATCTCCGTCGGCGGCCGGATGCACACCCGGGAAGAGGCGACCAAGTTCGTCGAGATCTTCCTGAACACCCCGTACTCCGGTGACGAGCGTCACACCCGGCGCATCGACATGCTCACCGCGTACGAGACCACCGGCGAGCTCCCCCCGATCCCGGCCCACCACCCGCAGGAGCCGACCGCCTGATGCCCGAAGGGCACACGATCCACCGACTGGCCGCCGACCACCGGGAACGGTTCGGCGGCCGGTCCGTGCGGGTGACCAGCCCGCAGGGGAAGTTCGCGGACTCGGCGGCACTGCTCGACGGCACCGTCCTCGAGACCACCGAGGCCCACGGCAAGCACCTCTTCCTCGGCTTCGCCGGCATGGGCTGGGTCCACATCCACCTGGGCCTCTTCGGCAAGGTGAACTTCGGGACGGCGCCGGCCGCGCCCCCCACCGACACCGTCCGGCTGCGCATCGCCCACGAGGACGCTCACGTCGACCTGCGCGGCCCCACCACGTGCGCCCTGATCACGGACGCCGAGAAGCGGGCGATACACGACCGCCTCGGCCCCGACCCGCTCCGCGAGGGCGACGACCCCACGAGGGCCTGGCACCGGATCTCGAAGTCCCGCACCACCATCGCGGCCCTGCTCATGGACCAGAAGATCATCGCCGGCGTCGGCAACGTCTACCGCGCCGAGGTCCTCTTCCGGCACGGCATCGACCCGTACCGCGCCGGCCGGGACCTCACGGCGGGGGAGTGGGACACGATCTGGACCGACCTGGCGATGCTGATGCGCGAGGGCGTCCGGCTCAACCGCATCGACACGGTCCGCCCCGAGCACACCCCCGAGGCGATGGGCCGCCCGCCCCGCGTCGACGACCACGGCGGCGAGGTCTACGTCTACCGCCGCGCGCACCAGCCGTGCCACCTCTGCGCCACGGAGATCCGCACGGCGGACCTGGCGAACCGCAACCTCTTCTGGTGCCCGCGCTGCCAGCAGCCCTAGAGCCTGTCCGGACCAGGCCCTAGAACCCGTGCGGCAACCACGGAGCGACCGGCGATCCGAGTGCCACCGACGCCTCGACCAGCGCCCCCTCCCGCAGCTCCCGCACCCGCCCGGCCCCGGCCAGCGACACCAGCGAGTTCCCCCCGAGGTACGCCGCCCCCAACTCCCGTACGGACAGCGCCAGGTCCGGCGCGTCCTCCGTACGGACACAGCTCGCGCCCTTCTGGTCCCCGGTGAGCCGCCACCGCCCCGCGTTCCACGGACAGAACGCGTCCTCGACCTCGAACACCACGTCCACCGGCGCCTGGTACGTCCGCGCCTCGAGGGCCGCCCCCACCTCCACCAGCCGCACGTGCAGCGAGTCCCGCAGGGTCGGCGCGCACCGCCGAACGTCGCTCACCAGGTGCTGCCAGCCGTCGTCGACCGGCCGGCTCCGGATCTGCACCTCCGAGACCAGGTCCACCGAGCAGAGGAACCGCCACAGGGCCGCCTCGGCCGCCGGGTCGAGCCCCATCAGCTGATGCACCTGCACGGCCCCTTGGGCCCCCGTCGGCGACCAGTCCGGCTTGATCGCGTAGTGCGTGAACCCCACGACCTCCCCGTCCCGCTCCGCCAGCACGCACAGCCGCGGCGACGCGCCCTCCCGGTCGCCCGGAGGATCGATCAGCGGCAGCCGCTCCCACTCCGGCCGGCGGGCCAGCATCCCGGGCCGACGCGGCACGAGACGCGCGTACACGGACTCACAGACGGCGGCGGACTCCGTCAGGTCGGCCTGCCGCAGCGCCACCCGGTCCGTGCCCTCCGGCACCGACAGCCGCACCCGCGTCGTGTCGATCGTCGCCCGCGCCCCGTACGCGCCGACGCCGTACCCGAACCGCCCGTAGATCTCCGGCTCCGAGGCCGTGAGCACCGAGAGGAACTCGCCCGCGGCCCGCAGGTCGTCCAGCTGCCGCCGCATCATCGAGGTCAGGATCCCGCGCCGCCGGTGCGTGCCCGCCACGCTCACCATCGTCACGCCGGCCGCCGGGACCGAGGCCCCGCCCGGCACCGTCAGCCGGAACGTGAACGCTCCCGCCGTACCCACGCACAGGTCGCCGTCCCACGCTCCCAGGAACCGGTCGAACTCGGTCAGATCGCGCCACAGTCGTCGCTCCTCCGGCGACTCCGCCACACCTCCGAAGGCGAGTTCGAGAACCCCGTACCAGCGGTCCCAGTCGCTCGGGTCGAGAACCCGCAGTTCAGTCGTCATATGCCATCGATATCAGCGGCGCGCGTCCAAGGCGACCCGATTTCGCGCGCATTGTCACCGGGGTACCCCTGCGCGATGTCGGACGGGATGGATAGGGTCCAGGCCAATGGGACACCGCGCCGGAGTGAACACGTACGCGGCCCGGACGCGCAGACGCGCCCGCCGGGCCCGCATCGCGCTGCGCAAGTCCGGCGTCGACTACTTCCGCGGCGACGGCTCCGACTGGCTCGCCTTCGCCGGACTCCTCCTGATGATTCCGGCCATCGCCGTCGGAACCCTCCTCGACCCCGTCTGGTGCTCGCCCGCCGCGCTCGTGCTGCCCATCGTGGCCGGCGGACTGCTGCTGCGCCCCGCCAGCCTCCTCGGTCTGTACGCGACGGCCGCCGGCGCCCTCATCGTCGAATCCGTCGTCCTCGGCCCGTACACCCAGGGCCCCGCCAGGGTCACCCCCGGCACCGTCCTCGTCGTCGCCGCCTGCGGCCTCTTCGGACTGCTCATCGCCCAGTTCAGGGCCCGGGTCGGCGTGCCCTGGCGGCGCGGCGGCACCATGCTCTTCGACCTCCGCGAACGCATCCGCGTCCAGAGCGCCCTGCCCCGGCTCCCCCAGGGCTGGCACCGCGAGATGGCACTCCGCCCGGCCGGCGGCCAGTCCTTCTCCGGCGACTTCGTCGTGGCCGCCCGCACCCACGGCGGCCGCACCCTGGAGGTCGTCCTCACCGACGTGTCCGGCAAGGGCATGGACGCCGCCTCCCGCTCCCTCCTGCTCTCCGGAGCCTTCGGCGGCCTCCTCGGCTCGCTCCCACCGCACGGCTTCCTCCCCGCGGCCAACGGCTACCTGCTCCGCCAGAACTGGGACGAGGGCTTCGCCACCTCCATCCACCTCGTCCTCGACCTGGAATCCGGCGACTACGAACTCTTCTCCGCCGGCCACCTGCCCGCCCTCCAGCTCCACGCGGGCGGCGGCCGCTGGGAGGAGAAGGCCGCCGAAGGACCCCTCCTCGGCGTCTACGACGGCGCCGAGTTCCACCCGGTGAAGGGCTCGCTGCGCCCTGGCGACGTCCTCATGCTCTTCACCGACGGACTGGTCGAGGCCTCGGACCGGGACATCGCCGAGGGCATCGACCGCCTCACCGGCGAGGCCGACCGCTGCGTCACCGACGGCTTCGAGGGCGTCGCCTGGCACCTGATCGAAGCCGTGGCCAAGGACGTCAACGACGACCGCGCCCTGCTGCTCATCTCGCGCCCCGCGTAGGGAGCGTCGCTACCAGACGTCTCGCTTTTTCCGCCAGCCGCAGACGAGACGATTCGTCACCAGGCAGCGGGGGCAGGGAGGTTGGTGGCACGATGGAGACAGCGGGGGGTGTTCCGGGACTCGGACTCCCTGGTGGGCAAGGCGGGACCGACCGAGGGTGTGATCAGTTGTGGCCATTTCACTGTCTGTGGTGTTGCTGTTGGCAATCATCCTGGTGGTGTTGATCCGCGGGGGGAACCTCAAGGGCGGCCCGGCGGTGGTCGCGGTGCTCTTCGGCTTCTTCCTCGCCTCCACCGGCATGGCCGACGACATCCAGCGCTTCCTGGACTCGATAACGCAGACGGTGGCCTCCATCAAGTTCTGAGGCTGCCCCAGAAACGAAGAAAACCCCAGGTGACCTGGGGTTTTCTTCATTGAGAGCGGGTGACGGGAATCGAACCCGCGTAGCTAGTTTGGAAGACTAGTGCTCTACCATTGAGCTACACCCGCACAGCGTCGCGCCGCAGGTCAGAAGGACCGCGGCACGAAGAGCATGGTAGCGGTTCCGGGGCGGTTCGCGCACACCCGTAAAACAGGGGGCGCCGGACAGTCTCCGTCCATGTACCCTACGTGTCGCACCGACGGGGTGTGGCGCAGCTTGGTAGCGCGTCCGCTTTGGGAGCGGAAGGCCGTGGGTTCAAATCCCGCCACCCCGACCATGACGATCACGCGCTCACCTTGCGCACCCTTGATCACGTTGTGGGCGTCATCCCGCTTGCGGTTACTATGCAAGCTGCGTGCCCGTGTGTCTTTCTGACCGGGCCGACCTGCCGGAACCGCTTCACGCGGTGCCGGTGGATTCCAGGAATCAGCCACAAGGAGACCGAACCGTGAAGAGCGCCGTGGAGACCCTGAACCCGACTCGGGTTCGGCTCACTGTCGAGGTGCCCTTCGAGGAGCTCAAGGACAGCCTCGACGCGGCGTACAAGAAGATCAACCAGCAGGTCACGGTCAAGGGCTTCCGTAAGGGCAAGATCCCTGCTCGCGTGATCGACCAGCGGTTCGGCCGCGGCGCCGTGCTGGAAGAGGCCGTCAACGACGCGCTCCCGAAGTTCTACACCGAGGCCGTCAACGAGGCCTCCGTCAACCCGCTCGGCCAGCCCGAGGTCGACATCACCGAGCTGAAGGACGGCGAGCTGCTGGCCTTCACCGCCGAGGTCGACATCCGCCCGACGATCGAGATCCCGGACTACTCCGGCATCGAGGTCACCGTCGACGCGGTCGAGGTCACCGACGAGGACGTCGAGAAGTCCGTGGAGCAGCTCCGTGAGCGCTTCGCCTCGACCTCCCCGGTCGAGCGGGCCGCCCAGGACGGCGACGTCGTCACCATCGACCTCGAGGCCAAGGTCGACGGCGAGGTCCTGCCCGACGGTGTCGCCGACGGTGTCTCGTACACCATCGGTTCCGGCGAGCTGCTCGACGGCATCGACGAGGCCGTCAAGGGCCTGGAGGCCGGTGGCGAGGCCACCTTCACCTCGCAGCTGAAGGGCGGCTCCGCCGAGGGCAAGGACGCGGAGGTCACCGTCAAGGTCACCACCGTCGCCGCCCGTGAGCTCCCCGAGCTCGACGACGAGTTCGCGCAGATGGCGTCGGAGTTCGACACCCTCGACGAGCTCAAGGCCGACAGCCGCAAGCGCCTCGAGAACATGAAGCAGTTCGACCAGGCCACCCAGGCCCAGGAGCGCGTCCTCGACGAGCTCCTCAAGCTGGTCGAGGTCCCGATGCCCGAGAAGCTTCTCGAGGACGAGATCAACACCCGCAAGCACAACCTGGAGCACCACCAGCTCGGCCAGATGGGCCTCGACCTCGCGAAGTACCTGGAGATCCAGGGCAAGACCGAGGAAGAGTTCCTGGCCGAGACCAAGGAGCAGGCCGAGAAGGGCATCAAGACGCAGTTCATCCTCGATGAGCTCGTCAACAAGGAGAAGCTCGACGTCTCCCGCGAGGAGCTCACCGAGCACCTGTTCCGCCGTGCCGCCTCCTCCGGCATGAGCCCCGACCAGTTCGCCCAGGCCGTGGCCGAGGGTGGCCAGGTTCCGATGCTCGTCGGCGAGGTCGCCCGCGGCAAGGCCCTCGCGGTCGTCGTCGAGGCCGCCAAGGTCGTCGACAGCAACGGTGAGGTCGTCGACCTCTCGGACGACGAGGACGAGGTCGAGGCCGCCGCCGACGCCGTCGAGGCCGTCACCGGCGAGACCGAGGTCTCCGAGGACAAGTAAGGGGCCCCCGCCTCACGCGGACCCTGTTCCACGGGCCCGTACGCACCCCTGTGCGTACGGGCCCGTGGACGTACGCGGACCCGGTCGCGCGCCCCAACTACCTTGCGCTCCCAGCGAACAGTTCGGGAACCGGGATGGCGTTGTCCTACCTGCGCGTTAGGGTCCATGAATACGAGGGCAGTGCCCTCTGAACGAGACGCTGAGACGGCCCCCGGCCGTCGGAGACGAGCAGGTGGATACGTGACGAATCTGAAGCCTTACGCCGCGGGTGAGCCGTCCATCGGTGGCGGCCTCGGCGACCATGTCTACAACCGGCTGCTCGGCGAGCGCATCATCTTCCTCGGTCAGCAGGTCGACGACGACATCGCCAACAAGATCACCGCCCAGATGCTCCTCCTGGCCGCCGAGCCGGAGAAGGACATCTTCCTGTACATCAACAGCCCCGGCGGCTCCGTGACGGCCGGTATGGCCGTCTACGACACGATGCAGTTCATCCCGAACGACGTCGTCACCATCGGCATGGGCATGGCGGCCTCGATGGGCCAGTTCCTGCTCACCGCCGGCACCCCCGGCAAGCGCTTCGCGCTGCCGAACACCGACATCCTGATGCACCAGGGCTCCGCCGGCATCGGTGGCACGGCCTCCGACATCAAGATCCAGGCCGAGTACCTTCTCCGTACGAAGAAGCGCATGGCCGAGATCACCGCGCACCACTCCGGCCAGACCATGGAGACGATCATCCGCGACGGCGACCGCGACCGCTGGTTCACCGCGGAGGAGGCCAAGGACTACGGCCTGATCGACGACATCATCACGCACGCCGCGGGTGTTCCGGGCGGCGGCGGCACGGGCGCCTGAGCGCCGGCAGCCCCCCGAAGAGCCCCAGCCCCCCGCCGAACGCCACCAGGACGGTGAACACCCAGATGCAGAACAACCTCTCCCCGAGCGGCCTCTACACCGGCGCGCCGATGGACAACCGCTACGTCGTGCCGCGCTTCGTCGAGCGCACCTCGCAGGGCGTGCGCGAGTACGACCCGTACGCGAAGCTCTTCGAGGAGCGCGTGATCTTCCTCGGCGTGCAGATCGACGACGCCTCCGCCAACGACGTCATGGCGCAGCTGCTGTGCCTGGAGTCGATGGACCCCGACCGTGACATCTCGATCTACATCAACAGCCCCGGTGGCTCCTTCACCGCGCTGACCGCGATCTACGACACGATGCAGTTCGTGAAGCCGGACATCCAGACGGTCTGCATGGGCCAGGCGGCCTCCGCCGCGGCCGTGCTGCTCGCCGCCGGTACCCCCGGCAAGCGGATGGCCCTGCCGAACGCCCGCGTGCTGATCCACCAGCCGTCCGGCGGCACCGGCCGTGAGCAGCTCTCCGACCTGGAGATCGCGGCCAACGAGATCCTGCGCATGCGCAGCCAGCTCGAGGAGATGCTGGCCAAGCACTCCTCGACGCCGATCGAGAAGATCCGCGACGACATCGAGCGCGACAAGATCCTGACGGCCGAGGACGCCCTGGCGTACGGCCTGATCGACCAGATCGTCTCGACCCGTAAGACCACGTCCGCCGCGGCACACTGACGCCGACCTTTCCCCTGGCACGGTCCGTGTGGCCGAATCGCGACCATGTGAACCGTGTCAAGGGGGGCCCGAACGGGGGGCCCGGCAAGGTACCGTCGAATATGAGGCACCAGGAGTCGCTGAACCAAGCACTCCCAGGCGAAGGGGAAGCACCTCGTGGCACGCATCGGTGATGGCGGCGATCTGCTCAAGTGCTCGTTCTGCGGAAAGAGCCAGAAGCAGGTGAAGAAGCTCATCGCGGGACCCGGTGTGTACATCTGCGACGAGTGCATCGACCTCTGCAACGAGATCATCGAGGAAGAACTCGCGGAGACGAGCGAGGTGCGCTGGGAAGAACTTCCCAAGCCTCGCGAGATCTACGAGTTCCTCGAGGGATACGTCGTGGGGCAGGAGCCCGCGAAGAAGGCCCTCTCGGTCGCGGTGTACAACCACTACAAGCGCGTCCAGGCCGGCGAGAACGGCGGCGCGCAGGGCCGGGACGACGCCATCGAGCTGGCGAAGTCCAACATTCTGCTGCTCGGCCCCACGGGCTCGGGGAAGACGCTGCTCGCGCAGACCCTGGCCCGGATGCTCAACGTCCCGTTCGCCATCGCCGACGCGACGGCGCTGACGGAGGCCGGCTATGTCGGCGAGGACGTCGAGAACATCCTGCTCAAGCTGATCCAGGCGGCCGACTACGACGTCAAGAAGGCCGAGACCGGGATCATCTACATCGACGAGATCGACAAGGTCGCCCGCAAGAGCGAGAACCCGTCGATCACGCGTGATGTGAGTGGTGAGGGCGTCCAGCAGGCCCTCCTGAAGATCCTGGAAGGCACGACGGCCTCCGTCCCGCCCCAGGGCGGCCGGAAGCACCCGCACCAGGAGTTCATCCAGATCGACACGACGAACGTGCTCTTCATCGTGGGCGGCGCCTTCGCCGGCCTGGAGAAGATCATCGAGTCGCGGGCGGGCGCCAAGGGCATCGGCTTCGGGGCGACCATCCGCTCCAAGCGCGAGATCGAGGCGAGCGACCAGTTCCAGGAGGTCATGCCGGAGGACCTGGTGAAGTTCGGGATGATCCCGGAGTTCATCGGCCGTCTCCCGGTCCTCACCTCGGTCCACAACCTGGACCGCGAGGCGCTCCTCCAGATCCTGGTCGAGCCGCGGAACGCCCTGGTGAAGCAGTACCAGCGCCTCTTCGAACTCGACGGCGTGGAGCTGGACTTCGACCGCCCGGCCCTGGAGGCCATCGCCGATCAGGCGATCCTCCGCGGCACCGGCGCGCGCGGCCTGCGCGCCATCATGGAGGAGGTCCTCCAGTCGGTGATGTACGAGGTCCCGTCCCGCAAGGACGTGGCCCGGGTCGTCATCACGGCGGACGTCGTGCGCAACAACGTCAACCCGACGCTGGTCCCGCGGATCGTGAAGAACGACGGCAGGCACGAGAAGTCGGCCTGAGCCGTACGGACAGCGAAGGGGCGCCCCACCGGACCGGTGGGGCGCCCCTTCGCTGTGGCACGTCGGATCAGAGCTTGACGCGGATCTCCTTGCGGAGGCTCGCGGCGATGGTGGAGGTTCCCTCCACGGTGCCGCCCTTGCCGGCCATCAGCTCGGCGAGGTTGAAGTGCATCACATAGCCGATGGTGCTGTGGTCACCCCAGACGCACACGGGCATGGTGACTTCCTTGGGGCCGGCACCCCCGGCGTCGGAGTCCGGCTTGACCTTCATCTCCTGGCACTTCATCACGGCACCGTCGAGGCCTGCGGGGTTGACCGTCCTGGGGTCGCCGACGAGCTCGCCGTCCTTGTCCTTCTCGGCCTCGGCCTTCATGGTGGCGAAGACGTTGTCGACGGTCTTCTCCGGGTCGTCGATCTCGCCGTACACGCCGCCGAACGTCATCATCTTGCCGGCGAGCGGGTTGGCCTTGTCCTCGACCTGCCACGAGCCGTTGACCTCGGTGGGGTTCTTGACCCCGAGCTTCGCGGAGTCCTTGACGAGGTTGTCGTCATCCGACTTCTTGCCCTCGTCGGGCATCTTCTTGTACTCGGTGAGCACCGTCGCCGGGGTGGTCAGCTTGTGCGGGCCGTCGTTCGCGACCGAGGAACCGCCGCCGTCGCCGAGCAGGAAGTACGCGCCCACACCGAGCGCCGCGACCACCGCGACCGCGCCGATGATGATGCCCGCCTTGGACTTCTTCGGAGCCGGCGGGTGCGGTACGTAGCCGCCGGGGCCCTGGGGGGCGCCGTACGGCGGCTGCTGGCCGTACGGGCCGGGCTGCTGGGGCTGCTGGGGGTAGCCGTAAGGGGGCTGCTGCTGCGGCGGGACGCCCTGCGGGGCCTGCTGGGGGTATCCGTAACCCGGCTGCGGAGCCTGCGGCGGCTGGCCGTACGGGCCCGGCTGCTGCGGCTGCTGGCCGTACGGGCCCGGCTGGCCGTAGGGGCCGGGCTGCTGGGGCGGCTGACCGCCGTACGGGCCGGGCTGGTTGTAGCTCATCGACAGGTTCCCCTCACAGAATGTTTATGGCTACCGAACATCCTGGCGGAACCGCCGGGCGGTCCGTGCGGCGGGGGCCACACCGTTACCGAACCAAAGCGTTTCAGGACAGGGCCGCAACACCCCTAAACTGGCCCGGTGACCGAGAACACTCAGCAGCAGACAGCGCCCACCACCGAACTGCCGACCCAGTACGCGCCGGCCGAGGTAGAGGGGCCGCTGTACGAGCGCTGGGTAGAGCGCGGGTACTTCGAGGCGGACGCGAAGAGCGAGAAGCCGCCGTACACCATCGTCATCCCGCCGCCGAACGTCACCGGCTCGCTCCACCTGGGCCACGCCTTCGAGCACACGCTCATCGACGCCCTCACCCGCCGCAAGCGCATGCAGGGCTTCGAGACGCTGTGGCAGCCGGGCATGGACCACGCCGGCATCGCCACCCAGAACGTCGTCGAGCGCGAGCTCGCCAAGGAGGGCAAGTCCCGCCACGACCTGGGCCGCGAGGCGTTCGTCGAGCGCGTCTGGCAGTGGAAGGCCGAGTCCGGTGGCCAGATCTCCGGTCAGATGAAGCGCCTGGGTGACGGCGTCGCCTGGTCCCGTGAGCGCTTCACCATGGACGAGGGCCTGTCCCAGGCCGTCCAGACCATCTTCAAGAAGCTCTACGACGACGAGCTGATCTACCGCGCCGAGCGCATCATCAACTGGTGCCCGCGCTGTCTGACGGCGATCTCGGACATCGAGGTCGAGTACCAGGACGACGACGGCGAGCTCGTCTCCATCCGGTACGGCGAGGGCGACGAGTCCCTGGTCGTCGCGACCACCCGGGCCGAGACGATGCTCGGTGACACGGCCGTCGCCGTCCACCCCGACGACGAGCGGTACAAGCACCTGGTCGGCAAGCAGATCAAGCTGCCGCTGACCGACCGCACGATCCCGGTCGTCGCCGACACCCACGTCGACCCCGAGTTCGGCACCGGCGCCGTCAAGGTGACCCCGGCGCACGACCCCAACGACTTCGAGATCGGCCAGCGCCACAACCTGCCGAACCTCGCCGTCATGGACGAGCGCGCGGTCATCACCGTGCACGGCCCCTTCCAGGGCCTGGACCGCCTGGAGGCCCGCTCCGCCATCGTCGCCGCGCTGCGCGCCGAGGGCCGGATCGTCGCCGAGAAGCGGCCGTACGTCCACTCCGTCGGCCACTGCTCGCGCTGCAAGACCACCATCGAGCCGCGCCTGTCGATGCAGTGGTGGGTCAAGGTCGGCCCGCTCGCGCAGGCCGCCGGTGACGCGGTCCGCGACGGCAAGGTCAAGATCCACCCGCAGGAGATGGAGAAGCGGTACTTCGACTGGGTCGACAACCTGCACGACTGGTGCATCTCGCGCCAGCTGTGGTGGGGCCACCGCATCCCCGTCTGGTACGGCCCGAACGGCGAAGTGGTCTGCGTCGGACCGGACGAGCAGCCGCCGACGGGCGAGGGCTGGCACCAGGACACGGACGTCCTGGACACCTGGTTCTCCTCCGGCCTGTGGCCGTTCTCCACGCTCGGCTGGCCCGAGCGGACCGAGAGCCTCGAGAAGTTCTACCCGAACTCCGTCCTGGTCACCGGCTACGACATCCTCTTCTTCTGGGTCGCCCGGATGATGATGTTCGGTCTGTACGCGATGGACGGCACCCCGCCGTTCCACACCATCGCCCTGCACGGCATGGTCCGTGACCAGAACGGCAAGAAGATGTCGAAGTCCTTCGGCAACGTGGTCAACCCGCTGGACTGGATGGACGAGTACGGCTCCGACGCCGTCCGCTTCACCCTGGCCAACGGCGCCAACCCGGGCGTCGACGTCCCCATCGGCGAGGACTGGGTCAAGGCGTCCCGCAACTTCGCCAACAAGATCTGGAACGCGACCCGCTTCGCGCTGATGAACGGCGCGACGGTCGAGGGCCCGCTGCCCGACGCGTCGCAGATGTCCGCCACGGACCGGTGGATCCTCTCCCGTCTCAACAAGACGGTCGCCGAGGTCGACGCGTTCTACGACGACTACCAGTTCGCGAAGCTCGCCGACGCCCTCTACCACTTCGCGTGGGACGAGGTCTTCGACTGGTACGTCGAACTGTCGAAGACCACGTTCTTCGCGGGCGGCGAGCAGGCCAAGGTCTCCGGCCGGGTCCTCGGCGAGGTCCTGGACGTCATGCTGCGCCTGCTGCACCCGATCGTCCCGTTCGTCACCGAGACGCTCTGGACCACGCTCACCGGCGGCGAGTCCCTCGTCATCGCCGACTGGCCGGTCGACTCCGGCTTCCGCGACGAGGCCGCCGAGAAGGAGATCGAGCTCGTCCAGCAGGTCGTCACCGAGGTGCGCCGGTTCCGCTCGGACCAGGGCCTCCAGCCCGGCCAGAAGGTCCCCGCCCGTCTCGACGTGGCCGGCACCGCGCTGGCCCCGCACGAGGCGGCCATCCGCCAGCTGCTGCGCCTCCAGCCGGAGGGCGAGGGCTTCTCCGCCACCGCCTCCCTGCCGGTCGCCGGCGCCACGGTCGCGCTCGACCTGTCGGGCACGATCGACGTGGCCGCGGAGCGCAAGCGCCTCGCGAAGGACCTCGCCGCCGCCGAGAAGGAGAAGGCCCAGGCGAACGGGAAGCTCGGCAACGAGGCCTTCCTCGCCAAGGCCCCGGACAACGTGGTCGACAAGATCCGCACCCGCCTGGCCAAGGCGGACGAGGACATCGCCCGCATCGAGGCCCAGCTGGCGAACCTGCCGCAGGCCTGACCCGTACGCGAAGGGGCCCGGAACCGGTACACGGTTCCGGGCCCCTTCGCATACACCCCCAAGAGGGGCGAAGTGCCCGAACTCACAACAGACGGGACTTCAGGTCCACGGCGTCGGGCCGAAGGACCCTGGATGATGGAGGGCATGCTCCGCCTCCCCGCCGTTCCCGCGCTGCGCCGTCGCGTGGACCGATGGGCCGGCACGCCCCGCGCGCTCGACGTCGTCGCCGCCCTCAGCGCCTTCGGCCTCATGCTCCTGGACGTGCCGGGGCTCGCCCGCGCCGACAACTCCCTCACCGGCTTCACCGCGACCCTGGTGCTCGCGGCCGGAGCGGCGACCCTGGTGCTCCGGCGCCGACTGCCGGTGCTCCCCTATCTGGTGGCACTGGTCCTGCTGGGCTGCCTGCACGAGCTGACCATGATCCAGTTCGCGCTGTACTCCATCGGCCGCTTCCGGGGGCGCCGCGCCGCCGTCGTCGCGACCCTGCTGTACGTCGGCGTGGCCTACGCGCTCTTCCAGACGCCCGGCTGGCCCGCCCGGCACGGCGACACCCTCAGCGACTTCCTGAGCCTGGTCGTCCCGATCGGCGTCCTCGCGGCGGGCGTCGGCGTCGCCGCGTACCGGCAGGACCTCGTCCGCGCCCTGGAGGACCAGCGGCGCGAGGCCGCCGCCCGGCAGGCCGTCCAGGAGGAGCGGATCTCCGTCGGCCGGGACGTTCACGACCTGGTCGGCCGTGAACTCACCGTCCTCGCGGTACGGGCCGAGGTCCTCGCGGTACGGGCCAGGGGAGACGCCCACCAGAGGGACTTCGAGGAACTCGCGGACACCGCCCGGCGCGCCCATCTGATGCTCAACGAGACGATCGTGCGCCGCGCCGACCGGGACGCGGCCACCCCCGGTCTCGAAGGGCTCGCCGCGCTCGCGGGGGAGAGCGAGCGGATGGGCAGCCCCGTGGAGCTCGCGGTCGCCGAGGAGGCCAAGGCGCTGTCGCCGCTGCGGCAGGCGGCCGTCCACCGGGTCGTCCAGGAGTGCCTGACGAACGCGGCCAAGCACGCGCCGGGCCTGCCGGTGACGGTCGCGATCACCGTGGAGGGCCCCGGTCTGCGGATCGAGGTGCGCAACCCGCTGCCGAAGACCCCGCCGGACCCGGCCCCCGTCTCGACCGGCACCGGCCTGTTCTCCATGGGGGAGCGGGTCACCAGCATGGGCGGCACGCTCACGGCCCGCCGGGAGGACGACGGCTACGTGGTGACGGCGCTGCTCCCGGCGGGCCTATCCACCCCCTAGGGCCGGTACGGCGGGCGGTGGACCGAAAGTCCCGAAAGGGGTGGGTCCCTCGTCCTGTCGGTGCCCCTCCGTAGACTGGCACCGTGAGCGAGCCGAGCGACCCGAGTGACCAGTTCGACGACATCGTCGACGCCGAGACAGACCGAGACCCCGACCTCGCGGTGATCGAGGCCGGCAGCCGTACCCTGCGCACGCAGGCCGGACCGCCGCCGGGCGACCCCGTGCCCGGCCGTCCCGAGGACCCGGAGCTGGACAAGGCGCTGCGCGAGGTCGAGACCGAGCTGTCCACCCGCTGGGGCGAGACCAAGCTGGATCCCTCGGTCACCCGGATCGCGGCCCTGATGGACGTCCTCGGCGACCCGCAGCGCGCGTACCCCTCGATCCACATCACCGGCACCAACGGCAAGACGTCGACGGCCCGCATGATCGAGGCCCTGCTCGGCGCCTTCGAGCTCCGCACCGGGCGGTACACCTCGCCGCACGTGCAGACCATCACCGAGCGGATCAGCCTGGACGGCGCCCCGATCTCCGCCGAGCGGTTCGTCGAGACGTACCAGGACGTCAAGCCGTACGTGGAGCTGGTCGACGCCCGCGAGGAGTACCGGCTCTCCTTCTTCGAGGTCCTCACCGGAATGGCGTACGCGGCCTTCGCCGACGCCCCGGTCGACGTGGCCGTCGTCGAGGTGGGCATGGGCGGCACCTGGGACGCGACGAACGTCATCGACGCCTCCGTCGCCGTCGTCACCCCGATCGACCTCGACCACACCGACCGGCTCGGCGGCACGACCGGCGAGATCGCCGGCGAGAAGTCCGGGATCATCAAGCAGGGCGCGACCGTGATCCTGGCGCAGCAGCCGGTGGACGCGGCGCAGGTCCTGCTCAAGAAGGCCGTCGAGGCGGACGCCACCGTCGCCCGCGAGGGCATGGAGTTCGGCATCGTCTCCCGCGAGGTCGCGGTCGGCGGGCAGCTCCTGACCCTGCGCGGTCTGGGCGGCGAGTACGACAACGTCTTCCTGCCGCTGCACGGCGCCTACCAGGCGCACAACGCGGCGGTGGCGCTCGCGGCGGTCGAGGCCTTCTTCGGGATCGGCGCCGACCACGCCAGGACCCTGGACCAGGACACGGTCCGCCGGGCCTTCGCCCAGGTGGCCTCGCCCGGACGGCTCGAGATCGTCCGTACCTCCCCGACGGTGCTCCTGGACGCCGCGCACAACCCGCACGGCGCGCGGGCGACGGCGGAGGGCGTCAGCGAGGCCTTCGGCTTCTCGCGGCTCATCGGCGTGGTCTCCACGAGCGGCGACAAGGACGCCAAGGGTCTCCTGGAGGCCTTCGAGCCGATCTTCGCGGAGGTCGTGATCACGGCGAACTCCAACCCGCGGGCCACGGACGTGGACGTGCTCGCCGCGGCCGCGGTCGAGGTCTTCGGCGAGGACCGGGTCGTCGTCGAGCCGCGGCTGCCCGACGCCATCGAGGCGGCCATCACCCTCGCGGAGGAAGAGGCCGAGTACGGCGGCGCGGGTGTCCTGGTGACCGGTTCGATCTTCACGGTCGGCGACGCCCGGCTGCTGCTGCGAAGGGGCTGAACGGTATGCGCACGCTCTGTTCGTCGACGCTCATCGGCGAGTTCTTCGTGATCGGTTTCGCCGGGCTCGTCGCCATGAAGGACGACAGCCTCGCGATGTCCACCGTCTGGTGGGTCTGTGGTGTCGCGATGGTCTTCTCGGTGCTGCTGTGCGGGATGGTCACCCGGCCCGGTGGGGTGCAGCTCGGCTGGGCCCTCCAGATCGGCCTGGTCCTCAGCGGCTTCTTCGTCCCGACCATGTTCTTCCTGGGCGCGGTCTTCGCCGGCCTGTGGTGGGCGTCGGTGCACTACGGGCGTCGGATCGACGACATCAAGGCCCGCTGGGCCGAGGCGCAGACCGCCGGGGCCTCGGCAGGGCCTGACGCTGCGTAATCGAGGGGCGTGCGGGGCCTGTAGCCTCGGAGGTCCCGCACACCGCTTTTCCGAAGGAGTTCCCCCGTGAGCCAGCGCACGCTCGTCCTGCTCAAGCCCGACGCCGTCCGCCGTGGCCTGGTCGGCGAGATCATCGGCCGCATCGAGCGCAAGGCCGGCTGGACCCTGGCGGCCCTGGAGCTGCGCGAGCTGGACCAGGAGACCCTGGAGCTGCACTACGGCGAGCACAAGGGCAAGCCCTTCTACGAGCCGCTGATGGGCTTCATGTCCTCCGGTCCCGTCGTCGCGCTCGTCGTCGAGGGCGAGCGGGTCATCGAGGGCGTCCGTCAGCTGGCCGGTCCGACCGACCCGATCGCCGCCGCCCCCGGCTCCATCCGTGGCGACTTCGGCACCATCGTCCGGGAGAACCTGATCCACGCGTCCGACTCGGAGGAGTCCGCCCTCCGCGAGCTGAAGATCTTCTTCCCGGGTCTCGTCTGATCCGAAGAGACTGACCCGGCGTCAGCCGAACGCAGGACCCTGTGGGGCGACCGAAGGAATTCGGTCGCCCCCAGGCATATGAACGCCGATGGCGGGAACGGATCGCCGCGTCCTTCCGTCACCTGTACAGAGGTGGACCACCGCGCGGTATCCGGGCGGGCGGCACTACGATGGAAAACTCCACGCCGCACCACCCTTAGCCATGGGAAACAAGGGGAACTCAATGTCGTTCATCGGCCGTGACATGGCTGTCGACCTCGGGACCGCCAACACGCTGGTGTACGTGAGGGGTCGAGGCATCGTCCTGAACGAGCCGTCCGTCGTCGCCATCAACACCAACACCGGCGGAATCCTCGCGGTCGGCTCCGAGGCGAAGAAGATGATCGGCCGGACCCCCGGCAACATCGTCGCGGTCCGGCCCCTGAAGGACGGCGTCATCGCCGACTTCGAGATCACCGAGCGGATGCTCCGCTACTTCATCCTCAAGATCCACAAGCGGCGCTACCTGGCCCGTCCCCGCGTCGTCGTCTGCGTCCCCTCCGGCATCACCGGAGTCGAGCGCCGCGCCGTCATCGAGGCCTCGACCCAGGCCGGTGCCCGCCAGGTGCACATCATCGAGGAGCCCATGGCGGCGGCCATCGGCGCGGGCCTCCCCGTCCACGAGGCCACCGGCAACATGGTCGTCGACATCGGCGGCGGCACCACCGAGGTCGCGGTCATCTCCCTCGGAGGAATCGTCACGGCACAGTCGATCCGGGTCGCCGGCGACGAGTTGGACAACGCGATCATCCAGCACATCAAGAAGGAGTACTCGCTCCTCCTCGGTGAGCGGACCGCCGAGCAGATCAAGATCACCATCGGCTCCGCGTACGACCTCGACAACGACGAGCACACCGAGATCCGCGGTCGCGACCTCGTCTCCGGCCTCCCCAAGACCGTCGTCATCTCGGCCGCCGAGGTCCGCAAGGCCATCGAGGAGCCGGTCAACGCGATCGTCGACGCGGTGAAGACCACTCTCGACAAGTGCCCGCCGGAGCTGTCCGGTGACGTCATGGACCGCGGCATCGTTCTCACGGGTGGCGGCGCCCTGCTGCGCGGCCTCGACGAACGCCTCCGCCGTGAGACCGGCATGCCGATCCACATCGCCGAGGACCCGCTGGACTCGGTGGCGCTCGGGTCCGGCAAGTGCGTGGAGGAGTTCGAGGCCCTCCAGCAGGTCCTGGACGCCCAGCCGCGCCGCTAGGGAAGGCGTTTCACCCGTACGGCTCCACCCGCACGCGTTTCACCCGTACAGCCGAACAACCGAACCACGAGGAAAGGCACGGCCGCCGCACGTGAGGGACACACGAGAGAGCCGGCTGCTCCTGGTGCTGCTGATCGCCATCGCGTTCGCACTGATCACGGTGGACATCCGCGGCGGTCAGGAGTCACCCGTCGACGGTGCCCGGCAGGCCGCAGCGGCGGTCTTCGGGCCGGTCGAGAACGGTGTGGCGGCCGCCGTCGATCCCATCGGCAACGCCATAGGCGCGGTCCGGGACTCCGGCGAGCGGCACACCCGGATCGCCGCCCTGGAGAAGGAGAACGCCGAGCTCAAGGCCGAGCTCGGCAGCGACGACCGCAACCGCAACCGGCTGCGTGAACTCGACTCCATCCTGAAGACCGCCGGCGCCGGGCAGTACGGCATCAAGGGCGCGCAGGTCATCGCCATAGGAGCGGCCCAGGGCTTCTCCTGGACGGTCACCATCGACATCGGCGCGCGCGACGGCGTCCAGCGGGACATGACCGTCCTCAACGGCTCAGGGCTCGTCGGGCGCGTGACCACCGTCGGCCCCTCGACCTCGACGGTCCTGCTGGCCAACGACCCCGACTTCACCGTCGGCACCCGCATGGAGAAGTCGAACGAACTCGGCTTCGCCACCGGCCAGGGCGACCGCCCGCTGCTCGTCCAGCTCCTCAACGGCAAGGCCAAGGTGAAGGCCGGCGACCGGCTCGTCACCTTCGGCTCCGCCGGCGACAGGCCCTTCGTGCCCGGCGTCCCGGTCGGCGAGATCGTCCGCGTCGACCCGGCGGGCGGCGGCCTGACCCGTAACGTCTACGTCCGCCCGTACGTCGGCTTCACCAAGCTCGACATCGTCGGCGTCGTCGTCCAGGCCCCGCCCTCGGACCCGCGCGACACGGTCCTGCCCCAGAAGCCCAAGCCCGCGCCGACCGTCACCGTCACGGTCACGCCACCGCCACCGGAGGGCCAGGCGAACCAGCAGAACCAGGGTGAGAACCAGACGCAGGACCAGGGCCTGAACCAGGGTCAGAACCAGCAGGCACCGCAGGACCAGGGGGACGCGACACCGTGAAGTTCAACCGCATCCTCCTCTCCGCGACCCTGATCGTGGTGGCCCTGGTCGTCCAGGTCTCCGTCCTCGCCCGCCTCCAGCTCCCCGGCGCCGTCCCCGACCTGGTCCTCCTCACCGTCGTCGGCCTCGCCCTCGTCTACGGACCCGTCAGCGGCTCCCTCATCGGCTTCAGCGCCGGCCTCCTCGCCGACCTCGCCCCGCCCGCCGACCACGCCGCCGGGCGCTACGCCCTCGTGCTGTGCGTCATCGGCTACCTCGTCGGCCTGGCCCGGCCGGAGAACGGCCGGCTGACGTCCGCCGCCGGCCCCATGGCGGTCGTCGTCGCGGCGGCCGTCGGCTCCACCCTCCTGTACGCGGGTGTGGGCGCCCTCGTCGGCGACACCGCCGCCCGTCACGTCGGCCTGGGCTTCCTGCTGTTCACGGCCGCCGTCTACGACCTGCTCCTCGCGCCCTTCACGGTGCCGCTCATCATGGCGCTGGCCCGCAGAGCGGAGAACGACCCGCTCGCCGACGCCGGCGGAGGCAACGGCACCGACGTGGCCTCCGGCTGGCTCTCGTCGGGCACCGGCCTGCGGATCGGCACCCAGCGCGGCGGCCTGCGGGTAAAGACCGCCCGGAGCCGCGCCTCACGGGCCGGACGCATCAAGGGAGTCAAGCGACTGTGACCGAGGGGGCACCGGCGGTATGAGCAACATCCCCGAGACAGGACGGACCCCCCGGGTCCAGATCCGGCTCGTCGTCATCCAGATCCTCGTCTTCTCGCTGTTGCTGACCCTGGGGGGCCGGCTCTGGTACCTCCAGATCCGCAACGGCAAGGAGTACACGGACGAGGCGAAGAACAACCACGTCCAGCAGGTCGTGCAGCCCGCCGTGCGCGGCTCCGTCCTCGACGCCCGCGGCGTCCCGCTCGCCGACAACGAGACCCGGCTCGTCGTCTCCGCGTCCCGCACCGAGCTGATGAAGATGAAGGACCGGGGCAAGGGCGTCCTGACCCGGCTCGCCGGCGTCCTGGAGATGAAGCCCGACGAGGTCATCAACAAGATCCGGCTCTGCGACTCCAAGACCCCGAAGCCCTGCTGGAACGGCTCGCCCTACCAGCCGATCCCGGTCACCGACGACGCCACCACCCAGCAGGCGCTGACGATCCGTGAGGCCTCCGAGGACTTCCCCGGCATCACCGCCGAGCCGACCGCCGTCCGCCGCTACCCCGCGCCCGGCAAGGCCCGTACGGCCCAGGTGCTCGGCTACCTCTCTCCCGTCACCGACGGGGAGATCGAGAAGGCCAAGGACACCGACTCGCCGTTCCTCCGCTCCGACCAGGTCGGCCGCTCCGGCATCGAGCGCACGTACGACAAGGAGCTGCGCGGCAAGGCGGGCGTGACCCGCTACGAGGTGGACAACCTCGGCCGCGTCATGGGCCAGACGAAGTCCGACCCGGGCGTCGCCGGTTCCACCCTCGTCACCAGCATCGACGCCCGCGTCCAGGCCGTCGCCGAATACGAGCTCAACGCGGCGATGAAGCTCGTACGGAGCGAGACCGACAAGATCACCGGCCGCAAGTACGAGGCCGACGCCGGCGCCGTCGTCGTCATGGAGACCAAGACCGGCCGTGTCGTCGCGATGGCCTCCCAGCCCGACTACGACCCCAACGCCTGGGTCGGCGGCATCTCCGCCAAGGACTACGCCGCGATGACCAGCAAGGGGTCCAACTACCCGCTGCTCAACCGGGCGATCCAGGGCCAGGCGCCCGCGGGCTCCATCTTCAAGGTGGTGTCGGCGAGCGCCGCCGTGCGGGCCGGCCACGACTTCAACGACAAGTACAACTGCAGCAGCTCCTACAGCCTCGGCAGCCGCAGCTTCGCCAACTTCGAGTCCAAGGGCCACGGCCCCATCACGCTCGGCGAGGCCCTCAAGTTCTCCTGCAACACCGTCTTCTACGCCCTCGGTCACCAGGAGTGGCAGCGCGACGGAGGCCTCAAGGCCAAGCCGGGTGCCCACGACTGGTTCTACAAGACCGCCCGCGACTTCGGCCTCGGCTCCGAGACCGGCATCGACCTCCCCAACGAGGTCACGGGCCGCATCCCGGACCGCCAGTGGAAGCAGAACTTCTGGGAGGCCAACAAGGACGCCTGGTGCAAGCAGGGCAAGAAGGGCGGCAGCTACGTCGAGCAGATCGCGTACGAGAGCTGCCTCGAAGGCAACCAGCTGAAGGCCTACGACAGCATCAACTTCGCCATCGGCCAGGGAGACGTCCTCGTCACCCCGATCCAGATGGCCACCGCCTACTCCGCCATCTCCAACGGCGGCACCCTCTTCAACCCCACCGTCGGCAAGGCCGTGATCAGCCCGGACGGAAAGTCGGTCCGGGAGATCAAGCCCACCGCCCACGGCAAGCTGCCCGTCGGCGCCCAGACGATCCGCGACCTCGACAAGGGCCTGCGCTCCGTCGTCGAACCCGGCGGCACCGCCGCCTGGCGCTTCGGCGGCTGGCCCCAGGACAAGATCCCGATGCGGGCCAAGACCGGCACCGCCCAGGTCTACGGCAAGCAGACCACCTCGTGGCTGGCGACGTACACCGACGACTTCACGATCGTCATGACGATCTCCCAGGGCGGCACCGGCTCCGGCGCCTCGGGCCCCGCCGTGCGCAACATCTACGACGCCCTCTACGGCCTCGACGACGCGGGCAACCAGGACCTCAAGCGGGCCCTGCTGCCCAAGCCGCAGAAGACCCTGCCGAAGATCAACGCCGACGGGACCATCGACGCCCCCGACATCAAGCCGTACGACCCCAAGGCGCAGCTGGTCGACCCCGCCGAAGGCGGCGTGCCTCCGCTCGCGGGCCCGCCTCCCCACCTGAGGGACTGACACGATGACGACCCGCACGAGCTTCTCCGTGTCCCGTTACGCCCCCGACCGCGGACCGGTCGCACGCCTCACGGCCCGGGACTCGGTGCTGCGCCGGCTCGACTGGCCGATTCTCCTGTCGGCGCTGACGCTGTCCCTGCTCGGCGCCCTGCTCGTCTGGTCCGCCACCCGCGGCCGCACCGAGCTCAACCAGGGCGACCCGTACTACTTCCTCTTCCGCCACCTGCTCAACACGGGCATCGGGCTCGTCCTGATGGCCGGCACGATCTGGCTCGGCCACCGCACCCTGCGCGGGGCCGTGCCGGTCCTCTACACCCTCTCGATCGTGCTCATCCTCGCCGTGCTCACCCCGCTCGGCGCCACGATCAACGGCGCCCACGCGTGGATCGTGATCGGCGGCGGCTTCTCGCTCCAGCCCAGCGAGTTCGTGAAGATCACGATCATCCTGATCATGGCGGTGCTGCTCGCCGCCAAGGTCGACGCGGGCGACCAGCTCCACCCCGACCACCGCACCGTCGCCAAGGCCCTCGTCCTCGCCGCCCTGCCCATGGGCATCGTCATGCTGATGCCCGACCTGGGCTCGGTCATGGTCATGGCCGTCATCGTGCTCGGCGTCCTGCTCGCCTCCGGCGCCTCCAACCGCTGGGTCCTCGGCCTGATCGGCGCCGGCGTCGGCGGCGCGGTGCTCGTCACCGCGCTCGGCATGCTCGACGAGTACCAGATCAACCGCTTCGCCGCCTTCGCCAACCCCGAGCTCGACCCCGCCGGCGTCGGCTACAACACCAACCAGGCGCGCATCGCGATCGGCTCCGGCGGTCTGTACGGCGCGGGGCTCTTCAAGGGCCATCAGACCAGCGGCCAGTTCGTGCCCGAACAGCAGACCGACTTCATCTTCACCGTCGCGGGGGAGGAGCTCGGCTTCGTCGGCGCCGGCCTCATCCTCGTCCTCATCGGCGTGGTCCTCTGGCGTGCCTGCCGCATCGCCCGCGAGACCACCGAGCTCTACGGCACGATCGTCGCCGCGGGGATCATCGCCTGGTTCGCCTTCCAGTCCTTCGAGAACATCGGCATGACCCTCGGCATCATGCCGGTCGCCGGCCTGCCCCTGCCGTTCGTCTCCTACGGCGGCTCGTCGATGTTCGCGGTCTGGGTGGCGATCGGGCTGCTCCAGTCGATCAGGGTGCAACGGCCCATGACGGCGTGACGGCCGCTAGATTCGAGGTATGGCCGAGACGAAACGCGAGATCGAGCGGAAGTACGAAGCCACCGGAGAGACCCCGGTACCGGACCTCGCACGGGTCCCCGGGGTCGCGGCCGTCGTGGACCGGGGCGTCATGGAACTCGACGCCGTCTACTACGACACGCCCGACCTGCGCCTCGCGGCCGACGCGCTGACGCTGCGCCGCCGCACCGGAGGGGACGACGCCGGCTGGCACCTCAAGTTCCCCGTCGACACCGGAATCCGCGACGAGATCAGGGCCCCGCTGGCCGACACCCTGCCGGGTGAGCTGGCGGGGCTGCTGCGTTCCCGGGTCCGCGGCGGCGAGGTCGTCCCCGTCGTCAGGCTCCGCTCCGCACGGGACGTCCGCCACCTCGTGGACGCGGACGGCACCCTCCTCGCCGAACTGTCCGTCGACACCGTCCACGCCGAACGGCTGCCGAAGGGCAAGGGCAAGGGCACGGAGGCGACCTGGACCGAGATCGAGGTCGAGCTCGCGGACGGCACCGACCCGGCGCTCCTCGACGCGGTCGAGAAGCGCCTCGGGAAGAAGGGCATCACGCCCTCGGCCTCCGCCTCGAAACTGGCCAGGGCCCTCGCGGACACGGGAGACGCGCCCCGCCCGCCGGCCGCCCCGGGGGAGCCGGGCACCGCCGGAGCCGCCGTCCTCGCCTACGCACGCGAGCAGATCGAAGCGATCGTCGCCCAGGACCCCGCCGTCCGGCGCGACCTGCCCGACGCCGTCCACCAGCTGCGCGTCGCCTGCCGACGGCTGCGCAGCGCCTTCAAGACGTACCGGCGCGTCCTGGACCGGGACGTCACCGACCCTCTCGGCGAGGAACTGAAGTGGCTCGCCGGGGAGCTCGGCGTCGCCCGCGACCAGGAGGTCCTCGACGAGCGGCTGCGCGCCCGCGTCGAGGACCTCCCGCGCACCCTCGTCCTCGGCCCGGTCAAGGCCCGGCTGCGCCGCAGGCACGCCGCCCGGGGCAGGAGCGCCCGGCACCAGGCCCTCGCCGCGCTGGACTCCGCCCGCTACCTCTCCCTCCTCGACGGCCTCGACGCGCTCCTCGCCGACCCGCCGCTGCGCAAGGCCGCGGGCCGGAGCGCGGAGAAGGTCCTCGCCAAGGCCGTCCGCAAGGACCACGGCCGGCTCGCCACCCGGATCGAGCGGGCTCTCGCCCTCGACCCGGGGGAGGAGCGCGACCTCGCCCTGCACGAGGCCCGCAAGGCCGCCAAACGGGCCCGGTACGCGGCCGACGCGGCTCGCCCCACCCTCGGGAAGCCCGCCAAGCGGCTCTCGAAACGGGTGAAGGCGGTCCAGTCCCTGCTCGGTGAGCACCAGGACGCCGTCGTCGCCCGCGGGGCCGTGCGCGAGCTCGGTCTCGTGGCCCACGGCGTCGGTGAATCGGCCTTCACCTGGGGACTTCTGTACGGACACGAGGAGGCCGCGGCCGAGGCCGCCGAGCGTGAGCTGCCGGAGGTCTGGGCCCGGGCATCTGCCCCGGGGCTCACGGCGGCACTGACCCGCTGAGCACCGGGGTACGCTTGAGAGTCGCCCCCCTGCCAGCTCACGAAGGTTCGAGATGTCTGCTGCCGAGTCTGTCTTCCCGCAGCTCGAAGCTCTGCTCCCGCACGTGCAGAAGCCGATTCAGTACGTCGGTGGAGAGCTGAACTCCACGGTCAAGCCGTGGGAGTCCGCCGACGTCCGCTGGGCGCTGATGTACCCGGACGCGTACGAGGTCGGCCTGCCCAACCAGGGCGTCATGATCCTGTACGAGGTGCTGAACGAGCGCGAGGGCGTCCTCGCCGAGCGCACCTACAGCGTGTGGCCGGACCTCGAGGAGCTGATGCGCGAGCACAAGGTCCCGCAGTTCACCGTGGACAGCCACCGGCCCGTCGGCGCCTTCGACGTCTTCGGCCTGAGCTTCTCCACCGAGCTGGGCTACACCAACATGCTCACCGCCCTCGACCTGGCCGGCATCCCGCTGGAGTCGAAGGACCGGACCGTCGACCACCCGATCGTCCTCGCGGGCGGCCACGCGGCCTTCAACCCCGAGCCGATCGCGGACTTCATCGACGCGGCGATCATCGGCGACGGCGAGCAGGCCGTCCTCGACATGACCGAGATCATCCGCGTGTGGAAGGCGGAGGGCAGGCCCGGCGGCCGCGAGGAGGTCCTCTTCCGCCTCGCGAAGACCGGCTCGGTCTACGTCCCGCGCTTCTACGACGTCGAGTACCTCCCGGACGGCCGCATCGGCCGGGTCGTCCCGAACAAGTCGGGCGTTCCCTGGCGCGTCTCCAAGCACACCGTCATGGACCTCGACGAGTGGCCGTACCCCAAGCAGCCCCTCGTCCCGCTCGCGGAGACCGTCCACGAGCGCATGTCCGTCGAGATCTTCCGCGGTTGCACCCGCGGCTGCCGCTTCTGCCAGGCCGGCATGATCACGCGCCCCGTGCGGGAGCGAAGCATCACCGGCATCGGCGAGATGGTCGAGAAGGGCCTCAAGGCGACGGGCTTCGAGGAGGTGGGCCTGCTGTCCCTCTCCTCCGCGGACCACACCGAGATCGGTGAGATCGCGAAGGGCCTGGCGGACCGCTACACGGAGGACAAGGTCGGCCTGTCCCTCCCCTCGACCCGCGTGGACGCCTTCAACGTCGACCTGGCCAACGAGCTGACGAGGAACGGCCGTCGCTCCGGCCTCACCTTCGCCCCCGAGGGCGGCTCCGAGCGCATGCGCAAGGTCATCAACAAGATGGTCTCGGAGGAGGACCTCATCCGGACCGTCTCCACCGCGTACGGCAACGGCTGGCGCCAGGTGAAGCTGTACTTCATGTGCGGCCTGCCGACGGAGACCGACGAGGACGTCCTCCAGATCGCCGACATGGCGATGAACGTGATCGCCGAGGGCCGCAAGGTCTCCGGTCAGAACGACATCCGCTGCACCGTCTCCATCGGCGGCTTCGTCCCCAAGCCGCACACCCCGTTCCAGTGGGCCCCGCAGCTCTCCGCCGAGGAGACCGACGAGCGTCTGCGCAAGCTGCGCGACAAGATCCGCGGCGACAAGAAGTACGGCCGCTCGATCGGCTTCCGCTACCACGACGGCAAGCCCGGCATCGTGGAGGGCCTCCTCTCCCGCGGTGACCGCCGGATCGGCGCGGTCATCCGCGCGGTGTACGAGGACGGCGGCCGCTTCGACGGCTGGCGCGAGCACTTCTCGTACGACCGCTGGATGGCCTGCGCCGAGAAGACGCTGCCCGACTTCGGCGTGGACGTCGCCTGGTACACCACCCGCGAGCGCACCTACGAGGAGGTCCTGCCCTGGGACCACCTGGACTCCGGCCTCGACAAGGACTGGCTCTGGGAGGACTGGCAGGACTCGCTCGACGAGACCGAGGTCGAGGACTGCCGCTGGACCCCCTGCTTCGACTGCGGCGTCTGCCCCGCGATGCAGACCGAGATCCAGGTCGGCCCGACGGGCAAGAAGCTTCTGCCCCTCTCGGTGATCAAGTAATCGCGTAACGCTCTGGTGACGGCCCGGCAAAGGGGAAACTCTTTGCCGGGCCGTCGCGTCATTCCCGGCATGAACACGGAAATGCCCAGGTCGCAGCCCACGCACGAGCCCGCAGGCTGTCTCACCGGAGTGGCGCGGGCGATCGCCCTCGTCGTCGTCCTGCCGATCCGGCTGGTCTGGGACGCCCTCGTCTGGTGCCTGAAGCAGCTGTGGCGCTGGGTCCTCGCCCCGATCGGCCGTGCCCTCGGCTGGCTGATCGAGTACCTGATCGTCATCCCGCTGCGCTGGCTCTGGGAGTGGGTCGTCGTCCCCGTCGCCCGGGCCCTGTGGTGGGTCGTCGACCTGCTGATCGTCACCCCGCTCGGCTGGCTCTGGCGCTGGGTCCTCCTGCCCGTCGGGCGAGCCCTGTGGTGGGTCGTCGACCTGCTGATCGTCACCCCGCTCAGCTGGCTCTGGCAGTACGTCCTCGCCCCCGTGGGCCGCGCGATCGGAGCGGCGCTCGCCTGGGCCTGGCGGATCGCCGGACAGATCTCGCGGGCCGTCGGCCGGGCGATCGGGTGGGTGCTGTGGCACGCGATCGGCCGCCCCCTCGCCTGGGTGTACCGGGTGATCCTCACGCCCGTCGGCCACTGGCTGCGGACCTGGGTCTGGAGGCCCGTCGCCGCCGTCGCGCGCGCCGTCCGCAACGCCGCCCGGGAGGTGCGTGTCGCCCTCTTCGGCGGGCCGTCCCGCTGACCTCGGGGAACCGCAGGTGGCTCAGGCGCGTACTCTGGGTAGTACAACGAACGTCCCCGGCGCGGCGCCCGCCCCCGAGATCTCCCCGCGAAAGCGGGGGTGAACCGGGCGGGACTCCCGGGGCCACCCGCACATCTCGTGGACGGCGTCACCCCCGCCGCCCCGCACCGAGGAGAAGAACCACTGGGCAAGCGACAGCCCGAAGGCCCGCCGCCCGCACCGGCGGTGCAGCGCATCCGACTGCGCTACACCAAGCGCGGCCGCCTCCGGTTCACCAGCCACCGTGACTTCCAGCGCGCTTTCGAGCGTGCCCTGCGCCGTGCCGAGGTGCCCATGGCGTACTCGGCCGGCTTCACCCCGCACCCCAAGGTGTCGTACGCCAACGCCGCCCCCACGGGTACGGGCTCCGAGGCCGAATACCTGGAGATCGCCCTCACTGAGACGCGCGACCCGGAGACCCTCCGGGCCCTGCTCGACGAGTCCCTCCCGGCCGGCCTCGACATCACCGACGCCGTCGAGGCCAGGACCTCGGGCCTCGCCGACCGGCTCACCGCCTCCGTGTGGGAGCTGCGACTCGAAGGCGTCACCGTCGAGGACGCGACGAAGGCCGTCGAGGCGTTTCTCGCGGCCGAGACCGTGGAAGTACAGCGCAAGACCAAGAACGGCGTCCGCACCTTCGACGCGCGCTCCGCGGTCACCGAGCTGACGGCAGCTCGTCCCCAGGGCGATCCCCAGGGTGATGCGCCGCTGGACAGCGCCTGTGCGATACTGCGCCTGGTTGTTCGGCACGTGACACCTGCCGTGCGACCCGACGACGTCCTGTCCGGTCTCCGAGCCGTGGCCGACCTGGCGCCGCCGGTCCCCGCTGCGGTGACCAGGCTGGCGCAGGGGCTCTTCGACGAGGAGTTCGGCACGGTGACCGACCCGCTCGCGCCCGACCGCGAGGCAGTCACGGCCGCATCTACCACGGCCGCCGCGACCGCCTCTGCGACGGCGCCGGGTGGCACCGCGTAGGGAGCGGTCGTCGTAGCGCAGCCCTGGTACTCGGGAGCCACCTGGGTCGGGCCGCGCACTGACCACAAGACTTTCGCCAGGCCGTCCGCACAGGGCGTACGGAACCGGCGAGCCAGACATAGAGCTCCCGTGCGGCGCCCGCGCCCCGGACGGCGGCACCGCGCCACAGGCGCGATTCGTGCCGCCGGACCGGAACCAGGCGCGGCGCCCGGGAGCGTGACGGGAGAACCGCCCGCATGCCCGAGTCCAACGAAGACACCAATGCCCCCGGTGACAAGCTGCCGCCGCGCCGCAGGCGCCGCGCCGCTTCCCGCCCCGCCGGTCCGCCGGTGACGGGCGCGACCGCCGAATCCACCGAGACCGCGGTCGTCGAGACCGCACCGGCCGCCGCCGAGGCCGCCCCGGCCGCCGAGGCCGAGGCCGCACCCGCGCCGCGCACCCGCCGCCGGGCCACCCGCAAGGCCACCGCACCGGTCGCCGAGGCCGCCCCGGTCGTCGAGGCCGCTCCGGCCGCCGCCGTGGAGAGCCCGGAGCCGGTCGCCGAGACCGCCGCGGCCGAGGCTGTCGAGGAGGCCCCCGAGGCCGCCCCCGCCCGCCCGCGCCGCCGCGCCACCCGCAAGGCCACCTCGCCGGTGACCTCCCCGGCCGCCGCCGACGAGCCCGCGGAGGCCGTCGCCAAGGTGCCCGAGGCCGCCCCGGCCGTCGAGGCCGTCGTGGAGGAGCCCGCCGAGGCCGCTCCGCCGGCCCGGACCCGCCGCCGCGCCACGCGCAAGGCCACCGCTCCGGCCGGCGCCCCCGTCGCCGCAGAGGAGGCCGTGATCGCGGCTCCCGCAGAGCCGACCCCGGCCGCCGAGCCGGTCGCGCCCGCCGCCGAGGTCGCGGAGGAGGTCGCCGCGCCCGCCCCGCGTACCCGCCGCCGTGCCACCCGCAAGGCCACCTCCCCGGAGGCGACCGCCGAAGCGACCACCGAGGCCCCCGCCGCCGGCGAGTCGCTGCCGACGTCGACCGTCGCGCAGATCGCCGCCGAAGAGGCCGAGGTCACCGCCGCCGAGACCGCCGCCACCCGTGGCCGCGGCCGTCGTCGCGCGACCTCCCCGCAGTTCACCTCCGAGCCGGCCCCGATCCGGGAGACGCGCCGCGCCGCGCGCCCCGCCGTCGCCGTCTTCCAGGCCCCGGTCTTCGCGGAGCCGATGTTCCAGACGCCGGAGACCGCGGCCGCCGCGGCCGCCGCCGGTGCGGTGGAGCCGGAGGACGAGGAGACGGTCGAGGAGATCGAGACCGTCGAGGCCGAGGCCGTGGAGGCCCCCGAGCCCGCGGAGACCGGCGGCCGTCGTCGCCGTCGCCGCCGTGGCGAGCCCGTCGCCGTCGAGCCCGTCCCGGCCACCGTCGCCGACGAGCCCGAGGTCGAGGCCGTCTCCGACGAGATCGACGAGACCGTCGAGATGGACGAGCCCGAGGCGGCCGAGGAGGCGGACGAGTACGAGGACCGTCCCTCCCGCCGTCGCCGCCGTGGCGGCCGTCGCCGCCGTCGCGGTGAGCTCGCCGAGGTCGACGAGGCCGAGGAGGGCGAGGAGCCGCACGCGGAGGACGAGACCGCCGAGGCCGAGGAGGGCGAGGAGGAGCCGGACGACGCCGACGCGTTCGCCGGCGGCTCCAGCAGCTCCCGTCGCCGCCGTCGCCGCCGCCGTCGCAGCGGGGACGCCTCCGCCGACGTCGAGGGCGCCGAGGAGGAGGGCGTCCGCACGGTCGTCAAGGTCCGCGAGCCCCGCCCGGCCCGCGAGAAGGCCGAGCCCGGCACCGGCGCCGACGAGGTCCAGTCCATCAAGGGCTCGACCCGCCTGGAGGCCAAGAAGCAGCGCCGCCGCGAAGGCCGCGAGCAGGGCCGCCGCCGCGTCCCGATCATCACCGAGGCCGAGTTCCTGGCCCGCCGCGAGGCCGTCGAGCGCGTCATGGTCGTCCGCCAGAACGGCGAGCGCACCCAGATCGGCGTCCTGGAAGACAACGTGCTCGTCGAGCACTACGTCAACAAGGAGCAGGCCACCTCGTACGTCGGCAACGTCTATCTGGGCAAGGTCCAGAACGTGCTGCCGTCCATGGAGGCCGCCTTCGTCGACATCGGCAAGGGCCGCAACGCGGTCCTGTACGCCGGCGAGGTCAACTTCGAGGCCCTCGGCATGGGCAACGGCCCCCGCCGCATCGAGACCGCCCTCAAGTCCGGCCAGTCGGTCCTCGTCCAGGTGACGAAGGACCCGATCGGCCACAAGGGCGCCCGTCTCACCAGCCAGGTCTCGCTGCCCGGCCGCTACCTCGTGTACGTGCCCGAGGGCTCGATGACCGGCATCAGCCGCAAGCTCCCGGACACCGAGCGCGCCCGCCTGAAGACCATCCTCAAGAAGATCGTCCCCGAGGACGCGGGCGTCATCGTGCGCACCGCCGCCGAGGGCGCGAGCGAGGACGAGCTGCGCCGTGACGTCGAGCGTCTGCAGGCGCAGTGGGAGGACATCCAGAAGAAGGCGAAGAGCGGCAACGCCCCGACGCTGCTCTACGGCGAGCCGGACATGACCGTCCGGGTCGTCCGCGACATCTTCAACGAGGACTTCTCCAAGGTCATCGTCAGCGGCGACGACGCGTGGGAGACCATCCACGGGTACGTCCACCACGTCGCCCCCGACCTGACCGACCGCCTGTCCCGGTGGACGAGCGAGGTCGACGTCTTCGCGACGTACCGGATCGACGAGCAGCTCATGAAGGCGCTCGACCGCAAGGTCTGGCTGCCGAGCGGCGGCTCGCTGGTGATCGACAAGACCGAGGCGATGATCGTCGTCGACGTCAACACCGGCAAGTTCACCGGCCAGGGCGGCAACCTCGAAGAGACCGTGACGAGGAACAACCTCGAAGCGGCCGAGGAGATCGTGCGCCAGCTGCGGCTGCGCGACCTCGGCGGCATCGTCGTCATCGACTTCATCGACATGGTCCTGGAGTCCAACCGCGACCTGGTGCTGCGCCGCCTCCTGGAGTGCCTGGGCCGGGACCGGACCAAGCACCAGGTGGCCGAGGTCACCTCGCTGGGCCTGGTCCAGATGACCCGTAAGCGGGTCGGCCAGGGCCTCCTGGAGTCCTTCTCCGAGACCTGCGTCCACTGCAACGGCCGCGGTGTCATCGTCCACATGGAGCAGCCGACCACCGCCGGCGGCGGTGGCGGCGGCAAGCGTGCGAAGAAGCGCGGCCGCGGCGGCGCCGAGCACGTCCACGAGCACGAGCACGAGCACGCCGAGGCGACGGAGGCCGAGGCCGACGTCCTGGAGACCGAGGCCGAGGTCGCGGCCGAGCTGGCCGCCCCCATCGCGCTGCCCGAGCCGATCGCCGCCGACGAGGAGCTGTACGGCTCCATCGCCGAGGCGGAGGCCGCCGCCACGCGCGGTCGTGGCCGCCGTCGCGCCACCCGCAGGGTGTCCGCGCCGGTCGCCGCGCGGCCGGTCGTGGAGACCGAGGCGGTCGACTTCGAGGCGAAGCCGAAGGCCGAGCCGACGCGCGAGTCGAAGCCGGAGCCCGTCGCGGCGCCGGAGCCGGTCGCCGAGCCGGTCGTCGAGCCCGTGGCCGAGCCGGTGGTCGAGGAGACCCCGGCCCCGGCCCCGCGTGGCCGTCGCCGTGCCACCCGCCGGGCGACCTCCCCGGTCGTCTCGACCACGGAGCCGGCCACCGAGCCGGCCCCGGAGCCTGCCGTCGCGCCGGTCGCCGAGACCGCCCCGGAGCCGGAGCCCGCCGTGGCGCCGGTCGCCGAGCCCGTCGTCGAGGAGGCCCCCGTGGCCGCCCCGCCGCGTGCCCGTCGCCGGGTGGTCCGCAAGGCCACCGCGCCCGCCGGTTCGCCCTCGGGCGCCGAGGAAGCGGCCGTCGTCGTGGTGACCACGGCCCCGGCCGAAGCCGCCGAGGCGCCCGCGGAGGCCGCGGAAGCGGTCACCGAGGCACCCGCCGAGGTCGAGGCCGCCCCCGCCAAGAAGACGGCGGCGCGCAAGACCGCGGCGAAGAAGGCCACGGCCAAGAAGGTCGCCACCAAGAAGACGGCGGCGACCAAGAAGACCGCGGCGAAGAAGACCACCGCCAAGAAGGCCCCGGCCAAGAAGGCGGCGGAGAAGACCGCCGCCCCGGCCCAGGACTGACCGGCGGGTACGGGCCGTCCCTCCGGGGGCGGCCCGTACCGCACGGGCGAATTTGACCCCCCGAGGCAGCCGCCCGTAACCTAGACCGTCGGCGTGTCTGTAGATACGCCACGCCTCTGAGCACCTCCCTCCCGCTCGTCGGGAGAGGCCGCTCGTCCGATTCCGGAACGCCGCGGGCCCTCGGGTCCGTGTGAGTGGCTGGCTTCAGAGGTTTCGATCCCGAGTGAGAGAGAGATCCGCGTGTACGCCATCGTGCGCAGCGGTGGTCGCCAGCACAAGGTTGCTGTCGGCGACATCGTTGAGGTTGACAAGATTTCCACTGCCAAGGTTGGCGACACGGTCGAGCTCTCGACCCTGCTCGTTGTCGACGGCGACGCCGTGACCAGCGACCCGTGGGTCCTGGCCGGCATCAAGGTCACGGCCGAGGTCGTCGACCACCACAAGGGTGTCAAGATCGACATCCTGCGTTACAAGAACAAGACCGGCTACCGCCGTCGCCAGGGTCACCGTCAGCAGTACACGGCGATCAAGGTCACCGGTATCCCCGCGGCTGCGAAGTAAGAGGGACTGAGACATGGCACACAAGAAGGGCGCATCGTCCACCCGGAACGGGCGCGACTCCAATGCCCAGCGGCTCGGCGTGAAGCGCTTCGGCGGTCAGGTCGTCAACGCGGGTGAGATCCTGATCCGCCAGCGTGGCACCCACTTCCACCCGGGCTCCGGCGTCGGCCGTGGCGGCGACGACACGCTGTTCGCCCTGCAGGCCGGTTCGGTGCAGTTCGGCACCCACCGTGGCCGCAAGGTCGTGAACATCGTTCCGGTCGCCTGATCGGTTCTTTGCGGAGGCGGACCTCACTTCCCGTACGGGAAGCGGGTCCGCCTTTCGCGTGTTACTAGATAGACATTCCGCACGTATGTAATGGAGGCACAACCATGACCACCTTCGTGGACCGCGTCGAGCTGCATGTCGCCGCGGGTAACGGAGGCCACGGCTGCGCCTCCGTTCACCGGGAGAAGTTCAAGCCGCTCGGCGGCCCCGACGGCGGCAACGGCGGCCGTGGCGGCGATGTGACCCTGGTCGTCGACCAGGCGGTCACCACGCTCCTCGAGTACCACCACTCCCCGCACCGCAAGGCCACCAACGGCCAGCCCGGTGCCGGTGACAACCGCTCCGGCAAGGACGGCCAGGACCTGGTCCTCTACGTGCCCGACGGCACCGTCGTCCTCGACAAGCAGGGCAACGTGCTCGCCGACCTGGTCGGCCAGGGCACCACCTTCGTCGCCGGCCAGGGCGGCCGCGGCGGCCTCGGCAACGCCGCGCTGTCCTCGGCGCGCCGCAAGGCCCCCGGCTTCGCGCTCCTCGGCGAGCCGGGCGAGGCGCGGGACATCGTCCTGGAGTTGAAGACCGTCGCCGACGTGGCGCTCGTCGGCTACCCGAGCGCCGGCAAGTCCTCGCTCATCTCGGTCCTGTCGGCCGCCAAGCCGAAGATCGCGGACTACCCCTTCACCACCCTGGTGCCGAACCTCGGCGTCGTCACGGCCGGCTCGACGGTCTACACGATCGCCGACGTGCCGGGCCTGATCCCGGGCGCCAGCCAGGGCCGCGGCCTGGGCCTGGAGTTCCTGCGCCACGTCGAGCGCTGCTCGGTCCTCGTGCACGTCCTGGACACGGCGACGCTGGAGTCCGACCGTGACCCGGTCACCGACCTCGACATCATCGAGGAGGAGCTGCGGCAGTACGGCGGCCTGGAGGACCGGCCCCGCATCGTCGTGCTCAACAAGGTCGACATCCCGGACGGCCAGGACCTCGCGGAGATGATCCGCCCGGACCTGGAGCAGCGCGGCTACCAGGTGTTCGAGGTCTCCGCCGTGGCCCGTCTCGGCCTCAAGGAGCTCTCCTTCGCCCTCGCCGGCATCGTCGCCGAGGCGCGCGCGTCCAAGCCGAAGGAGGAGGCGACCCGTATCGTCATCCGCCCGAAGGCCGTCGACGACGCGGGCTTCACGGTCACGTACGACGAGGCCGAGGACGTGTACCGGGTGCGCGGCGAGAAGCCGGAGCGCTGGGTCCGCCAGACCGACTTCAACAACGACGAGGCCGTGGGCTACCTGGCCGACCGCCTCAACCGCCTCGGTGTCGAGGACAGGCTGATGAAGGCGGGCGCCCGTGCGGGCGACGGCGTCGCCATCGGCGCCGAGGAGAACGCGGTCGTCTTCGACTGGGAGCCCAGCATGATGGCCGGCGCCGAGATGCTCGGCCGCCGTGGTGAGGACCACCGGCTCGAGGCCCCGCGTCCGGCCGCCCAGCGCCGCCGCGATCGCGACGCGGAGCGCGCCGACCCGGACCGCGAGTTCGACGAGTTCAACCCGTTCTAGCGGGCGGGGCGGTCCGCCGCCCCTCGGCTCAGCGGCCGGGCACCTTCGGGGGCCCGGCCGTTTCCGTGTTCCGTGCGGGCCCGGCTGGGCGATCCGGTCGGACTCCGGTCCTCCGGAGGCCGTTCGGGGGACACGTAGGATTCACGGGTGAGTGAGACCCCCCAGCCGCAGACCCCCACGCGCGTCAGCGCTGTCAGCGTGATCGTCATCGCGTACAACGACGCGGCGCACGTCGGCGACGCCGTCCGTTCCGCTCTCGCCCAGGGCGAGGCGGTCGGCGAGGTGATCGTCGTCGACGACGCCTCCGGGGACACGACCCCCGAGGTGCTCGCAGGGTTCGCCGACGAGCCGCGGGTCCGGCCACTGATCCGGCGGGAGAACAGCGGCGGCTGCGGCACTCCCCGCAACGACGGCATCGCCGCCGCCGTCCACCCGTACGTCCTGTTCCTCGACAGCGACGACCTGCTGCTGCCCGGGGCCGTCGACGGACTGCTCGCCGTCGCCGCCGAGCGGCGCGCCGACGTCGTCGCAGGGATCTGCGTGCGACGCGAGCTCCCCGAGGGCCGCGAGACCGTCTGGGCGCCCTCGCTGTACGACGTGTCCCAGGGCGCCACGCTTCCCGGCACCGTCCTCGACGGCGTCGAGGAGCACCCGGAGTTCGTCCTCGACACGCTCTCCGTCAACAAGCTCTACCGCCGCGACTTCCTCGACCGGCACGCCATCCGCTTCCCCGACGGCGCCTTCCACTACGAGGACTTCGTCTTCAGCGCCCGGGTGCAGGCCGCCGCCCCCCGGCTCGCCGTCACCGACGTCCCCGTCTACGTGTGGCACGTACGGCGGCAGGCCGCCACCCTGTCGATCTCGCTGCGCCGCGCCTCCCTGGCCAACTGGGAGCACCGGATCGCCGCGCACGCCGCCGTCCTCGACGTGTTCCGTACGGCCGGCCGCCCCGCGCTCGCCCGCGCCGCGCAGACGAAGTTCCTCGACTACGACCTCCCCATGTACCTGCGCGAGCTGCCGCAGCGGACGGCCGCCTACCGGGCCGACTGGTGGACGGCCACCCGCGCCCACCTGGCCGGGTTCGAGGCCGAAGCGGTCGCCGGCGCCCAGGCGCCGTCCCGCTGGCTGCACGCCGCGCTCATGGCGCTCGCCGTCGTGCCCGAGGGGTGGGAGCTGACCCGGTTCGTCGAGCTGGCCGCGCCCCTGCCCCGGCTCGTCCCGCCGTACCCGCGCGCGGGCGACGGGACGCCGGTCCTCGCCGCCGCGCCCGCCGACGTTCCCCTGGAGGGTCTCGCGGAGATCGCGCCGGCCGAGCTGCCCGTGGCGGTGGACGGTTCCGTGACCGTCGGCGCGTCGACCCGGCTGACCCTGACCGTTCACGATCTGTACGGGCGCGTCGCCGAGCTGCGCCCCACCGCCGTGCGCGTGGTCTTCACGGAGCGGGTCTCGGCGGTCGAGGTGGAGCTCGACGCGCCGCTGCTCCCCACCGACGAGGGCTGGACGGCGACCGTGTCGCTGCCGACCGCGAAGCTGCTCCGCGCGGGCCGGCTCGCCGCCTGGTCGCTCCGCGCGGAGCTGCGGTGCGCGACGGGCACGATCGGAAACGCCGAGGTCAGGGCACCGCAGGGAGCCGTGGACCGGCGTGGCATGGTCCTCGGGCGACTGGGCCGGGTGCTGCTCGTCCAGGTCGTGGCGTCGGCGCGGCGCGGCCTCGTCCTGCGGTTCGCGGGCGGCGTGGTCGGCGCCCGGCAGGTGGTGTCGGGCCGCTTCCGGAGGCTGCTTGCGATGCGGTGAACATCACCGAAGGTCCGGGAGAGCAGGTATGGAACAATTCCTCCTGCCGGGTAATCTTTCCGGTCGCCGGGTGGCGCCCATGGAACACGCGGGGCGGCACCCTTCACCACTGAAGGCAGTAGTGCGCCATCGACCATGGCGCAGGCAGCGCCGCGCCTGGCCGGAACGCGTGCCAGTTGTTGCCGCCCGCACTTGTGAGAGGACTTGGATGCCGACTAGCGACGTCCCTGATGTGAGCGTCGTCGTCATCGTCTACAACGATGAGGAACGGCTCCCGCGAGCGGTTGGGTCTCTTCTGGACCAGACCCTGAACAACCTCGAAGTGATCATCGCCGACGACTGCTCGACCGATGGCACCGAGCGGGTCGCGCGCGCCCTCGAGGCATCCGACCCGCGCGTGCGCTACGTACGCCTGGAGCAGAACAGCGGCGGCTGCAGCGCGCCCCGTAACCGCGGCATCGAGGTCGCGCGCGCGCCGTACGTCATGTTCCTCGACAGCGACGACGAGCTGCCCCGGCACGCGTGCAAGAGCCTGATGCTCGTCGCCGAGGAGACCGGCGTCGACTTCGTCACCGGTGAGGTGACCCGCCTCTTCGAGGAGTCGAACACCACCGGCCTCTGGTACCCGCACCTCTTCACCGAGAAGCGGGTCGTGAACGGCATCGCCGAGCGCCCCGAGTACTTCTTCGACCACCTGTCGACGAACAAGCTCTACCGGACCGCCTTCATCCGGGACAACGCGCTCACCTTCCCCGAGGGCATCCACTACGAGGACCAGCTGTTCTCCGCGCAGGCCTTCTCGCTCGCGGAGTCCTTCGCCGTCGTCCCGTGGTCGGTCTACACCTGGCGACTGGCGCCCGAGAGCGTCTCCATCTCCTCCAGCCGTCACAAGATCCAGAACGTCGCGGACCGCATCGGCGTGGCCCGGCTCATCGACACCTGGTTCGCGGAGAACGGCCGTGCGGAGCTGCGCCCGGAGAAGGACTACAAGTTCCTCCGCCACGACTTCCGGCTGTACCTGGGTGACCTGCCGTTCCGCGACGCCGACTGGGTCGCCGAGTTCGCCGACGTGGTCAACCCGTACCTGGACGAGATCTCCGACGAGACCTACGCCCGGCTCTCCCGCGAGGAGCGCATCTGCATCCACCTGCTGCGCACCGGCCGCCTGGACGAGCTCCAGGTCGCCGCCCGCCAGCTGGGCCGGCCGCAGCTCGCCCCGCGCTTCGTGACGGAGGACGGCGAGGTCACCTACTGGGGTGCCGTCGCCCCCGCCGACGACGCGAGCCGCAGCGAGCTGGACATCAGCGAGTGGTACATGCGTGACCAGGTGCTCGCCACCGGCCGCATCCGCCACGAGCTGACCTCCGTGTCGATGCGGGGCCCGGTCCTGCACCTGGAGATCCGCACGTACGACCCGGCCGGTCTGATCACCGAGGGCACCAAGGCCTCGGTGAAGCTGGCCGCGCACAAGACGCCGCTCACGGTGCCGCTGACCCTCCACCCGGAGGGCGAGGGGCAGTACGTCTCCAAGGCCGCGCTCGACTTCCGCAAGGTGCCCGTCGGCAAGGTGGGCGTGGCGACCCGACGCCACCCCGTGGTCTCCCTGGAGCGCGACGGCGGCCGCCGTACGGACATCCTGCTGGCGAAGCACGACCAGCCGGACTTCCGCGCCACCGTCACGTACCACACGTTCGGCATCCACCACCTCCGCGTCAAGGCGGAGCAGAAGGGTGCCGGACGCCTCGAGGTGACCTGGCAGCGGTCCGGTGTCCTGAAGTCCCTCGAACCGCTCGGCCCCTACGCCCGCAAGGCCAAGGGCAAGGTGGGCAAGGTCAGGAAGATCCTCGTCGGCAACGAGGGCAAGGCCACCGCGTACGACGCCGTGTCCAAGCTCCCGCGCAAGCGCAGCCTCGCCGTGTTCGAGGCGATGGAGGGCCGCGGCTACGCGGACAGCCCGCGCTACATCTACGAGGAGCTGAAGCGCCGTAACCTCCCGATCGACGTGGTCTGGGCGTACTCCGGCGACCGTTCGTCGTTCCCCGAGGACGTCACCCTCGTCAAGCGCGGAAGCTTCGCGTACGGACGTGCGCTGGCCCGCGCCACCTACTGGGTCGACTCGCACAACCTGCCGTACCTGTACCCGAAGCCGAAGGGCACCCGGTACCTGCAGACCTGGCACGGCCAGACCTTCAAGGCGATGGGCTTCGACGTGCCCTCGCTGCGCGGCGCGTCGGACATCGAGAAGGGGCGCTTCCGCTCCGCGGTGGGCCGCTGGGACGCGCTCGTCTGCCCGAGCGCCGAGTTCGAGCGGACCTTCGTCCCGGCCTTCGAGGTCTCGGCCGAGCTGATCCGCTCCGGCTACCCGCGCAACGACGTGCTGGTGCGCTGGGCCGAGCCCGAGCAGAAGGCCAGGGCCGCCGCCGTCCGCGAGGCCCTGAACATCCCGGCCGACAAGAAGGTGCTGCTCTACGCGCCGACGTTCCGTGACGCGGCCCGCCGCACCGGCCAGTCGGTGCGCGTGGACTTCGAGTCGCTGGCCCCGCACCTGTCCGACGAGTGGATCATCGTCGTGAGGACCCACCCGTACGACCGGTTCAAGATCGCCCCGGAGCTGGGTCACTTCCTGCGCGACGGCTCGTCCTACGCCGACATCAACGACGTGATGCTGGCCTCGGACGCGGTCCTCACGGACTACTCGTCGCTGATGTTCGACTACGCCAACACGGGCCGTCCGATAATCCTCTACACGGACGACTACGAGGCGTACAAGGGCGGCGACCGCGGCACGTACTACGACCTCGAGGAGATCGCGCCGGGGCCGATGGTGACGACCACCGAGGACCTCGCCGCCGCCGTGCGGGACCTGGAGGGCACCCAGGAGCGCCACGCCCAGCGGTACGCGCGCTTCCAGGAAATGTTCTGCTCGTACGAGACCGGCCACGCCAGCAAGATGGTGGTCGATGCTTTTTTCGAAGGCGGCACCCATGACTGAGGCATCCCCTGTCCGCAACGTGTTCTTCGTCGGCATCGACGTCGACTCGATGGGCGGATCCCAGCGGGTGCTGCACACCCTCGCCCAGGGCATGGGGGAGCGGGGCCACCGCGTCGAGCTGATCGGCATCCGGCCGAGCCCGGAGCCCTTCCCGTACAACGCCACGCGCGCGTACCGGCACTCGACGCTCTACCCGGCGCCCTCCGAGCCCAAGCCGCCCGTGCGTACGGTCGGCGACCGGATCAGCCTGGCCCGGCGCGCCGACGCCCGGCGCGCCCGGGCCGACCGCGACAACGCGCGGGCGGAGTTCGAGCGGAAGCTGGCCGAGGTCGAGGACGGCTACGTCGTCTTCGGCTCGCCGTGGGCGGTGGACTGGGTGATGCCCCTGAAGTGGCGTCACCTCAAGGGCATCGGGCAGTACCACGAGTCCTTCGCGCAGGCGAAGCGGAGCGCCAACCTGGGCCTGATCCGGCGCCACTACCCGGCGCTCGAACAGACCCTGGTGCTCTCCGAGGGCGACGCCGTCGAGTTCGTCAACCAGCGCGTGCCGAACGTGCGGGTCATGCCGAACCCGCTGCCGTTCTTCCCTGACGAACTGGCCCCGCTCGACACCCGCAAGATCGGCGCGGTCGGCCGGCTCGACCCGATCAAGCGGTACGACCGCATGATCGAGGCCTTCGCGCAGGCGCACAAGGGACGCGACGGCTGGGAGCTGCACCTCTTCGGCGAGGGCCCGCTGGAGGGCGAACTCCGGATGCGCGCCGAGGACCTCGGCGTCGCCGAGCAGGTCGTCTTCCGGGGCACGGCGCAGGACATGGCCGCCGCCTACCGCGAGCTGTCCGTCGTCGCGATCAGCAGTGAGCGCGAGGGCCGCCCGATGGCGCTGGCCGAGGCCGCCGCCTGCGGTGTGCCGTGTGTGAGCTTCGACGTCTCCGGCGGTGTCCGGGAGCTCGTCGCGGACGGCGTCTCCGGCACCCTGGTGCCGCCGGCCGACGTGCCGGGGCTCGCCGCCGCGCTCGGTGAGCTGATGGACGACGGCGACATGCGTCAGCGGTACGGCAGGGCCGGGCGCGAGCACGTCGCGCACCTCGCGCTGCCACACGTGCTCGACCAGTGGGAGGCGGCGTTCGAGGAGATCGAGCGCTAGACCCGCGTGACGCCGAAGCCCCGCCCGACCGTGTGTCCGGGCGGGGCTTCGGCGTGTCCGGGGCCACTTCCCGGCCTCCGGGAGGGCCCGGAGGCTGTGGCTACACTGTCGGAATGACCTGGCTCATCACCGGCGGCGCCGGTTACATCGGTTCCCACGTCGTCAAAGCAATGACCGAGGGCGGCGAGCACGTCGTCGTGGTCGACGACCTCAGCACCGGCAACCCGGCGCGTCTTCCCGAGGGCATCGTCCTCGAAGAGGGCACGGTCCTCGACCGCGCGTTCCTCGACCGCGTGCTGCGCGAGCACCAGATCAAGGGCATCGTCCACCTGGCCGGCAAGAAGCAGGTCGGCGAGTCCGTCGAGAAGCCGCTGTTCTACTACCACGAGAACGTGACGGGTCTCCAGACCATCCTGGACGCGGCGGCCTCCGCGGGCGTGAAGAGCTTCCTCTTCTCCTCCTCCGCCTCCGTCTACGGCATGCCCGACGTGGACCTCGTCACCGAGGACACCGAGTGCCTGCCCCTCAGCCCGTACGGCGAGACCAAGCTCGTCGGCGAGTGGATGGCGCGCGCCGTAGGCAAGGCCCACGGCCTGTCCACGGCCTGCCTGCGCTACTTCAACGTGGCGGGCGCGGCGACCCCCGAGCTCGCCGACACCGGCGTCTTCAACCTGGTGCCGATGGTCTTCGAGCGTCTCGACGCCGGCGAGTCCCCGCGCATCTTCGGTGACGACTACCCGACGCCGGACGGCACCTGCATCCGCGACTACATCCACGTCGCCGACATCGCGGACGCGCACCTGGCCGCCGCCCGTGCGCTCGCCGCGGCGGGCGAGGCCGGCGAGACCGCCACGCTGACCCTGAACATCGGGCGCGGCGAGGGCGTGTCGGTGCGCGAGATGGTCGACCTGATCAACGAGATCACCGGGCACAGCGTCGAGCCCGTGGTCACCCCGCGCCGCCCGGGCGACCCGGCCCGTGTGGTGGCTTCGGCGGAGCGCATCGAGTCCGAGCTGGGCTGGAAGGCGCAGCACGACGTCCGCACCATGATCAGCTCGGCCTGGGAGGGCTGGGGCGCGAACCGCGCGGCCCGCGCGGCCGTCTGACGGTCGACGCTCTTCTCGAAAGCGGGGCGCCCCGGGTCCGGGGCGCCCCGCTTTCGCCTGTCCGCAGGTCTCAGGGCCGGTGGATGCGGTCCACGCCGTAGTACGTGGCCGTGCACCGCGCCGCCCAGTCCCGCTCGTACGAGGACGCGAAGAGGGGTTCGGTGAGGAGTCCGATGAGGAGAGGCTGGTACGCGACCTCGCGGGCGCCCGCCGCCACCTCCTCCCGGATGCGTGCGTCCTGGCGGTCCCAGGCGACGGCGCGCACCACCGTGCTCGTGGTCAGGTCGTACACCGGCCGCACCAGGGCGGCCGTGCTGCCGACGGCGACCGCGCCGACCGCCACGAGGACGGCGACACGCCCGGCGGGGCGGGGGCGGGCGGGCGCCAGGAGGCGCCGTCCGAGAAGGTGGCCGCCCCACGCCCCGTACGCACAGAGGGCGAGCAGTAGCGGCAGGAGGAAGCTCACCCAGGCCCGGCCGTACGACCAGCCGCCGTCTCCGTAGCCGCTGCGCAGTCCGAAGACGACGGCCAGGGAGGCGAGGGCGATCAGCGGCAGCGGCAGGAGGACGGCGATGCGGAGCAGGGCGCGCGGGGGGAGGCCCGTGGGGCGGCGCCGGGCGCTCCCGGCCAGGCAGGGGCCGGTCGCGGCGAGCGCCAGGCCGAGCAGCGCGCCGACGGCGACCGCTCCCAGGTAGGCCCACTGGCCGCCGACCGTCAGCCAGAGGCGACACCAGTCGCGAAGCGCCTCTCCGATCCCCTCGGCCGACAGATGCTCCTGCGGACGCTGAGCACGGCGCCAGCGCGCGCCCGGTGAGGTGTAGAGGAGGACGAGGCCGCAGAGGAGCCCGAGGCAGGCCGCCGAGCACCAGGTGGACACGTACCGGTCCCGCGCCCAGCCGAACCGGGGCAGGCAGAGGATGCCCACGGTGACCGCGAACACCCCGGCCACCAGGGCGAACGGTTCGCTCAGCATGCCGACCGCCGCCCCGATCAGGAGCACCGAGACCACCGCCGCGCTCCTGGCCCACCGCACACCGCGCCGCGCGGCCCAGACGGCGCCGAGCACGGTCCAGAGCCCGATCACGCTCGGCACGGTGTGGGAGATCGTGGCCGGCGCCCAGAGCAGGACCTGGTACGCGCGCGTACCGGCGAAGAACAGCAGTGCTTCGAGCATCAGGACCGCCGCCACGGTCGCCACGACCGGGAGCGGCAGTCGCAGGGCGCGCAGCACCTCCCGGGCGAGGAGGAACAGGCCGAGGCCGAGCGCGACCACGAGGAACGCGGGCAGCAGTTTCGGCCCGCGCATGTCGTCGGAGTAGAGCAGACCCGTCAGGAAGGCGTTGGTGACGCGCCCGTTCTGGGTGCGGTAGAAGTCCGCGGTGATGCCGAGGACGCCCATGTCCCGGCTCTTCCAGAGGGCGCACCAGTCGTCGGACGTGGGGCGTACGTAGAAGCCGAGGAAGGCGCCGACCGCGAGGAGCGCCCCGGTGCCGGCGGCGACGACGAGGGCGACCCCGCCCAGCGCCCGGCGCAGCCGGCCCCCGTGACCGGTGTCGCCGTCGGTGTCGGGGTCGGTGTCCTCTCCGTCCTCCGGTCTCCGTGCGTCACCGCGTTCCGAGATGGTCGTCCTGCTCACCGTGATCGCTCCCGCCGGCCCGTGGGTCGTCGCTATGGGTGACAAATGGTGTAAAAATGCCAGGTATATCAATATCTGGAGCGCATGCTTTGCTGCATGGACGACATGCCGACGGGGGGTGGCCACTCGGGAGACGCCGGGCGGTCACCGCCACTCCGTACCCTGGCCGCGCTGCTCGAAGGAGAGTTCGGTGGCGGTCCCTCAGGACGTACTCTCGCCCATCCCTCTGGAGTGACCGTTCATGACCAGGCTTTCCGTCGTCGTCCCCTGCTTCAACGAGGAGGACGTCGTCGACCGCTTCGACGCCCGGATGCGTCAGGTGCTCGACACCCTGCCGGTCGGCTACGAGATCTGCTACGTCGACGACGGCAGCTCCGACGGAACGCTGGACAAGCTCCGCGCCATCGCCGCCCGGCACCCGCACCGGACCCAGTACGCCTCCTTCAGCCGCAACTTCGGCAAGGAGGCCGCCATGCTCGCCGGCCTCCGCAAGTCCACCGGTGACGCCGTCGTCATCATGGACGCCGACCTCCAGCACCCGCCCGAGCTCCTCGCGCGCATGCTGGACCTGCACCACCAGGGCCACGACCAGGTCATGGCGCGCCGGACCCGCGAAGGGGACAAGAAGCTCCGCTCCGCGCTCAGCCGCGTGTACTACCGGGCCGTCAACCGCTGGGTCGACGTGGAACTCACCGACGGCGTCGGCGACTTCCGGCTGCTGTCCCGCCCCGCCGTCGACGCCCTGCTCTCGCTGCCGGAGTACAACCGCTTCTCCAAGGGGCTCTTCTCCTGGATCGGCTTCGACACCGTCACCTTCGACTACCAGAACGCCGCACGCGAGGGCGGTGAGACGAAGTGGAAGTTCAGCTCCCTGGTCAACTACGGCATGGACGGGCTGATCTCCTTCAACAACCGTCCGCTGCGCATCGCCCTCTGGCTCGGGATGATGCTCACCGGCCTCGCCGCCGTCTACGCCGTCTGGGTGACCGCCGCCGCCCTGAGCCAGGGCGTCACCGCCCCCGGATACGTCACCCTGGTCGCGATCATCGTCGGTCTCGGGGGCGTGCAGATGGTGATGCTGGGGCTGATCGGGGAGTACATCGGCCGCATCTACTACGAGACCAAACGCCGGCCGCACTTCCTCGTGAAGGAGACCCACCGCTCCTTCGGACGCGGGGCCGCCGAACGCGCCGCCGCCGAGCGGATCCGCGTCCCGGCCACCGAGCGGGAGCACTGATGGGCGACGGCCCTGGCACGGCGCGGCGCGCACGGTTCGCCGAGATCTTCCGCTTCGCGCTGGTCGGCGGTGTCAACACCGGTACCTTCTTCGGGTGTTACCTGCTGCTCCACCCCTGGATGCCGTACTTCGCCGCGTACTCCCTCGCCTTCCTCCTCAGCATGATCGGCTCCTTCTTCCTCAACACCTACTTCACCTACCGCACCCGCCCGACCTGGAAGAAGTTCGCCCTCTTCCCCCTCACCAACGTCACCAACTACCTGGTGCAGAGCGTCGGTCTGTACGCGCTCGTCACCTGGGCCGGAATGGACGACAGGATCGCGCCACTCGTCGCGGCGGTCGTCGCCATCCCGTTCACCTACCTCATCTCCCAGCGGATCCTCGTCCCCCGGAACTCCGGGACGGATCCCGCCGCCTCGGGTCCAGGGACCGAAACGGACGAGCGGCGGCCCTCCCGGCTCGCGTAGATTGCCTGGCAGCCGCGGCCGGCGAGAAGCGTGCGGCGCGCGGGAAAGCCGAGTGAGGACGACGCAGGTGGCGGCACAGGTGACGACGCGGGTGACGGGACAGACGGACGTGGCAAGGCAGTACGTGACGGAGGCCCGCAGGATCGTCGTCAAGGTCGGCTCGTCCTCGCTCACCACGGCCTCCGGGGGACTCGACGCCGACCGCGTCGACGCCCTCGTCGACGTGCTCGCCAAGGTGCGCAGCGGTGGCGAGAAGGAGATCGTCCTCGTCTCCTCCGGCGCCATCGCCGCGGGTCTCGCCCCGCTCGGCCTCACCCGCCGCCCCAAGGACCTGGCCCGTCAGCAGGCCGCCGCCAGCGTCGGCCAGGGCCTCCTCGTCGCCCGCTACACCGCCTCCTTCGCCCGCTACGGCGTCCGCGTCGGACAGGTCCTCCTCACCACCGACGACACGAGCCGGCGCGCGCACTACCGCAACGCGTACCGGACCCTCGACCAGCTCCTCGCGATGGGCGCGCTGCCCGTCGTCAACGAGAACGACACCGTCGCCACGGACGAGATCCGCTTCGGCGACAACGACCGGCTCGCCGCCCTCGTCGCGCATCTGGTCCGCGCCGACCTGCTCGTCCTGCTCTCCGACGTCGACGGTCTCTACGACGGGGACCCGTCCAAGCCCGGCACGTCGAGGATCACGGAGGTCACCGGGCCCGAGTCCATCGCCCACGTGGAGATCGGCTCGGCTGGCAAGGCGGGCGTCGGCACCGGCGGCATGGTCACCAAGGTCGAGGCCGCCAGGATCGCCGCGGCCGCCGGTATCCCGGTGGTCCTCACCTCCGCGAGCCGCGCCGCCGACGCCCTCGCCGGCCGTGACACCGGCACGTACTTCCACCGCACCGGCCGCCGCTCCGCCGACCGGCTCCTCTGGCTCGCCCACGCCTCCACCCCGCAGGGCTCCCTCACCCTGGACGACGGAGCCGTGCGAGCGGTCGTCGAGGGCAAGAAGTCCCTGCTCGCGGCCGGTGTCGCGGGCGTCGAGGGCGACTTCGTGGCCGGCGACCCCGTCGAACTCCGCGACACCGCGGGCCGCGCCGTCGCCCGCGGCCTCGTCAACTTCGACGCCAAGGAGATGCCCCGGATGCTCGGGCGCTCCACCCCCGAGCTCGCCAAGGCGCTCGGGCCCGAGTACGACCGCGAGGTCGTCCACCGCGACGACCTGGTCGTCATCCGCTGACCCTCGCTCCCCTCCTGAAACGGCTGAAAGTGCGGCCATCCGGAAGGGACGTTTACCAAAACCGCCCCAAGTGCCGCCTCGGACTGGTCAACTTTGTCTCGGGGGTAAGAGAGCAGGGCGGGGTACAGCACCACACGCATCACACAGGAGGCCGCCGGTGAGACGAGCGCGCCCAGGGGCACCGCCCCGAGGGACTGCCGAACGCGCCCTGACCAGTGTCGAGGCCGGAGCCGACTTCGACGAGGCACGGGACAGGTCCACGGACAGAAAGACCGAGACCACCACCGAGACACGAGAGGTTCGCGAGACGCGTGAGGCACGCGTCAGGGAACAGCCCGTGTCCAAACTCTGGCACATCACCCTCAGCGTGTCGGGTGTGGAGTCGCCGCTGAAGGAGGTGCGCCGCGGGCTCGAACAGCTGGCCCACGACCACCCCTTCCTGCTGACCAGCCGGTACGCCAACGACCACGCCGAGATCAGGTACTGGGAGGAGGCCCGCGACCTGCACGACGCCGCGGCCGTCGCCCTGCGCCTCTGGGGCGAGCACCGGCAGACCGCCAAGCTGCCGCCATGGGAGATCGTCGGTCTCGAGGTCATCGACCGCGAGACCTACCACCAGCGGATCGCGGAGGGCTACGGCCCGCCGCCCGCCGCTCCGGTCGGCGTCCACCCGTACTGACCGGCTGACCGCTGACCTGGCCGGCTGACCGCTGACCTGACCGGCTGACCGCTGACCGGCGAAGGCGCTTCCCCCGGGACAGTCGTCTCGCCGTCGGGGACGCACGTCTCGGAGTGCGGGATACGTGAGGGATGTCCGCAGGGCTGCCAGTACCCTGCGGGCATGACCTCGCTCACGCCCCTCGACAACCTCTCCCCGGTCACCCGGGCCGCCTACCGGGCCCGTGGCGCCGCCGCCGAAATCGCGCCACTCCCGCGCGCGGCCAAGGACGACGCCCTGCTGGCGATCGCGGATGCCCTCGAAGTCCGCACCGCCGAGATCGTCGAGGCCAACGCCGAGGACATCGCCAAGGCCCGCGAAGCCGGGACCAGCGAGGCGATCATCGACCGGCTCACCCTCACCCCCGAGCGCGTCCGCGCCATCGCCGCCGACGTCCGCGACGTCGCCGCGCTGCCCGACCCCGTCGGCGAGGTCGTCCGAGGCTCGACCCTCCCCAACGGCATCGACCTGCGCCAGGTCCGCGTGCCGCTCGGCGTCGTCGGCATCATCTACGAGGCCCGCCCCAACGTCACCGTCGACGCCGCGGCCCTCTGCCTCAAGTCCGGCAACGCCGTCCTGCTCCGCGGCTCGTCCTCCGCCTACGCCTCCAACAACGCCCTGGTGAGGGTCCTGCGCGACGCCGTCGGCGGGGCCGGCCTGCCCGCCGACGCCATCCAGCTCGTCCCCGGCGAGTCCCGTGAGTCGGTCCGCGAGCTGATGCGCGCCCGCGGCCTCGTCGACGTGCTCATCCCGCGCGGCGGCGCCTCCCTGATCAAGACGGTCGTCGAGGAGTCCAGCGTCCCCGTCATCGAGACCGGCACCGGCAACTGCCACGTCTACGTCGACGCGCAGACCGACCTCGACATGGCCGTCGACATCCTGATCAACTCCAAGGCCCACCGGGTCAGCGTCTGCAACGCGGCCGAGACCCTCCTCGTCCACCAGGACGTCGCCGCGGCCTTCCTGCCGAGGGCCCTCGACGCCCTCGCGGAGGCCGGTGTCACCGTCCACGCCGACGAGCGGGTCCTCGCCCTCGCGGAGGGCTCCAAGGCCACCGTCGTACCGGCTACGACCGAGGACTGGGAGACCGAGTACCTGTCGTACGACATCGCCGCCGCCGTCGTCGACTCCCTCGACAAGGCCGTCGAGCACATCCGGACGTGGTCCTCCGGCCACACCGAGGCGATCGTCACCACCTCGCAGGCCGCGGCCCGCCGCTTCACCCAGCTGGTCGACTCCACCACGGTGACCGTGAACGCCTCCACCCGGTTCACGGACGGCGGACAGTTCGGCTTCGGCGCGGAGATCGGGATCTCCACCCAGAAGCTGCACGCCCGGGGCCCCATGGGCCTTCCGGAGCTGACCTCGACCAAGTACATCGTCACCGGTGACGGTCACGTGCGGTAAACACTCCTTTCGGTACGGGCGGGGAGGTCTCGCATCTCCCTGCCCAAATCCACCTCGCGGGTCTACTCTGAATCCGTGCCGGACGACGTGGGGGGCAGGCCGTTCCAGGACGGCGGGGACCCCGAGGACTCTGTCGACCGCGGAGGCGCCGACGAGGTCTACGCCGACGTGGTGTTCGACGAGGACTTCGTGCGGGCCGCGGCCGTTCACGAGCCGACCGCCGTGGAGCGCCTCCTCGCCGCCGCCCAGGCCCGCGCAGAGGCGGAGGCCGCCCGGGCCCGTGCCGGCGGCGGACCGGGCGAGGACGACCCCTACGAGGGCCCCCACGACCACACCGGCCTCACCTACGAGCCCGACGACATCGGTGACGACGCCAGCCCCTACGGACGCCACGGCGGCGCCCTGCGGCCCTACCGGGGCAGCCCGCGCTGGCACCGGCCCGTCGCCTGGCTCCTCGCGCTCCTGATGGGGATCGGCATGGTCGCCCTGGCCTTCAGCGCCGTCTACCGGGGAGCCGCCGCCAACCGCCAGGACCAGGTCCCCCCGCCGGCCACCACCGGCGTCGACACCCCGAGTCCGAACCCGGCCCCACCGGTCCCACCGGCCGCCCGCGAACCTGTGGCCCGGTCGGCGTCCGCCGAGTAGCCCGCCCAGTAGCCCTGACGGCGGATTCTTCCGAACTCGGCGTGTACCTGGGCGTTTACCGAGGCCCCCGCAGACCTACCCTGAAGGTATGGCAGGGCGTGGCGACCCGCCTGAGGGGACGCCCGAGGGGTTCCCCGGCGGTGGTGAGGACGAATACCGATCCGTCGTCTTCGACGAGGCGTTCATCCGTGCTGCCCGCCTCCAGGAGTTCTCGGCCCAGGAACGGCTGGGTGAGCACTCCCAGGCCGTCCGCAGCCGCACGTACGCCGGCTCCGGGGAGGGCCGCAGCGCCTCCCGCCAGGCCGTCCTGCTCGTCCTGCTGATCCTCCTCGCCTTCGGCACCGCCATCTACCTGGGCGTCCGCAACCCGTACCAGCCCCCCGTCGACCAGCGGGCCGAGCCGCTCAGGACCGCCGTGGTCCCGCTCGCCCCCCAGGGCCCCGTCGTGGGCGGCGCGCCCGCCCGACTCTTCGACCACAGCCCGGCCGCCGAGTACCGCACCGGGGCCGCCGGCATCAACCTGCCCGTCGTCGGACGCACCACCCACTTCGCGGAGAGCCAGGTCGTCACCGCCCTCAGCATCGCCAAGGACTACCTGGTGGCCTCGTCCCTCGAACCCGACGTGCTGTCCGGGGCGACCGTGCGGCCCGCGCGCCTGCTGATCGACCCGGACCAGCTGCAGCAGTTCGACCGGAGCGTCGAGGCACCGGCCGACGACGGCCGCCACGCCCTCGCCGGCTGGCTCGTCCGCTTCGACCCGCGGCAGGTGGCCCTCGCGGACCCCGCCGTCCGCGTGCAGGGCACCCTCCGCTTCGAGGAGACCAGCCCCGACACGCTGGACGTCACCGCCGACCACACGTACACCTACGCCGTACGCCCGGCCGTCCAGGGCGCGGGACCGGTCGCCGAGGCGTCCCTCTTCACCGTCCACCGCGAGATGCACTTCCGCTTCGACCGGGAGGACCTGCGCATGCACCGGGCCGAGCTGATGACCAGCACCGTCGAGGCGGGCCCCCAGGCGTGCGGCGCGGACACCACCGGCGCCCTGAAGCCGCTCCTCGCCGGAGCACGGGTCCCCGAGGGGGACGGCGGCCCGGCGGTCACCGACCCCTACGCCACGGGCCGCCCCGCCGCGCCCTCGCTGTGCGGGGCGCTGGCCCCGAGGGCTCAGCCCTCGCTCTGACCGTCCCCGGAGGCGCTCCGCGGACCGCCTTCGCCGCCCTTGTCGTCCGCGGCCGCAGCTCCGCCGTCGGCCGGCTTCGCCGGGCCCTGACCGCCGCCGAACCGGCTGCGCAGCCGGCCGCCCAGGTCGCCCGCCAGGTCACCGGCGCCCCCGGCTATGTCCCCGACGAGCTTCATCAGCGGATCCTTGCTGGTCCGCACCGTGTCGGCGTAATGCCCCGCCGACTCGCGGAAGGAGTCCGTGACCGAGGTGTCCTTGTCCTCCGAGCGCTTCGGGTAGTGACCGTCCATGATCCGCTGGAAGTCGCGGCTCTCCGACCACTTCCTCAGCTCCGCCGCCCGGACGGTGGTGAAGGGGTGCGTGCGCGGCAGCACGTTGAGGATCTTCAGGACCGAGTCCCGCAGGTCCCCGGCCTTCTCGTACTCGTCGGCCTGCGCGAGGAACGCGTCCACGTTCATCTCGTGGAGGTGGTTGCCGCCCGCGATCTTCATCAGACCCCGCATCGAGGCCTGCGGGTCCTGTCCGACGAGGAGCCCGGCCCGGTCGGCGGAGAGCTCCGACTTCCGGAACCACTCGCGCAGCGCCGTGACGATGGCCATGATCGCCACGTTCCCCAGCGGGATCCAGGCGATCTTGAGCGCCAGGCCGGTGAGGAAGAGCAGCACCGTGCGGTACACGGAGTGCCCGGAGAGGGCGTGTCCGACCTCGTGGCCGACGACCGCGCGCATCTCCTCCTCGTCGAGGAGCTCCACCAGACCGGTGGTGACGACGATGATCGGCTCGTCCAGACCGATGCACATGGCGTTGGGCTTCGGGTCCTGCGTCACGTACATCGGCGGGACCTTCTCCAGGTCCAGGATGTAACAGGCGTCCCGCAGCATGTCGTTGAGATGGCTGAACTGCGCGTCGCTCACCCGGACGGAGTCCGAGAGGAAGAGAAGTCGCAGGCTGCGCTCGGGCAGCAGCCCGCTGAGCGCCTTGAAGACCGTGTCGAAGCCGCTGAGCTTGCGCAGCGCCACCAGCGCCGAGCGGTCGGCCGGATGCTCGTAGGCCCGCGAGGAGATGCCGGGGAACCGCTTCCGCTGCCTGCTCGGCACGTTCCCCTGGTCGTTCTCGGTCATGGATGCCCCCTGTTCGTACGAGTCGGTGCTCGTCCCCCTGACGCACCTCAGCCTAGGCGTTGGCGCCCTCGCGTGCCGGAGCCTGTGGATAACCCCGGCACCGCGGCGGACGGCAGCGTGGGCGGCGGCGCGGACGGCGGCACGCGGCGGGACGCCAACGCCTGAGTCGGCGTGAGTGTGTCAGGACGGCCCGCATACGATGTGCGCGAAGTCTCCGCTCCCATCCCCGATCGATAGGTCTGTCGAAGATGAGCCTCCACAGCACCGCCGCCAACCTGGTCTCTCTCGCCGAGGGCGCCGAGCACGGCGGCAACCACGAAAGCCTCAGCCCCTACCTCACCGGCTTCGGCGCCTTCGGTGCCCTGATGCTGCTGCTGTGGATCACGACCCGCTTCAACCGCGACCGCTGAACCGGCGACCCTGATCAGGCGTCCGCTGCCGTGCCAGTAGGCTCTGCACGCATGGGAGAGCAGGAAATGCCTACTGGCGGGCGCGGGAAGCGCCGACTCGGGGTGATGGGCGGGACCTTCGACCCGATCCACCACGGACACCTGGTGGCGGCCAGTGAGGTCGCCGCCCTGTTCCACCTGGACGAGGTGGTGTTCGTGCCGACCGGGCAGCCGTGGCAGAAGAGCGACAGGGCCGTGTCGGCCCCGGAGGACCGCTATCTGATGACGGTCATCGCGACGGCGTCCAACCCGCAGTTCTCGGTCAGCCGGATCGACATCGACCGCGGCGGTGCGACCTACACCATCGACACCCTGCGGGACCTGCACGCCCTCAACACCGACTCGGACCTCTTCTTCATCACCGGGGCCGACGCCCTCTCGCAGATCCTCACCTGGCGCGACGCCGAGGAGCTGTTCTCGCTCGCCCACTTCATCGGCGTCACCCGGCCGGGCCACGACCTCACCGACGACGGACTGCCCAAGGGCGGGGTGTCGCTGGTCGAGGTCCCCGCGCTCGCCATCTCCTCCACCGACTGCCGGGCCAGGGTCGCGCAGGGCGATCCCGTCTGGTATCTGGTCCCGGACGGCGTGGTGCGCTACATCGACAAGCGCCAGTTGTACCGCGGCGCGTGAGCTTCGGGGAGGGGCACCGGTGAACGATCAGCAGCATCCGTACGACCCGTACTATCCGCAGCCGCAGATCATCGGCTACGACGAGTACGGGCAGCCGGTGTACCAGCAGCAGGCGCCGCAGCAGGCGCCCGGGCAGCACTACGACCCCTACGGCCAGCAGCAGTCGCAGCAGGGGTACGGATACGACCCCTACGCCCAGCAGCAGCCGCAGCAACAGCCCCAGCAGCAGCCTCAGCCGCCCCAGCAGCAGTCGTACGACCCGTACGACCCCTACGGGCAGCAGGGCTACGCCTACCCCTCCTACGACACGGGGCAGCAGTGGGCCGCCCAGGCCGAGCCCGCCCCCGCACAGGCCGCACCGGTCGCCCCCTCGGCACCTGCCGCGCCCGTCGCCGCCCCGGCCGGCGTCCCCGGGCAGCGTCCCGCGTCCGACCGGACCGCTCCGGCCCGGCCGTCCGCCGACGGCGACGGCGACGGCGACGGCCATGGTCATGGCGACGGGCGGGAGTACCGCACCGAGCAGTTCTCGTTCATCGAGGAACCGGACGAGGACTCCGAGGACGTCATCGACTGGCTGAAGTTCACCGAGAGCCGCTCGGAACGGCGCGAGGAGGCCAGGCGGCGCGGTCGCAACCGGATCGTCGCACTCGTCGTCGTGCTCGTCCTCGCGGTCGTGGGCGGCGTCGGCTACCTCTGGTCCGCGGGCCTCCTCCCCGGCTCGTCCGAGGAGAAGCCGCAGGGGAACACCGCGACCGGCCCGCAGAAGCGCGACACGATCGTCATCCACCTGCACGACCTCAAGAGCGGCGGCACCTCCACCGCCCTGCTCGTGAACAACACGAGCACCCGACAGGGCACCACGGTCCTGCTCCCCAACTCCGTCCTCGTCGCCGCCGGCGACGGCTCCGTGACCACCCTCGCCAAATCGGTCGAGGACGACGGGGCCGGCGGGACCCGGGAGGCCATCGACAACCTCCTCGGTACCCGGATCACCGGCACCTGGCGCCTGGACACCCCGTACCTGGAGAACCTCGTCGAGACCGTCAGCGGTATCGAGACGGACACCGACACGGACGTGCCCGACACCAAGAAGGGCGCCGAGCCGCTCGTCAAGAAGGGCGAGAAGCAGGCGCTGAACGGCCGCGCCGCCGTCGCCTACGCCACCTACCGGGCACCCGGCGAGGCCGAGGCCAAGCAGCTCCAGCGCTTCGGGCAGGTCCTGCTGGGCGTGCTGCGGAAGATCTCCTCCGACCCGGAGGCCGCCACGGTCACCATCGAGACCCTCCAGCAGATCCTCGACCCCTCGCTCCCCGAGAAGGACCTGGCCGCCTCCCTGGCCAGGCTCGCCGAGCACGCCAAGATCGGCGACCACAAGACGGCCCTGCTCCCGGTCGCGCAGGACGGCACGCTGACCGAGGACGCCGGCGGCAGTGTGGTGAAGGACATCCTCGGCGGAAAGGTCACCGCTCCCGAGGCGGGCGACGTTCCCCGCGTCTCCGTGCGGGACGGTTCCGGGAAGGAGGCGACCGAGGCGGCCAAGGTCGTCCTGATCAACGGCGGCTACGCCTTCGTGGGCGGCTCGGAGACGGCCACCCAGGAGAAGTCGCAGGTCGTCTACGGTGACGACGCCCAGAAGGCGACGGCTGTCGAGGTCGCCAAGACACTGGGTCTGCCGGCCCGCTCGGTCGTCAAGGGCAAGACGTCGGCATCGGCCGCGGTCACCGTGGTCCTGGGCCGGGACTACGAGGTCCGGGGAGCTCCGTAAAGTCGCTCCGGAAAACGTTGGCGGGGCCGTCGGCGGTCCGTGAGACCCTGGAGGGGTACTGGACCGCCGACGAAAGCCTGCATGTGACCGCCACGGATCGCTCTATCGAACTCGTCAACGCCGCCGCTCAGGCGGCCGCAGACCGGCTCGCGCACGACATCATCGCGTACGACGTCAGTGATGTGCTGTCGATCACCGACGCCTTCCTGCTCGCCTCCGCGCCCAACGACCGCCAGGTCAAGTCGATCGTCGACGAGATCGAAGAGCGCCTGAACAAGGACCTCGGCGCCAAGCCCGTCCGCCGCGAGGGCGACCGCGACGCCCGCTGGATCCTCCTGGACTACGTCGACATCGTCGTCCACGTCCAGCACAGCGAGGAGCGGGTCTTCTACGCCCTGGAGCGGCTGTGGAAGGACTGCCCCGAGCTGCCGCTTCCCGAGGACGCGCGCAACACCCGCGGCAAGGCCGCCGAGCACGCCGAACTGACCGGTGTCGACCTCAACGACCACGCCGCCGGACTCCCCGACGAAGCGGACGGTGAGCTGCGCTGAGCACCACCAAGGGCGGCAGAGGCCGCCGCATCGTCCTCTGGCGCCACGGCCAGACCTCCTGGAACCTGGAGCGCCGCTTCCAGGGCTCGACCGACATCGAGCTGACGGAGACCGGCGTCGCCCAGGCGCGCCGGGCCGCACGGCTGCTCGCCTCGCTGAGGCCGGACGCCATCGTCGCCTCCGACCTGAAGCGGGCGGCGGCCACCGCCGCCGAGCTGGCCGCGCTCACCGGACACGCCGTCGCCCACGACTCCGCGCTGCGTGAGACGTACGCGGGGGAGTGGCAGGGGCTGACCCACGACGAGATCGTCGCGCGGTACGGCGAGCAGTACGCCGCCTGGAAGCGCGGCGAGCCCGTGCGCCGGGGCGGCGGCGAGCTGGAGACCGAGGTGGCCGACCGGGCCGCCCCGGTGGTCCTGGAGCACGCCGACAAGCTTCCCGAGGACGGCACGCTCGTCGTGGTGAGTCACGGCGGCACGATCCGCACCACCATCGGCCGGCTTCTCGACCTGGAGTCCCAGCACTGGGAGAGCCTCGGTGGCCTCTCGAACTGCTGCTGGTCGGTCCTCGGTGAGGGCGCCCGTGGCTGGCGCCTGATGGAGCACAACGCGGGCACGCTGCCCGAGCCGGTCCTCGGCGACGACGACTGAGCCCCGTGGCCGGCCTGCCGGGCCCGGATTTCACTTTCCGGCAGGTCACAGGCTAAAGTTCTTCTTGTTCGCAGCGCAGAGCGCGAAGAACACGAGGGGCTATAGCTCAGTTGGTAGAGCGCCTGCATGGCATGCAGGAGGTCAGGAGTTCAATTCTCCTTAGCTCCACAGTCACCGGATCCCGTCCCCAGCAGGGGGCGGGATTCGTCGTTCCGTCACCTCGCGCAGAGCCGCGAGCCCCTGGCGGCTCTCCTCGTCGTTCGGCGTGTACGTCACGATCCGGCACTCCGGCATCCCGTTGACGGAGAGGGAGACCGAGGTCAACCGCACCTCGCCCACCCGCTCGTGGCGGAAGGCCTTCACCCGCGTCCCCGGCGGGACCACGTCGCCACTGCGCCACAGCCGGGCGAACTCCGCACTGGTCTCCGCGAGCCGCCGTACGAACTCCTCCCAGGCGGGCTCACCCACATGGCGTCCGTACGCGCCCCTCAACTGGGCCACCATCAGCGGCAGCTCCCGCTTCCGGTCGACCAGCGGGCAGGTGGCTCCCGGCAAGGTGAAGAGCGCCCACAGCACGTTGCGTATGCCGAACGGGCCGGTGTCCATGGCCTGTCCGCCCCGGCTGTCCTGTCCCCCTCGTTCGTCCTGGAAGAAGAGGCGCTCGTACATGGCGTTGGTCGCGAGCACGTCGTACCGCGCGTTGTAGAGCACCGCCGGGTGAGGGTCGAGGGCGTCGAGGATGCCCTGGAGCTCAGGACTGACCACCGCGATGTCCGCGGCCGACCGCTCCGGGGTGTACGGCACCTCGGCCAGGTGGTAGAGGTGCTCGCGCTCGGGCCGGTCCAGGCGCAGCGTGCGGGCGACCGCGTCGAGGACCTGCGCGGAGGCGTTGATCGGACGGCCCTGCTCCAGCCAGGTGTACCAGGTGACGCCGACCCCGGAGAGCTGGGCGACCTCCTCGCGGCGCAGCCCGGGCGTACGGCGGCGGAGGCCCGGCGGCATCCCCACGTCCTCCGGGGTCACCCTGGCCCGGCGGCTGCGCAGGAACGCGGCCAGCTCCGGCCGCCGGCGCCGCTGTGTCGGTGCTGCTGCCACGATCGTCACACCCCCATGGTCGAGTCCCCGTGCCGCCGTTGCCAGGTGGTGTCAGTACCAGCATCAGCGGGCTCTCGTTACCCGTATTCGATCGCGGTCACGCTCGACGCATGACCTCGACCGCATCGCGTCCCGTACTCAGTAAAGACGGTGGCACCGACAACCGCCCCGGACCACTGCTCGGCGTGGTGCTCGCCGCCCAGTTCATGGCGCTCCTCGACGTCTTCATCGTCAACGTCGCCGCGCCCACGCTCCGTGCGGAACTCAACGCCTCGGGGGCCGAACTCCAGCTCGTCGTCGCCGGATACACCGTCGCCTACGCGGTGTTGCTGATCACCGGAGCCCGCCTCGGCGACCTGCTCGGGCACCGGCGGGCCTACCTCGGCGGCCTCGCCGTCTTCACCGCGGCCTCCCTCGCCTGCGGACTCGCCACCGGGCCCGGCCAGTTGATCGCTTTCCGGCTCGCGCAGGGCGCGGGCGCGGCCCTGATGATCCCGCAGGTGCTCAGCCTCATCCAGCGGAACTTCACCGGCGAAGGCCGGGTCCGGGCGCTGAGCGCCTACTCCGCGGTCCTGGCCACCGGCGCCGCCGCAGGGCAGGTCGTCGGCGGGGTCCTGGTGAGCGCCGACCTCTTCGGCACCGGCTGGCGGCCCGTCTTCCTCGTCAACGTCCCGATCGGCGTCGGCCTGCTCGTGCTCGGCGCCCGGGTCCTGCCCTGCGACAACCCGACAGGACCCACGCGCGCGCGTGGCCTCGATCTGCCGGGCCTCCTCCTGCTCGGCGCCGCCGTGTCCCTGCTGACCGTGCCCCTGGTCCTCGGCCAGGAACAGGACTGGCCGCTGTGGTCCCGGCTCTCGCTCGGCGGCTCCCTGGTGCTCCTCGCCCTCCTCGGCGCGTACGAGTCGCGGCTCGCCCGGCGCGGCGGCGCGCCGCTGATCGCCCCGCGCGTCCTCCGCCTGCCCGGCATGGGGCGAGCGATCCTCTGGATCACCGTGGCCATGGGCGTCAACGCCGGCTTCCTGTTCACCCTCACCCTGCACCTGCAGGGCGGTCTCGGTCACAGCGCCCTGCGCGCCGGACTCACCTTCGGTCCCGCGGCCGTCGTCTTCGGCGCCGTCGGACTGACCTGGCGGAGCTGGCCCGCCCGATTGCACCGCGCGCTGGTGCCGGGCGGATTCCTGCTCGCGGCCGCTGCGGCCGTCGCCATCGGCGGGCTGCTCAAGGACGGCGGTACGGGTGGCTGGGGGCTCTACCCGGCCCTGGGCGTGTTCGGAGCGGGTATCGCGCTGGCCTTCAGCCCCGCCCTGACCGGCGCCCTGGCCACCGTGCGGGCCGAGGACGCGGCCGACGCCAGCGGGCTGCTGGCCACCGTCACCCAGCTCGGCCAGCTCATCGGGGTGGCCGCCTTCGGCACCCTCTTCCTCGGCGGGACCGCCGGAGACGGAGCGGGGGACTCCGCGGGCGCGCTCTGGGTGACCACGCTCGCCCTGGCCGGCGCCGCGATCGTCGGGGCGGCGGCCGGACCGGCACGCCGAGCACGCTGACGCTCTTGCGGGGCCATGGCAGAATCGGACGGCCGGAGGGGGACGAGGATCCGGACGGGAGGGTGGCCCAAGTGCTCGGCGAAAACGGCGGGGTGTCCTATGGGTGCACGGCCTGCGGCCACAGCTGGAGCTGACTGATGGGTGCACACAGGCGGAAATGCGACTGGTGCGGCAGCGGCACGCCCATCGTGCGCGACATGGACCCCGTCAACCCGGGGTTCCAGTACTGGTGCGAGGAGTGCGCGCGGGCGCTGATCATAAAAGGCGACCCCATCGAGACGTACCGCGAGCTGGAGGGGGAGCCGATCTACGGCCGGCTCCTCGACGAGCACTGCACCCTCAAGCGGTTCTACTCCTTCGCCACGGCCTGAGCCTGAGCCTGAGCCTGACGCCGCAGCGTCAGCACGTACCCCACGAGCAACGCCGTCGCCGTCAGGGGATAGACGGCGGACAGCACCATCTGACCCGCGTTCTGGTCCAGTTCGGGCCGGCCCGGGTCGTGCGGGACCCACCACAGCGCGAACGAGGCGAAGGCCAGGCCGACGGCCCCCGTCACGGGCCACGCGCGCGTGGCGCGGTCCGCGAGAAGGATCAGCAGGGGGACGCACCAGACCCAGTGGTGGGACCAGGAGATCGGGCTGATCATCAGCGCCGTGAACGCGCAGACGACCACCGCCACCGCCTTGTCGCCGCGCAGCGCGGCCCGGACCGCCAGCACCATCGCCACGCCGCCCAGGACCGCCGCCGCCACCGCCCACCACATGCCCGGGTCGTCGGTGTGCATCAGCCGGGCCAGGACCCCTCGGATCGACTGGTTGGCGGTCTCCTCGGCGAAGCCGACCCGGCCGGTCTCGAACAGGGTCTCCGTCCAGAACCGCTTCGAGTCCGCCGGCAGCGCGAGCACCACGGCCAGCGTCGTTCCCAGGAACACGCCGGTCGCCGTCACGGCCGTGCGCAGCCAGGTGTTCCAGACCCGGTCACGGCGCCACAGCAGCAGACCCGCGACGAGCAGCAGGACCACGAAAAGGCCCGGTGTGAGCTTCACCGCGGTCGCCAGGCCGATGCCGAGCCCGGCCCATCGGCTGTCCCGGCGGCGGGTGAGGTCCCAGAGCACCGCCACCGCTATGAGCAGGTTGATCTGGCCGTACCGCAGGGTCGTCCACACCGGCTCGCACCAGACCACGACGGCGGCGACCCACAGTGTCGTGCGCCACAGGTCCGTACGGGACAGCGAAGGGCGGACCAGCTGCAGCGACAGCTGCACCAGGGCGACGACGAGGAGCAGGTTCCCCGCCGTGCTCAGCGTCCGCATCAGCGGCACGCTCACCAGGGTCAGGGGGACGAACAGCAGAGCCGCGAAGGGCGGGTACGTCATGCCGAGGTTCGCGGAGGTGGCGCGCATCGCGTACAGGTCGCCGCCGGCCCGGACCGTCTCGCCCTCGGCCCGGTAGACCATCACGTCGAGCATGTTCACGTGGGCGAGGCGTTGCGCCACCCAGAAGGCCGCGAACGAGAGCAGGCAGACCGCCGCGGCGGTGGCCAGGGGCCACGGCCGGGCGCGGGTTTTGGAGAGCACGGAGACGGACACAGTCGGCGACCCTACCCGGCAGGTCAGAAGGGCTCCGAGAATCGATTTGGAGATCTGCCGGGGAGCCGGTTAATGTTCTGTCTGTCGCCGCGAGGGAAACCGAAACGGAGACGGAAACAAGCAAGGGGCTATAGCTCAGTTGGTAGAGCGCCTGCATGGCATGCAGGAGGTCAGGAGTTCAATTCTCCTTAGCTCCACAGAAGAGAAAGCGGGTCACCCGGATCGGGTGGTCCGCTTCTTCGTGTTCGGCGCCACGGTCAGTGGGCCGCCCCCACTCTCCCCTCCCCCTCGCCCGTACGCGCGGCGCCACCCCGTGAACGCCGGTGCGGCCGCCGCGGGCCCTGCGGTACCCTGGCGCCATGCGTGCCGTACGCCTTCTGCTTACCGAGCCGCGCTGATCAGTCCCGACGGATGACAGACATCCTGTCGGAGTCGGCGCGGCGTCCCCTCCTGTGCGAGGGGATTTTTCATTTCACGGCAGTCCGTGGCAGTGGGCAGAGACGATCGATGGAGCTTCAAGGACCATGACCGAGATCAATACGGCCGCCGAGACGGCGGCCCCGCATCGCTACACGGCGGCCATGGCCGCCGACATCGAGGCACGCTGGCAGGACTTCTGGGACGCCGAGGGCACGTACGAGGCCCCGAACCCCACCGGTGACCTGGCGGGCGACCCCGTGATCGCCGCCCGGCCCAAGAAGTTCATCATGGACATGTTCCCGTACCCCTCGGGTGCGGGTCTGCACGTCGGCCACCCTCTCGGCTACATCGCCACGGACGTTTTCGCCCGCCACGCGCGCATGACCGGCCACAACGTGCTGCACACCCTGGGCTTCGACGCCTTCGGCCTGCCGGCCGAGCAGTACGCCGTGCAGACGGGCACGCACCCGCGCGTGTCCACCGAGGCCAACATGGAGAACATGAAGGTCCAGCTGCGCCGGCTGGGTCTGGGTCACGACAAGCGCCGGTCGTTCGCCACGATCGACCCGGAGTACTACAAGTGGACCCAGTGGATCTTCCTGCAGATCTTCAACTCCTGGTATGACGAAGAGGCCAATAAGGCCCGTCCGATCGCCGCGCTGATCGAGCAGTTCGAGAACGGCACTCGTGACGTTCCCGGCACCACGCGCGCGTGGAGCGAGCTGAGCGCCGCCGAGCGCTCCGACGTCCTCGGCGAGTACCGCCTGGCGTACGCCTCCGACGCGCCCGTCAACTGGTGCCCCGGCCTGGGCACGGTCCTGGCCAACGAGGAGGTCACCGCCGACGGACGCTCCGAGCGCGGCAACTTCCCCGTCTTCAAGTCCAAGCTGCGCCAGTGGAACATGCGGATCACCGCCTACGCGGACCGCCTGCTGGACGACCTGGACGCGCTGGACTGGCCCGAGGCCATCAAGCTGCAGCAGCGGAACTGGATCGGCCGCTCCGAGGGCGCCCGCGTCGACTTCCAGGTCGGCGACACCGGCGCCATCACCGTCTTCACCACCCGCCAGGACACCCTGTTCGGCGCCACCTACATGGTCCTGGCGCCCGAGCACGATCTGGTCGAGAAGATCGTCCCGGCTGTCTGGCCCGAGGGCACCCACGACGTGTGGACCGGTGGGCACGCCACCCCGTCCGAGGCAGTCGACGCCTACCGCAAGCAGGCCGCCTCCAAGTCCGACGTCGAGCGGCAGGCCGACGCCAAGGAGAAGACCGGCGTCTTCACCGGCGCGTACGCGACCAACCCGGTCAGCGGCGAGCGGGTCCCGGTCTTCATCGCCGACTACGTCCTGATGGGCTACGGCACCGGCGCCATCATGGCCGTCCCGGCGCACGACAGCCGCGACTTCGCCTTCGCGCGCGCCTTCGAGCTGCCGATGCGCTGTGTCGTGGAGCCCAGCGACGACCGCGGCACCGACCCGTCCACCTGGGACGAGGCCTTCGCCTCCTACGAGGCGAAGCTGGTCAACTCCGCGAACGACGAGATCTCCCTGGACGGCCTTGGCGTCGTCGACGCCAAGGCGAAGATCACTGCCTGGCTGGCCGACCGCGGCATCGGCGAGGGCACCGTCAACTTCCGGCTGCGCGACTGGCTGTTCAGCCGCCAGCGGTACTGGGGCGAGCCCTTCCCGATCGTCTACGACGAGGACGGCGTCGCCCACTCCCTGCCCGAGTCGATGCTGCCGCTGGAGCTGCCCGAGGTCGAGGACTACTCGCCGCGCACCTTCGACCCGAACGACGCGGACACCCAGCCGGAGACCCCGCTGTCCCGCAACGAGGACTGGGTCAACGTCACCCTGGACCTCGGCGACGGCACCGGCCCGCGCCGCTACCGCCGCGAGACCAACACCATGCCCAACTGGGCCGGTTCCTGCTGGTACGAGCTGCGCTACCTCGACCCGCACAACTCCGAGAAGCTGGTCGACCCGGCCGTCGAGCAGTACTGGATGGGCCCCCGCGAGGGCATGCCGACCGGTGGCGTCGACCTGTACGTCGGCGGCGCCGAGCACGCCGTGCTGCACCTGCTGTACGCGCGCTTCTGGTCCAAGATGCTGTTCGACCTGGGCCACATCTCCTCGGCCGAGCCGTTCCACAAGCTCTACAACCAGGGCATGATCCAGGCCTTCGTGTACCGGGACGCGCGCGGCATCGCCGTGCCGGCGGCCGAGGTCGAGGAGCGGGACGGCGGCTTCTGGTACCAGGGCGAGAAGGTCAGCCGCGTCCTGGGCAAGATGGGCAAGTCCCTGAAGAACGCCGTCACGCCGGACGAGATCTGCTCCGAGTACGGCGCCGACACCCTGCGCCTGTACGAGATGGCGATGGGTCCGCTGGACGTGTCGCGCCCCTGGGACACGCGCGCGGTGATCGGCCAGTACCGGCTGCTGCAGCGACTGTGGCGCAACATCGTCGACGAGTCGACCGGCGAGGTCACCGTCGTCGACACCGCGCCCGACGAGGACACGCTGCGTGCCCTGCACAAGGCGATCGACGGTGTCGCGCAGGACATGGTCGCGATGCGCTTCAACACCGCCATCGCCAAGATCACCGAGCTGAACAACCACCTGACCAAGTCCGGCGGTGCGCTCTCCCGGCCGGTCGCCGAACAGCTGGTGCTGCTCGTCGCCCCGCTGGCCCCGCACATCGCCGAGGAGCTGTGGCGCAGGCTGGGCCACAGCGACTCGGTCGTCCACCAGGGCTTCCCGGTCGCCGACCCGGCATACGTCGTCGACGAGACCGTCACCTGCGTCGTGCAGATCAAGGGCAAGGTCAAGGCCCGCCTGGAGGTCTCGCCGTCGATCACGGACGCCGAGCTCGAGACGCTGGCGCTCGCCGACCCGCACGTGGTCGCCGCGCTCGGCGGCGCCGAGATCCGCAAGGTGATCGTGCGCGCGCCGAAGCTGGTCAACATCGTCGCCGGCTGACGGGGCCCGACATAGGGGCTTCCCCGCATAGGGGGTTTCCCCTACGGGCAGGTTGGGGGTTCCGATGGAACCCCTGGCCTGCCCCTTCCGTTTACGGTGGAGGAACCACATCCGTGGGGACTCGACGAACGCCGGAGGGGCGCGCACATGGAAGCCGCGATTATCACGATCATGGCGCTGCTCTTCTTGTCGTTCGTGGCGCTCGGGGCCTACGTCACCGTGAAGGCGGCCAAGGCCGCCGCGCGGGGGGTCGACCGCACCCTGGACCAGGCCAGGCGCACGGTCGAGGACACCACGCTGAGGGCCAAGAGCTTCGGACAGACCGGGGTGGCGGGTGAGCTGGCCAGGCTGCGGCTCTCGCTGCGCACCTCGATGCGGGCCACCCAGGAGGCGCTGCAGGCCGGTGTCGGCGAGGACGCCTCGCTGAAGGAGTCGCTCGCCCTGTTCCACCGGCTCAGCGGGCACGCGCGCGAGTTGGACGAGGACCTCAAGCGTCTCGAGAAGGAGCCGGACCGGGCATGGGTGTCCGGTCAGCTCCCCGAGCTCGCCGCGCGGACCGAGCGCATCACGAGCTCGGCCGACGCACTGCGCAGGGCCGCCAGGGAACGGGCCGTGAGGTTCGCCGAGGACGACCTGTCGACGCTCAGCGCCCAGATCGACGTCGAGGCGGGCGCGCTGCGCCACTGGACCGAACCGGAGACGACGCAGGGGCCGGTGCCGGATGCCGCTTCCGACAGCGCCACCGGGGCGTCGGGACAGTCCGGTCAGGCAGCCTCGCGGGACGGCGGCGAACCGTCCGCGATCACCGCGCCCGATCCCCGGCGGACCGCCTACCCCTGGGAGAAGTCGGCCCGCCCGGAGACCACCACCTGACGGGGGGCCGGGCTGCCCTGCGGCGGCCTCGGCGGGTAACCTCCCGCTCATGTCCCGGCATGTCGCGATCGTCACCGATTCCACGGCCTACCTGCCACGCCAGACGAGGGAGCGGCACGCCATCACCACGGTCCCGCTGACCGTCGTCATCGGCGACCGCGCTCTCGAGGAAGGCAACGAGATCTCGGCGCAGGCCCTCGCGGAGGCCCTGCAGAAGAGGCGGGCCGTCACCACCTCACGGCCGAGTCCCGAGACCTTCGCCGAGGCCTATCGCGTGGCCGCCGCGGCCGGCGCGCGGAGCATCGTGTCGCTCCATCTCTCCGCCGAGGTCTCGGGCACGCATGACGCGGCCGTGCTGGCCGCCAAGGACGCCCCCGTGCCCGTACGGGTGGTGGACACCCGCATGGTCGGCATGGCGCTGGGGTTCTGCGTCCTGGCGGCGGCGCAGGTCGCGGAGGCGGGCGGTTCGCTCGACGAGGCGGTGGCGGCGGCCGAGAAGCGCGCGGCGGGCACCTCCGCCTACTTCTACGTCGACACCCTGGACTACCTGCGCCGAGGCGGGCGCATCGGTGCCGCGCAGGCGCTGCTCGGCTCCGCGCTCGCGGTGAAGCCGCTCCTCGAACTCGACGGCGGCCGGATCGAACTGCGGGAGAAGGTGCGGACGGCCTCGAAGGCCATCGCACGGCTGGAGGAGATCGCGGTGGAGCGTGCCGGCTCCGGCGCCGTCGACATCGCCGTCCACCACCTCTCCGCGCCCGAGCGGGCCGCGGTCCTCGCCGACCGGCTCCGGGAGCGGGTGCCCGGCATGGGGGAACTCCACGTCAGCGAGGTGGGGGCGGTCATCGGCGCCCACACGGGACCGGGGCTCCTGGCGGTCGTCGTCTCGCCGCGCTGAGGCCGTTCGTCCCTCGGGGGAGTGACGGAGTTTTCCACAGAGGGGCCCTTGTGCACGGAACGGGAGCGAGACCCGCACGGCACGGTGGTGATCCCTACCGTCACCTGCATGACTCTTCGTACACGCATCGCATCGACCACCCCTGACGTCCTGGGCGCGCCGGGCGCTCCGTCCAGCGGACCGGGCCGGGCGCCGGGCTCCGACGGGCGGAGCCGACCCGGGGCGCGTGGTGTGTCTCCCGGACGGGCCAGGAGGCGGGCCCGGGTCAGGAGGACCGCCACGCTTTCCGAGGCCGGCGTACGGCGGCGGGGGGACGCCCTGTTTCCGCCGGCGGGGGTGGCGGGGGCGCCGGTGGGACGGGCCGGGGCGCTGGAGGGGGTGGCTCCCGACCCTGATCCGGGGGTACAGGGTGGTCCGAAGGCTCCTGAGGCGCTGGAGAGGGGATCCCCGCCCGGGATGCGGGAGCGGTGGGCGACGGTGCTGCGCGAGCGGACGCCGGTGTGGGCGCAGACGCGGTTCGGGCTCGAGCCGAGGGCGCTGGCCGCACTGACGGTGGTCCTGCTCGTGGCGGCGGGTCTCGCGGGCGGTTACTTCTGGACGGGACGGCCGGAACCGGTGCGCGCTCCCGAACTGGTCCGGGCCGCCCCCGCCGCGGCCGCGCCCGCGGCACCAGAGGGGCCGGTGGCGGGGTCGATGGCGCGGCCCGCGGCGGGCGGGTCCAGGGTGATCGTCGACGTCGGCGGCAAGGTGCGCAGGCCGGGGGTGCTGACTCTGCCCGCGGGGTCGCGTGTGGCGGATGCCTTGCGTGCCGCGGGTGGGGCGAAGCCGGAGGCCGATCTGACCGGGCTCAACCGGGCCCGTGTGCTGTTCGACGGTGAGCAGGTTCTCGTCGGCCTGCCGGGGACGCCGGTCGCCGGCTCCGGTGTCGGGAGCGGAAGCGGTGGTGGTGGGCCGACGGTGGTGCTGAGCCTCAACACGGCGACGGTGGAGCAGCTCGACACGCTTCCCGGCGTCGGACCGGTCCTCGCCCGGCACATCGTCGACCATCGCACGGAGCACGGTGGGTTCCGGTCGGTCGGGGAGCTGCGGGAGGTCAACGGCATCGGTGAGCGCAGGTTCGCCGACCTCGAACCGCTGGTCCGGCCGTGAGCCGGGGGACGACGGCGGCAGAGGAGAGCGCGGCAGAGGAGAGCGCGACCGAGCAGCGGGGGACGGAGGAGGGGAGGGCTGGGGAGTCGGGGGCCGGGGCGCCTCCGTGGGCGGAGGGGCCGACCGATCTGCGGCTCGTCCCGCTCGCGGTGGCGGCCTGGGGGGCGGCGGCCTGGGCGGTGGGCGTCAGCGGGTGGTGGACGGTGGTGGTTGTCGGAGCCTGTGTGGCGGGAGCCGCCGTTCTGCTGGCACCGGTCTCGGCCCGGTGGCTCCGCGGCACGCGGGCCGTTCGGGGCCTGTCCGGCCGGCGGTTGTGGACGACCGCCTGTGCGGGGGTCCTGCTGTGTGCCGCGGCAGGGGCCACCTCGGCGGGGTTGCATACGGCGGACCTGCGGCGCGGCCCCGTACCGGCCCTGGCCCGGGAGGACGCGCGGGCGCGGCTGGAGGTGACGGTGACCTCCGATCCCCGGCTCACCCGGCCCCGGGTGCGGGGCAGTGCGACGGTGCCGGTCTCCGTGGTCCTGGACGGCGAGGTGACCCGGGTCGAGCGGCCGGACGGCACGGTCCACCGGACCAGGGCGCCGGTTCTGCTCGTCGTTCCGCCGGGTGGGGGCCGGGAGGAGTGGCTGCGGCTCCTGCCCTCCACCCGGCTGGGCGTGGGCGCTCGGCTCACGCCGCCCTTCCGCCCCGGCGATCCCTTCGCGGCGGTGCTCAAGGTCGACGGGGCGGGACCGCCTCGCGTCCTCGGACCTCCGAGCACGCTGCAGCGGACGGCGGGGGAGCTCCGGGCCGGGCTGCGCCGGGCGACCGAGGGGCTCGCCCCGGACGCCAGGGCCCTGTTGCCCGGCCTGGTGGTCGGGGACACGTCCAGGGTGGGGCCCGAGCTGCGGGACGCCTTCGAGGCCACCGATCTCACTCATCTTCTGGCCGTCTCCGGCAGCAACCTCTCCATCGTCCTGCTCCTTCTCGTCGGGCGTCCCGGGCGGGCGCATCAGACCGAGCGCGGTGGGCTCGCACCCCGGCTGGGGATGTCGCTGCGGGTCACGGCGCTGGCCGGGGGAGCGCTGACGCTGGCCTTCGTGGTCGTCTGCCGGCCCGATCCGAGCGTGCTGCGTGCCGCGGCCTGCGGGCTCGTCGTGCTCCTCGCGATCGGGACGGGCCGCAGGAGATCGCTGATCCCCGCGCTGGCCGCCGCCGTGCTGGTCCTGGTGCTCTACGACCCCTGGCTCGCGAGGAGTTACGGATTCCTTCTCTCGGTCCTGGCCACCGGCGCCCTACTCACGGTCGCCCCACGGTGGGGCGAGGCGCTGCGACGGCGCCGCGTACCGGACAGGCTGGCGGAGGCGCTCGCGGCGTCCTTGGCGGCGCAGGCGGTGTGCGCACCGGTCGTCGTCGTGTTCGCGGCCCGGGTGAGTCTGGTCGCCATCCCGGCGAATCTGTTCGCCGAGCTCGCGGTGGCGCCCGCGACGGTGTTCGGCTTCGCCGCGCTGGCTGTCGCACCCGCGTGGGCGCCGGCCGCGGAGGGGCTGGCGTGGGTGGCCGGGTGGCCGGCCGGGTGGATCGCGCGGGTGGCCCGTACCGGGGCTTCCCTGCCGGGGGCGGAGCTGGCGTGGCCCGGCGGGTGGTGGGGCGGCCTCGCCCTCGCGCTGCTGACGGCCCTTGTGGTGCTCGGGGTGCGCAGGCTGCCGCATCGGGGGCCGGTCGGTGCGCTCGTCGTCCTCCTGCTTCTGCTGGTGGTGGTGCGACCGGTGCCGCTGGCCCGGTGGGTCACGGGATGGCCGCCGCCCGGCTGGGTGTTCGCGATGTGTCAGGTGGGGCAGGGGGATGCGACGGTGCTGGCGGCGGGCGGGGACGCGGCCGTCGTGGTGGACGCGGGTCCCGACCCCGTACCGGTTGATCGCTGTCTGCGTGAACTCGGTGTGCGGCGGGTGTCGTTGCTGGTGTTGACCCACTTCCACGCGGACCATGTGGCCGGTCTTCCCGGGGTGCTGCGGGGGCGGTCGGTGGGGGCGATCCAGGCGACGTGGCTCGAAGAGCCGCCCGCGCAGGTCGCGTTCGTCCGGCGGACGGCCGCCGCTGCGGGTGTGCCGCTGATCCGGGCGGGGCCAGGGGAGCGGCGGCGGGCCGGGACGCTGGAATGGCGAGTGCTCTGGCCCATGACGGGTGCGGCTGGTGTGGAGGGTTCGGAGGGTGCCGGAGGAGCGGCGGGTTCCGGGGCGTCGGCCGGTCACGGGGAATCGGCCGGAGGGCCGAACGACGCCAGTGTCACCCTGCTCGTCCGGACCGCCGGAGGGCTGACTCTGTTGCTGCTCGGCGATCTGGAACCGCCGGCCCAACGGGCGTTGCTGCGGGCCCATCCGGAGCTTGCGCCGGTGGACGTCCTGAAGGTGGCCCATCACGGTTCCGCCCACCAGGACCCGGGACTGATACGGGCCGTGCGGCCGCGGCTCGCGCTGGTCTCGGCGGGGCGGGAGAACCCGTACGGACACCCGTCGCCCCGGACGCTGGAGTCGTTGCGAGCCGGTGGGGCGCGGGTGCTGCGGACCGACGAGGACGGGGCGATCGCGGTGGTGGGGGCGGGGAGGGGGCTGGTGGCCGTACCGAGGGGAGGGTGAGGGCGGCGGGAAGGAGCGCACGTGTGGGAGGGAGCGCGCGAGAGCGCTTGTAGAGAAGTGCTTGTAAAGGAGTCTTTCTAAAGATACCTTTTCATCATGCCGGAGATCAGTGACCCGCAACCCGCGGACGAGCAGCCCCGCAGTATCCGACTCACCGACCCGCGCGCCCTGCGGGCCTACGCCCATCCCCTTCGGATGACCCTGGTGGGGCTGCTGCGCGCCAACGGGCCGTTCACCGCCACCCGGGCGGCCCAGCTGACCGGGGAGTCCGTGGCCAGCTGCTCCTACCACCTGCGGATACTCGCCAAGTACGGGCTCGTGGAGGAGGCGCCGGGCGGCCGTGGCCGGGAGAAGCCCTGGCGGGCGACGGCCCGGTACACCGAATGGCCCGAGTACAGCGAGGACGAGGCGGTCTCGCAGGCGGCCGACGCGCTGAGTGCCGCCATCGCCGAGCGGTACTTCGAGCGGGTCACCCGCGCCATGGAGAACCGGCACCGGCTCCCGAAGGAGTGGCGGGAGGCCGAGCAGTTCGGCGACTCGCTGCTCCACCTCACCCCGGAGGAGCTGGCCGGCCTCGGGGAACGGATCGACGCCCTGCTCCTGCCCTACGAGGCGCGCGCCTCCGACCCGTCCCTCCGGCCGGAGGGCGCCCGGCCCGTCATCGTCCTGCGGATCGCCTACCTGGATCAGGACACCCCCGAAAGCGAAGACGCCCCCGAAAGCGAAAAGGAGTGAGTGGCGTGGCCCTCGTGGAACGCGTACCGGCGCTGCTGCGCGAGCGGACCTTCCGCCGTTACTGGACCGGGCAGACCGTCTCCCTCGCCGGGGACCAGATATCGCTGATGGCGATCCCGCTCGCGGCCGTCCTCGTCCTCGGGGCCGACGCCGCGGCGATGGGCTGGCTCAAGGCCGCCGAACTCCTGCCCGCCCTCCTGCTCAACCTTCCGCTCGGCGCCTGGGCCGACCGGCAGACCAGCCGCAGGCGCGCCATGATCGCGGCCGACCTCGGGCGGGCGGCACTGGTACTGACGCTGCCCGTCGCCTACATGCTCGACGCGCTGACGCTCACCCAGCTCTACGCGGTGGCCTTCGGGATCGGAGCGCTCACCGTGCTCTTCGAGGTCTGCAACACGACGCTCTTCGTGGCGCTCGTCCCCACCGAGCGATATGTGCAGGCGAACGCGCTGGTCAATGGCAGTCGTTCGACGGCTTGGCTGGCGGGGCCCGGTATCGGTGGCCTCCTCGTGCAGTTCCTCACGGCGCCCTTCGCCCTGGTCGCGGACGCCCTCACCTATCTGGTGTCGGCCGGGTACCTGGCCCGGATCAAGCCGGTCGAGCCGCCGCCGGCCCCGGTGGCCAAGGGCCACTTCACCGAGGGGCTGCGCTGGCTGGTCCGGGAGCCGTCGATGCGCGCGCTGTTCGCCGCCTCCGGCACGGTCCAGTTCTTCAACTACATGTTCCACACCCTCTTCGTGCTCTACGTGACCACCGAACTCGGCATCAGCGCCGGCCTGCTCGGGCTGATACTCGGAGCCGGAGCAGTGGGCGGTCTCCTCGGGGCGGTGCTCAGCGGGGCGGTCGTCCGGCGGATCGGCATCGGGGGCTCGCTCGTCACCGGCTTCCTCGGATTCACGCTGCCGCTGCTCCTGGTGCCTCTGGCGGACGGGCCGCTGCCGCTGGTCGTCTTCGTGATGTTCGTGGCGGAGTTCCTCTCCTGCGTCGGGGTGATGATCGTGGACATCGCCGCGGGATCGTTCCAGATGGCGCTGATACCGGACGCCGTCCGGGCTCGGGTCATGGGCGCGTTCCGGACGCTCAACCACGGGTTCCGCCCGATCGGCGCGCTCGTCGGCGGTCTGCTCGGCGCCACGATCGGACTCCGTCCGACGCTGTGGATCGCCACCGCGGGGGCCGTCCTCGCCGTGCTGTGGGTACTGCCCTCCCCGCTGGCGCGGATGCGGGAACTGCCCACGAGGGAAGGGGAATCGGCACCCGTCGGCTAAGACTCCGGCAGCGACCTCGCGGGCGGGAATTCCGATTCGGGCCCTCGGTCGCACTTGCTGCCGGTTGCCCGGTTTGCCTCGAACGTGCCGATGATGATCGAATGCGGCTTCGTTGCACAGTAAACGAGTCGCACGGGGGTGCGTGAAGAATGTTCGATCGTCTTTTCGGGAAGCGCGCGGGGGGCGCCGCGCGAGGCGGCCCGCTCGCCGGTGTCGCCGTCCCCGCCTCGGCGGGGGTGCTGAGCTGCCGGGTGCTCGACCCCGTGCACGAACCCCTCCGGCAGGCCGAGTTCGTCGTCAGTGACGCCGCAGGCCGCAAGGTGCTCGGCGGCGAGACCGACCCGTACGGTACGGCGCTGGTGACCGTGCCGGCGGGTGAGTACCGGCTCGCCGTCACGGCCGAGGGCTACACGCCGCACCACGGCAGCGCCGTCGTCACCGAGGGCGGCCACACGGGCCTCGGCGACGTCCTGCTCCAGGTCGCCCCGCAGCCCCAGCTCCCCGAACCCGGCGACTGGGAGATCGACCCCTCGCATTCGCAGATCGGCTTCACGGCACGCCACATAGGCCTCGCCCGGATCCACGGCCGCTTCAACAGCTTCGCCGGCGCGGTGCGGATCGGTGACCGGATGGAGCACTCGGCGATGCACGTCGTCATCGACGCGGCCTCCATCGACACCGGGGTGCAGATGCGCGACGACCACCTGCGCTCCGGTGACTTCCTCGACGTCGGCGCCTACCCCACGCTGGAGTTCTTCAGCGAACGCTTCACGCACAAGGGCGGCACCCGCTGGGCCGTCACCGGGGCGCTCACCCTGCACGGAGTGAGCCGTACGGTCACCCTCGACACCCAGTACCTCGGCCTCGGGAGCGGTCTTGAAGGCGAGGCCCGGTGCGCCTGCCGGGCCACCACCGAGCTGCACCGGGAGGACTTCACCCTCACCTGGCAGACGCTCCTCGCGCGCGGCATCGCGGCCGTCGGGTCCAGCATCAGCATCGACCTCGACATCCAGATCGTCCCCAAGGGGGTGGACCGGGGCTGACGGGGGCGTTACTCGGCTTCCAGCCAGCCCTCGTACTCGGCGGCCAGCTCGTCGAGCGCCGCCGGGTCCAGACGGCCCGCCGGATCCTCGACGACGACCAGCCACTGGGCGTCCTCGGCGTCGTCCTCGCCGGCCAGGGCGTCCCGTACGAGCTGCGGTTCCTCGGCAAGGCCGAAACGGTCGGGGAGCTCGCCCGCGACCTCCTCGGCGGCGTCGCGGTCGGGGAGTACCAGTACGTGTCGTTCACTCACCCCGCCATTCTCGGGCATCGCTGTCAGTGGCCCGTGGGATGCTGGATCGCGATGGCCACCAGAAAGACTTCCCCCGACGACCTCCTCGGCCCCGTGACGCTCGCCGTGGGGCAGGAGGACCTGCTCCTCGACCGCGTCGTCCAGGAGGTGGTGCGGGCCGCCCGCGCCGCCGACGCCGACACGGACGTGCGCGACCTCGCGCCCGAGCAGCTCCAGCCCGGCTCGCTGGTGGAGCTCACCAGCCCCTCGCTCTTCGCCGAGCGCAAGGTGCTCGTCGTGCGGAACGCCCAGGATCTCTCCGCCGACACGATCAAGGACGTCAAGGCCTACCTCGACGACCCGATCGAGGACATCTCGCTGGTCCTGCTGCACGCGGGCGGCGCCAAGGGCAAGGGCCTGCTCGACGCGGCGCGCAAGGCCGGGGCGCGGGAGGTGGCCTGCCCGAAGACGACGAAGCCGGCGGAGCGGCTGTCGTTCGTACGGCAGGAGTTCCGGGCGCTCGGGCGGGCGGCCACGCCGGAGGCGTGCCAGGCGCTCGTGGACTCGATCGGCAGCGATCTGCGGGAGCTCGCGTCCGCGGTCGCACAGCTCACGTCCGACGTGGACGGGACGATCGACGAGGCCGTCGTCGGGCGGTACTACACCGGCCGCGCCGAGGCTTCCTCCTTCAACATCGCCGACCGCGCGGTCGAGGGGCGGACGGCGGAGGCCCTCGAGGCCCTGCGCTGGTCGCTCTCGACCGGGGTCGCGCCGGTGCTCGTCACCAGTGCGCTCGCCCAGGGCGTGCGGGCGATCGGCAAGCTGTCCTCGGCAAGAGGCGGCCGGCCCGCCGACCTGGCGCGGGAGCTGGGCATGCCGCCCTGGAAGATCGACCGGGTGCGGCAGCAGATGCGGGGCTGGACGCCGGACGGGGTGTCGGTGGCGCTGCGGGCGATCGCCGAGGCGGACGCGGGGGTGAAGGGCGGCGGGGACGACCCGGAGTACGCCCTGGAGAAGGCGGTGGTCGCGGTGGCGCGGGCGGCGAGGATGCGGCGCGGGGTGTGAGGGGGCGTTTTCCCCCACCCCGCCCCTTCCCGAAACCCTGCCGGGGGCTGGTGGGGGTTGAGGTTTCTTCCCGGGGGCTCCGCCCCCGCACCCCGTGCGATCGGGCGGCGGCTTCGCGCCGCTGAGTCGACCCGGCGCGTGCTCTGGTCTCTGCCGGATGGCTTCTCGGGGGTTCCGCCCTGCTTCCCGTGCAGTCTGGCGGCGGCTTCGCGTCGCCGGGTCGACCCGGCGCGTGCTCTGGTCTCTGCCGGAGGGTTTCCCGGGGGTTCCGCCCCCGCACCCCGTCGGTCCGGCGGCGGCTTCGCGTCGTGACCCCCGGGGCGGGATGCGGCGAAGGCCCCGTCGCTCCTGGGGAAGGAGCGGCGGGGCCTTCGTCGTACAAGCTGGGTGGGCTCGCACCCGCGTGGCGAACGCGTCCGCGTGCGAGTCCTGGTGGCCGGGCGGGAGCGGGAGAGAGGGCCCGCTGGGTCCCGTACGGCCGGTTACATCAGAGCTCAGCCCTGGAGAGCGGCAGCCTTGGTGGCCAGCGCCGACTTCTTGTTGGCGGCGGCGTTCTTGTGGATGACACCCTTCGAGACAGCCTTGTCGAGCGCGCGGGAGGCGGCGCGAGTGGCCACGACGGCCTTCTCGACGTCACCCGCGGCGACGGCCTCGCGGGCCTTGCGGATCGCGGTCTTGAGCGAGGACTTGACGGCCTTGTTGCGCAGGCGCGCCTTCTCGTTCGTCTTGTTCCGCTTGATCTGGGACTTGATGTTCGCCACGAAAAGAGCCTTTACAGGTTCGATGTTCCTTCTGGAGTGTGACTCGCGGCTGAGAGGGCGCACGAGACACAGCTGTCCACAGTATCAGTCACCCTCACGCCCGCCCAAACCAGGCGCAGGGCGACGGGCATGGGACCATGGAGCCTACGTATCGATCCGACATCGCCCCGAGACGAGACCCTGCGTGCCCGCGACTCCTACCAACGTGCCCGAGCCGAGCCGTACCGACCCGGCTCTGATCCGCAACTTCTGCATCATCGCGCACATCGACCACGGCAAGTCCACGCTCGCCGACCGGATGCTCCAGCTGACCGGTGTGGTCGACCAGCGGCAGATGCGTGCCCAGTATCTCGACCGGATGGACATCGAGCGGGAGCGCGGCATCACGATCAAGTCCCAGGCGGTCCGGCTGCCGTGGGCGCCGACCGAGGGGCCGACCCAGGGCGCCACGCACATCCTGAACATGATCGATACCCCCGGGCACGTCGACTTCACGTACGAGGTCTCGCGTTCGCTCGCGGCCTGTGAGGGCACGGTCCTGCTGGTCGACGCGGCCCAGGGCATCGAGGCGCAGACCCTCGCCAACCTGTACCTGGCGATGGAGAACGACCTCACCATCGTCCCGGTCCTGAACAAGATCGACCTGCCGGCCGCCCAGCCGGAGAAGTTCTCCGAGGAGCTCGCGAACCTCATCGGCTGCCAGCCGGAGGACGTCCTCAAGGTCTCGGCGAAGACCGGTGTCGGTGTCGACGCGCTGCTGGACCGGGTCGTCCGCGACGTCCCGGCGCCCGTCGGTGTCGCCGACGCCCCCGCCCGCGCGATGATCTTCGACTCCGTGTACGACTCGTACCGGGGCGTGGTGACCTATGTCCGTGTCGTCGACGGGCAGCTCAACAAGCGCGAACGCATCAAGATGATGTCGACCGGCGCCACCCACGAGCTCCTGGAGATCGGCGTCTCGTCCCCCGAGATGACGTCGGCCGACGGCATCGGCGTCGGCGAGGTCGGCTACATCATCACCGGCGTGAAGGACGTCCGTCAGTCCAAGGTCGGTGACACGATCACCTCCCTGAACAAGGGCGCCACCGAGGCCCTCGGCGGCTACAAGGACCCGAAGCCGATGGTGTTCTCGGGTCTCTACCCGCTGGACGGCTCGGAGTACCCGGACCTCCGCGAGGCCCTCGACAAGCTCCAGCTCAACGACGCCGCCCTCGTCTACGAGCCGGAGACCTCCGCCGCGCTCGGCTTCGGCTTCCGCGTCGGCTTCCTGGGGCTGCTCCACCTCGACGTGATCCGTGAGCGGCTGGAGCGCGAGTTCGGGCTCGATCTCATCGCCACCGCGCCGAACGTCGTGTACCGCGTCGTCATGGAGGACGGCAGCGAGCACACGGTCACGAACCCGAGCGAGTTCCCCGAGGGCAAGATCAACGACGTGTACGAGCCCGTCGTACGCGCCACGATCCTGGCCCCGAGCGAGTTCATCGGCGCGATCATGGAGCTGTGCCAGACCCGTCGCGGCACCCTGATCGGCATGGACTACCTCTCCGAGGACCGGGTCGAGATCCGCTACACCCTGCCCCTCGCGGAGATCGTCTTCGACTTCTTCGACCAGCTGAAGTCCAAGACGCGCGGTTACGCCTCCCTCGACTACGAGCCCACCGGCGAGCAGGCCTCCAGCCTGGTCAAGGTCGACATCCTGCTGCACGGCGACAAGGTCGACGCGTTCTCCGCCGTCACCCACAAGGACGCCGCGTACGCCTACGGTGTGCGGCTCGTCGCCAAGCTGCGCGAGCTCATCCCGCGGCAGGCCTTCGAGGTGCCGATCCAGGCCGCGATCGGCTCCCGGGTCATCGCCCGCGAGACCATCCGCGCCATCCGCAAGGACGTCCTCGCCAAGTGCTACGGCGGTGACATCTCCCGTAAGCGGAAGCTGCTCGAGAAGCAGAAGGAAGGCAAGAAGCGCATGAAGATGGTCGGCTCGGTGGAGGTGCCGCAGGAGGCCTTCATCGCCGTCCTGTCGAGCGACGAGTCCTCAGGCAAGAAGAAGTAGTCGCCGCGGAGGCAGACGACGAACGGGTCCACGTGCAGAGTGCGCGTGGGCCCGTTCCGCGTCGGTACGCGGGTTCGTTCGTTATTGAAGCGACGTGAAGCGACGCCCTGTAGACCCTTACGCGCCAGACCCCGGGCCTTTACTCTGATCCCGGCTCGAAGGTTACTCGCCAGTTAGTTTTACGAACCACCAGAAGGCACCGCCGCCGCCCGGAGGACGTCGTGAGCGACACACAGACCCAGATCGAGAACCGGCCGCCCTCCGTGGCTGCCCTCTTCCTTGAGCGCGTCGAGCGGACTCCGGACGCCGAGGCCTACCGCTATCCGGTGCCCGCCGCCTCCGGCACCGGTCCCGACGACTGGAAGTCGCTCAGCTGGGGGCAGGCCGCCGAGCGGGTCTACTCCATCGCCGCCGGCCTCGCCGACCTCGGCGTGCAGTCCGAGGAGCGCGTCGCCCTGGCCTCCGCCACCCGCGTCGAGTGGATCCTCGCCGACCTCGGCGTGATGTGCGCCGGCGCCGCGACCACCACGGTCTACCCGCAGACCAACGCGGAGGAGTCGGCGTTCATCCTCTCCGACTCCGAGTCGAAGGTCCTCATCGCCGAGGACGCGACGCAGCTCGCCAAGGCCGTGGAGCGCCGCGCCGACCTGCCGAACCTCCACCACGTGGTCGTCATCGACGCCACCGGCGTCGAGAGCGACGGCGAGTTCGTCCTCTCCCTCGCCGAGCTGGAGGCGCGCGGCAAGGCGTACCTGGAGAAGCACCCCGAGGCCGTCAAGGAGCGGGTCGCGGCGATCACCTCGACCCAGCTCGCGACCCTCATCTACACCTCGGGCACCACCGGCCGCCCCAAGGGCGTCCGCCTCCCGCACGACAACTGGTCGTACATGGCGAAGGCCATCGCCGCCACCGGTCTCGTCACCCAGGACGACGTCCAGTACCTGTGGCTGCCGCTCGCGCACGTCTTCGGCAAGGTCCTCACCTCGGGACAGATCGAGGTCGGGCACGTCACCGCCGTCGACGGCCGGGTCGACAAGATCATCGAGAACCTGCCGGTGGTCCAGCCGACCTACATGGCCGCCGTGCCGCGCATCTTCGAGAAGGTCTACAACGGCGTCGCCGCCAAGGCCCGCGCGGCCGGCGGAGCCAAGTACAAGATCTTCCAGTGGGCCGCCGGGGTCTCCCGCGACTACGCCAAGGCGACCCAGGACAACTTCCGCCGCACCGGCACCGCCTCCGCGCCCTTCGGCCTCACGGCCAAGCACAAGGTCGCCGACGCCCTCGTCTACGCCAAGATCCGAGACGCCTTCGGCGGCAACCTGCGCGCGTGCATCTCCGGATCCGCCGCGCTCGCCCCCGAGATCGGCTACTTCTTCGCCGGCGCGGGCATCCACATCCTCGAGGGGTACGGACTCACCGAGTCCTCCGCCGCCTCCTTCGTCAACCCGGGTGAGGCCTACCGCACCGGCACCGTCGGCAAGCCGCTCCCCGGCACCGAGGTCCGGATCGCCGACGACGGCGAGATCCTGCTGCGCGGCCCCGGCATCATGGAGGGCTACCACGGCCTGCCCGAGAAGACGGCCGAGGTCCTGGAGTCCGACGGCTGGTTCCACACCGGTGACATCGGCGAGCTGTCCGCCGACGGCTACCTGCGGATCACCGACCGCAAGAAGGACCTGATCAAGACGTCCGGCGGCAAGTACATCGCGCCGGCCGAGGTCGAGGGCCAGTTCAAGGCCGTCTGCCCGTTCGTCTCGAACATCCTCGTCCACGGTGCCGACCGGAACTTCTGCACCGCGCTGATCGCCCTCGACGAGCCCTCCCTCCTCGGCTGGGCCTCCGAGCACGACCTCGCGGGCAAGTCGTACGCCGAGATCGTCGCCGCCCCGCAGACCGTGGCGATGATCCAGGGCTACGTCGACCGCCTCAACGCCGGCCTCCAGCGCTGGCAGACGATCAAGAAGTTCCGCCTGCTGCCGCGCGACCTCGACATCGAGCACGGCGAGCTGACGCCGTCGCTGAAGTTGAAGCGGCCGGTCGTCGAGCGCGAGTACAAGGACCTCATCGAGGAGATGTACGCGGGGTCCCGGGAGTCCTGACCCTCGTCCCTGTGGAGAGGTTGTCCACAGGCCGGGCGTTCACCTCGGGCAGTACGGGACAATGGGGCTCATGCCTTCCGTACTGCCCGATGGTGAGACCGTTCCCGACGACGGGGCGCTGCCCCCGCACGCCCTGGAAGGGGCAGGGGAGCGGCCGCTCGGGTTCTACCTGCACGTGCCGTACTGCGCGACGCGCTGCGGCTACTGCGACTTCAACACCTACACGGCGAGCGAGCTGCGCGGGACCGGGGGCGTACTGGCCTCCCGGGACAACTACGCCGATCAGGTCGCCGACGAGATCCGGCTCGCCCGGAAGGTGCTCGGGGACGACCCCAGGCCGGTGCGGACGGTGTTCGTCGGCGGGGGTACGCCGACGCTGCTCGCCGCCGGCGACCTCGTACGGATGCTGGGGGCGATCCGCGACGAGTTCGGGCTCGCGGACGACGCCGAGATCACGACCGAGGCTAACCCGGAGTCCGTGAACCCGGCGTACCTGGCGGAGCTGCGGGCCGGGGGCTTCAACCGGATCTCCTTCGGCATGCAGAGCGCCAAGCAGCACGTCCTGAAGATCCTCGACCGGACGCACACCCCCGGGCGCCCCGAGGCGTGCGTCGCGGAGGCGCGCGCGGCCGGGTTCGAGCACGTCAACCTCGACCTGATCTACGGCACCCCCGGCGAGTCCGACGACGACTGGCGGGCCTCGCTCGACGCGGCCATCGGCGCCGGACCCGACCACGTCAGCGCCTACGCGCTGATCGTCGAGGAGGGTACGCAGCTGGCGCGCCGCATCCGGCGCGGCGAGGTGCCGATGACCGACGACGACGTGCACGCCGACCGGTACCTGATCGCGGACTCCGTCCTCGCCGAGGCCGGTTTCGAGTGGTACGAGGTCTCCAACTGGGCCACATCGGAGGCCGGGCGCTGCCTCCACAACGAGCTGTACTGGCGTGGGGCCGACTGGTGGGGCGCCGGCCCCGGCGCCCACAGCCACGTCGGCGGCGTCCGCTGGTGGAACGTGAAGCATCCCGGTGCGTACGCCGCCGCGCTGGCCGCCGGGAAGTCGCCGGGGGCCGGACGGGAGCTGCTCTCCGACGAGGACCGGAGAGTCGAGCGCGTGCTCCTCGAACTGCGGCTCAAGGAGGGCGTCGAACTGTCCCTCCTCAAGCCGGCGGGCCTCGCGGCGTCCCGCAAGGCCCTCGCCGACGGACTGCTCGACGACGGGCCGTACGCCGCCGGGCGGGCGGTACTGACCTTGCGGGGGCGGCTGCTCGCCGACGCGGTCGTGCGGGACCTCGTGGACTAGGCGGTCTCTTGCCGGGCAGGCGGGCCGCCGGCCTCCTGGGCCGAGAGCGTCCCGCGTGACGGCAGGGCGATGAGCAGTGCGCCCAGGACGAGGAGGCCGCTCGCCCACAGCGGTCCGAGCGTCCCCGCCCCGGTCCTGAGGGCGACGGCGGCGACGAGCGGTCCGGCGGCCGCCCCGACGTCGAGCGCCGCGGTCGCGTAGGAGCCGGCCATGGTGAGGGCTCCCGCGGCCTCGCGGAGGACCCGGGCGATCAGGGTGCCGCCCAGTGCGAACGACGCCATGCCCTGGACGAACACGAGGGTGAGCAGCGCTACCGGCTTGTCGGCCAGCACGGCCAGGGCGGGCCGGCCGACGATCAGCAGCGGACCGCCGACCGCGACGACCTGGCCCGGGTACCGGTGGGACCACCGTCCCGCGAGGGTGATCCCGGCGAAGGAGCCGACCCCGAAGAGGACCGACCCCTACGGCGCCGTCACGAAGTCGATCAGTTCCTCCACGCGGCCCAGGAGTTCCGGTTCCAGGTCCTTGTACGACGTGACCCTCGACAGGATGTGCTGCCAGGCCGCGCCCGTGTTGTCGTGCGGCCAGCCCAGCGCGCGGCACACGCCCGTCTTCCAGTCCTGGCCCCTGGGGACCCGCGGCCACGCCCGGATGCCCACCGAGGACGGCTTCACCGCCTCCCAGATGTCGATGTACGGGTGGCCGACGACCAGGACGTCCGGGGAGGTCACCCGCGCGGCGATCCTCGACTCCTTCGAACCCGGGACCAGGTGGTCCACCAGGACCCCCAGGCGCGCGTCCGGCGCCGGGGCGAAGTCCGCCACGATCGACGGCAGGTCGTCGACGCCCTCCAGGTACTCCACGACCACGCCCTCGATCCGCAGGTCGTCGCCCCAGACCCGCTCCACGAGCTCGGCGTCGTGGCGGCCCTCGACGTAGATCCGGCCGGCCCGCGCCACGCGCGCGCGTGCGCCCGGCACCGCGACCGAGCCCGAGGCCGTACGGGTGGGGCGGGCGGGGGCCGCGACCGGGCGGACCAGAGTCACCACCCGGCCCTCCAGGAGGAAGCCGCGCGGTTCCATCGGGAACACCCGGTGCTTGCCGAAGCGGTCCTCCAGCGTCACCGTGCCCGCCTCGCAGCGGATCACCGCCCCGCAGAAGCCCGTGGCGACCTCCTCGACGACGAGGTCGCGGTCGGCCGGGATCTCCGGGACGGGCTTCGGCTTCTTCCAGGACGGCGTCAGGTCCGGGTTGTAGCTGCGCATTCCGGTGACGTTAGGTCACGTGGAAGCGGTGTGCCAGTTCATCGCGCTGTGCCCGTACGAACGTGGCGTCCACCACGGCACCGTGCCCCGGCACGTACACCGCCTCCTCGCCGCCGAGCCGCAGCAGCCGGTCGAGCGCGTCCGGCCAGCGGGAGGGGATCGCGTCCGGGCCGGCCTGCGGCTCGCCCGACTCCTCGACGAGGTCGCCGCAGAACACCACCTCCCGCTCGCCCGGCACGAGGAGCACCAGGTCGTGGCCCGTGTGACCGGGGCCCACGTTCGCCAGGAGGACCTGCCGGCCTCCCAGGTCGAGCGTCCACTCGCCCGAGACCACGTGCCGCGGGACCACCAGGGCGTCCACCGCCTCCGCGGCCGCCGCCGGGTCCAGCCCGTGCCGCACCGCGTCCCCGCGCAGCTCGTCCCGGTCCCGCACCCGGCCGAGCAGCTCGTCCGAGCCGACCGCGCCGAAGACCTCCGCGTCCGCGAACGCCGCCGTGCCCAGCACATGGTCGAAATGGGGATGACCGAGTGCGATGTGCGTCACTTCCCGGCCGTTCGTGAGCCCCGCGATCTGGGCCCGCAGCTCGGCGCCCTCCGCGAGCGACGAGCCCGTGTCGTACAGCAGTACGGCCCGTTCACCCAGGACCAGCCCGACCGTGGCGTCCCAGCGGGGCAGCCGTCGCCGGCCCACCCCGTCCGCGAGCCGCTCCCATCCGTACGCTTCCCAATCCACGTCCATGAGGCGACGCTAACCGGTGGGAGCGCCGCCACCTTGCCAGGAGCGACGCCCGCCGCCGTACACTGGCCGGGGGATCGCTGGCACTCGAACAGGGCGAGTGCCAAATGCGGAGCAACCGGAACGACGACGAGAGCTGGAGGTGCGCACGATGCTCAGCGAACGCAGACTCGAGGTGCTGCGCGCCATCGTCCAGGACTACGTCGGGACGGAGGAGCCCGTCGGCTCCAAGGCGCTCACCGAGCGGCACAAGCTCGGCGTCTCGCCGGCCACGGTGCGCAACGACATGGCCGTCCTGGAGGAGGAGGGCTTCATCGCCCAGCCCCACACCAGCGCCGGCCGCATTCCGACCGACAAGGGCTACCGGCTCTTCGTCGACCGGCTCGCCGGCGTCAAGCCGCTGTCGACGCCCGAGCGCCGGGCCATCCACAACTTCCTCGACGGCGCGGTGGACCTCGACGACGTCGTCGGCCGCACGGTCCGGCTGCTCGCCCAGCTGACCCGCCAGGTCGCCGTCGTCCAGTACCCCTCGCTGACCCGCTCGACCGTCCGGCACGTGGAGCTGCTCTCGCTGGCCCCCGCCCGCCTGATGCTGGTGCTCATCACGGACACCGGCCGCGTCGAGCAGCGGCTCATCGACTGCCCCGCGCCCTTCGGCGAGACCTCGCTCGCCGACCTGCGGGCCCGGCTCAACAGCCGGGTCGTCGGCCGCCGGTTCGCCGACGTGCCGCAGCTGGTGCAGGACCTCCCCGAGTCCTTCGAGGAGACCGAGGACCGCGCCACGGTCACGACCGTGCTCGCGACCCTCCTCGAAAGCCTGGTCGAGGAGCACGAGGAGCGGCTGATGATCGGCGGCACCGCCAATCTCACCCGCTTCGGACACGACTTCCCCCTGATGATCAGACCCGTCCTCGAAGCTCTGGAGGAGCAGGTCGTGCTCCTCAAGCTGCTGGGCGAGGCCAAGGAATCGGGCATGACCGTACGCATCGGGCACGAGAACGCCCACGAGGGGCTGAGCTCCACGTCCGTCGTCTCGGTCGGCTACGGTTCGGGCGGCGAAGCAGTCGCCAAACTCGGCGTGGTCGGACCGACCCGCATGGACTACCCCGGAACGATGGGAGCGGTACGCGCAGTGGCACGTTACGTCGGACAGATCCTGGCGGAGTCGTAAGTGGCCACGGACTACTACGCCGTACTCGGCGTGCGCCGCGACGCTTCCCAGGACGAGATCAAGAAGGCGTTCCGGAGGCTCGCCCGCGAGCTGCACCCGGACGTCAATCCCGATCCCAAGACGCAGGAACGCTTCAAGGAGATCAACGCCGCCTACGAGGTCCTCTCGGACCCGCAGAAGAAGCAGGTCTACGACCTCGGCGGCGACCCGCTCTCGGCCTCCGGCGGAGGCGGCGCGGGCGGCTTCGGGGCCGGTGGCTTCGGCAACTTCTCCGACATCATGGACGCCTTCTTCGGCACGGCCTCGCAGCGCGGCCCGCGCTCGCGGACCCGCCGCGGCCAGGACGCCATGATCCGTCTGGAGATCGACCTCAACGAGGCGGCCTTCGGCACGACCAAGGACATCCAGGTCGACACGGCGGTCGTCTGTACGACCTGCTCGGGCGAGGGCGCCGCACCCGGCACCTCCGCGCAGACCTGTGACATGTGCCGCGGCCGCGGCGAGGTCTCGCAGGTCACCCGGTCCTTCCTCGGCCAGGTCATGACCTCGCGCCCCTGCCCGCAGTGCCAGGGCTTCGGCACCGTCGTCCCGACCCCGTGCCCCGAGTGCGCGGGCGACGGCCGGGTCCGGTCCCGTCGCACCCTCACGGTCAAGATCCCGGCCGGTGTCGACAACGGCACCCGGATCCAGCTCGCGGGCGAGGGAGAGGTCGGCCCCGGCGGCGGCCCCGCCGGCGACCTGTACGTCGAGATCCACGAGACCCCGCACGACATGTTCCAGCGGCGCGGCGACGACCTGCACTGCACGGTCACCCTGCCGATGACCGCGGCCGCGCTCGGCACCAAGGTGCAGCTGCAGACCCTCGACGGCCTCGAGGAGATCGACATCCGTCCGGGCACCCAGTCCGGCCAGTCGATCCCGCTGCACGGCCGTGGCGTCACCCACCTCCGCGGCAACGGCCGGGGCGACCTGATCGTGCACGTCGAGGTGCAGACCCCGGGCAAGCTCGACGCGGAGCAGGAGCGCCTCCTGCGCGAACTGGCCAAGCTGCGCGGCGAGGAGCGGCCCACCGGCCAGTTCCAGCCGGGGCAGCAGGGGCTGTTCTCGCGGCTGAAGGACGCCTTCAACGGGCGGACCTGACCCGGTCAGTACAACGAAGTGGGAGGGGCGGGACGGCGGTGAGCCGTCCCGCCCCTCCGCGTTTTCCCGAACCGGCGCGCACAGTCCGGGAGCCGCCTTCCTGACCTGACGTACGGATTCGGCGCCGAAGCAGGGGCATGGCACGATGCCCATATGTCCACCACCGCACTGAACGATCTCTCTCGGTTTCCGATCGTGCAGGCCCCCATGGCGGGTGGCGCCTCCTGTCCCGAACTGGTCGGAGCCGTCTGCGAGGCCGGGGCGCTCGGCTTCCTGGCCGGCGGCTACAAGACGGCCGGAGGCCTGTACCAGGAGATCAAGCAGGTACGCGGGCTCACCGCACGCCCCTTCGGCGTCAACCTCTTCATGCCGCAGACCGGGCGGCCCGCCGACCCCGCCGCCCTCGAGGTCTACCGCCACCAGCTCGCCGGCGAGGCCACCTGGTACGACACCCCGCTCGGCGAGGCCGACGACGGCCGCGACGACGCCTACGACGCCAAGCTGGCCATCCTCCTGGACGACCCGGTCCGCGTCGTCTCGTTCACCTTCGGCTGCCCCGAGCCCGAGGTCCTCGCCTCCTTCGCCCGCGTCGGCACGTACACGATCCTCACGGTCACCTCCGCCGACGAGGCCCTCACCGCCCAGCGGGCCGGCGCCGACGCGGTCTGCGTGCAGGGCGTCGAGGCCGGCGGACACCAGGGCGCGTACCGCGACGACCCCGCCGACGACGCCCCGGGCACCGGACTGCTCGCCCTCCTCACCCAGGTCCGCGAGAGCGTCGCGCTGCCGATCGTCGCCACCGGCGGGATCATGCGCGGCGCGCAGATCGCCGCCGTCCTCGCCGCCGGGGCCGACGCCGCCCAGCTCGGCACCGCGTTCCTCTGCTGCCCCGAGTCGGGCGCCCACCCGCTGCACAAGCGGGCCCTGACCGACCCGCTGTTCACCAGGACCGCCTTCACCCGGGCCTTCTCCGGGCGCCCGGCGCGCGGCCTCGTCAACCGCTTCATGCGCGAGCACGGGCCGTACGCCCCCGCCGCCTACCCCGAGATCCACCACCTCACCGCCCCGATCCGCAAGGCCGCCGCCACCGCGGGCGACGCCCAGGGCATGGCCCTGTGGGCCGGCCAGGGCCACCGGCTCGCCCGCGAACTCCCCGCGGGACAGCTGGTCGAGGTGCTGGCCGCCGAACTCGACACCGCCCGCACCGACCTCTGCGACACCTCCGGTTTCGCCCACAGGAGCACCTCATGACCGCACCCGTCTTCGTCGTCGACGCCGTCCCCGGCGCCGGCACCTTCGTGCTCGAAGGGCCCGAAGGGCGGCACGCCGTCTCCGTGAAGCGGCTTCAGGGCGGTGAGGACCTCGTCCTCGTCGACGGCCGCGGCCGGTGGGCCGACTGCGTGGTGCTCACCGCCGAGGGCAAGGACCGGCTGACCGTGCAGGTGTCGGGCGTGTACGAGGACCCCGCGGAGGAGCCCCGGATCACCGTCGTCCAGGCGCTGCCCAAGGGCGACCGGGGCGAAGTCGCCGTCGAGACGATGACGGAGACCGGGGTGGACGCCGTCGTGCCGTGGGCCGCCTCCCGCTGCATCACCCAGTGGAAGGGTGACCGGGGTCTGAAGGCGCTCGCCAAGTGGCGGTCCACCGCGCGCGAGGCCGGCAAGCAGTCGCGCCGCACCCGGTTCCCCGAGGTCGCCGACCTGATGACGACGAAGCAGGTCGCCGCGCTTCTCGCGGGCGCCGACTTCGCGGCGGTCCTGCACGAGGACCGCGACCACCCGAGCGGCGCGCTCGCCACCGCCGAACTCCCGGAGAAGGGCTCGATCGTGCTGATCGTGGGCCCCGAGGGCGGTGTCTCGCCGCAGGAACTCGCCGCGTTCGAGGAGGCCGGGGCGAAGCCGTACCGGCTGGGCCGGAGCGTGCTGCGGACCTCCACGGCGGGTACGGCGGCGACGGCGCTGGTCCTGGGCCGCACGGGCCGCTGGAGCTAGCGCAGGCGAGCGCACGGCACCCGGTGGACAGCGGCCCCCCGACGCTCCTTAGGGTGGCCGCATGGCCGACGAGTCCCCCCTGATCCGCAGTCTGCGCGCCGCCGTGGCCGCCGCCCCCGGCGACGTACCCCTGCGTCTTCACTTCGCCGAACTCCTCCTGTCCGACGGGCGGAACGACGAGGCCGTCGCGGAGGCGGCGGTCGCGCTCCAGCACGCGCCGGGGGACGCGGACGCGCGCGCCCTGATGATGCGGGCGATGGGGGTGCCGCAAGCCACCGCGCCCACCACGCCGGCCGAGCCCATCGCGCCGATCGCGCCCACCACGCCGGCCGAGCCCATCGCGCCGATCGCGCCCACCCCGCCGGCCGACCCCATCGCGCCGACCGCGCCGACCGTACCCACGAACGGATTCGACTGGGACGCCGCCGAGCAGCAGGTCCAGGACCTCGTGGGACCCCGCTTCCTGGAGGATCCGCAGGCCGCCGACGGCGAGGGGCAGGCAGGGGGCGCCGCCGCCTGGGACGTCGACGCGCCCGGTTCCGTACGCCTCGCCGACGTCGGCGGCATGGAGGAGGTCAAGGACCGGCTCGAAGCCGCCTTCCTCGCCCCCATGCGCAACCCCGAACTGCGCCGCCTGTACGGCAAGTCGCTCCGCGGCGGCCTGCTCCTCTACGGCCCGCCCGGCTGCGGCAAGACCTTCATCGCGCGGGCCGTCGCGGGCGAACTCGGCGCGAACTTCCTCACCGTCTCGCTCTCCGACGTCCTCGACATGTGGATCGGGGCCTCCGAGAAGAACATCCACGACATCTTCGAGACCGCCCGCCGACAGGCCCCCTGCGTCGTCTTCCTCGACGAGCTGGACGCCCTCGGAGCCAAGCGCTCCCGTACGCACCACAGCGGCCTGCGCAACGTCGTCAACCAGCTCCTCACCGAGCTCGACGGCATCGCGAGCGGCGCCGGCAACGAAGGCGTCTTCGTGCTCGCCGCCACCAACGTCCCCTGGGACGTGGACATCGCGCTGCGCCGCCCCGGGCGTCTCGACCGCACCCTGCTCGTGCTCCCGCCGGACGCCACCGCCCGGGAGTCGATCCTCCGCTACCACCTGCGCGAGCGCCCCATCGAGGCCGTCGATCTCGGCAAGCTGGTCAAGGCCACCGAGGACTTCTCCGGCGCCGACCTCGCCCATGTCTGCGAGACCGCCGCCGAGGCCGCGCTCCTCGACTCCGCCCGCAGCGGCTCCGTACGCCTCATCACCACCAAGGACCTGCTCGGCGCGGCCAAGCAGATCAAGCCGTCCACGGAACCGTGGTTCGCCGCCGCCCGGAACGTCGCCATGTTCGCCAACGAGGGCGGCCTGTACGACGACCTCCTCGCCCACCTCAAGCGGAAGCGCAAGCTGTGACCACCCCGGCCACCCCGACCGCCCTCCTGCGGGCCGAGGCCCTCTACGACACCGGGCGGTACGCGCAGGCCGGCCGGCTCGTCGCCCAGCACCTGGCGACCGAACCGGAGGACGCCGAGGCGCTCGTCCTGCTGGCCCGCTGCCACCACCGCGCCGAGGACCACCCGGCCGCCCTCGCCGCCGTGGACCGGGCGCTCGCCGCCGAACCCGAGCTGCTCATGGCCTGGCTGATGCGGGTGCAGATCCTGCTGGGCCTGCGGCGCTTCCAGGACGCCGAGACGTCCGCCCGGTACGCCGTCCGCCTCGCCCCGCAGTACTGGGGCACCCACTACGCCCTCGGGACCGCCCTCGCCCAGTTCGGGGAGCACGCGCGTACGCCCGCGCGTGCCGTCGAGGCGTACGAGGCGGCGCGGGCCGCCGTGGCCCTCGCCCCCGAGGAGGACGCGGCCCACTTCCTGGTCGGGCTCACCGCCCAGCGCCGGGGCGACCACGCCACCGCGCAACGGGCGTACGAGACGACGCTTCGGCTCAACCCGCAGAGCAGCGAGGCCCACAACAACCTGTCGCTGCTGCGGCTGCGACGCCGCTGGTTCCGGCGCGGGGCATGGACGCAGGCCGCCGAGGGCTTCGTCGCCTCCGCCGCGCTCGACCTCCAGGACCGCAAGGCCCGCTACAACCTGGAGGCCATGGCCTGGAACACCGTCGCCGGAGCCCGCTGGGTGGCCCTGCTCGGCTTCGTCGCCGCCGCGCTCGGCTCCTCCCCGGTCCGTACCGGAGCCACCGGCGCGGAGGCGGTCGTCCCCTTCCTGATCGGCGCGGCCGTGCTCCTCGGGGCCTGGGGCGGCTGGGTGCTGTGGATGGGCCGCCGCGTGCCGCCCCGGCTGCGCCGCCCCCTGCTCCTCGTGGCGCGTTCCTGCCGGCCGGTGATCGCGATGGCCACCGCCGTGGGGCTCCTCGGGCTCTACTCGGTGGTGACGATGGCCCTGTGGTCCTTCGGCGCGGGAGCGGTCGGCGGACTCGGGACGCCGCTGTTCTGGGCCGTGATCATCACGTACTGGGTGAGCCGCTCGGCCCTGAACCGGCGCGCGCCGAAGGACTGACCGGGGACGCGTTCCCGTCGGTGCCGGCGGATAGCATTCCCGTTGTACCGACCGACAGGCGCTGTCCGACCGACGGACGCCGTACCGATCGACAGAGGCGAGGAGGCCCGGGCCATGGCCGGAGAGCCGCAGAGCGACTGCCTGTTCTGCAAGATCTCGGAAGGGGAGGTGCCGGCGACGATCGTTCGCGAGACGGAGACCACCGTCGCCTTCCGCGACATCAACCCGCAGGCACCCACCCACGTGCTCGTGATCCCGCGCCTCCACTACCCGGACGCCGCGTCGCTCGCCGCCGCCGCGCCGACCGTCGCCGCCGACGTGCTGCGCGAGGCCGGTGAGATCGCCGCCCAGGAGAAGATCGAGGGCAGCGGCTTCCGGATCGTCTTCAACACCGGCGCCGGCGCAGGACAGACCGTTTTCCACGCCCACGCGCACGTGCTGGGCGGCCGCGGCCTCAACTGGCCCCCCGGCTAAGCCGTGTCCGTACGCGAACTGGTCGTCCTCGGAACCGCCAGCCAGGTCCCGACCCGGCACCGCAACCACAACGGCTATCTGCTGCGCTGGGACGGGCAGGGCATCCTCTTCGATCCCGGCGAGGGCACCCAGCGGCAGATGCTGCGCGCCGGGGTCGCCGCGCACGACCTCGACCGGATCTGCGTGACGCACTTCCACGGTGACCACTCGCTCGGCCTGGCCGGGGTGATCCAGCGGATCAACCTCGACCAGGTCCCGCACCCGGTCACCGCGCACTACCCGGCGAGCGGACAGCGCTTCTTCGAGCGTCTGCGGTACGCGACGGCCTACCGCGAGACGGTGAAGCTGACCGAGTCGCCGGTCGCCGCCGACGGGCCGATCGCCGTCACCGACACGTTCACCCTCGACGCGTACCGGCTCTCGCATCCCGTCGAGTCGTACGGCTACCGCCTCACCGAGCCCGACGGGCGCCGCATCCTGCCCGAGCGGCTCGCCGCCCACGGCATCAAGGGCCCCGACGTGGGCCGGATCCAGCGCGACGGCGTCCTGGACGGCGTGACCCTCGACGAGGTCAGCGAGATACGGCGCGGGCAGCGGTTCGCCTTCGTCATGGACACCCGGCTCTGCGAGGGCGTGCACACCCTCGCCGAAGGCGCCGACATGCTCGTCATCGAGTCGACCTTCCTCGACGAGGACCTCCGTCTCGCCACCGACCACGGCCATCTGACGGCCGGCCAGGCCGCCGCCGTCGCCCGCGACGCGGGGGTGCGGCACCTCGTCCTCACCCACTTCTCGCAGCGCTACTCCGACCCGGCCGCCTTCGAGCTCCAGGCGCGGGCGGCCGGGTTCGACGGCGAACTGAGCATTGCCCAGGACCTCATGAGGGTCCCCGTACCGAAACGAACGTGAACATGCCCGTACCCAAGGCCGAACTGCACCTCCACATCGAAGGCACCCTCGAACCCGAGCTGGCCTTCGCGCTCGCCGCGCGCAACGGCGTCACCCTGCCGTACGCGGACACCGACGAGCTGCGCGGCGCGTACCGGTTCAGCGACCTGCAGTCCTTCCTCGACCTGTACTACGGCCTGATGGCCGTCCTGCGCACCGCCGAGGACTTCACCGAGCTCGCCGACGCCTATCTGGAGCGGGCCGCCGCGCAGGGCGTCCGGCACGCCGAGATCTTCTTCGACCCGCAGGCGCACACCGCCCGCGGTGTCCCGATCGGCGCCGTGATCGAGGGCCTGAGCGCCTCCCTCGAACGCTCCGAGGAGCGGTACGGGATCTCCACCCGGCTCATCATGTGCTTCCTGCGCGACGAGTCCGCGGAATCGGCGCTCGCCACCCTGGACGCCGCCAAGCCCTACCTGGACCGGATCACCGGAGTCGGCCTCGACTCGGCGGAGGTCGGCCACCCGCCGGCCAAGTTCCGCGAGGTGTACGAGGCCGCCGGGGCGCTCGGTCTGCGCAAGGTCGCCCACGCGGGCGAGGAGGGTCCCGCCGCGTACATCCGCGAGGCCCTCGACGTCCTCGGCGTGGAGCGCGTCGACCACGGCCTGCGCTGCATGGAGGACGCGGACCTGGTCGACCGTCTCGTCCGCGAGCGGGTGCCGCTCACCCTCTGCCCGCTGTCGAACGTACGGCTCCGCACGATCGACACGCTCGCCGACCACCCGCTGCGGGCGATGATGACGGCGGGTCTCCTCGTCACCGTGAACTCGGACGACCCGGCGTACTTCGGCGGGTACGTGGGCGACAACTTCGACGCGGTGCGGGAGACGCTCGGCCTTGAGCCGGAGCACCTCCGCGAGCTGGCCCGCAACTCGTTCCTCGCGTCGTTCCTGGAGGACGACGAGGAGCGCAGGGCGCGGTACCTCGCCGAGGTGGAGGCCTACGCGTTCGAGGCGTAGGAGCCGGTACGGCCGCGGGCCCGGCCCGCGCGGCGGCCGCCATCCCGCCCACGCGCCGGGCGCTATCCCCGGTCCGAGGGGCGGGCGAGCCGGTACGCCGCCTTCGTGAGGCGACGGCGGCCCGCGGGGACGGCGATGGCCGCCACCTCCTGCTCGGGGGCGCCCATCTGGGGGACAAGGGCGGGGGTCGCCGAGGCGTTCCCCGCCAGGACCGCCGCGGGCGCACCGCCCCGGCGCCGCACCGAGCCGGGGACCAGCGGCCGGCCGGACGCGTGGCGGGCCACCGCCGTCATCGGGAGCGCGACCAGGACGAGCAGGGCGCACAGGACCAGGCCCATGCCCGGGTATCCGGCGCTCTCCGACAGCAGGCTCCCGGCCACCGGGCCGCACGCCACGCCGAGCGAGGACGCGGAGCCGACCAGGACGGCCCAGCGGCCGCGCGGGTCGAGCGAGGCGGCCAGGCCGAGCAGGTACGAGAGGACCACCGGGTAGACGGCGTTCCACAGGATCTCGCCGGTCGCGAACGAGACCAGGCCTTCGGCGGCCGAGCTGAGCAGTACGCAGCCCGCGATGAGGACGGTGCCCGCCCCGATGGGCACGGCCCGGCCCAGGCGGGAGCCGAGCGCCCCCGCCGCCGTGACCCCGGCGAGGCCCGCGCCGAGGGCGGCGGCGAAGACCGCGCCGACGGTCACCTCGGAGAGCCCCGCCTGGGTGAGCCCGATGCGGCCGCTCACGCCCCACAGCGCGTTCTGCGCGAGGGACCAGCACAGGATGCCCGCCGCGAGCACCACCCCCGCCCGCCGGTGGGGGAGCGGGCCGGAGACCGTCGGGGCCTCCCGTACCGCGCGCGTGCGCCCCGGCAGCCGGCCGGTCAGCGGCCACACCAGGGCCGCCGCGCAGGCGATGGCGAGCAGCGCGGGCGCGTGGCCGTCCGCCAGGTGCGGGAGGGTGAGGTAGAGGGCGCCCGCCGTCGCCGAGACGGACAGCAGCCCGAGCGTCGCGGCCCGGTGCGGGTCCCACTGCCCGGCGATCCCGGCGGCGGCCACCGCCGTCGCCGTGCCCGAGCCGAGGCCGCCGAGGACGGCGCCCGCCACCACCAGCGGCACGATGCCGGTCGCGGCGGCGGAGCCGTATCCGACGGCCATCGCGAGCAGGCCCGCGCGGGACGCCGTGCGGGGGCCGATCCGCTCCCCGCGCGCGGCGAGCGCGAAGCCCGCGCACGAGGAGGCGAGCAGGAGCACGGAGCCGACCAGGCCCGCCTGCGCCGGCGACAGTGCGAGACCGGCGGAGAGCCGGCCGACGACGGTCGGCAGCAGGTACGGGGCCAGGTAACCGGCGGTGAAGAGGGCGACGAGGGCGGCGAGAGCCCCCGGGACGCGCGGGCGCGACGACATGGGCGTTCCAGGAACTGAACAGGGAAATGAGACGGCGCCCGGTGATCCACGGGGTCGCGGCACCATGTGTATCAAGCATCCGAGTGAGCGGAGAAGGCGGTATCCCCCGATTCGGCCTGTGATACGGGTCACTATCGGTTTGGGAGCGGACCGGTGGGGGAACGCGTTGCGGCCGTGTTGCGTAACCCCCGTCTCTCCACCCCCATCGGGCACACTGTCCAGATCGGCACCACGGTGCCGATCCGCGCACCACGACCGGGGAGACCGCCGTGACCACAGCAAGGGGAGACCAGCCGCAACCCGACGCCGAGGTCGACCCGTTGGTGTGTCTGCGCGAGCCCACCGATCCCGCCTGCGACGTCTTCCTGACCGGCACCGTCTTCCTCGACATCATCTTCACCGGCCTCGACAGCGCCCCCGTCCGCGGCACCGAGTCCTGGGCCCGCGGCATGGGATCGAGCCCCGGCGGCGTCGCCAACATGGCCACCGCCCTCGCCCGCCTCGGCCTGCGCACCTCCCTCGCCGCGGCCTTCGGCGACGACCACTACGGCGAGTACTGCTGGGACGCCCTGGAGCAGGGCGAGGGGATCGACCTGTCACTCTCCCGCACCGTCCCCGGCTGGCACTCGCCCGTCACCGTCTCCATGGCCTACGAGGGCGAACGGACCATGGTGTCCCACGGCCACGAGGCCCCACCCGTCGACGCCGCCGGCGCCCTGCCCGCCTACCCGCCCCACGCGCGCGCCGCCGTCGCCTCCCTCGCCCCCGGCCGCAGCGAGGAATGGGTCGCCCGCGCCGCCCGCGGCGGCGCCAAGATCTTCGCCGACGTCGGCTGGGACGACACCGGCCGTTGGGACCTGGCGGGACTCGCCGACCTGGCGCACTGCGAGGCCTTCCTGCCGAACGCCGCCGAGGCCATGCGCTACACCCGCACCGACTGCCCCAGGGCCGCCGCCCGCGCCCTCGCCGACAAGGTCCGCTACGCCGTCGTCACCCTCGGTGCCGAAGGCGCCTACGCCGTCGACGGCGCCACCGGCGAGACCGCCGAGGTGCCCGCCATCCAGGTCTCCGCCCTCGACCCGACCGGCGCGGGGGACGTCTTCGTCGCCGGGTTCGTCACCGGCACCCTCGCCGACTGGCCGCTCGCCGACCGGCTCGCCTTCGCCGGGCTCACCGCAGCCCTCTCCGTCCAGGAGTTCGGCGGCTCCCTGTCCGCCCCCACCTGGGGCGAGATCGCCGCCTGGTGGCAGCACGTCCAGGGCCACGCCATGCAGGACCCCGAGACCCTGCGCGACCGCTACGCCTTCCTCGAACGGCTCCTGCCGGCCCCGGACCGGCCCTGGCCGCTGCGCCGGGCGGTGCCCACGATCGGCTTCCGCGCGGCCGCTTCGTAAATCCCTTCGGGCTGTCGGTACCAAGTCGTAGGCTGGGTAACCCAGAGGTTGTCGAGCAGCGAGAACCCCTGCAACGGGAGGTATGCGCAGGCCTCAGTGCCGGCCCATGACTCAGACACCCACAGCCCACGACGACGCGCCCGGACAGGCCCGCGCCCACTTCGTCGTCCCCGCCAAGCACCCGATGGTCACCCTGCTCGGCTCCGGTGACGCGCTGCTCCGTGTGATCGAGCGCTCGTTCCCGCGCGCGGACATCCACGTCCGGGGCAACCAGGTCAGCGCGGTCGGAGACGCGGCGGAAGTCGCTCTCATCCAGCGCCTGTTCGACGAGATGATGCTGGTGCTCCGCACCGGTCAGCCGATGACGGAGGACGCAGTGGAACGCTCGATCGCCATGCTCAGGGCGAGCGAGAACGGTTCGGCGGAGGGCGGGGACGAGACCCCCGCCGAGGTCCTCACGCAGAACATCCTTTCCAACCGGGGCCGCACGATCCGCCCCAAGACGCTCAACCAGAAGCGGTACGTCGACGCGATCGACAAGCACACGATCGTCTTCGGCATCGGCCCCGCGGGCACCGGCAAGACCTATCTCGCCATGGCCAAGGCGGTCCAGGCCCTGCAGTCCAAGCAGGTCACCCGGATCATCCTGACCCGTCCGGCCGTCGAGGCCGGCGAGCGCCTCGGCTTCCTGCCGGGCACGCTCTACGAGAAGATCGACCCGTACCTGCGCCCGCTGTACGACGCCCTGCACGACATGCTCGACCCCGACTCGATCCCCAAGCTCATGGCCGCGGGCACGATCGAGGTCGCGCCGCTGGCGTACATGCGCGGCCGCACCCTGAACGACGCGTTCATCATCCTCGACGAGGCGCAGAACACGAACCCCGAGCAGATGAAGATGTTCCTCACCCGCCTCGGCTTCGACTCGAAGATCGTCATCACCGGTGACGTCACCCAGGTCGACCTGCCGAACGGGACGAAGAGCGGTCTGCGGCAGGTCCGCGACATCCTGGACGGGGTCCAGGACGTCCACTTCTCGACGCTCACGTCGCAGGATGTCGTCCGGCACAAGCTCGTCGGCCGTATCGTCGACGCGTACGAGCAGTACGACAGCCGTAACGGCCGCAACGGGAAGTAGCAGAAACCGCACATGTCGATCGACGTCAACAACGAGTCCGGTACCGAGGTCGACGAGCAGGCGATCCTCGACATCGCCCGCTACGCGCTCGCGCGCATGCGTATCCACCCGCTCTCCGAGCTCTCGGTGATCGTCGTGGACACGGAGGCGATGGAGCAGCTCCACATCCAGTGGATGGACCTGCCGGGGCCGACGGACGTCATGTCCTTCCCGATGGACGAGCTGCGTCCGCCGGCGAAGGACGACGAGGAGCCCCCGCAGGGGCTCCTCGGCGACATCGTGCTCTGCCCCGAGGTCGCCACCCAGCAGGGCAAGGACGCGCCGACGGAGCACTCCATGGACGAGGAGCTCCAGCTGCTCACCGTCCACGGCGTGCTGCACCTCCTCGGGTACGACCACGAGGAGCCCGACGAGAAGGCCGAGATGTTCGGCCTCCAGGCGGCGATCGTCGACGGCTGGCGCGCGGAGAAGGGCCTGACCGGCCCGTCCCCGGCGCCGACCGTCTCCTGACCCGGTGGACATGTCGCTGATCCTCGGCGCGGTCGCCCTGGTCGTCGTGGCCTGGCTCGCGGCCTGCGCCGAGGCCGGTCTCGCCCGTGTCTCCAGCTTCCGCGCCGCCGAGGCCGTACGGTCCGGGCGGCGCGGCGGGGAGAAGCTCGCCCAGGTCGCCTCCGACCCGACCCGCTATCTCAACGTGGCCCTGCTCGTGCGGGTCGCCTGCGAGATGGCGGCCGGCGTCCTCGTCACGTACGCCTGCCTGGAGGCCTTCCCGGAGACCTGGGAGGCCCTGCTCGTCGCCATCGCCGTCATGGTCCTCGTCTCGTACGTGGCCGTCGGCGTCTCGCCGCGCACGATCGGCCGCCAGCACCCGATGAACACGGCGACGGCCGCCGCGTACGTGCTGCTGCCGCTGGCCCGGATCATGGGGCCGATCCCTCAGCTGCTCATCCTCATCGGCAACGCGCTGACCCCGGGCAAGGGCTTCCGGAAGGGCCCGTTCGCCTCCGAGGCGGAGCTGCGGGCCATGGTGGACCTCGCCGAGCAGGAGTCGCTGATCGAGGACGACGAGCGCCGGATGGTGCACTCCGTCTTCGAGCTGGGCGACACGCTCGTACGGGAGGTGATGGTGCCCCGTACCGACCTGGTCTCCATCGAGCGGTACAAGACGATCCGCCAGGCCCTCACCCTCGCGCTGCGCTCCGGTTTCTCCCGGATCCCGGTCACCGGTGAGAACGAGGACGACATCGTCGGCATCGTGTACCTGAAGGACCTGGTCCGCAAGACGCACATCAACCGGGACTCCGAGGCCGACCTGGTGTCGACCGCGATGCGGGCCGCCGCCTTCGTGCCCGACACGAAGAACGCGGGCGACCTGCTGCGCGAGATGCAGCAGGAGCGCAACCACGTCGCCGTCGTCATCGACGAGTACGGCGGCACGGCCGGGATCGTCACCATCGAGGACATCCTGGAGGAGATCGTCGGCGAGATCACCGACGAGTACGACCGCGAGCTGCCGCCGGTCCAGGACCTCGGCGAGGACCGCCACCGGGTCACCGCCCGGCTCGACATCGGAGACCTCGGCGAGCTGTACGGCCTGGGCCCCGACGAGTACGACGACGAGGACGTGGAGACCGTCGGCGGACTGCTCGCGAAGGCACTCGGCAGGGTCCCGATCGCGGGGGCGAAGGCGGTGGTGGAGCTGCCGGACGGGCGTTCGCTGCGGCTGACGGCCGAGTCCCCGGCCGGCCGGCGGAACAAGATCGTCACCGTTCTCGTGGAACCGCTGGAACCGGAGGAGAAGCCGGCATGACCCCTGAGCAGCTGCGAGCCCTCTGCCTGGAGTTCAACGACGCGTCGGAGGAGTTCCCGTTCGGCCCCGACGTCTCCGTCTTCAAGGTCGCCGGGAAGCTGTTCGCGCTGTCGTGGCTCGACTCCGAGCCGCTGCGGGTCAATCTCAAGTGCGATCCGGACGAGGCGGTACGGCTCCGCGAGGAGCACCCGGCGATCGCCCCCGGCTATCACATGAACAAGCGGCACTGGAACACGGTGACCGTCGGAGAGCTCCCGGACCGGATGGTCCGGGAGCTCGTCGAGGACTCGTACGACCTGGTGGTCGCGGGTCTGCCGAAGGCCGTACGGCTCCGCCTCGATCGCCCCTGATCACCTGCGCCGCAGGCCCAGGGCGACGAGGGCGGCCACGCCCAGCACGATCGCCGCGTCCAGGGCGAGGACCGTGCGGACACCCCCGTACAGGTCCCCGCCGGTGGTGGCGAGCACGCCGAGCAGCGGGATGCCGACGGTGAGGCCGACCTGCTGGGTCGTGGTCACCAGACCGGTCGCCAGGCCCTGCTCCTCGTCGGGGACGCCGGAGGTGACGATCAGTCCGTACGAGATGATCGCGCCGAGATGGCACATGGAGGCCAGCGAGACCGCGACGGTCGCCAGGACCACGCCCGACTCCTCGCCCAGACCGAGCAGCGCCGCCGTGAGCAGGCCCTGCCCGACGAGCGAGCCGACGAGGGTGCGGCGGGCGCCGGTCCGGCCGATCACCTTCGACGCGAACAGTCCGGCCACGACCGACGCCACGCCCTGCACGCCGAAGACCAGACCGGTCGCGAAGGCCGACAGGCCCAGCGTCTCCTGCAGGTACAGCGTCAGGACGAAGACGACCGCCGACATCATCGAGAAGGTCACGAGACCGCCCAGGTTGCCGAAGGCGACCGTGCCGCGCCGCAGCATCGGCAGCGACACCAGCGGGGCCGGGTGCCGGGACTCGACCCGGACGAACAGGGCGAGCAGCACGATGCCCGCCACCAGCGTGGCCAGCACGTCCGTGCCGCCGAAGCCGCGCTCGGCCGCCGTCGACAGGGCGTAGATCAGGGCGAGCAGACCGCCCGTGACGGTCACCGCGCCGGGCAGGTCGAGGCGCGGTCGCTCGGAGGTCCTGGACTCGGGGAGCAGGCCAGGGGCCAGGGGCAGCACGATTACGCTGAACAGCGCCAGCAGGCCCATCGTGGAGCGCCAGCCGAGGGTGTCGGTCATGACGCCGCCGAGGATCATGCCGACGGTGAAGCCGAGCGAGAGCAGCGTGCCGGAGATGCCGAGGGCCCTGTCGCGCAGCGGTCCCTCGGGGAACGTGGTGGTCAGCAGGGACATGCCGGTGGGCACGATCGCGGCGGCGCCGATGCCCTGGAGGGCGCGTGCGGTGAGGAACGCCGCCGGGTTCCAGGCGAAGGTGGCGAGCAGCGAGGCCGCGCCGAAGAGGGCGAGTCCGGCGAGGAACAGCTTCTTGCGTCCGTAGAGGTCGCCGACGCGCCCGAAGAGGAGCAGGAAGCCGCCGGAGGGCAGCGCGAAGGCGGTGACGGCCCACTGGAGGGCGGACTGGTCGAGGCCGAGGTCGGCCCCGAGGACGGGCAGCGCCACGTTCAGTACGGAGAAGTCGAGCGACACCATGAACTGGGCGGCGCACAGCACGAAGAGGATGAGCCGGGTGCGGCCGGTGAGGGCCGGGGGAGCGGCCGGGTCGGTGGGGGTGGTCGGGGCGGAGGTCGTCGTTGCCATGGCCCCACCCTCGGCGTCCGGGAACAAGGCTGGGGAGCGGGAACTTATCCTGTTGGTCGCACCACCAGGCACCACCAGGCGTCCAGGGGGAGGAAGCACACGTGGCCACCGCTCTCGAGAGCACCAGCGCGAAGCAGCACCGACTCGGCGAACTGCGCGAGTTCCTGATGAGCCGTCGGGCCCGGATCAGCCCGGCGGAGGCGGGGCTTCCCGACGGCGGCGCGCGGCGCCGCACGCCGGGCCTTCGCCGGGAGGAGGTCGCGGTCCTCGCCGGTGTCGGGGTCTCCTGGTACCAGTGGCTGGAGCAGGGCCGGGACATCACGGTCTCGCCGCAGGTGCTCGACTCGGTGGCGCGGGTGCTGCGGCTGAGCCCGGCGGAGCGGCGTCATCTGTACGTCCTGGCGGCGCTGAACCCGCCGGCCCTGGAGGCGGCTCCCGAGGACCGGGACATGTGCGAGGGGCTGCGGCGACTCATCGACGCGTGGATGCCGTTCCCCGCGCACATCATGGACGTCTACTGGAACACGGTCCTGTACAACGACGCGGCGGCGATCGTGCTCGGGATGCGGCCGGAGATCTCGCAGAACTGCCTGGTGAACTTCTTCACCGACCCGCTGTACCGCTCCCGGGTGGGGCACTGGGAGGAGCTGGCGCCGAAGGTCGTCGCGCAGTTCCGTTCCGCCTGCTCGGAGTGCCCGGACGACGAGGGGTTCCGTGCGGTGGTCGAGGAGGCCAGGGAACTGAGCCCGGAGTTCGCGGAGCTGTGGGAGCGGCGGGACATCCTGCCGGGTGGCCAGAACCGCAAGGAGATGGAGCATCCGCTGGTCGGCACGCTGGTCGTCGAGGCGACGCAGCTCCGGGTCCCGGCCCGGCCGGACCTGGTGATCGTGATGCACACGCCGCTGCCCGAGGCGGACACGGCGGAGAAGCTGGAGTGGCTGGCGTCTCCCGCGGGGCGCCGAGGGGCGATGTACCCGGTCGCGGGCTGAGACGGGCGGCTCGCGGGGCAGGACGGATCGGGGCGCGCGGTCAGCCGGCCCGGTCGCGGGCTGAGACCGGCCGGGCCGCGGGATGAGACGGGATCCGGGTGCGCCCGGCCCGCGACCTATGCTCGGGCCATGACACTCAGCAGCGAGCACGGCGACCTCGGCGCCGAGGACCTCAAGATCATCACCCTGGCGCGGAGCGCCCGCGCCCGCAACGGCGTGCCCGAGGGGGCGGCGGTGCGGGACGAGACCGGCCGCACGTACGTGGCGGGGACCGTGGAGCTGGAGTCGCTCAAGCTGAGCGCGCTGCGGACCGCGGTCGCGATGGCCGTGGCCAGCGGCGCCCAGTCCCTGGAGGCGGCGGCCGTCGTGTCGAACGCCGAGGCCGCCACGGACGAGGACCGCGCGGCGGTACGGGACCTCGGCGGCCCGGAGACCCCGGTGCTGCTCGCGGGCCCGGACGGGCAGCTGCGCACGGCGGTCACCGCGGGCTGACACAAGCGAGCGGCAAGAGGGTCCGGCGTCCCAGGGCCCGTCCGGCGGATCACGGCCGGGTCCGCGACGCCTGGCCCTTGCGCGTTTGTGAAGGATCACCGCGACTTCTCTTGCCTTCCCCGGCGGGCTGCGCATCAATGGCAGCGACCGGTCCGACGGACCGTCAGATCCACGTCCTTCACGCAGAGTCCGCACCCCTGCGTTCGTCATCGGAAGGGGTACGAACCCGCCATGAGAAGCAGAAGCACCTTAGGGACCGTCGCGGTCCTCACCGGCGGCCTCGCCGCCGCCGCGCTCGCCTTCGCGCCGACGGCCGCGGCCGTCTCGCCGGGGTCCGCCACGGCGACGTACGACTGCGGCAGCTGGGGCGGCGGCACCGCCACCCTCGCCGCGACCCAGAGCGGCACGGCCGCGACCATCACCGTCACCTCGGCCGTCACGACACCGATCGCGGTCGGCGTCGACCAGATCAACGCCACGCTGACGATGGCCAAGGCGGGTGGCGGCACCCGGGTCTTCACCGGCAAGAAGAACCCGGCGCTCGGTGCCGGGCAGTCCGTCGTCATCGGCCCGCTGAGCGGGACCGTGGCCTCGGGCGACAGCCTCAACTCGTACTTCGCGGGTGTCGCCCTCAAGATGGTGATCTTCGGGGTCACGGTGAACTGTGACGCGGTGACCTCGCAGTCGCCGGGTCCGTTCGTCTTCAGCTGATCCCCGCGCAACCCGGACCGGTGTCGCCGTCGGCGGCACCGGTCTCCGTCGTGTCCGGGGGCCGAAACCGGCCGTGTGACCTGGGGAAACGCCCGCCTCCGGGGATCTTGCCATTATCTGATGGGTCATCAGTCGATGGCTTTCGCTTGCATTGACTTCTCTCGGCCCGCAGCCGTCAATGGCGCCCACTCATCCCTCAGGAGGGGGCACATCCATGGCACTCACCCGATCCCGGGCGGCGGCCCGAAGACGGCGCTGGACCGCCGTCCTCGGCGCCACCGCCCTCACGGTCGCCGCCGGCGGCGCACTCGCCGCCCCGGCCGGCGCGACCACCACGTCCGTGGAGGTCCAGTTCCCCACGCGCTGCGTCCCGCCGCCGATCGCAGGCATCCCGGCCATCGAAGGCACCACCACCGCCGCGATCACGGTCGACAAGAGCAGCCCCAAGGTCGGCGACACCGTGACCGTCACCTACACGATCACCAAGCCCGCCGCGTCCAACCCGGTCGACCTGGCGCTCCCGGCCGACATCATGACGCCCAGCGGCAAGGTCGTCGTCGGCGGCGCCCAGACCGGCGCGATCAACGTCACCGGACCCAAGAAGAACCCGCCGGTCCCCGGCAAGGGCTCCTTCCCCGCCTTCTCCATGACCGGCACCTTCACGGTCACCCAGGCCGGATCGATCACCCTCTCGCCCGGCGACTACAACATCCACACCAGCTACCTCATGGAGCTGGACACCCCCTGTACGGTGCTCAGCCCGCCCGCCCCGGTCTCCGAGACGGTCGTCGCGAGCCCCGTCACCAGCCCCAACGCCCGCACGCTCCAGCTCGACAGCGCCTCGGGGGACGCCGGCGTCCGGGTCACCGTCAACGGCGCCAAGTTCACCCCGCTCACCGAGGTCACCGTCGCCGGCCGCGCCGGAGCGGCGGAGACCGCCGACCGGATGACCGTCACGACCGACAGCGAGGGCGGTTTCGCCGCGCGCCTGAAGGTCAACGACGCGGCGACCACCGGGATCGTGGCCTACGAGGGCGCGGCCTGGGACCCCGAGAAGGGCGCGGGACCCGCCGCGTACAAGGTCGTCGTCCCGGCCCCGCCGAACAGCCAGACGATCACCGCGGCCGTCACGGCGGGCGAACTGTCCATGACCCAGGCCGGGGACGCCGTCCAGCTGTCGTCCGTCGACTTCGGTCAGGGCGGCGCCGCCACCGGCGACCTCAACACGGTGACGGTCAAGGACTTCCGCGGCGGCCCCGCGGGCTGGTCCCTCACCGGCAAGGTCACCGACTTCACCGGCCCCGGCGGCTCCATCGGCGCCGGGAACCTCAGCTGGACCCCGGCCTGCACCGCCAAGGCCGGCAGCCCCAGCACCTGCGCGGCCGGCTCGCCCGGCCCGGTCGGCAGCGGCGGCGCGACCCTCGCCTCCACCCCGAACGGCACCCTCACGGGCGGCGAGTTCACCGTCGGCGCCGGGCTCTCCCTCGACGTCCCGGCGTTCACCGCGCCCGGAGCGTACGCGGGCGTGCTCACCCTGACCCTGTCCTGACCGTCCGGCGGGCCGGGCGCGCACCCGCCCTGCCCGCTCCCATCCGCACCCCGGGGGGTCCGCACCCGTGCGCACCAAGCCGTACGTCCTCCTCCTGAGCGTCCTTCTCGCGGGCCTGTGCCTGGGCCCCGCGCCGAGCGCGCACGCCGCCGAGAACGGCGAGTGGGCCGTCTACCCGGCCGCCGCCCGGCTCGGCAGCCGCCCCTACTTCTTCCTCACCGCCGATCCCGGCGCCACCCTCACCGACCGGGTCACCGTCGCCAACAAGACGGCCGCCCCGCTGACCTTCCGGCTCTACGGCGCCGACGCCTACAACACCGACCGCGACGGCGGCTTCGCCGTCCGCACCCAGCGGGAGAAGCAGACCGGCGCCGGGGCCTGGATCAAGCCCGCGCAGAGCCGGATCACCGTCCCGCCCGGCAAGGCCGTCACCGTCCCGTACACCCTGACCGTCCCCGCCGACGCCGACCCCGGCGACCACCCCGGGGCCCTCGTCGCCCTCGACGAGCGGATCAGCCCCGGCGGGAAGGGCTCCGTGGCTGTCGGCGTGCAGCGCGCGGTCGCCGCCCGGCTCTACCTGCGGGTCAGCGGCCCGACCGTCCCCGCCCTCGCCGTCGAGGACGTCACCCTCGACCAGGACCGGCCGCTGGTCCCCGGCACCCGGGCCGGCAGCGCCGTCGTCTCGTACACCCTGCACAACCGGGGCAACGTCACCCTCGACCCCGAGGTCGTGCTCCGCGCCGAAGGCCTCTTCGGCCGCACCCTCCTCGAACGCGACCTCACGAAGGTGCCGTCCGAGCTGCTGCCCCGGCAGAAGATCCGACTCACCGAGCGCTGGACCGGCTCCCCGCAGCTCGACTGGGGCGACGTCACCCTCACCGCCACCGCGAAGAACGTGCGGGAGACCGGCACGGTGTCCTTCCTCGCCGTGCCCTGGGCCGCCGCCACGACCCTGCTCGCGGGGGCCGCCGCCGGCCTCTTCGGACTGCGGATACGGCGGCGCCGGGCGGCCCGTACGGCCCCGGATCCGCACTGAGGTACGTGAGGCGGGCGTCCATCGGGGACAATGGCCCCCATGAGCGCTCGCAACCAAGAAACCGAAGCCGTCCACCGGGCCGGCTTCGCCTGCTTCGTAGGCCGCCCCAACGCGGGCAAGTCCACTCTCACGAACGCTCTGGTCGGCCAGAAGGTGGCCATCACCTCGAACCGGCCGCAGACCACCCGGCACACCGTCCGGGGCATCGTGCACCGCCCCGAGGCGCAGCTGATCCTGGTGGACACCCCCGGCCTCCACAAGCCGCGCACCCTCCTCGGCGAGCGGCTCAACGACGTCGTGCGCACCACCTGGGCCGAGGTCGACGTGATCGGCTTCTGCCTGCCCGCCGACCAGAAGCTCGGGCCCGGTGACAAGTTCATCGTCAAGGAGCTCGCCGCGATCAAGAAGACCCCCAAGGTCGCGATCATCACCAAGACCGACCTGGTCGACTCCAAGACGCTCGCCGAGCAGCTCATCGCCGTCGACCAGCTCGGCAAGGAGCTGGGCTTCGAGTGGCAGCAGATCGTCCCGGTCTCCGCCGTCGGCGACAAGCAGGTCCAGCTCGTGGCCGACCTGCTGATCCCGCTGCTCCCCGAGTCCCCGCCGCTCTACCCGGAGGGCGACCTCACGGACGAGCCGGAGCAGGTCATGGTCGCGGAGCTGATCCGCGAGGCCGCGCTCGAAGGCGTACGGGACGAGCTGCCGCACTCGATCGCGGTGGTCGTGGAGGAGATGATCCCCCGCGAGAACCGCCCCGCGGACCGGCCGCTGCTCGACATCCACGCCAACGTGTACATCGAGCGCCCCAGCCAGAAGGGCATCATCATCGGCCCGAAGGGCAGCCGCCTGAAGGAGGTCGGCATGAAGTCCCGCAAGCACATCGAGGCCCTGCTCGGCACGCCGGTCTTCCTCGACCTGCACGTGAAGGTCGCGAAGGACTGGCAGCGGGACCCCAAGCAGCTGCGCAAGCTGGGCTTCTAGCCCAACCCCCACCGTCCGGCCGGAGGCCGGCGCAGCCGCGCGAAGCCCGTCAGGCCCCTCGGGCCGAGCGGTGCGAGGGCGGCGAACAGAAGAGGCCCCGAGGCAGCCGCGAAAGCCGGGCTTCCGGAGCGGCCCTGGCGCCGGGTGTCCCGCGGGTCGTCTACGCGCCTTCCTTGAGGACCCTCGCGATGAGGGTCCTCTGGGCGTCCGAGAGGCGGGGGTCGCAGCAGCGGATCGTACGGTCGTCGATCGTGATCTCGTACGCGAAGCCGTCCGGGACGCCCCGGCTCTCGTCGCTGCCCCCGTCGAGGACCTGCCCGGCGAGGTCCTGCCAGTCGCCGGCATCGGGCAGGCCCGAGGTGTCCACCTCCGCCGACCGCTCGATGCCCGCGAAACCGCCCGTGCGCCGCACTCGAATCCGCATGGGACCTGTCTACCAGGCTCCGGCGCGTCGGGTCAGTCGGTCGGTACGCCGACCGCCGCCCAGGCCTTCAGGACGGCCTGGATCTCCTCCCCGTCGCCGTACCGGGCCCGCGCCGCCGCCACCGTGGCCGCCGCGAACTCGGAGAAGCGGGCCTCGGGGGTGAGCGTCCCGCCGGTCATCACGTCGTACCAGATCCGCCCGGCCCGGTCCCAGGCGTTGCCGCCGAGCTCGGTCGCGGCCAGGTAGAAGGCGTGGTTGGGGATGCCGGAGTTGATGTGCACCCCGCCGTTGTCGCGGCCGGTGCGGACGTAGTCGTCCATGTGGGCGGGCTGCGGGTCCTTGCCGAGGACGTCGTCGTCGTACGCGGTGCCCGGGGCCTTCATGGAGCGCAGCGCCGTGCCCTGCACGTTCGGGTGGAAGAGGCCCTCGCCGATGAGCCAGTCGGCCTGCTCGGCGCTCTGGCCGTGCGCGTACTGCTTGACCAGCGAGCCGAAGACGTCGGAGACGGACTCGTTGAGGGCGCCGGACTGGCTGAAGTACTCCAGGTTCGCCGAGTACTGGGTGAAGCCGTGGGCCAGCTCGTGGCCGATGACGTCCACGGGCAGGGTGAAGTCGAGGAAGATCTCGTCGTCGCCGTCGCCGAACACCATCTGCTCGCCGTTCCAGAAGGCGTTTCCGTAGTTCTCGTCGTAGTGGACGGAGGCGTGCAGCGGCAGCCCCGCGCCGTCGATCGAGTCGTGCCCGAAGACGTTCATGAAGAGGTCGAAGGTGGCGCCGAGGCCCGCGTACGCCCGGTTCACGGTGGCGTCCGCGGTCGCCTCCTCGCCCTCGGCGCGGACCCGCTCGCCCGGCAGGTCGGTCCCCTGCCGGCAGTCGTAGACGGTGCGGTGCGGACGGCCCGCCTCGGCGGGGGCGAGCGTGGGTGCCGTGCCGGGCAGCGGCAGCACCCGGAAGGTGCGGGCGGAGGCGTCCGCGATCAGGGTGCGCCGGGCGGCGGCGGCGACGGCCGGGTTCGAGGAGTGCGCCAGGTGCTCCAGGAGGTGCGGGGGGACGATCGAGCAGAAGGCATGCGCGTGGGGAGTCATCCCCGCAATGTGGCACCGCGTGAGGTCACTGTCACGAGATGCGACGAGGATTGGCGAAATGGAGTGATCTGTCACTGATCGGCCTTGACGCGCGAGCCGTCCCGCATACTGGAACAGGACGTCCGTCTCCGACGTCCCTGGGCTAGGCTGCGGCACATCATGCGTTTCGGGCTGCTTCTCCTTAGCTGCCGCGGCGAGGGCCTGTAGTCGTAGGCCGACCCCCTCCCCGCGGGACCTGGTGTTGCGTTCGACAGTCGGCCGTCCCTCCCGTGCTGGACCCGAGGAGCCCTACGCATGTCCCAGTCGCCGTTCATCGAGCGCCCCACGCCCGTCACCAACGCCACGCAGCTGCAGAAGCCGTCCGGGATGCCGATCCACAAGTACGGCCGCTACGAGGCCGTGGTCATCCCCGACCGCACCTGGCCCGAGCAGCGCATCACCAAGGCCCCCCGCTGGCTGTCCACCGACCTGCGTGACGGCAACCAGGCCCTGATCGACCCGATGAGCCCCGCCCGCAAGCGCGAGATGTTCGACCTGCTGGTCCGCATGGGCTACAAGGAGATCGAGGTCGGCTTCCCGTCCTCCGGCGAGACCGACTTCGCGTTCGTGCGCTCCATCATCGAAGAGGGCGCGATCCCGGACGACGTCACCATCTCCGTACTGACCCAGGCCCGCGAGGACCTGATCGAGCGGACCGTGGAGTCCCTGGTCGGCGCGAAGCGCGCCACCGTCCACCTGTACAACGCCACCGCGCCCACCTTCCGCCGGGTCGTCTTCCGCGGCTCGAAGGAGCAGATCAAGCAGATCGCCGTGGACGGCACACGGCTGGTCATGGAGTACGCGGAGAAGCTGCTCGACGAGCGCACGGTCTTCGGCTACCAGTACAGCCCGGAGATCTTCACCGACACCGAGCTGGACTTCGCCCTGGAGGTCTGCGAGGCGGTCTGTGACGTCTGGCAGCCGGGTCCGGGCCGCGAGATCATCCTCAACCTGCCCGCCACCGTGGAGCGCTCGACGCCGTCCACGCACGCGGACCGGTTCGAGTGGATGTCCCGGAACCTGACCCGACGCGAGCACGTCTGCCTGTCGGTCCACCCGCACAACGACCGCGGAACGGCCGTGGCCGCCGCCGAGCTGGCCATCATGGCCGGCGCCGACCGCATCGAGGGCTGCCTGTTCGGGCAGGGCGAGCGCACCGGCAACGTCGACCTGGTGACCCTGGGCATGAACCTGTTCTCGCAGGGCGTGGACCCGCAGATCGACTTCTCCCAGATCGACGAGATCCGCCGCACGAGCGAGTACTGCAACCAGATGGAGGTCCACCCGCGCCACCCCTACGCGGGCGACCTGGTCTACACCGCCTTCTCCGGCTCCCACCAGGACGCCATCAAGAAGGGCTTCGACGCGATGGAGGCCGACGCGGCCGCCAAGGGCGTCACCGTCGACGACATCGAGTGGGCCGTGCCGTACCTGCCGATCGACCCGAAGGACGTCGGCCGCTCCTACGAGGCCGTCATCCGGGTCAACTCGCAGTCCGGCAAGGGCGGCATCGCGTACGTCCTGAAGAACGACCACAAGCTGGACCTGCCCCGCCGGATGCAGATCGAGTTCTCGAAGATCATCCAGCAGAAGACCGACACCGAGGGCGGCGAGGTCACGCCGGCCGCGATCTGGTCCGTCTTCCAGGACGAGTACCTGCCCAACCCGAACAACGCCTGGGGCCGCATCCAGCTGCGCTCCGGCCAGACCACCTCCGACACGGACGGCACCGACACGCTGACCGTCGAGGCGGTCGTCGACGGTGTCGAGACCGTCCTGACCGGCTCCGGCAACGGTCCGATCTCCGCCTTCTTCGCCGCCCTGCAGGCGATCGGCGTGGACGCCCGCCTGCTGGACTACCAGGAGCACACCATGAGCGAGGGCGCCTCCGCGCAGGCCGCCTCGTACATCGAGTGCGCCATCGACGGCCAGGTCCTGTGGGGCATCGGCATCGACGCCAACACGACCCGCGCCTCCCTGAAGGCGGTCATCTCGGCGGTCAACCGCTCCGCCCGCTGACCCGCTCGACTGCCGCTGCCCCGTACCTCCGCGTGAGGTGAGGGGCAGTCGCATGTGTGAGCTGCGTCACGGTTTCAGATTCACTTAAGGAAGATCATCCCGTCATGCCGGAATCGGCGTCATATGAGGGGAGTTGACGGTACATCGGGGAATGGCGGAAGGTCGGCCCGTCCCCTTCGGACACACCCCCCACGCGCCCCCTTCGCACCTCCCTGACCTGGAGTTCCGCATGCGTACGACCGCTGCCGTGGCCACTGTTCTCGCGGTGACCGGCGCCGCCCTCGCCTGGGCCCCCGCCGCTTCCGCCGCCGGATCCGCGACCACCGCCGAGTGCGTGACGCGGCCGCTCGGCACCGCCGGTCTCTACGCCGAGTTCGTCGAGAAGGACTCCACCCGCCACTCGGACTCCGAGGGCGCGGTCGCGGTCGGCGGCGACGCCACCTTCGGCGACCCGAAGCAGCGCTCCGGATTCTCCGTCGGCCACAAGCTCACCGGCGCCGACCTCGCGAAGCTCCCCGGCGGCCACAGTCTCGTCGTCGGCGGCACGCTGTACGCGAACCAGGTCGTCCTGGACCACGGAACCGGCGTCGCGGGCAAGGTCGTCGACCGCTCCACACCGGGCCAGGGCTTCGGCGTCGACGGCGGCAAGGTCACCGAGGGCGCCGCCCCGGTCGACTTCGCGAAGGAGTTCGCGAACCTGCGGGCGCTGTCGGCCGGTTGGGCGGGCGTCGAGCCCACCGGCGAGGTGGCCGCCTCCGGCGACGGCCTCTTCCTGACCGGCACGGACGCGAAGCTCAACGTCTTCGCGGTCAACGCCTCCGACCTGGAGAAGGCGGGCGCCATCTCCCTCAAGGTGCCGGCCGGCTCCTCGACCCTCGTGAACGTGCTCGGCACGTCGTACGACATGCAGGCCAAGCCCACGTACGGCGTGTGGCTCTGGGACGAGCGGGCCGGCGCCTTCGTCCAGGACGACTACGACTCCGGCAGCGCCGCCTTCAAGCAGGTCCGCTCCCAGCTGCTGTGGAACTTCCCGCAGGCCGAGACCGTCAAGAAGAACTACTCGTCCTGGCCCGGCACGATCCTCGCGCCGAACGCCGCCGTCTCCATGGGCGGTACGGGCTACGGCCCCGGTCACGTCAACGGCTCCGTCATCGCCGAGTCGCTCGACACGGTCCCCGGCGCCGAGACCCACCAGATGAACTTCGCAGGCTGCCTCCCGACGGAGACGAACCCCGGCCCGGTCGTCACCCCGGAGGCCCCGAAGCCGACGGAGGCCCCCGTCCCCACCCCCTCGACGACCCCCGGCGAGGGCGGCTCCACGCCGACGGCCACGGCCACGTCGACCGCCACCCCGGCGTCGCCGGAGGAGTCCGCGTCCCCGTCCGCCCCCGCCACCCCGGCGGAGACCACCACCGGCCCCGCCGCGACGCCGACCGCGGCCCCGTCCGCCACCCCGGAGGGTGATCTCGCGACGACCGGTTCGGCCATCGGCCCCGGCGCGATCGGTGCCGCCGTGGCGGCCGTCCTCGTCGGCGGAGGCTTCCTGGCCTTCGCAAAGCGCCGCCGCCGCGCTTCCTGAGGACCGCCGGGCGATGGCATGTCTCGGCCAACTCCCCACCGAAGTCGTGACGAGGTGCTGACGCCACATCAAGGATGTGGCTAACATCACGCCAACGCCGGCAGTGCAGCCGGGCCGTTGAGGAGGTGCGTATGCCGTCTGCCCGGAATTCACGTGGCGCGAAGGTGGGCGTCTGCGGAATCCGTACCTCCTGGAACACGGTCGGAGACGGCGAGTTCTTCTGCGAGGAGTGCGGGGGCGACCGCAACTACCGACGGCGCACCGGCCGCCGCAGGTTCGCCGTCCTGGGCGTCCCGGTCCTGCCCCGCGGCTGTACGGGCCCCGTCGTCGAGTGCGCCGCCTGTCACACGCACTTCGGTACGGAGGTCCTCGACCGCCCCACGACCAGCCGGTTCTCGGCGATGCTGCGGGACGCCGTGCACACCGTCGCCCTGGCCGTGCTCGCGGCCGGCGGCACCGACTCCCGCGCGGTCCTCGACCGGGCCGTGCGGGCGGTCAGGTCCGCCGGTTTCGCCGAGTGCACGGCCGTCCAGCTCGTCGACCTCGTCGAGGCCCTGGAGGCCGACACCGGACGCTTCATGCCCGAGGTGAACCCCGAGGGGACGCTCCTCGCGATCGAGCTGCACGAGGCCCTGGAGCCGCTCACCCCGCACCTGGCGCCCGCCGGGCGGGAGTCGATCCTGCTCCAGGCCGCCCGGATCGCCCTCGCCGACGGGACCTACAGCCCGGCCGAGCAGGAGGTCCTCGGCACCGTCGGGAACGCGCTCGCCCTCGCTCCCGACGACACCATCCGGCTGCTCGCCTCGGCGAGGACCGTGCCGTAGGTCCTAAGGAACGATGTTCTGGTTGAGCCGGAACACGTTCCCGGGGTCGTACCGGCGTTTCACGGTCCGAAGCCGGTCGAAGTTCTGCCGGTAGTTGACCCGCACCCGGTCCTGGTCGTCGGTGTCCATGAAGTTCACGTACCCGCCCTCCTCGGTGTGCGGGCGCAGGGCCCTGTCGTAGTCCCGGGTCCAGGCGATGTTCCGCTCCGTGTCCGCCGCGTCGGTCCAGGTCCCGCCGAAGGAGTGCGAGAAGAAGGCGTCCCGGTAGGCGAACGCGGTGTCCTCCGCGCCCACCCGGTGGCAGGCCCCGTCGATGGGGAAGATCGCCGTGTCCGACTCCAGGGACGGCATGGTCGCGCCGTACTCCATGTGGGCCGCGATGGCCCCGTCCGACATCTCGCGGCTGAAGTTGCCCTTCCAGTAGTGGAAGAGCCCCGGCGGCAGCTGCTCGTCGAAGAGGGTGTTGACGACCGGGTACGGCATGCGCTCCATGAACCGGCCGATCACCGGGCCGAGACCGTCCAGGCGGGCCAGGACCTTGTCGTCCTCCGACGCCGGCCCGCTGTAGCAGGTGAAAGCGGCGCAGATCGGGCGGCCGTGCCAGCGCTCCGGCAGGAACGGTTCCTCCGGGCCGAGCGCCAGGACCAGGATCACGTTCAGCTCCTCGGGGGAGTCCGCGATCAGCTCCGCCCACGCACGGACCACGTCCCCGTCGAGCGGGTAGCAGGTCAGGCCGCCGAAGACGTCCGCGACCGGGTGCAGCCGGTAGGCGAGCGAGGTGGCGACCCCGAAGTTGCCGCCGCCGCCCCGCAGCGCCCAGAACAGGTCCGGGTGCCGCTCGGCGTCACAGGAGACGAGGGCGCCCTCGGCGGTCACCACGTCCGCCGCGACCAGGTTGTCGCAGCTCAGGCCGCAGCGACGGGCCAGGTGACCCATGCCGCCGCCGAGCGTGAGACCGCCGACGCCGGTCGTGGAGATCACCCCGCCGGTGGTGGCCAGCCCGAAGGCGTGGGTGGCGTGGTCGAAGTCGCCCCAGGTGGCGCCGCCCTCCGCCCGCGCGGTACGGGCCTCCGGGTCGACCCGGACACCCCGCATCCGGGACAGGTCGACGACGAGCCCGTCGTCCACGGTGCCGAACCCGGCCACCGAGTGGGAGCCGCCGCGCACGGCGAGCGGCAGGTCGTGCGCCTGGGCGTACAGCACCGCCGCGATCACGTCGGCGGTGTCCACGGCGTGGACGACGACGGCGGGGCGACGGTCGTGCAGGGCGTTGTAGACCCGGCGGGACACGTCGTACGACGGGTCGCCACGGGTCACGACGGTGCCGCGCACGGCACCGCGAAGCGTGTCCAGGGGATCGGTGATGGTGGTCATGTCTCCGGTGTAGCCCCCGGGGCCCGGCGACCGCATCGCCCGAACCACCCATGCCGGCGACGGTCCCGTATGGGCTGTTCAGACCAGACCGTGGGCGTACGCGTAGGCCGTCGCGGCGGCGCGGGAGCCGACGCCCAGCTTGGCGAAGATGTTGTTCAGGTGCCGGGCGACCGTGTGCTCGCTGATCACCAGCGCGCGGGCGATGTCCTTGTTCGTCCCGCCCGACGCGACGAGCCGCAGCACCTCCGCCTCCCTCGCCGTGAGCCCGCCGGGCAGCCGCCGCCGCGCCCCCGCCGAGAGCAGCGCCGCCGCGCGCCGGGCGTCCGGTACGGCCCCGAGCCGCTCGAACACGGCCCGCGCGGTGCCCAGCTCGAGGCGCGCCGCCTCCTCGTCGCCCGCCGCCCGGTCGGCCGCCGCGAGCAGCATCCGTACCTGCGCGGCCTCGTACGGCACCCGGAGCTCCAGCCAGCCGGCGAGCGCCCGCCGCAGCGGCGACAGCGCGTCGGCGGTCCGCCGGGCCAGGGCCACCGAGCCGAGCGCCGTGTCGGCCAGGGCACGCAGCAGCGGTACGTCCCCGGCCAGCGCGTCGAGGTCCGCCGCCGCCTCCGCAGCACCGGACACGTCCCGGACGGCGAGGGCCACCTCCGTACGGGCGGCGAGCAGCCGGGCCAGACCCAGGACGTCGTGGTCGGCTTGGCCCCGGCAGGCAAGGGCCAGGTCGATGCCCGCCACCGCCGCGTCGGCGCGGCCCTGCGCGAGCCGCAGCAGCGCGAGGCCCGGCTGCGGGATCCTGCCCAGCTCGTGGGCGTGCCCGTACGACACGGCGGCCTCGTCCAGGCGGCCCTGGCGCCGCTGGACGTCACCGGCGGCGTAGTAGGCGGCGGCGGCCGACTCCAGGCAGTCCACCGGCACCTCGCGGCAGGCCTGCCGGGCCTCCGCCTCGGCGAGCGCCCAGGCGCCCAGGAGGTCGAGGACCTCGACCCGGTGGGCCCGGCAGACGCCACGGAACGGATTCTCGCCGGAGGGCACGGTCATGGGCAGGGGCGTGGGGGCGGGTGCGAGCGGCGTGGGGGCGGGTGCGCCGGCCGCTTCCGTACGGGCTTCCCGACCGTCCTCCTGCGGGCGGCCCGACCAGGGCGGGGCGCACCATTCCATCGCCGCGTTCGTCCACTCCACCGCCCGGCCGAAGTCGGCCGCGTCCATGCACTGGGTCAGGGCCAGGCAGAACAGCCAGCCCGTGAACACGCCGCTCAGCTCGCCCGCCGACACCGCGCACATCGCGTCGTCGAGGAGGGCGAGGGCCTCGGTCCTGCGGCCCGCCGCGAGGAGGACCCCGGACTCGGCCTGGCGGCTGAGGGCGAGGAGGTCGGGGCTGCCGGAGTCGAGGGCGAGGCCGGTCATCCGGCGGGCGGCGACGAGGGCGGCCTCGTGGTCGCCGCGCGCCTGGGCCTCCTCGGCGTCGCTCCAGGCGAGGAAGCACTGCTCCGGGCAGTCCGGCAGGCCCTCCAGGTGGTGCCGGGCCCGGTGCAGCCAGCCGGCCGCCGCCGCCGGGCGCCCGAGGCCCAGGTACTCGTAGTGCAGCCACCAGGCGGCGAGCCCGGCGCCCCGGTGGTCGTCGGCCGCGAGGTAGCCGGCGTGCGCCCTGAGCCGGGCGGTGACGGACTCGTCGACGTGCCCCGACCACCAGGCGGCGTCGGCGAGCACGGACAGGTCGTCGGCGGTCAGGCCGCGCGAGGGGTGCCTGTCATGGGCGTGGAGCAGCGCGTACGCCTCGGCCCAGGACTCACGGGCCGCCGCGTCCCTGGCTCGCTCGACGGGGTCGATCGTGGTGGGTGCGGACATGGCCGCTCACCCCTTTCCCGGCCCTTTCAGAATAGGTCCGGGGAGGGGTGAGGGCCCGCCGCGCGTCCGCTACTGGATCGCGCCGCTCGCGCGCAGCATGTCCTCGCGCTCGACGATCTTCACGCGCTCGCGGCCCTGCGGCTCGCCGAGCGCCTTCTCGGCGGCGTCCAGGGCGTACCAGCCCTCCCACGTCGTGTACGTGATGCCCTTGCCCTCCAGGAAGGACACGACCGCGTCCGTCTCCGGGGACTCGGGCGTCAGCAGACGGCCGTTCGCGAAGTCGTCCAGGAGGTTCGCGACGGTCTCGTTGGCGTCGCCCTTGGTGTGGCCGATGAGGCCGACCGGGCCGCGCCGGATCCAGCCGGTGCAGTACGTGGAGGCCATGTGCGCGCCACCCTCCTCGATCACGCGACCGCCCTCGTCCGGGACGGTGCCGGAGACGGCGTCCCAGGGGAGCTTGGGCAGCTCGTCGGAGAGGTAGCCGACGGCGCGGTAGACGGCCTGGACGTCCCAGTCGGTGGTGGCGCCGGTGCCCTTGACGTTCCCGGTGCCGTCCAGCTCGGTGCGCTCGGTGCGCAGGCCGACGACCTTGCCGTCCTCGCCGAGGATCTCGACGGGCGACTCGAAGAAGTGCAGGAAGAGCTTGTGCGGGCGGTCGCCGATGTCGCGGATCGCCCAGTTCTCCAGGGTCTTGGCGACCATGTCGGTCTGCTTGTTCTTGCGGCGCTCGGCGATCGAGCCGTCGTCGTAGTCGATGTCCTCGGGGTTGACGATGACCTCGATGGTGGGGGAGTGGTCCAGCTCGCGCAGCTCCATGGGGCTGAACTTCGCCTGGGCCGGGCCACGGCGGCCGAAGACGTGGATCTCCACGGCCTTGTTGGCCTTGAGGCCGTCGTAGACGTTCGCCGGGATCTCGGTCGGCAGCAGCTCGTCGCCGGTCTTGGCGAGGATGCGGGCGATGTCGAGGGCCACGTTGCCGACGCCGAGGACGGCGACCTTCTCCGCTTCGAGCGGCCAGGTGCGCGGGACGTCCGGGTGGCCGTCGTACCAGGAGGCGAAGTCGGCGGCGCCGTACGAACCGTCGAGCTCGACGCCAGGGATGTCCAGCGGGCGGTCGGCCATGGCGCCGGTCGAGAAGACCACGGCGTCGTAGAAGGCGCGCAGGTCGTCCAGGTGGACGTCGGTGCCGTAGTCGACGTTGCCGAACAGGCGGACCTGCGGCTTGTCGAGGACCTGGTGGAGGGCCTTGACGATGCCCTTGATGCGCGGGTGGTCGGGGGCGACGCCGTAGCGGATGAGGCCGAAGGGGGCGGGCATCCGCTCGAAGAGGTCGATGGACACACCCGGCTCGGCGGCGGCCTCGGACTTCAGCAGCGCATCGGCGGCGTAGATTCCGGCGGGGCCGGCGCCGACGATCGCGACCCGGAGGGGGCGGGGCATGACGGGTTTCCCTTCGCAAGCGACATGGCGGCGGAGCCGCCGACACTTAGGCCACCCTAAATAACCCCTGGTATGGATCGGTACCCGCCCCCGGTCTATGGACTCATAAGGCGAACTTATGACTTCCATAAGTCCAGGTGTCGACCTCAGAAATCCCCGATCCCGAGGAGGCTGGTCACGACGAGCGCGATCACCCCGGCGATGAAGAGCAGGCCGATGCCGAGGCTGGCTGCCGCCAGGATGCCGTCGAAGCGCAGCCAGGGGCGCTTGCCGAGGGTGGTCACGCGTCCGGGGTCCTCCGGATCGTAGGCGACCTCGATCGTCCACGCGGCGGCGGTCGAGTTCACGTTGCGCCGCAGTCCGGTGGGGTCCATGTAGCCGAACAGGCCCGGCTCGCCCATGATCCGCTCGGCGACGACGGTGACGCCGTGCTTGCGGATGTGCCACTCCCGGTAGGGGAAGTACGCCACCGCCGAGCCGGCCGCCAGGAACCCGAGTCCCATGAACCCGAACGGGATGATCAGGATGATGGCGCCCGCGTGGCCGGTGACGATCACGAGCGCGCACAGGGCGACGATCGCGAGGGCGCCGTACAGCGTCCACCGCTTGAGCGCGCGCAGGGCCTTCGTGGTGTGCGGGTCGCCGCCCAGGCGGTCTCCCGAGAGGTGCTCCGCGCCGTCGGCGAACTTCCCCTCCGCCGGCAGGGCCGCGTTCACGGCCTCGGCGAACGCGACGGCGGCGGCCTCGTCCACGCCCTCGAAGCGCTGCACGCTCGGCGTCGTCCCCGCCGGGGCCGTCAGCTCGACGGCGACGGCCCGCCCCTCGGCCCGGACGCGCTCGATCGCCTTCAGCGGGATGTGCATCTCCTCGCGGGGGCGGCGCAGGATCAGAGCCTGGCCCTCGGCCCGCAGGAAGGTGCCTTCGGGCCCCTGGAGGCGGGGTATCGGGGAATTGATCGACATGGCCGGGATCGTATGACCGGCCGGCGGCCCACGTCAGCCCTTCGTCACCGGGCGATGCCGGCGACGAAGGCGGACCAGGCGGCGGCGGGGACGATCAGGGCGGGGCCGGTGGGGTTCTTGCTGTCCCGGACGGGGACGACACCGGGGACGTCGTACGAGACTTCGACGCAGTCGCCGCCCTGGCCGTTGCTGTAGGAGCTCTTGAACCAGTGGGCGTTGGTCAGGTCGTACGAGCGCATCGTCCGTAGTCCTCCGCCGCCGACTTGATCAGGTCGAGGGATGAGCTTCAGTGTGCCGGTCATGTAGGCGTGGGCTCCGACTGACCGCGGCAGCACGGTGACGACAGCTGCTCGGCTGCGCACGAGCGCTGCGATGTGGTCGAGCTGTTCGGCCATGGCCGCCGGACCGCCGACAGGGGTGAGCAGGACGTGCTCATGCAGGATCGCCCCATACTCCGGCCTTGTAGCGTCCGTGAGGATCTCTGCTCGGCTGAGTCGGGAGGTCACCTTCTCCGCGAGGTACTCGTCCGTGGCGAACGGGTTCGCAGCGATCGTCAGGGCGCTGGCGTACGACGCCGTCTGCATCAAGCCCTGTACGACCCCCGGCGCGAACTCGCACAACTTCGTCGCCACCGCCTCCAACTCCGCCACCTCGCTGAAATACGAGGCGTACGGCGACTTGTTGATGAGTTTCCGCCACGTGCGTTCGAAAATACCGCCGGTTTGTAGGACTTCGTCGATTCGCATCGCCACATCCAGCTGCGGCTTTCGAATTCCCTGCTCGAACAGTCCGATGTACCCGCCCGAGACGAACACCAGTCCGCCCAGTTCCTCCTGGGTGAGGCCCGCCGCCTCCCTGCGTTCCTTCAGGGCCTCGCCGAAGAACACCCACGCGTCCTGCTGCTTGCCTTTGGCCATGAACTAACTCCCCGACCCTACGCCGCAGTTGTACGGCCTGCGCATCTGCCGATTCTACGGATCCCGACCCACCCTGGAGAGGCGAAGCAGGAAATGGATTCAGAAAGGCATACGTTGGTGAAGGAAGACATCATGAAGACGACCACGGGGACACTCGAAGCCGCACAAGAGGCAGTGGCGGAATTGCGCGAGGCGCTTGCGAGGGCGGGAATCACGCTCCCCTCGCTCGGGCTCGACGTCGTCACCCTCGCCGGAGACCCCCCGAGGCCGCTCGTCGAATTGGGATGCTGCACGGCGGAAACGGCGCGGCTCATCGCCGCAGCCCTACTGCCGGGGGAGGAGAGCCGGTCATGACAGCCGCACTGCCCATCGGGTCGTACGTCGTGGAGATCCGCACCGGGCGGGTCGGGAGAGTGATGGGCCACGAGGGGCCGTACGTCCAGATCCGCCCGCTCGGTGGCGGACGGGAGTGGGACGTGGAGCCCGAGGACGTCCGGGAGGCGACCTCGTCGGAGCGCCTGAGCGCCGCCACGGCGCACGTCAACGCCCGGAGCCGGGGCGAGGTGCCCTGAATCGTCATGTCAGGCCGGTGACACGTCCCCACCGGCGTTGCGGATCATGCGCTGCAGGACCTTCAGGGTGATCAGGTACTCCTCGTCTGGGATACCGGCGTGTACGCGTTCCCGGCTGGCGCGCTGTGTCAGGGCGGCGCGCTGGTGCAGCGCCCTGCCCTCGTCGGTGATCCGGAGCCGGCCGTCCGCCTTCTGGGTGAGCAGGGTCCGCTCCAGCAGGAGGTCGATGTCGGGCGCCAGGCCGGCGCCGACGTCCAGGTTGCCCTGCTGGGCGGTCGTCACCTCGTCCCGGGCGGCACCGTCCTCGCTGTGCAGCACCTGGTGCAGAACCCACCACTGGGGCTGGGTGATCCCGATCGCCGCGAGCCGCCCCCTGACGTAGGCCGACAGGGTCTTGTTCGCGGCCCACGTCCAGTAGCCGATCGGCTGGTTCACCAGCTCCTCGTCCTCGTGCGAGTACGTCATGAGGCTTCCTTCTCGGTCGGTCGGTCGAGCGTGCGTCCGTAGGCGAGCAGCAGGAGTTCCTGGGCGGGGCGGCTCTCCACCCGAGTGCCGGTGCCGGTCCCGTACGACCAGTCCAGGTCCGTGGCCCGCAGGGTGACGCCTTCGAGGTCCGCCTTGAAGAAGTGGATCGTCCGAGGGGTGACGGTCCCCAGCAGGATCCTCAGGCGCTCCTCGGGAACCTGCCGCCCGAGGCCGAGCGGGACGGTGATGTCCAGGCCGTGGATCACGTCGTGGCCGAGGGCCGCCGCCAGGCCGCCCACCGGCGGCTTCCAGGGGTGACGGGCGTTGTCCCGCAGCGCTGCCGCGAGTTCGCGCGGGGAGAGGGCGGCGGCGTCCCGGCGCGCGAGACGGTCGGTCATCCGGTGCAGGTCGCCGCGCGCGCGGGCGAGTTCCAGCGCCGTCCTGCCGAGCGAGTACCGGAACCCCATGCTCATATGGCCGGCGACCTCCCGTACGCGCCAGCCGCCGCACAACGACGGCACGTCCCACTGCTCATCGGTCAGTCCGTCCAGGACGTCCGCCAGTTCGCGCCGCTCGGCCGCGATCTCCGCGCGTATCCCCGCCGTGGTCTCCATGATCGCCAGCGTGCCGAAGCATCTGCCAGAAGTCCAAGACCGGGTACTTCTCCTCACTAGAATCACTGCTTATGGAGCTTCGCCAGCTGCAGTACTTCCTCGCCGTCGTCGAGGAGGCCAACTTCACCCGCGCCGCCGCCCGCCTCCACCTCGCGCAGCCGGGGGTGAGCGCCCAGATCCGGCAGCTGGAGCGGGAGCTCGGGCAGCCGCTGCTCGACCGCTCCGGCCGGACCGTGACCACGACCGCCGTCGGTGAGGCGGTCCTCCCCTTCGCGCGGGCGGCGCTCGCGGCCGTCGAGGGGCTGCGGCGGACCGTGGACGAGTTCGCGGGGCTCGTCCGGGGACAGGTCACGATCGGGCTCGTGTCCGGCGCCGCCGTCGACGAGTTCGACATGGCCGCCGTCCTGGCCGACTTCCACGACGACCACCCGCAGGTGGAGATCTCCCTCACGGAGGACACGTCGGAGCGGATGCTCGCCGCCCTGAACCGGGGCGAACTCGACCTCGCCGTGATCGGCCTCGCCGACGAGGAGCCCCCGCAGGGCGTCGCCCTCCAGGTCCTCGTCGACATGCCCCTGGTCGCCGCCATGGCCCCGGACGACCCTCTGCTCGCCTCCGGGGGCCGCACGGCCCTTCCTCTGGCCGCGCTCGACGGCCGTCCCCTCATCAGCCTCCCGCGCGGCACCGGCCTGCGCGGTGTGCTGGAGCGCGCCTGTGCGCGGGCGGGTTTCCGGCCCCACGTCGCCTTCGAGGCCGCCGCGCCGCAGCTCCTGGCGCGGCTCGCGGCCCGCGGCCTCGGCGTCGCCGTCCTCCCGGAGCTCCCGCCCGGAGCGGCGGCCGAGCTGGGTCTCCGTACCCTTCCCCTCACCGCCCCGGAGCTCCGCGGCCGGGTCGCCCTCGCCTGGCCGGCGGACGGCCCCGCCGCTCCGGCGGCCGCGGCCCTCCTCGCCCGTATGCGGAAAGCGTTCCCGGAAGTCTGACCGGATGTCCGGCCTGCGGTCGGCGCGCCCCCGCCGTACGGGAGAATGGGCCCATGAGTCTGTTCCGCGACGACGGCATCGTGCTGCGCACCCAGAAGCTGGGTGAAGCGGACCGCATCATCACCCTCCTCACGCGCGGTCACGGGCGCGTACGCGCCGTGGCGCGCGGGGTGCGGCGGACGAAGTCGAAGTTCGGGGCCCGGCTCGAACCGTTCTCGCACGTGGACGTGCAGTTCTTCGCCCGGGGCAGCGAGCTGGTCGGGCGCGGCCTTCCGCTCTGCACCCAGAGCGAGACCATCGCCGCGTACGGCAGCGGCATCGTCACCGACTACGCCCGCTACACCGCCGGCACCGCCATGCTGGAGACGGCCGAGCGGTTCACCGACCACGAGGGCGAGCCCGCCGTGCAGCAGTACCTGCTGCTCGTCGGGGGCCTGCGGACGCTCGCCAGGGGCGAGCACGCCCCCCACCTCATCCTGGACGCCTTCCTGCTGCGCTCGCTCGCCGTGAACGGCTACGCCCCCAGCTTCGACGACTGTGCGAAATGCGGACTCCACGGCCCCAACCGGTTCTTCTCGGTCGCGGCGGGCGGCGTCATATGCGGCGACTGCCGGGTGCCCGGAAGCGTCGTACCCTCCTCGGAGGCCGTAGGCCTGCTCAGCGCGCTGCTCACCGGCGACTGGGCGACGGCGGACGCGTGCGAGCCGCGTCACGTCAGGGAGGGCAGCGGACTCGTGTCCGCCTATCTGCACTGGCACCTGGAGCGCGGCCTGCGCTCCCTGCGGTACGTCGAGAAAAGCTAGGTAGGAGAGACCACGTCATGGCCATCGCACGACTGCTCGGTCGCCAGCGCCGGGAGTACAGCACCCCCGAGCCGCACCCGTCCGGCGCCCGTCCGCCGAAGCTCCAGCCCGAGTTCGTCCCGGAGCACGTCGCGATCGTCATGGACGGCAACGGCCGCTGGGCCAAGGAGCGCGGCCTGCCCCGCACCGAGGGGCACAAGGTCGGCGCCGAGCAGGTGCTCGACGTGCTCCAGGGCGCGCTCGAGATGGGTGTGGGCGCGATCTCGCTGTACGCCTTCTCCACCGAGAACTGGAAGCGCTCGCCCGAAGAAGTGCGCTTCCTGATGAACTTCAACCGCGACTTCATCCGCAAGACCCGCGACCAGCTCGACGAGCTCGGCATCCGGGTGCGCTGGGTCGGCCGGATGCCCAAGCTGTGGAAGTCGGTCGCCAAGGAGCTCCAGGTCGCCCAGGAGCAGACCAAGGACAACACCAAGCTGACGCTGTACTTCTGCATGAACTACGGCGGACGCGCGGAGCTCACGGACGCGGCGCAGGCCCTCGCGGAGGACGTGAAGGCGGGCCGGCTCGACCCGGCGAAGATCACCGAGAAGACCATCCAGAAGTACCTCTACTACCCGGACATGCCGGACGTGGACCTCTTCCTGCGGCCCAGCGGCGAGCAGCGCACCTCCAACTACCTGATCTGGCAGAGCGCGTACGCCGAGATGGTCTTCCAGGACGTGCTGTGGCCGGACTTCGACCGCCGCGACCTGTGGCGCGCCTGCGTCGAGTACGCCCAGCGCGACCGGCGCTTCGGCGGCGTCGACCCGGCCGACATGGCCGTCCTCGACAAGGCCTGAGGCCGCCGTGGGGGAGGGGGTGGAGCTCGTCTACTCGGCAGAGTTGGCCGAGGTGAACGAGGCGGTACGGGTCCGGCTGCGGGCCACCCGCTGGTGGCGGCTGCTGCGGTGGACCGCGCGCGGTGCCTGTGCGCTGTCGGTCCTGGTCGCAGGGTTCGCCCTGGTGTCAGGGGACCCGGCCGAGGCGGTCCTCCTGGCGTTCCTCGGCCTGGTGGCCGTGGCCGCCGCCGAGCTGGTTCCCTGGGCGACGGCCCAGAGCCTCTTCCGGCTGATCGGGTCCCAGGGCGAGGCCCGGGCGGTCGTGGGCGAGGACGGCGGGCGGTGGACGTCGCGGGACACCGACACGACGATCCGGTGGGCGCTGCTGACCCGGTACGTGGAGACGCCCCGGCTCTTCGTCCTGTTCACGGACCGCACGTCCGGCACCGGCCTCGCCTACCTGCCCAAGCGCGGGCTCGCCGACCCGGCCGACGCGGACCGGCTGCGGGCGATCCTGGACCGGAACACCGTACGGGTGTGACATACGGGTGTGACATGCGAGTGGGCCCGCACCGGATGATTCCGGTGCGGGCCCACTCGCATGTCAGGTCACTTCTCCGCGCAGTCCGCGCACGTGCCGAAGATCTCGACCGTGTGCGCCACGTTCACGAAGCCGTGTTCCGAGGCGATCGCCTCGGCCCACTGCTCCACCATCGGGCCCTCCACCTCGACGGCCTTGCCGCAGACGCGGCAGACCAGGTGGTGGTGGTGGTCGCCGGTCGAGCAGCGGCGGTACACCGTCTCGCCGTCGCTGGTGCGCAGCGCGTCCACCTCGCCCGCGTCCGCGAGGGACTGGAGCGTGCGGTAGACGGTGGTGAGGCCGACCGAGTCGCCGCGGTGCTTGAGCATGTCGTGCAGCTCCTGGGCGCTGCGGAACTCGTCCACCTCGTTCAGGGCCGCCGAAACGGCGGCCCGCTGCTTGGTCGAGCGGCCTCGTACGGGGGGTCCTGCCGTCACCACGGGGGCCTCCTTGAATGCTTGTCTGCCCCCGCCATTCTGCCAGTCCCCCGTGTGTCCCAGATCAGAGCACCTTCACGTCGTCCTTCGGCTGCCGGGTGGTGGGCACGCAGCGGGCGTCGCAGTCCGCCGCGGCCTGCTCCGCGGCCCGGGCCCGCCGCCGGGCGAGCGGGGCGGCGAGCAGGGTCAGGACGACGAAGATCCCGATCGCGTACAGGACGATCGTCGCGCCGGGCGGGACGTCCTGGTAGTACGAGGTGACCGTGCCCGCCAGGGTGACCGTGACGCCGGTCGCCACCGCGAGGACGAAGGTCGCCCGGAACGACTTCGACAGCTGCTGGGCCGCCGCCACCGGAACCACCATGAGCGCGCTGACCAGCAGCAGGCCCACGACCCGCATCGCGACCGTGACCGTCACCGCGGCCGTGACCGCGATCAGCAGGTTCAGGGCGCGCACCGGCAGGCCGGTGACCCGGGCGAACTCCTCGTCCTGGCTGATCGCGAAGAGCTGCCGGCGCAGGCCGACGGTGACCAGGACCACGAAGGCGGCCAGGATGCTGATCGCGGTCACGTCCTCGGTGGAGACCGTGGAGAGCGAGCCGAAGAGGTACGAGGTCAGGTTGGCGTTGGAGCCGGTCGGCGACAGGTTGATCAGCAGGACGCCGCCGGCCATGCCGCCGTAGAAGAGCAGGGCGAGCGCGAGGTCGCCGCGGGTCTTCCCGTACGCCCGGATCAGTTCCATCGCGACGGAGCCCGCGACGGCGACGAGGGTCGCCATCCAGACCGGGTTGGAGTTCAGCAGGAAGCCGAGGCCGACACCGGTCATGGCGACGTGGCCGATGCCGTCGCCCATCAGGGCCTGGCGGCGCTGGACGAGGTAGATGCCGACGGCGGGGGCGGTGATGCCGACGAGGACGGCCGCGAGGAGCGCCCGCTGCATGAAGGCAGGTTCGAGGAAGTCCATGGTCAGGTCAGCAGTCCCGTGCGGAGCGGCTCGTCGGCCGCGTGGGGGTGGACGTGGTCGTGGCCCGGCAGGGCGTGCTGGCCGAGCGCCTCGGGCGGTGGGCCGTCGTGGACGACACAGCCGTCGCGGAGCACGACCGCGCGGTCGATGAGCGGTTCGAGGGCGCCCAGCTCGTGCAGGACGAGGAGGACGGAGGTGCCCTCGGCGACCTGCTCGCGCAGGGTCGCCGCGAGGATCTCCTGGCTTCCGAGGTCCACGCCGGCCATCGGCTCGTCCATGATCAGCAGGTCGGGCTCGGAGGCGAGCGCGCGGGCGATCAGGACCCGCTGGTGCTGGCCGCCGGAGAGGGCGGTGACGGAGTCCTTGGCGCGGTCGGCGAGGCCGACGAGCTCCATGGCCCGCTCGACGGCGGCCCGGTCCTCCTTCGTCGTCCAGCCGAACCTGCGGCGCGCGAGCCGGCCCGCTGAGACGACCTCGCGGACCGTGGCGGGGACACCGCTGGCCGCGGTCGTGCGCTGCGGTACGTAGCCGACGCGGGCCCAGTCGCGGAACCGCTTCTGCTCCGTGCCGAACAGCTCGATCCGGCCGCCGGTCAGCGGCACCTGGCCTATGACGGAGCGGACGGCGGTGGACTTGCCGGAGCCGTTGGCGCCGAGCAGGGCGACGACCTCACCGTGGTGGACGGTGAGGTCGACGCCCCGGAGGACGGGCCGGGCGCCGAGGGCCGCCGTGGCTCCGCGGACGGATATGACGGGGGCTGGTTCCGGCGCTGCCATGGCTCGTACCTCCTGCTGTGGTGCTGCGGTCACTTGGCGCCGAGGGCCTTCTTCAGCGCGGCGAGGTTGGACTGCATGACCTCGATGTAGTCATCGCCCTGGGACGTGTCCGTGATTCCCTCGAGCGGGTCGAGCACGTCGGTCTTGAGACCGGTGTCCGAGGCGAGGGTCTTGGCGGTCTTGTCGCTGGCGAGGGTCTCGAAGAAGACGGTGGTGACCTTCTCCTTCTTCGCCTTGTCCTGGAGTTCCTTGATCCGGGCGGGGCTCGGCTCGGACTCGGGGTCCATGCCGGAGATGCCCTCCTGGTCCAGGCCGTACCGCTCGGCGAGGTAGCCGAAGGCGGAGTGGGTGGTGATGAAGGTCTTCGTCGTGGTGTTCTTCAGACCGTTCGTGAACTCGGTGTTCAGGTCGCCGAGCTTCTTGACCAGCGCGTCGGTGTTCTTCTTGTAGTCGGCGGCGTGGTCCGGGTCGGCCTTCTCCAGGGCGGTGCCGACACCCTTGGCGACCTCGGCGTACTTCACGGGGTCGAGCCAGACGTGCGGGTCGGCGCCGGCCTCGGAGCCGTGGTCGTGGCCCGCCTCCTCTTCCGCGTGGCCCTCGCCGGCGTGCTCGGCGTGCTCCTCGGCGGTCTCGCCCTCGTGGCCCGCCTCGCCCTCGTGGCCGCCGGTCCCGGTGCCGTGGGCTTCGAGCTTCGTGAGGGTGACGGCGTCGACGGTGTTCTTGACGCCGGCCTGGGCGATGGCCTCGTCGACGGCGGGCTGGATGCCCTTGAGGTAGAGGATGACGTCGGCCTCGCCGAGCTCGCCGATCTGCTTCGGCTTGAGCTCCAGGTCGTGGGGTTCGACGCCGGGCTTGGTGAGCGTGTCGACGGCGACGTGGTCGCCGCCTATCTGCTCGGCCAGGTACTGCATGGGGTAGAAGGAGGCCACCACGTCCAGCTTGCCGCCGCTGTCCTTGCCCGCCGCGTCGGAGGTTCCGCAGGCGGAGAGGGAGACGAGGCCGAGCGTGACGGCTCCGGCGAGGGCGGTGCTGGGTATCAGGCGACGTACGTTCATGACACTCATTTTCAACAAAACTGGAAACGATTGTCAATTGTCGGACGTGTGTTCCGCCGCACTACAGTGCGGGCCCACTGTGCCGGGCATCGACTGGGGCTCCCCCGCCCTCGGAGCCGTGGGTGGGGACGGCCTCCGCGCCTGGGCCGCGAAACGCTTCACCCGCGCCGACGCCGTGGCTCGCGCCGTTCGGCCCCGGCGTCGTCCACGCCGCCCTCGCCGCGTACCCCTCTCTGATGCACTGGACCGAGGGCCACGCGCACGGGGTGCGCTGGCATCGAGTCGTGGGGCTCGGGATCCTTCCCTCCGGGGCGCGGCGGCTCTTCGGGGAGAACGGCGCCTGTATCGAATTCGCGGCAGACTGGTACAAGTCGGGGCGCGACCTGGTCAGCGCCGTCGACAGCCGCGTACCGGCCGCCCTCCACTTCCCGATGGACGAGGTCGAACCGATTTGATTCCGGCCCCGCGGGCGCCGGTAACCTGTGGCATTCGCACTTCGTCGTCGTAATGAAGAGAGCACCGTGGCCGCCGACAAGATCGACACCATCGTCAGCCTGAGCAAGCGCCGTGGCTTCGTCTACCCGTGCAGTGAGATCTACGGCGGCCAGAAGGCCGCCTGGGACTACGGACCGCTGGGTGTCGAACTCAAGGAGAACATCAAGCGTCAGTGGTGGCGTTACATGGTCACCGCGCGCGAGGACGTCGTCGGCATCGACTCGTCGGTCATCCTGGCCACCGAGGTCTGGGAGGCCTCCGGTCACGTCGCCACCTTCACCGACCCGCTGACCGAGTGCACCTCCTGCCACAAGCGTTACCGCGCCGACCACCTGGAGGAGGCGTACGAGGAGAAGCACGGCCGTCTCCCCGAGAACGGCTTCGCCGACCTCAACTGCCCCAACTGCGGCAACAAGGGCACCTTCACGGAGCCCAAGCAGTTCTCCGGCCTGCTCTCCACCCACCTCGGCCCGACCCAGGACACGGGCTCCGTCGCCTACCTGCGTCCCGAGACCGCGCAGGGCATCTTCACCAACTTCGGTCAGGTGCAGCAGACCTCGCGCAAGAAGCCGCCGTTCGGCATCGGCCAGATGGGCAAGTCCTTCCGGAACGAGATCACTCCGGGCAACTTCATCTTCCGCACCCGCGAGTTCGAGCAGATGGAGATGGAGTTCTTCGTCAAGCCGGGCGAGGACGAGCAGTGGCAGGAATACTGGATGGAGCAGCGCTGGAACTGGTACACGGGCCTGGGTCTCCGTGAGGAGAACATGCGCTGGTTCGAGCACCCGAAGGAGAAGCTCTCCCACTACTCGAAGCGCACCGCCGACATCGAGTACCGCTTCTCGTTCGGCGGCAGCGAGTGGGGCGAGCTCGAGGGCGTCGCCAACCGCACCGACTACGACCTGAACGCGCACTCCAAGGCCTCCGGCGCCAACCTGACCTACCTGGACCAGGAGACCGGCGAGCGCTACACGCCGTACGTCATCGAGCCCGCCGCCGGTGTCGGCCGCGCGATGCTGGCCTTCCTGCTCGACGCGTACAACGAGGACGAGGCCCCCAACGCCAAGGGCGTCATGGAGAAGCGCACCGTCCTGCGCCTCGACCACCGCCTGGCCCCGGTCAAGGTCGCCGTCCTGCCGCTGTCCCGCAACCCGCAGCTCTCCCCGAAGGCCAAGGGCCTGGCGGCGGACCTGCGCCAGAACTGGAACATCGAGTTCGACGACGCCGGCGCCATCGGCCGCCGCTACCGTCGCCAGGACGAGATCGGCACCCCGTTCTGCGTCACCGTCGACTTCGACACCCTCGACGACAACGCGGTGACCGTGCGCGAGCGCGACACCATGAAGCAGGAGCGCGTCTCCCTCGACCAGATCCAGGGCTACCTGGGCAGCCGCCTGCTCGGCTGCTGAGTCCGTTCGTGCGCTGAGTCCGTTCGCGCGTACGGCGAAGCCCCCGGTTCCTTTCGGAGCCGGGGGCTTTCCCGTACGAGGTCAGGGCCGCAGCGCGCGCTGCACCAGGGAGACGACCGCCGCGAACGCGTCCCCGATGTCCGGGGCGGACCAGTCGCCGGCGTGCGCCGGGTCGTGGAAGCGGTCCGTGGCGTCGAAGACCGCGCGGGCCGTCGTCGCGAAGTCCCGCTCCGGGGCGGCGAACACGCCCTCCCGGTGCCCGTCCTCGACGATCCGGGCGATCTGGCCCACGAGATGGTCCACGTGCCGGTCGACCACCGCGCTGTTCTCGCCGATGAGGACCTGGAAGGTGGCCATCAGCTCCGGGTCGCCGCCCGCCTTGTGGCGCTTGAGCCCGAAGAGGGCGGTCAGCCAGCCGGTGAGCCGCTCGGCGGCGGGACCCGGCTCCTCCGCGTACGGGCGGAGCTCCACGACCGTCCGCTCCAGCCACCGCTCCGTGACCGCCTCGCGCAGCGCCGCCTTCGTACGGAAGTGGCGGTAGACGCTGCCGTGGCTGACGCCGAGCACCCGGGCCACGTCCACGACGGTCGCCTTCGCCGGGCCGTAACGACGCAGCACCTCCTCGGTTGCTTCGAGGATGCGCTCTGCGGTCAGGGTCTCGGTGGCGGCCATGGAATGACAGTACTTGTTAGCCGTGGAGGCCTGGCGGCGGCCGGTCAGTGCTCGCTGTCCAGGTGTGCCATCTGCGCCGCCGGGTAGCGCTCGCCGGCCGCCGCGCCGGCCGGGACGGCCTCCTCGATCGCGGCCAGGTCGGCGGCGTCGAGCGTGACGTCGAGGGCGCCGAGCGCCTCCGCGAGCCGGTCCCTGCGCCGGGCGCCGACCAGCGGGACGATGTCCACGCCCTGCCGTCCCGCCTGCGCGAGGACCCAGGCGACGGCGGTCTGCGCCACCGAGACGCCCTTCGCGTCGGCGAGCGCCCGCAGCCGGTCCACCAGGTCCAGGTTCCGCTGGAGGTTCTCGCCCTGGAAGCGCGGGCTCATGCCGCGGAAGTCGCCGGGTGCCAGCTCCCGGTCCCGGGTGAAGTGACCGCTGATCAGACCGCGGGACAGGACTCCGTACGCCGTGATCCCGATGCCGAGCTCGCGCGCGGCCGGGAGGATCTTCTCCTCGATGGACCGGGAGATCAGCGAGTACTCGATCTGGAGGTCCGCGATCGGGGCCACGGCCGCCGCCCGGCGCAGGGTGTCCGCGCCGACCTCGGAGAGGCCGATGTGCCGTACGTGGCCCGCCTCGACCAGCTCGGCGATGGCGCCGACGGTCTCCTCGATCGGCACGTCGGGGTCGACGCGGGCGATCCGGTAGATGTCGATGTGGTCGGTGCCGAGCCGCTGGAGCGAGTACGCCGCGAAGTTCTTCACGGCGGCCGGGCGGCCGTCGTAGCCGGTGAACCCGCCCTCGACCGTGCGAAGCGCACCGAACTTGACGCTGGTCAGCGCCTGCTCGCGGGCGGCGGCGGGCGCGGTGCGGAGCGCCTCGGCGATCAGCAGCTCGTTGTGGCCCATGCCGTAGAAGTCGCCCGTGTCGAGCAGGGTGACGCCCGCGTCCAGGGCGGCGTGGAGGGTCGCGATCGACTCGGCGCGGTCGCTCTCGCCGTACAGCGCGGACATGCCCATGCAGCCGAGGCCGAGGGCGGAGACGCGGGGGCCGGTGGTGCCGAGGGGGCGGGTGGGAATGCGCGGGGTGTGGGTCATGGCTCAAGAGTGACATGACCGATGACAGATTTCAATATTTGTCATTCCGTGAGGGGTGGGGGGTGGGGGTGGCCGGGAAATGTGGTGCTCGGCCTCCCGCGGCCGAGGTACCGTCACCGACATGTCTTCGTTCTTCCAGATCTACGAGTGAGCGCCCAGCCCAGCTGATCGAGCTCGACCACCGCCCACCTCACTGCACGGGAGAACCCCCATGGCCAAGCGCAACAACCTCCTCGGCGTCGGCGGACAGCGCAAGAAGCTGTCCCGCGACGAACAGCACGGCGGCGTCCAGAGCGCCGGTGCCGCCCGTCGCACGGCCGACGAGCAGAAGCAGGAGCTCCTGAAGAAGATGCGCGAACGCGCTCAGGGCACCGAGAACGCCGAGAACGTCGAGAACGCCGGGACCGGCGAGGCCGCTCAGAAGTAGCTTCACCTGTACGACGGAGGGCCCGGGGCGCGCGCCGCCCCGGGCCCTCCGTCGTGTCCGCTACCCCACCGTCCTCGGCAGCCGCAGCGACAGCGCCGCCGTGAGCAGGACAAGCGCCAACTGGACCAGGAGCGTCACCGTCAGGGCCGTGCCCGAGCCGACGGACGATGCCAGGCTCAGGAACAGCGAGCCGAGCGTCGCGACGCCGAGGGCCAGGGCGGACTGCTGGGTCGTCACCAGGACGCCGCTGCCCACGCCCGACCGCTCCGGCGGGACCTCGGAGAGCACCACTCGGAAGAGCACCGGCAGCTGGAGGCCCTGGCCGAGCCCCGCGACGGCCATCCCCGGCAGCAGCAGCCAGACCGAGAGGTCCGGCCAGGCGCGCCAGACGGTCACGGCGAGCAGTCCGATGCCGAGGGCCTGCACCACGCCGCCCGCCGTCACCACCCGCGTACCCCACCGCCGTACGAGCCGGGGACCCGCGAGCGAGGCCGCGAAGAACGCCACCGCCATCGGGGCGAGCGCCAGGCCCGAGACCACCGCGCCGAGCCCCAGGCCCTGCTGGAGCGCCACCGCGATCACGAACACGAAGCCGCCGAAGCCCATCGAGAGCGGCAGGATCAGCACGAGCCCGCGCCGCAGCGGGACCAGGCCGAGCAGGCTCGGGGGGACCAGGGGAGTACGCCCCGCGCGGTCCGCCCGCAGCTCCACCCGCCAGAACGCCCACACGGCGACCGGGAACACGGCCAGGGCGATCCAGGTCCACAGCGGCCAGCCGGCCGCCCTGCCCTCCGTCAGCGGGGCGAGCAGGGTGAGCAGCGCGGCGCCGAGCAGCAGGGTGCCCGGCACGTCCACGGGGGCCGGGCGCTCGGACCGGGTCTCCGGGACGGTGCGCAGGGCGAGGACCAGGCCCGCCACCGTCACCGGCACGTTCACCAGGAACACCGCCCGCCAGCCGGAGCCCGCGAGATCGGCGGCGACGAGCACCCCGCCCAGGATCTGGCCCACCATCATCGAGAGGCCCACGGTCGCCCCGTACAGACTGAGCGCCCTCGCCCGCCGCGGGCCCGACGTCGAGGAGTGGATGGTCGCGAGGACCTGCGGGAGCATCAGGGCCGCCGCGGCGCCCTGGGCCACCCGCGCCCCGACCAGGGTCCAGGCGCCGGGCGCGAGACCGCAGGCGAGGGAGGTCAGGCCGAAGGCCGCCATGCCGGCGAGGAAGAGCCGGCGGCGGCCGAAGAGGTCGCCCAGCCGCCCGCCGAGGACGAGCAGCACGGCGTACGACAGTCCGTACCCGGCGACGACGAGTTCGAGCAGGGCCGGTCCCGCGGCGAGGTCGTGGTCGATGGACGGCAGGGCGACGTTGACGACGGAGAAGTCGATCAGGGGGAGCGAGGCGCCGAGGAGCACGGTGAACAGACCGAGCCGGCCGAGGGCGGGCGTGGTGACGTGGCCGTCCAGGGCGGTCGTGCGGGCCGGAGAAAGCGGTGCGGGAGTCGGAGTCGTGGTCACCCCCTGACCATCCGCCGCCACTCAGCCTGGTACCAGAGTGTCTTTATCCTGGTACAACCACCACCTGGCAACGGCCTGAGGGCCCCGGCACCCTGGAGACGTGACGACGATGACGACGGCCGCCCCCGGCACCCGGCGGCACGAGCTCGCCGCCTTCCTCCGCAGCCGCCGCGAGCGCATCACGCCCGAACAGGTCGGCCTGCCGAGAGGGCGTCGCCGCCGCACCCCCGGACTGCGCCGCGAGGAGGTCGCCCAGCTCTCCGCCGTCGGCGTCACCTGGTACACCTGGCTCGAACAGGCCCGGGACATCCAGGTCTCCCCGCAGGTCCTCGACGCCCTCGCCGACGCCCTGCTCCTCGACCCGACCGAGCGGAGCCACCTCTTCGCCCTCGCGGGACAGGCCGACCCGCGCCCCGGCGCCGTCTCCCCGGCCGTGACCCCGGCCCTGCGGGCGCTCCTGGAGCAGCTGGAGCCCGTCCCCGCCGCCGTCCAGAACAGCCGCTTCGACTTCCTCGCCCACAACCGGACCTTCGGGCGGCTCTTCTGCGACCTGGACGCCCTGCCCCGCGAGGACCGCAACTCCCTCTGGCTGGCCTTCACGAACGACGACTTCCGGACGGCGGCCACCGATCTGCCGGAGCTCCTGCCCCTGCTCGCGGGGAAGCTCAGGGCCTCCATGGCCGAGCACCTGGCGGAGCCCGCCTGGAAGGCGCTGGTACGGCGGCTCGAAGAGGCCTCGCCGGAGTTCCGGGAGATCTGGGCCCGGCATGACGTGGTCGCCCCCGGCGGGCGCACCAAGGTCGTCCGCAACGCCCACGTGGGCCTGCTCCGGTTCGAGCACACCAACCTCTGGCTCGGCCCGACCCCCGGGCCGCACCTCGTCACCTACGTCCCGCTCGACGACGAGACCAGGGCCGGTGTCGAGCGGCTCCTCGGCATCGTGGTCCGCGAGCGGGCGGGGGTACGGCTGTGAGCTCGGCCATGCGCGGACGGTACGGCTGACGGAAGGCGGCCGGGGTGCGGGACAATGGGGTCCATGACCGCGTTCACCCCTCTTGCCATCGGGCCGCACATCGTGCAGCCGCCGGTGGTGCTCGCCCCCATGGCCGGCATCACCAACGCCCCCTTCCGTACCCTCTGCCGCGAGTTCTCCGGCGGCAAGGGGCTGTTCGTGAGCGAGATGATCACGACGCGCGCCCTGGTCGAGCGCAACGAGAAGACGATGCAGCTGATCCGCTTCGACGCGACGGAGCAGCCGCGCTCGATCCAGCTGTACGGGGTCGACCCCGTGACGGTGGGCAAGGCCGTGCGGATGATCGTCGAGGAGGACCTGGCCGATCACATCGACCTGAACTTCGGCTGCCCCGTCCCCAAGGTGACCCGGAAGGGCGGCGGCTCGGCCCTGCCCTACAAGCGGCCGCTGCTGCGCGCGATCCTGCACGAGGCCGTGACGGGCGCTGGCGACCTGCCGGTCACGATGAAGATGCGCAAGGGCATCGACGACGACCACATCACGTACCTCGACGCGGGCCGGATCGCGGTCGAGGAGGGCGTCACGGCGATCGCCCTGCACGGGCGGACCGCCGCCCAGCACTACGGGGGCACCGCCGACTGGGACGCCATCGCGCGCCTCAAGGAGCACGTGCCCGAGATCCCGGTCCTCGGCAACGGCGACATCTGGTCGGCCGACGACGCCCTGCGGATGATGCGGGAGACGGGCTGCGACGGCGTGGTCGTCGGGCGCGGCTGCCTGGGCCGGCCGTGGCTCTTCTCCGACCTGGTGGCGGGCTTCGAGGGCACGGGTACGTACGCGCAGCCGGGGCTGCGGGAGGTCGCGGACGCGATGGTGCGGCACGCGCGGCTGCTCGGCGAGTGGCTGGGCGACGAGGCACGCGGTGTCATCGACTTCCGCAAGCATGTCGCCTGGTACCTGAAGGGCTTCTCGGTGGGTTCCGAGATGCGCAAGAAGCTGGCGATCACCTCGTCCCTGGACGAACTGCGCGCTCAGTTGAGCGAGCTGGACCTGGACCAGCCGTGGCCGGTGGGCGCGGACGGTCCCCGGGGCCGTACGTCCGGAAACAACCGAGTCGTCCTGCCGGATGGCTGGTTGAAGGACCCCTATGACTGTGCCGGCGTGAGCGAGGACGCCGAGCTGGACACGTCCGGCGGCTGAGATGAGGGCATTCCTGGGGAGTGATCCTCGCCACCCCTGAGGGGGGTGCCGCTCACATGAGCAGGTTACGGCCGACTGCACCGCCTGAAGGGGTGGCACTGGGTGCCACCCCTTTTGCGTTCAAGACTTGAACGCAAATGCACGAATGCGCGCTCACGTGAGCGATGAAATACTGGTTTGGGTCAAGGAGCCTTCGGGCCGTGAAAGCGGAAGCTTCTGCTCGGTAACTTTCGAAGTGCTGGCGGACGGGTGGTTAAGACCGGGTGTCCGCTAGGCGTACCTCCCCAGAAGCCTTCGATCTGGGTATGTTCCTCGCCGTCAGGGCAGCCAACCGAGTCATCGAGGAGTCGGGACCCGTGTCGGAAAACAATGATCAGAAGTTCGTGTACGACTTCACCGAGGGCAACAGGGACCTGAAGGACCTGCTCGGTGGCAAGGGCGCGAACCTGGCCGAGATGACCAACCTCGGTCTCCCGGTCCCCCCCGGCTTCACGATCACCACCGAGGCGTGCAAGGTCTACCTCGAGAGCGGTTCGGAGCCTGTCGCGCTCCGCGACGAGGTGTCCGCCCACCTCGACGCCCTCGAGCAGAAGATGGGCAAGAAGCTCGGCCAGGCCGACGACCCGCTGCTGGTCTCGGTCCGTTCCGGAGCCAAGTTCTCCATGCCGGGCATGATGGACACGGTCCTCAACATCGGCCTCTCCGACGAGTCCGTCGTGGGCCTCGCCCGCCAGGCGGACAACGAGCGCTTCGCCTGGGACTCGTACCGCCGGCTCATCCAGATGTTCGGCAAGACCGTCCTCGGCGTCGACGGCGAGCTCTTCGAGGAGGCCCTCGACGAGGCCAAGGCCGCGAAGAAGGTCGCCAGCGACACCGACCTGGACGCCGCCGACCTGAAGAAGGTCGTCAAGCACTTCAAGAAGATCGTCAAGGCCCAGACCGGCCGCGACTTCCCGCAGGACCCGCGCGAGCAGATGGACCTCGCCATCGAGGCCGTCTTCAACTCCTGGAACACGGACCGCGCCAAGCTGTACCGCCGCCAGGAGCGCATCCCGGGCGACCTCGGCACCGCCGTCAACGTCTGCTCGATGGTCTTCGGCAACCTCGGCCCGGACTCCGGCACCGGTGTCGCCTTCACCCGCGACCCCGCCTCCGGCCACCAGGGCGTCTACGGCGACTACCTGCAGAACGCGCAGGGCGAGGACGTCGTCGCCGGTATCCGCAACACCGTGCCGCTGGCCGACCTCGAGTCGATCGACAAGACGTCGTACGACCAGCTGATGCACATCATGGAGACCCTTGAGACCCACTACAAGGACCTCTGCGACATCGAGTTCACCATCGAGCGCGGTCAGCTCTGGATGCTCCAGACGCGCGTCGGCAAGCGCACCGCCGGTGCCGCCTTCCGCATCGCGACCCAGCTCGTGGACCAGGGTCTGATCGACGAGGCCGAGGCGCTCCAGCGCGTCACCGGCGCCCAGCTCGCCCAGCTGATGTTCCCGAAGTTCGACGAGGACGCGAAGGTCGACCAGATCGGGCGCGGCATCGCCGCCTCCCCGGGCGCCGCCGTCGGCAAGGCCGTCTTCGACTCGTACACCGCCGTCAAGTGGTCCCGGTCCGGCGAGAAGGTCATCCTGATCCGCCGCGAGACCAACCCGGACGACCTGGACGGCATGATCGCCGCCGAGGGCATCCTCACCTCGCGCGGCGGCAAGACCTCGCACGCCGCCGTCGTCGCCCGCGGCATGGGCAAGACCTGTGTCTGCGGCGCCGAGGAGCTCGAGGTCGACACCAAGCGCCGCCGGATGACCACCTCCGACGGCCAGGTCGTCGAGGAGGGTGACGTCGTCTCCATCGACGGCTCCACCGGCAAGGTCTACCTCGGTGAGGTACCCGTCGTACCGTCCCCGGTCGTCGAGTACTTCGAGGGCCGGATGCACGCCGGCGCCGACGACGCCGACGAGCTCGTCGCCGCCGTCCACCGGATCATGGCCTACGCGGACCGCGTCCGCCGCCTCCGGGTCCGCGCGAACGCCGACAACGCCGAGGACGCGCTGCGCGCCCGCCGCTTCGGCGCCCAGGGCATCGGCCTGTGCCGCACCGAGCACATGTTCCTCGGCGAGCGCCGCCAGTACGTCGAGCGGCTGATCCTCGCGGACACGGACGCCGAGCGCGACCAGGCCCTCGAAGCCCTGCTGCCGCTCCAGCAGACGGACTTCGTCGAGCTCTTCGAGGCCATGGACGGGCTGCCCGTCACGGTCCGGCTGCTCGACCCGCCGCTGCACGAGTTCCTGCCCGACATCACCGAGCTGTCGGTGCGCGTCGCCCTCGCGGAGTCCCGCAAGGAGCCGCACGAGAACGACCTGCGCCTGCTCCAGGCCGTGCACCGGCTGCACGAGCAGAACCCGATGCTGGGTCTGCGCGGCGTCCGCCTCGGTCTGGTCATCCCCGGCCTGTTCACCATGCAGGTCCGGGCGATCGCCGAGGCCGCGGCCCAGCGCATCGACGCCAAGGGCGACCCGCGCGTCGAGATCATGATCCCGCTCGTCGGCACCGTCCAGGAGCTGGAGATCGTCCGCGAGGAGGCCGAGACGGTCATCGCCGAGGTCCAGGCCCGCACGGGCGTCGAGCTCAAGCTCGCGCTCGGCACCATGATCGAGCTGCCGCGCGCCGCCGTGACCGCCGGTCAGATCGCCGAGGCCGCGGAGTTCTTCTCCTTCGGCACCAACGACCTGACGCAGACGGTGTGGGGCTTCTCCCGCGACGACGTGGAGGCCTCGTTCTTCACCGCGTACCTGGAGAAGGGCATCTTCGGCGTCAGCCCCTTCGAGACCATCGACAAGGACGGTGTCGGCGCCCTGGTGCGCAGCGCCGTCCAGGCCGGCCGGGCCACCCGCCCCGACATCAAGCTCGGTGTCTGCGGCGAGCACGGCGGCGACCCGGAGTCGGTGCACTTCTTCCACGAGGTGGGTCTCGACTACGTCTCCTGCTCGCCCTTCCGGATTCCGGTGGCGCGGCTCGAGGCGGGCCGCGCGGCCGCCGAGTCCAAGGGCAGCGACAGCCGCTGAGCCCTGCTGACCCCCGGTTCAGGAGTGGCGGTCGGGCCCTCCTGAACCGGGATCCAGGTACGGCCGCCGGATCCTGCTGAACCCCCGTTCAGCAGCGGATTCACCGGAACCCCCGGGGTCGCCGCCGGTCAGCTTTCCACCCTCACCGGCGGGCGGCGGCTCCGGATTCACAGGAGACGGGACGGACACCTTTGTGCGGAGGTGTCCGTCCCGTCGTTTTTCACCCTGAACGCGGCCGCTCATTCGCGTGATCGTCGGCCAGATGTGAGTTCGTGTTCAATTACGGCCGATTGAATTATTGGCCGTTGAACTTTTCCGTTTACCCGCCGCAAAGAACGGGGCGGGCGCGACCCCCGGATCCCCACCCGGAGGCCGCGCCCTTTACCGATGTCGGGCAGGTGAGCCGCAACCCTCGCCGACCGCCGCCGGACGGGCAAAGCCCCCCACGGTCTTCACCACGTCACCTCGGTCCTGAAGGTTTCCTGCCCGACCCGTACAGCTTTTCGGTTCCGGGCCGATCGCCGCGATGCTTTTCAACTGTGGCTGAAACACCCTGGTAACGTGCAGTGATGCTGTGCATACTCGTCGTCGGGGGTGGTTGCGAGTGCACAGGTGGGGACGTTCATGCTGCGGATTCATTTCACAGGAAACGACTTGGCGGGGGTGCGTACGGCCGCCCGGCCGGATGTTCTGTGGGAAACGATTCTGAGCTTTCACCGTTTAAGAGACCGGCGCGGCCACGTCGTCTTCGGAGAATGGCGCTCCGAAGCCCGGATGCGGCTCGGCGGTGAGACCCGGCTCCTCGCCGCGCTCGTTCCGAGCCGCGGCTATTTTCCCGACTTCCTGACGCCGGCCGAGGGCGTCCAGGGGCTCGACGAGGGCCTCCAGGCGATCCGCGCCACCGACCCCGGGCGGCTGCGCGCCGAGCTGTCGCTGCTCGCCGCGGACCGCTCGGGGGCCCGGACCGTACCCCACTCGCTCCGTGCCCTCGCCGACGGCGGCGCGGAGCCCTTCGACCGGCTCGTGGGGGCCCTGCGGAGCTACCACCGGGCGGCCGTCGAGCCGTACTGGCCGCACATCAGGGCCCGGGTCGAGGCCGACCGCGCCCGGCGCGGGCGCGCCCTCCTGGACGGCGGCGCCGACGAACTCCTCGCCTCGCTGCCGCCGATGCTGCGCTGGCGCGCGCCCGTCCTGGAGGCCGACTACCCGGTCGACCGGGACGTCCACCTCGACGGGCGTGGACTGCTGCTCCAGCCCTCGTACTTCTGCCGGGGGACCCCGGTCGTACTGCGCGATCCCGCGCTGCCGCCCGTCCTCGTCTACCCCGTCACCCACGGCGAGGCGCCGACCGTCCGCGCGCCGGGCGGCTCCTCGCTCGCCAAGCTGGTCGGTCAGACCCGCTCGGCCGTCCTGCACGCCATCGGCGACGGCGGGACGACCAGCGAGCTGGCCCGCAGGGCCGGGGTGTCGCTCGCCTCGGCGAGCCAGCACGCGGGCGTGCTGCGCGAGGCCGGGCTCATCGCGACCCTCCGCCACGGCAACGCGGTCCTGCACACCCTGACGCCGTTGGGCGCCGCCCTGCTCGGCGGCGCCCAACGGACGGTGGAACCGGGGTGCTACGCGCGGAGCTACGCGCGGAACGGGCCGGTCACCTCGTAGGTGATGCCGCCGGAGGAGCTGCCGCTCGTGCCCCGCTGGCTGGAGAAGTACAGCCGCTTGCCGTCGGGGGAGAAGGCGGGGCCGCAGATCTCGGAGGAGGACTGGCCGTTGATCCGCAGGAAGGGCGCCACGACGTCGTCCGGGGTGATGACGCAGATCTCCATGTTGCCGCCGTCCTCGGCGACGAAGAGGTCACCGGAGGAGGAGCCGGTGACGTTGTCGACACCCGTGAGCGGGGCGCCGCCGCCGGAGACCAGCGAGTCGTCGTAGGCCAGTTCGTAGGTGCTGTTCGCCAGGTTGAGCTGCCACAGCCGGTTGTCGCCCTTGGTGGTGAACCAGACGGTGTCGTTGGCGTAGTGGCAGCCCTCGCCGCCGTTGAACTTCTTGGCGGCCGAGACCTGGTAGCGGGTGGCGGTGGGGGAGCCGTCCACGTCGGGCACGTTCTGCCAGGTGAACGAGCCGGAGGTGGCGGTCCCGGCCACGAGCACCTGGAGGGTGCCGGCGGAGAGGTTGCCCCAGGTGGACGGCACGAAGCGGTAGAGGCAGCCGTCGGACTTGTCCTCGGTCAGGTAGATCACCCGGCGGACCGGGTCGGCGGCCGTCGCCTCGTGGTTGAAGCGGCCCATCGCGGGCCGGCGCACGGCGGCGTTCACACCCCACGGGTCGGTCTCGTAGACGTAGCCCGTGTCGACCTCCTCGCAGGACAGCCAGGTGTTCCACGGGGTGGCGCCGCCCGCGCAGTTGCGGTTGGTGTTGGAGAGGATGCGGTACGCCGAGGTGACGGTGCCCGAGGAGTTGAACTTCACCGCGCTCGCGCCGCCGGTGCTGGAGATCTCCGAGTTGGAGACGTAGATCCAGCCGGTGCCGTCGGCGAAACAGGCGCCGCCGTCGGGGGCGTTGTGCCAGGTGTACGAGGTGCCGGCCACGGTCTGGCCGGACCGGGCGATGATCCGGCTGGTGAAACCGGCGGGCAGCTGGATGCCGTTGGCGTTCGCGGCGCCGAGCGCCCCGTACGGGCCCGCGCCCGGCTGGGCGGGGGCCGCGTAGGCGGCGCCGTGCATCAGGGTGCCGCCGAAGGCCGCCGCCGACGTGCCGATGACCGCTCCACGCAGGAAACTGCGTCGCTCCACGTCTCACTCCAGAGAAGGGTGGTGAACCGCCCCGCCAGGCCGGTCGGCGGCGGGGTCGCGCGCTTCCGGAACTTAGGAGTACGGAGTTGACTGTGCATCAACAAGCGGTGAAGGGGAAGCGGCGGGCACCGGGAGCTTGGGAGCCGGGGGCGAGAAGCGCCGGAACCGGGGCCGCCGGTGTCGGTGCGGGGCGCTAGGTTCCCGCCATGAACGTCGACGCACGCCTGCTCGATTCGGTCGCGCTCCCGGGAGCGCGCGAACTGGTCTGTGGCCTGCCTTTCGAGCGCCGTGGGGCCGGTTGCGGCAGGGCCCTGTTCCTGCACGGAGCGGAACTCGAGGTCCACGACCTCGGGGCCCTGTTCGCCGGTGACCGGGCGCCGGCCGCCGTCTTCCCGCTGCCGTGGCCAGGCTGGGGCGGGGGAGCCCACTCGGTGGCCCCGGACGGCACCTTCGCCGCCTTCTCCGGACAGAGGTCGGTGCGCGCCGTGGACGCCGACGGCGCTACGCGGTGGACGTACGGGCACGCCTGCTGGGACCAGCTGGTCGGCCACCCGCACACCGGCGACGAGCGACAGGTCTGCACGGGGAGCGAGTCCGGCTCCTGCCGGGTCTCCGACGACGGACGGTACGTGTGGGCCCATGTCGTCCTGGAGGCGGGCGACGACCCGGACGACTACCAGGAGGGCTGGGTCGTCCTCGACGCCCGGGACGGCCGCGAGCTGGCCCGGCTTCCCCTGCCGGACAGCGTGGCCTCCGGCTCGTGGCACCTCAGCCACCCCGACGGCGTGCACATGGGCCTCTGCGTCGGCATGGGACAGGACGGCGTCCTCGTGTACTGGGGACGCCGGGACGGGCGGGAGCTGACCGTCCACCACGAGCTGAACGACGGCCTCGACCGCATCCTGTACGACGTCCACCCGGACCACCCCGGATTCCTGACCCTGGAGCACAACGGCAACGACCTCCAGCTGCACGCCCTCGACGGCACGGTCCTCGCGGAGAACGACGAGCTGCGGTGGGACCACTCCTGCGGTTTCCTCGACGGCGACACCGTCATGGCCACCAGCGACGTCGGGTACGGCGCAGACCCCGGGGAACAGGCCACCTGGCTCCTCGCGGCCCGCACCCTGGAGACGCGCGGACGCGTCCGCTACCCCGGGGGCGCGACCGACGGCCCGGTCCGCCCCCTCGGCGACGGCAGCTGGCTCACGTACGACGCCACGACGGACACCGTCCACCGCTGGACGGTCTGAGGCCTCTGCGGCGCCCCGGAGGACCTTCGTCACTTGGGTGTGCGGGGGCCTCCGGGGACACTGGGGGGCATGCCTGCCACCAGGGACATCCGCGACCGCGACGACCTCGACGTCCTGCTGCGCCGTTTCTACGGCGCGGCCTTCGCCGACCCGCTCATCGGGCCGTTCTTCACCGAGATCGCCGGCACCGACCTGGAGCTCCACCTCCCGCGGATCACCGACTTCTGGGAGCGTGCCCTCTTCCGTACCGCCGCATACGGGCGCGACGCCTTCGCCCCGCACGCCGCCCTCCACTCCGCCAGGGCCCTCACCGCCGCCCACTTCGGGCGCTGGGTGCAGCTCTGGCGCGCGACCGTCGACGGCCTCCACGCGGGGCCGCGGGCCGAGCGGGCCAAGGCGCAGGGCGAGCGGATCGCCCTCGCCATGCTGCGGCGGCTCGCCGGGCCGACGCCGGAGACCGGCGGGAGCGGGGGATTCGTCCCCTTGGCGGCACTACGGCTCCGCTCGGTGGCCTGAGCGGAGAAATCTTCGAAGAATCTTCCGGAGAGCGATGAGTTCCGAGCAGGATGCCCGTCTCACCTCTTGAACGCGCCGGAACGCAGCGAGCGGGCCGGACCGAAGGAAGAGAGAGAACACCATGGCCCCGCAGATGATCTTCGTGAACCTGCCCGTGAAGGACCTCGACGCCAGCAAGGCGTTCTACGAGAAGCTCGGCTACTCCATCAACCCGCAGTTCAGCGACGAGACCGCCGCGTGTGTGGTCATCAGCGACACGATCTTCGCGATGCTGCTCACCGAGGAGAAGTTCAAGAGCTTCACCGCCCCGGGCAAGGACATCTCCGACGCCACCAAGGCCACCGAGGTGCTCATCACCCTGAGCGCCGAGAGCCGCGCGAAGGCCGACGAGCTGGCCGACGCGGCCCTCGCCGCCGGCGGCAGCCCGGCGAAGGAGCCGATGGACATGGGCTTCATGTACGGCCGCTCCTTCGCCGACCTGGACGGCCACCACTGGGAGGTCTTCTGGATGGACCCGGCGGCCACCCAGGGCTGAGCCCCGCCACCCAGGGCTTGGCCCCGGGCCCCGGCGTACGTCAGGCGGAGACCCCGCCGTCGATCACCAGGTCGGTGCCGACGGCGGAGCCCGCCGCGTCGGAGGCGAGATAGAGCACGGCCGCCGCGATCTCGTCCGCCGACGAGATCCGGCCGAGCGGCGACTCCTCCTTCATCCGGACCGCCCGCTCCGCCTCGGTCTCGCCGGGAAGCAGCGACATCGTGGACTCCGAGGCACCGGGGCTGACCGCGTTGATCCGGACGCCGTCGGCGATGTGGTCCAGGGCCGCGGCCCTGGTCAGGGCCGAGACGGCCGCCTTCGACACCTGGTAGCCGAAGACCCCGGGGATCCGGACGTGCGGGCCCAGGTTGGACGAGATGTTCACGATCGCCCCGCCGCCGTGCGCCCGCATGTGCGCCACCTCGGCCTGCAGGGCGTGCAGCACCCCCGTCACGTTGATGTCGAGCAGCGTCTGCCAGTCCTCCAGCGGGAAGTCGGCCGCGCTGTGACCGCCCCGGAAGACGCCGGCGTTGTTCACGGCGACGTCGAGACCCCCGAAGAGCTCCACCGTGCGCCGGACCAGTTCCCGCGTGGACTCGGCGCCGGACACGTCGGCCGTGACCGCGGCCGCGGTGCCTCCGGCGGCCTCGATCAGGGCGACCGTCTCTTCGAGGGGCCCGGCGGTACGGCCTGCGACGACGACCTTGGCGCCCTCGGCGGCGAAGGCGAGCGCGATGGCCCGGCCCAGACCTGAGCCGCCGCCGGTGACGAGGACGGAGCGGTCGGTGAAGCGTGCGGACATCATGAGACTCCCTTGGGGATGCGTTTACTTGACGCGGAGCGTGACGGCGGCGAGGACGGTGAACAGGACGGCCGCGGCCGCCAGCGACACCGCGTCGCCGCCGAGGGTGAGCAGTGCGGCGAAGAGCACGGTCGGCCCGAGCTCCATCGCCGTGTTCAGGACGCCGCCCGCGAGCCCCGCGCGGTCCGCGGGGACGCCCTCGACGGCGAGCACGGCGGCGCCCGCGAAGGACAGCGCGCCACCGGCCGGCAGCAGCAGGAGGCCGGGCAGCAGCCCGTACGCGTACGGGACGGAGCCGTCGAAGCCGGTCGCGGCGAGCAGGCCGAGCCCGGCGGCGGCCGTGCCGAGCCCGGCTCCGGTCACCCGCCCGGGGCCGTACCGCCCGATCAGCGGGCCCGCGAGCCGGCCCGAGCCGAGCAGCGCGACCGCGAAGGGGACGAAGGCGGCGGAGGTGAGCAGCGGGGACCAGCCTCGCCCCTCCTGGAGGGCGAGCGACAGCAGCACGAAGACCGTGGCCGTTCCGGCCGCCGTGAGCCCGATCGCCGCGAGGCCCAGGGCGCGGCGGCCGTCGCGCAGGAAGTCCGGCGGCAGGAGGGGGTCGGCCGTCCGCCGCTCCACGGCCGCGAAGGCCGCGAGGAGCGCGAGGCCGGTGAGCAGCGGGACGAGGACCGGTGCCGAGCCCCAGGCATGGGCGTCGGTGAGGACGAGTCCGAAGCTGGCGAGTGTGATCCCGGCGGTCGCGAGCAGCGCGCCGGGCAGGTCCAGGGCCCGGTCCGTGCCGGGCGGGGGCGCGGGCTGCGGTCGAGGCGGGGTCGCGGGCTGCGGCCCGGTCTGCGGTCCCGGCGGGGTCGGGGGCAGCAGCCGGGGCGCGAGGAGCAGCGCGGCGAGGGCCACGGCGACCGGTACGGCGAAGGTGCCGCGCCAGGAGGTGGCGGCAGCGATCACCCCGGAGAGCAGGTTCCCCGCGGTCGCGCCGAGCACGGAGAGCCCGCCCCAGGTGGCCATCGCCCTGCCGTACGCGACCGGTGCCGGGAACAGCGCCCGGAGTACGGCCATCGCGGCCGGGGCGACGAGGGCCGCGCCGACGCCCTGCGCGAAGCGGGCGGCGAGCAGCGCCTCGTATCCGGGGGCGAGCGGTGCGAGGGCGGAGGCGGTGCCGAAGAGCAGGAGCCCGGCGGTGAGGGTCCGGCGTCCGCCGAACCGGTCGGCGAGCCGGCCGCCGAGCAGGAGCAGTCCGGCGAAGGTCAGCCCGTAGGCGGCGCTCAGCAGGATCAGGTCGGCGCGGTCGAGCCGGAACTCGGCGCCGATGCGGGGGAGGGGGACGGCGAGGGCGGCGAGTGTGAAGATGAGCGTCATCTGCACGCCGCCGAGGAGGACGAACCCGCCGCGGGTGCGGGGCCTCCCGTCGGGCGTCGCAGGGCTGCCGGGAGTGCCGGGCCGCTCCTGACCGGTCGTTCCGTCGTGCTCGCGAGCCTGCGCCGCCTGCATGGATCCATCCCCCTGAGCCTGCCGTATTTGACCGTACGTTCCAATATGAGGGCCGAAGAAAAGGGCGCCCACGGGGGCGCCCGCTCCTCGGTCGAGCAGTGTTCGTTCAGTCCAGCAGGCTCAGCGCCTGTTCCGTCGCGTCCCGCACCCGGGCCGGATCGCTCGACACCTTGCCGACCACCCGGATGCCCTGCATCAGGACGAGCAGCATCCGGGACAGCGCCCGCGGGTCCCGGTCGGCCGGGAGTTCGCCCCCGGCGCGGGCCCGGGTGAGCGCCGCGTACAGGAGCGTCTCGATCAGCTCCCAGCTCAGCTCGACCCGGCGGGCGACGGTGGTGTCGCGCGGCCCCAGTTCCGCCGCCGCGTTGGTGACGAAGCAGCCGTTCAGGCGTTCCTCGTCCGCCGACGCCTGGGCGGCGAAGCGGCGGACGAGCCCGCGGACGGCCGGCAGGGCCGGGCCCGGCGCCGAGAGCTCCTCGACCATTTCCGGGTCGCGGGTCTCCAGGTAGCGGTCCATCGCCTTCAGGTACAGATCGTGCTTGTTCCCGAAGGTCGCGTAGAGACTGGCCCGGCCGATGCCGAGGTGCTCCACGAGGTCCGACAGGGTCGTCGCCTCGTAGCCCCGCGCCCAGAACAGCCCGAGGGCTGCGTCGAGCGCGGCGTCGGGATCGAATTCCTTGGTCCTGGCCACGAGAAGACCGTACGGCTATGTGGAACGAGCGGTCAAGTCACTTGCCGCGTACGGGATAGACCGCCACCGCGACCTCGTCGTCGTCCAGGCACCGCCCCGTCTCCAGGTCGAAGCGCTGCTTCAGGAGCGGCGAGGCCACGAACGGCCGCCCGTCCACCGAGCCGACCAGCCCCCGGGACAGCACCTGGGCCCCCGTGAACGGGTCACGGTTGTCGATCGCGTACACCCGCCCCGACCGGCCGCGGAAGACCGCCACCTGCCGGCCGTCCGGCAGCAGGGCCGCCACGCCCCGCCCCGGCGTCAGCCGGGACTCCTCGCAGACCGGCACCCAGGAGTCGTCGGAGGAGCGGATCTCGAGTGTCTTCGTCGTGGTGGGAGAGCTGAGAGTCGTCGTCATCGGGAAGCCCCTTCCAGCGTGCTGTTCGTCCTGCCGAGCGTCAGGATCGTGAGGTCCGGCTTGATCTGGTCGCGCTCCGGCACGAACCGGACCGAGGGGTCCGGCGCGTCCGGCGCGTTCACGAAGGACACGAAGCGCCGCAGCCGCTCCGGGTCGTCCAGGGTCTGCGCCCACTCGTCCTGGTAGTCGTCGACGTGCGCCGCCATCAGCGCCTCCAGCTCGTCGCAGAGCCCGAGCGAGTCGTGCACCACCACGTCCTTGAGGTGGTCGAGCCCGCCCTCCAGGCGCTCCAGCCACGTCGACGTCCGCTCAAGACGGTCCGCCGTCCGGATGTAGAACATCAGGAACCGGTCGATCAGGCGCACCAGTTCGGCGTCCGACAGGTCCTGCGCGAGCAGGTCCGCGTGGCGCGGGGTCGCGCCGCCGTTCCCGCCGACGTACAGGTTCCAGCCGTTGGCCGTCGCGATGATCCCGAAGTCCTTCGACTGCGCCTCCGCGCACTCGCGGGCGCAGCCCGAGACCGCCGACTTCAGTTTGTGCGGGGCGCGCAGGCCCCGGTAGCGCAGCTCCAGCTGGATCGCCATCTTCACCGAGTCCTGGACGCCGTACCGGCACCAGGTCTGCCCCACACAGGACTTCACCGTGCGCAGCGACTTGCCGTACGCGTGCCCGGACTCGAAGCCCGCGTCCACCAGGCGGGTCCAGATCGCCGGGAGCTGGTCCACCCGGGCGCCGAAGAGGTCGATCCGCTGGCCGCCGGTGATCTTCGTGTAGAGGCCGAAGTCGCGGGCCACCTCGCCGATCACGATCAGCTTGTCCGGGGTGATCTCACCGCCGGGAATGCGCGGCACGACCGAATAGGAGCCGTTGCGCTGCATGTTGGCGAGGAAGTGGTCGTTGGTGTCCTGGAGCGAGGCCTGCTCGCCGTCCAGGATGTAGCCATTGTTCAGCGAAGCGAGGATCGAGCCGACGGTCGGCTTGCAGACCTCGCAGCCCTCCCCGCCCTTCGCCGCGTCCCGCCCGTGCGAGTCGAGCAGCGCCGCGAACGAGGTGATCCGCAGGGTGCGGGCGATCTCGTACAGCTCGCTGCGCGTGTACGAGAAGCAGCCGCAGAGCCCCTTGTCCTTGGGCGCCGGCAGCAGCTTCTCGATCACCTTCACGCAACTGCCGCAACCGGTACCGGCCTTGGTGCACTTCTTCACCTCGGCGAGCGACTCGCACTGGCCGATCGCGTGCTTCGTCACGTTGTGGCAGGAGCAGATCACCGCGTCGTCCGGCAGCGACGAGGGACCGAGCGCCACCGGCGCGCCCGCGCCCGCCGGAAGCACCAGCTGCTCGGGGGAGACCGGCGGCACCGTTCCGGTGAGCGGCCGGAGCAGCCCGTACTGCTCGGCGTCGCCGACCAGGACGCCTCCGAGCAGCACCCCTTCGCCGGAGATCACGAGCTTCTTGTAGACGCCCGAACGGGAGTCGGAGTAGACGACGTCGAGGCAGCCCTCGGCCGTGCCGTGCGCGTCACCGAAGGAGGCCACGTCCACACCGAGCAGCTTCAGCTTCGTCGACATGTCGGCGCCCGTGAACCCGCTGACCGTCTCGTCCGTCGCGTCGGCGATCACCGCCGCCGCCGTCTGCGCCATCTCGTAGCCCGGCGCCACCAGGCCGTACACCCGGCCGTCGGAGGCCAGCGCGCACTCGCCGATCGCGAAGACCGCCGGGTCGGACGTACGGCACAGCTCGTCGACCGCGATGCCGCCGCGCTCCCCGACGGTGAGGCCGCAGTCGCGGGCCAGCTGGTCCCGGGGGCGGACACCGGCCGAGAAGACCACCATGTCGGTGGCGACCTCCGAACCGTCCGACAGCTTCATCCCCGTCACGGCGCCGTCCGCCGTCACGACCTCCTGCGTGCCCGTCCCGGTGTGGACGGTGAGACCCATCCGCTCGATCGTGCGGAGCAGCGCCGCGCCGCCGCCCTCGTCGACCTGCACCGGCATGAGGCGCGGCGCGAACTCCACCACGTGGGTGTCGAGGCCGAGCCCCTTCAGAGCGCCCGCCGCCTCCAGGCCGAGCAGACCGCCGCCGACGACCGCGCCGGTCGTCGCCGTCTTCGCGTACTCCTCGATCGCGAGCAGGTCCTCGATCGTCCGGTAGACGAAGCAGCCGCGGGCGTCCTTGCCGGGCACCGGCGGGACGAACGGGTACGAGCCGGTGGCGAGCACGAGCGAGTCGTACGCGAAGACCTGCCCGGAGCGGGCGGTGACCGTACGGGCCTCCCGGTCCACCGACTCCGCCGGGTCCCCGACGTACAGCTCGATGCCGTGCTTCTCCATGAAACCGGCCTCGACCATCGACAGGTCGTCGGGGGTCTTGCCGGAGAAGTACGAGGTCAGCTGCACCCGGTCGTAGGCGGGACGCGGCTCCTCGCAGAGGACGACGATCCTGGCCCGCTCGGTGACGCCACGGTCGGCGAGCGACTCCAGGAACCGCTGGCCGACCATTCCGTGGCCGACCAGGACGATCGTCGGGGTGTGCGCGGTCATGTCAGCGCTCATGTCAGGAGCCTCCGTCGTGGGTGAGCAGGTGGAGCAGGGGGGCGTCGGGGAGGGCTTCGTCGCCCTCCCACGCCTGGGCGAGCGAGCCGACCGCGGCCAGATCGCCGAGGAGGACGCCCCCGACGAGCCGGTCCCCGCGGACGACGACCTTGCGGTACGCGCTCCGCGTGGCGTCGGTGAGCTGGACGACGTCGTCGCCCGGCCGGGGGGTGGCGTCGCCGAAAGCGGCGAGGTCGAGAGGGCGGGCGCCGCCGAGCGTGAGCCGGGTGAGGGCGCGGGTGCCGGTGTAGCCCGCCGCGGGGACGACGCGGGCGAGGACGTCCGCCAGGACGTCGGCCTGTTCAAGGGCCGGGCCCGCGAGGCCGTACACGCGGCCCGCGTGCTCAGCGCAGTCGCCGATCGCGTGGATGTACGGGTCCGAGGTGCGCAGCTCGTCGTCGACGACGATCCCCGTGCCGACGTCGAGCCCCGCCTCCCGGGCCAGGGCCACCCTGGGGCGGACCCCGCAGGCCAGGACCACGACCTGGGCGTCGAGCACGAAGCCGTCGGCCAGCTCGACCGCCGTCACCGACCCGTCCCGCTGCCGCAGGCCGCTCACCCGGCACTCGGTGTGCACCTCGACCCCGAGGGACTCCACGTGCTCGCGCAGCAGGCCGGAGGCGTGCTCGTCGAGCTGGCGCTCCATCAGGCGCTCGCCCTGCTGGGTGAGCACCACCTCCGCGCCGAGGGCCGCGAGGGCCCGCGCCGCCGAGACCCCGAGGAGCCCGCCGCCGATGACCACCGCCCGCGTCCCGGGCCGGACCCGGTCGCGCAGCGCGAGGCAGTCGTCGAGGGTACGGAAGGCGTGGACGCCCTCCGGGGGCTCCGCCCCGCGCAGGCCGCGCAGCGGCGGCAGCACCGGGTTGGAGCCCGTGGCCAGGACCAGCCGGTCGTAGCCGACGACCGAGCCGTCCGCGCACTCCACCGTCCGCGCCGCCCGGTCGATCCGCACCGCCCGCACCCCGAGCCGCGCCGGCTCGCGGGTCCCGGGCAGGGCGATGACCTCGGAGGCGTACCGCCCGGCGAGGACGTCGGCGAGCAGCACCCTGTTGTAGGGGGCGTGCGGCTCCTCGCCGAGGAGGGTGACGGGCAGGCGCTGGGCGAGCCGGGCGCCCGCCGTTCCGCCCCCGACCACCACGATCCGTGTACTCATACCGGGAAGCGTGCGCGGCCGGTGTTACCCGACGGCATCCCGACTGTTTCCCGTACGGAACGCTGATCTCCGTCCCGGCCCCGGCCCGCTGTGAGGGCGTGGGGCGACCGACCGGCCGCAACCTCAGAGATTGCTCAACGATCAGGGGATCGATGGACGGGCCATCCATCCCGTCCCTACGCTCACGACCATGCCCGAGATCACCCTGACGACCCTTGTCCTGCTCTGCCTCGCCGCGCTCGTGGCGGGCTGGATCGACGCCGTGGTCGGGGGCGGCGGACTGCTCCTGCTGCCCGCCCTGCTGCTCGGGCTGCCGAACGTCCCGCACACGTACGCCCTCGGCACCAACAAGGCCGTCGCGATCGTGGGCACCACCGGGGCCGCCGTCACCTTCGTCCGCAAGGCGCCGGTCCAGGTGTGGACGGCGGTACGGGTCGGGCTCGCGGCCCTCGCCGGGTCCATGGGCGGGGCCTTCTTCGCGGCCGGGATCAGTGACGCCGTCCTACGCCCCGTGATCATGGTGGTGCTCGTCGCGGTGGCGGCCTTCGTCATCCTGCGGCCCTCCTTCGGAGCACGCCCTGAGGGGGCGGACCGGGCGCCGCTGACCCGGGCGAGGGTCGTCACCGCGATCGTCGTGGTGGGCGGCGGGATCGGCTTCTACGACGGCCTGTTCGGGCCCGGCACGGGCACGTTCCTCGTCCTCGCCCTGACCGCGGTGCTCCACCTCGACCTGGTGACGGCCTCCGCCACCGCCAAGATCGTCAACGTCTGCACCAACGCCGGTGCCCTCGCGATGTTCGCCTACCAGGGCAGCGTGTACTGGCAGCTCGCGGCCGTCATGGCCGTATTCAATCTGGCGGGCGGGATGCTCGGGGCCAGGATGGCGCTGAGCAAGGGCACCGAGTTCGTGCGCGGGGTGCTGCTCGTCGTGGTCTTCTCGCTGGTCGCGAAGCTGGGCTTCGACCAGTGGGCGTGACCGGCTACCTGACGCCGATGAGGTGGCCGAAGGCGACCACGTTCCCCTGGTAGCCGTTCTTCTTCGAGAAGCCGCCGCCGCAGGTGATCACCCGGATCTCGGCCCGGTCGGCCTCGTCGTACACCTTCCGGTCCGGGAAGTCCTTGTTCTCGTACACCTCGACCGCGTCGACGGTGAACACGGCGGTCCTGCCGTCCTGCCGGTCGACCTCGATCCGGTGGCCCTTCTTCAGCGCGCCGAGCGTGTAGAAGACGGCGGGCCCCTCGGCGTTGTCGACGTGGCCCGCGACGATCGCCGTGCCCTTGGCCCCGGGCGGCGTGCCGTCCTCGAACCAGCCGGCCATGTTCCGGTTCCCGGCCGGCGGTACGTCGAGCGAACCGTCCGCGGCCAGGCCGAGCCCCATCATCGGGGTGTCCACGTCGGTCTCCGGGATGCGCAGCCGGACCGGCGCCGAAGGCGGCAGCGGGTCGGCGGCGGCGTCGGTGTGCACGCTCGGCCCGGCGGCGAAGGCCTGGGCGGCCGAGGGCACGGGGGGAGTGACGTGCTCCGAGCCGTTCTGGACGAGCCAGATGCCGACGCAGGCGGCCACGGCTATGCCCCAGCCCTTGCTCCTGTTGCTCACGGTGTCCCCTCGGTCGGTTCGCGTTCCCTGCTGCTGGGGGATGTGGCCCTGCCCCCGCCGGGCCGTATGCGGGCGCGCGGCGGGGGCAGGACAGGCGGGTGGTCTCAGGACCTGCCTTCCGGATCATGCCGGGCTCGCGGGGCCTGATCCGGCCTGACCCGAAAGGCAGGCCCTAGTGCCCCTGCGCGCCGCTCGCCCGGCGGCGCAGGAGCAGGACCCCGCCCACGGCAGCCGCGGCCAGCACCGCCGCACCTGCCGTGACCTGGGCGGTGTCGGGGCCGACGCTGCCCCCGACGCCGGTCTGGACATGGCCGCTCGGACGCCGGTGCTTGACGATCAGATCGCCCCGGGCCGTCTTGCCGTTGTCGCAGGCCACGCTGATGCCGTACGTGCCGGGCTTGACGTGCTCCGGCACGGTGAACTGTCCGACCACGACTTCCTTGTGCGTGCTCGGGTTCAGGTGGAACTCGCCCGCGCCCAGCGAGTTCGCGTCCCCGACCCCGCGGCCGTGCTTGCCGCAGGCGAGGGTGTTGACGGTGACGGTGGTGCCGGGCGTGGCCTCGGAGGGGTAGATCTCGAGCGTCTCGGAGTTTCCGGCGTACGCCGGGGGGACGGCGAAAGCTCCGATCGCCGCGACCGTCAGCGCGGTGCGGGTGAACAGACGGACAGTGGTGCGCATGGGGGGCCTCCGGGGCGCGCGAGCGGTCGAGCGGATCGGGCCTCCCGGGAGGGACTTCCCGAACGGCCTTCTGTGACCGAGATAAGAGCCGTCACGCGCCGCGCGCCTGCTGATGAGGCATCAGGATTGGGCCGTCCGATACGGTGTGTCGCCTGGATCCCGGACGTTTACGCAGGTCAGGAGGGGTTTCGGTGCGTCAGCTGACGCTCCGTGCCGAACGGGTGACCGGCCACCCCTCGCGCCCCGCTCACAGCGCGTCCCACTCCACCGCGTCGTACGCCGCGAGGACCCGCCCCATCAGCTCCTCGTCCACCCCGTACGTGACCTCGTCGATCGACGTCACGGGTGCGATCGAGCGGGAATTGGTCACCAGGGCGGCCCGGTAGCCCGACAGGCCGGCCCGGGTGACCGGACGCCGGACCGAGCCGAGGCGGGTCTCCAGGAGGCTCATGGTGATCCCCTCCAGGCAGGGCGCCGACGGCCAGACCAGGGAAGTGCCGTCCCAGAAGGCGATGTTGGTGATCGCGCCCTCCGCGATCTCGCCGGACGGGGAGGTCAGCGCGGCCTCGTCGTAGCCGGCGCGTACGGCCGCCTCGCGGTGGTAGCTCTGGCCGAAGCCGCCCAGGTGCTTGATGTGCGGCGCGGGGCGCCAGTACTCGACGGTCGTCAGCCGCTGCGGGGCGCCGGGGCCGTCCGGGGCCGGCGCGGCGACGGTCACCGCGACGCGGACGCCCGGGTACACGTACACCCGCGCCGAGGCGTCCCGCCGCCCGGCCGCCTCCAGGGCTCCGGCGATCAGCGCGCGGACCCGCTTCCCTTCGAGGTCCCGGCCGAAGAGCTCGCGGGTGGAGCGGTCGAGGCGGGCGAGGTGCAGGCCGAGGCCCTTCACGCGGCCGTCCCGCACCTGCATGGCGGTGAAGTGGCCGAAGCCGCTCATGAGCGCGGCGAGCAGGCCGGGGTCGGCCGCCGGGACGCCGTCGATCTCGATGTGTTCGGGCGGGGTCGTCATGCCCTCACCGTACGGCCGGAAAAAGAGACTTGAAGACGATCGGCGATCACCGCTTGACCTCAACCAAACTTGAGGTACCACGATCAAGGGCATGGACATCACGAGCGCCGCAACGGCCACCGCTTCCACCGCCCCCTCCACCGCCTCCCTCTCCACCGGCTCCCACGCCCCCGCCCCCCTCTCCCTCGCCCTCGTCGTCGCCAGCGACCGCGAAGGCCGCTTCGCCCCCGTCATCACCGACTGGTTCCGCTCCCGCCTCGCCGAGCGCGAGGACTTCACCGTCACCGTCGTCGACCTCGCCGAGATCGACCTCCCCACCTCCCTCTCCCACAACCCGTCCCCGGCCGTCCGCGCCGAACTCGCCAAGGTCACCCCCGTCCTTGAGGCAGCCGACGCCTTCGTCGTCGTCACCCCCGAGTACAACCACTCCTTCCCCGCCGCCCTCAAGAACCTCATCGACCGGCACTACACCGAGTGGCAGGCCAAGCCCGTCGGCTTCGTCTCCTACGGCGGCATCTCCGGCGGCCTGCGGGCCGTCGAGCAGCTCCGCCAGGTCTTCGCCGAGGTGCACGCCGTCACCGTCCGCGACTCCGTCTCCTTCCACTCCGCCTGGGGACTCTTCGACGAGGAGGGACGCCACAAGGACCCGGCCGGCGCCGAGGCCGCGGCCAAGGTCCTCCTCGACCAGCTCGGCTGGTGGGGCCGCGCCCTCAAGGACGCCAAGGCCGTCCGCCCGTACGGCGCGTGAGGGACCGTCACCATGCTGCTGCGGCTCCTCGTCCCCCGCCTCAGGCCCTACCGGCCCCTCCTCGCCCTCCTCGTCGCCCTCCAGCTGGTCCAGACCCTGTCCTCCCTCGCCCTGCCCACCCTCAACGCCGGCGTCATCGACCAGGGCGTCCTGCGCGGGGACACCGACCGTGTCCTCGGCGGCGGCGCCACGATGATCGCCGTCACCCTCCTCCAGGCGGCGGCCGCGGCCGCCGCCACCTACACCGGCGCCAGGATCGCCATGGGCGTCGCCCGCGACCTGCGCTCCGAGGTCTTCCGCCGGGTCCAGGACTTCTCGGCGCGGGAGCGGGGCCGCTTCGGCGCCGCCTCCCTCATCACCCGCACCACCAACGACGTCCAGCAGATCCAGACGTTCGCCGTCCTCGTCCTGACCATGCTGGTCGCCGCGCCGCTCCTCTGCTTCGGCGGCATCGTCATGGCCCTGCGCCAGGACGTGCCCCTCGCCCTGGTCCTGCTGTTCTTCATGCCCGTGATGGCGGGCGCCGTCGGCGCCGTCGTGCTGCGCATGCGCCCCCTCTTCCGCGGCATGCAGGAGCGCGTCGACCGCGCCAACCGGGTGCTGCGCGAGCAGATCACCGGCGTCCGGGTGGTCCGCGCCTTCGTCCGCGACCGGCACGAGCGGGAACGGTTCGCCGCCGCCAACGACGACCTGCTCTCCGTCGGCCTCCGGGCAGGCCGGCTCCAGGCCCTCATGTTCCCGACCGTGCTCGTCGTCTGGCAGCTGACCACGGTCGCCCTCGTGTACGTCGGCGCCGGCCGCATCGACACCGGCGACCTCCAGCCGGGCGGGCTCGTCGCCTTCCTCGGCTACCAGCTCCAGATCTCCATGTCCGTGATGATGGTCCTCTTCATGCTCATGCACATGCCCCGGGCCGAGGCGGGCGCCGAGCGCGTCCGCGAGGTCCTGGCGACCGAGTCCAGCGTGGTGCCGCCGAAGGATCCGGTGAAGACCCTCGACCCGCAGGGGCGCCTGGAGGTCAGGAGCGCAGGCTTCCGCTACCCGGGCGCCGAGGAGCCGGTCCTCAAGGACGTCGGGCTCGTCGCACGACCCGGCGAGACCACCGCGATCATCGGCTCCACCGGCAGCGGGAAGTCCACGCTCCTCGGGCTCGTGCCCCGGCTCTTCGACGCCACCGGCGGAGAGGTCCTCGTCGACGGCGTCGACGTCCGCCGGCTCGACCCCGAACTGATGGCCAGGACCGTCGGACTCGTCCCCCAGAAGCCGTACCTGTTCTCCGGGACCGTCGCCACCAACCTCCGGTACGGCAGACCCGACGCCACCGACGAGGAACTCTGGCACGCCCTGGAGGTCGCCCAGGCCGCCGGCTTCGTACGCGAACTCGACGACGGCCTCGACGCGCCCGTCTCCCAGGGCGGCACCAACTTCTCCGGCGGCCAGCGGCAGCGCCTCGCCATCGCCCGGGTCCTCGTCGCCCGCCCCCGCCTCTACCTCTTCGACGACTCGTTCTCCGCACTCGACCCCCGCACGGACGCCCGGCTCCGCGCCGCCCTCCGGGAGGAGACGGCCGACGCGACCGTCGTGATCGTCGCCCAGCGGGTCTCCACCATCCGCGGCGCCGACCGGATCGTCGTCCTCGACCGCGGCCGGAACGTCGGCACCGGCACCCACACGTCCCTGATGGCGGACAACCCCACGTACCGGGAGATCGTCCTCTCCCAGCTCACCGAGGAGGAAGCCGCATGAGCACCGCCACGGAGAGCCGCGCGGACGGCACCGGAAACACGCGCACGACGGAGAAGCCGGCCACCGCCCCCGCCCGCACCGGCCCCCCTCCGCAGCGCGGCCCCGGCCTCCCCGCCGCCCCCGCCCTCGAACGCTCCCTCTCCTTCCGCGCCTCCGGCCTCCGCCTCCTGCGCACCCTCACCCCCGACCGGCCCCGGCTCCTCGCCGTCCTCGCCGCCGGCGCCACCGCCGTCGCCCTCACCGTCCTCGGCCCGCTGCTCCTCGGCCGCGCCACCGACCTCGTCATCACCGGCGCCACCGGGCCGGCCGGCGTCGACTTCGCGGCCGTCGGCCGGGTCCTCGCCCTCTCCGTCCTCGTCGTCGCGGGCTCGTCCCTGTTCACCTGGGCGCAGCTGCGGATCGCCACCACCGTCGTCCAGCGCGCCGGGCACCGGCTCCGGGAGCGGGCCCAGCACAAGCTGGCGAAGCTGCCCCTCACCTATCTCGACCGGCAGTCGCGCGGCGAGGTCCTCTCCCGCACCACCAACGACATCGACAACATCGTCCAGACCCTCCAGCAGGCCTTCAGTCAGATGATCAGGGCCCTCCTCACCCTGGTCGGCGTCCTCGCGATGATGTTCTGGATCTCCCCGGTCCTCGCGCTCGTCGCCCTCGCCACCGTGCCCGTCTCGGTCGCCGTCGCCGCCCACGTCGGCCGCCGCGCCCAGCCGCAGTTCGTGAAGCAGTGGGCCGTCACCGGCCGACTCGGCAGCCACGTCGAGGAGATGATCACCGGCCACACCGAGGTCGTCGCCTTCGGGCGGCGCGCCGAGGCCGTGCGCCGCTTCGACGAACTCGGCGAGGAGCTGTACCGGGCGAGCTTCCGGGCCCAGTTCGTGTCCGGATTCATCCAGCCCGCCCTGACCCTCGTCGGCAACCTGAACTACGTCGTCATCGCCGTGGTCGGCGGACTGCGGGTCGCGAGCGGCACCCTCTCCGTCGGCGACGTCCAGGCCTTCATCCAGTACTCGTACGACTTCAACGGCCCCATCACCCAGGTCGCCGCCATGGCCAACCTCCTCCAGTCGGGAGTGGCCTCGGCCGAGCGCGTCTTCGACCTCCTCGACGCCGAGGAGGAGTCCCCGGACCCCGAGGCACCCGAGAAGCCCGCCGCACTCCGCGGCCGGGTCTCCTTCGAGAAGGTCGCCTTCCGCTACGAGGACGGCAAGCCGCTCATCGAGGACCTGTCGCTCACCGTCGAACCCGGCAGGACCGTCGCGATCGTCGGCCCCACGGGCGCGGGCAAGACGACCCTGGTCAACCTGCTGCTCCGGTTCCACGAGGTCACCGGCGGCCGGATCACCCTCGACGGCGTCGACACGGCCGCGATGACCCGGGAGGAACTGCGCTCCGGCATCGGCATGGTCCTCCAGGACACCTGGCTGTTCGGCGGCACCATCGCCGACAACATCGCCTACGGGGTGCCCGGCGAGGTCTCCAGGGAGCGGATCGTCGAAGCGGCGCGGGCCGCGCACGCCGACCGGTTCGTACGGACCCTGCCCGCCGGGTACGACACCGTCCTCGACGAGGACGGCGGAGGCCTCAGCGCGGGGGAGAAGCAGCTGATCACGCTGGCCCGCGCGTTCCTCTCCGAGCCGGTGATCCTCGTCCTCGACGAGGCCACCAGCTCCGTCGACACCCGCACGGAACGCCTCGTCCAGCAGGCGATGTCCTCCCTGCGCGCAGGCCGCACCAGCTTCGTCGTCGCCCACCGGCTCTCCACGATCCGCGACGCGGACACCATCCTGGTCATGGACCGCGGCGCCATCGCCGAACAGGGCACCCACGAGGAGCTGCTCGCCGCCGGCGGCCCGTACGCCCGCCTGCACGCGGCCCAGTTCGCCCTTACCGTGGAGACGTGATCGTCACCGTCACCACCACCACCGACGCGCGCGCCAAGGCCGACGCCCTGGCGCGCGGCGCCGTCGAGACCCGGCTCGCCGCCTGCGCGCAGATCGTCGGGCCCGTCACCTCCGTCTACCACTGGCGGGGCGCGATCGAGACCGCCGAGGAGTGGCAGGTGGTCCTCAAGACCACCGAGGCCCGCTACCCGGCCCTGGAGGCGCACCTCCTCGCCGCCCACGACTACGAGACGCCCGAGATCCTCGCCACCCGGGTGAACAGGGTCGCCGAGGGCTACGCCCGCTGGGTCGAGGAGGAGACCGCGGCGGCCGTGGTCCCCGAGACCCCGGCGGGCGTAGCCCTCGGCGAACGACCGTTCTTCATGTACGGGACGCTGCGCCCGGGCGCGTACAACCACGACCGGTTCCTCCGCGGCCGGATCGGCACCGAGGCGGACGCCGTGCTGCACGGGGCGGTCCTGCACGACGGGCCCGGCTATCCGTACGCCGTCCCGGCGGACGGGGGCCGGGTGGTCGGCTCCCTGCTCACGCCCTCGCCCGGCTCGTACGGCGAGCTGTTCGGCCTGCTCGACCGCCTCGAGCTGCCCGTCGGGTACGAGCGGGTGGCGATGGACGTCGTACGGGTACGGGACGGGGCGCGGGTGTCCGCCTGGGTGTTCCTGGCGGCGCCGGACGCGCCCCTCGGCCCGGTCATCGAGAGCGGCGACTGGTTCAGCCGGCCGTAGCGTCCCCGGAGGCGACCGGCTCCAGACGGACCGCGCACACCTTGAACTCGGGCATCCGGGAGACCGGGTCGAGCGCCGGGTTCACCAGGGTGTTGGCCCGGCCCTCACCCGCCCAGTGGAACGGCATGAAGACGGTGTCCGGCCTGATCGCCGTGGTGATCCGGGCCGGTGCGACGGCCCGGCCGCGCCGCGAGACCACCGCGATCCGCTCGCCCTCGGCCACCCCGAGCCGCTCGGCGACCCGCGGGTGGAGCTCCACGAAGGGGCCGGGCGCCGCCGCGTTCAGCTCGTCGACCCGCCGGGTCTGCGCCCCCGACTGGTACTGGGACACGACCCGGCCGGTGGTGAGGACGACCGGGTACTCGGCGTCCGTCTCCTCGGCCGCCGCCCGGTGCACCACCGGCACGAACCGGGCCCGCCCGTCGGGCGTCGCGAACCGGTCCAGGAACAGCCGGGGCGTCCCCTCGTGTTCGGGGGTCGGGCAGGGCCAGAACACGCCCTGCTCCTCCTCGATCCGGCGGTAGCTGATGCCCGCGTAGTCGGCTGGCCCGCCCGCGGAGGCGCGGCGCAGCTCCTCGAAGACCTCCTCGGGGTCGGCGGGGAAGCCCTTCTCCCAGCCGAGGAGCCCGGCGAGCGCGTGCAGCACCTCCAGGTCGCTGCGGACCCCGGCGGGCGGGGTGAGGGCGCGCCGGCGGAGCAGGACCCGGCCCTCCAGGTTGGTCATGGTGCCGGTCTCCTCCGCCCACTGGGTGACGGGCAGCACGACGTCGGCGAGCGCGGCGGTCTCGGAGAGCACGACGTCCGCGACGGCGAGGAAGTCGAGCGACCGCAGCCGCTCCTCGACGTGCGCGGCGCGCGGCGCGGAGACCACCGGGTTGGAGCCCATGAGGAGCAGGGTCTTCACGTCGCCGCCGAGCGCGTCGAGGAGCTCGTACGCGCTCCGCCCGGGTCCCGGCAGCGATTCGGGCTCCACGCCCCACACGCCGGCGACGTGCGCGCGGGCGGCCGGGTCGTCGAGCTTGCGGTAGCCGGGCAGCTGGTCGGCCTTCTGACCGTGCTCGCGGCCGCCCTGGCCGTTGCCCTGGCCGGTGAGGCAGCCGTAGCCGCTGAGCGGTCGGCCCGCCTTTCCGGTCGCCAGGCACAGGTTGATCCAGGCGCCGACGGTGTCCGTCCCCTTGGACTGCTGCTCGGGGCCGCGCGCGGTCAGGACCATGCCCGTGGGCGCGTCCGAGAACAGCGCGACGGCCTCCCTGATCTGCGGCACCGGCACGCCGGTGATCCGCTCGACCTGCTCCGGCCAGTGGGACATGGCTCCGGCCCGCGCGGCCTCCCAGCCGGAGGTGCGAGCCGCGACGAACTCCTCGTCGACGCGCCCCTCGCTCACCACGAGGTGCAGCATGCCGAGGGCGAGCGCGAGGTCGGTGCCGGGGCGCGGCGCGAGGTGCAGATCGGCCTGTTCCGCGGTGCGGGTGCGGCGCGGGTCGATGACGATCAGCTTCCCGCCGTTCTCCTTGAGCTCGGTGAGGTAGCGGAGGGCGGGCGGCATGGTCTCGGCGAGGTTGGAGCCGACGAGGATGACGCACCCCGTCTTCGGGATGTCCTCCAGGGGGAAGGGGAGTCCCCGGTCGAGGCCGAAGGCCCTGCCGTGCGCGGCGGCGGCCGACGACATGCAGAAGCGGCCGTTGTAGTCGATCTGCGAGGTGCCGAGGACGAGCCGGGCGAACTTCCCGAGGGTGTACGCCTTCTCGTTGGTGAGGCCGCCGCCGCCGAAGACCCCCACGGCATCGGGTCCGTGGTCGGCGCGGGTCCGGCGCAGCCCGTCGGCGACGGCGGCGAGTGCCTCCTCCCAGGTCGCGGGTGCCAGGACCCCCGTGTCAGGGCATCGGACCAGGGGCTCGGTGAGCCTGACCCGGGAGGAGAGTACGGAGGGGGCGGTGCGGCCCTTGCCGCAGAGCGCGCCCCGGTTGACGGGGAAGTCGGTCCGGTCGACCACCTCGGCGGGCAGCTCCGGGTCGCCGGTGGGGCGGAGCGACATGCCGCACTGCAGGGCGCAGTAGGGGCAGTGGGTGGGTACGGCGGTGACCTCGGACATGCCGCAAGCGTGCGTCAGCCGTGTTACGCGGGGCGGCGCCGCGTATTACGGGCGGGGGGCTCTCCGCTCAGCTTCCGCTCGGTGGCGGGGTGAGGCGCTGCGGGTCACGGCCGGGCGGGAGGCGAGTCCGGCTGCGGGTCAGGGCCGCCCGCGGGTGAGTCCGGCTGCGGGTCACGGCCGGCCGGGAGGCGAGGCCAACGCCTCGGTGACGCCCTTCTCCGCCGGCCCGAGGAACTGCGGGTCGGGCCGCAGGGCGGCGTCCAGGGAGGCCTTCCCGGCGGCGAACAGCTCCCGGGTGGTGCCGTAGTACCAGGTGGCGTCGTGGGGTTCGGGGACCCCGACGCCGTATGCGTCGACGCCCGCGCGCCCGCACAGCGCGACGGCCCGCTTGATGTGGAAGTCCTGGGTGACGAGCACGGCCCGGTCGACCCCGAAGACCTTCCGGGCCCGGACGCAGGAGTCCCAGGTGTCGAAGCCCGCGTAGTCACTGACGATCCGCCCGTCCGGCACCCCGCGCGCGGTGAGGTACGCGCGCATGGCGCTGGGTTCGTCGTACGCGGTCCTGCTGTTGTCGCCGGTGACGAGGAGGACCCGGACCTTGCCCGTCCGGTACAGCTCGGCGGCGGTGTCGAGCCGGTGCGCGAGGTACGGGGTGGGGCGCCCGTTCCACAGCCCGGCGCCGAACACGACGGCGACGTCCCGGGCGGGCACGTCGGCGGTGGTACGGAGCTTCCCCGCGGCGGCGGTGTGCATCCAGGTGGACGGGAGGAGGGCGAGGACGGCGCCCGCCATGAGGGCCTGGACGGCACGGCGGCGGGCCCGGGTGGTGCGCGGGATCAACCGGGTGAGCCGTGCCGGCATGCGGGAACCTCCGTGGAGCGTGGATCGGTGTCGGTGTGTCACCCCGTCCGACGCGCTTCGGCGCCATTCGGTTCGCCGGCGGTCCGGTGTGTTCCGTACAACACACCGGCCAGGACCATCCCGAGCAGCATCCCGAGCAGCTGGGCGGCGGCGAAGGCGGGCACGGAGGCGGGCGCGATCCCGGTGAAGGAGTCGGAGAAGGAGCGGCCGAGGGTGGCGGCCGGGTTGGCGAAGGAACCGGACGAGGTGAACCAGATCGCGGCGCCGATGTACCCGGCGACGGCGACGGGGGCGAGTCCGGGCCGGCCGATGTGGCGCAGCCCCTGCACGACGAGAACGAGCCCGGCGGTGGCGACGGCCTCGCCGAGCAGCAGGTGCGGCGCCGAGCGCGGCTCGGTCGCCCAGGCGCCGGGCGCCCGGCCGAACATCGCCTCGGCGAGCAGGGCCCCGGCGACGGCACCGGCGAGCTGGGCGGCGATGTAGGCGAGGGCCTCGCGCCCGCCGCGCTCGGGGCGCCGGGACCACCACTCCGAGAGGGTCACGACGGGGTTGAAGTGGGCTCCGGAGAGCGGCCCGATGAGGGCGATGAGCAGCCCGAGGCCGAGCGCGGAGGCGGCGGCGTTGGCGATCAGCCGGACGCCGATGTCCTGGCTGAGGGAGTCGGCGCGGATGCCGGAGCCGACGACGACGGCGACGAGGGCGGTGGTGCCGATGAACTCGGCGGCGACGCGCCGGGGGAGTGCGGGCGGGGACATTCTCATAGTGGAAAAGATATTCCGTGATTCGGAAGGAAAAAAGGGGGCAGGGGAGGTGCGAAGTCCCCGAACGATCCGCGCCATGAAGACCGACGACCCCGCCGACCTCGACATCCGCCGGGCCGTCGACTCCGACGCCGCCGAAGCGGCCGACGTATGGCTGCGCTCCTCCACGGCGGCGCTCCCGGACGTGCGCAGGGGCGCACACGGGCGAAGAGGTCAGGGCGTGCTTCCGGCACGTCGTCGTCCCCGGCCAGGAGACCTGGGTGGCCACCCTGGAGGGCGCGGTCGTCGGCCTCCTCGTCCTCGACGGCGACGAGCTGGACCAGCTCCACGTCGACCCGCCGTGGCGCGGCCACGGCATCGGCGACCGGCTCGCCCGGGGGCCTGGGCCCGATCACCCCCGTGTGGGCAGTCGTCCGGCCGGGCGGAACGACTGTCCGCAACGGGGGCGGGGCACCGCCCCGGCGGGTCGGGACCGGGCGGTGTGAGGTCACGGCAAAGACCCGTCACCCACCCGAAACGGGCAGGCAACGTGCCGCCGTCAGGATCGGTCCATGACGGAGCCGGACAGCACGTTCGACAGCGCCGCCGAGCTGCTCGGAAGAATCACCGAGCAGCTCGGGATCCAGCTCGGCCACGTGCATCCGTACGCCCGTCGGCCACGGAAGCACGACGAGGAGGCACACCCGCCCATGAACGTCCCCACCCTCGTCACGCCCGCCGTCGCCCGCGCGGCGACCGCCCCCACCCTCGTCGCCGTCGGCCACGGCAGCCGCGACCCCCGCGCCCGAGCCACCCTGAACCGGCTCCTCGACCGGGTCCGTGAGCTGCGGCCCGGCCTCGACGTGCGGCTCGCCCACATCGAGCTGAACGCCCCGCTCCTCGACACCACCCTCGCGGAGCTGGCCGCCGAGGGCAGGGACGCCGTCCTCGTCCCCCTCCTCTTCGCCCCCGGGTACCACGTCACCCACGACCTGCCCGCGGCCGTCGCCGCCGTACCCGCCCTCCGGGCCCGCGTCGCCGAACCCCTCGGCGCGCACCCGCTCCTCGTCGAGGCCCTCGCCGACCGGCTCGCGCAGGCCGGCTGGACCCCCGAGGACGGCACCTCGCGCGCCGCCGGGGTGGTCCTGGCCTCCGCGGGCTCCCGCGACCCCCGGTCGGGCGCCGAGATCCGCCGTATCGCCGCACTCCTCGGCGAGCGCCTCGGTGGCGCCCCCGTCGTCCCCGCGTACGTTTCCGCCGCCACGCCCACGGTCGCCGAGGCCGTCCGCACCCTCGCCGCCCGCGGCCGGCACCGGGTCGCCGTCGCCTCCTGCTTCACCGCCCCCGGCCTCTTCGCCACCCGCGCCGCCGCCGACGCCCCCTGGATCGCCGCCGCCCCCCTCGGCGCCCACCCGGCCCTCGCCCGCCTGGTCCTGCACCGCTACGAGCGGGTCCGCACGACCCTCCCGGTGAGGGAACTCGCCGCCGTTTGAGTGCTTCTGTCGGTCCCTCCGGTTACCGTCGGTGCATGGAAGGCATCGCAGACAGCAAGGACACCCCCGGCACCACCGACACCCCCGGCAGCACCGACACCCCCGGCTACGACTCCGCCGCGACCGACCGCTGGGCCGCGGAGCCCGACAAACGCCCCGGACGCACCGCCTTCCAGCGCGACCGCGCCCGCGTGCTGCACTCCGCCGCGCTCCGCAGGCTCGCCGGCAAGACCCAGGTCGTCACCCCCGGCACCCGCGGCAACGCCTGGGACGCCAGCCCCCGTACCCGGCTCACCCACTCCCTGGAGTGCGCCCAGGTCGGACGCGAGCTCGGCGCCGCCCTCGGCTGCGACCCCGACCTCGTCGAAGCCGCCTGCCTCTCCCACGACATGGGCCACCCGCCCTTCGGGCACAACGGCGAGCAGGCGCTCAACGACGTCGCCAAGGACTGCGGCGGCTTCGAGGGGAACGCCCAGTCGCTCCGCCTCCTCACCCGCATCGAGCCCAAGCGCTTCGTGAAGGACGCCGACGGCGAGCAGGTCAGCGTCGGGCTCAACCTCACCAGGGCCGCCCTCGACGCCGCCACCAAGTACCCCTGGGCCCGCGGGGCCCACCCCGAGGACCCGGGCTCGCCCAAGTTCGGCGTGTACGAGGACGACCTGCCCGTCTTCGCGTGGATCCGGCAGGGCGCCCCCGCCCACCGCAAGTGCTTCGAGGCCCAGGTCATGGACTGGTCCGACGACGTGGCCTACTCGGTGCACGACTTCGAGGACGGCCTGCACGCCGGACACATCGACCCCAACCTGCTGCTCGCCGAGCCCGAGCGCGCCGACATCTTCTCCGTCGCCATCGGCCGCTACGTACCCGAGGACACCGACCCGAGGGAACTGGCCGAGGCCCTCGACCGGCTCCTCGACCAGGAGTGGTGGCCGCACGGCTACGACGGCTCGGCCGTCGCCCAGGCCCGCCTCAAGGACGCCACCAGCCAGCTCATCGGCCGCTTCTGCCTCGCCGCCGAGGCCGCCACCCGGCAGACCTGGGGCTCCGGCCGCCTCACCCGCTACGGCGCCGAGCTCGTCGTCCCCCGCGAGACCCGCAACGAATGCGCCGTTCTCAAGGCCGTCGCCGACCGGTATGTGATGCAGCGCGCCGAGCAGGAGGCCCTCCGCGCCGACCAGCGGATCGTCGTCGCCGAACTCGCCGAGGCCCTCGTCCTGCGGGCCCCCGACGGCCTCGAACCGCAGTTCCGGTCCCATTTCGACGCCGCGCGCGACGACCGGGCCCGCAAGCGCGTCATCGTCGACCAGATCGCCTCCCTCACCGACGCCTCCGCCCGCCACCTCCACGCCTACCTCCGCCCGCCCCGTTCCTCGTAAGCGGCCCTCTTCCCGTCACACCGTCCGTGCGGGACGCTCGCATGCACGCCCCGAGGCGGTACGGCCCGGGGAACGCCCGGGGGCGTAGGTTGGAACCGGTCGCAAAGAGGAGGAAACGACGTGGTCGACGCAGATCAGACCTTTGTCATCGTCGGCGGGGGCCTGGCAGGGGCCAAAGCGGCGGAGACCCTGCGGGCCGAGGGGTTCAACGGCCGGGTGATCCTCATCGGCGACGAACGCGACCACCCCTACGAGCGCCCACCCCTGTCCAAGGGCTACCTCACGGGCTCCAAGGAACGCGACAGCGTCTTCGTCCACGAGGCCCCCTGGTACGCGGCGAACGACATCGAACTGCACCTCGGGCAGTCCGTCACCGCCATAGACCGTGAGGCCCGCACCGTCCGCCTCGGCGACGGCACCGTCATCCGCTACGACAAGCTGCTCCTCGCCACCGGCGCCGAGCCGCGCCGCCTCGACGTCCCCGGCACCGAGCTCGCCGGCGTCCACCACCTGCGCCGGCTCGCCCACGCCGACCGGCTCCGTCAGGTCCTCGCCGGCCTCGGCCGGGACAACGGCCACCTGGTGATCGCGGGCGCCGGCTGGATCGGCCTCGAAGTCGCCGCGGCCGCCCGCGGCTACGGCGCCGAGGTCACCGTCGTCGAATCCGACCCCACCCCGCTCCACCGGGTCCTCGGCCCCGAGCTCGGCCAGCTCTTCGCCGACCTCCACACCGACCACGGCGTCCGCTTCCACTTCGGCGCCCGGCTCACCGAGATCATCGGCCAGGACGGCATGGTCCTCGCCGTCCGCACCGACGACGGCGAGGAGCACCCGGCGCACGCCGTGCTCGCCGCGATCGGCGCCGCCCCCCGCACCGCCCTCGCCGAGAACGCCGGGCTCGCCCTCGTCGACCGCGCCGACGGCGGCGGCGTCGCCGTCGACGAGTCGCTGCGCACCTCCGACCCCGACATCTACGCCGCCGGTGACGTGGCCGCCGCCCACCACCCGCTCCTGCACACCCGGCTCCGGGTCGAGCACTGGGCCAACGCCCTCAACGGCGGCCCGGCCGCCGCCCGCGGCATGCTCGGACAGCACGTCTCCTACGACCGCGTCCCCTACTTCTTCACCGACCAGTACGACCTCGGCATGGAGTACTCCGGCTGGGCGCCCCCCGGCTCGTACGACCAGGTCGTCGTCCGCGGCGACACCGGCAAGCGCGAGTTCATCGCCTTCTGGCTCAAGGAGGGCCGGGTCCTCGCGGCCATGAACGTGAACGTGTGGGACGTCACAGACCCCCTCCAGACGCTCATCAGGTCCCGCAAGGCCGTGGACCCCGACGCCCTCGCCGACCCCTCCGTGCCCCTGGACGGCCTGATCTGATCACCCCCGCGCCCACGTAGACTTCATGCGTGGCAGGCAGGATCAACGATGACGACGTGAAGACGGTCCGGGACGCGGTCCCGATCGACGCCGTCGTGTCCGAGTACCTCCAGCTCCGCAACGCGGGCGGCGGCAACCTCAAGGGCCTCTGCCCCTTCCACGACGAGAAGTCGCCCTCCTTCCAGGTCAGCCCCAGCAAGGGACTCTTCCACTGCTTCGGCTGCCAGGAAGGCGGCGACACCATCGCCTTCGTGATGAAGATCGACCACCTCTCCTTCTCGGAGACGGTCGAGCGCCTCGCCGCCAAGGCGGGCATCACCCTGCGGTACGAGGAAGGCGGCTACAACCCCGGCCACCAGCGCGGCGAACGCATCCGCCTGGTCGAGGCGCACAAGGTCGCCGCCCAGTTCTACGTCGACCAACTCGACTCGCCCGAAGCCGAGATCGGCCGGAAGTTCCTCGCCGAGCGCGGCTTCGACCAGTCCGCCGCCGCGCACTTCGGCGTCGGCTACTCCCCGGCCGGCTGGGACCACCTCACCCGCTATCTGCGCGGCAAGGGCTTCTCCGACAAGGAACTGATCCTCTCCGGGCTCTCCCAGGACGGCCGCCGCGGCCCCATCGACCGCTTCCGCGGCCGCCTCATGTGGCCGATCAAGGACGTCGGCGGCGAGATCGTCGGCTTCGGCGCGCGCAAGCTCCGCGACGACGACAACGGCCCCAAGTACCTCAACACCCCCGAGACCCCGATCTACAAGAAGTCCCAGGTGCTCTACGGCATCGACCTGGCCAAGAAGGACATCGCCAAGGTCAGCAGGGCCGTCGTCGTCGAGGGCTACACCGACGTTATGGCCTGCCACCTCGCCGGCGTCACCACCGCCATCGCCACCTGCGGCACCGCCTTCGGCGGCGACCACATCAAGATCCTCCGTCGGCTCCTCATGGACAACGGCTCGGCCCGCGTCATCTTCACCTTCGACGGCGACTCCGCGGGCCAGAAGGCCGCCCTGCGCGCCTTCGAGGACGACCAGAAGTTCGCCGCCGAGACGTACATCGCCATCGCCCCCGACGGCATGGACCCCTGCGACCTGCGACTCGCCAAGGGCGACGAGGCCGTCGCCGACCTCGTCCAGCCCCGTACCCCGCTCTTCGAGTTCGCCCTCCGCCAGATCGTGAAGCGGTACGACCTGGAGACCCCGGCCGGCCGCGCCGCCGCCCTCGACGAGGCCGCGCCCGTCGTCGCCCGCATCAAGAACATCGGCGCCCAGCACGAGGTCGCCGTCCAGCTCGCCGGCATGCTCGGCATCCTCGACACCCAGTTCGTCGTCAAGCGCGTCGCGCAGCTCGCCCGCTGGGCCCGCGACCGCGGCGGCAAGGGCCCCGAGCGGCAGTCCCCCCAGCGCGGCTACGACACCGGGGCGGCGCCCGGCGGCCCCACCGGGCCCTCCGGGCCCGCGCTCAACCTGCGCAGCCCCGCCCACCGCACCGAGCGCGAACTCCTCAAGCTCGCCCTCCAGCGGCCCGAACTGGTCTCCCCGGCCTTCGACGCGTACGGCGCCGACGAGTTCACCGCCCCGCCCTACGCGGCCGTCCGCCAGTGCGTCCAGGACGCGGGCGGCGCCACCGGCGCCCCCTCCGACTACCTGGACACCGTCCGCGAGGCCGCGCCCAACGACACCGTCCGCGCCCTGGTCACCGAACTCGCCGTCGAGACGATCTTCGCCAAGAACGTCGACGAGGCCTACGCGGGCGACCAGCTCGTCACCGTCCGCCTCCGCGCCGTCGACCGCCGCATCCGCGAGGTCCAGGGCACCCTCGCCCGGCTCGGCCCCAACGGCGACCCCGAACAGCTCGCCGCCGTGCAGAACGAACTGTGGGTCCTCACCCAGTACGGCCAGTCCCTGCGGAACAACGGCGCCGCCGCGCTCTGACGTTCGGTGACCCGGCGGTCTCAAAAAGTCACCGCACGCCCCTCGTGGCGGCGATGTGTCGTACCCCACACTGGGTGACGGAGCCGTTCCGCCCCGCCTGGAGGTCGCCCGCCGTGCAGACCGAGACCCAGACCACCCCACCGGACGAGCAGGCCGAACTCGCCGAGGTCCCGGTCCAGCGCCGCCGCCCCGACCCCGGCGGCAACGGGCCCTCCTCCGACCTCTTCCGCCAGTACCTCCGCGAGATCGGCCGCATCCCGCTGCTCACCGCCGAGGAGGAGGTCGACCTCGCCCGCCGGGTCGAGGCGGGGCTCTTCGCCGAGGAGAAACTCGCCACCACGCCCGACCTGGACTCCCGGCTCGCGGGCGACCTGGACCGGCTCGTCGTCCTCGGCCGGATCGCCAAGCGCAAGCTCATCGAGGCCAACCTCCGCCTCGTCGTCTCCGTCGCCAAACGGTACGTGGGCCGCGGCCTGACCATGCTCGACCTCGTCCAGGAGGGCAACCTCGGCCTCATCAGGGCCGTCGAGAAGTTCGACTACGCGCGCGGCTACAAGTTCTCCACGTACGCCACCTGGTGGATCCGCCAGGCGATGTCCCGGGCCCTCGCCGACCAGGCCCGGACCATCCGCGTCCCCGTGCACGTCGTCGAACTCATCAACCGGGTCATCCGCGTCCAGCGCCGCATGCTCCAGGAACGCGGCTACGAACCCACCGCCGAAGAGGTCGCCGCCCAGCTGGACCTGGCCCCCGAACGCGTCGGCGAGGTGCTCCGCCTCGCCCAGGAACCCGTCTCCCTGCACGCCCCCGTCGGAGAGGAGGACGACGTCGCCCTCGGCGACCTCATCGAGGACGGCGACGCCACCTCACCCGTCGAGTCCGCCGCGTTCCTGCTGCTCCGCCGCCACCTGGAGGACGTGCTCTCCACCCTCGGCGAACGCGAACGGAAGGTCGTCCAGCTCCGCTACGGCCTCGACGACGGCAGGCCCCGCACCCTGGAGGAGATAGGCCACATCTTCGGCGTGACCCGCGAACGCATCCGACAGATCGAGTCCAAGACACTCGGCAAACTCCGCGACCACGCGTACGCGGACCAGCTGCGCGGCTACCTCGACTAGTCGACCTCCCCGACCTTGAGGGTCCAGGGGCCGGCCGCGTAGTAGCGCAGCATCAGCGGGCCCGCCGAGAGCGGAACCGACCGTCGCATCCTTCCGTTGCTGGTGAACAGCAGCCGGTTGTCGCTCGGCACGCTCGTGCAGCCCTTCACCTCGTACGTGTAGAGGCTGGCGTAGCCGCCCTCGATCTCGGTCGTGCCGAAGAAGTCGATCCGCAGGTCGGCGTTCCCGCCGGTGTACAGGAGCGCCTCGGGACCGTAGCCGTGCAGGACGTCCTCGATGCGGCGGGCCGCCGCGACCGGCTTCACCCGCAGTACCCACCGGCCCGTGGCGGTGAGCCGGAAGCGCAGCGGACGGCCCCTCGGGGCGTCCATGATCCTGCTGCCCTGGAAGTCGGGCAGCGCGGAGGCGAAGAGGAAGTCCTCGTCCTTGTTCTTCGCGTCGAGCGGATAGAGGGAGACGTACCCCTCTCCCTCGTGCGCCAGCTCGACGAGGACGGGACCCGAGGGCGAGGGGTCGACGGTGATCACCTGGTGGCCGTGGCCCTCGGCGGTGAACGGCTCGAAGACCTCGCCGAACCCCCAGCCCTCGACCAGGCGGTACGGCCGTTCCGGCGGCGGGAAGAGCCCCGGCACGTACCCGCCGGGTGTCGGCACCTGTCCCCGCATCTTCACCACGCCGGTCAGCCGGACCGGCCCGAGGACCGGCACCCGCTCGTCCTCGGTGACCTCGACCCCGTACGCCGTGACGAGGCCCGCGAGCCCGGCGCCGTACCCCTCCCCGAGGCCGTCGAACTTCCAGCCGCCCGCCTCCCGGTAGAAGGCACCGAGGGCGAGGGCGGGCAGGTCCGCCGCTTCCGTCGGCGCGTACGAGAGGACGGCCGAACCGTCCGGGGCGACCGCGTCGAGCGACGGGGGCTCCCCGAAGCCGCCGTGTCGGCTCCACCCGGCGACGACGATCCGCTCGACCTCGGACTCGACCCCGTTCAGATCGAGTTCGAGCTCCGAGGGGCCCAGCCGTACCGCCCCCGACGGGTGCGAGGGCTGCCCCTCGAAGACCAGATCCGCGTCCCCGCGGACCCGTCCGGACCCGTCGAGGAGCAGCGCGGCCGTCTCCGCCCCCGGTATGCGCACCCGGAGGGCGACCGAGGGCACCCAATAACCCTTGTTCTTCACCGATTGACCCATGCCGCACATCATGCGGCACGGGTCATCGGCGAGTCGATCATGCCGAGCGATCAACCGGATCAGTCGACCTCGGCGACCGCCTGGGCGAACTGCGCCGCGTACAACCGGGCATACGCCCCGCCCGACGCCAACAGCTCCTCGTGCGTGCCCTGTTCCACGATCGAACCGTTCTCCATCACCAGGATCACGTCCGCGTCCCGGATCGTGGAGAGCCGGTGCGCGATCACGAACGACGTGCGCCCGTGCGCCAGTCGGGCCATCGCCTTCTGGATCAGGACCTCGGTACGGGTGTCGACCGAACTGGTGGCCTCGTCGAGGACGAGGATCACCGGGTCGGACAGGAACGCCCGCGCGATGGTGATCAGCTGCTTCTCGCCCGCGCTGACCCCCGCCCCGTCGTCGTCGATGACCGTGTCGTACCCCTCGGGCAGGGTGCGGACGAACCGGTCGGCGTGCGCGGCCCGCGCCGCCTCCTCGATCTCCGCCCGCGTCACCTCGCGCGTCGCGCCGTACGCGATGTTTTCGGCGATGGTGCCGCCGAACAGCCAGGTGTCCTGCAGGACCATGCCGATCCCGCTCCGCAGCTCCTCCCGGGACATCTTCGCGATGTCCGCCCCGTCGAGGGTGATCCGGCCGCCCGTCACCTCGTAGAACCGCATGAGCAGGTTCACCAGGGTCGTCTTGCCTGCGCCCGTCGGGCCGACGATCGCGACCGTCTGCCCCGGCTCCACCGCGAGCGACAGGTCCTCGATGAGCGGCTTGTCGGCCTCGTAGCGGAAGGACACGTCCTCCAGGGCGACCCTGCCCTTGAGCTCCGTGGGCGTCTCGCTCTCGCTCTTCGGGGCGTCCGGCTCCTGCTCCTCGGCGTCGAGCAGCTCGAAGATCCGCTCGGCCGAGGCGACGCCGGACTGCACCAGGTTCGCCATCGACGCGACCTGCGTCAGCGGCATGGAGAACTGCCGCGAGTACTGGATGAAGGCCTGCACGTCACCGATGGAGAGGGTGCCGCTCGCCACCCGCAGACCGCCGACCACGGCCACCAGGACGTAGTTGATGTTCGAGATGAAGAACATCACCGGCTGCATCACGCCGCTGTTGAACTGCGCCTTGAACCCGGCCTCGTACAGCGCCTCGTTCTGCTCGCGGAAGTCCCGCGCGGACTCCTCCTGCCGACCGAAGACCTTCACCAGGGTGTGCCCGCTGTACATCTCCTCCACGTGCGCGTTGAGCGTGCCCGTGGACCTCCACTGCTGCACGAAGTGCGGCTGCGAGCGCTTGCCGATCCGCGCCGCGACGAAGACCGACACCGGCACCGTGACCAGCGCCACGAGCGCGAGCAGCGGCGAGATCCAGAACATCATCGCGAGCACGCCGACGATGGTGAGCAGCGAGTTGATCAGCTGCCCCATCGACTGCTGGAGCGTCTGCGAGATGTTGTCGATGTCGTTGGTCGCCCGGGACAGCACCTCGCCGCGCTTCGCCTTGTCGAAGTACGACAGGGGGAGCCGCGACAGCTTCGTCTGGACGTCCTCCCGCATCCGGTAGACCGTCCGGTTGATCACCTTGATCGACATGCGGGTGGACACCAGCATGAGCAGACCCGCCGCCACGTAGACGCCGAGGACGACGAGGAGCACGTCGCCGACGGCGGAGAAGTCGATCCCCTGCCCGGGCGTGAAGTCGACCCCGGACAGCATGTCCGCCATGCCGGAGTCGCCCGCGGCGCGCAGGTTCGCGATCGCCTCCGCCTTCGTGCCGCCCTCGATCTGCCGGCCGACCACGCCCGCGAAGACGAGGTCGGTCGCCTTGCCGAGGATCTTCGGGCCGACCACGGAGGCCGCCACCGACAGCGCGACGGCGATCATCATCACCCAGAGCGCGCCGCGCTCGGGCGCCAGCTGCTTGAGCAGCCGCTTCCCCGAGCCCTTGAAGTCCATCGACCGCTGGTCGGGGCCGCCTCCGGCCATCATGCGTCCGCCAGGACCGGCCATCAGGCTGCCTCCGCCTCGGTGAGCTGGGAGAGGACGATCTCCCGGTACGTCTCGTTGTCCGCCATCAGCTCCTGGTGCCGTCCGGTGCCGACGACCCGGCCCTCGTCGAGGACGACGATCCGGTCGGCGTCCCGGATGGTGGAGACCCGCTGGGCGACGATCACGACGGTCGAGTCGGCCGTCTCCTCGGCGAGCGCGGCCCTGAGCAGGGCGTCCGTCTCGTAGTCGAGCGCGGAGAACGAGTCGTCGAACAGATAGATCTCCGGCCGCTGCACCAGCGTCCGCGCGATGGCGAGCCGCTGCCGCTGCCCGCCGGAGACGTTGGTGCCGCCCTGGGCGATCGGGGCGTTCAGCCCGTTCTCCAGGTTCCGTACGAAGTCGGCGGCCTGGGCGACCTCCAGGGCGTGCCAGAGTTCCTCGTCGGTGGCGTCGGGCTTGCCGTACCGCAGGTTGGTGGCGACGGTCCCGGAGAACAGGTACGGCTTCTGGGGGACGAGCCCCACCGTCCTCGCCATCAGCCCGGGATCGAGCTTCCGCACGTCGACGCCGTCGACGAGGACCTCTCCTCCGGTGGCGTCGAAGAGCCGGGGCACGAGCCCGAGGAGCGTGGACTTCCCGCTGCCGGTCGAGCCGATGATCGCCGTGGTCTCACCGGGCCGTGCGACGAGCCCGACGTCCTTGAGCACGGACTCCTCGGCACCCGGGTAACGGAAGTCGGCGCTCCTGACCTCCAGATGCCCCCGCCGGTCCAGGGTCTTCACCGGCTCCACCGGCGGCACCACGCTCGACTCGGTCCCGAGGACCTCCTCGATGCGCTCCGCGCAGACCTCGGCCCGCGGCACCTGCATGAACATGAAGGTGGCCATCATGACCGCCATCACGATCTGCATCAGATAGGCAAGGAACGCGGTCAGCGCACCGATCTGCATCCCGCCGCTGTCGATGCGGTGCGCACCGAACCAGACGACGGCGACGCTGGAGATGTTCACGACGGTCATCACCGTCGGGAACATCAGCGCCATCAGCCGGCCGGTGGCCATCGACACGTCGGTCAGGTCGGCGTTGGCCCCGCGGAACCGCTCCTCCTCGTACGTGTCCTTCACGAACGCGCGGATCACCCGGTTGCCGGTGATCTGCTCCCGCAGCACCCGGTTCACCGTGTCGAGCCGCTCCTGCATCGTCCGGAAGAGCGGCCGCATCCTCCGCACGATCAGCGAGACGGAGATCCCGAGGACCGGCACCACGGCGAGCAGGACACCCGAGAGCGGCACGTCCTGGCCGAGGGCCATCACGATGCCGCCGACACACATGATGGGCGCGGAGACCATCAGGGTGAACGCCATCAGGACCAGCATCTGGATCTGCTGCACGTCATTGGTCGTACGGGTGATCAGCGAGGGCGCGCCGAAGTGCCCCAGCTCCCGCGCCGAGAACGACTGCACCCGGTCGAAGACCGCGGCGCGCACGTCCCGGCCCAGGGCGGAGGCCGTCCGGGCGCCGTAGAACACGGCCCCGATGTTGCAGACGACCTGGACGACGGAGACGCCGACCATCAGGGCGCCGAACCGCAGGATGTAACCGGTGTCCCCGTCGACGACACCGTTGTCGATGATGTCCGCGTTCAGGGTCGGCAGATAGAGGCTCGCGCAGGTCTGCAGGAACTGCAGCAGCACGAGCAGGGCGATCGGTTTTCGGTAGGGCCCGAGGTGGGTTCGCAGGAGTCTTATGAGCACGGCTCCTACTATCGCCCGCGGCCCCGGACCGTTACGACTCGGTTTATCGGCGCGGTGCGAGCCCTGGCGAAGACTTTACGAAGGCGTGCACTCCCGGAGCGGGGACCTCACGAACCGAACGCGCCGGGGTGGATCTGCTCCCGGGTCGCCACGTACTGCTGCCGCACGGCCTGCCCCGCCGCCAGTTCCCCGCCCGGCTCCAGGACCTGGGCGGCGGCGCCCTGCCAGGCCGGGGGAGCGGAAGGCGACAGCGTGCCCCGGGCCACCCCGAGGGCCCAGGCCGCCTGCCGCGCGGCACCGAGCGCCGCGTAGTCGGCCGGCTGGGGGACGACGACCTGTGCGCCGAACAGCGCCGGCGCGAGCGCCTGCACGGCCGGCAGCGCGGCCGCCGCGCCGAGCAGGAAGACCCGCCGTACGTCGACGCCCCGACCGCGCAGCACGTCCATGGCGTCGGTGAGCGCGCAGAGCATCCCCTCGAACGCCGCCCGCGCCAGGTGCTCGGGCTTCATCGACTCGCGCCGCAGCCCGCTGAGCGTGCCCGCCGAGTGCGGCAGGCTCGGAGTCCGCTCGCCCTCCAGATAGGGCAGCAGGACAAGACCCGAGGCGCCCGGGGTCGACTTCAGGGCGAGCGCGGACAGCTCGTCCAGGGAGTCGGCGCCCAGCATCTCGGCGGTGCCGCGCAGTGCCCGTACCGCGTTGGAGGTGTGGACGACCGGCAGGTGCATGCCGGTGGCGTCGGCGAAGGAGGTGATCATGCCGCCGGCGTCGGCGAGGGCCTCGTGGTGGACGGCCATCACGGAGCCGGACGCGCCGAGCGAGACCACCGCGTCGCCGGGACCGAGCCCGAGGCCGAGCGCGGCGGCCATCGTCTCTCCCGTACCGGCGGAGACGAGGAGGCCCTCGGGGGTGATGCCGGCCGGGTCCGCGGGGCCGAGGACCTCGGGCAGCACGGCCTGGTGGCCGAGCGCCAGCTCGACCAGGTCGGGGCGGTACGTGCCGGTGCGGGCCGACCAGTAGCCGGTGCCGGAGGCGGCGCCGCGGTCGGTGGTGCGCCGGGCGGGCCTGCCGAGGAGCTGCCAGACCAGCCAGTCGTGCGGCTGGAGGACCATCGCGATCCGCCGGGCGTGCTCGGGTTCGTCACGGGCCAGCCAGCGCAGCTTGGCGACGGGCTGACCGGCGCCGGGCACCGAGCCGACGGCCTCGGCCCAGGCCTGACGGCCGCCGAGCGCCTCGACGAGGTCGGCGGCGGCGATCTGGGCCCGCTTGTCGTTGCGGACGAGCGCGGGCCGCACCAGGCCGCCCTGCGCGTCCAGCGGCACGAGCCCGTGCTGCTGCGCGGACACGCCGATGGCCTCCACGCCCTCCAGGAGCCCGCCGGTGGCGGCCTCCCCGAGCGAGAGCAGCCAGTTCTGCGGGTCGACGTCCACGGCCTTCGGTTCGCCCGGATGCGGGGCGTACCCCTGCCGCAGTACGGCACCCGTGTCCGTGTCACAGACGACGATGCGTGTGAACTCCGCTGAGCTGTCGAGTCCGGCGACTATCCCCATGACACATGATTCTGCCGCACGTGGGGCGGTTCAGGTGTTACTGGTGCCCCACTCGTCGTCCGGGACCTTCCCGTTGCCCATGCTCCGCGCCCGCATCGCGTGGACCCGGTCGGTCACGGAGGACGGCAGACGGTCGCCCATCTTGTCGCCCACGACGTGCGCGGCCTTGCCCGCGACCTGGCGCCCGGTCTGGGCGGCGGACTCGGCGGCGTTGCGCACGGCCGGGTTCTGGGAGAAGTCCTTGGCGGACTTCTTCATCTGCTCGTACCGCTCGCGACCGGCACGCGTGCCGATCACGTAACCGAGGGCGAGTCCCACGACGAACGTCAGCTTGTACCGCACGGCTGCGATCCTTCCCTGGAGGCCCTGGGGATACCGATTGGCGGAGCACCCCCCTGCTTGCGCTAATGTATGTCTCGCAGCGAGCGAGCGCCCCCCCGGTTCAGCCGGACTGGGTACGTTCGGTGCAACGCAGCAATCCCCTGTAGCTCAATTGGCAGAGCAGTCGGCTGTTAACCGGCAGGTTACTGGTTCGAGTCCAGTCGGGGGAGCGCGATCCCCTGTAGCTCAATTGGCAGAGCATTCGGCTGTTAACCGGAGGGTTGCTGGTTCGAGTCCAGCCGGGGGAGCGAGACGGAAGAGGACCCTTCGGGGTCCTTTTTCGCGTCCCCGGGAACCATGCCGGGCGCGCCGGGGTCTTCATGGTCAGCAGAGCCGATCTTCCGGAGCAGGAGATCGTATGAGCGGCTATGCTGCGGCAGACGGCGCGCACACATGTACGCGCCTCACCGATCGGGGCGGTAGCTCAGCCGGTTAGAGCAGCGGACTCATAATCCGTCGGCCGTGGGTTCGAGTCCCACCCGCCCCACCAAAGAAAAACGTTCTGACCTGCGGAAGCGCCTCTGGAGGGGTTTCCGCGTGCAGTGATCGCCTCTCGTTGGTGCGGCGAAACTGGTGCCCTGGGGTCGCCTCGCCGGGTCCGTGCCTTCTTGACCTGCGGTTTCGGATGGAACGCAACCGTGGGACCGATATCGATGATCCCACGGCGATCCCACGGCTCCTGCGTGTGACACGCCGCACACCACGACGAATATATGCGCCCTTGTCGGCACTCCATAGATCAGGTGGTCGAAGGCTTGCCGGTAGGGCATCCGGGGCGCCTGTCCGGTCGGTAGCCGAGGCCGTGGGTAGCGGCGCGGAGTCGGGGATCTCATGGGAAGGCGTGCGGCGGTGCAGGAAGCGGCGTCTCTGCCTCCCCCGCAGCCGGCCCTGTAGTTCGTCGATCTGGGTGTGGAGGTCGTCGGCCAGGGTCGAGGTGGTGTTCTCCTGGATGCCGAGCGTGTCGAAGAGGGGCTGGATGTTCACGCGGCCGCCGTCCGCGGAGCGTGCCAAGCAGGGGGTGTTTGCGCCGCTCAGGCGGCGGTCCGTGATGTGGGTCATCGCCCAGTAGGCGCGGGAGGCGGAGGAAGCCGGGCGGTGTTCGTAGTCGCGGACCGGGCGCCGGTGCAGTATTGAGCCTGCGCCATCTTGAACATGCAGGTCAGTGGGGTGGCGTGATCCTCGTGAGGCGTACTCGTCCAGGTCGTGGGTGGCTGTCTGTGCTCTTGATCGTCTGTCAGGCGCTCGACCATCTTGTCGTGGCGGGCGGCGGTGGGGTCGCGGGTCCGTCCCGGACGGGCTGCGGAGATCCAGATCAGGCGGCCCCGATCGTCGGTGATCGCAAGGAAGCGCAGGCCGTGGCGGTGGTGCGTTCCTGGGCAGTTCAGGCGGTTCGCCGTCCCGGTGCGGCGAGTGGTGGGGATGAGGGTGCCGTCGATCAGGACGACCTCGCCGCCCCGCTTCGCGATCTTCTTGAGGGCGCGGTCCAGACGGGGCGCCAACGACGTCCTGCAGCCCTGTGAGCGTCTCGGCCACCTGACCGATCTCGCTCCGGCAGCGCGCGGCCTGCGCCCGGCACTCCAGAGCCTTCTCGCTGCCCGGCCCGTCCACCCGCCCGTAGGCGCTCGCGAGGGCCTCGAACTGGGGCAGCGGGGCCCCGATGGTCTCCCGCCAGTGGCAGAGCGACCGTGCCTCTTCTCGATTGATCCGCAGCCGCGCCAGTCCTGCAGCGCTCGAGCGACATCTCATGTCGTGCTGAGACTGATCGTTACGCCCCAAACGCCTAGAGAATCGGTGGCGGAAATTGACGCGGCCGGATCCCCTGAGAGTCCTTGATGGGCCATCATAAGGTCATGACTAACTGGCAGTTGCTGCGCCTGGTCGGCGGAATCGCGGGTGTCATCGCTCTGGCCGTGTTCATGACGCTTCTGGGCCTTGACCGGGCTGACAAGCTGAGTAGCGTGCTGAGCCTGTTCGTCACCGTCGCTGGTTTCGTACTGTCGCTGGTGGCGCACTTGCGACAGACGCCGGTTGACACGGCGGTGGCGCGCGGCGGGGCGATCGCTGCGGCCGGGAGTGTGCGAAATGCCCGGGCTCGGAGCGCCGGCGCAGCGTGGCAGCCGGATTCGGCGCCTGCAACTGGGATCCGGGCGGAAGGCGGGTCGATCGCTGCCGGTGGGGATGTCGATGGTTCGTCGGCGTACGAAGGTCCCCGGTGAGTGCCGGGTGGTGGCGTCGTGGTTCAGGCCGTGACAAGCGGCAGGGGCGCGGGGGGCTGAGCGCGGAGCAGGGCTCGATCGCCGCCGGCGGGAACATCGCCCACGCAGTTGCCCTGCAGGTGGGCCAGCTGGTCGTGCAGGCTCCGGCAACCGAACCCCGGCAGTCGGCCTCTGCGGCGCAACCACCTCGCGAACTTCCCATGAGGGAAACGCTGGCCGGCGAGACCGCCGGCCTGGACGGTCTACGCGCCTATCTCCGGGACGTGCCAGTACCCGACAGTCGCTCGCTCCCGTCAAGTGCCGCTGCGGGGCAGTCGAAACTCGTTGTCGTGCATGGCCAGCCCGGGGTGGGAAAGACGGCCCTGGCAGTCAATGCCGCGTACGAGGTGAAGGACGCCTACCCGGACGGTCAGATCTACCTCGAACTCCATGGTGACAAGGCGACTCCGAGGAGCAGTTCCGATGCACTCGGTCACATGCTCCTCCGCAGTCTGCACGTGGACCCGAAGGATGTGCCGAACTCCGTCGACGACCGGGCGGCGATGTTCCGGACACTCACTGCAGATATGCGACTGCTTGTTGTCCTGGACAACGCGCACAGCAAGGATCAGATCGAGCCTCTGCTCCCCACTGGACCCGGTTGCTCGGTGCTGATCACCTCTCGACGCGCGCTCTCTTTCAACAGCATCACCCAGCGGGAGCCGCTGCCGGTGCGTCTGCCAAACGATCAGAACGCGCTTGCCGTGCTCGCGCACTACGCGGGGCAGGAACGCGTTGCCGCCGAGATGACGGCGGCAATGGACATTCTTCGATTTTGCAGCAACCTCCCGCTGGCCTTGCGGCTGGTCGGCTGCAAGCTGAAGGAATCGGGCCACAGTCTTGGCCGTATGCGGCAGGCCCTGGTCGATGAAACAGACCGCCTGGAGAGCCTGGGACGTCTCGACAACAGCAGGCTGACTGCCTGCTTCACCTTGAGTTTCCAGGGCCTCACGCCGACTACCCGTTCCTCCTTCGCTTTGCTCGCCTCATTGCCTCCAGGCCGGTTGACGGACTGGCATCTCACCCGGCTCGCGACCACCCGCGCGGCCGGACTTGCGGCCGGTGACGAACTGCTCGAGGTCGCGTTGATGGAGAGGCTGGAAGAGGAAGACGGCGGCGGTGACTCCGAGAGCAGCTACCGCATGCACGACTTGACGCGTCTCTTCCTCACCCGTCAGTACGAGCAGATGCCGCCGGAGGAACAGAACGCTCTGGAGGAACGTCTGGTCCGGGCCTACAGGGACGCTGTTGTCTATTGGGCAGCTCAGCGCGCCCCGGAGCTGCGCACCGAGGTGGACCCTCAGCGCATGTCCGACCTCTCCGGAGCGTCGGTCACAGCCGCTGAGTGGGTCGCCGACGAGCAGGAGCGTCTCCTTTGGGCGCTCGACCACGCACGAACCCTTGGGCTGAACGCGGTTGCTGGGGAGATTGGAGAGGCGCTGTCGTACTTCCTTGACGACATCACCCTGGCTCCGAATTCCGCTGAGTGGATCTTTGAGGTTGCTGGGGAGACGCGGCCGCGGGTGCTGGCCGGTCTCCGCAGAGCACGCGCGATGGCTTCCCTCGCCGAAGGCAACCCGGACCGGGTGCTTTCGCTTCTGCCCTTGAGCAGCGACGACGCAGTGGAGAGGTCCAGGGACCGGGCCCTATGGGCCCGGGACGCAATGGTGGTTGCCCGGGCGCACTCCATGAAGGGGGACTACCGCACCGCTCTTGACCGTATGACGACCGCAGTGGACGAGCTGCGGGTGGTTGGCGATTCCTGGCATACCCTCGGTTCCCTCGAGCTGCTGGGGGAGCTGCAACGCTGGCGTGGGAAACCCGAGCTGGGCGAGCAGAGCCAGCGGGAGGCCTTGCGCCTCGCCGAACAGGCGGGTGACCTGAGGGCACGGGCACGTCTGCGGCGCACCCTCGCCGAGACGCTCGGTTATCTACGCCGCCCGTCGGAGGCGGCCTCTCTGCTCGAATCGGCCAGGGATGACTTCAGGCTTCTCCGCGACCGCCGTTGGGAAGGTGCCACGGAGTACGCCCTCGGCAAGATCTATCGACTTCTTGGAGAGCGCCAGAAGGCGCTCGACTGCTACAGCCGGGCGGAGGGTATCTTCGGCCGGATGGGGGAGCGGCTGTGGCTCGGCCGGGTGAACAACGCCCGGATCCGTGTCCTTGCGGGCATGGGACGGCTTGATGATGCTGCCGCCACTGCCCGCCAGGCGATCTCGCTGTTCGAGCAGTTGGACGACCACATGTGGGTGGCGCACACCCAGCGGGACGTCGGCTGGCTGCAGTTGCGTGCTCGACGCCCTCAGGACGCCGAGGCGCCGCTCACGCATGCCGTGGACGCTTGTGCTGCAGCCGGCGACTCCTATGCGGGTGCGATGGCACGTCACCTGCGAGGCGTGGCCTATCGCGAACTCGGCCGGTACACGGAGGCGCACGCGGATTTCGACGCCGCGCTGGCGATCTACAGGTCCGGTTCGTACGAGTGGAACGAGGCCGCGATCGCCCACGACGTGATCCGCACCCTCCGATTGGAAGGCCGCACGGAAGAGGCTGACATCATGGAACGGGACGTGTCCGTCGACAACCCGACCTTTGAGCGTATGCGCGGCCGGGACGGAGCGGTCGCGGTGCCGGACGAGGACTGACCCAGCCTGTCGGAAACTGATGTCCGCTTGGCGTTCAGGATCACACTCCGCCCAGAGGGGCCTGCCGGGCCTGCCGCCATCGCGGCGTGAAGGCCCCCAATGGTCAGCCAAGGCCCTCGACCAGGAGCAGGTCGCGCCTGCCCTCGCCGCAGTCCTGGCTCGCTGCCCCGTGCCCGCTGGTGATCACCGCAGCGCAACGGCACCCAAGCCCACGAGCTGCTCGCCCGGCCCGGCCAGGACCTCGACGTCGCCCGAGAACAGGCCCCGATGGACGACATCGCCCCCGTCCTTGTCGACGGGCTCATGGCCAGGCAGGAATGAGAGGTCAGCATCCTCACAGAGGTCCTCCCCCAGCCCCTGATCTCGTCAGGTGCCAGGCGAGTCGGCAAGCAGATGGTCGAGGGCCTGGCGCCACGTACCGACGTGCACCGGCAGGGTCTTAAGGGTTTCTGCCAGCGAGCAAACGGAATCGGGTGTGGCAGGACGATGGACCCAGTTGACGATCTGAGCCAGCAACTGAGCATGCGTCCCCGACCCGGTCGAAGCTGACTGAGACAAGATGCTGTTGACTGGAACATCCCGCTCCCGGCTTGCGGGCGAGCCGGTCAACACCGGTCTTCCTCCCGACGGCGGAAGGCGCAGGGTGGTGAACGGCCTTGGGCAGAGGCGCCAGCCGGCACGCTCAAGCCTCGTTGAGTGCGCGACGAGGTCCGACAGCCAATTCCGCGGCAGCAGGACTGCGCGTCCAGCCCGGTGCACAGCCGCCGCGCACAGCAGCGTCGTCTCGCCGGGGTTGGGAAGTCCGTAACCCGTCAGCACTTGGGCCAAGGTCTGTCTCAAAGCCTCTGCCGTCCGGGCGCGAGTGAGGAGTTCGCCGCCCCGGTAGAACAGGTAAAGCGATTGTGGCCGTTCCACGGTCAGTGTGACGGGTGTGTAGGCGCCCTGGTGCCCCTCACCGGTCACCGATCGGACCAACTCGAGTATGTCGTCGCCGCCCCGGACCGCGATGCCCACGGCGCGGCCGCCGTCCACCGGAGCGGTCACCAACGCGTCTACTGGCGCTTCGGCGACCTTGAGGGAGCAACTGGTAGGAGCTTCGATCACCGTTGCCATGGCGTTGCCGCCGCTGAGCTGCACCAACTCGGCGCTGACCTCGGGGAACCCCACAACGAACCTGGCGGGGCTGCCGGGTGACAGAAGCCAGCCACTCGGAGTCCCGAGATGTGCCGTCCTGCGTCCGAGTGCCGCAAGTCGTTCTCGGACCTGCGGCGGGACAGGCAAGCCCAGCAATTCGTCCCGCACGTCTTCGAGTAGAAGTACGGAGGAGTTCAAGCGGGTCACGACGGAGGCATTCGCGGCGAGGTCGGCCGACAGCTGCGTGCAGAATCCGCACTCCGACGACATGGCCACCACCAACACGCGATGCGGCACTGCGACATCGTCAGCCTGCGCCCGCATTTGAGTCGAGTCGGGCGTGAGAGCCGGCTGGGTGTTGCCGACGCGGACGAGCCCGGCAGCGCTCCACCTCTCGAGGCACTGCCGGTAGGCGGCGTGGTCTTCCACGGCCGGCTCCTTGCCCTGCAGCCACGGCATGGCCATCGGGGCGACGAAAGCAGCCACAGGCCGGGCGATATCCAGCAAGACGCTGCCGCGCCCGAGATCAACGCTGATTACACCATCGGCCAGTCTCAGGCCCGGGTGCATTTGAACCACGAACAGATCATGCCCGGGCAGCACTCGGAGTCCAGCCAGCAGGCACCTCCGGCGTCGGTGCAAGCAGTCGGGGCCGTGAAGACCTCGGTGAAGATTCCTTCGATGTCCGTGACCGTCTCGGCGTCGAGGGACACCAAGTCTGCCGTGAAGGTGACCATGATTCGTCCTTCTCGTGAGGAGGGCAGCCACTTCCTTGTCCCGGGCAAGCGTATGCATTCCGCTCAGTCCGAAGGTTCGCCCGGAGGATGAAGAGCACGTTCGGGATGGTAGCGCGCAGTCGCCGTTGGCCGGGGCAACTTCAAGCCACGGTTCACGCCGTTCCCGATGGCAGGAACCGCGGCCCGCGGCCATGCGACGCCTCGCGGGTCCGGCATCGGGCCGTACTCGTCGCCGTGGTCCTATTCGATGCCGCCAGGAAGTGGGATGGAGGCTGCCGCGGATGGAGTTGAACTCGTCCCAGACGGTCTTCTCAGGTCCGCCGCAGGAGTGGGGTGAGCAGCCCCAGCGGTCGGCCAGCGCCTCGACGAGCAGCAGTCCGCGACTGCCTTCGCCTTCGCCGTCGGCGGCGGCCGGGCATCTGGGCAGAGCCTCCCTTCGGGTGTCGGTGACCTCGATCCGCACGAGGTTCCCCTTGTAGCGTGAAGGCCTTGATCGCAGGGGCACCAAGGCCGTGTACAAGAGGGCCGAGCTCGGGCCGCTCGGCGAGATCCACAACCTTGTCCGGCGCGCTACCCGCGCGGCGGCGGAGGCCGCGCAGAAGAACCCCAGGGCTCCACGTGCCCAAACGAATACGCCCGCCGTCAACAGGTTCGAGTCCGACGTGCAGCGGGCGACCGCCGACCCCGGCTGGGAGCTGAAGCCCTTCGCCGCGATCACGGGGCAAGGTCCGACAGCCATGACGCGGGCCCTGTTCTACAACGTCCTCGAAAACGACCCGATCGAGATGAGTCTCCCGGAGCTCAGAGAAGCGCTGCCGGAACCCGTCGTCGCTCCGAGAGCGACGGATGCCGCCCCGGCGGGCGAGGGCGACGAGCCGGCGGCCACGGTCGCCTGGCTGAACTCTTGGCCCAACGCCTGGGACCCGTACCTCGTCGCCGTCGGCCTCAGCGTCCTCGTGGAAGAGCGGGAGTGCTCCCCGGAGTGGCACTACGAGGGCAAGATCCTCGCGCGGGGAGCGGGGCGGCTCTTTTGGCTCTACGAACGTCTTGCCCCGGTCATCGGAGTGAGGGAAGCCGTCCTCGCCGTTGTTGCCGCCGCCCCGATGCTGGTGCGCCCGGTGGAACCTGGATCCTCGACAGGCTCTGCCCGCTGTTCCTCGCCCCGCCCGTCGAGGAGACAGGCGACACGGAGGGCGACACCCCGAACGAGTGACTCGGCCGCGGGAGAGTCCTCACCGTCGCGACTACGTGGCGTATCCGCGAGCTGCGGGCGAACCTGGGCCAGTCTGGGCAGCGGTTCCGGGGGCACCGGCAGACATAGCGTCTCCAGCTATGCGGGTGCGGGACCGAGCGCGCAGCCCGAGGGAGGGGTGCAGCGAATGCTGCACGGTCCTTGATCTGCCCCCACGGTGACCTGCGACGCCGCAGCGACACGCCGGGATCACCCGGATGCTTTACGTTCCCGGCGGCCGGTCACGTGGCCGGAGCGCCGGTCAACGCGGTGACCTGCTCGGCGAATTCGGTACGTTGGCGGGCGGTCAGGGTGGCGTACAGGGGTGCCTGCAGTTCGTCCGTGAGTCGCTCGGCACGCTGCCGGCGGGAGGCCGAGGCCGGGGCCACGGGACGTGGCTCTCGCCAGCCGTAGTGGGCCGCCTGCTCGACGCCGAGGTTGACGACCATCGCCTCTCGGGCGCTCAGCCCGCTCATGCGCACCGCCGCCAGATGGCAGGCGCCACGGTGTTCCCGCAGGACGTGGATGCGCTGCATGGCCGCCCCGACCGGGTCGTCGCCGGGTACGGGCTGCGCGCGCCAGCCGGCGAACAGCGGCAGGCCGTCGGCGTCGGCGGCGTCGATCAGCCGCTGCGCCAGGCGGTTGAAGTGCTCCACGTCCGCGTGGGCGGGGATGTTCGCGCGTCCCCACGCCCGGACGGCCTGTGCGTAGCGGGCGGCGGCTTCCTCCGCCGGCATCACCGGTCGTCCGGCCCGCCAGCCGACGGTGACCAGATCGGGGCCGAGGAAGCCCTGTACCGCCTGGACCACCGAAGCCGGTGCCTCGCCGAGCACCCCGAACCGGCCACGGCAGTAGAAGCCGCGCCCCGGGGCGAACCCGGCGCGCAGGCCGATGGCGGCGGTCGTGTCGTCGGACATGAACTCGTCGCCGAAGTCGTGGATGGGCCGGGCAACCGCGGAGACGCAGTCGAAGATTTCCATGCGCCGAAGGTCGCCCCTCTCGACTCCGCAGGTCAAGGGGAGGATTCCTGACGGAACCCTTTAGGTAATCTATCGAGTCGTGCTGGATATTCGCCGTCTGTACATGCTCAAGACCGTCGCCGCCCGCGGTTCCATCACCGCGGCCGCCCAGTCCCTGTCGCTGTCTCCCGGTGCCGTGTCCCAGCAGCTGGCCGCACTGAGACACGACATGGGCGTCGATCTGCTGCGTCCCGACGGGCGAACCGTCGCGCTCACGGAGGCGGGCCGCGTCCTCCTCGAGCACGCCGACCGGATCCTCGCCGCCATGGAGGAGGCCGAGTGCGCCGTCGCAGCGGTCAAGGGCACTGTCGGGGCCACCGCCACGCTTGCCGCGTTGCCGTCGACCGTCGCCAGGATCGTCGCCCCCGCGCTGACCGCCCTGGGCTCCCGGCATCCGCAGCTCGCCGTGACCTGTCTCGTCAGCGACCAGGCGCAACTGCGGGAACTCGCGCTCGGCACCGTCGATGTGGTGCTGGGGCAGCGCTATCACCACCTGCCGGAGACCCGGCCCGCGGGCGTCGAGGTGTCGCCGCTGCTCGACGATCCGCTGCTCGTCGTCACCGCCGCCGACGGATCCGGCGAGCGCCCCGTCGCCCTGCGCGACCTTTCCACGCACCACCTCGTCGTGCCGCCGCCGACCACGGACTGCGGACAGGCCGTCCTGCACGCCTGCCAGCAGGCCGGCTTCACGCCCACGACGCGGTACGTCACCGCCGACATCGCCGCCCAGCTCGCCCTCGCGCGGGCCGGCCTCGCCACCGCCCTCGTCCCCCGGACGGCCATCGACCCGGCCACACCCGGAATCCGCACGGCGCCCATCGAGGACCACCCGATTCTGCGCCTCCTGTTCGCCGCGACCCGTCGCACGGAGACGGCCGACCCGACGAACACGGCCATCATCGAGGCATTGCGCGCGCAGCGCGACAGAATCGCAGGAGAGGATTGATTCCGGGAAGGTCTTGTAAACCATTTGCCGAGAGCGGGAACGCAGTCGGGGAACGCTTCAAGGTTTCGGGTGAATTGGTCCTTCGGGATTTGGGCGATGTTTATTCCTGTGCCGTCTGAGCCTCTGCCGCGCATGTGGCGCGGCCGAATGCGCCCGTGGTGGTGGCGCGCTGGACGTGCTTGTTCCGGATCGCGAGTGCGCAGGACGCCTGTCCGCCCTTGTCGTCGAGGACGACGGTGACGGTCGGGGCCTTCCCGAGGGGCATCTGGACCGACTTGGTCCAGGGGAGCGTGACGCTGCTCTCGACGGTGGCCGTATCGGTCTTGTCGGGGGCGAGATAGGAGATCTCGGCCGTTCCCGTTCCCGTGACCTCGTACTTCACCTCGGCCGTCGGTACGGCCGCCGGCTTCGGCTGTTCGTCGGTGTCGAGGATGCCGTAGCCGACCAGCCCGAAGCAGGCGAGCAGGGTGACGCCGGCGATCAGCAGGCCCCGCCGGTCCGGGGAGCCCTCCGCGCTCTTGTGCTCGCTCTCCTCCCGCACCGAGCTTTCCGCAAGTTCATTGGACGACATGAGTGAGCCCGGCTTTCCGTTGGTTGGCACATGAACCGGGCGGTTATACACCACGCCACCGGCCCCGTGCGAGCGACCGGAAGAAACGGGCGAACCGCACCCCCTTTGGTCATTTATTTGTCCTTTATGTCGTGGGGGTTGCCCGGGCCTCGCGAGAGTGTTAGAACGCCTGCTGCACTGCACGTGATCAAGGTTCACGCCATCTGAGCGATCACTCCGCATTGCTCCAAGCTGGGCGGAAATCTCCGCACCAGCTCGTTCGGCATGCCCATTTCGCGTGCAGCGATGGGGGTGTGTCGATGCCGAAAGGTATTGAGGTGAAAGTTCCGTACAGGAGATACATCTCCTGTCTGGTCGTGGCGGCGGTAGCAGGCACGCTGCTGCCGCAGGCCGCCTATGGGGCTCCGCAGGCACCGGAGACGAACGACGACAAGGGCGTCTTCGACACGGTCGCGGGTTGGTTCTCGGACGACGATGAGGTCGAGGCGAAGCCCCTGGCCGACGAGGGCCGGGAGCTCCCCAGTCGGGAGAAGCTGCCGGTTGGCAAGGCGGCCGCGAAGCCGAAGCGGGTTGCCGAGCTGACGGGGAAGCGTTCGGCGAACGCGCGGTACTGGATGCTGTCCGACGGGCGGGTGCAGGCCGAGGTGTCGGCCGTGCCGACCGGGTACCTGTCGGGGAAGTCCTGGAAGGACATCGACCCGACGGTCGTCGCCTCCGATGCCAAGGGCTTCGCGTTCTCCAACACGACGAACGTCACCCGGAGTTCTTTCGGTACGGACGCCGATCGGCTGCTGCGGTTCGAGGCCGGCGGTCACACGGTGACCCTGGGTCTGGAGGGTGCGGGGAAGCTCGCTCCGGTCGCCGAGGGTGACACCGTCACGTACAAGGACGCGGTGCGCGGTGCGGATCTGTCGTACGTGGTCGGTCCTGGGCGTGTGAAGGAGAACATCGTCCTGGACGCGAAGCCGTCCGGTCCGGTGTCCTTCACCTTCACCCTTGACGCCGGTGGGCTGACGCCCAAGGCGAACAAGGACGGTTCCATATCGTTCTTCGGTGAGGGTGCGGACCCGGTCCTGGTCATTCCTGCGGCGTTCATGACGGACGCGAGGAAGGACGCGAAGGCTCCTTACGGTTCCGGTTACAGCTCGGCCGTGCGATCTCGTCGGACGGTCCGACGACGAATTACAAGGACAACTGGCGTCTGTCGGTCGGTAACACCAGTACGGGCACCTCGCGTGCGCTGCTGCGGTTCCCGGTGGGCAGTATTCCGGCCGGCACGAAGATCGATTCGGCTGATCTGAAGCTGTATTTCGATCAGTTTCACACGACGGGTGATTCCGAGGTCCAGCTGGAGGCGCACCGCGCCACCCAGGCGTGGAGTGAGGAGACCGCGACGTGGAACAGTGCGAACACGTTCACCGGTGAGCTGTCGGGTA
>NZ_JNZP01000003.1 GCF_000725545.1 Streptomyces exfoliatus | reverse complement strand
TACTGCAGGGGGGACCCTGTGGGAGAGTAGGACGCCGCCGAACAATTTTTAGCCTCAACCCCCGGACTCTGTCCGGGGGTTGAGGCATTTTTGCGTTCTAGGCTGTGCGCATGCGCTACGACTTGGTCATCTTCGACAACGACGGTGTGCTCGTGGACAGCGAGCCGATTTCCAACACCCTGCTGGCCGGCTATCTGACGGAGCTCGGGCATCCGACCTCGTACGAGGAATCGGTGCGCGACTACATGGGGTCCGCCATGCACCGCATCCACGAGCTGGTCGAGGAGCGGAGCGGGCGACGGTTGCCGGTGGAGTTCGACGACGTCTTCCACTCGCGGGTCTTCGCAGCCTTCCAGGCCGAGTTGCAGGCCGTGGTCGGGGCTGCGGAGGTGCTCAAGCAGCTTGCCGCGGCCGGGGTTCCGTACTGTGTGGCCTCTTCCGGGAGCCATGAGCGGATCCGCGTCGGGCACCGGAAGACCGGGCTCGATGCCTGCTTCCGGGACGAGATCGTGTTCAGCGCCGAGGACGTCGGGCGGGGCAAGCCGTCTCCCGACCTGTTCCTGCACGCGGCCTCGCGGATGGGCGTGGCGCCCGAGCGGTGCGTGGTGGTCGAGGACAGCCGGCTCGGAGTGCAGGCGGCTCTGGCGGCCGGGATGGACGTGTACGGGTTCACCGCCATGACGCCGGAGGAGAAGCTGGCCGGGGCCGTCGGGTTCTTCCGGAGGATGGACGAGCTGCCCACGATATTGGGGCTGTGATCCATCTACCCCGCGGTAGGTTCCGGCCCTACGCTGTGCCGCCATGACGGATGCGCGGTTGCGGCGTGGGCGGGGATCCCTGGCGGTCAGTTTCTTCGTGCAAGGGGTCACCTTCGCCCTGCTCGTGACCCGAATACCCGCGATCCAGGAGCGGTACGGGATCTCGGACGCGTTGCTGCCGGCCTTCCTGGCCGCCGTGCCGATCCTGGCCGGAGTGGCGAGCGTGGCGACCGGGAGGGTCGTCGCCAGGGTGGGCCCCGCGGTGGTGCTGCGGTGGGCCCAGCCGTTCGTCCTGCTGTCGCTGCTCGCCGTGGGAACGGGAAGCGAGCTGTGGCAGGCGGCTGTCGCCCTGGGGCTCTTCGGGCTCGCGGTCGGCGCCTTGGACGCCTCCATGAACATGTTGGGGGTCAGCCTCCAGCGGGCGTACGGGCGGAGCATCATGCTCGGCTTCCACGCCTCGTACAGCCTCGGCGGGATCGTGGGTGCCTCGCTGGCCTGGGTGGGGGCGCACTGGCAGCTGTCGCTGTTCGTGTCGTACCTGCCGGTCGTGGTCCTGCTGCTGCCCGTCGCGCTCGTCGGCAGCCGTTGGTACGTGGCGGGCGGGGATCGGCCGGGGGACGAGGTGCCGGAGGGCAAGGGGAGTGGGGTCGGCTTCGCGTTGCTGGTGCCGCTCTGTCTCGTGATGACCTTCGCGTACATCGGGGACTCGACCGTCTCCAACTGGAGTGCCAAGTACCTCCAGGACGTGCTGGGCAGCTCGGAGGAGCTGGCGACGGTGCCGTACAACGCGTACATGGTGACGACGCTGCTCGGGCGGGCCGTCGGGGACTTCGGGGTGCGGCGGATGGGGGCGGCGGCGGTCGTGCGGGCCGGTGCGGTGCTCGCCGCGCTGGGGTTCGCCGTGGTGGCGGTGTCGCCGGGGGCCTGGGTGGGGATCGCCGGGTTCACGGTGCTCGGTCTCGGGCTGAGCGTGATCGTGCCGCAGACCTTCGCGGCGGCCGGCCGTCTGTTCCCCGGGCGGAGCGACGCGGCCGTGGCGCGGCTCAACGTCTTCAACTACGTCGGCTTTCTGATCGGCTCTCCGCTCGTGGGGGCGCTCGGGGACGCGTGGAGCTACCGGGGGGCCATGCTGGTGCCGATGGTGCTGGTCCTGGTGACGGTGGCGTACGCCACGTCGTTCGGGTCGAGAGCGGCCCGATACGGTGGCGGGCATGAGCGGCCGCGCACTGTTGATGTGGGATGAAGCTGTCACGGGGTATGACTTCGGGCCCGAGCATCCGATGGATCCGGTGCGGCTCGCGCTGACGATGTCGCTGGTGCGGGCGTACGGGCTCGACCGGGCGGTGGACGTGGTGGCGGCGAAGCCGGCCGGGGACTCGACGCTGCGGCTCGTGCACCGGGAGGACTACGTGGCGGCCGTGCGGGCCGCGTCGGCGGATCCGCGTCGGGCCGACCAGGCGTACGGACTCGGTACGGTCGACGACCCCGCCTTCGCCGGGATGCACGAGGTGTCGGCGTTGATCGCCGGGCAGTCGGTGGGCGCGGCGGAAGCGGTCTGGCGCGGGGAGGCCGCGCACGCGGTGAACTTCGCGGGCGGTCTGCACCACGCGATGCCGGGCGGCGCGTCCGGGTTCTGCATCTACAACGACGCCTCTCTGGCCATCGCCCGGCTGCTGGAACTGGGTGCGGAGCGGGTCGCGTACGTGGATGTGGACGTGCACCACGGGGACGGGGTCCAGGCGGCGTTCTGGGAGGACCCCCGCGTGCTTACCGTGTCGCTGCACGAGCATCCGCGGACGCTGTTCCCGCAGACGGGATGGCCGGAGGAGACGGGCGCGACCGGTCCGAGTGAGGGCGGTGCGGTGAACGTGGCGCTGCCGGCGGGGACGGGTGACGCGGGGTGGCTGCGGGCGTTCCACGCGGTCGTACCGGAGCTGATCGCGGACTTCCGGCCGCAGGTGCTGGTCACGCAGCACGGGGCCGACACGCACTTCGAGGATCCGCTCGCCCATCTGGCGGTGTCGCTCGACGCGCAGCGGGCGGTGCAGGAGGCGTGTCACGAGCTGGCGCACACGTATGCCGAGGGGCGCTGGGTGGCCCTGGGCGGTGGGGGATACGCGGTGGTGGACGTCGTGCCGCGGTCGTGGACCCATCTGGTGGGGATCGCGGCGCACGCTCCGGTGGAGCCGGAGTCGGTGATCCCGTCGTCGTGGCGGGACGAGGCGTACGCGCGGACCCGGCAGCCGGGGCCGGCGCGGATGACGGACGGGCGGTGGCCGGTGGGCTTCCGGGACTGGTCCGAGGGGTACGACCCGGCGGACCGGCTCGACCAGGCGGTGCTCGCGACGCGGAAGGCGGTCTTCCCGCTGCGGGGGCTGCTCGCGTAGTCGCCTCAGGACGCCACTGGAACGTACTCGTGGGCGTTACGCCGACTGTGCGGTGTCCGGGAGGTTTGGACTCCCTGGCGGTGGTGTTCCGGCAGCATCGGGTGGGTGTTGAGTACCGGGGCGCTGCGGGCGCATCTGTTGGCGGCGGGGTTGGCGGGGACGGTGGCGACATCGCGGGAGGAGAACCTGCGGAGCTACCGGCTCTTCGCCGCGCGGGATCCGCGGGTGCTCCTCGGTCTCGATCCCGTGCGGGGGTGGGACGAGGCCGATCTGCTGCGGTTGATGGCCGACAAGTGCGGGGTGTCGGGGGATCCCTCGCACCGGTCCGGGGCCGATGTCATCGATCCGGAACGGACGTTGAGGGGGCTCGACGCGTTCGCCGCGCGGCTGGGGGCGGCGGCGGCGCGGCGGGTTCCGGTGCTCCTGGGGACGGGGCATCCGCACCGGCTGCTCGGTTTCTACGTCGCTCTCGCAGACGCTTTGTCGGCGGCGGGATGCCTTGTTCTCACCCCCGCGCAGGGGAGATGTGTCGACATAACGACCCGGTTCGGCGTACGTACGTACCTTCTCGACTACGTACGGGGGGTGGCACTGGTGCGAGAGCCGGGCCCGTCGCGGGGTGGGCGCGAGCCGGGGGCGCACTCCCACTCGCCGCTGCCGGTCAGGGCGGCTCTGGAGAGCGCGGCCGACGGCGGCGGGCCGTTGCCGGAGCTCGTGGTGGGGGACCACGGATGGGTCTGCGGGGCAGGTCAGCTGGGTATCGAGGCCATCGGTCTGGCCGATACGGACGATCCGGCGCTGTTCGTCGGGGAGGCGGAGGGGCAGGTGTCGGTGGCCGTACCGCTGGATGACGGCGTGCGCTCCGACTACTACCGTCCACTCACACGCTATGTACTCAATCGAGCGTGTCTGTCACGGTAAACGGCCGATGACAGCTCCTCTTCCCCACTCGTACCACCCGCCCCTAGTCTTGAGAGTGAGCGCTCGGCGACGAAGAGTCACCGGAGGGGAAGCCGGTGGGCGTCGCGGCGGAAGGTACAGGTGGGTCATGGCTGCTGGCGATCGACCTCTCAACGAGGTCAAGTTTCTGACCGTGGCGGAAGTCGCCTCGGTGATGCGCGTCTCGAAGATGACCGTGTACCGCTTGGTGCACAGTGGTCATCTGCCGGCGATCCGGGTGGGCAGGTCCTTCCGGGTGCCGGAACAGGCGGTTCACGAGTACCTGCGGGAGTCCTTCGTGGGGGTGGGGACCGCGTAGCGCGAGCGCGGCGACAACGCCGGGAAAGCTCCGTATGTCCCTCGGATTACAAGCGCGGTGCTCGGGACGGTAGGCTAGGCCGACGTAGGTCGTGTGGGCCCAGACGCCCCGCACCGATCCCCGCCGGGAGGCGGGGATGTTCCGAGAAGTGAGCGAGGGTAGTCGTGGGCTCTGTTATCAAGAAGCGGCGCAAGCGGATGGCGAAGAAGAAGCACCGCAAGCTGCTTAAGCGCACGCGCGTTCAGCGTCGCAACAAGAAGTAAGGCGACAGCTGCACCGCAGCTTTCAGTGCGTCAGGCGTGGCCCTTCACCGTTCGCGGTGAAGGGCCACGCTTTATTTGCGCGGAAATCTCGAGGCGCTACGGTGGCGACCAACGGAAGACGGACGGAAGGCGCTGATCTTGGGCAAGGTCGTGCTCGTCACCGGTGCCGCGCGGCATCTCGGGGGCCGCTTCGTGCGGCGGATCCAGCGGGACCCGGAGGTGGAACGGGTCGTGGCCGTGGACGCGGTCGACCCGGCGCACCAGCTCGGCGCCGCCGAGTTCGTACGCGCGGACATCCGCCGGCCGGAGATCGCCAAGGTCCTCGCAGAGCACGACGTCGACACGGTGGTCCATCTGGACGTCACCGGCACGGCGCTCGGCGGTGGCGGCCGTACGTCGGTCAAGGAGACCAACGTCATCGGCACCATGCAGCTTCTCGGCGCCTGCCAGAAGTCGCCGCGGATCAGCCGTCTCGTGATCAAGTCCAGTACCAGCGTCTACGGCTCCGCGCCCCGCGACCCGGCCGTCTTCACCGAGACGACGCCCGCGAAGTCGCTGCCCAGCGGGGGCTTCGCCAAGGACGCCGTCGAGGTCGAGGGGTACGTACGGGGCTTCGCCCGGCGCCGGCCCGACGTGGCGGTGTGCGTCCTGCGGTTCGCGAACATCCTCGGGCCGCGGATCGACTCGCCGCTTGCCGAGTACCTGGCGCTGCCGGTGCTTCCGACCGTCCTCGGCTACGACCCGAGACTGCAGTTCGTCCACGAGGACGACGTGATCGACGTCCTGCGCCTGGCGGCGCACGAGCCGCGCAGGGCCACGCAGAACAGCGGCACCTTCAACGTGGCGGGCGACGGGGTGCTGCTGCTCTCGCAGTGCGCGCGGCGGCTCGGCCGGCCGACGGTGCCGGTGCTGCTGCCGGCGGTCACCTGGGTGGGGACCGCGCTGCGTACCGTCGGGATCACCGACTTCGCACCCGAGCAGATCCGGCTGCTCACCCACGGCAGGGTCGTCTCGACGGTCCAGACGCGTGAGGTCCTCGGCTTCTCGCCGCGCTACTCCACGGCGGAGACCTTCGCCGACTTCGCGCGTGGCAGGGGGCCGGGGCTGCTGCCGCCGGAGATGCTGGCGGGGGCGGTGGACCGGCTGGCCGGGCGGCTGACTCCGGCCGCTGCCGCCCCCGAGGCGGCTGCCCCCGAGGCGGCTGCCCCTGACGCGGCTGATTCCCCTGTGGCACCTGTTCACCGTGTTCACCCTGTTCACGACGGCGTTTGAGGAGACCGGACAGCGATGGCGGACGCCAAGGTCATTCCGTTCGACGACGACCGGTCACGGGCCCGGCGACGGCCCGGCCGTGCCGACGGCGAGGCGGCGGCCGTACGGGCCCTCCCGGGGCCGCAGCACGGCCCTGAGGAGCCGGAGGGGCGCCGGGAGGCCCGGGACGGCCTGCCGGGCTCCGGGGGCGGTCGTGAGGCCGGTGCGGGGGCGGGGGCGGGGGCCGAGCCCGAGGCCCCGGTCGTCGTCGACGCCGGTCCTGGTGGCGCGGCCGAGGAGGGTGCCGGAGGCGGAGGCTGGGAGCGGCGACTCGCCGGCGGGCTCGCGTTCCTGCGGCGCCGGATCACCGGCGACTACGAGGTCGACGAGTTCGGCTACGACGAGGAGCTCACCGACCAGGTCCTGATGTCGCTGCTGCGCCCGCTGTACGAGAAGTACTTCCGGGTGGAGGTGAAGGGCGTCGAGAACATCCCCGCGGACGGCGGGGCGCTGATCGTCGCCAACCACTCGGGGACCGTGCCGCTCGACGGGCTGATGATGCAGGTCGCCGTCCACGACCACCATCCGGCCGGGCGCCACCTGCGGCTGCTCGCCGCCGACCTGGTCTTCGTGCTGCCGATCGTCAACGAACTGGCCCGGAAGGCCGGTCACACGCTGGCCTGCGCGGAGGACGCGGAGCGGCTGCTGCGGGCCGGCGAGATCGTCGGGGTGATGCCGGAGGGCTTCAAGGGGATCGGCAAGCCGTTCGGGGAGCGGTACAAGCTTCAGCGGTTCGGCCGGGGCGGATTCGTCTCGACGGCGCTGCGGGCCGGGGTGCCGATCGTGCCCTGCTCGATCGTCGGTGCCGAGGAGATATACCCGATGATCGGGAACGCCAGGACGCTGGCGCGGGTGCTCGGCTTCCCGTACTTCCCGCTCACCCCGACCTTCCCCTGGCTGGGGCCGCTCGGGGCGCTGCCGCTGCCGACGAAGTGGACGATCCAGTTCGGCGAGCCGATCCCGACGGACTCCTACGCGCCGGAGGCGGCGGAGGACCCGATGCTGATGTTCAACCTGACGGATCAGGTGCGGGAGCAGATCCAGCACACGCTCTACAAGCTGCTCGTCCAGCGGCGGTCGGTGTTCTTCTGAGCGGTCGGGCTCTTCCCAGGTCTGGGCCGGGCATGGAAGAAGGGGCGCCCCCCGTCCGTGGGGGCGCCCCTTCCTCTTGCTAGCGAGCGTCCTCGCTGTCGATGCCGAGGCCTGGAAGGAGGCCCGGCAGGAGTGGCGGAAGGGTGACGTCCGGCATGTCGGGTGTCGCCTGGTCGCCCGAGGGGGCCGTCGGCGTGCCGGTCGGAGAGGGTTTCAGCAGTCCGCCGGCGCTGCCGCCGAGGAGACCGTCGTCCTCCGGTGAGCCGGTTCCGCTGCCCGCGCTCGGGCTGGTGCCCGTACTGGGGCCGGACGTGCTCGGCGGTGCGGAGTGGCTGCCCGAGGGGGTCGCCGCCTCCTTCGAGGACGGCGGGGTCTGCGTGCCCGTGCCCTGGGAGTCCCTCGGGGCGCTGGGGCTGCCGCTGGGGCTCTCCGAGCCGATCGCGCCCCTCTCGGGGGTGCGGGGAAGCACCGACTGGAGCGGTTCGACCTCTTCGTTCATGGCGTCGAAGACGTGCGTCACCTCGCTTCCGACATCCGCCAGTTGGACGGGGAGCCGGTCGCGGAGGCCGTTCCAGGTGTCCCGGTGGGCTTGGGCGAAGGAATTGAGCCGGGCCATCGGGGCGATCTCGCCGTCCCGCTGGTACGCCTGACGGAGCAGGCGGTGGCCTTCGCTGGCGTCGTGCTTCATTCCGCCCAGGACGCGGCGGATCTCGCTGAGCGACTCGTGGTCGAGGTCGCCCGAGCGACCCCGCTCCATGAGCCGGCGGGCCTCGCTGAGGCGGGTGGACGCCTGGTCGAGGTAGATGCCGCCGCGGTCCGCGTCGTCGTCGGCCATGCCCAGCTTGATGTCCTCCATGCCTCGCTTGAGCCCGTAGAGCGAGTCACCGGGAAGCGCGTCGGAGCTGGCCGCGGCCACTCCGCCGAAGGCGCCCGCCGCCACGCCGACCGTGAGGCCGCCCGCGGCGAGGCCCTTGGACCAGCGGGAACGGGGGCGCAGTTTCCGCAGTGGGGACGCCCGGTGGGCGCCCTTGCTGCTGGACCGCTGCTCGGGCACCGAAGGCCCGGCGGCCGCGCTCCCCTCCGCGAGCATCGCTTCCATGGCGGCGACGAGCTGGGCTCGCTGCACCACCTTGACCTCGGGATCCAGCTGTGGCTTCGGCAGTTCGCCGAGACCGTTCGCCAAGGCCAACAGTCGTCCATGCTCGGCCGGTTCGGCCGGGGCATCGGACTGGTCTGCCGCCGCGCCCTCGGACGCCCGGTCCTCCAGGGCCTGGGCGAAGGCGTTCGCCCGCCGGTGCGCCGATACGTTCGCGATCACTGGCGGCACCTCCTCTCGTCATGACGGTCGACTCCCCGGGGTGTCCGGAAGGTTGCACACCTTGAGCGCATCCACACGAAAGAGTGAGTGGCTGCGGACATGGCGTGTCCACAGGGAGCCTGCATCCCGCACAACGAGCGGCGCGGCACTTGGGTTACGCGCGAAAGATGATCGGACCAGTGCGTCATCGGGGCGTCACCGACTGTGAGTTGGGCGGGGGTCGTGGTGGCGTGGGGGGAGGGGCGGCGACGGGGCCGCCGACCGGGGCGTGGGGGCGCGTGTGGGGGGCGCGAACCGGTCAGCGGGCGTCGTCCGGGAGAAGGCGGGCCAGGGTGCGGACCGCCCGGTACTGGAGGGTCTTGATGGCGCCCTCGTTCTTCCCCATCACGCGGGCGGTCTCGGCGACCGAGAGGCCCTGGAGGAAGCGCAGGGTCACGCACTCCTGCTGCTGGGGGTTGAGGCGGCGGACCGCGTCGAGGAGGGCGGCGTTGGAGAGGGACTCCAGGACGGAGTCCTCGGGGCTGCGCTCGACCTCGTTGGCGTCGAGCATCTCGCCGGTGGTGACTTCGAGGCGGAAGCGGCTGGACTTGAAGTGGTCGGCGACCAGGTTCCTGGCGATGGTGACGAGCCAGGCACCGAAGTCGCGGCCCTGCCAGGTGAAGGTGGAGATCCGGCGCAGGGCGCGCAGGAACGTCTCGCTGGTGAGGTCCTCCGCCGTCGCCTTCCCGCCGACGCGGTAGTAGATGTAGCGGTAGACGGTGTCGCTGTACTGGTCGTACAGGCGGCCGAAGGCCTCGGCCTCGCCCGCCTGGGCGCGCTCGACCAGGTCCATCATGCGGGCGCTGTCGCTGTCGGCGGTGGGGCGGCGTGCGGGGGTCGAGGTTCCGGAGCGGGCGCTGCGTCTGCCCACGGCGGCGCTGCCGTCGGCCAGGGCATAGCAAGGGCCGGCGGGTGCCGGTGCGGCGAAGGCGAAGGCGGGGACAGGGCCGGCGTACGCGGTGGGGACGAAGCCGCGCAAGTGGTCGAGGACCGTTGCGCGCAGCGTAGCCAGGCCCGAGGTGTCAACCCCGACGTGTGGGTACACGGGACTCCCAGAGGCAGAGCTTCCATCACGTGCAGTGCGGGACCGTTCACCCGTCGTGGCGACGTGAGGGGTCCTTTGTGCGTCTGAGGAGAATAACGCTTCGTACAGGCGGCGCTACACCCAGTTGCTCAAATCACCGCTTACGACGGTTCTGTTACTGGTTGTAGTCGGAATTGCGCGCTGTTCGTGAGCGGTTGTTGATCGGTTTGGTTTCGGGTGTGACTGCGTACACGCTGCGTTGTGCTCGAGTGCGGGGCGCGTGAGTGATCGGGGCCGCTGCGGGGTAAGGAGGCCCGAATGCCCGGCAGTCGACCTGTGCGGTGCTGTTCGACCACGGACGGGTGAGGGCGCCTGGTCCCGGGTTGTCGCAGATGATCGCAGCCGAAACGTATCGGCAGATCTGCGGGGAGAGGTGGCCCCGACGTCAGTGGCGGCGGCGGTGCAGGGCGACCGCTGCGGCCGTGCCGCCGGCCAGCGCGCCCAGGCCCGCGGCGGCGGGGATGCCGACCTTGGCGGCCTTGCGGCCGGTCCGGTAGTCGCGCAGCCGCCAGTCCAGGTCCTTCGCGTGCCGGCGGAGCTTGGTGTCCGGGTTGATCGCGTACGGGTGTCCGACGAGCGAGAGCATCGGGATGTCGTTGTGCGAGTCGCTGTACGCGGCGCAGCGGGCCAGGTCGAGGCCCTCGGCGGCGGCGAGCGCCCGTACCGCCTCGGCCTTGGCGGGGCCGTGCAGGGGCTCGCCGACCAGCTTGCCCGTGTAGACGCCGTCCACAGACTCGGCGACGGTGCCGAGCGCGCCGGTCAGGCCGAGCCGCCGGGCGATGATCGTGGCGGTCTCGACGGGAGCGGCCGTGACCAGCCAGACCTTCTGGCCGGCGTCCAGGTGCGCCTGGGCGAGGCCGCGGGTGCCGGGCCAGATGCGGTCGGCCATGTACTCGTCGTAGATCTCCTCGCCGATCGTCATCAGCTCGGAGACGCGGTGGCCCTTGACGATGGACAGGGCGCTGTCGCGGGCGTCCTGCATGTGCTCGGGGTCCTCGACGCCGGCCAGCCGGAACCAGGCCTGCTGCCAGGCGAAGCGGGCCAGCTCGCGGCGCTGGAAGAACTTCCTCTTGTAGAGGCCGCGGCCGAAGTGGAAGATCGCGGCGCCCTGCATGACGGTGTTGTCGAGGTCGAAGAAGGCGGCTGCCCGTACGTCGCCGACGACCGGGAACTCGGGCTCGGGCGGCGCCTCGGCCACCGTGGCCGCGATGGCCGCCGCCTCCTCCCGCTCCTGTTCCAGCTGGAGCGAGGTCTTGCGCGCTGCCTCGGCAGCGGCCTCGCCTGCGAGGACGCTGCGCGCGGTGGCGGAGCGCCTGCGGGGGGTGAGCCATCCCAGAGCGGCCATGTCGTGAGCATAGCCAGTCTGTTCGGTACTTCCCGACTTGTGACGATGCCGCGGCGTGAACAGTTCGGGGCTCCCCTGTTAATCGGGTCCCGTCCGGTGGTGGCGGTCCTCCACCCGCTCGGCGGGACAGAATGGACGCCATGTTCGGACGGACGAAGAAGAAGACGACGGACGCCGGGTCGCGCACGGTGACGCTGATCGGCAAGCCGGGCTGTCACCTCTGTGACGACGCCCGCGCGGTGATCGAGGCCGTGTGCGCGGAGACGGGGGCATCCTGGGAGGAGAAGGACATCACGCGCGACGAGGAGCTCTACCGGGCGTACTGGGAGCAGATCCCCGTCGTTCTGATCGACGGCGAGCAGCACACCTTCTGGCGTGTGGACGCCGGGCGGCTCCGGCGTGAACTGGGTGCGTGACCGAAAGACGGTTACCATCGTGGACGTTTTGTTGGGTTTCGGGGGCGCTGTCATGAGGAGTGTGTGCGGTTTTGCCCCCTTCGGGTTCTCAACGCGCTGACGTGCTCCTTGGTTCCGCGGCAACGGGAACCAGCCGCGTGACCCCGGTCACTTTGGCCGGACAAAACGGACACCATCTTTGTGCACGCGTTCACAAAGACATAGCCTGCATTCGACGGGGCGGTCTTGGGACATATGGCCGCCTGCAGCCCCGCTCATCCCGCAGGAGCACCGTGGCAACTGGCCGAACTCACCGACCGGCGACCCGTAGCCGAGGAATTCCCGAGGCCACCGTCGCCCGGCTTCCGCTGTATCTGCGCGCACTGACCGCGCTCTCGGAGCGCTCCGTACCCACGGTCTCCTCCGAGGAGCTCGCGGCCGCGGCGGGCGTCAACTCCGCGAAGCTGCGCAAGGACTTCAGCTACCTCGGCTCCTACGGCACCCGCGGGGTCGGCTACGACGTCGAGTACCTCGTCTACCAGATCTCCCGCGAGCTCGGGCTCACCCAGGACTGGCCGGTCGTCATCGTCGGCATCGGTAACCTCGGTGCCGCGCTCGCCGGCTACGGCGGCTTCGCCTCCCGTGGCTTCCGCGTCGCCGCGCTGATCGACGCCGACCCCGCCATGACCGGCAAGCCGGTCGCCGGGATCCCCGTCCAGCACAGCGACGACCTCGAGAAGATCATCGAGGAGGACGGCGTCTCCATCGGCGTCATCGCGACCCCGGCCGGCGTCGCCCAGCAGGTCTGCGACCGGCTCGTGGCCGCCGGAGTCACCTCCATCCTCAACTTCGCCCCCACCGTGCTCTCCGTGCCCGACGGCGTGGACGTACGCAAGGTCGACCTCTCCATCGAGCTGCAGATCCTCGCCTTCCACGAGCAGCGCAAGGCGGGCGAGGAGTCGAACGCCGAGGCCGAGGCCGAGGCCGAGGCGGAGACCGCCGCTGCCGCCGTCGCGCCGCCGGCCCCCCGTGGCACCACGGGAGGCGCCGGCCGCAAGGGACCCGACGGGGACGTCCCCGCGGTGATGCCGGCATGAGTCTCCTCGTCGTCGGACTGAGCCACCGCAGCGCCCCGGTCTCCATCCTGGAGCGGGCCGCGCTCGCGGCGGACACCCAGGCCAAGCTGCTGCAGGACACCCTCGCCGCCGAACCGGCCGCCGAGGCCACCGTCCTCGCCACCTGCAACCGCATCGAGCTCTACGCCGACGTGGACAAGTTCCACGCCGGTGTCGCCGAGCTGTCCACGCTGCTCGCGCAGCACAGCGGCGTCGGCCTGGACGAGCTCACTCCGTATCTCTACGTGCACTACGAGGACCGGGCCGTCCACCACCTCTTCTCGGTGGCCTGCGGGCTCGACTCCATGGTCGTCGGCGAGGGCCAGATCCTCGGCCAGATCAAGGACGCCCTCGCCCTCGGCCAGGAGCAGCACACCGCGGGACGCCTCCTCAACGACCTGTTCCAGCAGGCCCTGAGGGTCGGCAAGCGCGCCCACAGCGAGACCGGGATCGACCGGGCCGGGCAGTCGCTCGTCACCTTCGGCCTGGAACAGCTGGCCGACGTCACCGACATCGACACCTGGGCCAAGGGCAAGCGGGCGCTCGTCATCGGCGCGGGATCGATGTCCTCGCTCGCCGCCGCCACGCTCGCGCGCTCCGGCGTCTCCGAGATCGTCATCGCCAACCGCACCCTGGCCCGCGCCGAGCGGCTCGCCCAGATCCTGAGCGAGCCCGGTGGCACGGGGGTGGCCGCCCACGCGGTCGAGATGGTTGCCGTCGGCGACGAACTGACACGTGCCGACGTCGTCGTCTCCTGCACCGGAGCCACCGGCCTCGTCCTCACCGGCGACGCCGTCGAGACCGCCGTACGGGGCCGCCGCACCCCGCTCGCCCTGCTCGACCTCGCCATGCCCCGCGACATCGACGCCGCCGCGCACCGCGTCCCCGGAGTCCGGCTCGTCGACATCGAGTCGCTCGCCGAGGCCTCCGCCGACGCCCCCATGGCCGCCGACGTCGACCAGGTGCGCGGCATCGTCTCCGACGAGGTGGCCGCCTTCGGCGCCGCCCAGCGCGCCGCCCACATCACGCCCACCGTCGTCGCCCTGCGCACCATGGCCGCCGACGTGGTGGCCAACGAGGTCGCCCGGCTGGAGGGCCGGCTGCCCGGCCTCGACGAGAAGCAGCGCGCCGAGATCACCCAGACCGTGCGCCGGGTGGTCGACAAGCTCCTGCACGCGCCGACCGTGCGGGTCAAGCAGCTCGCCAGCGAGCCCGGCGGCGCCGGGTACGCGGACGCGCTGCGGACACTCTTCGACCTCGACCCGGAGACGGTGGCTGCTGTCAGCCGGGCCGACCTGAATGACGCCGACGTCAAGAACCGAGGGCGAGTATGACCGAGAGGGCACTGAGGCTCGGGACCAGGCGCAGCAAGCTCGCCATGGCCCAGTCCGGGCACGTGGCCGACGCCGTCCGGCGGCTGACCGGCCGGCCCGTCGAGCTCGTGGAGATCACGACGTACGGGGACACCTCCCGGGAGCACCTCGCGCAGATCGGCGGCACCGGCGTCTTCGTCGCCGCCCTTCGTGACGCGCTGCTCGCCGACGAGGTGGACTTCGCCGTCCACTCGCTGAAGGACCTGCCGACCACCCAGCACCCCGACCTGGTGCTCGCGGCGATCCCGGAGCGCGAGGACCCGCGCGACGTGCTGATCGCCCGGGACGGGCTGACGCTCGACCGGCTGCCCCAGGGCGCCCGGGTCGGCACCGGCTCGCCGCGGCGCATGGCCCAGCTCCACGCGTACGCGCGCAGCCACGGCCTGGAGATCACCTGCGTACCGATCCGGGGGAACATCGACACCCGCATCGGCTTCGTACGCAAGGGTGAGCTGGACGCGGTGGTTCTCGCCGCGGCCGGTCTCAACCGCATCGGCGGTACGGAGGAGCTCATCGGCTCCCTGTCGCTCGACCACCTGTCGGTCGACACCGTGCTGCCCGCCCCCGGCCAGGGGGCCCTGGCGATCGAGTGTCCGGCGTCGAACGCCGCACTCGTCACCGCGCTCGGCGCGCTCGACGACCCGCTCACCCGGGCCGCCGTGACCGCCGAGCGATCCCTGCTCGCCGCCCTGGAGGCCGGCTGCTCCGCACCTGTGGGTGCGCTGGCCGACCTGCTGGCCGACGACCCCGGTCACGGGCAGGTTGTCACCGAAATGCGCCTGCGCGGCGTCGTCGGCACCACCGACGGCTCGACGCTGGTGCAGCTGTCCACCACCGGTCCCGTACCCACCTCGCACGACGAGGCGATGGCGCTCGGACGCGAACTCGCGGACGAGATGCTCGCCAAGGGTGCGGCTGGTCTTATGGGGGAGCGAGCACTTTGAACCCCACCCGCCCGACCACCAGCCCGCTGTCCCCGGCCTTCGCGGGCCATGGGCACGTCACATTCCTCGGCGCAGGCCCGGGTGACCCCGGACTCCTGACCCTCAGGGCCGTAGAGGCCCTCGCCGGAGCGGATGTCCTGATCGCCGAGCCGGAGGTGCTCGAGGTCGTTCGCGGCCACGCGCGCGCGGGGGTGAGCACGCCGGAGCTGACGATTGTTGACGAGGCGTCAACAACCGCCGGTGTCCCCGTGTTGAGGGACGCGGCCAATCTTGTCATGGAGGCCGCGAGGGGCGGCAGGCGGGTCGTCCGTGCGGTGACCGGCGACCCCGGCCTCGACGGCAACGCGGGGGCCGAGATGCTCGCCTGCGCCGCCGAGGGCATCCCCTTCGAGGTCGTGCCCGGCGTCGCCACGGTCGTCGGCGTCCCCGCGTACGCCGGTGTCCCGCTGCGTGACGCGCAGGGCACCGACGTCCGCTTCGTCGACGCCAGGACCGCCGACGAGCGGTGCTGGACCGAGGTCGGTGCCTCCGACGGCACCGTCGTCGTGTCCACCTCGCTCGACTCGGTGGCCGTCGCGGCCGGTGAACTGGTGGCGGCGGGCCGCAAGCCCGACACCCCGCTCACCGTCACCATCGCCGGCACCACCACCCGCCAGCGGACCTGGAACGCCACGCTCGGCACCATCGCCCAGGTCTTCAAGCAGGGCAAGGTGCTCCCCTCGCCCGAGGGCCACCGGCCGGTCATAGCCGTGGTCGGCGAGCGCAGCGCCCCGGCGCAGCGGGACCAGCTGTCGTGGTTCGAGTCGAAGCCGCTCTTCGGGTGGCGGGTGCTCGTGCCGCGTACCAAGGAGCAGGCCGCGTCGCTCTCCGACCAGCTGCGTTCGTACGGCGCGGTGCCGCACGAGGTGCCGACCATCGCCGTCGAGCCGCCGCGCACCCCGCAGCAGATGGAGCGGGCGGTCAAGGGGCTCGTCACCGGACGGTACGAGTGGATCGCCTTCACGTCGGTCAACGCGGTCAAGGCCGTACGGGAGAAGTTCGAGGAGTACGGGCTCGACGCCCGTGCCTTCGCCGGGATCAAGGTCGCCGCGGTGGGCGAGCAGACGGCCGCCGCGCTCGTCGACTTCGGCGTGAAGCCGGATCTCGTGCCGAGCGGTGAGCAGTCGGCCGCCGGGCTCCTCGAGGACTGGCCGCCGTACGACCCGGTCTTCGATCCGATCGACCGGGTGTTCCTGCCGCGGGCCGACATCGCGACCGAGACGCTGGTCGCGGGGCTCATCGAGCTCGGGTGGGAGGTCGACGACGTCACCGCCTACCGGACCGTACGGGCGTCGCCGCCGCCGGCGGACACGCGCGAGGCGATCAAGGGGGGCGGGTTCGACGCCGTTCTGTTCACCTCGTCCTCGACCGTGCGGAACCTCGTCGGCATCGCCGGCAAGCCGCACAACGTGACGGTGATCGCGTGCATCGGGCCCGCCACGGCCAAGACGGCCGAGGAGCACGGGCTGCGGGTGGACGTGCTGTCGCCCGAGCCGTCCGTGCACAAGCTCGCGGAGGCGCTGGCGGACTTCGGGCTGCGGCGGCGGGAGGCGGCGCTGGAGGCGGGGGATCCGGTGACGCGGCCCTCTGAGCGGCGGCCGGGGGCGCGGCGGCGGCGTACGACGTAGTGCTTGCTTGGGTGCGGGGCCTTTTCGAGGTCCCGCACCCTTCGCGTTTTCAGGGCCCGGGGGTGCGGGTCCGGGCAGAGGAGCCGCGCCGGGGGCGTTGTGCCCACCCGTTCCGCCCCGGCGGAACGCATGCCCACAACGTGGACGGCGGCAACAATGTGTCGGTAAGAGCACTGTTTGGGCGGGCGTAGCCTCGGGGGCATGAACTCGTACGGATCCTTTCCCGGGGCGCGGCCGCGGCGGCTGCGGACGACGCCCGCCATGCGGCGGATGGTGGCCGAGACCCGGCTGCACCCCTCCGATCTGATCCTCCCCGCGTTCGTGCGCGAGGGGATCACCGAGCCCGTGCCGATCCAGGCCATGCCCGGAGTCGTCCAGCACACGCGGGACACCCTGCGGAAGGCCGCGGCCGAGGCGCTCGCCGCCGGAGTCTCCGGGATCATGCTCTTCGGCGTGCCCGAGGACGGCAAGAAGGACGCCCTCGGTACGGCCGGGACCGACCCGGACGGCATCCTGCAGGTCGCCATCCGTGACGTGAAGGCCGAGGTGGGCGACGACCTCGTGATCATGTCGGACCTGTGTCTCGACGAGTTCACCGACCACGGCCACTGCGGCGTCCTCGACGCCGACGGCCGGGTCGACAACGACGCCACGCTGGAACGTTACGCCGAGATGGCCCAGGTCCAGGCCGACGCCGGTGTTCATGTGGTCGGCCCCTCCGGGATGATGGACGGGCAGGTCGGAGTCGTGCGCGACGCCCTGGACACCATCGGCAAGGAGGACGTGTCGATCCTCGCGTACACCGCGAAGTACTCCTCCGCCTTCTACGGCCCCTTCCGCGAGGCCGTCGGCTCCTCGCTCAAGGGCGACCGCAAGACGTACCAGCAGGACCCCGCCAACCTCCGCGAGTCGATGCGCGAGCTCGCGCTCGACCTGGAGGAGGGCGCGGACATGGTGATGGTGAAGCCCGCCGGGCCCTACCTGGACGTGCTCGCGAAGGTCGCCGAGTCCGTGGACGTGCCCGTCGCCGCCTACCAGATCAGCGGCGAGTACGCGATGGTCGAGGCCGCCGCCGAGAAGGGGTGGATCGACCGGGAGAAGGCGATCCTGGAGACACTGACCGGCATCCGGCGGGCCGGGGCGCACATGATCCTGACCTACTGGGCCACCGAAGTCGCTCAGACCCTGGGGTCGGCTCGCCGGTGAGGGCCGTCCGGCGCACCCTGGAGAGGTAGCCGACAGGTACCTCGCTGGAGGTGGTCCTCATGATGCACACGCTTGTCGGATGGCATGTGGAGATGGAGTTCCAGGAGGAGGGCGACCGGACGCGGGCCGCGGCCATGGTCCGGCTCACGGACGGCACCGAGTTCCGGGCCCACGGAACCGCCAACCGTCACCCCTCCGATCCGGAGCAGCTGCGGGTGGGTGAGGAGATCGCCGGGGCGCGCGCCCTGATGGACCTCGCTTCCCAGCTGCTCCAGAAGGCGCATACGGAAATCGACGAGGTGTCCGGTCGGACCTCGCACTCCATTCGCTGACGACGAAGCCCCCGGCACGGGATTCCGTGCCGGGGGCTTCGTTTCGAGGCGCCTCGGTGTCAGAGGCGCTCGGGGGTCCGGATACCCAGCAGGGACATGCCCTGGTGGAGCGTGCGGGCGGTCAGGTCGCAGAGGAAGAGGCGGTTCTCCGCGATCTCCTGCGCCGGCTCCGGCTTGATGACCGGGCACTCCGCGTAGAACGTCGTGTACAGCGACGCCAGCTGGTACAGGTACGCGGTGAGCTTGTGCGGCGCGTACTCGGTGGCCGCCTCGGACACCGTCTCGGCGAACTGGTCCAGGTGCAGGCCGAGCGCCCGCTCCGCCGGGGCCAGCTCCAGCTCCGGGTGGGCGAGCGGCACACGGTCGCCCGCCTTCCCGAAGATCGACCTGATCCGCGCGTACGCGTACTGCAGGTACACGGAGGTGTCGCCGTTCAGCGAGACCATCTGGTCCAGGTCGAACTTGTAGTCCCGCGCGGCGGACGTCGACAGGTCGGCGTACTTCACCGCGCCGATGCCCACGTACTGGCCGTTCTCGACGATCTCCGACTCGGTCAGGCCCACCTTCTCGGCCTTCTCGCGCACGACCGACGTGGCGCGGTCCACGGCCTCGTCCAGCAGGTCCACAAGCCGGACCGTCTCGCCCTCGCGGGTCTTGAACGGCTTGCCGTCCTTGCCGAGGACCGTGCCGAAGGCCAGCTGGACGGCCTTCACGTCGTCGTTCAGCCAGCCGGCCCTGCGGGCCGTCTCGAAGACCATCTTGAAGTGCAGCGACTGGCGGGCGTCGACCACGTACAGCAGGGTCGTCGCCTTCAGGTTCCGCACCCGGTCGCGGATCGCGGACAGGTCCGTCGCCGCGTACCCGAAACCGCCGTCGGACTTCTGGACGATCAGGGGGGTCGGGTTGCCGTCCGGGCCCTTCACGTCGTCGAAGAAGACGCACAGCGCACCCTCGGAGCGGACGGCGACGCCCGACTCCTCCAGGATCCGGCAGGTCTCCACGAGCATGTCGTTGTAGCCGGACTCGCCGACCACGTCGGCGTCCCGGATGTCCATGTCGAGCTTGTCGAAGACCGAGTAGAAGTAGATCTTCGACTCGTCGACGAACCGCTGCCAGAGCGCGAGCGTCTCCTCGTCGCCGGCCTGGAGGTCCACCACGCGCGCGCGGGCCCGCGTCTTGAACTCCTCGTCGGAGTCGAAGAGGGCGCGCGAGGCCTTGTAGAGCCGGTTCAGGTTCGACATGGCCTCCTCACCGGAGATCTCCGCGCCGTCCTCGGCCTTGTGGTCCAGCTCGTGCGGGTGCTCGATCAGGTACTGGATGAGCATGCCGAACTGGGTGCCCCAGTCGCCGATGTGGTGACGGCGGACCACGCTCTCGCCCGTGAACTCCAGGATCTCGACCATCGCGGCGCCGATGACGGCGGAGCGCAGGTGCCCGACGTGCATCTCCTTCGCCACGTTCGGCTGGGCGTAGTCGATGACCGTCGTGCCCGCCGACTCGTTGAACGGCACGCCGAGCCGGGCGTCGGCGGCGCGGGCCGCGAGGGTCCGCACGATCGCCGCGTCCGTCACCGTGATGTTCAGGAAGCCGGGGCCCGAGACCTCGATGTCCTTCAGGACGTCGTTCTCCGGGATCGCGGCGACGACCCGGGTCGCCAGCTCGCGGGGATTGCCCTTGAGCTGCTTGGCCAGCGCCAGGATGCCGTTGGCCTGGAAGTCGGCCCGGTCGCTTCGTCGCAGCAGCGGGTCGGCGGACGCGGCCTCCGGCAGTGCTGCCGTGAGTCCGTCCGCGAGGCGCTGCTGCACGGTCGAAGCGAGGGAAGGGACCGAGGCCATGAGCTTCCGTTCCTGTTGAGTTCGTCAGGTCTAATTCGCTTGTCAAGTGTCCCATGGGAGCGCAACGTGATTTCCCCGCCTGTGGACAACCCCGGACAGTGTCGTTCCGTCTGGGAGAATGGCTCTCGTAGGGCTTGTCAGGCAGAACCCCTCAGGAAGAAGGACGTACCGACCGTGGCTCAGAGCAGCACCGAGACCGACTGGGTCTCCCGTTTCGCGGACGAGGTCATCGCCGAGTCGGAGCGACGTGCGCCTGGCAAACCGGTCGTCGTCGCCTCCGGCCTCTCCCCCTCCGGCCCGATCCACCTGGGCAACCTCCGCGAGGTCATGACCCCGCACCTGGTCGCCGACGAGATCCGCCGCCGCGGGTACCAGGTCAGGCACCTGATCTCCTGGGACGACTACGACCGCTACCGCAAGGTGCCGAACGGCATCGAGGGCATCGACGCGTCCTGGGCCGAGCACATCGGCAAGCCGCTGACCTCCGTCCCGGCCCCCGCCGGCTCGCCCCACCCCAACTGGGCCGAGCACTTCAAGGCCGCCATGGTCGAGTCGCTGGCCGAGCTGGGCGTCGAGTACGACCCCATCAGCCAGACCGAGCAGTACACCGCCGGTGCCTACCGCGAGCAGATCCTGCACGCCATGAAGCACCGCGGGGACATCGACGCCATCCTCGACCAGTACCGGACGAAGAAGGCGCCGAAGAAGCAGTCGCAGAAGCCCGTCGACGAGGCCGAGCTGGAGGCCGAGGAGGGCTCCGGCGCGGCGAGCGAGGACGACGGCTCCGGCGGCGCCTCCGGCTACTTCCCGTACAAGCCGTACTGCGGACAGTGCGAGAAGGACCTCACCACGGTCACCTCCTACGACGACGAGACCACCGAGCTGGCCTACACCTGCGTGAACTGCGGCTTCGCCGAGACCGTGAAGCTCAGCGAGTTCAACCGCGGCAAGCTGGTCTGGAAGGTCGACTGGCCGATGCGCTGGGCGTACGAGGGCGTCATCTTCGAGCCCTCCGGCGTCGACCACTCCTCGCCCGGCTCGTCCTTCGTCGTCGGCGGCCAGATCGTCCGCGAGATCTTCGACGGCGTCCAGCCCATCGGCCCGATGTACGCCTTCGTCGGCATCAGCGGCATGGCCAAGATGTCCTCCTCGCGCGGTGGCGTACCGACCGCCGCCGACGCGCTGAAGATCATGGAAGCGCCGCTGCTGCGCTGGCTGTACGCCCGCCGCAAGCCCAACCAGTCCTTCAAGATCGCCTTCGACCAGGAGATCCAGCGGCTCTACGACGAGTGGGACAAGCTGGAGGCCAAGGTCGCGGACGGCACCGTGCTCCCCGCCGACGCCGCGGCCCACACCCGCGCGGCCCGCACCGCTGCCGGCGAGCTGCCGCGCACCCCGCGCCCGCTGCCGTACCGCACGCTCGCCTCGGTCATGGACATCACCGCGGGCCACGACGAGCAGACCCTCCGGATCCTCACCGAGCTCGACCCGGAGAACCCCGTCACCTCCCTCGACGAGGTCAGGCCGCGCCTCGACCGCGCCGAGAACTGGATCACCAGCCAGGTCCCGGCCGACCAGCGCACCATCGTCCGCGACGAGCCCGACACCGAGCTCCTCGGCTCCCTCGACGACGAGGGCCGCGAGTCGCTCCGGCTGCTCCTGGAGGGCCTCGACACCCACTGGTCGCTCGACGGGCTCACCACCCTCGTCTACGGCGTCCCGAAGGTCATGGCCGGTCTCGACCCGGAGGCCAAGCCGACGCCCGAGCTGAAGCTCGCGCAGCGCGCCTTCTTCGCCCTGCTCTACAAGCTCCTCGTCAGCAGGGAGACCGGGCCGCGCCTTCCCACGCTGCTGCTCGCCGTGGGCGCGGACCGGGTGAGGAAGCTGCTCGGCGCGTGAGCGCTTGAGCAGGTGAGTACCTGAAACAGGCGAAAGGGCCGCCTCCCGGAGTGCGGGGGCGGCCCTTTCGGCTGTCTTCCGGTGGGTCAGGGGGTGTCGAAGTCGGCCATCTCCTGCTGGATCCGCTGCTGGATCGCGGGGGTCAGCCGGTGCAGCACGTCGGTGTCCGGGAACTCCGGCATGCCGTAGTGCGCGGCGACCAGCTGCTCCAGCTCGGCCGCGCTGGGGAACTGCTTGTTCTCGTGGCTGTAGGACCACGTGAGCTTGTAGACGGTCTCCTCGAAGTCGTCGGCCGGCGGCTCCGGATCGACGTACTCCGGGTACGGCTCGAAGCCCTCGGGACCCTGCTCCTGGCGGGGGTCCCCGAGCGACATGTCCTCCGGGCCGAGCGGGATGGCCACCGGCGTCGGCTCCAGGCCCTCGGCGATCTGCGGGGCGTACGCCGTCTCGTGGGCCTCGGGCGGGAGCTGCTGGGCGTGGAACCAGGGGCTGCCGTTGACCAGGGCTTCACCCGTCGGTACGTCCGGCTGTCCCTGGGGGAGCTGCTGCGGCGGACCCGCCTGCGCCACCGTCGCCGGCTGCAGCTGGGGCTGCTGGGGCTGCTGGGGCTGCTGAGGGAGCTGCTGCGCGGGTGTCTGCTGCTGCGGGGGCAGGAGAGCCGGTTCGATGCCCGCCGCCGCGAGGCCCGCCGCCGCCGTCTCGGCCAGGGGGACGCCGTACCGGGCGAGACGCAGCGGCATCAGCGCCTCCACGGGGGCCTTCCTGCGCCAGCTCCGGCCGTAACGGGCCTGCAGCCGCGCCTGGTAGATCAGCCGCTCCTGCTCCAGCTTGATGACCTGTTCGTACGAGCGCAGCTCCCAGAGCTTCATTCGGCGCCACAGGCGGAACGTCGGCACCGGGGACAGCAGCCAACGGGTCAGCCGCACGCCCTCCATGTGCTTGTCCGCCGTGATGTCCGCGATCCGGCCCACGGCGTGCCGCGCGGCCTCGACGGCCACGACGAACAGGATCGGGATCACCGCGTGCATCCCGACACCCAGCGGATCGGGCCAGGCGGCGGCGCCGTTGAAGGCGATCGTCGCCGCCGTCAGCACCCAGGCCGTCTGCCTCAGCAGCGGGAACGGGATCCGCAGCCACGTCAGCAGCAGATCCAGGGCGAGCAGCACACAGATGCCCGCGTCGATGCCGATCGGGAAGAAGTACGAGAAGGTGCCGAAGCCCTTCTGCACGGCGAGCTCGCGCACCGCGGAGTACGACCCCGCGAAACCGATCCCCGCGATGATCAGCGCACCGGCGATGACGAGGCCGATGAGTATCCGGTGTGTGCGTGTCAGCTGCATCGCGGCCACCCGCGATCCCCTCCCCGTCATTCGACATCCCGCGCGCACAGAGTGGCACATGTGTGCGGAGCCCGGCCCCCGGGGGAGGGACGGGCTCCGTACGGACGTGCCGGACTGCGTGGGTTTGTGACGACTTGTTCGTGCCTACTTCTTCGTGACTACTTGTTGGCGGCGGCGACCGCGGCCACGGCCTCCTTGGCCGCCTTCACGGCGCCGTCCACGATGGTCTTCTCCGACGGGGTGGGCGCGCCCGCGTAGCCCGCGCCGTTGTACGACAGCAGCACCAGGACGTTGCCCGTACGCGCCACGACGGCGCCGTAGACGAAGTCCTCGTCGGTCTTGCGCAGCTGGTACGTGACGGTCTTGGCCTCGTCGCCGATGCCCGTCGCCGTGGTGGTGCGGAGCTTCTTGGCACCCTGGGTGCCCTGGACCTTGGCGAGCTCCTTCGCCAGGTTCTCCTGGGCGCGCTCCTGGCCGCTGCCGAGCGCCGCGTCCGACTCGTACCGGTAGAAGGACACGTCGAGCCAGCGGTACTGCGAGCCCTTCACGCCCTTGTCCGCGAGACCGTTCCACGAGCAGCCGCCGCGGCTGGCGAGGTCGCTGGAGACGGCGGGCGTGCCGTTCTTGGTCTTCGCCTTCGGCACCAGCGATTCCGTGGTCTTGGCCGCGATCGACTTGCAGGCCTGGGGCAGCTCCGCGAACTTCGCCGGCTCGACCTTCTTCGTCGTCTGTGACGGCGAGGGGGTCGCGGACGCGGACGCGCCGGCCTTGTCCTTCGATCCCGTCTTGCCGGAGCCGCTGTCGCCGGAGTCGGAGGAGCAGCCGGCGACGACGAGCATCACCGGGACGGCGGCGCAGGCGAGTATGCGGGTGAGTCGCGGGGCTGATCGCTGCATGGTTCCTTCAGTCGCTTGTCGTACGGTCCTGCCGGGGTCCGGCGGCCACGGGCACGGTGCGGATGGGCCACGGTACGCCGACACGTTACGTGGTCGCCGTCCGCTCGCGGAGCGGAGCCGGACGGCTACTCCTCCAGGCGCTCGGCGAGCAGCCGGGCCAGATTCCGGGCCTTTTCCTGCAGTTCCGCGCTGTCCGGGGCCTCGCCGGAACCGGTGGTCTGTTCACGGTAGGAGACCGTCACGATGACGTTGGATGTGCGGAACACCACGCTGACGACCCGCTGGTGGCTGTTGGCCCCGCCGGCGCTGACGACGTCGTCCAGGTACGCGATGTCCCCGAGGCCTTCGAGGACGCGGGGCTCCAGACCTGTGGAGGCCGGGTCGGGGGTGGTCGGGTCGCCCGTGGCGGCGCCGCCGGTGGCGCCGGCCGTCGTGGACCTGGCCGTCGGGGTGCCGTCCGGCGCGGCCGAGCTGCCGGGCGGGGTCTTGCCCGGGGGGGTGCCCGGCGCGGTCGTCGAGGTCGGGGTCGGGGCCGTCGCCGAGGCCGGTCCCGTGGGGGTCGGCGGGGCGGTCGGGGGCAGCGGGATGCCCGCCGCGAGCTGCTTGCGGACGTACACCTCCTGCGCCCTGTCGTCGTCGCTGACGGCGGTGTCGTAGGACACGACCCGCTCGACGTCGAGCACGAGCCGGTGCGAGGTGTCCGGGGTGTCGGCCCGCCAGGTGCAGCCGACCCGCCGGTCGGTGTCGTACGTGACGGCGGCGGTGCCGCGGTACGCCTTGTCGCGCTCGCGGTCGGCCAGCGTGGCGGCGCCGGGGAGCAGGTCCCTGAGCGTGGCCTGCGGGACGGAGCCGCAGGGCTCGAAGAGCGTGCGGTAGCGGCCGGGGGGCGCCACCGGGGCGGCGGGGCCGGCCTTGGCGTCCACGGCGATGTCGTCCACCGGGGTGCCGGCGGAGCATCCGGTGAGGCCGATCCCGAGGCCGAGGCCGAGGGTGAGGACGACGGCGGTGCGAGCCGCGGACCCGGTGCGGCCGGGGGTGTACCTCTTTCGCTGCACGGTCCCAGGCTCCCTCTCCCGAAGTCTTTCCCGAAAACTGTTTGCCGCGCGAACCCGGCCGATGGACACAATGTCTATCGCACACGCAGCTGTTGATGCCGGTCCGCTGTCACCTGTACGGGCTTTGGCTCCGGTTTTTGCGTTATCAGACTTTTCGGGGGAATCGAGGGAGTATGTCGTACGTAGAGGTACCTGGGGCGAAAGTACCGATCCGCATGTGGGCCGACCCTGCCACGGTGGAGGGCGGTGCGATGCAGCAGCTGCAGAACGTGGCGACGCTGCCGTGGATCAAGGGCCTGGCCGTGATGCCGGACGTGCACTACGGCAAGGGCGCGACGGTCGGTTCGGTCATCGCGATGCAGGGGGCGGTCTGTCCGGCGGCGGTCGGTGTGGACATCGGTTGCGGGATGTCGGCGGTCAAGTCCTCCCTGACGGCGAACGACCTGCCGGGCGATCTGTCGCGGCTCCGGTCGAAGATCGAGCAGGCGATTCCGGTGGGCCGGGGCCTGCACCGTACGGAGGTGGACCCGGGGCGGCTGTACCAGTTCCCGACGTCGGGGTGGGACGACTTCTGGTCGCGGTTCGACGGGGTCGCGGACGCGGTCAAGTTCCGTCGCGAGCGGGCGGCCCAGCAGATGGGAACGCTCGGGGGCGGAAACCACTTCATCGAGTTCTGCCTCGACGAGTCGGGTGCGGTCTGGCTGATGCTGCACTCCGGGTCCCGGAACATCGGCAAGGAGCTCGCCGAGCACCACATCGGCGAAGCGCAGAAGCTGCCCCACAACCAGGGTCTCGTCGACCGTGACCTGGCGGTCTTCGTCGCGGACACCCCGCAGATGGGGGCCTACCGGAACGACCTCTTCTGGGCGCAGGAGTACGCGAAGTACAACCGCGCGATCATGATGGCCCTTTTCCAGGAGGTCGTCCGGCGGGAGTTCCGCAAGGCGCGGGTGACCTTCGACCAGGTGATCTCCTGCCACCACAACTACGTGGCGGAGGAGCGGTACGAGGGCATGGACATGCTGGTCACGCGGAAGGGCGCGATCCGGGCCGGGTCCGGGGAGTTCGGGATCATCCCGGGTTCGATGGGCACGGGCTCGTACATCGTGAAGGGCCTGGGGAACGAGGCGTCCTTCAACTCGGCGTCGCACGGAGCCGGCCGGAAGATGAGCCGGAGCGCGGCGAAGCGGCGCTTCTCGACGAAGGACCTCGAGGAGCAGACGCGGGGCGTCGAGTGCCGCAAGGACTCCGGTGTCGTGGACGAGATCCCGGGCGCCTACAAGCCGATCGAGAAGGTCATCGACCAGCAGCGGGACCTGGTGGAGGTCGTCGCCAAGCTGAAGCAGGTCATCTGTGTGAAGGGCTGAGTCATGGCCCGGGGGACGGGAAGGGGCCGGCGCGACGCGCGCCGGCCCCTTCCCGTGGTCCCAGAGCTCGTGGCCTCAGAGCTCGCGGTGGACCTTGGTGTTGGACGCCTGGGCCCGGGGGCGGACGACGAGGAGGTCGATGTTGACGTGCGGGGGGCGGGTGCAGGCCCACGTGATGGTGTCCGCGACGTCGTCCGCGGTCAGCGGCTCGGCCACGCCGGCGTAGACCTTGGCGGCCTTGTCGGTGTCGCCCCGGAAGCGGGTGGTGGCGAACTCGTCCGTCTTCACCATGCCGGGGGCGATCTCGATGACGCGGACCGGGGTGCCGACGATCTCCAGGCGGAGGGTCTCGGCGAGCACGCGGGCGCCGTTCTTGGCGGCGACGTAGCCGGCGCCGCCCTCGTAGGTGGAGTGGCCGGCGGTCGAGGAGAGGACGACGACCGTGCCGTCGCCGCTCGCGGTGAGGGCGGGCAGCAGGGCCTGGGTCATGTGAAGGGTGCCGATGACGTTGACCTCGTACATCTGACGCCAGTCGGCCGGGTCACCGGTGGCGACCGGGTCGGCGCCGAGGGCGCCGCCCGCGTTGTTGACGAGGACGGCGAGGGTGCGGAACGCGGTGGCGAACTCGTCGACGGCGGCGCGGTCGGTGACGTCGAGGGCGTAGGCGGTGGCCTGGTGGCCGGCCTCGTTGATCTCGGCGGCCAGGGCCTCGACGCGGTCCTTGCGTCGGGCGGTGAGGACCACGCGGTAGCCGGCGGCGGCAAGCTGCCGCGCGGTGGCGGCGCCGATTCCGCTGCTCGCTCCGGTGATGACGGCGATGGGGGTGCCGGGGGCAGTCATGACGGGTGCTCCTCGCGCGGGTGGTCGATGACGTCGTCGCCCGGTCAGGATAGGCGGGGGCGGCGGTCAGCGATCTCGGGGGGCGTACATGATCACGGCCATGCCGGCGAGGCAGACGAGGGCGCCGATGACGTCCCAGCGGTCGGGCCGGTAGCCGTCGGCCGCCATGCCCCAGGCGATGGAGCCGGCGACGAAGACTCCGCCGTAGGCGGCGAGGACGCGGCCGAACTCGGCGTCGGGCTGGAGGGTGGCCACGAAGCCGTAGATCCCGAGGGCGAGCACTCCGGTGCCGATCCAGATCCAGCCGCGGTGCTCGCGGACGCCTTGCCAGACGAGCCAGGCGCCGCCGATCTCGAAGAGCGCGGCGAGGGCGAAGAGGGCGATGGATCGGGCGGTCAGCATGGAGGCAGCGTGCCACGTGCCGGGGACACGCAGGCTGATGGATTGTCAGAATATCGGATGATGTGTGGGTATTTTGGGCTCCATGCGTGCAATGCGGAAGGGTGTGCTCGGGGTCGCTCTCGCGGCCGCGGTGGTGATGGGCTCGGGTGCGAGTGCGGGTGCGAGCGCCGCTCCCGGTCCGGGGCCTGGTCCGGGTCCCGGTCCCGGTGTGGGTGTCGATGTCGTGGGGCCGGAGGCCCGGGTCGAGGCGGATCTGGCTCATCACGGTCATGTCTCCCTCTGGGACGGGAGGGTCGGTGTCTGGCTCGTCAGCGAGAACCACGGCCCCTCCCACCTCTCCCAGGCGACGGTCCGGCTCGCCTTCTCCGAGCCGATGGCGGGCGGCCAGGAGCTGCCCCAGGCGTGTCTGTGGAGCAGTGACCGGGTGGTGTCGTGCCGGACGGGCGAGCTGCGCGCCGTGGGGGGTGTCGGTGAGCTGGCGCTCGACCTGCGGACCGCGGGCTTCCCGGACGAGCTGACGGTGGAGATCACCACGGCCTGGCGGGACGGGGTGACCGACCGGAACCCGGCGAACGACCGGCATCGGGTTCTCGTGCTCTCGACCGGGGACCCGTACGTCTTCTGAGCACGCCTTCTGATCGCCGCTCCGGTTCAGCGGCTCGTCCAGTGGACGTAGCCGTCGGGGCGGACCAGTACCGCCGTCCTGCGCGCCGGGTCGGTCCAGGTGGCCCGTACGAGGCGCGCGGGGGAGGCGGGCGTGGTCCCGGGCAGGGCCGGGGGCTCGCCCGCCGGGGCTACGAGGACGAACTCGCCCGCGCGCAGCAGCTCGTACAGCCGTCCCTCGCGCAGCCGCACGTCCGGCGCGCGGCGGCCCGCGGGTCGGCCGGAACCCGCCGGCGGCGCGTACGCGATGCCGATTCCGCTGATCATTCCCATGGTGCGGGCCGAGGCGGGCCGCACCACGTTCAGGAAGCGGGCGGCGAGGGCGCGGGCGGCCCGGGTGAGCGGGGTGTGCGCCATCGCGAGGCGCACGATCGCGCCGCTGCTGCGCAGCACCATGGCGCCGACCGGGTGCCGCTCGGACTGGTAGCTGTCGAGGAGCGCCTCGGGGTCGGGGGCCTCGCCGCGCAGGACCGCGGTGAGCTTCCAGGAGAGGTTGGCGGCGTCCTGCAGGCCGGTGTTCATGCCCTGGCCGCCGGCGGGGGAGTGGACGTGGGCGGCGTCTCCGGCGAGGAAGACCCGGCCCACCCGGTAGGCGGGGGCCTGGCGCTCGTCGCTGTGGAAGCGGGAGATCCAGCGGGGGTCGTGCATGCCGTAGTCGGTTCCGAGGGCGCGGCGGGCGATCTCGCGGACCTCGTCGAGGTCGACGGGCTCGCTGTCGGCGACCTGCCTGGTGCGGCTCCAGCCCATCACCCGGTACCAGCCGTCGCCGAAGGGCGCGAGGAAGGCGAAGGTGTCGCCGGAGCCGCTGACGGTGAACAGGCTGCCGGGTTCCTCGGTGAGGCGGACGTCGGCGAGGACCATGGAGCGGATCACGGAGCTGCCGGGGAACGGCAGGTTCAGGGCCGTGCGGACCGCGCTGCGGACGCCGTCCGTGCCGACCAGGTGGCGGGCGCCGAGGGTGAGCGGCGCCCCGTCCGGGCCGGTGAGCTCCGCGGTGACCGTGTCGGCGTCCTGGTGCAGTCCGCGCAGCTCCGTGCCGTACCGGAAGGTGACTCCGGCGTCCCTCGCGCGGCGCTCCAGGAGGCGCTCCACCTCGTACTGCGGGGTGACGAGCAGGTGGTTGAAGCGGCTGGGCAGGCGGGTGAGGTCGAGGTCGAGCCGGCCGAAGAGCCGGGCGCGGGGGAGGGGCGTGCCCTTGGTGAGGAGTTCGTCCGCGAGGCCGCGGGCGTCGAGCTGCTCCAGGGTCCGGGCGTGCACGCCGAACGCGCGGGTCATGTTGCTCAGGCCGTGCGGGCGGCGCTCGACGAGGGTGACGTCGATGCCCGCGGTGGCGAGGTCTCCGGCGAGGAGCAGGCCGGTGGGGCCCGCGCCGATGACGAGAACGTCCGTGTCGGTGGTGCGCATGGTGCTCATGGCTGCCTCCAGGGTGCCCACGTCCGTTGGCCAACGCCTGTTGGTCAACGCTTGTTGGCAACTGTAGAGGCGGCCCGAATGGAGTGTCAACGCTTGTTGGCCTACAGTCGTTGATATGACGACCGCCCGCCGCTCCGACGCCACCAGGGCCGCCATCCTGGAGGCCGCCCGTGAGCGCTTCGCCTCCGACGGATACGAGCGCGCCACCATCCGGGCCATCGCCCGCGACGCCGACATCGACCCGTCGATGGTGATGCGCTACTACGGGAACAAGGAGGGCCTCTTCGCCGCCGCGTCCGAGATCGAACTCGGACTGCCCGAACTGGGCTCCCTGCCCGCACAGCACATCGGGGCCGTCCTGGTCGGCCACTTCCTGGAGCGCTGGGAGCGCGACGAGGTCCTCACCGGAATGTTGCGGGTGGGCGTCACCAACGAGGCCGGGGCCGCACGCATGCAGGCGATCTTCGCCCAGCAGCTGGGCCCCGTCACCCGGGGCGTCTGCCCCGACCCGGCCGAGGCCCCGCGGCGGGCGGCGCTCGTCGCCTCCCAGATCCTCGGCATGGCGCTCACCCGCTATGTGCTGCGCCTGCCGCCGGCCGTGGAGATGTCGACCGACGAGATCGTGGCGTGGCTGGGCCCGACCGTGCAGCGCTATCTGACCGCCGAGGCGCCCTGAGGGAGCCAGGCCGCACCCGGGTCGGTCACCGCGCCGCCGCGCCGCCGAACTCCCGTACCGCGTCGGAGACGATCGCCTCCAGGCGGGCGTGGTGGGCGCCGCGCCAGTAGACCCGGCCGCACTCCACGCACTCGGCGAACACGTCGTACGTCTTCTCCGTACCCTGCTCCAGGCGCGCGCGGACCGCGTCCTTGTCGGCGCCGCTCAGCTCCCCGTTGCACGCCGTGCACCGCGTCCACGGCGCGAGCGGCGGGGCGAACCGTTCGAGCACGTCGCGCAGCTGGTCGTCCGGCCGGTCGCTGTAGACGTACGCCCCCGCCCACAGCTCGCGGCGGCGCAGCAGGCCACGGTCCCGCGAGAGCATGACGCGCCGCTCCCGGGCGGAGAGCGCGGCGAGCGCGGGGTCGCCGATGTCCTCGCTCTCGTACGCCGCGTCCACCCCGAGCAGCCGCAGCCGCCGGGCCAGGGTGCCGAGGTGCACGTCGAGCAGGAACCGGAGCGGGGCGCCGGGCACCGGCTGCGGCCGGGCGACGCCCTCCACCTCGACCGTCTCGCCCGCGGCCGGGACGTGCGAGGCGTCGACGGGCCGCCCGTCGACCAGGAGCCTGCCGGCCTCGGTGAGCGGTACGCCGAGCGACTCCACGACATGGCCGAGCGAGGAGGCCCCGTCCGTGACCACGGACGTGCGGCCCGCACGCCGCTCCACCGCGACGAAGAGCCCGAGGTGGGGGGCGAAACTGATCTGGATCTCCGGTCCGTTCACGGGGACAGGATGGCATCGGGGCGGGACGCGCGGCCAGGGAATTCGCCGTCGGCGGGGCGCTGGCGGGGCGTCGGTGGGGCGTCGGTGGGGCGCTGGCGGGGCGCTGGCGGGCCTGCGGAAACCTGACCGTCCGCCCGTACGAAGCCCTGAGGTACCGTCCCGCCATGAAGATCATCGACCTCGAACCCGGCGATCCGCGTCTTGAGAGCGACCTCCTGCCGGTCCTCTCCGAACTCCGCCCCCACCTCACCCCGGAGCTCTTCCACGAGGTGTACGACGCCGGTCACCCGCAGGGCCTGCGCTTCAGCGCCGCCTACGCGGACGACGGCCGCTGCGTCGGTGCGGCGGGCTGGCGGATCATCAACAACACCAGCTCCCTGCGCAAGCTCTACGTGGACGACCTCGTGACCGCCGCCGACACCCGCTCCACCGGCGTCGGCCACGCCCTCGTCGACCACCTGGACGCCCACGCCCGCGCCGCCGGCTGCCATGAGCTCAACCTGGACTCCGGGACCCACCGGACCGGAGCCCACCGCTTCTACCTGCGCGAGCGCTTCGACATCGTGGCCTTCCACTTCACCCGGCCGCTCACCGCGCCCGAAGACGCCTCCTGAAGCACGGGTCCTGAAGCACGGGTCCTGACGCACGGGCCGGTCGCCGTTTCGGTCGCCGTTCAGCGGAGGCGGCCCGCCTGGCCGAAGGACAGCCGGGAGACGACCTGGCCGAAGGCGTGCTCCTCCGCGGGCGTCAGCGCGACCGACTCCTGCGGGTGCCAGACGCGCTCCAGCGGGGTCCTGGCGGCCCGGTCGCGACGGGCGCGGGCGCGGGACCGCAGGCTCAGCGAGAGCCACGCCGCCGAGGAGACGGCGAGCAGGCCGAAGAGCGTGATCACACGGGGGTCGGAGAACTGGCCGGGCACGGGCATGGCTCACTCCATGTCGTGAGGGCCGCCCGGGCACCGCGCGCCCCGGCAGGTGGCGCGCGTGCGCGACGGCACTGGTGATTCCTGCTGCTTCCTCCCGATCCGTTCAGTTAACACCACCTGGGGGGACTTTCGGCAGGGGGGTGCGGGGCCAAGGTCCCGTTCCGGTCACCCCGCCCGCTCCGGCTGCCGGGCGAGGGCGGGAGGCCCTCTTGTGCGGGCCGGGGAAGCGCTCCAAGGTGGCGGGAGAGGCACATTCCGGCCGGGGAGGGAGCAGCCGCATGTCCGGTGCGCAGGCATGGGGATTCACGGACGGCAGGGGTACGGAACTGGGGGCGGCCCGGGTGCCGCGGCGGGTGGTCGCGTATGTGCGGGCCGGGGCGGCCCTGTGCGACCTGGGCGTGACGCCGGTCGCCGTGTACGGCTCCGGGCACGACGGCGAGGTCCTCGACCCCGCGAAGGAGGGCGGGCTGCGGTCGGCCGGGGTGACGTACCTGGGGCCGGGGCGGGCCCTGGACGAGGGGCTGCTGCGGGAGCTGCGGCCGGATGTGATCGTCGACGTGACCTACGACGGGAAGAGCCCGTACGCGCTCGACGAGGCCGTCGCCGAACGGGCCGGGGTGCCGCTCGTCGCGCTCTCCGTCGGCAACGAGCTCACGCTGTCGGCGATACTCGACCGCTTCGGCGCGCTGGCCGTCAGCCTCGGGGCCGCGCCGGACGCACAAGCGGCCCCTGGGACACAAGCGGCCCCGGGGACACAAGCGGCCCCGGAGACACAAGCGGGCCCGGGGACACAAGCGGCCCCGGAGACACAAGCGGCGCCGGAGACACAAGGGGGCCCGGACGCGGACGCGGCGGTTTCGGCCGGGCTCCGTGCCGCCGAGGACGCGCTGCGGGAGGCCGCCGCGGCAAGCGGGCTCGCCGTGCTCGCCCTCTCCGGGGCCGGTCCCGACCAGGTCCATCTCGCCCGGCCGCAGGCCTGGCCCGAGCTGGCGCGGCTCGCCGGACTCGGCGTCCGGCTCGTCGACCCGGGACCCGGCCCGGGGGCGAACTGGCTCACCGCGGACTGGGGCCGCGTCGCCGAACTCCGTCCCGACCTGGTCCTCTTCGACAGCAGGGCCCACGCCACGGTGCCCGGCGAGGCCCTGTCCGGCGTCCGGTTCACGCCGTGGAACCCCGAGACCCCGCCCAGCCCGGCGGCCTACGCGCGCTTCTTCCGCGACGTCGCCGAGGCGCTCAGGTCCTGAACACGTCCGGAACCGTCCGCCGCCCTTCCTCGGTGAGAGCGGCCCGCCCCGCCCCTCAGGCCGGTGTCGCCGCCGTGAGGCGGGTGCGGCGGAGGGAGTCGGCGAACTCCTCCGCGCGGGAGAGCTGGGCGCGCAGTTCGGCGACCCGCTCCGCCGCGGCCTGCTCGTAGCGGCGGACGCGGCTCACGAGCGCGGCCCGCTCGTCGGGGTCGAGCTCGGTGTCCGTGCCGGCGCGCTCGGCGGCCAGCCGGTCCACGGCCGTGAGGAGTTCGCGGGTCTCGTCGAGCGTGAAGCCGAGCGGCTTCATCCGGCGGACCACCATCAGGCGGGACACGTCCGCGTCCGTGTAGAGCGGGAAGCCGCCCGGCGAGGCCGCGGACGGGACGACCAGGCCGCTGTCCTCGTACTGCCGGATCGTGCGCAGGGGCAGCTCGGTCCGTGCGGCGACCTCGCCGATCTGCATGGGCCGACCGGCCATTCGTACTCCGCTCACGCGTCTGGTCCTTCCTCGTACAGGGCTCCCGTAGGACGTATCGGAGATCAGGAGAAGCGCGACTTCCGCGCATGAAATCCGATTCGTCCTAACTTCAGCACTTATGAGTGCCGGAAGTGCGGAGCGACGCCTGCCTGTAGGGCCTTTAGGCGCTCACGGCCACACCAGGCAGTACGGCTGGTGGCCCGCCTCGTGGAGGCGTACGGAGAAGTCCTGCCACTCGTGGAGCAGCTGGTAGACGTCGAAGGCGTCGCGCGGCCCGCCGCGGTCCGGGACCGTGGACCAGATGAAGGCGGCGGCGCCGACCGACTCCTCGCCGATCCCGCGCAGCGGGTCGACCACCGTCATCGGCAGCTTCACCACCGCGTAGTCCGGGTGCAGGACCACCAGCTCCAGCGGCGGGACCTTGTTCAGGGGCATGCCCTGGATGCCGGTCAGGACCATCGCCGCTATGGTCTCCGGCTTGATCTTGGTGAACATGCCGCCCATGCCGAGCTCGTCGCCGCCGAGCTCCTCCGGGCGCATCGAGATCGGGACCTGTGCCGCCGTCGCGCTGTTGGGCGCGCCGAAGTACTTGTACGTCACCCCCAAGCTCCGGCCTCCGGTCGCGGGGGGCGGTTCCGCAGTCGGTTCCGGGATCGCCCGGCGCTCCGACGCGGTCGGCTCCTCGGCGCGCCGGCGCCGGTGCCTCCCCCGCCGGGCAGACTCCGGACCCAGGTCGTCCGTCCCCTCGCCCGGTCCGCCACCGCGATGCATATCTCCACCCGACTGCTTTTTCTCGGCAACACGACCCCGCCGCGCAACCCGATCATCGTGTCAGTGACCTCCCCCGCGTTCGTACGGTGAAACACCTGTCCGCAAGAACGCCGTGGCCTCTGACACCATGGATTCCGTGAGTCATCCCTATGACGTCTCAGTTTCGCAGACGCGGACCGCGGGCGCCCCGGCGTAATACCCAGGATGTCCACGCCGTCCCTCCGTTCCCGATGTCGTGCCCGAAGTCGTTCTCGCAGGTCAGGATCACAGTGCCGTATTCATACGAAGCCCCAGTCTCACAGACGCTTTTCGACCGCGCTTCCCTCGTGACGCCCGGCGGCGTGAACTCACCGGTGCGTGCCTTCCGGGCCGTGGGCGGAACGCCCCGGTTCATGGTGTCCGGTTCCGGTCCGTACCTCACCGACGCGGACGGTCGTGAGTACGTCGACCTGGTCTGCTCGTGGGGACCGATGATTCTCGGCCACGCGCACCCCGAGGTCACCGCCGCGGTGCAGGCCGCCGTGGCCCGTGGCACCTCCTTCGGTACGCCCGGTGAGGGGGAGGTCGCGCTCGCGGAGGAGATCGTCTCCCGGATCGAGCCGGTCGAGCAGGTACGGCTCGTCTCCTCGGGCACCGAGGCCACCATGTCCGCGATCCGGCTGGCCCGCGGGTTCACCGGGCGTGCCAAGGTCGTCAAGTTCGCGGGCTGCTACCACGGCCACGTGGACGCGCTGCTCGCCGCGGCCGGCTCCGGTGTCGCCACCCTCGGACTGCCGGACACGCCCGGCGTGACGGGTGCCCAGGCGGGGGACACGATCGTGCTGCCCTACAACGACCTGGCCGCGGTGCGGGCGGCCTTCGCCGCGCACCCGGGCGAGATCGCCTGCGTCATCACCGAGGCCTCCCCCGGCAACATGGGCGTCGTGCCGCCGGTGGCCGGTTTCAACCAGGGGCTCGCGGACCTGTGCCGGGAGAACGGCGCGCTGTACATCTCCGACGAGGTGATGACCGGTTTCCGTACCTCGAAGGCCGGCTGGTACGGCGTCGACGGGGTCAAGGCCGACCTGCTGACCTTCGGCAAGGTCATGGGCGGCGGCTTCCCGGCCGCGGCGTTCGGCGGCCGTGCCGACGTCATGGGTCACCTGGCCCCGGCCGGTCCGGTCTACCAGGCGGGCACCCTCTCCGGTAACCCGATCGCGACCGCCGCCGGGCTCGCGCAGCTGCGGCTGCTCGACGACGCGGCGTACGAGAAGGTCGACGCGGTGTCGAAGGAGATCCAGGGGCTCGTCACGGGCGCCCTCGCGAAGGAGGGCGTCGCACACCGGGTGCAGACCGCCTCCAACATGTTCTCCGTCTTCTTCACCGCCGACGAGGTGCGGAACTACGACGAGGCGAAGCAGCAGGAGGCCTTCCGCTTCAACGCCTTCTTCCACTCGATGCTGGCCGACGGCGTGTACCTGCCGCCGTCCGCCTTCGAGTCCTGGTTCGTGTCGGCCGCCCACGACGAGCGGGCGGTCGAGCGGATCGCCGCCGCCCTGCCGGCCGCCGCCCGCGCCGCCGCGGAGGCGACGGCATGAGCCTGAACGACGACAAGGCGAGCGACATCACCGTCGTCCACCTCGTGCGGCACGGCGAGGTCCACAACCCCGACGGTGTCCTGTACGGGCGCCGCTCGGGCTACCACCTCTCCGAGCTGGGCCGCCAGATGGCGGACCGGGTCGCCGAGCACCTGGCCGAGCGGGACATCACGTACGTCGTCGCCTCCCCGCTGGAGCGGGCGCAGGAGACGGCGGTGCCGGTCGCCAAGACGCACGGTCTGGACGTGGCGAGCGACCCGCGTCTGATCGAGGCGGAGAACGTCTTCGAGGGCAAGACCTTCGGTGTCGGCGACGGGGCCCTGCGCAAGCCGGGCAACTGGAAGCACCTGACCAACCCGTTCCAGCCGTCCTGGGGCGAGCCGTACGTCGAGCAGGTCGTCCGGATGATGGGCGCGCTCGACGCGGCGAAGGACGCGGCCCGGGGGCACGAGGCGGTCTGCGTCAGCCATCAGCTGCCGATCTGGATCGTGCGCAGCTTCGTGGAGAAGCGGCGGCTCTGGCACGATCCGCGGCGGCGGCAGTGCACGCTGGCGTCGCTGACCTCGTTCACGTACCAGGGCGACAGGATCGTCTCGGTCGGGTACAGCGAGCCGGCGATCGACCTCGTCCCCGTGCACCTGCGGGCGGGCGCGAAGCCGGTCAAGGGGAAGTCGAAGGCCTTCGGCGCGTAGGGATCCGTAGAGATCCGGTAGACGCGGTACGGACCCTCTGGACAGCGCCGGAGCGGCGGTCCACAGTTCAGGGCGATCGGGTGGTGCTCATGCCAACCGGTCGCCCTGAAATTTTTGTGCTAGTTCCCGGAACCTACGTGTTCCTCCCGGCATCTCACTCATTGTCGGTTTGGATGACGTTCAGGTCATACGTCAGCGCGAATGGGGATGTCATGCGCGGGATCAGTGGAATCAGTCGAAGGGGGCTGCTCGGGGCGGGTGTTGGTGCTGCGGCGGCCATGAGTCTCGCCGCCTGTAGCTCCAACGAAAAGGATAAAGCGGGACGTTCCGGACCGGGTAAGGGAGGCGACGCCTCGGCGGACCCGAGCACCGGCACCCCGACCAAGGACGACGTCCGGCTCATCGGCGACGGTTCCACCGCCGACACCGGGAAGCAGCCGCACCAGCCCGACGCCCCCGTCCCGCTCGAACCCGGCCAGACCCCGCCCCAGTTCGTGATCTTCTCCTGGGACGGCGCCGGCGAGGTCGGCAACGGCCTCTTCCCGCGCTTCCTCGAACTCGCCAAGAACCACGACGCGGCGATGACCTTCTTCCTCTCCGGGATCTACGTCCTCCCCGAGTCGAAGAAGAACCTCTACCGCCCGCCGAACAACCGCGTCGGCGCCTCGGACATCGGCTACCTCACCGACGACCACATCAAGGACACGCTGAAGTACGTCCGGCAGGCCTGGCTCGAAGGCCACGAGATCGGCACCCACTTCAACGGCCACTTCTGCGGCGGCTCGGGCTCCGTCGGCAACTGGACGCCGGCCCAGTGGCAGAGCGAGATCGACCAGGCCATGAAGTTCGTCACCGAGTGGAAGACGAACAGCGGCTGGACCGACCTCGAACCGCTGCCCTTCGACTACTCCAAGGAACTCGTCGGCGGCCGCACCCCCTGCCTCCTCGGCCAGGACAACCTGCTCCCCACCGCCAAGCGGCTGGGCTGGCGCTACGACGCCAGCTCGCCCGGCGGCCGGCAGACCTGGCCCGTCAAGCGCCAGGGCATCTGGGACCTGCCGCTCCAGGCCGTGCCCTTCCCCGGGCACTCCTTCGAGGTCCTGTCCATGGACTACAACATCCTCGCCAACCAGTCGAAGAACACGACGAAGGGCATGCCCTCGCGCTACCCGGGCTGGCGCAAGCAGGCCACCGAGGCCCTGCTCGGCGGCTTCACGCGCGCGTACGAGTCGAACCGCGCGCCCTTCTACGTCGGCAACCACTTCGAGCAGTGGAACGGCGGCATCTACATGGACGCCGTCGAGGACGCGCTCAAGGGAATGGCCGGCAAGAAGGACGTCCGGCTCGTCTCCTTCCGGCAGTTCGTCGACTGGCTCGACGTCCAGGACCCGGCCATCCTCCAGAAGCTGCGCTCGCTCGACGTCGGACAGAAGCCCGCCGGCGGCTGGAACACCTTCCTCCGGCCCGTCTCGTCCACCCCGACCGCTTAGACGCGACCGGCACATGAGGGGCGGCGTCGCGGGGCTGGGTACGCACATCTGCCGCGTTGTCGTCAATCACCATGGCTCCGCCACGCCTCAATCCTCCGCCTTGCAGCTGCGCGCACCCAGCCCCGCTCCTTCTTCCACCCCCCCCATGTGCCGGTCGCGTCTTAGGCGATCTTGACAAGGGTCTTTACGGGCACGTAGGGGGGTGCCCAAGATCCCCCAAACGCCCATGCGAAACTTTTCACATGAGCCTTAGCAGTCGTGTCAGTCGCGCCGGTCGTGCCCCTCGACGCACCCTGCTCGCCGTCGGAGTGCTGTCCGCCGCCCTCACGCTCTCGGCCTGCGGCGGCGACAGCAACGGCAAGTCCGGCGGCGGTGGCAACACCAACTTCGTCACCAACACCGGCGGCATCTCCACCGCCGCCAAGGGCGAACGCGCCGCCACCGGCAAGCTCGCGGGCGAGACCCTCGACGGCAAGCAGCTCGACGTCGCCGACCTCAAGGGCAAGGTCGTCGTCCTCAACGCCTGGGGCTCCTGGTGCAGCCCCTGCCGCGCCGAGGCCCCGCACTTCGCGAAGGTCGCCGAGGACCTGAAGGACGAAGGCGTCGCGTTCGTCGGCATCAACACCCGCGACCCCAACAAGCAGCCCGCGATCGCCTTCGAAGAGGACTACGGGGTGACCTACCCCAGCCTCTACGACCCGCAGGGCAAGCTGATCCTCTTCGGCTTCCCCAAGGGCACCCTCAGCCTCCAGGGCATCCCCTCCACCGTCGTCCTCGACAAGGAGGGGAAGATCGCCGCCCGCTCGCTCATGGCACTCAACGAGGAGAAGCTCCGGTCGATGATCGAGCCCCTCCTCAAGGAGAAGTGAGCCGGTGAACGAGACGGTCACCAGCGGAGCCCTGCTGCTCGCCCTGCCCCTCGCGGTCCTCGGCGGCCTGGTCTCCTTCTTCTCGCCGTGCGTCCTCCCGCTCGTCCCCGGCTACCTCTCGTACGTCACCGGGGTCACCGGCACCGACCTCGCCGAGAGCCGACGCGGCCGGATGACCGCGGGGGCCGTCCTCTTCGTCCTCGGCTTCACCGCCGTGTTCGTGTCCGGCGGGGCGCTCTTCGGCTACTTCGGGTCGACCCTGCAGGAGTACCGCGAGACGCTCACCACGGTCCTCGGCGTGCTCATGATCCTCATGGGCGTCTTCTTCCTCGGCCTGATGCCCTGGTTCACCCAGCGCGAGTTCCGCTTCCACAAGAAGCCCGTCGCCGGCCTGGTCGGCGCCCCGCTGCTCGGCGCGCTCTTCGGCATCGGCTGGACCCCGTGCATCGGCCCGACGCTCGCCTCGGTCAACGCCCTCGCCCTGGAGCAGGCCAGCGCGGGGCGCGGCGCGATACTCGCCTTCGCGTACTGCCTCGGCCTGGGCGTACCGTTCGTGCTCGCCGCCATCGCCTTCCGCAAGGCGCTCGGCGCGTTCGGATGGGTCAAGAAGCACTATGTGTGGGTGATGCGGATCGGCGGCGGCATGATGCTCGTCACCGGTGTCCTGCTCCTCACGGGCGCGTGGGACAGCATGGTCGCCACGATGCAGGGCTGGTCCAGCGGCTTCACGGTGGGGATCTGAGCCCCATGAGCAAGGCGGATTCCTTGAGCAAGACCGACACGTCCGGAACGACGGAGCAGCAGGAGAACCTCGGCGCCGCCGGTGCCCAGCTGTCGACCGCTCCCATCGAGGACCGGAGCGAGACCGTCATCGGCGGCCCCCGGCTCGGGATCGTCGGCTGGGTCCGCTGGTTCTGGCGGCAGCTGACCTCCATGCGGGTCGCGCTGATCCTCCTCTTCCTGCTCTCCCTCGGCGCCGTCCCCGGCTCCCTCATCCCGCAGACCAGCGCGGACGAGCTGAAGGTCGCGGACTTCAAGAAGGCGCACGAGACCCTCACCCCGCTGTACGAGAAGCTCCAGCTCTTCGACGTCTACAGCTCGGCGTGGTTCTCCGCGATCTACATCCTGCTGTTCGTCTCCCTCATCGGCTGCATCGTGCCCCGCAGCTGGCAGTTCGTCGGCCAGCTCCGCAGCCGTCCGCCGGGCGCCCCCCGGCGTCTCGACCGCCTTCCCGCGTACACGACCTGGCGTACGGAGGCCGGGCCCGAGCAGGTCCGCGAGGCCGCGCTCACCCTGCTCAAGGGCCGCCGCTTCCGCGCCCACACGGCCGACGACGCCGTGGCCGCCGAGAAGGGCTACCTCCGCGAGGCCGGGAACCTGGCCTTCCACGTCGCCCTGATCGTGATGCTCGTCGCCTTCGCCTGGGGCCAGCTCTTCAAGTCCGAGGGCGGCAAGCTGATCGTCGAGGGCGACGGCTTCTCCAACACGCTCACCCAGTACGACGACTTCAAGTCGGGCTCGCAGTTCGGCACCGACGAGCTGGAGCCGTTCAGCTTCACGCTGGACTCCTTCAACGGCACGTACGAGAAGAGCGGCCCCCAGCGCGGCACCCCCCGCACCTTCGAGGCGGCCGTCAGCTACTCCCAGGGCGGCGCCGACAAGAAGGCGGTCATCCGGGTCAACGAGCCGCTGAAGGTCGGCGACTCCAAGGTCTATCTGATCGCCCACGGCTACGCGCCGGTCGTCACCGTCAAGGACGGCCGCGGCAAGGTCGTCTTCCACGGCGCCGTGCCGCTGCTGCCCATCGACAACAACATCACGTCCACCGGCGCCATCAAGGTGATGGACGGCTACCGCGACAAGAACGGCAAGAAGGAGCAGCTGGGTTTCCAGGCCTTCTTCGTGCCGACGTTCGCGGGCGCCGGCAAGGGCACGATGTTCTCGCAGTTCCCCGCGCTCGACTTCCCCGTCATGGCGCTCACCGGCTTCCACGGCGACCTGCGCGTGAACTCCGGCCTGCCGCAGAACGTGTACCAGCTCGACAAGTCCAAGATGACCCAGTTCACGGACCCGCACGGCAACAAGCTGGCCCAGCGGATGCTGCCCGGCGAGACCATGACGCTGCCCGGTGGCGCCGGCTCGATCACCTTCGAGAAGGACGTCAAGGAGTGGGCGAGCTTCCAGATCTCGCAGCAGCCCGGCAACGGCCTCGCCCTCGCGGGCGCGGTCGCCGCCATCGCCGGTCTGACCGGTTCGCTCTTCATCCAGCGGCGCCGGGTCTGGGTCCGTGCCGTCCGGGGTGAGGACGGCGTGACCGTCGTCGAGATGGCCGGCCTCGGCCGGAGCGAGTCCGCCAGGCTGCCGGAGGAGCTGGGCGACCTCGCGGTCGCGCTCACCGCGCAGGCCCCGCCCACGACTGCCGCCGCCGACGGCGAAGCCGTACCGGAACCCGCGGAAGATCCCGTGGACGTTCCCGCAGAAGACCCCGCCCCTTCTGGAGAGGCCGACAAGTGATCCTCGCCGCCACGACCAACGAGAGCCTGGCGCGGATGAGCGACATGCTCATCTACTCCTCGATGGCCGTCTACACCCTGGCCTTCTTCGCCCACATCGCCGAGTGGGTCCTCGGCAGCCGCAGCAAGGTCGGCCGTACCGCCGCCGCCCTCACCGCGCGCGCCGGCGCCGCGACCTCCGCCGTGACCGTCCAGGTCAAGAAGGCCGGCGGCACCGCCGTCCTGGAGAAGCCGCAGGTCGTCACCCGTGCCGCGGCCGGCAGCCGGGACGTCCCCGATGGCCCCGGTGCCGCGGGCGGCACGGTCAAGGGCGATCTGTACGGCCGTATCGCCGTCTCGCTGACCGTCCTCGCCTTCGCGGTCGAGGCGTCGGGCGTGGTCACCCGGGCGCTCGCCGTGCAGCGCGCCCCCTGGGGCAACATGTACGAGTTCTCCACCACCTTCTCGACGGTGGCGGTCGGCGCGTACCTCGGCTTCCTCGTCGCGAAGAAGAACGTCCGCTGGATCGGTCTGCCGCTGGTCACGACCGTCCTGCTCGACCTGGGCATGGCCACCACCTGGCTGAAGACCCCGAGCGACCAGCTGGTCCCGGCGCTCGACTCGTACTGGCTGTGGATCCACGTCTCCACCGCGATCTTCTGCGGTGCGGTGTTCTACCTCGGCGCGGTCGCCACCCTGCTGTACCTCTTCCGCGACTCGTACGAGAACAAGCTCGCGACCGGCGGCAACCCCGGGGCCTTCGCCCGCTCCGTCATGGAGCGGCTGCCCTCCGCGGCCTCGCTCGACAAGTTCTCGTACCGGGTCAACGCGGCCGTCTTCCCGCTCTGGACCTTCACGATCATCGCGGGCGCGATCTGGGCCGGCGACGCGTGGGGCCGCTACTGGGGCTGGGACGCCAAGGAGGTCTGGTCCTTCATCACCTGGGTCGGTTACGCCGCGTACCTGCACGCGCGCGCGACGGCCGGCTGGAAGGGGCGGAAGGCCGCGTACATCGCGCTCATCGCCTTCGGTTGCTTCCTGTTCAACTACTACGGCGTGAACATCTTCGTGAGCAGCAAGCACTCGTACGCGGGCGTCTGACGTCCGCGTTGGCACCGGGCCCGCCCCTGGGTGACGCTTGAGGTATGAGCGAGATACCCCGGGGCAGCAGCGAGACCCATGACGGGGACACGCATCTGCTGCGGTTCGTGGTCGGCCTTCCGTACCCGTTGCCGGCGGTCTGGAGGGCCGTCGCCTCCCCGGAGGGCCTGCCGGCCTGGCTCTGCGAGGCGGACCCGCTGGAGCCCCGGCTCGGCGGCCGGGTCACGCTCCGCTGGCTCAACAGTGCCACCGAGGTCTCGGGGCGGGTGACCGCCTGGGACCCGGACTACGTCGCCGAGTACACGGTCGATCCCACCACCCACGGACGGATCCGGTTCCACCTGGAACCGGGGTCCTCCGGGGACGAGGGGTCGACCGTGCTGCGTTTCACCAACGAGGTGCGGGGGAGCCGGGAGTACCGGCTCGACTGCCTGGCCGGCTGGCACGAGCACTTCGAGCGGCTCGCCGCGGCACTGGACGGCCGTCCGACGGACTGGCGCGACTGGACACCGGAGCGGTGGCGGCATCTCCGGGACCTGTACGAGCGGGACGAGGCGCCCTGGCCGAAGTGGGAGCCCTGAGACGCCGTCGTCGCCGTGCCGGGAGCGGCGGCGGGCAGGGCTCATCCGCGCTTCGGCGGCAGGCAGGAGGCCGCCGGCGGGCGGCCCTCCGGCCAGGCGATCTGGACGAAGCGCTGTGAGCCGTCCTGGGCGAGCTCCACGATGGGGACCGCCTTGTTGTACGGGTTGCCGTAGTTGTCCAGGCAGATCCAGCCGCTCGCGCCCTGCACCCGCAGCGAGCCCTTGACCTGCGGCCACTGGGTGGCGACGTCGGCGAGTTCCGGGTAGCGGGAGCCCTGCGGGGTGGCCTGGCGGATCGCGTGGACGGCCGTCGCCATCGCGTCGTACGCGACGATCGCCTGGCCGTCCGCCAGCGCCACCGGTTTCCCCTTCGGGGCCGCTCTGGCGATGTCCTTCAGGAAGTCCCCGTACGCCTGCTCGGTACCGCCCGTGCGGGGAACGGTCCGCCCCGGCGCCGCCCTCCAGGCGTCGGGGTGGGCGAGCGCCGCGTACCGCACGGTCAGCTTCGCCTTCAGGGCGTTCCGGTCGAGCTTCTCGTCCGCCCCGAGGTACGAGCCCTCGTCGCCGGTCAGGACCGTGAAGGCGCGGTCGGCGCAGCCACGGGAGCCGAGCGCGTTGATGAACTGGCGCAGCTGGGTGTGGCGGCCGGCGAAGAACACCGTCTCGGCGCGGGTGTCGCAGATCAGATGGGTGATCTGGCGGAAGGTGTTGGCGGTGGTGCCCTCCTCGGTCGGGTCGGCGGGGGAGGTGAAGAGCGCCGGTTCGTGCGGCGCCCCTTTGAGGTTGGCGGCGAAGGCCGCCTTGAGGGTGTCGGTGTAGTGGTCGCCGGTCCTGGTGTCCTGGACGAGGAAGGCCTTGGCGGCGTCCACCTTGCCGAAGTGGGCGAGGGCCTTCGCCTCGTCGCTGTTGGTGGGGGAGACGCGGGCGAGGCCGGGGTAGCGGTTGTTCCCGGCGCCGGGGCCGTTGGCGATGTCGTCGGCGGTGATGGTGGTGCCGACGACGGCGATCCCCGCGCCGGTGAGGGCGGCCACCGACTCGCGTATCGCGGTGGAGGAGGTGGCGACGCCGGAGACGGCCCGCAGCCGGTCGGGTGCGCCCGTCAGGGCGGTGAGCCGGTCGACGGTCGTACGCCAGTGGGCGTTGCCCTTCCCGGTGTTGGCGAGGACGAGCCTGATCTTCGGGGTCTCGCTGTTGGACTGGTGGTTGGCGCGGTACTGGTAGGCGTAGGCGCCCTGGAGTTCGTGCAGCACCTTGGTGCGCATGCCGGCGTCGGTGGAGGTCAGCGGCAGGAGCACGGCGACGGTCACGTACTCGCCCTCCGCGAGGGGGGCGTTCTCCCTGCCGATGGCTCCGGCGATCTCCCTGAGGTCGGCGATGCCGAAGTCATGGCCGTCGCCGTTGACGCCGACGCACTCGTCGCTGCCCTCGGGACGTTCGACGCCCTTCGCGCAGGAACGGTCCTCCGGGGTGGTGAGCCGGGCGATCCCGTAGCCGCCGAGGCCCACGACGACGGCGGCGGCGAGGACGGAGGCGACGAGCTTCTGGCGGGGGGTGCGGACGTGGCGCCGCAGCCGGTCGGTCAGACGGTCGGGCATGGCGTCAGACTCCGTCCTCGCGGCCCGGCGGCAGCGAGAGCTGCCGCCAGGCGCGGATGTCGCGCGGCCAGTGGGTGGCCGCGTCCCAGAGCGAACCGCTGCCCGTCAGATGACGGCCGGAGAGCCGGCGCAGTTCGTGCGCGAGGCGGTCGGCCACCTCGTCGTCGGGCAGTGCGAGCGGATCGGTCAGCAGCCATACGGCGTGCAGCAACCGCCGTACGGACAGGTGGAGTTCCGTGGTGTCGGCGTCGAGCCCCGAGGGGAGGTCGCCCGACGGGGCCTGCCCCAGGGCGACGGCCCGGCGCGGGTCGGGGCCCGGCCGGTCCCGCTCGCGCGGGTACGGCGCGGAGCCGATGAACCGCAGCCGCCCCAGCCAGCCGAGGACGTCCTGCTCGGGGAAGGTCTCCCGCAGATGGGTGACGGCGTCCTCGGTGCGGCCGAGCGCCAGGTCGTGATGGAGCCGGTACGGGCCCGGCTCGGGCCCGTAGTGCCGGTGCAGGGTCGCGTGGACGGCCTGCCAGGCCGCGTAGTGCGGGTGGTCGCCGTCCTCGAAGCGGAGCCGGTGCAGGAGCAGGGCGCGGAGCAGCGGGTCGGCGACGAAGTGCCCGGGACCCTCCTGCCAGTCCTCCGAACGCAGCTGGTCACGGACGCGCAGCGCCACGTCCCCGTCCAGGGACTCGCCCTGGAGCCGGGCGTGGGCGAGCATCCGGGCGGACTCCTCGTCGTGGGCGGCGGCGAGCACGGCGTACGGGCCGGGCCGCCGCACCGGGAGGAGTTCGGCCAGCAGGGTCGGGGCGACGGGCACCGGCGGGGTGTCCTCGCGCAGCTCCACCGTCAGGTCGAGCAGCCGGCCGGGGGTGAGCCCGGCCCGCAGGTGCTCGGGAGCCTCGCCCGCGGCCCGGCCGAGGAGCGCCACGCCGAGCGGCCTTCCGCCGGTCAACCGGTGGACCGCGCGCGCGAGTTCGGTGGGCGTCCGGCCCGCCGGGTCGTGGTGGTCGAAGGCGGAGCGGGTCTGCGCGGGGGAGAGCGGGGTCAGTTCGACGGCGAGGATCCCGGAGCCGACGCTCGTGCCGCGCGGGCACGGCGCCCGGTGCGCGGTCTCCGGCAGCCGGATCCTCGTCGCCTGCCGCAGCCCCTCGTGGTCGCGGATCCGGGAGGCGGCGAGGATGACGACCCGGTCGCGGCGGCCCTCGGCGCGGGCCCGCAGAATCGGTTCGACGAGCTGTCGGCCGAGCGGCTCGTGGGCGTTGTCGAGGAGGACGAGCGGGCGGCCGATGCGGCCGCCGCGCCGCAGCCCGGTGTAGGGGTACAGCAGGTCCTCGGTCAGGGCGACGACGAGGAAGTCCTCCGCCTCGCGGCGGCGCCGGCCGCCCTGTTCGAAGTCGATCGCGAGCTGCTGCAGGCCGGCCTTGCCGTTGCCGCCCGCGTTGCGGTAGGTCCCGTACCAGTTCTCCGAGCTGCGCTGGAGGCGGCTGAACACCTCCTCCAGGACGGTCTCCACTGTCGCCTCCGCGAGCAGCCCGGCGAGCGGGACGGCGGCCTCCGCGAACCGCGCGGCGAGCTTGGCGAGGACCTTGCCGACCCAGTTGGCGGCGGCGCCCCTGGTCGCGTCGACGGTGGAGAGCAGCGGCCCGAGCCGCAGCAGGTCGCGCCGGGCCCGCTCGTCGTCCTCCCGGGACCAGCTGAGCGAGGCCACGGCCACCAGGCCGAGCGAAAGCCGGGGGAACCGCACGGGCCGCGCGCCGAGCACTTTCGGCGACAGCTGGATGGCGAGCTCGGCGAGCGCCCCGGTGACCGGGGTCCAGCCGGGGCCGTGGTCGGCGGGCGGCTCGATGTGGGCGCAGTCGAGCAGCGCGAGCGGCGTGTACCCCTTGTAGCGGTTACGGACCTCCTTGAGCAGGGCGGTCTTCCCCGTACCGCGCCCGCCGGTGAACACCGTGACCGGCGGGTCGTCGCCGTGCTCGAACGGCACCCGGGCGGCGCCGTGCCGGGTGAGGCCGCTGAGGCGCGCGACCAGCCCGGAGTCGTGCAGGACCGCCTCGCGGCCGTACAGCTCCCTGTCCACGCCCCGTCACCCCCGTCACAGTCAACACAAGGATATCGACGGTGTGTTGGGAAAGCGGTCGGCTTTTCGACACTGTCGTCGAGTCGTTGCGGATGTGTTGTCAGTCGGCGGCGATGGCGTCGAGCTGGGCCCGCAGGTAGCTGTGCGACTCGATGCCGTGGATCGTCGTCCCGGGCGTGCACTCGTAGAAGTACACCAGGGACATCAGCTCCTCGGCGGGGGCGTCGGCCGGCGGCGGCAGGACCCGGTGCCGCCCCGAGCGCCAGCGCCCGCCGGTCCAACCGGCCATGAGATCACCGATGTTGACGGTGAATGCGTCGGGATCGTAGGGAGCGTCCTGCCAGCCGCCGCTGTCGCTGAAGACCTGGAGCCCGCCCTTGCCCGCCTCCCGGTCCAGGAGGGTGACCGTGCCGAAGTCGGTGTGCGGCCCGATCCGGAACTGGCCCGGCTCCGGCTCGCCCGTCCGGTCCCGCCCCGGGTACCAGTTCACGTTGAAGCCGAAGGTGGGGTGCCCGGTGTGCCGGGTGAAGAAGTCCCGCTCCTCGCCGAGCGCCTCGCCGAGCAGGTCGAGGACGCGGTCGGCGAGCGCCTTCATCTGCGCGAGGTAGGTCTCGACGAGGGGCCTCAGCGCGGGGACCTCGGCGGGCCAGGTGTTCGGCAGGAACCACTCGGCGTCCACGGCCGGGTCCCCGGTCGGTTCGTCCGCCGCGAAGGACAGCGACTCCTTCAGGTCGGGCGGGGTCACGGTCCCCTCCGCGTACCCGTTGGCCTCGGCGCCCGGCCCGAGCCAGCCCCGGCCGCCGACCCGCACGGCGTACGGCTCCTTGACGGCGGCCGGCAGGTGGAAGAAGCGGCGGGCTACGGTCCGGATGTCCTTCCGGAGACCGGTGTCGACGCCGTGCCCGGTGACGAGCAGGAACCCGGCGTCGCGCAGCGCGCGGTCGACGGCGGGGAGCTGGGGGCCGGGGTCGAGACGGAGGTCGATGGTGGGGAGACGGGCTTCACTCATCGCCGATGTCCTCGTTCCAGAGGGCGGGGTCGCGCTGGATGAACTCCCGCATGAGGGCCACGCACTCGGGGTCGTCGAGCACCACGACCTCGACCCCGTGCTCGGCCAGCCAGTCGTGCCCGCCGTGGAAGGTCTCCGCCTCCCCGACGACGACCCGCGAGATCCCGAACTGCCGGACGAGCCCGGAGCAGTACCAGCACGGCGACAGGGTCGTGACCATCGTCGTCCCCCGGTACGAGCGCTGCCGCCCGGCCGCCCGGAACGCGGCGGTCTCCCCGTGCGCGGACGGGTCCCCGTCCTGCACGCGCCGATTGTGCCCCCGCCCGAGCAGCGAGCCGTCGGCCCCGTAGAGCGCGGCCCCGATGGGAATCCCACCCTCGGCGAGCCCGGCCCGCGCCTCGTGAAGGGCGGTGGCGAGCCAGCGCCGTGCTTGTTCCTGATCCATGCGGGGAGCCTTCCCCGCCGGACCCACACCGTCACACCTGCCGGCAGCCCTCGCCCGGGGGCCCGGGGGAGTGCTACTCCACGGCCGACCGGTACCTCATCCTGTAGCGGTGCGCCGCCTTCGTCATCAGTGTGACCTCGATCGGACGTCGATCGTCTGAATAGACCACCCGGAAGGCGAACAGAACCGGCATGTCCTTCGGAAGCTCAAGGACGACGACTTCTTCCTCCGTCGGGATCTCCGACGACAGCTCGTCCACGAACTCTCGCGGGGGGAATCCCAGGGAGTCGAGCAGAGCCGGCGTGCCGCCCCGAATCCGCTTCTTCTCCAGCATCGCCGTGCCCTCGACCAGGCTCAGCGGGTAGTACGACCTCGTGAGCTCCGTGGGCTCGTCGTCCAGGGACAGGATCTGCTTGCGGAGTACGGCGCGCTCGCCCGCCTCCAACTGCAGTGCCTCGGCCACTTCCTGCGGCGGGACGACGACTGCGACGTCGAGGAGCCGCGACCTGCCGACCTGCTGCCGCTTCGCTGCCTCGGACACCCACGAGTAGGGCTCGCCCGGCCCGGCCGACTTCACGTAGGTGAGCGGCTCGATGGACTGCTGTGCGTGCTGCCGCACGTATACGCCCCTGCCGGGGAGCCCTTCGAGCAGTCCCTCGGCCTTCAGCATCTGGAGGGCCTTCTGGACGGTGGTGTTGGCAACGCCGCCGTGCTGTTCCATCAGTTCTGCCGTCGAGCCCAGCTTGCTGCCCGGAGGGAGGTCTCCACGGGTGATCTGGCGTCGAAGCTCCGCCGCGATCTTCTGGTGCGGCGATCTCGGATCCTTGAACTCCTTCGCCATCACACGCCCTGCTTCCCGAGCCGATACGTGAGGTGCCTGTCGGTCGGCATGGTCATCACGGAGGCCTCCATCGGCGTCCCGTCGGCGGTCCGTGTCAGGCGGAGCAGGCGCAGGACGGCGCTCCCCTCGGGCAGGCCCAGGTGCTCGCACTCGTCCGAGGTGGCGAGGGCGGCACTCACGTCCTCCACGACCTCGGCGCCGGTGTACCCCAAGTCCCTGAGCAGGGTGATGGCACCGCCAGGCACCTTGCGCCGTTCCGCGAGCGGTGTGCCGGAGGCGATGGCGAGCGGGTAGTAGGAGTCGGCCAGCTCCACGGGCTGGTCGTCGAGCAGGATCAACCGGCGCCTGACGATCACCTGCTCACCGGGAGGCGACTGCAGGGCAGCGCGGACAGCGTCGGGAGCCACCACTTCGCCCGCCTGGAGAAGCACTTGGCCGCCCCGGCGTCCGCGTCGGCCGGCCTCATCGGTCCAGGCGTCGTGCCGGCCCGGTGAGCGCGGGGCCAGGTACGGCGCAGTCTCGCTGATCCACGCATCGCCCGACATGCTCGTACCTCCGACTCAGTGTTGTCAGCGACCCTACTTCCTTCAGCCGAACCGGTGGATTTACCTTAAGCGCTTGCCGCTTATAGCGGCGTTCGCCTAAGGTCGCCGTCATGGAAACGACGGACGCCGACGGGCGGTCGCAGGGCGCACCTGTGCCGCCCTCGGGTTTGAGCCCGGCTCTCCGTGCTCGCGCCGAAGCCGGATGGCGGAAGTTTCTCGATCGATGGTCCGACGTCCGCGAGGAGCCGGAAGTGAACCCGATGGGCCCCGTGGAGGCCCTTACCCGCCGTCGGCGGGAGTGACGAAGGAGCCCTTGCCGGGCACCGTGATGATCAGTCCCTGCTCACGCAGCTCACGCATGGCTCGGCGGGCGGTCAGTACGGCGATGCCGTACTCCTCGGCGAGACGGACCGGCGTGGGAATCATCCGGTCGGGGGCGTACTCCCCGGTCTCGATCTTCGCTGCGATCACTTCGGCCAGCTGCATGTACAGCGGGCGGGCCGACTGCGGGTCCAGGCTCATGCGGCCACGCTAGGTAGTCGTACAACGGCGTGGGCGCGAAACAGAAGACCCCGGCGACCGCTGCAACCGGCCCCGGGGCATGGCCACCAACTACCAACGGAGTTGATGACGTGCGGAACCCTATCGCGCGCCTGCTGGGCAGGGTCCTGATCCCCGTACTGCTCGGGCTGCTCATGCTCACCCTGCCGCCCACCGGGCGGCACCGGCCCCGCCCGGTCGCCCACCCCTGTCCGGCGCCCCGGCGCCAGGCGTCGCGCCACCGCGCCCCCGCACGGCGGTCGCCCTACGCCCAGGAGCAGACGGCGCCGCTCGACGGGTCCCGGTCGCCTCTGGAGCGGCCCTACCTGACGGCCGCCTCGGCGCGGGCCGCGCAGCGCAGGCGGCGGCGGGCGTTGTGGTTGGCCACCGTCGGGGTGGACGTCGACCAGCGCGACATCCACGCCGGGGCCACCCGATGAGCCGGTGCGGGGCGCGGCGGTCCGTGTTCGACGTCGCCGAGGCGGTGCGGCCGGTGTGGGGCGGCTCCGTGTGCGTGCTCGCCGTGGCGCACGACGGTCCGCACCGGGACCGCGCGGGTGACGGCTGGTGGGTGACGCCGGAGATCGCGGACGCCGTGACCGTATCCCTGCTGGCGGGTGCCCTTGTCGCGCCCGAGCCGGAGTTCACGTCACCGCGCTGCGTCATGGGCCGCCACGACCGCTGCCGTGACCACGTCCACCGCGACAGCGGCGTGCAAGGCGTCCGCTATCTCGTGTGCGGGTGCCTCTGCCATGTGGCGGCCTCGGTAGGCGGGTGATCTGGACGCAGCGGACGGTTTCCCGCCCCCCACCGTTTCTCGTGGTGGGCGGGAACCGTCGGAGTGTCGCTGTCACCGCTGAACGGAGGACACCTGCCAAGCGACCATGCCCGTGGCTCCCGCCGTCGCGGTGATATCGAGGGCGAATTCCGCAGGAGCGTTTTCGATGCGCCGGCTTACGGACACTCCGTTGCACGGCACGGATGGTGCGGTCTTGTCCGTGATGACGACCTTCACGGCACCTTTTCCTACGCAGGCCACGGCGACCTCGTAAGCCTTGCCCTTCTCGAGCATGGAGAGGTTGTGCACGCCTTCCGTGACCCGCTCGAGTCCGGATTCGACGTAGTTGGGCTCGTACTCCGGCTCGTCGAGCGAGTGCTTCTCCAGGGCGGCCTTGGCGCGCTTGCCCTGCTCTTCCTCGCCCTCCTCCTGGGGTGACTGCGTTCCGGTCGGCTGCTCGGTCGCCGAGGACGACGGAGTGTCCGAGGTGGCGACCGTGCCGTCGGTGCAGCCGGCGGTCAGGAGAGCCGCGAGAGCAAGGGCCGCGGCTGCCGCCAGCGGCCTGGGCGTCGCCGCCGAGAGCTGCCCGTCTTCCAGTACCGCCATCGGACCCCCTTGGTAGGCAATTGCGCGGTTCCGCTCTTGACCCGTTTCAGGGCGGTGAGTTGGCCGCGTGGAAGACCGTATCCAGGGTCGCGAGGTAAGCGTGAGAAACCCTCAATTACTGAGGAAGAATTGAGGAATACGCATTCGGCCATCGATCTCTTCCGTGAAGGATCAGGCTCCGGACCAGCCCCAGAAGTAGATCTCCTCCGGCGTCCCGGTCTCGTCGTGCAGTACCGCGCAACGGCCGTACCAGCGCTTGCGAGCGAGGTCCTGGATCGCCGGGACGTGTTCGCGGGTCAGACGGTCGGTGCCGGTGGTCCTCCTGGCCTCTTCGGCGGTCACCGGGTGTACCGCGAAGGCCTCGGGTGTCTCGTCCTCCCGCTGGACGGTGAAGACGTCGAGAACCGAGTGGGTTCCGGAGTGCTGTGTCCACTCGTCGTCCCACAGTTCGTCCAGGGTCGACGGCCGGGGGCGGCGCTCCTCCTCGGTAAGGCCTTCGGCGCCGCGCACCCAGTAGTAGTCATCCGCGAGGAACACCCGGTGCCGCAACTCCTCCAGTGCGGCGCCGAGATCCTCCTGGTACGGCACGTAGTGGTCCCAGTGTGAAGCGCCCATCCCTCACCCCTCCGCGTCGGCCTTCTCGTACGGGAACCGTGCCAGCGGTGTCTCGTTCTCGAAGAACGTCTTCGCGTGGAGCATCGCGCGTTCGTCGGCGCGTACGCGGCCCGGGCGGGAGCCCGTTCCCGTCAGGACGCCGCCGAAGCGCATGCGGAGGTAGGCAGCCGAGAGGCTCAGCGTGGTGGTCATGCCGGCCGCGACGGTGTGGTCGTCGTTGGCCATGACCGTCACGCCCCACAGCGTCCGGCCCGCCATCCGTCGCGCGAAGTCCGAGTCCGGCGCGACCAGCCAGCCCGACCAGTAGTCGAGGTAGCGCTTGGTCTGGGCGGACAGGTTGTACCAGTACAGCGGCGACGCTATGACGATGTCCGTGGCCTCAAGCGTGGCCTGCCGCAGCATCTCCTCGTTCTCGTTCGCCGGCCAGCCGGCCGTCTCGTGCCGGCCGTCCTGGAAGTCCGGCAGGGCGAGCTGGTTCAGGTCCACCCAGCGCTGGGGGACGTGCGAAGGCAGTTGCGCCGCGGCCGCGCGCGCGAGGATCTCCGTGTTGCCGTCCGCGCGCGAGCTGCCGAGGACGAAGAGGAACGAGCGGTCCGGGCCGATCTCCGGCCGCTTCGCGTCGACTGTCGGGTCGAGGGTGGTCATGTCTGCTCCGGCGGTAGGGGTGTTCTGGTGCCAACTTCCATGCGTGCGCGGGTATTCCGCGACCCATCGGCTCCGCCGATCGGCCCCATCGGGAGGACGCCCCACTGGCTCGTGGACCGGATCAGGGCCCGCTCGTAGCGTCGTTCCCATGAGAAACGAAACGCGCGGCACCGTCGAACTCACCCTCGCCATGGTGCTCTCCGGCACCCTCGGCGTCTTCGTCGTCGAGTCCGGGGCCTCGCCGTTCGAGGTGGTGTTCTTCCGGTGCCTCTTCGGGGCCCTCGCGCTCGGGGCGTACAGCCTCGTCAGGGGGTTCTTCACCGGGCACGGGTTCACGCCGAGGAAGCTCGGACTCGCCGCGCTCGGCGGCGTGTTCATCGTCTTCAACTGGGTGTTCCTCTTCGAGGCCTACGAGGCCAGTTCCATCTCCCTCGCCACCGTCGTCTACCACACCCAGCCGTTCTTCCTCGTGCTCCTCGGGGCGGTGTTCATGAGGGAGCGGATCTCCGCGGGGAAGCTCGGATGGCTCGCGCTCGCCTTCCTCGGGCTCGTGCTCGTCTCCGGCGTACGGCCTGGAGAGACCGCCTCCCTCAAGGGCCTCGGGTTCGCGCTCGCCGCCGCCGTGCTCTACGCCCTCGCGACCTTCGTCACCAAGCGGATCACCGGTGTACGGCCCCACCTCGTCGCCCTCGTGCAGGTGGTCGTCGGGCTTCCGCTGCTGCTGCCCTTCGCCGACTTCGGCGCCGCCGCCGGGCTCGGGAGCGGCTGGCTGTGGCTCGTGGGCCTCGGGTTCATCCACACCGGGCTCATGTACGTGCTCATGTACGCGGCCTACGCCAAGCTGCCCACCGCGAAGATCGCCGTCCTCGCCTTCACCTACCCGGCCGTCGCCATGGGCGTCGACTGGGCCGTGTACGGGCACCACATCGGGCTCGTCCAGGCGCTCGGCGTCCCGCTGATCGTCCTCGCCGGCCTCAAGGTCACCCTCGCTGCTCGGACACCAGCCGCCGCGCCTGCTCCACGAACAGCCGGACATGCGCCGGAAGCCGCTTCCCCCGCCGCCACGCGAGCTGCGTGAAGAGCGTGAACGGGGCCTCCCAGGGCAGCGCGACCAGGGTCCCCGACGCCAGTTCCTCCGCGACCGCCACCCGGGGCAGCAGCGCCACCCCGAGGCCCGCCGCCACCCCGCGCTTGGTCGCCTCGATCGTGCCGAACTCCATGAACGGCGGCGCCCACTCCCGCAGCTCCGCCTCGAACAGGTCCCGGTACGGACAGCCGGGCTCGGTGCCCACCAGCTGCGCCCCGGCCACGTCCGCGGCCGTCAGGGCCGTACGCCCGACGAGGGGATGCCCGGGACCGGCCACCAGGACCAGCGGCTCCGGCGCGAGGACCTCCGACTCCAGGCCCTCGTGCTCCGTGTCCGGCTCCATCAGGAAGCCGACGTCGTATGTGCCCTGCCGCAGCGCCTGCCGGGTCTCGTCGCCGAGCGTCGGCCGCAGCGTGAGCCGGACCCCCGGGTAGCGGTGGTGGAAGTACTCCAGGAGCGGCGGCAGCCGGTAGGAGGTGAGGGACTCCATCGTGCCCACCGCGATCGTTCCCGACGGGTCGCCCGCGCTGGCCACCGCCGTACGGGCCTCCTCCGCGAGCTCCGCCATCCGGCGGGCGTACGGCAGGAGGCGCTCACCCGCCTCCGTGAGCCGGATGCGGCTGCCCAGGCGCTCGAACAGCTCCACCCCGAGCGAGGACTCCAGGGAGCGGATCTGGCCGGTGACGCTGGACTGGGCGTAGCCGAGGTCGGCCGCCGCCCGGGTGAAGGAGAGGACGTCGGCGACCTTCTCGAAGGTCGCCAGGAGCCGTAGCTCCATCAGGACCCGAACCTCTCGCCGCGGTGCGGTCCCATCAGCCCTCGGTGTCCTTGTCGCCGTCCTTCTCGCGCTTCTTCAGCTCCTCCTCGCGGCGGCGCAGGTCCGCCTCCCAGTCCTTGAGGACGGCCTCGTCCTTCTCGTTCTCGTCCTTGAGGGACTTCAGGAACTCGGGGTTGTCGTCGGGGGCGACCCATTCGGTGCGGTGGTTGCGGTGCCACTCGGACGGCGTACGGCCGCCGGCCGGTGCGCGGCGCATCTTGCCCGCGGCGAACCAGACGATCGGGCCGACGATCCAGAACAGCAGGATGATGATGACCCAGACGACCTTCGGTAGGTGCTTGGCCTCGTCCTCGGGGGTGTTCAGACAGTCGATGAACGCGTAGATCGTCAGCGCCAGCGGCAGGATGTACATCAGCGCCCTGAGCATGTGGGACAGCCCCCTGGAAGCAATGGCGGGGTTCGTTTCGAAGGCCCCGGTGACAGGTCAAGCCTAGCCCGTGACCGATACTTGCCCCTATGGCTTACGACGATCTCCGCTCGCTGCTCAGGGCCCTCGAGCGCGAAGGCGACCTCAAGCGCATCAAGGCCGAAGTCGACCCGTACCTGGAGGTCGGGGAGATCGTCGACCGGGTGAACAAGGCGGGAGGCCCGGCGCTCCTCTTCGAGAACGTCAAGGGCTCCTCGATGCCTCTCGCCATGAACGTCTTCGGGACGGACCGGCGGCTGCTCAAGGCCCTCGGCCTGAAGTCGTACGGCGAGATCAGCGACAAGATCGGCGGGCTGCTGAAGCCCGAGCTGCCGCAGGGCTTCGTCGGCGTCCGCGAGGCCTTCGGCAAGCTGGGCTCGATGGTCCACGTGCCGCCGAAGAAGGTGAAGGCCGAGAACGCGCCCGTGCAGGAGGTCGTGCTCACCGGCGACGACGTCGACCTCGACATGCTGCCCGCGCTGTTCACCTGGCCCAAGGACGGCGGCTCCTTCTTCAACCTCGGGCTCACGCACACCAAGCACCCCGAGACCGGCGTCCGGAACCTCGGCCTCTACCGGCTCCAGCGGCACGACAAGCGCACCATCGGCATGCACTGGCAGATCCACAAGGACAGCCGGAACCACTACGCCGTCGCCGCCGCGAAGGGCGAGCGGCTGCCCGTCGCCATCGCCTTCGGCTGCCCGCCCGCCGTCACGTACGCCTCCACCGCCCCGCTGCCCGGCGACATCGACGAGTACCTCTTCGCCGGCTTCGTGCAGGGCAAGCGGATCGAGATGGTCGACTGCAAGACCGTCCCGCTCCAGGTCCCGGCGAACGCCGAGGTCGTCATCGAGGGCTGGCTGGAGCCCGGCGAGATGCTGCCGGAGGGTCCCTTCGGCGACCACACCGGCTTCTACACGCCGCAGGAGCCCTTCCCCGCGTTGAAGATCGACTGTGTGACCATGCGGAAGCGTCCGCTGCTCCAGTCGATCGTCGTCGGCCGGCCGCCGACCGAGGACGGGCCGCTCGGGCGGGCCACGGAGCGGTTCTTCCTGCCGCTGCTCAAGATCATCGTGCCGGACATCGTCGACTACCACCTGCCGGAGTCGGGCGGCTTCCACAACTGCGCGATCGTCTCGATCGACAAGAAGTACCCGAAGCACGCGCAGAAGGTCATGCACGCCATCTGGGGCGCGCACATGATGTCGCTGACCAAGCTGATCATCGTGGTCGACAAGGACTGCGACGTCCACGACCTGCACGAGGTGTCCTGGCGGGCCCTCGGCAACACCGACTACTCCCGCGACCTCACCGTCGTCGAGGGTCCCGTCGACCACCTCGACCACGCCTCCTACCAGCAGTTCTGGGGCGGCAAGGCCGGCATCGACGCCACGAAGAAGCTGCCCGAGGAGGGCTACACCCGGGACGGCGGCTGGCCGGACATGGTCGAGTCGGACCCAGCGACGGCCGCCCTCGTGGACCGGCGCTGGAAGGAGTACGGACTGTGACCACCGCGGCCGTCCCCGGCGCCCAGCCGGGACGCACCAAGGCCTTCCTGCGGCTCGTGATGATCGAGCACTCGGTCTTCGCGCTGCCCTTCGCGTACATCGCGGCCCTGACCGCCATGTACCAGGTGGACCGGGACATCCACTGGTGGACGCTCTTCCTCGTCACCGTCTGCATGGTGGGGCTCCGCACCTTCGCCATGGCGTGCAACCGGATCATCGACCGCGAGATCGACGCGCGTAACCCGCGCACCGCCGGTCGCGAGCTGGTGACCGGGGCCGTGTCCGTGCGTTCCGCGTGGACCGGGGCCGGGATCGCCGTCGTCGTCTTCCTCGGCGCCGCGGCCCTGCTGAACCCGCTCTGTCTGGCGCTCGCGCCGCTCGCCGTCGTCCCGATGGTCGTCTACCCGTACGGCAAGCGGTTCACGAACTTCCCCCACGCGATCCTCGGACTCGCCCAGGCCATGGGGCCCATCGGCGCCTGGCTCGCGGTGACCGGCGAGTGGTCCTGGGACGCGGTCATCCTGGGTCTCGCCGTCGGCATCTGGATCGGCGGCTTCGACCTGATCTTCGCCTGCCAGGACGTGCAGGCGGACCGGGCCGAGGGCGTCATGTCGGTGCCGGCCCGCTTCGGCGTTCCGGCCGCGCTCTGGGGCGCCCGCGGTTCCGCCGTCGTCACCACGGGGCTGCTCGTCTGGTACGCCCTGGTGACCGACGCCGGTCTGTTCTTCTGGGCCGGCCTCGTGATCGTGGTGGCCGCGTTCTGCTACGAGCACTCGATCGTGAAGCCGCACGACCTGTCCCGTCTGAACCGGGCGTTCTTCACGACGAACGGTTTCATCGGGATCAGCCTCTTCGTGTGCGCCCTCCTCGACCTGCTGGTCCGCGGGCTCACCCCGTAGGCCCCGGCCCGATGACGGATAGGCTCGACGGCATGAACGACGGCAAGCGCACCCCCTGGATCGTGGGGGTCTCCGGGGCGTCGGGCACGCCGTACGCCGCCGCCGTGCTGAGGGGGCTGCTCGCCGCGGGGGAGAGCGTCGACCTCGTCGTGTCGCGGGCCTCGCGGCTCACGCTGCTCGACGAGACGGGGATCTCCTTCCGGGACGCCCACTGGCGCGAGGACCTGGCGTCCTGGCTGGCGCGGGGCGCCGACGGGAAGCCCGACACGTTCGCGGTCGACGTGAGCGGGGTGCGGTACTGGGCGGCCGGTGACCTGGCCGCGGGGCCGTCCTCGGGCTCGTACCCGGCGAAGGGGATGCTGGTGGTGCCGGCCTCGACCGCGGCGGTGGCGGGAGTGGCACTGGGGCTTTCGAAGGACCTGCTGCAGCGGGTCGCGAGCGTGACGCTGAAGGAGCGGCGGCCGCTGGTCGTCGCGGTGCGGGAGACCCCGCTGAACGGTCAGACGCTCAAGCACATGGTGGCGCTGGACGAGGCGGGCGCGGTGGTGCTGCCCGCCTCTCCGGCGTTCTACGCGGGGGCGACGCACATCCAGGATCTGGTGGACTTCGTCGCCGGGCGGGTGCTCGACGCGGCGGGAGTGCCGCACCGGCTGTACCGCCGTTGGGAGGGAGAGCTCGGTGGAGCGACCCCCCGGTCGGGTTAGGGCCTGTCCCTCGGATCAGGACCCTCGCGGTCTGATCAGCGCTTCTTGGCGTGCTTCTTGGCGGCGCGCTTCGAGGCGGCGGTCGGCTGGTGGGCACGCGAGCGGTTGGCCAGCTCCTGCAGCTCGCGCATACGGGCGTAGGCCATCTCGATCGTGTACACGGTGAACACCACTCCTGAAAGATCGTCTTTGATCTGTTGAAAGATTCACAGGGCGTTGACCCCTGTGTACCTTAGATTCTATACCCAAAATCGCGGTATCGCTGGACAATGGAAGGCTTCATACCTATGGACGCCGTGGACAGGCAGCTCATCCAGGCTCTGCGCGAGAACGGTCGGGCCTCGTACGCCGAGCTCGGCCGGCTCGTCGGGCTCTCCGGCCCCTCCGTCACCGACCGCATCAACCGCCTTGAGGCCGCCGGAGTCATCACCGGCTACCGCGCCACCGTCGACGCCGCCTCGCTCGGCCTCGGCGTCACCGCCCTCATCGGCATCTCCCTCTCGGACGCCGCCGACCACGAGGACGTGGCCCGCCGCCTCAAGGACCTCGCCGAGATCGAGGACTGCTGGTTCATCGCGGGCGACGACTCCTTCATGCTCAAGGTGCGCGCGAACGACGTCGACGGCCTGGAGAAGACGATCCGCCGGCTCTCCGGCACCAAGGGCGTCTCCCGCACCCGCACCACGATCGTGCTCTCCACGAAGTGGGAGAACCGGGTCGGAGAGCTGCCCGAAGAGGCCTGAGAGTACGGTTGGCAAGGCCTGTTTCGTCAGGGACAAGGCGTATTTCGCAGAGGAGAGGGAGGCGGCCGGAGATGGACGCTGGGCTCAAGCGCGAGCTTGAACAGAAGGTCCGGGACGGTGAGCGGCTGAGCCGTGAGGACGGCATCGCCCTGTACGAGTCCGACGACCTCGCCTGGCTCGGCGGTCTGGCCCACGAGGTCAGGACCCGCAAGAACGGCGACGTGGTCCACTTCAATGTCAACCGGCATCTGAACATGACCAACGTCTGCACCGCCTCCTGCGCCTACTGCTCCTTCCAGCGCAAGCCGGGCGAGAAGGACGCGTACACCATGCGCATCGAGGAGGCCGTGCGCCTCGCGAAGGCCATGGAGAACGAGAACCTCACCGAGCTGCACATCGTCAACGGGCTGCACCCCAACCTGCCCTGGCGTTACTACCCGCGCTCCCTCTCCGAGCTCAAGAAGGCCCTGCCGAACGTCTCCCTGAAGGCCTTCACCGCCACCGAGATCCACCACTTCGAGACGATCTCCGGGATGTCCGCGTCCGACATCCTCGACGAGCTCATCGAGGCCGGTCTCGAATCGCTGACCGGCGGCGGCGCCGAGATCTTCGACTGGGAGGTCCGGCAGCACATCGTGGACCACCGCACCCACTGGGAGGACTGGTCCCGGATCCACCGGCTCGCCCACGAGAAGGGGCTCAAGACCCCCTCGACCATGCTGTACGGGCACATCGAGGAGCCCCGGCACCGCGTCGACCACGTGCTGCGGCTGCGTGAGCTCCAGGACGAGACCGGCGGCTTCCAGGTCTTCATCCCGCTGCGCTACCAGCACGACTTCGTCGACATGCAGGACGGCAAGATCCGCAACAAGCTCCAGGCGCGCACCACGATGGCGACCGGTGCCGAGGCCCTGAAGACCTTCGCGGTCTCCCGGCTGCTCTTCGACAACGTGCCGCACGTCAAGGTCTTCTGGGTCATGCACGGCGTCCAGACCGCGCAGCTCGCGCTCCAGCACGGCGCCGACGACATGGACGGCTCGGTCGTCGAGTACAAGATCACGCACGACGCCGACAACTACGGCACGCCGAACAAGCTGGGCCGCGAGGACCTGCTCGAACTGATCCGGGACGCGGGCTTCCGCCCGGTCGAGCGGAACACCCGGTACGAGATCATCCGCGAGTACCCGGGCCCGGACGCTGACCGGCGCGAGTCGCCGCAGGCGATGCGGGTCTGAGTTCCTCGCGTGACGAAGGGCCGGCGGGACGCCCCGCCGGCCCTTCTTCACGTGTGCGTCACGCCTCCGTGCGCTCCACCGGGATCCACAGTTCCGCCCGCGCCGTCGTCCAGTCCGCCGAGGGCCGGACGCTCAGCAGCTCGGGGCCGGGCCGGCTCGCGTACGGGTTGGACGGGAACCACTGCGTGAAGACGTCCCGCCACAGGTACTGGATCGCCTGCGGCAGCGGCCCCTCGTTCTCGAAGACCGCCCAGGTGCCGGCGGGCACGTCGAGTGCGTCGAACCCGTCCGGCACCTCCGCGCCGCTGACGACCCCGTGCCAGTAGTCGAGTTCGACGCCCTCCTCCCGGCTCTCCGAGAGGTGCGTGACCGCCGAGACGACTCCCTTCGGCTCCCCGTCCGAGAGGAGGGCGAGCCGGTCGAGGGCCTCCTGGCCGATGGACCGGATGTGCGCGGCGATCGCCGGGTTCTCGCCCTCGTGGACGAGGGGCACCCTGGCCCCGCGCCCGATGACCCGGAAGGCTTCCTTCTCCACGACCCTGTACCGCATGGTGCTGTTCCCTTCGACGACGAGGCGGAAGGACATCCGTGGCTGGGAGCGCAGCGCGGCGCCCGTGCGGCGGGCCTCGCCGGGGCCGACGCCGTGCACCGCGCGGAACGCGCGGGCGAAGGCCTCGCCGGAGCCGTAGCCGTACCGGACCGCGATCTCCAGGAGCGACCGCTCGCCGGCGAGGACCTCGGCGCCGGCGACGGTGAGCCGCCTGCGCCGTACGTACTCCGACAGGGGCATCCCCGCCAGCGCCGAGAACAGGCGCCGGAAGTGGTACTCCGAGGTCATGGTGATCCGGGCGAGTTCGGCCGCTTCGAGGTCGCCGCGGAGACGATCCTCGATGTGGTCCAGGGCCTGGTTGAGCCGCTCCAGCATGGGTGCGTCCTTCCTCTTGCGTGCTTCACCGTAGGAAGGGCGGGGCCCGCGGGACCCGACATCCTGTGCCCGGTCCGGTCAGTTCAGGGGCAGCAGCATGATGATGTCGTCGCGGTCGTCGCCGGGGGCGACCCGGATGGCGTCGGGGACGCGGCCCACCTCCTTGTACCCGGAGCGGGCGTAGAAGCGGTCGACGCCGGTGCCGCCCCGGCAGGTCAGCCGGATCGCCTCGATCGCCTCGAAGCCCTCGGCGGTACGGGCGGTGTGCTCGACGGCCGCCATCAGGTCGCCGCCGTACCCCTTGCCCTGGTGCCGGGGGTGGACCATCACCGTGTAGAGCCACACCCAGTGGGTCATCAGCGGGTGGGTGTTGAAGGTGAAGAACGCGGTGGCGGCGATCTCGCCGTCCTCGTCGCGGCCGACGAGCAGGCGGGTGTCGCCCCGGTCCATCGCCACCAGGTGCTTGAGCAGGGCGGGTCGGATCTCGTCGGGGGTGACGGGCGGGACGAAGCCGACCGCCCCGCCGGCGTTGGAGACGTCGGCCCAGAGGGAGAGCACGCCGTCGCGCAGGGCGGGGCCGACCGTCGGGTCCACCTCAAACGTAAGGGTCATAGAGGCATCTTAGATATTACTCGCGCGGCGCTCAAGGGCCCGGTCCCGGGAGGTTCGCGCCGCCGTGCTTCACTGGGTGGGCGCTTGTCCCGTAAGGGGCCTTGGGTACTTTTCGGAACGTCGGAACGAAAGAGTGGGCCTGACATGCTCCGCTACACGCTGATGCGTCTCGGTGTCTTCGCCGGATGCTTCCTCGCCCTGTGGGGTCTCGTCTACGTCGGTGCGCTGCCGCGCGGCCTCGGCGACTCGAACCTGCTCTGGGTCCTCGTGCTGTCCATCGTCGTCTCCGCCCCGCTGAGCTTCGTCCTCCTGCGCAAGGTGCGGGACGAGGCGAGCGCCGCCGTCGTCGCGAAGGTCGACCGCGCGAAGGGACGGCTGGCCGAGAACCGGTCCCAGGAGGACGCGCTCTAAGCCTGCCGAAGGCCTGCCGACGCCGTGTAAGGGCTGCGTAAGGTTCGTCACAGATCATCACCCCGAGTGGGAGCTTCTTAGGCTCCCGCCTGGGGTTTTCTGCGTTTCGGAGGCGACGGGGCGTACTGGCACCTCAAAGAAGGGCTTTGAGGTTCTCAAAGTTCAAGTGTTAACGTATCCGCCATGACGACAGCAGTGCGCCCCTTCGACGCCGCGAGCACCCCGCTCGTGGCGCGCCTGCACGTCGATCTCTGCCGCTGTATGTCCGCGGTCTGTTGCCGCGTGCTCTGATCCCGGCATCATGCAGCGGCCCGCGCTCGCAGCGCGTGTGTGCCGCACCCCCGTCCCCGTATTGCCCGATACGCACCTGTGGAGTGTGTCTGTGTCCGCGTCCGCGCCCGCTTCCGCGCCCGAGAACGAGACCAAGCCCTCGTCCCGGATACCCAAGGTCCCGTTCTGGGCCCAGATCATCGCCGGTCTCGTCCTCGGCGCGCTGCTCGGCTGGATAGCCCGCAGCCAGGACGTCTCCTGGCTCAAGGAGACCCTCGGCCAGGTCGGCGACATCTTCGTCCAGCTGCTCAAGCTGGCCGTCGCCCCGCTCGTCTTCTTCGCGATCCTGGTCTCGATCACCAACCTGCGGAAGGTGAACAACGCCGCCAGGCTCGCCACCCGCACGCTGCTCTGGTTCATGATCACCTCGCTGATCGCGGTCGCCATCGGCCTCGTCATCGGACTGGTCACCAACCCGGGCGCCGGCACCGGCCTCACCCCGCAGGACGGCAAGCTGCCGAAGCGCGAGGGCTCCTGGATCGACTTCCTGACCGGCATCATCCCGTCGGACGTCATCACGCCCTTCACCGAGCTGAACGTCCTCCAGATCGTCTTCATGGCCGCCGTCGCCGGCATCGCCGCCCTCAAGCTCGGCGACCGGGCCAAGCCGATCCTCACCCTCTCCGAGTCGATCCTGGAGCTCCTCCAGAAGGCCCTGTGGTGGGTCATCCGCCTCGCCCCGCTCGGCACCGTCGGCCTCATCGGCTTCGCCATCGCCGACTACGGCTGGGACCTCATCGGCAAGTACGCGACCTTCACCGCCGACGTCTACATCGGCTCCGCCCTGGTCATGTTCGGCGTCTACCCGCTGCTGCTCGCCACGGTCGCCAAGGTCAACCCGATCCAGTTCTACAAGGGCGCCTGGCCGGCCATCCAGCTGGCCTTCGTCTCCCGCTCCTCGGTCGGCACCATGCCGGTCACCCAGAAGGTCACCGAGCGCCTCGGCGTCCCGAAGGAGTACGCCTCCTTCGCCGTCCCGTTCGGCGCCACCACCAAGATGGACGGCTGCGCCGCGATCTACCCGGCGCTCGCCGCGATCTTCATCGCGCAGATCTTCGACGTGCAGCTCGGCATCGGCGACTACCTCCTGATCGCCTTCGTCTCCGTCATCGGCTCGGCGGCCACCGCCGGCCTGACCGGCGCGACGGTCATGCTGACCCTGACCCTCTCCACCCTGGGCCTGCCCCTGGAGGGCGTCGGCCTGCTCATGGCGATCGACCCGATCCTCGACATGGTGCGGACGGCCACGAACGTGGCTGGTCAGGCGCTGGTCCCGGTGATCGTCTCCGCCCGCGAGAAGATCCTCGACCTCACCGCGTACGAGAACGCCTCGGCGTCCCCGATCGACGACCCGGCCGGCAGCCGTGAGGCCGAGCCGAAGGTCGCCGTCGCGGCCTGACACGTCAGCCCGACCGGTCCGCGCGTGCCCCCTGCCCCCCGGCAGGGGGCACGCGCGTTTCCGTGGGGCGGCCGGCGAAGGCGACGGGCCGGACGGGCCGGGCGGGCCTCAGGAAATGCGGGCACCGGTCTCCCCGTCGAGCCTTACCGCGCAGTAAGGTTACCGGCTAGTTACGTCACGTGAAGCAGGCAACGCACCGACGCACGACCTCAGTTCATCGCGCAGACCGAGGAGCCGCACGTGTCCGTCGTCACCGCCCCGCCCCCCGGCCAACCGGTCGAGCCGTACAAGACCCTGGTCGACGGCGTCGTGCGGGAGGCCTCCGTGCCCGCCCTCGTCACGCCGATCCGCCGCGGCTCCCTCGCCGACCTGCCGTACGACAACGCCCGCCAGGAACCCGAAGCCGTCCTCTTCTCCCGCAAAGGGCAGGAAGGGGAGTGGTACGACGTCACGGCCGCCCGCTTCGCCGCCGACGTGCACGCCGTCGCCAAGGGCCTCATCGCCCACGGCCTGCGCCCCGGCGACCGGCTCGCCCTGATGGCCCGCACCACCTACGAGTGGACCCTGATCGACTTCGCCGCCTGGGCCGCGGGTCTCGTCACCGTCCCCGTCTACCCCACGTCCTCCGCCTTCCAGACCCGCTGGATCCTCCAGGACTCCGGCGCCGCCGCCTGTGTCGTCGAGGACTCCGCGCAGGCCCGGCTCGTCTCCGACGAGCGGCGGCAGCTCCCCGGCCTCGCCCACCTCTGGGTCCTCGACTCCGGCGCCGTCGACCAGCTCCGCCGGGCCGGCGCCCGCGTCGCCGACGAGGCCGTCACCGCCCGCCGCGGGCTGCTCACCCCCGAGACCCTCGCCACCCTCGTCTACACCTCCGGCACCACCGGCCGGCCCAAGGGCTGCGCCCTCACCCACGCCAACTTCTTCGCCGAGGTCGACAACGCCGTCCGGCTCCTCCATCCCGTCTTCGTCGCCGAGAGCAGCGAACCCCCCGCCACCCTGCTCTTCCTGCCGCTCTCCCACGTCTTCGGACGGATGGTCGCCGTCGGCTGCGTCCGCGCACGGGTCCGCGTCGGGCACGCGCCCTCCGTCGAGGGCGACGAACTCCTCACCGACATGGCCGCCTTCCGGCCCACCTTCCTGCTCGCCATCCCGTACGTCCTGGAGAAGGTCTACAACACGGCCCGCGCCACCGCCGAACGCGGCGGCAGGGCCGCCTCCTTCGACCGCGCCGCCCGGGTCGCCCGCCGCTACGGCCAGGAGGAGACGCCCTCGCTCGCGCTGCGGGCCACCCGGGCGCTGTACGACACGCTCGTCTACCGGCGCATCCGGGCCGTGCTCGGCGGCCGGGTGAGGTACGTGATCTGCGGCGGCTCCCCGCTCGGCGCGCGGCTCGCCGAGTTCTACGCGGGCGCGGGCGTGGAGGTCTTCGAGGGGTACGGCCTGACGGAGACCACGGCCGCGTCCACGGTCACCCCGCCGCAGCGGCCCCGCACCGGCACCGTCGGCTGGCCGCTGCCCGGCACGTCCGTCCGGATCGCCGACGACGGCGAGGTCTGGCTCAAGGGCGGTCACGTCTTCGCCGGGTACTGGGACGCCCAGCGCGGGACGGCCGTCCCGTACACCGACGACGGCTGGTTCCCCACCGGCGACCTCGGCTCCCTCGACGCCGACGGCTATCTGCGGATCACCGGCCGCAAGAAGGACATCCTCATCACCTCGGCCGGCAAGAACGTGGCCCCCGCCCCCCTGGAGGACTGGCTGCGCACCCACCCCCTGGTCGCCCAGTGCGTGGTCCTCGGCGACGACCGCCCGTACGTCACGGCCCTGATCACCCTCGACCACGAGGGCCTCACCCACTGGCGGCGGATGCGGCACAAGGACCACCTCGCGCTGTGGGAGCTGGCCCGGGACGAGGAGCTGCTCGGCGTGCTCCAGCGCGCCGTGGACGAGGCCAACCGGCTGGTCTCACGGCCGGAGTCGATCCGCGCCTTCCGGGTCCTGACCGCCGAGTTCTCCGAGACCTCCGGGCACCTGACCCCGTCCCTGAAGCTCAAACGGCGCGCGGTGCTGCGGGACTTCGCGCGGGAGATCGAGGAGATGTACGAGGCGGAGGGCACCCCGTAGGGGGTGCCCTGTGCCGTGATGCTCTGTGCCGTGCTGACCTTCCCAGGCGTCCTCACACCGTGAGGGGCACCTCGTGGATCTCGTCGGCCGCGTGGCCCGTGCGGGCGTGGACCCGCTCGACGGCTTCCTTCGACGGGCCGTGCGACAGGCAGTAGACCGTGCCGGACTCCGGGTCGGCCCAGGCCTTCTCGAAGTGGACGCCCTCGTCCTTCTCGACGGCGAGGTCCGCCTCGTGCGCTTCCCTGAGCTGCTCGGCCGTGATGCCGACCATGCCCCGGTGCACGTCCATGTACGTAGCCATGGTCACCCACCTCCACTTTCCATGGTGCGCCCTCAGGGCCAGAGCAGCTCGCGCAGCCAGCCGTCGCCGGCCGCCGGGTCGCGGCGGTAGCGGAGGCGCTGGTGGCGGCGCCGTCCGTCGCCCTGGAAGAACTCGACCTCGGCCGGTTCGACGACGTACAGCGTCCAGCTGGGGGCCGGGGCGTCCGGCTCCGCCTCCGCCCTGCGCCAGGCCGCCGCGCTCGCCTCCGCGAGGGTGTCGGACGAGTCCAGGACCTCGCTCTGCCGGCCGACGAGCGCCGAGGCGAGGGCGCCGGTGGTGCGGGCGTGGAGGTCCGCGTACGCCTCCTCGGGGGTGCCGGTGGTGACGTGGCCGCGGATCCGGACCTGGCGGCCCTGGACCGGCCAGTAGAAGCCGAGGGCGGCCTCGGGGCGGGCGGCGAGCTGGCGGCCCTTGGCACTGGTGGAGTGCGAGGCGAAGTGCCAGCCGCGCGCGTCCGCGTCGTGCAGCATCACCGTACGGACGTCGGGCCTGCCGTCCTCGTCGGTGGTGGCGAGGGAGAGGGTGTGCGGCTCGGTCTGGCCGGCCGCGACCGCCGCCGTGAACCAGTCGTGGAAGAGGGGCAGCGGCTCGGGCGGGGCGCTCGCCGGGTCGAAGGACGGCAGCTCGGTGTCCCAGACCTTCAGGGAGCGCAGGGCGTGGTGGAAGTCGGTCATGCGGCCACGGTAGAGCGCGGAGTGCCGTGGGCTCGGGTGGGCGCCGCGAAGTCCGTCAGGGGCGCCGGGTGGTCCGCGAGCGGGACCGCGTTCGCCGCCGCCTGGATGTCGTCGCGGATCTTCTTCGCGATGAGGTTCTTCCACGGCGTCCTCGGCAGGGTCCGCACCATGAACATGCGCAGCGCGATCTTCCACTTCGAGTCCACGGTCATCTCCTTGACGAAGCCCTCGGCCATCTTCTGGTTCTGCTCCACGCCGGGTCGCATGTGCGCCTCGTAGCGTTCGAAGGCGACGGTGTGGTCGCCGCCCGCCCGGGCCAGCTCGCCCGCCAGGACGTACGCGCCGGTCAGGGCGAGTCCGGTGCCCTGGCCGGAGGCGGGGGAGGAGCAGTGGGCGGCGTCGCCGAGGAGGACGACCCGGCCCTTCGACCAGCGGTCCATCTCGACGAGGGAGATCGAGTCGAAGTAGAAGTCGTCGGCGTCGGCCGCGTGGCCCAGGAGCCGGGGAATCTCCCAGCCGTCGCCGTCGAAGGTGCCGGCGAGCAGCCGCTTCTGAGCGTCGATGTCCCGGTGGTGATAAGGGAGTTCCTCGGGCGAGGAGAAGACGAAGAGGTTCTTGGCGTCGGTCTCGCCGGCCGAGCTGTAGACGCAGACCAGCTTGCCGGGGAGCGCGTGGTACGTCTCCCAGCGGTCCAGGCCCAGGTGGTTGGGGGCGGTGAAGATGGAGACGTACGCGCCGAGATGGCGCTTGAACCGCTCCTCGGGGCCGAAGGCGAGGCGCCGGGTGTTCGAGTGCAGTCCGTCGGCGCCGACGACCAGGTCGAAGCGGCGGACGGTGCCGCTCTCGAAGGTGACGGTGACGCCGCCACCGTCCTCGGTGTCCTCCGTGTCCTCGGTGTCCTGGGCGTCTTCGGCGAGTGCGGCGATCGAGTCGTCGAAGAGGTACTCGACGTCGTCGCGGGTGCGGTCGTAGAGGATGCGGGCGAGTGCGCCGCGCATGATCTCGTCGTCCTCCTCGACGCGTCCGCCGAAGATGTCGGCGGGCAGTTCGCCGATGGTTCGGCCGCTGTCGTCGACGTACGAACCACCACGCATGTCAGTCGAGTCGGCGCGGATCTCGTCGAGGATTCCCATCCGGCGGCAGACCTCGATCGCGGTGCCCCTGATGTCCACCTTGTAGCCGCCGGTGCGCAGTTCGGGGGCGCGCTCGACGACGGTGACGGAGAAGCCGTAGCGGTGCAGCCAGAGGGCGAGGGCGGGTCCTGCGATGGAGGCGCCGGAGATCAGGACGGTCTGGGCGGGCTTCGCGGTCTCGGTGGGGTTCGCGGGGTTCACGGTGCCGTTCATGGCGGGACTCCTTGTCGGGTGTCTGCGGGCCGTTCCCCTGCCCGCGGACATGACTATACGGATGTCCTACACGACTGTCTATGACGCTTGTATAGATTCTCTCGTCCGGACTCTCCGGCGCTGGGCAGCGCTCGTGGGGTGATGCTCAGCCCCGGCCCAGTACCACCGTCCCCGAGGAGCAGAACCAGCCTCCCGTCCCCGAGGCCACCGCGACCTCCGGCAGGCTTCCGTCCCGGCGGCGCACCTGGAGGCCCGGCGCCTCCCCGCGCAACTGCCGCACCGCCTCCACGAGGAGGAAGAGTCCCCGCATGCCCGGGTGGCAGGCCGACAGGCCGCCGCCGTCGGTGTTCACCGGCAGCCGGTCCTTCTCCTGGACGAACGGGCCGCCCTCCCCCTTCGCGCAGAAGCGCAGGTCCTCCAGGGTCACCAGGGTCATGTAGGTGAAGGCGTCGTAGATCTCGGCGACGTCGACGTCCCCGGGCCCGATGCCCGCCCGCTCGAAGGCGAGCCGGCCGCTGACCGCCGCCGGGGAGACCGTGAAGTCCTCCCACTCGGACATCGTGGTGTGCGAGACGTGCTCGCCGGTGCCCAGCACCCAGACGGGGTCGGTCCGGCAGTCCTGGACGTACTCCTCGGCGACGAGCAGCACCGCGCACCCGCCGTCGCTGCGCAGGCAGCAGTGCAGCTTGGTGAAGGGGTCCGCGATCATCGGCCCGTCCAGGACCTCGTCGACGGTGATCGGCTCGCGGAACATCGCCTCCGGGTTGAGCGCCGCGTTCGCCCGAGTCCGGACGGCCACCTCGGCGAGCTGCTCCAGGGTCGTCCCGTACTGGTGCATGTGGCGGCGCGCGGCCATCGCGTACTTGGCGATCAGGGTGTGGCCGTACGGGACCTCGAACTGCAGCGGGCCGCGCGCCCCGAAGGAGAGGTTGGCGGTGCGCCGCCGGGCGCGGATGTCGGCGCGCGCGGTGGAGCCGTACACGAGGAGGACCGCGTTCGCGTGGCCGGCGGCTATCGCGTCGGCGGCGTGCGCGGCCATGACCTCCCAGGTGGCGCCGCCGACGGCGGTCGAGTCCACCCAGCGGGGGCGAAGCCCCAGGTACTCGGCGACCTCGACCGGGGCGAGGGTGCCGAGCCCTGCCGAGGCCAGGCCGTCGATCAGCGAGCGGTCGAGGCCGCTGTCCGCCAGCGCCCGCCGGGCGGCCTGGGCGTGCAGCGCGTACGGCGTGGCCTCGTCGACCCGGCCGCAGTCGGCGAGGGCGACGCCTGCGACGGCGACGCGGCGGGCGGGGCGCGGAGTGGCATCCATGTTTCTGACGGTACATCAGATCTGTGGAATCGGAACGGGTGTCTCTCTGGGCAAGTGGCGTCGGACGGACCTAGCATGACGGACCGTCAGATACGGAGGGAGCCCCATGGACGCCGCCGAAAGCGCCGCGCTCGCCGCCCCGCTCACCGAGGAGCAGCGGGAGTTCCGCCGCACCCTGCGGGACCTGCTCGCCGAACGGGCCGGGCCGCACCAGAACCCCGTGGCCACCGCCACCTCCCAGGGGTACGACCCCGAGCTGTGGACCCGGCTGTCCGCCACCCTCGGCCACGTCACCCTGTGCACCGCCGACCACGGCCCCGCGGAACTCGTCCTCGCCTGCGAGGAGACCGGCCGCGCCCTCGCCCCCTCCCCGCTCCTCGCCACCCGCGTCCTCGCCGCCCCGCTCCTCACCGCCCTCGGCAGTCCCGCCCAGCGCGCCGCGCACCTCCCGCGCCTCGCCGCCGGAAGCCTCACCTGCGCCCTCGCCGTCCCCGGCGGCGCCCTCGCGCTCGCCCTGGGCCTCACCGGCGACAACGCCGCAGAGGACTGGTCCGGCGGCGGCCGGGCGGGCGGCGTCCAGGCCCGCCCCGACGGCGAGGGCTGGCGGCTGTACGGCGAGGCCGCCCAGGTCCTCGACGGACACAGCGCGGGACTGCTGCTCGTCGCCGCCCACGCGGGGGGCTTCGCCCGCAGCCGTACCCTCCTCTTCCTCGTACGGGCGGAGGGCGCCGACGTACCCGGGCTCGTCCGCACCCGGCAGCCCGCCCTGGACCCCACCCGGCCCCGGGCCACCGTCCAGTTCCGCGACACCAGGGCCGAACTCCTCGGCGCGGAACCGGCGGACGTCCTCGGCACGCTCGCCGCCACCGGCCGCCACACCGCCGTCATGCTGGCCGCCGAAGCCGTCGGGGCGGCCCGGGCCGCCCTCGACCGGGGCGCCGCCCACGCCTGCTCCCGGGCCGGTCACGCCGGCTCCCGTGGGGCGGCCGTCCACCGGCTCGCCGACCTCTCCGTCCAGGTCGAGGCCGCCCGCACCCTCACGTACAGCGCGGCGGGCGAGTCAGGACCCGGTGGCCCCGGCACGGGCTCCGGGCCCGAGGGCGGGCCGCTCGCGCTCGCCCACGCGCTGGAAGCCCTGCGTGCCACCGCCGAGGAGGCGGTCCGGCCGGCCGACGCCACCGCGCCCTTCGCCGCCCGCGCCGCCTCCGACGAGCTCCTCTTCGGTCCCGTACGGGGACTGCGCGCACGGGCGGCCGAACGGACCGGACTCTTCCGAGAGGTGGCGGCGTAGATGCCCGTCGGACGCAGGCTCGTGCAGAAGATGTCGTCGACCCGGACCTTCGCCCGGATCGGCCCTCATGTCATCCCCGCCATGGACAAGGCCGTGCACCGGCTCACCCGGGGGAAAGTGCTGCTCAGCGCCCAGATGCTGCCCGGGGTGGTGCTCACCGCGAGGGGCGCGAGGAGCGGGGCGACCCGGGTCACCCCGCTCGCCTGCATGCCGGAGCCGGACGGCGGCTGGCTGCTCGTCGGCTCCAACTTCGGCCGCCCCGGGCACCCGGCGTGGACGGCGAACCTGCTCGCCCACCCGGACGTCGAGGTGAACTGGCGGGGCGCCGACATCCCCGTACGGGCGGAGCTGCTCACCGGGGAGGAGCGGGCGGAGGCCTGGCGGGCGGCGCTCGAGTTCTGGCCGCCGTACGCCACGTACCAGGCCCGGGTGGACCGCGAGATCCGGCTCTTCCGGCTGACGCGACGGTGAGGGGGGTCGCCCCGGTGCTCCGGGGGCGGCGGACACACGGCGACGCCGACGGCGGTCCGTGGGGGCGGGCCGCCGTCGGCGTCGACGACAGGACGGATGAAGGAGTTGTTGCCGGAGATCCGGGCGGCTGTCCGGGCGGCTATCTGGTCGGCTTCTTGCCGGTGATGCCCAGGTGTACCAACAGGGCGAGGTTCGGCTTGAGTTCGGCCTGCTTCACGCCCCAGGTCGTGAAGCCCTTCTGGTGGCCCGCGACCGAGGCGAGCATCGCCACGAGCGAGCCCGCCATGGCGGCGGGGCTGACCTCCTTGTCGACCTTGCCCTTGGCCTGGAGCTCCTTCACCGCGTCCGTGAGGGAGTTGGTGACCGAGTTCAGGATCTTCATGCGGATCTTGTAGAACCGCTTGTCGCCCTCCGCGGCGCCGAGGTCCACGACCCGGAGGATCGCGTCGTGCTTCCGCCAGAAGTCCAGGAAGCCTTCGACGAGTTCCTCGGAGGTCTGCCAGCCGGCCTTGCCGACCCAGGAGCGGCCGGAGACCAGCGCGGTCAACGCGGCGCCCTCCTTGGCCATTTCCTCCGCGATCTCGAGCACCGCTCCCTCGACGTCCGGGAAGTACTGATAGAACGTCGCGGGTGAAGTACCCGCCTTCCGGGCCACATCGATGACCTTGACGTCCCGGTAGGGCGAGGAGCTGAGCATCTCACCGAGGCAGTCGAGCAGCTTCTGCCGCGTCGCCTGACCGCGTCGTCCGGCCACGCGGCCGTCGACGGTGCGTACTTGTCCTGTCATGCCGTCAGCTTACCGAGGGGGTGTCGGCGCGCGATTCGGCCGACTGCAAATGGGGTGCGACCCTGTTCCGCGGGTGTTCTGCGAGGTAGACGCGGGTCTCCGGCCCCGAGGCCGAGGGGCGGGTTCAAGCCAGGTGGGGTGGCGCCGGCGTCAGGGGAGGGGGAGGCCGGGGGGAGGCCGGGGGAGTCCCGTACCCGAATAGTCTTATGAACAGCCTGTGGACAACTTCGGTGGACAACGCAGGCGCCCCAAGGGTTCTGGGCCGATAAATCGCCTATATGTTCGTATGTCGGGGCGTGCGGGCGCCCCTCCTCCGTCCTAGCGTGGTGACATGGCCGTACGTACTGAGGGCACCCCCTGCTGGGTGGACGCACAGCTTCCCGACCTCGAAGCGGGCAAGCGCTTCTACGGCGAGCTGTTCGGCTGGACCTTCGACCCCGACCGCGACGAGGCGCTCCTCGACGGGCGACGCGTCGCCGGGCTCCTCCCCAAGCGCGACGGCCGCATGCCCACCACCTGGACCCTCTACCTCGCCACCCGCGACGCGGGCAGCCTCGCCGCCCGGATCAAGGCCGCAGGGGGGCAGATGATCATGGAGCCGTACCCCGTCGGCCCCTTCGGCGTCCTGGCGCTGGCCGCGGACCCCGGCGGCGCCGTGATCGGGCTCCGGCAGGCGGGCGACGACGACGGCTTCGAGGTCACGAACGAACCGGGCTCGTTCTGCTGGATGGAGGTGTACACGCGCCGGCCGGAGGCCACCGACACCTTCTACGCCCGCGTCTTCCACTACCTCGGCCGCCAGGTGGACGCCGGGGAGGAGGGCAGGGAAGCCGGCTTCGACTACCGCGTCTGGTCACCGCCCGGCTCCCGCACCGGCGACGACAGCGCTTTCGGCGGGCGCGCCGTCATCACCGACGACTTCCCCGCGGAGATGCCGGGGCACGTCCTCGTCTACTTCGCCGTCCGCGACTGCGACCAGGCCTGCGCGACCACCGTCCGCCTCGGCGGCCGGGTCGCCACCCCTGCCTTCAGCACCCCGCACGGCCGTATCGCCGTCCTCCACGACAACCAGGGCGCCCGTTTCGCGGTCCTCGCGGAACCGACGGCGGAACAGGCGACGGAACCGACGGCGGAACCGGCGCGGGAACTGGCGAAGGAACCGGCCGCACAACCGGCCGCGGAACCGAAACCGGCCGGTACGGCCTGAGACGTCCCCACCTGTACGGGCCCGGCGCACCCCGCACCGGGCCACCCCGTTATCGCCCGTGACACCCCGATCCGCCCCCGGGTTCGCAACCGGGCCCTCGGACAGGAAGAATCAGGGCCACGGGGCCGTACCCTCATGGCCCGTACGGGGAGGTGGCAGGCAAGTGGAACAGCTGACGCAGCACGACCCGAGACGTATCGGGCCCTTCGAGGTGCTGGGCCGGCTCGGCGCGGGCGGAATGGGCCTGGTCTATCTCGCGCGCTCGGCCTCGGGCCGGCGCGTGGCGATCAAGACCGTGCGCACGGAGCTCGCGGAGGACCAGCTGTTCCGGGTCAGGTTCACCCGGGAGGTGGAGGCCGCGCGGGCGGTCTCCGGCTTCTACACGGCCGCCGTCGTGGACGCCGACCCCCGGGCCGCCGTGCCGTGGCTGGCGACCGCCTACGTCCCCGCGCCCTCGCTCGAAGAGATAGTGAACGAGTGCGGACCGCTCCCGGCCCAGGCCGTGCGCTGGCTGGCCGCCGGTGTCGCCGAGGCCCTGCAGTCCATCCACGGCGCGGGCCTGGTCCACCGTGACCTGAAGCCCTCCAACGTCCTCGTCGTCGAGGACGGCCCCCGGGTGATCGACTTCGGCATCGCGTCGGGCGTGTCCAACACGCGCCTGACCATGACCAACGTCGCCGTCGGCACCCCGGCCTACATGTCGCCCGAGCAGGCCCGCGACTCGCGCAGCGTCACCGGCGCGAGCGACGTCTTCTCGCTGGGCTCGATGCTGGTCTTCGCCGCCACCGGCCACGCGCCCTACCACGGTGCCAACCCGGTCGAGACGGTCTTCATGCTTCTCCGTGAGGGTCCCGACCTGGAGGGGCTGCCCGAGGAGCTGCGCCCGCTCATCGAGTCCTGCATGCAGACGGACGTCAGCCGCCGGCCCTCCCCGGCCGATCTCCAGGCGCAGCTCGCCCCCCATCTCTTCGGCCCCGGCAGCGACGACAGCGGTACGGCCTCGGCCTGGCTGCCGGAGAGCGCCACCGCCATGATCGAGACCCGCCGCGGCGGCCGTCCTGCCCCGGCGCCGCCCGCGCCGCCGATGCCGCCGCGACCGCCCCGGCAGCCCGCCGAGCACGGCGGCGACCCGCGCTTCCCGGAGCCCGCGCCCGTCGGTGGCGGGGGCGGCCGGCATGCCGATCCCGCTCCCGTCGGCGGTGGCCGGCATGCCGGGCCGGCCGAGAGCGCGGGAGGGCCCGTGCGCCTCGGCGGCGCGACCGTGCCGATCGGCCCCGGCCCCCGGGTCGCCGACACCCGGGCGGCGCTCGCCGTCGGCCGGAGCCCCGACGCCGGCCCTGCGACCGGCTGGATCCGTCCGCCCGGAGGCGGTCCGCACGGCGCGGAGCCCGGCCCGTTGCCCGGTTCGCGTCCGGTGCACGTTCCCTCGCAGGGTTCCGAACCGGCCCCGCCGCCGGAGGCCGGTCCCTGGCGGCCGTGGCGGTTCCGCATGTCGAACGACGTGTGGGGCACCCCGGTCGTGGACGGCGACCTGCTGTACGTGACCTCGTTCGAGGTGCACGCCCTGGACACCGGCAGTGGCCGGCGCCAGTTCAAGACCCGGGACGTGGCCTGGTCCATGGCCGTCGCCTCCGGCCGCATCCACGCCTCCGACGGGCCGACCCTCTACGCCCTCGACGCGACCGACGGCAGCGAGCGCTGGCGGCTGCGGACGGACGCCTGGGTGTACTCCCTCCAGGTGGACCGGGGCACGGTCGTCACCGGCACGCGCGGTGGCGGGGTGCAGGGCTGGGAGGCCTCCAACGGCGCCAAGCTGTGGGAGATCACCGGCGCCCAGACGGACTTCGAGACCCCGGAGGCGGGGCCCGCCGTGCACGGGGACACCGTGTACGTGTGGCGGGATGCCCGCCTCCAGGCCCTCGACGCCCGTACGGGCACCGAGCGCTGGTCGTACCCGGTCGGCGACGCCGCCTCCTGCGCCGGCGTGCCCGTCCGGGTCGCCCCGGCCGAGGACGGCTGTGTGTACGTCTCCGCCGGGACCCGGGTGCTGTCGATCGACATCGCCGCCGGGCACGTCCGCTGGCACTTCGAGGCGCCGGCCGTCTTCCTCTCCCCGCCCGCGTTCGCGCCGGGCCCGGCGGTGACGGGCGGCGGGGTGTACCTCTCGGACCACCTCGGCACGGTGTACGCGATCGACGCGACCACCGGGCAGGACCGCTGGCGGATCGCGACCGAGCCGCGCCAGTCGACCGAGCCGGTGCTCGTCGCCGACGGCAACGTGCACGTCGGCAGCGGCAGCGCGCTCTACACGCTCGACGCGGTCACCGGCACCCCCAGGTGGCGGTTCGCGGCGGGCGGCGAACTGGTCGGCTCGCCGGTCGTCGCCGACGGCCGGGTGCACTTCGGTTCGGCCGACCACGTCCTGTACACCCTCGACGCGACCGGCGGTCAGCTGCGCTGGAAGCTCGCGACCGGCGGCGAGATCACCGGCTCGCCGGTGGCGAAGGGCGGGGTCGTGTACGCGTGCAGCAAGGACCGCTGCGTGTACGCGCTCGACGCGGTCAAGGGCACGGCCACCGGCCGGGGTTCGGGCGGACGGTAGCCGCGCCGGGAGCCTGCCCACTGCTTCGGCGGGAGCCCCGCCTACTGCTTCGGCGGCGGCGGGTTCTCCCGGTCCGGGTCCCAGGTCGGCACGTCGAACGTCTGCGTCGCCGCGTACGGCGCCGAGGCCTGCGGATGCCGGTCAGGGCCGTGGGTGCTGTCGTCCGGCGGCGGGCCGTCGAGCGTGGGACGGGTGGGCCGGGGCTCCCCGTCCACCCGGTGCGTGCGGGTCCTGCCGGACATGACGAGCGCGCCGAGCAGCAGCAGGACCCCGCCGCCGAGGGCGTTCGCGACCCCGTCGCCGAGCCCGCCGCCGTCGCCGACCGTGAGGCTGCCCTCGGCCTGGCCGACCCGCACCATCCACAGGATCGTGAAGCCGAGGACGACGAGCCCGGCGAGGGCGACCAGGATCCGGGAGCGGAGCACCACCCCGAGGACGGTCAGCAGGGCGGCGAAGAGAAAGGGCGCGAGGATCGAGCCGAGCACGTCGGCCTTGGCGTCGGTGATACCGGTGAACAGCTCGTCGATCGCGTAGTCGCGCCCGTGACGGCCGTCGTACCAGGCACGGAAGGGGCTCCAGACGGCGGCCGTCGCTCCGACGAGAGCCAGGACCGAGCCGACGATGTTGCGAATCATCGATGCGGCCTCCTTGCCGGTTCCGGCTCTCTCGCTCCCGACGCTACGCCCGGTGAGGGGGGCCCGCCACGCGGCACCGGACGCCCCCTAGAGTGGCGCGGACACGACAGGAAGAACGGGGAGCGGCGATGGCACGCACACGCCTGAAGCTCGCGGCGACGCTCACGGTGGTGGTGCTCGCGCTGACCGGTTTCCACACCGGCCACGGCAGCGGCGGCAGCGGCGGCGGCAGCGGGAAGAGCAAGAGCGGCAAGAGCCGCTCGGACGACGACTCGGGCGGCGGCTGCTCCAGCGACGAGAAGAGCAACGACGACTACAGCGGCTCGGGCAGCTCAGGCGGCTCGGGCGGCTCGGGGGGCGAGACGACATACGCCCCCACGCCCACCGCCGCTTCGACGGCGGAGGTCGTCACCACCGTCGTCGACTGCGTGGATCCCGCGCGGAAGAAGCGCAAGGGCAAGCCTGCCCGCAAGGCGGACCTCACGGCCACGGTGAAGGTCACCTCGAACGCCGACGCGGAGAAGACGTTCCGGATCGTCGTGGTGTTCAAGGGGGCGAACGGCGGCGCGGTGGACCAGGTCAGCACCGACGTCACGGTCGAGCGCCGGGGCACGAGGACCGTCGAGGTGGAGATGGCGCGCCCGGAGAACGTCGGCCAGGTGAAGGAGTGCTGGTCCTACGACATGGGTGAGGAGCCGGGAGCCACCGCCTCCGCCGCGACGCCCTCGCCCACCTCGTCCTGAGCCCCGGTCCTACCTCGTCCTGAATCCCGTCCTCCGTCGGGTGAACAGCTCCGCCTGCCGGTCGCCCGGCAGGTTGCCCAGGGCGACCAGGTGCGGCGCGTGGGCCAGTGCCTGGGCGCGGGCCGTCTCCTTCACCGACCAGAGCGCCCGGACCGTCCCCTGCACCGCCTCCGTCGGGTACGAGGCGATGACGGCGGCGGCCTCCCTGGCGGCGGCCAGCGCCCCGCCGGGCTCCGTCACCTCGCTGACCAGCCCCGTCTCGTACGCCCGCCGGGCCGAGATCCGTTCCGCGCCGCCCATCAGTGCCATCCGGGCGACCTCCCCGTGGGGCATCCGCTGGGCCATGTGGACGGTCTCGAAGGCGCTGACCATCCCGTAGGTGGTGTGCGGGTCGAAGAAGCCGGCGTCCTCGCCGGCGATCAGGAACTCGGACTCGCCGAGCAGGTAGAAGGCCCCGCCGCAGGCCATGCCCTCGACGGCGGCGATCACCGGCTTCCACAGGTCGTTCGCCTTGGGGCCGATCGCGAGGAGGGGGTCGTCGATGGTGTACGGGGAGGAGGGCTGGGGGACGTTCCCGGCGGCCTCCCGGTCGATCCCGGTGCAGAAGGCCCGCCCCCCGGCCCCGGTGACGACGATCGCGCGGACGTCGTCCTCGTACCGGAAGCCCCGCCAGGCGGCGCCGAGTTCGCGGGCCATGTCCAGGGTGATCGCGTTGTGCTTCTCCGCCCGGTCGAGGGTGACGACCGCGACCCCGGTCTCCTTGTCGCGGTCGACCGTGACGCCGGAGGTGCTCACCCGCGCTCCAGGAGCCAGCGGGGGACGGTGACACCGTCGACCTGGGTGAAGGCCACCTTCACGGCGGCGCCGATGCGCAGCCGGGCCGGGTCGACCGAGTTCAGGGGGGCGTCGGGGGCGGTGACGACGTTGCCGGCGAGGCGGATGCGGGGGGCGTCGGCGAGTTCGACGAGGACCGCGTTGTAGCCGGGCTGGGCGGCGTAGTCGGGCAGGAGGGGCGGGTGGGGCAGGACGTACGACCAGATCCGGCCGCGTCCGCTCATGAGCCGCCAGGCGCTCGCGAAGGACTGGCAGTGCGGGCAGCAGGGGCGGGGCGGGAAGCGGAGCTCGCCGCAGTCGGCGCAGCTCTGGACGCGCAGTTCGCCCTGGGCGGCGTACTCCCAGAAGGGGGCGCCGTCCTCGTCGGGAACGGGGGTCAGCATGGCGGATCAGCTCCTCAGGCGCGCAGCAGGACGGCCGACGTGGGGACGCCCTCGCCGGCCGTGACGAGGCAGGTGGCGGCGTCGGGGACTTGGGCGGTGGAGGTGCCGCGGAGTTGCTTCACGCCCTCGGTGATGAGGTTGAAGCCGTGCACGTACGCCTCCGAGAGGCCGCCGCCGCCGGTGTTGAGGGGCAGCCGGCCGCCGATCTCCAGGGCCCCGCCCTCGGTGAAGGCGGCGCCCTCGCCGCGCCCGCAGAAGCCGTAGCCCTCCAGGGAGAGCGGGACGAGCGGGGTGAAGGCGTCGTAGATCTGGGCGACGTCGACGTCCTGGGGGCCGAAGTCGGCGTGCTTCCAGAGGTGGCGGGCGGCGGTCCAGGCGGGCCCGGACAGCGGGTCGTCGTTCCAGTAGTTGACCATGCCGTGGTGTTGGGCGGGCAGGCCCTGGGCGGCGGCGTGCACGTACACGGGCTTGCGGCGGCAGTCGCGGGCCCGTTCGGCGGAGACGATCACGCAGGCGAGGGCGCCGTCGGTCTCCAGGCAGTTGTCGAAGAGGCAGAGGGGTTCGCTGATCCAGCGGGAGGTCATGTACATCTCGCGGGTCAGCGGGCGCTCGTACATGATCGCGGCGGGGTTCTGGTTGGCGCGGTTGCGGCAGGCGAGGGCGACGTTGAAGAGGTGGTCGCGGGTGGCGCCGTACTCGTGCATGTAGCGGCGGGCGAGCATGCCGATCTCGTCGGCGGGGCGGAGCAGCCCGAAGGGTCGGGTCCACTGGCCGGGGGTGGGCAGCTGGACGGCGGTGTTCTTCCAGGGGCGGGGTCCGCTGCCCCGTTTCCTGGACCGCCAGGCGACGCCGACGCTCGCCTGGCCGGTGGCGACGGCGGCGGCGAGGTGGCCGACGGTGGCGCAGGAGCCGCCGCCGCCGTAGCCGACCTTGGAGAAGAAGGTGACGTCCCCGGCGCCGATGGCCTTGGCCACCTCGACCTCGTCGGTCTCCTCCATGGTGTACGAGGCGAAGGCGTCGACCTCGGAGGGGGCGATCCCGGCGTCGTCGAGGGCGGCGAGGATCGCCCGGCAGGCGAGGGCCTTCTCGGTCTCGGGGAGCTGTCTGGCGAAGGCGGTCTGTCCGATTCCGACGATGGCCGTGGCGTCCTTGAGCACCGAACCTCCTCATGGGGCAGCACTGCGCACATTGCTGACAGCGCGTCAGGCTACAACTAATCTGACGGATAGTCAGCTCAGCTGTTCGGCTCAGCTCATGTGAGGGGTGGAGGTCGGGTATGGACATGCGCGGCGACCTGGAATGGGGCACGATCCCCGGTCTCGTACGGGCGGCGGCCGAGCGGTACGGCGCACGGGAGGCCGTCGCCGACGGCCGTACCCGCGTCAGCTACGCCGAACTCGGCGAGCGCGTCGAACGGGCCGCCGCCGCCTGCCTCGCCACCGGGATCCGGGCCGGCGACCGGGTGGCGATCTGGGCCCCCAACACCCTCGACTGGATCGTCTCCGCCCTCGGCGCCGTCACCGCGGGCGCCGTCCTCGTCCCCCTGAACACCCGCTTCAAGGGCACCGAGGCCGCCGACGTCCTCCAGCGCTCCCGGGCCAGGCTCCTCTTCGTCACCGGCACCTTCCTCGGCACCTCGTACGTGGCCTCCCTGCGCCGCACCGGAGTCGAACTCCCGCACCTGGAGAGGGTCGTGGTCCTCGGCGACACGGCCCCCGACGACCCGGCCTGGAGCACCTGGAAGGCGTTCCTCGCCGAGGGCGACGCCGTCCCGGCCGCCCGCGTCCGCGCCCGCGCCGACGGGATCGACCCCGCCGCCCCGTCGGACATCATCTACACCTCCGGCACCACCGGCCGTCCCAAGGGCGCCGTCATCAGCCACGCCCAGAGCCTGCGCTGCTACGCGATCTGGTCCGAGCTCGCCGGTCTCCGCGAGGGCGACCGCTACCTCGTGGTCAACCCCTTCTTCCACACCTTCGGCTACAAGGCCGGCATCCTGGCCTGCCTGATGCGGGGGGCGGTGATCGTCCCCCAGTCCGTCTTCACCGTCGACACGGTCCTCGCGAACATCGCCGCCGAACGCGTCACCGTCCTCCCCGGCCCGCCCACCCTCCACCAGTCCCTCCTCGACCACCCCGCCCGCCCGGCCCACGACCTCACCTCCCTCCGCCTCGTCGTGACCGGCGCGGCCGTGGTCCCCCTCCGGCTCGTCGAGCGCCTGCGCACCGAACTCGGCGTCGGCACGGTCCTCACCGCGTACGGCCTCTCCGAGGCGAGCGGCATCGTCACCATGTGCCGGCGCGACGACCCGGCCGAGACCGTCGCCACGACGTCGGGCCGCCCGATCCCCGGCACGGAGGTCCGGCTCTCCCCGACCGGCGAGGTCCTGGTGCGGGGCCCGCACGTGATGAGCGGCTACTTCGAGGACGAGCGGGCGACGGCGGAGGCGATCGACGGGGACGGCTGGCTCCGCACCGGCGACGTCGGCGTCCTGGACGAGGCGGGCAACCTGCGGATCACCGACCGCCTCAAGGACATGTTCATCGTGGGCGGCTTCAACGCCTACCCGGCCGAGATCGAGCAGCTCATCGGCCTCCACCCGGACATCGCGGACGTCGCCGTCATCGGCGTCCCCGACCCGCGCCTCGGCGAGGTCGGCAAGGCGTTCGCGGTACGGAGGGCGGGGGCGCGGGTGACGGCGGACGACCTGATCGCCTGGTCGCGGCGGGAGATGGCGAACTACAAGGTGCCGAGGCAGGTCGAGTTCGTGGAGGAGCTGCCGAGGAACGCGAGCGGGAAGGTAGTGAAGGGGCAGCTGCGGGAGCGGGGTTGAGCGGCGCGGTGTGACGCCACCGAAGGCCGGTCGCGTCGCAACCAACTCCCCGCGTGTACACGTCATATGGGCAGTCCTTCACCTCCCCCCTCTCCAGGAGCAGCCGGTGTCGACGCAAGAGATCCCCCTCACCCTCACCCCGCAGCAGGCAGCTCAGGGCGTGATCATCACCGTCCAGCTGCCGACCGGCCCCGCCCACCTCACCGTCCGCCCCTGCCGCCACGGCGAACTCGTCGCGGCCCGGCTCGGCGACGGAACGGTCCACCTGCGGATCACGGTTGCCGGAGCGCAGCAGGGCAAGAAGTCGGGCATCCTCGGCTGCCTGATCCCCCTCTTCGTGATCGGCGCGATCATCGGCGGCGTGTCCCTCCTGGCGGACGACGGCGACGACTCGGCCGGCTCCAGGGGCCCGGGCCCGATCCCGACCTTCTCGTACGAGCCCCCGCCGAGCTTCGACCTCGACCCGGCCCCCACGGCGACGGCCACGGCCACCCCCACGGAGGAGGAGCCCGACCCGTACGAGAAGGGCACCTGCCTCAACGGCGACCTCCCGAACTCGGAGACCCCGCAGAGCGTCAGCGGCGTCGACGAGGTCCCCTGCTCGGCGTCCGACGCCCACTACAAGGTGATCCAGACGTTCCCCTTCACCTCGGACATGAACCGGTGCAACGCCAACCCGAAGACCGAATACGCCTTCTCCCACCGCTACACGATGAACGGCACGACGATCAACGAGTACGTGTACTGCCTGGTGGGCCTGGGCTCCTACGCCCGCTGACCCGGACGTACGAGGACGACGGCCGGGCGCTCGCCCGGTCGGGTGACGTCGGGCGTATCCCCGCCGCCTCGCCCCGGGCCCGGGGATACGCTCCGGAACCCGGCCCCCGGATCGCGCGAGGAGCACCCCATGAGGGCAACGGGCCCCGTCACGGCCGCCGCCGCCCTGGCCGCCGCCCTCCTGCTCAGCCCGCACGGCGCGGCCGCCGCCGTCGATCCCGCGCCCTGCGTACGCGGCGAGTCCGAGGCCCGTGGCGACTCCAGCGTGGACGGCAAGGAGCTGCGCTGGGAGGACGACAGCAAGTACAACGACCCCCTGAAGTGGGCCCACAAGGTCTGGTCCCTCGGCCTGGTGAAGATCGCCCCGGACGGCGCGGGCAGCGTCAACGACCTGGAGTGGCGGGACTACTCCAAGGCCGACGGCCACGCGGGCTACTGGCAGGGCAAACCGGGCGTCGACTACATCTACCTGAACTCCTACTATCTCGACGGCCGTTACAAGGACCGCGCCTCCCGGCGGCACGTCGCCGTGCACGAGCTCGGGCACGCCCTCGGGCTGTGCCACAAGCCGGACACCTGGGCCTCCGTCATGTGGACGAAGGTCGTCGACAACCCGCCGACCGAGCCGACGCACCGCGACGAGGCGAACTACCGGAAGCTGTGGAAATGACCAGGAAGCCCATGAAGGTCATGAAGCCGATGCGGATCGCCGGTCTCGCCGTCGCCGGAACGCTCGTCCTCGGAGCCGTCGGCTGGGCCGCGACGGAGGCCCTCACCACCCGCTCGGCGCCCGTGCACGCCCTCTGCCTCCCGGACCTCTCCCGCGACGAGTACGTCCCGGCCGCCATGAGTCGCCTCGCCTACGCCACCGTCGAGGAGACCGTCGGCTACGAACCCGACACCGACGGCGGCACCGGCGGCATCCAGCGGGTCCGCCTCCGTGTCCTGCGGCCGCTGAAGGGCGAGGGCCCCGCCGACGTGATCCTCGGCCAGGGCGTCGGCCGCGACGCCCAGGGCCGCTACACGAGCCACGACCCGCTGTACCCGGTCCTCCGCCCCGGCCACACGTACGTCGTCGGCTACACCCCGGACCCCGCGTACGGCGACGGCTACACCCGCTACGCCAAGGAGGAACCCGACTCCGCCCTCGTCCGCTGGACGAACCACGTGGCCCGCGGCCTGGTGGGCCCGGCGGACCCGGCCTGCGCCGAGGGCGCGTGACCGCCGGGCGCGGGACGCGCACGAGAGAGGGGCCGGGCAGATGCCCGGCCCCTCCTGTTCGGTGGTCCGATCGCGTTGCGCACGGGCCCTGCCCGGACGGATCCCCCCTGGTTCCGCCGGGCGTCCCCCGAGCCCGTGTGCTCCCCCGTCGACCGGACCTCCCTGGTGGGCCCCGGCGGCTCCCCCGAAGTCGCCGCCGCGGCCGCTCCCCGTCGGGAGTGGTCTACTTGGCCGGCTCGGACGTCGCGTGCAGGTTGTCCGTCGAAGCCGTGGTGCCGGCCGGGTTCTGCGTGAGGATCTTGTCCGCGATCGCATCGGCCGGCTCGGACGTGGCGTGCAGGTTCTTCGTGCCGATCTGCTCGCTCTCGGTGCCCGTTGCGTGCAGGTTGTTCGGCTTGACGATCGGGTCGTTCGCGTCGATGTCGCCCATGGTGATCCCCTCCTGGTGGATGGCTTCGCGTGGTGCTGGGTGGAGCCCGTCCGGCTGTTCCCCCGTGGACGGTCGGACGGGCTCCTCAGGGCCGCTCACCCTAGTGCGTTGCGGTGACGACCTCACGGGCGACCCGTCTGCCCCCCGACGCGACGGATCGTTGAGGACAACTCTGCCGGGGCGCGATAAACGAATGATGAACGGCCGGACGGAGGGGTGCTGTCAGGCTGCGGCCAGGGGGGCCAGCAGGGCCCTGACCTCCGACGCCTCGGGCGCCGACAACTCCTCGTAGATGTCGAGCGCCTCCCGCCAGCAGACCTGAGCGCGGCCCGACTGGCCAATGCCGTGAAGGGCACGGCCGAGAACCGTGAGGACGTTGCCGCGGCGCCAGTCGCCTCCGATGCCCCGCAGCACGGTCAGCGCCTTCTCCGCGCCCGCGGCCGCGGCCCCGTACCGGCCGGCCGCGATGTCGACCTCCGCGATGCGGAAGAGGGTCATGCCCTCCCACAGCCTCTGGCGGCTGTCCACGAAGACTTCGAGCGCCTCGCGGAGCCGCTCGCCGGCGGCCGCGAGCTGGCCGCTCTCGGTGAGGGCCAGGCCCAATGCGTACCGCCCGTTGGCGCCCTTGAGGGCGTGCCCCATCTCGTCGTACATGGCGGTGCCCTGCTGGGCCATGCGGACGGCGTCCTCCTGCCGGCCCGTCGCGAGGTGGATGCGGGAGAGGTTGCAGAGTGCGGCGGCCTCGCCGGCCCGGTCCCCGGCCACACGGAACTCGGCGATGGCCAGGGTGAGGTGCTTGTCCCCGTCGTCGTAACGTGCCTGGTAGAGGGCGATGGCGCCCCGCGCGTTGGACGCCCAGCAGATCGGCAGCGGGTCCTCGACCGAGCGAGCCATGCGGACGACCTCATCGGCCTCCCGGTCGGCCTGGTCGAAGCGGCCCTGGTAGTGGTGGACGTACGCCAGCGTGTTGGCCGCCCGGCCCTCCGCCCGAACGTCGCCGGCCGCGCCCGCCGCCCCCCGCAGCACCGTCGCCACCGCCTCGTACTCCTTCGAGTTCGCGCCCGACTCCGCCAGGTCCAGGGACGCCCACAGGAGGTCCACCGCTCTACGGAGGGTGGTGGGGGACGCGGCGGACTGGCGGACCGTGGCCAGGAGGCAGTTGGCCTCGGCGTACAGCCAGTCCTGGGCCTCGTGGCGGTCCGTGAAGGTCAGGCCCTCGTAGCGCGTCGGTTCCAGGTGGTCGACCAGGCGGTCGCCGGGGCGTTCGATCGCGTACACCCGCGCCGCCGTCGACAGGTAGAAGTCCAGGAGGCGGGACATCGCCGACTCCTTCTCCGACGGCGGCTGTTCGTCACGGTCCGCGCACGCACGCGCGTAGAGCCTGACCAGGTCGTGGTACCGGTAGCGGCCGGGCGCCGCCGACTCCAGGAGGGAGGTGTCGACCAGGGCCTCCAGGAGGTCCTCCGTGTCCCAGAGGGGGAGGTCGAGGACCGCCGACGCCGCCGCGAGGGAGATGTCCGGACCGTCCGCCAGGCCCAGGAGGCGGAAGGCGCGGGCCTGGGCCGGTTCCAGCTGGCCGTAGCCGAGTTCGAAGGTGGCCTTGACCGCGAGGTCACCCGCCTGGAGCTCGTCGAGGCGCCGGCGCTCGTCCGCCAGCTTGGCCGCCAGGACGGAGACCGTCCACGTGCGGCGGGCCGCCAGGCGGGACGCCGCGATGCGGATCGCCAGGGGGAGGAAGCCGCAGGCCGCGACCACGTCCAGGGCCGATTCCCGTTCCGCCTGGACCCGCTCCGCTCCCACGATCCTCGTGAAGAGCTGCAGCGCCTCCTCCGGGGACATCACGTCCAGGTCCACCAGGTGCGCGCCCGCCAGGTCCACCATGCGGATGCGGCTCGTCACCAGGGCCGCGCAGCCCGCCGTGCCGGGCAGGAGGGGACGGATCTGGGCGGCGTCCCGCGCGTTGTCGAGGAGGATCAGGACCCGGCGGCCGTCCAGTGTCGAGCGGTACAGCGCGGCCCGGTCGTCGAGCGAGTCCGGGATCGCCGAGTCGGGGGTGCCGAGGGCGCGCAGGAACGAGCCGAGGACCGTCTCCGGTGCGGCGGCGCGGTTGCCCGCGCCCTGGAGGTCCACGTACAGCTGCCCGTCCGGGAAGTGCGGCCGTGCCTCGTGCGCCACGTGCACGGCGAGTGTCGTCTTTCCGACGCCTCCGATGCCCGCGAGTGCCGATACGGCCATGACGTGGCCCTCGGCCGTCGACAGGCGGGCGCCGAGTTCCCGTACGAACGCGGCCCGGCCGGTGAAGTCCGGGACAGTGGCGGGAAGTTGCGCCGGGCGGGCGATCGGCGCGGCGGCCGGAAGCGCTTCCTCCACCGGGGCGGCGAGTTCGGTGTCGCCCTGGAGGATGCGCTGCTGGAGCCGGGACAGTTCGGGCGTCGGGTCGACGCCCAGCTCGTCGGCGAGGAGCCGGCGCGTGTCCGCGTACACCGCGAGCGCCTCGGCCTGCCGCCCGCTGCGGTACAGCGCGAGCATGAGCAGCTCGCGGAGCCGCTCGCGCAGCGGGTGCGCGGCGGTGAGCGCGGTCAGCTCGGAGACGGCCTCCGCGTGCGCGCCGACCTCCAGGTCGATGTCGAGGCGGGTTTCGAGGAGGGTGAGCCGCCATTCCTCCAGGCGGGCCCGCTGCGTCTCGGCGTACGGGCCGGGTACGGACGCCAGGACCTCGCCGTCCCACAGGTCGAGCGCCTCCGCGAGCCGCGCCCGGGCGGCCGTCCGGTCGCCGCCCGCCCGCAGCTTCTCCGCCTCCGCGGCCAGCTCCCGCGCGGCGGTCACGTCGAGCGCGTCGGGGGTCGTCCGGAGCGCGTAGCCGCCGGATTCGCTGACCAGGACCTTCGGGTCGAGGGCTTTGCGGAGCCGGGAGGCGTACGTGCGGACCGCGGCGAGCGCCTGCGAGGGCGACTCCTCGCCCCAGAGCGCGTCGATCAGCTCGTGCGCGGTGGCGGTACGCCCGCCGCGCAGGAGCAGGGCGGCGAGCAGGGCCCGCTGCTGGGGTGATCCGGTGGGCACGGGTTCGCCGTCGCGCCAGGCCCGTACGGGTCCGAGCACGGCGAAGCGCAGCGAGGCGGTGGTGGCGCCGGGGGTCGTGGGGGTGCCGGTGTCGGCGTCCGTCGTGGTGCCGGTGTCCACGGTGGTGCCCGCACCGTCGGAGTCCGTGCCTGCTTTCAGCCCGGAGCCGGAGCCGGAACCCCTGCCCGCGCCGGACGCGGCGCCCTTGCCCACGCCGGAGCCGGCACCCACGCCCGTCCTCGGAGCCCGCTGTACCGGAACTCGCGCTCCGTCCTCACGGTTCATAGCTCCCCCTGCCCGTACCGCTGGTTTCGCCCAGGACAGTCTGCCTTGTCCGGAGGGAGTCCGTCAGCATCGGGTCGGCCGCAGTGCGGCCTGTGGCAGGGCCGTCACGTCGCCTTCACACCGTCGTCCGCATCCTCACCCATTCGGCGTTCTGGCGCACGCTAGCTGACGGGCCGTCAGATCGACGCTACCGTGAAGGCCATGGAGAGCATGGAGAACATGGAGAGCGCGGGCGGCGCGAAGAGCGCGGAGGAGGCCCCCGTGGCCTTCCCGAAGATCATCTCGGTCGACGACCACACCGTGGAACCCCCGCACGTCTGGCAGGACCGGCTCCCGGCCCGGTACCACGGCACCGGCCCCCGGATCGTCCGTGCCCCGCTCAAGGAGATGACCTTCCTCGGCGGGAAGTTCGCCCCGGTCATGGGAGCCGAGGGGGACGACGGGCCCGTCGGCGACTGGTGGGTGTACGAGGACCTGCACCGGCCCCTCACCCGGCTCGACACCGCCGTCGGCTACGACCGGGACGAGATACGGCTCGAAGTCATCACCTTCGAGCAGATGCGCCCGGGATCCCACTCGGTCCCCGACCGTCTCGCCGACATGGACGTCAACCACGTCCAGTCCGCGCTCTGCTTCCCCACCTTCCCCCGCTTCTGCGGGCAGACCTTCACCGAGGCGAGCGACCGCGAGCTGGGGCTGCTCTGCGTCCGCGCGTACAACGACTGGATGGTCGAGGAGTGGTGCGGGCCCGAGGCGCACGGCCGGCTGATCCCGCTCACGCTCATCCCGCTCTGGGACCCGGAGCTGGCCGCCGCCGAGGTCCGGCGGAACGCCGCGCGCGGGGTCCGGGCCGTCGCCTTCTCCGAGATCCCGCCGCACCTCGGGCTCCCCTCGGTCCACACGGACCACTGGGACCCCTTCTTCCGTGCCTGCGACGAGACCGGCACGGTCATCGCCATGCACATCGGCTCGTCCAGCCGGATGCCGTCCACCTCCGCCGACGCCCCGCCGGCCGTCGGCTCCACCATCACCTTCGCCAACTGCTGCTTCTCGATGGTCGACTGGCTGATGAGCGGCAAGTTCGAGCGCTTCCCGAACCTGCGGATCATGTACGCGGAGGGGCAGATCGGCTGGATCCCGTACATCCTGGAGCGCGCCGACGTCGTGTGGGAGGAGAACCGCGGCTGGGGCGGGGTCGCCGAGAAGGTCCTGCGGCCCCCGTCGGAGCTGTTCGCCGGGCACGTCTTCGGCTGCTTCTTCGACGACGCCTTCGGGCTGCGCAACCTCGACGCCATCGGGGCCGGGAACGTCCTGTACGAGACCGACTACCCGCACTCGGACTCCACCTGGCCCAAGTCGCGGGAGGTCGGCGAGGCCCAGATGGGACACCTGGCCCCGGACGTCGTCGAGCGGATCGTGCGCGGCAACGCCATCGACCTCCTCGGCCTGACCCCGGACGGCCTCTGGCGCCCGTAGCCGGGGGCGCCCGCCCTCGGCGTGTGCGTCAGGCGTGCGTGTCGGTCTGTCAGGTGTGCGTGTCCGGCGTGTGCGTCAGGCCGGCTGGACGCGGGCGCGCAGGAGGCAGAACTCGTTGCCCCCCGGGTCCGCCAGGACGTGCCAGCTCTCCGTGCCGGTCTGGCCGACGTCGGCCGGTACGGCGCCGAGGGCGAGCAGGCGTTCCAGCTCGGCGTCCTGGTCGCGGTCGGTGGCGCTGACGTCGAGGTGGAGCGGGAGCTTCCCGGTCCGGGGTGCGGTGCTGGGGCTGAGGACGAGGGTGGGCTGCGGGCCCCCGAAGCCGGCGTCGGGCGGCCCGATCGCGATGCTTCCGTCCTCCTCGCGTTCGATCTCGACGTATCCGAGCACCTCGCTCCAGAACGCGGCGAGCCGTTCGGGGTCGGCGCAGTCGAGGACGAGCTCACTGATGCGGCATGCCATGCACGCGAGTCTACGGAGCCGGCTCCACGGAGATGGGGTCGTGACGCCGCACATGCCCGCCTCTTGCCTGATGGACCGTCAGAGGCCAGCATGGGGCCGCTCGCCACGCAGATGACGGAGCGTCAGATCCAGGAGGTTCCCCATGGTCGTCTACGGGATGCAACTGCCCGTCCAGTCCCAGAGCGCGATCTACGCCGAGCCCTGGGAGGCGGACGCCGGGCCCGTGGACCTGCTCGCCGTCGCGCGGGCCGCCGACGCCCACGGCTTCGACTACATCGCCGGCTGCGACCACGTCGCCATCCCGCGCCGCCTCGCCGGGCCGATGAGCACCGTCTGGTACGACCCGGTCGCCACGCTCTCCTTCCTCGCCGCCGCCACCGAGCGCGTCCGGCTCCTCTCGCACGTCGCCGTCGTCGGGCTGCGGCACCCGCTCGTCACGGCGAAGGCGTACGCCACGCTCGACCACCTCTCCGGCGGCCGGCTGGTCCTCGGCGTCGGCGCCGGGCACGTGCGGGAGGAGTTCGAGGCGGTCGGCGCCGACTTCGAGCGGCGCGGGGCCGTGCTCGACGAGACCCTCGACGCGCTGCGGGCCGCCCTCGGGGCCGAGGAGTACCCGGAGCACGTGGGTGAACGGTTCGCCTTCAAGGACCTCGGGCAGCGGCCCCGGCCCGCACAGGAGCGGGTCCCGCTCTGGGTGGGCGGCTCCTCGCCCGCGGCCGTCCGGCGGGCCGCGCTGAAGGGGGACGGCTGGCTGCCGCAGGGCGACCCGCGGGAGAAGCTGCCCGAGCAGATCCGCAGGCTGCTCCGGCTCCGCTCCGAGGCCGGGATCGAGGAGCCACTGACCGTCGGCGCGATCGTCGAGCCGCTGTACGTCGGATCGCCCGGCTGGGACGTGGGCCGCCGCACCCTGAGCGGCCCGCCCGAGGAGCTCGCCGCCTCCCTGCGCGCGTACGGGGAGATGGGCGTCCACCAGATCCAGGTGCGTTTCCGGTCCCGGAGCCGTACCGAACTCGTCGACCAGATGGCGGCCTTCGGGTCGGAGGTCGCCCCCCATCTGTAGGGATGCCGACCGAGGAGTGCGGACATGGGCAAGCTGGACGGGCGGGTCGTCCTGATCACCGGGGCGGCGCGCGGGCAGGGCGAGCAGGAGGCCCGGCTGTTCGCCGGGGAAGGAGCCCGGGTCGTCCTCGCGGACGTGCTCGACGGCCCCGGCGAGGCGCTCGCGAAGGAGCTGCGGGAGGAGCTGGGGGAGGGGCGGGCCGCGTACGTCCACCTGGACGTGACCAGGGAGGAGGACTGGGCGGCCGCCGTGGCCGCGGCCACGGAACGGTTCGGGAAGATCGACGGCCTCGTCAACAACGCCGGCATCCTCCGCTTCAACGAGCTGCTCGCCACGCCCCTGGAGGAGTTCCAGGCGATCGTCTCCGTCAACCAGACCGGCTGCTTCCTCGGCATCAAGGCGGTCGCGCCCGAGATCGCCGCGGCCGGCGGCGGCACGATCGTCAACACCGCCTCGTACACGGGTCTGACGGGCATGGCCGGGGTCGGCGCCTACGCGGCCTCCAAGCACGCCGTCCTCGGGCTCACCCGGGTCGCCGCGCTGGAGCTGGCCGCGAAGGGGATCCGGGTGAACGCGGTCTGCCCGGGGGCGATCGACACGCCCATGAGCAACCCGGAGGGAGTGGACCCGGCGGCCACCGGCGCGCTGTACCGCACGCTCGTCCCGCTCGGCCGGATCGGGCGGCCCGAGGAGGTGGCGGCCCTCGCGCTCTTCCTGACCTCGGACGACTCCTCGTACGTCACCGGGCAGCCGTTCGTGGTCGACGGCGGGTGGCTCGCGGGAGTGAGCCTGTTCTGACGGTACGTCAGGTAGCGGTATTGACGCTCTTGCCGCGCGGTGCGAGAGTCGGGCACATCAAGAGATCTGACGGTTCGTCAGAAACAGTGGAGGACGGTGAACTCCCTTGGAATTCGGGATCTTCGTACAGGGATACGTCGGCAAGCGCGCCGAGACCGATCCCGAAGCCGAGCACAAGGCCCTCATGGAGGAGACCGAGTACGTCATCCAGGCGGACAGATCCGGCTTCAAGTACGCCTGGGCCTCCGAGCACCACTTCCTGGAGGAGTACTCGCACCTCTCCGCGAACGACGTCTACCTCGGCTACCTCGCCCACGCCACCGACCGGATCCACCTCGGCTCCGGCATCTTCAACCCCCTCGCCCCGGTGAACCACCCGGTGAAGGTCGCCGAGAAGGTCGCCATGCTCGACCACCTCTCCGCCGGGCGCTTCGAGTTCGGCTCCGGGCGCGGGGCCGGCACCCACGAGATCCTCGGGTTCATGCCGGGCATCACCGACATGAACCACACGCGGGAGATCTGGGAGGAGACGATCGCCGAGTTCCCCAAGATGTGGCTCCAGGACGAGTACGTCGGCTTCCAGGGCAAGCACTGGTCGCTTCCGCCCCGCAAGGTCCTCCCCAAGCCGTACGGGAAGTCCCACCCCGCCATGTGGTACGCGGCCGGGTCCCCCTCCTCGTACGCCATGGCCGGGAAGATGGGCCTCGGCGTCCTCGGCTTCAGCGTCCAGAAGGTCTCCGACATGGAGTGGGTCGTCGAGTCCTACAAGAACGCGGTGAAGGAGGCCAAGGCGGTCGGCGACTTCGTCAACGACAACGTCATGGTGACGTCGACGGCGATCTGCGCGGAGACGCACGAGAAGGCGGTGGAGATCGCGGTCGGCGGGGGCCTGAACTACCTGCAGTCGCTGCTCTTCCGCTACCACGACACGTTCCCGCGGCCCGAGGGCATCCCGGAGTGGCCGGAACTGCTCCCCGAGTACTCCGCCGAGATCATCGAACTCCTCATCCAGGAGGAGCTGATGATCTGCGGCGATCCCTCGGAGGTCCTCGCCCAGTGCAAGCGGTGGGAGCAGGCGGGGGCGGACCAGCTGTCCTTCGGGTTGCCGATCGGGATCTCGTACGAGGACACGATGAACTCGATCAAGCTGATCGGCGAGCACGTGATCCCGGAGATCGACACGGACCCGGTCCACCGGACGACCCGCTTCCGCCAGGGCGCCGGTTCCTGACGAGGGTGCCGCCCCCGCCATCCCACCACCGTGCGGGCCGCCGCTACCCCACCCGCGCCCGGGGCCGGGTGCACTCGCCCTCCGGGGCTGGACGCACCCCACCCCCGCCCGGCACCCATCCCACCGCCGTGTGGGCAGTCGTCCCGCTGGGCGGGACGGGTGGGCACACGGGACCGCGCCCTTGGCGGCGCCTCCGCCCCTTGTGCCTTGACCCGCACCCAGCAGCAGGCCGCACCCGGGTACGGGTCAGGGCGCGGAAGCCTAGGCCCGGCAAGGGCCGCCGTCCTGTTGTGCCCACCCGTTCCGCCCCGGCGGAACGACTGCCCACAACGGGGGTGGCGACGGCCAGGGCGGGGTGGGTGCCGACCCGGCGGGACGGCTGCCCACAACCGGGCGGGATCGGGCGCCGCCCCGGCGGGACGGCTGCCCACCACCCGGGGGCGACGGTTGGGTGGGCGTCGGCGCCGTGCAGCGACCGCACACAACGGGGTGGTGGTGAGGGGTAGGCGCCGGCCCGCCCCGACCGCCACGAGATAAGCGCGGGGTGGCGTCTTCCCGGACCGCCGCCCCGTATCCGCCCCGGCCGGAGGCCCCCCGCGGCGGCCCCCGGTCCGGGGCACACCCGCGTCCACGTCCAGAAAGGGACCGTCATGCTCGACCACCTGATCACGGGCGCCACCGTCGTGGACGGCACCGGCGCCCCCGCCTTCACCGCCGACGTCGGGATACGCGACGGCCGGATCGCGGTCGTCGCCGAGCCCGGCACGACGACCGAGCCCGCCCGTACCACCCAGGACGCCACCGGCCTCGTCCTCGCCCCCGGCTTCGTGGACCCGCACACCCACTACGACGCCCAGCTGTTCTGGGACCCGTACGCCACCCCCTCCATGAACCACGGCGTCACCACCGTCGCCGGCGGAAACTGCGGCTTCACCCTCGCCCCGCTCCACCCGGACCGGCCCGAGGACGCCGACTACACCCGCCGCATGATGTCCAAGGTGGAGGGCATGGCCCTGAAGGCCCTGGAGGAGGGCGTCGACTGGAGCTGGTCGTCCTTCGCCGAGTACCTCGACGCCCTCGACGGGCGGATCGCCGTCAACGCCGGGTTCATGGTCGGGCACTGCGCCCTGCGCCGGTACGTGATGGGCGCCGACGCCGTCGGCGGACAGCCGACACCCGAGCAGCTCGCCCAGATGGTCGCCCTGCTCAAGGAGGCCATGGAGGCCGGGGCCTGGGGGCTCTCCACCACCCAGTCGTCCACCCACTCCGACGGCGACGGCGCGCCCGTCGCCTCCCGGCACGCGGGCCCCGACGAGCTGATCGCCCTCTCCCGGGCCGTCGGCGAGCACGAGGGCACCCAGATCGAGGCGATCCTCGCCGGCTGTCTCGACCAGTTCTCCGACGACGAGATCGAGCTGTTCGTCGAGATGACCGCCGCCGCCGGGCGGCCCCTGAACTGGAACGTCCTCACCATCGACGCCTCCGTCCCCGAGCGCGTCCCCCGCCAGCTCACCGCCTCCGAGCGGGCCCGCAAGTCCGGCGGCCGGATCGTCGCCCTCACCATGCCGATCCTCACCCCGATGAACATGTCGCTCGGCACGTTCTGCGCCCTCAACCTCATCCCCGGCTGGGGCGAGATCCTCGCCCTCCCCGTCCCCGAGCGGATCGCGAAGCTCCGCGACCCGGAGGTCAGGTCCGGGATGCTGCGGCGCGCCGACTCCCGGGAGGCCGGGGTCTTCCGGCGCCTCGCCCACTTCGGGCGGTACGTCATCGGCGACACGTACAGCCGTGAGAACGAGGGACTCACCGGGCGCGTCGTCGGCGACATCGCCGCCGAACGCGGCCAGGACCCCTTCCAGTGCCTCGTCGAGATCTGCGCCAACGACGACCTCAGGACGGTCCTGTGGCCGATGCCCAGCGACAACGACCCGGCCTCCTGGGCGCTGCGCCGCGAGACCTGGGACCACGAGGACGTCCTGCTCGGCGGCTCCGACGCGGGCGCCCACCTGGACCGGATGTGCGGAGCCCCGTACACGACCCGCTTCCTCGGCGACTGTCTGCGCGGCCGGAAGCTGGTGCCCCTGGAGCGGGCCGTGAAGATGCTGACCGACGACCCGGCCCGGCTCTTCGGGCTCCGCGAACGCGGCCGGATCACCGAGGGCTTCCACGCCGACCTGGTCCTCTTCGACCCGGAGCGGATCGACGCGGGCCCGGCGACCCTCGTGCACGACCTGCCGGGGGACAGCCCGCGCCTGGACTCGCGGGCGGTCGGGATCGTGTCGGTGCGGGTCAACGGGGTCGAGACCGTGCGGGACGACCGGGTGACCGGCGCGATCCCCGGGCGCGTGCTGCGCTCGGGCCGTGACACGAGGACGGTGAGCACGCGATGAGGACCGAGCGGCTTTTCATCGGCGGTGAGTGGGTCGAGCCCGACGGCGGCCACTACCCCGTCGTCGACCCGGCCACCGAGGAAGTGGTCGGTCTGGCGCCGGAGGCCTCGCGCGCCCAGGTCCACGAGGCCGCCGCCGCGGCCCGCGAGGCCTTCGGCTCCTGGTCCCGTACGAAGCCGGAGGAGCGGGCGGCGATCCTGGACCGGGCCGCGGACCTGATGGCCAGGGACGCCGACGCGAACACGCTGCTCGCCCGCGCCGAGACCGGCGCCACCACCGGCACCGCGCGCGGGATGCAGGTAGCGGTGGGCGCCGCCCGTTTCCGGCGGTACGCGCGCGGGGCGATGGAACCGGTCGAGCAGGCGCTGCCCCCGCAGATCAACGAGGCGGGCCCGATGGGCAAGGCCGGGGTGTTCGGCGCGGTGGCGGTACGGCGCCCGGTCGGCGTCGTCACCTGCATCACCTCGTACAACAACCCCTGGGCCAACCCGGCGGGCAAGGTCGCCCCGGCGCTCGCCATGGGCAACACGGTCCTCGTGAAGCCGGCCCCGCAGGACCCGCTCTCCGTGTACGCCATGACCCGGGCCCTTGAGGAGGCCGGTGTCCCGGCGGGGGTGGTCAACGTGGTGACCGGCTCCGCGCGGGCGGTCGGAGAGGCGGCGGTGGACTCCCCGGACGTCGACATGGTGTCGTTCACCGGTTCCACGGCGGTCGGGCAGGCGATCGGCGAGGTCTGCGGCCGCTCGCTCAAGCGGCAGCTGATGGAGCTGGGCGGCAAGGGCGCGGCGCTCGTCTTCGACGACGCGGACCTGGACTCCGCGGTCATGGGGATCGGGACGACGTTCGCCTTCTACAGCGGACAGATCTGCACCGCCCCGACCCGGGTGCTCGCGCAGCGCGGGATCTACGAGCGGCTGATCGAGAAGCTGACCGGCCATCTGGCCTTCATGAAGGTGGGGGACCCGGCGGAGCGGGGCACGGTCGTCGGCCCGGTGATCTCGGCGGCGCACCGCGACCGGGTGGAGTCGTACGTCGAGCTGGGACGCAAGGAGGGGGCGCGGGTCGTGGCGGGCGGCGAGCGCCCGGACCTGGCGAGGGGCTTCTACGTGGCGCCGACGCTGCTCGCCGACTGCACGAACGGGATGCGGGTGGTGCGGGAGGAGATCTTCGGTCCGGTCGTCGTGGTCGTCCCCTTCGACGACGAGGAGGAGGGGATCGCCCTCGCGAACGACAGCGACTACGGGCTGATCGACTACGTGTGGTCCGGCGACGTGGCCCGTGCCTTCCGGATCGCGGCCCGGCTGCGGGCCGGCGGGGTGGGGGTGAACACGATCGGCCGGAACATGGAGGCGCCGTTCGGCGGATTCAAGAAGAGCGGGGTCGGACGGGACGTCGGCTCGTACGCGCTGCAGGCGTACAGCGAGCTGCAGGCCGTTGTCTGGCCGGGGTGAGGACGTGGCCGAAAATTTCCTTCGGAAAATTTGAAAACGGACATATGGGGCATGGCTGCGGTTCCCGCATAGCGGACACGGCTCGACCGACCTACCAGTTGGTCGGGCTGTCCGGGTCGTCGATCTTTCAATCATTGGCGGGTGTCCGCTTCGACCCGCGCAAAGTAAGGCGGTGATCGATCAGGCTGGCGGAGTTCGATCTTCCGGATGTGGAAACCGCAGCATTTAACGTCCTGTTCATGACTCAGGTGGAAGCGCGGCCCCAGGCCGGAGACACGGTAAGGGGCGTCAACGCCCCCGGCGACGCGAACGGCGTGCGCAAGAAGGGCCTCGGCGGGAACTCCGTCGGGCTGATGGGCAGTGCCGTCATCGGCATCTCGACCGTCGCCCCCGTCTACTGTCTGACCTCCACGCTCGGCTCCACGGCCGGCGAGGTCGGCCTGCAGATGCCCGCGATCTTCCTCGCGGGCTTCCTCCCGATGCTCCTCGTCGCCTTCGCGTACCGGGAACTCAACAAGGTCATGCCGGACTGCGGCACCTCCTTCACCTGGACCGTGAAGGCCTTCGGCCCCAAGATCGGCTGGATGTGCGGCTGGGGCCTCGTCATCGCGACGATCATCGTGCTCTCCAACCTCGCCGGCGTCGCCACCTCCTACTTCTGGCTCCTCGCGGGTGAGCTCAGCGGCAGCGAGTCCATCGCCGCCCTGGACGACAACAAGGCCGTCCACATCCTCACCTGCCTCACGCTCATCGCCGTCGCCACCGCGATCAGCTACCGCGGCATGACCGCCACCAAGGGCCTCCAGTACGCCCTCGTCGGCCTCCAGCTCGTCGTCCTCGTCGCCTTCGTGGCGATGGCGCTGTCGAAGGCCGGCGACTTCGAGACCTCGGTCTCCTTCTCCTGGTCCTGGATGAACCCCTTCGCGGTCCAGTCCTTCGCCGCCTTCACCGCCGGCCTCTCGCTCTCGATCTTCATGTACTGGGGCTGGGACGCCTGCATGGCGACCAACGAGGAGACCACCGGCAGCGCGAAGACCCCCGGCCGCGCCGCGCTCATCGCGATGGTCGTGCTCGTCGCCTCGTACCTCGCCACCGGCATCGCCGCGCAGATGGCCGTCGGCTCCGGCGAGGAGGGCCTCGGCCTCGCCAACCCGGAGACCTCCGACAACGTCTTCGCCGCACTCGCCGGACCCGTCATGGGCCCGACCCTGGGCATCCTGCTCTTCGTCGCCGTCCTCGCCTCCGCCGCCGCCAGCCTCCAGACGACCTTCATCCCGGTGGCCCGCACGGTCCTCGCGATGTCCACGTACGAGGCGCTGCCGAAGTCCTTCACCAAGGTCCACCCGGTCTTCAAGACCCCGGGCAAGGCCACCGTCGTGGCCGGCGTCGCCACCGGCGTCTTCTACACCGTGATGACCCTGGTCAGCGAGAACGTGCTGATCGACACGATCTACGCGCTCGGCCTGATGATCTGCTTCTACTACGCGCTCACGGCCTTCGCCTGCGTCCGGTACTTCCGCGCCGAGCTGTTCCGCTCCGGCCGCGACTTCGCCTACAAGGGCCTGATGCCGCTCCTCGGCGGCCTCATGCTCACCGCCGTCTTCGGCAAGACGCTGTACGACATGTGGGACCCGGCGTACGGCTCCGGCTCCGCCGTCCTCGGCGTCGGCTCGGTCTTCGTGATCGGCGTCGGCCTGCTGCTCCTCGGCGTGGTGATCATGCTGGTCATGCAGCGCAGGAGCCCGGCGTTCTTCCGGGGCGAGGTCCTCACCAAGGAGACCCCCTCGCTGGTGGTCGCCGACTGACCGGCAGCCGCAGCTGAACCCTGAGTCATCCGAAGAACGCGAAAGTGGCGGGCCCGTGGGGGGTCCCGCCACTTTCGTCTTTCTCGCCGTAGGCGCTCAGCGACCGGGCAGCAGGCGCTCCACCGCAGCGTTGGCGGGCGGCAGGTCGGGCGTGCCGGCCGGCTTGGCCTTGGGGGTCAGGACGCCGCTGAGCGGCACGACCGAGGGCAGGTTCACGCCGCCGGTGTCGGCGGCGGCGGTCCCGGCGGTGGCACCCGCGAGACCCGCGGCGGCGAAGGCGGTCAGGGCGGCTGCGGTGAGGATCTTCTTCATGCCCGCTCCAACGCGGACCGGGACGATCCGGTTACGAGGCGCTCCGGAGGCGTCCCTAGGATGCGGCCATGGATGGGGAGACGAAGCACGGGAACTGGACACTGCGCCCCGGCGCCGCCGACGACGTGGAGCCCGTCGCCGAGCTGAGGGCGGCCGTCATGCGCGACGACCTGGAGCGCCTCGGCCGGTACGACGAGCACCGGGTGCGACAGCGGCTGCGGGAGGGCTTCTCGCCCGCGCACACCTCGGTGATCGAGGTCGACGGCGCCTTCGCCGGCTGCGTCACCCTGCGCCCGGCCGGGAACGGCGAAGGGCTCTACCTGGAGCACTTCTACCTGGACCCGGCGACCCAGGGGCGGGGCCTCGGGACGGCGGTACTGCGCGGGCTCCTCGCCCGGGCGGACGAGGCGTCGCTCCCCGTCCGCCTCCAGGTGCTCCAGGGCAGCGCGGCCCGCCGCCTCTACGAGCGTGCGGGGTTCACGGTCGAGTACGAGGACCCGGTCGACGTGATGATGGTGAGAGAGGCCCCCGTCGCGGGCTGACACCCCGCCCACGGCGGCGGTGCGCCTACGCCTCCGCGATCAGCGCCGTGGCGACGGTCCGGAAGCCGAGCCTGCCGTACAGCCGGGCCACGTCCGCGTCCGACGCCGACAGGAACACGAGCTCCGTCCCGTGGGCCCGGGCGTCCGCGACCAGGGCGGCGGTCACCGCGAGCCCGAGGCCGCGGCGCCTCGCCGCCGGGACGGTGCCGACGCCGACGACCTCGGAGACGGGCCCGACGGGCTGGTGCTGGCCGGCCGAGAGAGCGCCTCCCGTCCCGTCGAAGGCCGCGGCGAGCCGGGTCAGCCCGGCCTCGATCCGGCCGCCGATCCGCTCCGCGGTCCCCGGCTGCGGTGCCATGCCGAACGCGGCGTACGGGGCGGCGACGGCGCTGTCCAGGCCGGGGTCGTCCGCGCCGACCATCCGTACGGTGACGCCCTCGGGCTCCGGTACGGCGAGCCCGTCGCCCTCCAGGACCATCAGCGGATGCTCGTGCACGGTGAGGCCGCTCGCCTCCACGGCCGCCCGCAGCCCCGGGGTGGTCTCCGCGACCCACTCGAAGGCCTCGGGCACACCGAGCTCCCGCTGCCGGGCCCGTACCTTCTCCACGTCCTCGACGGGGATCTCACCGGTGGCCCCGAGGGCCGGGCGGGCGTAGAAGGGCCAGCCCTGCCCCTCCTGCACGAACAGGGTCAGCGGCCCGAACTCCTCCGCGCGGGCGGAGGAACGGGGGACGGCGTCGTAGTACGTCTCGATTCGATTCAGCACCGGGCCACGGTAAGCGCGGGGAGCGAGCGGCGCAGGCGGATTTCCGCCCCGCCGGGAACCGTGCGTGGCATGATCCCGTCACCCTGTGCAGGACGGGGAACCAGGGGGAACCATGAGCCGGACGACGCACAGCTGCCCGGGCTGCGACCGGGAGGACCGGGTGCAGGCCGTGCCCGCCGTGTACCTCGCGGGGCGGGACACGGTCAGCAGCCGGGAGCGGGACCGGGACGGCGACCTGCGGACCGTGACCCGGGCGGTGACCACGGGGCTCTCCGGCGCGCTCGCGCCGGTGCCCTTGCCGCCCACGTACACGATCGGCTGCCTCGGTGTCCTCGCCGCCGTCGTCTCCGTCGGCACCTTCCTGGGCGGGGCCCTCGCGGGGAAGTGGTTCGCGGACGCGCCCGCGCACGAGCCGCCGGAGCTCGGCGGCTGGCACATGCCGCCGCAGGGCGTGCCCGCCGGCGAGCCGCCGGCCTACGAGTTCCTGGGCTGGATCTCCGCGCTCGCGCTGATCGCCGCCGTCGCGGTGCTCGCCGTGGTGCTCAGACGCCGGACCACCTTCGCCCGCCTGACCCGGCGCCGCCACCGCGCCGAGGAACTGTGGTCCCACGGCTGGTACTGCCACCGCTGCGGCACCGTCCACTTCGAGGGCGTCCCCGGCGAGGACCGGACCCCGCTGACCCTCCAGCGCTTCCGCGAGAAGGTCTGGGAGCACGGCGGGTACGGGGACCTGGCGGGGGAGCAGCGGGCGGTGGACGCGGCCCGCTCCTGACGCGGCCCGTTCCCGACGCGGGCGCCCGTGTCGCACCCCTCGGAAATCCGGGCCACACCCCCTACCGTGCCGCTATGCGGATCTCGACCACGATCTTCCTGACCGACGAGACCATCACCCCGGTACGGCTCGCGCGCGAGCTCGAACAGCGCGGGTTCGCCGGGCTCTACCTCCCCGAGCACACCCACATCCCCGTCGAACGGGCCACGCCCTACCCGGCGGGCGGTGAGCTGCCCCGGGAGTACGGACGGACCCTGGACCCCTTCGTGGCGCTCGGCCAGGCCGCCGCCGTCACCGAACGGCTCGGGCTCGGCACCGGCATCACGCTGGTCGCCCAGCACGACCCGATCGCCCTCGCCAAGCAGATCGCCACCCTCGACCACCTCTCCGGGGGCCGCTTCACCCTCGGTGTCGGCTACGGCTGGAACCGCGAGGAGGCCGCCGACCACGGCGTCGACTGGCCGGCCCGCCGTGGGCTCACGTCCGACCGGCTCGACCTGATGCGGGCCCTGTGGGCGCCGGAGCCCACGGCGTACGCGGGGAGGTCCGGCGCCTCGGTCCGCGCCTCGGAAGCCTGGCCGAAGCCCGCCGGCGGGGCGCCCCGCACCCTCCTGGGCGGCGCGGCGGGACCGAAGCTCTTCGCGGAGATCGCGGCGCGGACGGACGGCTGGATGCCGATCGGCGGCCGGGGTCTGGCGGAGTCCCTCCCGGTCCTGCGGGAGGTCTGGGAGCAGGCGGGCCGCGACCCGAAGACCCTCCAGGTCGTCCCGTACGCGGTCCTCCCGAACCCCGGCAAGCTCGCCCGCTACGAGGAACTGGGCTGCGAGGAGGTGGTCCTCCAGCTGCCGCCGGGGGGTGAGCGGGAGGTACTGGGGGTCCTGGACGCGTACGCCCAGTACCTCTGAGCGACCGACTCGGTCGACTTCGGAGTACACGGACAGACCGGGCCAACCCGCGAAGGTCCCGGTCCGCCTGTCCGTAGCCGCTCGTATGCTCGGTCCATGACGGATCACCAGGAAGCCCGGCCCACCGCGAACGCCATGCGCCGCGCCCTCAAGCGGGCCAGGGACGGGGTCGCGCTCGATGTCGCCGAGGCCGCCGTGCTGTTGCGGGCGCGCGGGGAGGACCTCGCGGACCTGGTCGCCTCCGCCGGGCGGGTCCGGGACGCCGGGCTCGACGCCGCCGGGCGGCCCGGGGTCATCACGTACTCCAAGAGCGTGTTCATACCGCTCACCCGGCTCTGCCGCGACAAGTGCCACTACTGCACCTTCGTCACCGTCCCCGGCAAGCTGCGCAAGGCAGGCCACGGGATGTTCATGTCCCCGGACGAGGTGCTCGACATCGCCCGGCGCGGAGCCGAGATGGGCTGCAAGGAGGCCCTGATCACCCTGGGCGACAAGCCCGAGGACCGGTGGCCGGAGGCCCGCGAGTGGCTCGACGCGCACGGGTACGACGACACCATCGCCTACGTACGGGCCATGGCGATCCGCATCCTGGAGGAGACCGGGCTCCTCCCGCACCTCAACCCCGGCGTGCTGTCGTGGACCGACTTCCAGCGCCTCAAGCCGGTCGCCCCCTCCATGGGCATGATGCTGGAGACGACCGCGACCCGGCTCTGGTCCGAGCCCGGCGGCCCCCACTACGGGTCCCCCGACAAGGAACCGGCCGTCCGGCTCAGGGTCCTGGAGGACGCGGGACGCTCCTCCGTCCCCTTCACCTCGGGGTTGTTGCTCGGCATCGGGGAGACCCTGGAGGAGCGCGCCGAGTCGCTCTTCGCGCTGCGGCGCGTGGCGCGCGCGTACCACTCCGTCCAGGAACTGATCATCCAGAACTTCCGCGCCAAGCCGGACACGGCCATGCGCGGCATGCCCGACGCCGAGCTCGACGACCTGGTCGCCACCGTCGCCGTCGCCCGCCTCATCATGGGCCCCTCCGCCTGCCTCCAGGCCCCGCCCAACCTCGTCGACTCCGAGTACGAGCGGCTCATCGCCGCCGGCATCGACGACTGGGGCGGCGTCTCCCCGCTCACCATCGACCACGTCAACCCCGAGCGTCCCTGGCCCCGGATCGAGGAGCTCGCCGAGCGGTCCGCCGCCGCCGGCTTCCAGCTGCGCGAACGGCTCTGCGTCTACCCCGAGTTCGTCCAGCGCGGCGAACCCTGGCTCGACCCCCGGCTCCTCCCGCACGTCCGCGCCCTCGCCGACCCCGAGACCGGCCTCGCGAACCCCGACGCGCAGGTCCGCGGCCTGCCCTGGCAGGAGCCCGACGAGGCGTTCACCGCCGCCGGCCGCACCGACCTGCACCGCACCATCGACACCACGGGCCGTACGCACGACCGGCGCGACGACTTCGACGAGGTGTACGGCGACTGGGAGGCGCTGCGCGAGGCCGCCGCGCCCGGCATGGTTCCGGAGCGGGTCGACGCCGACGTCCGCGAGGCCCTCGCCGTCGCCGCCGACGACCCGACGCGGCTCACCGACGCCCAGGCCCTCGCGCTGCTGCACGCCGACGGTCCGGCGCTCGACGCGCTCACCAGGATCGCCGACGACGTCCGCAAGTCGGTGTCCGGTGACGACGTCACGTACGTCGTCACCCGGAACATCAACTTCACCAACGTCTGCTACACCGGCTGCCGCTTCTGCGCCTTCGCCCAGCGCCGTACCGACGCCGACGCGTACACCCTCTCCCTCGACCAGGTCGCGGACCGCGCCGAGCAGGCCTGGGACGTCGGCGCCGTCGAGGTCTGCATGCAGGGCGGCATCCACCCCGACCTGCCCGGCACCGCCTACTTCGACATCGCGCGCGCGGTGAAGGAGCGCGTCCCCGGCATGCACGTGCACGCCTTCTCGCCGATGGAGGTCGTCAACGGCGCGACCAGGACCGGGCTCTCGATCCGCGAGTGGCTGACGGCCGCGAAGGAGGCCGGGCTCGACTCGATCCCCGGCACGGCCGCCGAGATCCTCGACGACGAGGTCCGCTGGGTCCTCACCAAGGGCAAGCTGCCGACGGCGACGTGGATCGAGGTGATCACCACGGCGCACGAGCTGGGCATCCGCTCGTCGTCCACGATGATGTACGGGCACGTGGACCAGCCCCGGCACTGGCTCGGCCACTTCCGCACCCTCTCCCGCATCCAGCAGGAGACGGGCGGCTTCACCGAGTTCGTGACCCTCCCCTTCATCCACACCAACGCACCGGTCTACCTCGCCGGCATCGCCCGCCCCGGCCCGACCGTCCGCGACAACCGCGCGGTCATCGCCATGGCCCGTCTCCTCCTCCACCCCCACATCCCGAACATCCAGACCAGCTGGGTGAAGCTGGGCACCGAGGGCGCCGCCGAGATGCTCCGCTCGGGCGCGAACGACCTGGGCGGCACGCTGATGGAGGAGACCATCTCCAGGATGGCCGGTTCGAGTTACGGCTCGTACCGCTCGATCCGCGACCTGGAGGCCATCGCGGAGGCGGCGGGTCGTCCGGCGAAGCCCCGGACGACCCTGTACGGCGAGGTCCCGGAGGAGCGGCAGCGCACGGCGAGGGCGTCGGACGGACACCTCCCGGAGCTGCTGCCGGTCCTGCCGGCGGAGTGAGGTGGAGGTCCGGCGCTCTTCGGTCAAAAGCGGCCTGAAGGGCGTCGGATCACATAACGTTCCGGCCCCCGAACGGACGTACCCGGTCCATTACAGTGCTGCGCAGACCGGTCTACGGGGGGAGGGCACGACGTGGCCACGACAGCCGCGGCCGTGTGGGGCCGTGCCGAACAACAGGACTTCCGCGCCCGCGTACGAGGCTGTCTGCTCGGCGGCGCCCTCGGCGACGCGCTGGGAGCCGGCGCCGACGGACTCACCCTCGACGCGATCCGGGACGCCCACGGACCTGACGGACTCACCGATCCCGCCCCGGCGTTCGGCCGCCGCGGCGCCGTCACCGCCGCCACCCAGATGAGCCTCTTCACCGTCGACGGACTCATCCGCGCCCAGATCCGCCGCGACACCGGCGTCTGGCACCCGCCCACCGACGTCCACCGGGCCCACCTGCGCTGGGCCGCCACCCAGCACGACTGGGGCCCCGACGAACGGCGGAAGGACAACGGCTGGCTCGCCCGCGAGGAGTGGCTCTACGCCCGCCGCAACCCGCCCCGCGCCTGCCTCACCGGCCTCGGCGACGACCGCCTCGGCACCCTCGACAAGCCCAAGAACCCCACCGCCGCCGACTCCGGCGCCCTCGTCCGCTCCGCCCCCTTCGGGCTGCTCGTCGGCTGGGAGCGGCAGCTCGTCTGCCAGCTCGCCGTCGAGTGCGCGGTACAGACCCACGGTGCCCCCGCCGCCGGCCTCGCGGCGGGCGCCTTCGCCGTCACCGTCCACGGCCTCGCCCGCGGCGCCTCACCCGAGGCGGCCGTCGACCGGGCCCTGGAGCAGCTGGCGGCGCGCCCCGGCCACGAGCCGGTCACCGAGGCACTCGGCCGGGCACTCGGAGCCGTACGGGAAGGGGCGCCGGACCCCGCGCGGGTCGCCGCCCTCGGCGCGGACGAGGACCGGGCCGAGGGGCAGCTGGCGGCGGCCGTCTACTGCGCCCTGGTCGGCGAGGACGTACGGCACGGGCTGCGGCTCGCGGTGAACCACGACGGGCCCTCGTCGGTCACCGGGGCGCTCACCGGGGCCCTGCTCGGTGCCCTGCACGGCGAGACGGCCCTCCCGCCGGCCTGGCTGGCCGAGCTGGAGGGCCGTGCGACGGTCCTGGAACTCGCGGACGACTTCTCGATGGAGATGACCCAGGGGGCCGCCCTGCACGGCCCCGCCGAGTCCTCGCCGGGCTGGCTGGCCCGTTATCCGAGGGGCTGATCCGAGCGGTCGCCGCCGGAGCGCGGGGTCTGCGCGGGGATCGCGGCCGCCGCTCCGGCCGGGCTGCCGTCGTCCGAGTGCAGCTTGTCGAGGAGCGCGTCCCGGTCCGGGGTGTCCTCGGGCCGGATGAAGCCGATGAGGACGTACAGGACCAGGGAGGTGGCGAGCGGCGAGACGATCTGGATCTGCAGCTCGATGCCGTCGAGGCCGTAGTTGGTCAGCCAGAAGACGAACAGGCCGGACGCCCACGAGACCAGTGCCGCCGTCGGCCCGGACTTCCGGAAGGTCCGCAGCAGGCCGAGCATGAACGGGATCGCGATCGGGCCCATCAGACCGGCCACCCACTTGATGACGATGGTGATGATGTCCTTGAAGGCGGGGGAGTTGACCTGGGTGGCCACCGCCATCGACAGGGCCAGGAAGGCGACCGTCGACCAGCGCGCCGCGATCAGCCCGGCCTGCTGCGTCCAGGTCCGCGCCGCCTTGCTCATGACGGGGGCGATGTCCCGGGTGAAGACGGCCGCGATGGCGTTGGCGTCCGAGGAGCACATGGCCATGGTGTGCGAGAAGAAGCCGACGATGACGAGGCCGAGCAGTCCGTGCGGCAGCAGCTGCTCGGTCATCAGGGCGTAGGAGTCGGAGGCGTCGGGCTTCTTGGGGTCGACGAGCAGCGGCGCGACCCACATGGGGAAGAAGAGGACCAGCGGCCAGACGAACCACAGGACGGCGGAGAGGCGGCCGGAGCGGGTGGCCTCACGGGCGGTGGGGGTGGCCATGTAGCGCTGGGCCTGGTTCCACATGCCACCGCTGTACTCGAAGGTCTTGATGAAGAGATACGCGAGCAGGAACGTCATCGTGTACGGGCCCGCGGTCGGCGCGGTGTGACCCTGCAGCTCGGGCCGGTCCCAGACGTCCCACAGGGCGCTGATCCCGCCGAGCTCGGCGAGGACGGCGACGAGCATCGCGATGCCGGCGAAGAACTGGATGACGAACTGTCCCAGTTCGGTGAGCGCATCGGCCCACAGGCCGCCGACCGTGCAGTAGATGCCCGTGATCACGCCGGTGATGAGGATGCCCTGGTTGAGGGAGATGCCGGTGAAGACGGACAGCAGGGTGGCGATGGCGGCCCACTTGGCGCCCACGTCGACGATCTTCAGCAGGACGCCGGACCAGGCCAGGGCCTGCTGCGTGGGCAGGTTGTAGCGGTCCTTGAGGTATTCGAGCGGGGACGCCACCCGGAGGCGGGAGCGCAGCCGGTTGAGGCGGGGCGCGAAGAGGTGGGCGCCGATCGCGATGCCGATGGCGATCGGGAACGACCAGGTGACGTAGGACGTGACGCCGTAGGTGTAGGCGATGCCGGCGTACCCGGTGAACATCACGGCGCTGTAGCCCGACATGTGGTGGGAGATGCCGGAGAGCCACCAGGGCATCCGGCCGCCGGCGGTGAAGAAGTCGGAGACGTCGTCCACACGCTTGTGGGACCAGACGCCGATCGCGACCATCACGCCGAAATAGCCGATGAGTACGGCCCAGTCGAGACTGTTCATTGCGCCCCTCCATGAGATCCGGTCCGTCTTGTGAACGCGGTTCATGGTGTGGGGAGTTACAAGGGAGGGACAATGCAAAGGAGGGTCAAGGGACGGTAAAATCGTTCGGTTTACTGACCCTGGTTCATGTCTGTGAACTGGTGGAGGGAGTGCGGGGGTGAGGTCAGCGCATCAGCTCACCCGCGTTGACGAGCAGGGACTGCCCCGTGATCGCCCGCGCCCGGTCCGAGGCGAGGAAGGCCGCCGCCTCCGCCACGTCCCCGTCCGTCGCCAGCTCCGGCAGCGCCATCCGCTCGGTGAGCCGGGCCAGCACCTCCGCCTCCGGCGCCCCCTCGGCGTCCGCGGCGAACCGGACGTACGCCTGCACCGGCGGCCCCCACATCCAGCCCGGCAGCACGGTGTTGACCCGTATCCGGTACGGCCCCAGCTCGTGCGCGAGCGAGTACATCGCCGAGGTCAGCGCCCCCTTCGAGGCCGCGTACGCGGCCTGCCGCACCTGCGAGGGCGCGGCGACCGCCGACTGCGTACCGATGAACACCACCGAGCCCCCGCGCTCCTTGAGCGACGGCAGGCAGGCCCGGGTCATCCGCAGCGTGCCGAGCAGATTGACGTCGAGGACGGCCTGCCAGGTCGCGAAGTCGGCGTCCTGGAGGCCACCGAAGGAGGAGTCCCAGGCGGCCACGTGGACCACCGCGTCGATCCCGCCGAAGCGTTCGACGGCGAGCGCGGCGAGGGCCTCGCACTGCTCCTCGTCGGTGATGTCCGTGGCCCGGTACGCGGTACGGCGCCCCTCCGGGTCGATCCCGGCGGCGGACTTGGCGAGGTTCGCCTCCGTGCGCGCACCGAGCACCGCGTTCCCCCCGTCCCGCACAACCGTCTCGGCGACGCGGTACCCGAGGCCCGCGCCGACTCCCGACACGACGACCGTCTTCCCCTGGAGCGGCATCCGGACCCCTCTCGACCCTGGCCAAGTATCTGACGGAGCGTCAGAGTAGGTGTCGGTCACCGACTTGGGAAGGGGTACGGAGATGAGCGAGGAGACCCGCGACACCACCGCCGCGACGGGCTCGACGGGCTCGACGGGCTCGACGGGCTCGACGGGCGGCACGTCCAGCGAGACGTACGCGGAACTGGCGTCCGTCGGCCCGTACGGCGTCCGGCCCGGCCACGCCCTGATCACCATGGTGGAGCCGCACCCGGGCCACGAGTACGCGTACAACCGCTGGTACGAGGACGACCACTACTACGCGGGCGCCATGGCGATGCCCTGGATGTACGCGGGCCGGCGCTGGGTCGCCACCCGGGAGCTCCAGGAGCTGCGCCGCCCGGAGAAGTCCGCCGTCGCCCAGCCCGTCACCGCCGGCTGCTACCTCTCCACGTACTGGGTCACCGAAGGCCGCTACGACGAGCACATGAAGTGGACCGTCGGCATCAACAAGCGGCTCAACCGCGACGGCCGCGTCCACCAGGAGCGGACGCACGTCTTCACCTCGTTCCAGGACCACGAGGCGACCGTCTACCGCGACGGGGCGGCCGGCCCGCGCGACTTCCACGCCCTCGACCACCCCTACGCCGGACTGATCCTCCAGGTCGTCGACGCCGAAGGACCCGAGGAGCGGGCGGCCCTGCTCGAACGGCTGCGGACCCGGGAGCTGCCCCGGCGGCTCGCCGGCTCACCGGCGGCGATGGTCACCGTCTTCCGGCCGACCCCGCTGCCCGGCGACCGCATGACGTACGTGAAGCAGGTCGAGGGCGTCGACACCCGGCTGACCCTGCTCTGGTTCCTGGAGCGGGACCCCCGCGAGTGCTGGACGGAGCACTTCTCGGACCTGGAGTCGCTCGGGGCCGGAGGTCGGGTGGAGCTGGTGGCGCCGTTCATCCCGACGGTGCCGGGGACGGACCGGTACGTGGACGAACTGCGCTGAAGAGGAGCGGGAGAACGGAGCGGGAAAAGGCCGAGCCCCCTCGGCCAGGACGGCGGACCGGACGAGAGGGCTCTTCGGGTACTGCGGGTACTGCGGGTACAGCTGGTGACGACGGGTGCGCACCGGGGCTCAGAGGGCCCCGTTGCTCACCTCGCCGACGAACGCGTTCCACGAACCCGGTCCGAAGGAGAGGGAGGGGCCTTCGGCGGCCTTGGAGTCCCGCACCGCGATCGACGCGACGACAGGGGACTTCACTTCGACGCAGGCGCCGTTCCCGCCGGAGTACGAAGACTTGGTCCACGCGTCCGTTGCACCCTGAATGATCGCCATTACACTCAACTCCGGTTCTGCCAGTGGGGTGTGTCGCACCGACCTTCTTGGCGGCGTGATCGACGCTACTGGTCGGCACCCTCCGACGGGACCGGCGTTCACACGTCCGAGTGGCATATTCCAACTCGGCTTCCGTGGGAGCGATCATCCGGTGTACCGTGCCTGCCCCGGCCCGGCGGGACCCCTGGCGTGGCCGAAAAACGGAGCGCCGGCGGAGCCCGGCCGGCGGCGGGCCGGAGTCAGCCCTTGGCGTGCTTCTTCGCCATCTCCGCGATGAACTCGCGGGTCTGCTCGACGTTCAGCGCCTGCGCCCTGAGGTGCTCGTACATGACGCTGTACTTGCCGACGTCCTGGGCCTTCTCCAGGTACAGGTCGCTCGTCACGCCCTCGATGTAGACGACGCTGGAGTCCGACGTGTCCGGGAACTCCAGGATCGAGTACTGGCCGCTGATCCCCGGATGCGCGCCCATCTCGAAGGGGATCACCTGCACGGTGACGTGCGGCAGATGGGACTGCTCGAGCAGGTGCTCCAGCTGCTCCACCATCAGCTGCCTGCTGCCGACGATCCGGTGCAGCGCGCCCTCGTCGATCACCGCCCACAGTCGCAGTGGACGCTCCTCGTCCCGGATCCGCTCCTGGCGGCGGGTGCGGACCGTGACCCGCTTGTCGATGTCAGCCGGCGTCGACTCCGGCATCGCGCCGGAGATCACGGCCTCCGCGTACGCGGGCGTCTGGAGCAGTCCGGGGATGATCTGCGACTCGTACATCCGTAGGCTCTCGGCGTCCGTCTCCAGGCCGATGTAGACGCTGTACGGGATGTCGCCGAAGGCGTGCCACCAGCCCTGCTGGCGCGAGTCCTTGGCCATCTGCATGAGCGAGTCGACCATCCGCTCGTCCTCGACCTCGTACACGCCGCACAGGTCGCGGACATCGCGCTGACTGATGGAGCGACGGCCGTTCTCCAGCCGGCTGATCTTGGACTGGGAGACGAGAAGACGCTCGGCGACCTGCTCGGCCGTCATGTTCTTCGCCTCCCGGAGCTTGCGCAGCTCCTGGCCCAATCGGCGTCGCCTGACGGTGGGGTTGACGTTGGACGCCACGGAAACTGCACCTCCGGCTGTCTGCTGCGTAGCTGTGAGTATCTACCGCTTGGCAGACTGCCACCAAAGGTCAGGTGTGCGCTGGAAAATGACCACAACGTATGCGCGGGCCGACTGCTGCGCTATGTGCGTGGGTGCGGGCCGGTCGTGTGGCGACGCGTCCGCGCGGGCCGGCCGTGTGGCGACGCGCGTGTGCGGCCGACCGCGTGGCGGCCGTGTCGCGACGCGCGTGTGCGGGGCGGCCGTCCTGACCGCCCCGCACACCTGTGCGGCTCCCGGGCTGGCTCCTCGGGGTCGTCCTAGTGCGCCGCCGCGCGGGCCATGCTGCCGCGAGGCTGCGCCGGGACACCCGCGGCGCTCCGGCGCGGCTGTGCAGCCGCGCCGTTCTGGACGTCCATCACGGCGTGTGCCACGAGTCCGCCCATGGGGTCGTGTCGGATCAGATCGCGCAGCCGGGACCGCGACGACCGTCCTTCGTTGCCGGGGTAGAGGTGCTTCCCGAGACCGACCGCGTGGGCCAGCGCGGCAAGCGCCGCGGTCCGCGGGTCCGGCGGTACGCCGGTGCGGATCGCACTGTCCAGCCGGGAACGGATCTCCCGACTGATCGCCGTCTCCGTCGCCTGGTAGCGAGTCGTCGGCAACACCCCGCACATCTGGGTCTCCACGGCATGCACCATGCCGCATCGCTCCAGATGCGAGAGATACGTCTGGCGAAGCCCCAGTCGGGGCCCGCCGATCCAATGGACGGCCCGAACCGGACTGCCACGCCTGCGCAGCAGTTCCAGCGCGGAGTCCAAGGTCGGATCTCCGGTCGGCCGTGGCATCACCACGGCGATACGATCCCCGTCAGGGGCTATCCGGCCTGCCAATGCCAGCTCCACTAGCTGTGCACCGGCCAGACCGAGGTCGAGCGACTGCGGCTGCGCTGTGGTACCCGTGGTCGGGTCCAGAGCGAGCAGCAAAAGCTCCTCCGGAATGGTTCTGCGGCTCCTGCCCATCCATGCCTCCCCGCGTGGATGAATGACAGGGTGACCCCTCTCACATTCATCTGTCGAGAGCGCCTGGGTGGTTCATCCGGGAACCAGTAGGTATGTCGTTCTCGTCTAGCACGGGAGCCAAGGGGTTCACACAGGACACTGGTACACGGACCGGTACACAGGTCCGTACGTACGCATGACCATGGAGGAGGCACGGTGGCGGGCGAGTCCCCCGACAGGGCGGAGCAGCAGGGGTCGTCTCAGGAGACGAAGCCCTCGGGCGGCGGAAGCCGGGATCCCCGGATTTCCGTGCTCCGTGAGTCAGACGCTCCGTCGTCCTCGTCGGTTCAGGTCGACCAGCCGACGGCCGTCTTCAAGACCCTGGCGCCGCGGACCCCGGAGGACGACGCGCCGACGGCCAAGCCGGCGGCCACGCCGGAGCCGGAGGAGTCGGAGGACTCGGAGGAGACCGAAGCCGCGACCGAGGCCGGGGCTGGGGCTGCGGCGGGCCCTGAGGTCGCGTCAGAGCCCGCGACGGAGCCGGCGTCCGAGTCGGCGGCCCAGGAGCCGGAGAGCGCGCGCCTGAAGGCGGCTGTGGCGGCGTGGGTGGCGACCGCGGACGAGCCCGAGGGGGCCGACGAGCCCGAGGAGCCCGAGGAGGCCGTCAGGGCCGAGTCGGACGAACCCGGGGACGAGCCGGAGGACGCCGAGTCCGCGGCCGCCGAGTCCGAGCCCGAGCCCGAGTCCGAGTCCGAGTCCGAGTCCGAGTCCGAGTCGGAGGCGGAGGCGGACGACGAGGCGGACGACGAGGCGGACGACGAGGCGGACGACGAGGCGGGCGACGAGGCGGGCGACGAGGCGGGCGAGGCGAAGGCTCCTGTCGACTCCTGGTTCGCCGCGCGAAAGGCGGCGGAGCCCGCCGACTCCGCGCCCACCGACTCCCCGGACGAGGGCGACGACGCCGAGGACCCGGAGCCGGAACCCGAACCTGAGCCGGTCGACCAGCCGACGACCATGTTCAAGGCGGTCCGCCTGCCCGTGGCGCCCCCCGTGGACCAGCCCACGACCGCGCTGAAGCTCCCGCCGGGCCTCGTCGCGGACTCCGACAGCGAGCGCACCAGCACCTTCGTACCGCTGCGTGCGGACATCCCGGCCGAGCAGAAGGCCGAGAGGGCACGGGAGGCCGCCCAGACCCCCAAGGCGCCCGCGCCCACGCCCGCGTCCACGTCCGCGTCCAGGCCCGCGCCGGAGGCCGCCAGGCCCGCCGCGTCGGGACCGGCCGCCGCCGCTCCCGTACCGCCCGCGCCGGCGCCCGCTTACGTGGAGGCGGAGCGGACGCGGCAGCAGCCGTTGCCGCCGCTGCCCCCGCTCGACCTGCTCGCCGAGCTGACGAACACTCCGCCGCCGCCCCCGACCCCGCTGCGGACGACGATGCGCCGGGTGCGGATCTGGACCCCGCTGGTGCTGCTCGTACTGATCGTCTTTGCGATCGTGCAGATGGTGCGACCGCTGCCCGCGCCCGTCCTCACGCTCTCCGCCGCGCCGACCTTCACCTTCGAGGGCGGCGAGCTGAAGCTGCCGTTCCCGACCGAGGGGCAGGGCGCCGTCGAGGTCGAGGGCGTCGGTTCCATGGGTACGTACGGGGCGCAGAAGCCGGCCCCGATCGCGAGCGTCACGAAGACGATGACGGCGTACGTGATCCTGCGCGACCACCCGATCAAGGGGAGCCAGAAGGGCCCCGAGATCGAGATCGACCAGAAGGCCGAGGATCAGGGCAAGGCCGAGCACGAGTCGACGGCGCCGGTCCAGGCGGGTCAGACGTACACGCAGAAGGAGCTGCTCCAGCTCCTCATGATCCCCTCCGCCAACAACGTGGCGCGGCTGCTCGCGCGCTGGGACGCCGGTTCGGAGGCCGCGTTCGTCGACAAGATGAACGCCGCCGCGAAGGACCTGGGCATGACCCAGTCCACGTACACCGACCCGTCGGGGCTGCTCGACAGCACCGTGTCGACGCCGCAGGACCAGCTGAAGCTGGCGAAGGCGGTCATGCAGTACGACGTGTTCCGGGAGATCGTGAACTCGCCGAACGCGACGATCGAGGGTCTGCCCCGCCGGATCGAGAACAACAACAACATCCTGCTCCAGCCGGGTGTGAGCGGCATCAAGACCGGCTCCTCCACGCCGGCGGGCGGCAACCTGCTCTGGTCGGCGAACACGATCGTCGACGGCCAGAACCGCCGCATCCTCGGCATCGTCATGGGGGCGAAGGACGCGGCGGACCTGGGCAAGAAGCTCCAGCTCGCCATCGACAACAGCCTCAAGGTGATCCAGCAGGCCCAGAAGGACGTCACCTCGGCCGTCGTGGTCCGCAAGGGCCAGGTCCTCGGCCACATCGACGACGGTCTCGGCGGCCGGACCCCGGTCGTGGCCACCAAGGAGCTCAAGGCGATCGGCTGGCCGGGCCTCGAGGTGAAGCTGGAGCTCACCGACGGCGGCAAGCTCCTGCCGCACGTCGGCACGGCGGGCGACGTCATCGGCCAGGTGTCGATCGGCACCGGCGCCGGCAAGGTCAGCTCCCCGGTCGCCCTCCAGAGGGACCTCGTGGAGCCCGGCTTCGACAAGAAGCTGACGCGCGTGGGCTGAGAAGCCACCCGCTTGGCCGGGCGCCCCGGTTCTCCGGGGCGCCCGGCTGTTAGCGTCTTCGGGGGACGAGGAAACGCGCGTGACCACGTGAGAAGAGAGACGGGCAGCACGGGAAAGGGCCGCAGTGACCACCGTCGAGCCGACGAGCGCCGCCGACCGCGCGGAGCCGAAGAGACAGGCCCGCGCCGGGTCCGGTCAGGGACCGGGTTCGGTGCCGAATCCGGGATCCGACCATGACGCGGCCCGTGACTGCGATTCCGACACAGGTTCAGGATCTGCCTCAAGATCAAATTCCGAGTCCGAATCCGGGTCCGATGCCGACGCGGATCCCGATGCGGATGCCGACGCCGATGCCGGCCCGTCTTCCCGTCTGCGAATAGTGCTCCCGGCACAGCGTCCCGCCCCCGCGCCCGACCCCGACCCGGCTCCGGCGCCGTCGGCGGTCCCGGCCGCCCCCCGGCGGAAGCGTCGCTACACGGTCATGGCGGCCACCGGTCTCGCGGCCGTCACCCACGTCCTCTGGTTCTTCTTCTTCGCGAACAGCGGCGGGGACCTGGCCGCGCAGGACGCGTGGGCGGAGTTCGTCGGCCGGCACCCCGACTCCGCGTACAACCTGGCCTGGTACGGCGGGATGCACCCGGTCTCGTACAGCGTCGTGTCGCCGTACCTGATGTCGCTGCTCGGCGTGCGCAGCACGATGATGGTCGCGGGGACGCTGTCGGCCGCGCTGACCGCGCTGATCCTGGTGCGGGTGCCGGCCGTCCGCAATCCGCTGGCCTGCTCGATCGCCGGCGTCTTCGCCTTCCTGTGCAACGCGCTGTCGGGGCGGGTGACGTTCGGCCTCGGCATGATGTTCGCGCTCGGCGCGGTGGCCGCCGTGTTCTGCTGGCCCCACCGCTGGCGCCGCAAACGCTGGGCGAAGGCCGTGGTGGCGGCGCCGCTCGCCGGCCTGGCGACGGCGTGCAGCCCGGTCGCGGGCCTGTTCCTCGGGGTGGGGGCGGCGGCGCTCTTCCTCAACAAGCGGCGCCCCGGCGCGTACGCCCTGGGTCTCGCCCCGGTGGCCGTGGTCGCCCTGTCGTCCTGGCTCTTCCCGTTCTCCGGCACGCAGCCGATGGCCTTCGGCTCGACCGCGCTGCCGCTGGCCTTCGGGGCGCTGGTCTTCCTGCTCGTGCCGAAGGACTGGCGCACGGTCCGCACGGCGGCGGCGGTGTACACGATCGGGACGCTCCTGACGTGGCTGATCGACTCGCAGATCGGCTCGAACATCTCGCGGCTCCCGATGCTGTTCGCGGGCGTCGTGCTGCTCGCCGCGCTGCCGTACACGGCACCGCGGTCACGCCGCTGGTACGCGCTGCTGCTCGCCTTCGCCGGGCTGAACTTCTGGATCGGCTTCAAGGGCGTCGACGACGTGATCCGCACCGCCCCGGACGCCTCCTGGGCGCGGGAGCTCGCGCCGCTCATCAACCAGCTCCAGGTACGGGACGCGGGCAAGGCGCGGGTCGAGGTCGTACCGGCGTCGAGCCACCGCGAGTCATCGGCGCTCAGCCCGTACATCAACCTGGCGCGGGGCTGGAACCGGCAGGCGGACATGGAGCGGAACCCGCTCTTCTACGACGACACGCTGAACGCCGTGAACTACGAGGAGTGGTTGGACCGCTGGGCCGTCCACTACGTGGTCCTGCCCACCGGCGCCCCCGACTCGGGCGCCGAGCAGGAGGCGGAACTGATCGCCGAGGGCCTGCCGTACCTGAAGCAGGTCTGGTCGGACGAGAACTGGCGCCTGTACGCGGTCGAGAACCCGACCCCCCTCGCGGACCCGCCGGCGAAGGTGCGGAGCGCGGAGGAGAACGAGGTCGTGATCGAGGTCGACCAGCCGGGCCGGGTCCTGATCCGCGTCCCGTACTCGCCGTGGCTGGCCCTCGTCGACGAGAACGGCGGCAAGATCGAACCGCCGGAGGAGACGGAGGCGTCGAAGCTGGCGCGCGAGGAGTCGGAGACGGAACTCCCGAAGGTCTTCGCCAACGAGGAGGGCTGCCTGTTCAAGGCGGAGGCGGACGCGGAGGGCGACGAGTGGACGGAACTCCTCGCCCCGAAACCCGGCGTCTATCGCCTGGCGGCCCCGTACAAACTCTCCCGAGGCACAGCCTGCCCGGAAGAACTCCGCTGACCGCCGTCGGTTGCCGCTGAGGAGCCGTGGACGTCGAAGGACCCCTACCGAGATCGGTAGGGGTCCTCTTCCCTTGTGCCCCCGGCAGGATTCGAACCTGCGACACCCGCTTTAGGAGAGCGGTGCTCTATCCCCTGAGCTACGAAGGCGTGGGCTTGGAGAAAACCCTGGAGAAAACCCAGCAACTGGATCTTCGGCAAGGAAGCCAAGCCCGCTGGTCAGACGCGGTGTGGATCCTGCTGAGCAGCATTGCTGCCTGACAAGAGCCGCGCCAACGGCCGACCAGGGAACAGGGTAGCGGATGGGCGTCCCCGAGGGGTCTTGGATAGCGGCTGCTGAGCGGCGTGGCCGACCAGATGGGTCGATGACCTGCAGTTTCTCCAGGGCGCTCCCAAAAGAGTGTGTGCAGGACGCCGCTCCAGCAGTGGTCGTCTTGACCGTTCCGTTCCGTTCCGGGAGCGGGGCTGCCCGGCGCAGGATCACTGCTCGTCCCCGGCCGCACCTCTCGGTAGCGGCCACGTTGGCGAACTGGCGCAGCGTCTACCGGTAGACGTCGACGACGACGCGGTCGGGTGCGGTCAGCGTGAAGACGTTGTAGCGGGTGGACGGGCCGAGCGAGATGCCGAACCCCGTTCGCGCCGCGTGGTAGTACGTGGGCTGTACGCCCTTGATCGTGGGGAGAGCCAGGGACTTGGTCAGGATTGCGCCGGAGGCCGGATAGGAGGGCTCCAGCATGATGAACAGGTAGGACGTGCCCTTGACTGTCAGGTACTCCGTGAGGCCACTCGGCCCGGAGTACGCGCCCGTCGTGTTCGTCTCCGTGTGGAACACCTGGGTGCTGGACGTGAGGTCGAACACGAGGCGGTCGTAACCGGTGTGCGTCGCAGCACGGATCCCCGTCACACAACCACTCATGTCGTAGCAGTTGACGGTCTCGACAGAGGTCGCGGCGGAAGCGGCCGGCGACGCAAGCGTCGAGACCAGAGCGGCAGCGGCGAGGGGGCCGGCGATTCGGGCGAACCTGCGGCGTATGGAACTCATGAGTGACTGGCTCCTTCTCGTTGGGATATCTGCCATTCAGGTGCGATTCGACCTATTGCGTACGAATTCAGAGCCTGCTCGTGCGCGGGGTGAAAGGGCCGGCGCTACCGGTAGATGTCGACGACGACCCGGTTCGGCTGGGTCAGCGTGAAGACGTTGTAGCGGGAGACGGAACCGTCGAGGGTGATGCCGAAGTCGATCGCGGGCGAGAACCCGAGGATGGCGTCGGTGTCGAACAGGAACTGGCTCGCCTTGACCGTGGGCAGGTTGAAGGACTCCACCCTGGGGTTCGTCGTCGTGAAGTCCCCGTCGCCGGCGCCCTTGAGGCTCAGGAACAGGTACGAGGAACCGGGGGTGACCAGATTCTTCGGCTCGCCGCCCGGGGTGTCGTAGCCACTGGACGTGGAGTGGGTGGCCTCGACGGTGGGCAGGGGGCCCTCTCCCAGGTCGAACACCACACGGTCGTAGCCGGTGTGTGTGGCGGCGCGGACCCCGTCGACGCAGATGTAGTCACAGACCTCGGACGCCGCCTGAGACGGCGTCGCCGACGCCGTGGGGGCGGCGCCGAGCGTCGCGAGGAGAGCTGCCGCGGCCGGAGCCGCCAAGTGCGCGAGAACACGTCGCGTAGCGTGCATGGTGCCTCATTCCCTTTGGACAGAAGGGCCGCACACTACGGCAGGCACCTGACATCCGAGCCCGGCTTTTTCGCTAGTACGTCACGTTCCGAACGGTCGACGGTTCTAGGGCTCACAGGCCGCCGCCCACCACGTGCTGAACCTGCGTCCCAGGCGCCGTCCGCCGGCAAACGCCGGCGCCGTGCATGGACGGTATTCCAGCCGCCGCTGTGCTGCCGAGGCTCCCGCTTCAACTGGTAGCGGTCGACGGCGCGCACGCCGGCAGGCCCGCCCACGTCGTGGGCGGTACGGACCACACCTCGCCGCACTCGGCGAACTCAGCGGCCTGTGTGCCACCTTGGTCGTCGGCGGTGTTGGTAACCGTGGAAGCGGTCACGGACCGCGCCCACGGTGCTCGCTGATCCGGCCTGGCGAGGTGCCCTCCAGCCGGTGACCCCGATGGCCCCGTCGCCGGCCGGCACGGGCGGCCGCGCCGGGTCGGGGGCGTCGGGTCGGGGGCGTCGGCGGACCCGGCGACGGCACGGCCCCCGCATCGCACGCGGCCTCCCGTGTCGGCGCCACGGGCGCGGGTAGGGTGACGGCCGTTCTCCGGAAAGGAGCCGCCGGAACCGTGGTCACCGTCGCGCCGCTCCGAGCGCGCTCGTTCTTCACCGCGCATCCCGCCCGTACCGTCGTCCTCGCCTTCGCGGCCGCCGTGACGGTCGGCACGGTCCTGCTTATGCTGCCCGCCGCGGCCGAGGACGGCGGCGGCACCGGCGTCCTGACCGCGCTGTTCACCTCGACCTCCGCCGTCTGCGTGACGGGCCTCGCGGTCGTGGACACGGGGACGTACTGGAGCGGCTTCGGCGAGGGCGTCATCCTGGCGCTGATCCAGGTCGGCGGCTTCGGCATCATGGCGATGGCCTCCCTCCTCGCCCTGCTGGTCTCCGGCCGGCTGCGGCTGCGGATGCAGCTGACGGCGCAGGCCGAGACGAAGAGCCTGGGCATCGGGGACGTACGCCGTGTCCTGATCGGCGTCGCCGGCACCACCCTGATGATCGAACTGGCCGTGGGCGCCTTCCTGGCGCTGAGGTTCCGCTTCGGCTACGGAAACGGGATCGGTGAAGCCGCCTACCTCGGTTTCTTCCACTCCGTGTCCGCGTTCAACAACGCCGGCTTCGGCCTCCACGCGGACAACCTCACCCGCTACGCCCGGGACCCGTGGGTCACCCTGCCGATCGCCTTCGCCGTCATCCTCGGCGGCATCGGCTTCCCCGTCCTCCTGGAGATGCTGCGCCACCGCAACCGGGCGCGGACCACCGGCCGGAAGAACTGGACCCTGCACACCAAGCTCACGGTCATCACCAGCGTGGTGCTGCTGCTGGTCGGCACGGTGCTCACGGGCCTCATGGAGTGGACCAACCCGCACACGCTCGGCTCCTTCGACGTGGGGGCCAAGCTCCTCAACAGCTTCTTCCACTCCTCCATGAGCCGCACGGCCGGCTTCAACTCCCTCGACGTCGGCGCCCTGCAGGCCTCGACCCTCCTGATGACGTGCATGCTGATGTTCATCGGCGGCGGCAGCGCGGGCACCGCGGGCGGCATCAAGGTCACCACCTTCGCCGTCCTGGCAGCGGCGATCCTCGCCGAGGTGCGCGGCGAGCCGAACTCCGTCGTCCTCGGTCGTCGCCTCGCCCCGCACGTCCTGCGCCAGGCCCTGACGGTGGCGCTCCTCGGCGTGGGTCTCGTCATGGCCGCCACGCTCGCGCTGCTCTCGGTGAGCAAGGCGCCCTTCGAGGAGGTCCTGTTCGAGGCCGTGTCCGCGTTCGCGACCGTCGGCCTGTCCACCGGCCTCACCGCGGACCTGCCCGCGGTCGGGCAGCTCATCCTCGTCGGCCTGATGTTCATCGGACGCATCGGCCCCATCACCCTGGTCTCCGCGCTCGCCCTGCGCGAACGCACACGACGGTACGAACTGCCCGAGGAGCGACCCGTCATTGGCTGACTACCTCCACAACCTGCGCAAGCGGCACGCCAAGCGGCTCGGCGAACACCGCCGGCCCGCCGCGGACCAGCGCGTCGCCGTCATCGGTCTCGGGCGCTTCGGCAGCTCGCTGGCGAACGAGCTGATGCGCCGGGGCTGGGACGTCCTGGGAATCGACACCGACGCCCGCCTGGTCCAGAAGTACAGCGACGGCCTCACCCACGCGGTCGTCGCGGACTCCACCGACCCCGACGTCCTGAACCAGCTCGGCGTCCACGAGTTCTCCAGCGCCGTCGTCGGCATCGGCAGCGACATCGAGTCGAGCATCCTCGTCAGCTCCAACCTGCTCGAAGCGGGCGTGCCCAACATCTGGGCCAAGGCCATCAGCCGCCAGCACGGCAAGATCCTCGAACGCCTCGGGGTGCCGCACGTCGTGCTTCCCGAGCACGAGATGGGCGAACGCGTCGCCCACCTCGTCACCGGCCGCATGCTCGACTTCATCCAGTTCGACGACGACTACGCCCTCGTCAAGACGGTCGCCCCCAGGGTCGCCACCGGCCGGCCCCTGGGCCTGTCCAGGGTGCGCAGCGAGTACGGCGTCACCGTCGTCGGCATCAAGCGCCCCGGTGAGGACTTCACGTACGCCACCGCCGACACGGTCGTCGAACCCGGCGACATCATCGTCGTCACGGGCAAGACCGGCGCCGTGGAGACCTTCACCGAACTCCCCTGACCTCCGAGTGGCTGCCGGGAGTGATCCGGTGGGAGTTGACCTGGCAGAGGGAGGCGCATAGCGTCGCGGCGCTGTGCGGCCGAGTGTTCAGGGGGTCCTCGTGGTGGTGTCCGGTGGAGACGAGCGGCTGACGGCCGGCGGGGCGCCCTTCGCCGTCGAGGGCGGGGTGTACGTCGGCGGGCCGCGGACCCTTCGGGAGTTCGTCGAGGTGACCTGGGCCTATGGCGACCGGGTGTTCCTGGTGTCCGAGGACGGGGCGATGACCTACCGGGAGTTCTTCGACGCCGCCTGCGGGCTCGCCCGGCGGTTCACCGGGGAGTACGGGCTGCGGCCCGGCGACCGGGCCGTCGTCGCCATGCGGAACCTGCCCGAGTGGCAGGTCGCCTTCTGGGCCGCCCAGCTGGCCGGGCTCGTCGCCGTGCCCCTCAACGCCTGGTGGGCCGAGGACGAGTTCACGTACGCGCTCGACGACTGTGCGCCGGGCGTGCTGCTCGTGGACGGGGAGCGGGTCGGGCGGGTGCGGGAGTGGGCCTCCCGGAACGGCGTGCCCGGGATCGTCTTCCAGGGAGAGGCCGAAGCAGGGTTCAGCGCCTACGTACCCGACACCGATCCGCTTCTCGGGCCGCCCCTCGTCGACGTCCTCCCCGAGCACGACGCCACCATCATCTACACCTCCGGCACCACCGGCCGCCCCAAGGGCGCCGTCGCCACGCACCTCGCGCAGGTCGGGGCCGCCATGAACCCCCGGTACTTCGCCGCCGCCGCGGCCCTCGCCCGGGGGGACGTGCCCGGGGCCGGGCCCGCGCCCGTCTCGCTGACCACGTTCCCCTTCTTCCACGTCGCCGCCTTCACCTCCTTCTACGGGGTGATGGCCGCCGGCGGGACGCTGGTGATGATGCGGAAGTGGGACGCCCCGCTGGCCCTGGAGCTGATCCGGAAGCACGGCGTCACGCACTACGCCGGTGTGCCCACCACCGCCCTCCAGCTCCTGGAAGCCGCCCGCGGCGCCGGTGACCCGCTGGAGAGCCTCACTCTCCTCAGCACCGGTGGCGCCGCCGCGCCGCCCGGGATCGTCGCCGGGATCACCGAGGGGTACGGGAAGCGGATCGAGCCCCGCAACGGCTACGGGCTCACCGAGACCTGCGGCGGGGTCCTCTCGAACGCCGGCGCCGAGTACCGCGCCCACCCGGGGAGCGTCGGGCGTCCCTCGCCCACCACCGAGGTGCGCATCGACCGGCCCGACGCCGAGGGCGTCGGGGAGCTGTGGCTGCGAGGGCAGGCGCTGATCCGCGGGTACTGGGGGAACGAGGCCGCCACCCGCGCCGCCTTCACCGACGACGGCTGGTTCAGGACCGGGGACCTCGCCCGCGTCGACGCCGAAGGCCGGGTCAGCGTCGTCGACCGGCTCACCGACATGGTGATCCGCGGCGGCGAGAACGTGTACTGCGTCGAGGTCGAGGCCGTTCTGCACGAGCACCCGGACGTCGTCGACGCCGCCGTCCTCGGCGTGCCGCACCCCCTCCTGGGGGAGGAGGTCGTGGCCGTCGTACGGCTGCGCCCGGGAGCCGGCTCCGACACCGAGGCGCTCCGCACCCACGTGGGTAGCCGCCTGGCCGCCTTCAAGGTGCCCGCCCAGGTCGTCGTACGGGAGGAGGAGCTGCCCCGGAACCCCACCGGGAAGATCCTCAAGAGGGAGCTCAGGGAAGGCTTCACGGGCGCGTGATCCGGACCCGGTAGGTGCCGTTCGCGTCCTCGTCGAGCACATGGATCTTGATGCCGTTGGCGCGGTCCGTGAACGTCTCGCCGGGGCGGTAGGGAGCGTCCGACAGTTCCGCGTGGACGTTGGCCCGGCGCGTGCAGCCGCCGCTCGCGCGCTCGCTGTCCGAGACGGTGACCGGGCCGTGTCCGGTGTCCACGTCGGACTCCACCCGGTAGACCAGGACGCCCTGCTCGCAGACAGCCTCGTCGTTGCCGCCCTTGCTGCGGACCTCGACGGCGTACCCGGAGGTGTCGGACAGCGGGACGAAGGCGAGCTTCGGGCCGCCGGGTATCGGCAGCGGGGTGAGCGTCCAGTCGCCGGTGCCGGGGTCGGACGCGCAGCCGACCTGGTCGTTGTCGAGCCAGCCGAGCTTCCACTTGTGCCAGGCGAGCAGGTCGTTGTTGGCGCCCCAGTCCTCGGACATGATGTCCCAGTGCCCGACGGTGCCGCCGCCGTCCGAGGTGTACAGGTCGGGCAGGCCGAAGACGTGCCCGTTCTCGTGCGGCAGCACCCGGTAGCCGGTCTCCGCGAAGCTGCCGGAGCCGTCGTCCTGGCGGCTGTAGACGAAGGACGTGTTGGCGAGCGGCACGCCGTCGGCGTAGGGGGCGTCGTCGTTGCCGGAGAAGGTCACGGACAGGACGGTGTCGAGGGCGGAGGGCCCGGCGTTCGGCGTGACCAGGACGTTGACCAGGTCGTAGGCGCTGAAGTCCACCTTCGGGTCGGCCGCCTTCACCATGTCCTCGACGAGGGAGCGGTAGCCCGGTTCGTACGGTGAGCCGCGTTCTATCCCGTACGCGGAGAACGCCTTCGGCATCCGCAGCCAGTCGGGCACCGGGGCCTCGGCCTCGTAGCGCAGCCGCCCGTACGAGCTGGTGCGGAACCAGTCGGCGGTCTGCGGGAAGAACTCTCGGAAGCGGCCCATGGCCGTGCCGTCCCCGGCGGCGTCCGGGAAGTCGATCATCAGGTTGAGGGCCTTGATCCGGCCGGTGGACCGCACGTAGCCGGGGGCGGTGGGCAGCCCCTCCGACATCTGCACGCCCATCGTGGTGGCGATGCGGCAGGGGCCGAGCTGGGCGCCGCCGGGCGCGGTGGCCACGGGGCCGGCCGAGGCGGGGGCGGGTCCGGGGAGGGTGCTGCTCGCGGAGGCGAGCAGCGTGAGGGAGAGTGCCGTGGTCGCGGCCAGGGCGACGGATCTGCGTATCCGTCGGCGGGGGTGCTGCATACGGGCGCCTCTCCGGTGGGGGCAGGTCGGCGGCACGGCCCCGTTCCGGTCCGGGGGCCGTGCTGTGCGATCAGCCTGTGACGAGCGGTTCGGACGCGCGCGCCGGGTGGCCCGATCGTGGGATCCCGAGCACGGGCCGGCGGTTGTGTCCCAGGTCACAAGGAGGCGGGAAATAACCGGGGACTGGGTCCCCGTTTAGGACTGTGTCGAACGAAGTGGGGAGTCGCTCCCCGGATCCCGAACCCGAGACGACCGAGGAGGTCGTGGCGTGACCACCAGTGCCGACACCGCACCCGCCCGTCGCGTGCCCCGCCCGCGGGCCGACGCCCTGCGCAACCGCGAGCGGATCGTGACGGCGGCCCGCGAGATGTTCGTCGAGTTCGGCCCCCAGGTGCCGTACGACGAGGTCGCGCGCCGGGCCGGCGTCGGGAACGCCACCCTCTACCGGAACTTCCCCGAGCGCCCCGACCTCGTCCGCGAGGTCGTCCTCTCGATCATGGCCCGCGTCACCGAGGTCGCGGAACGGGCCGCGGAGGAGGAGGACGACACCTTCGCCGCCCTCCGCCGCTTCACCCACGCCGCCGTCGAGGAGCGCATCGGCGCCCTGTGCCCGATGCTCGACGGCGCCTTCGACAAGGACCACCCCGACCTGATCGCCGAGCGCGACCGCCTGGAGGAGGTCGTCCGGGCGCTCGTCGGCCGCGCCCAGCGGGCCGGCCGGCTCCGCCTCGACGTCGGGGTCGGGGACCTGATGGTCGCCGTGTCCCAGCTGACCCGCCCGCTGCCGGGGACGGTCTCCGGCGCCCACTTCGACCAGTTCGTCCACCGCCATCTGCAGCTGTTCCTCGACGGCCTCGAAGCGCCCGCGCGCTCCGAACTGCCCGGGACGGCCGTGACCCTGGAGGACCTGAGGCGCGACTCCTGCCCGTCGTGAACACCAGGGCCCCGCACCCCTTTACGTAAGCCTTTCCATCCCTTTTTCACCAGTACGCGCCAAGAGGTGGCTACCCCCATGCCGAAAGTCCCCGACCACACCGTGACCCACGCCGACCCGGGGCGCTGGAAAGCGCTCGTCTTCATCGCCCTCGCCCAGCTGATGGTCGTGCTCGACGCGACGATCGTGAACATCGCGCTGCCCTCCGCCCAGCAGGACCTCGGGATATCGGACGGCAACCGGCAGTGGGTCATCACCGCCTACGCCCTCGCCTTCGGCGGTCTGCTCCTCTTCGGCGGACGCATCGCCGACCTGTGGGGCCGTAAGCGCACCTTCGTCGTCGGCCTGATCGGCTTCGCCGCCGCCTCCGCCCTCGGCGGGGCCGCGACCGGCGAGGCCATGATGCTCGGTGCCCGCGCGCTCCAGGGCGCCTTCGGCGCGCTCCTCGCGCCCGCCGCGCTCTCGCTGCTCGCCGTCACCTTCACCGACGCCAAGGAGCGCGCCAAGGCCTTCGGCATCTACGGTGCCATCGCCGGTGGTGGCGGCGCCGTGGGCCTGATCCTCGGCGGTTTCCTCACCGAGTACCTGAACTGGCGCTGGACCTTCTTCGTCAACATCCCGTTCGCCGTGGTCGCCGCCGTCGGCGCGTACCTCGTCATCCGTGAGCCGGCGGGCGGCCGCAACCGCTCGACGCTCGACATCCCCGGCGTGATCCTGTCCACCCTGGGTCTGGTCTCGCTCGTCTACGGCTTCACCCGCGCCGAGTCCGAGGGCTGGAGCGACGCCGGCACGATCAGCCTGTTCGCCGGCTCCGCGCTGCTGCTCATCGGGTTCGTGGCCACCGAGGCGCGGGTCAAGTCCCCGCTGCTGCCGCTGCGCGTCCTGACCGACCGCAACCGCGGCGGCGTGTACCTCTCGCTGGGTCTCGCGGTCATCTCGATGTTCGGCCTCTTCCTCTTCCTGACCTACTACCTCCAGGTCGTGAAGGGCTACTCGCCGGTCATGACGGGCTTCGCGTTCCTGCCCATGATCGTGGGCATGATCGTCGGCTCGACCCAGATCGGTACGCGGCTCATGACCCGGGTCCCGCCGCGGCTGCTCATGGCCCCCGGCTTCCTGACCGCCGGCCTCGGCATGCTGCTCCTCACCCAGCTGGAGATCGACACCTCGTACGCCGGTCTGATCCTGCCCGCGCAGCTGCTGCTCGGCCTGGGCATGGGTACGGCGTTCATGCCGGCCATGTCGCTCGCGACGCTCGGCGTGGACCCGCGGGACGCCGGTGTGGCCTCCGCGATGGTCAACACCTCGCAGCAGGTCGGCGGCGCCATCGGTACGGCCCTGCTGAACACGATCGCCGCCTCGGCGACCACCGCCTACCTGGTCGACAACGCGGCCGGCGCGACCACCCCGGACGCGCAGAAGCTGCTCCAGCTCCAGGGCATGGTCGAGGGCTACACCGCGGCCATCTGGTGGGCCGTCGGCATCCTGGTCGTCTCGGCCGCGATCGCCTTCGCGCTCATCAACACCGGCAAGCCGGACATGGGGGCCGTCGCCGGGTCCGGCGAGGGTGCCGACGACGAGCTGAAGGTGCCCGTCGTCGTCCACTGATCCCGTACCACCTCCGGCGCTTCCTGCCCTGGTCCCGCGAGCCGTGTGCTCAGCGGAGCCAGGGCAGGTCCGCGTCCGGGCCGGCCGGTTCGAGGCCTTCGGCCATCACGCGCATGATCTCGCCGAGCTGGGTCAGCTGTCCGGGGGAGAGGCGGTCGAACATCGCCTGGCGTACGGCCGCCACATGGCCGGGCGCGGTCCTGCGCAGCACGTCGAGGCCCTCGTCCGTGAGCAGGGCGAACTGGCCGCGCTTGTCGGAGGGGCAGTTCTCGCGGCGCACCCAGCCGTTCTTCTCCAGGCGGGCGATCGCGTGGGAGAGCCGGGAGCGGGTGATCTTGGCGCCCTTGGCCAGCTCGGTCATCCGGAGTCGGCGGCGGGGTGCCTGGGAGAGCTGGACGAGCAGTCCGTAGTAGATGTGCGGCATCCCGGCGTCGCGCTGCAACTGGCGGTCGAGGTGATCCTCCAGGAGCGTGGTGGCGTGCAGGTAGGCGCGCCAGGTGCGCTGTTCCTCGTCGGTGAGCCAGCGCGGTTCGGTGGCCGGGTCGGTCATGTCTCCCATGGGACCCATCGTACGACTCGTTCTTGAAAGTTGAACTATGTACGTTTACTCTGCATGTAGAGCTTGAAGTTTCAAGGACTACGAGGTTGCCGGAGGTCGCCACCATGGACGCCACGCTCGAACGGATGCCCGCCCTCTACCTCTCCCACGGTGCCCCGCCGCTCGCCGACGACCCCGTCTGGCCCGGCGAACTCGCCGCCTGGTCCGCCGACCTCCCGCGCCCCAAGGCGATCCTCATGGTCTCCGCCCACTGGGAAGAGGCCCCGCTCGCCCTCGGCGCCACCGAGACCGTCCCCCTCGTATACGACTTCTGGGGCTTCCCCGAGCACTACTACCGCGTGCGGTACGCGGCCCCCGGCGCCCCCGCGCTCGCCGAGTCCGTCCGCAAGCTGCTCCGCGCGCCCGGCACGCCCGTGCAGGACATCCCCGACCGGGGCCTCGACCACGGCGCCTACGTGCCGCTCGTCGAGATGTTCCCCGGCGCCGACATCCCCGTACTCCAGATCTCCATGCCCACCCTGGACCCGCGCCGGCTCATGGACATCGGGCGCAAGCTGGCCCCCCTGCGCGACGAGGGCGTCCTCATCGTGGGCAGCGGCTTCTTCACCCACAACCTCGCCGCCCTCCGCCACACCGGCGGCGGTGTGCCGGGCTGGTCCGCCGAGTTCGACGCCTGGGGGCACGAGGCCCTCGCCGCGCACGACGTCGACGCCCTCCTCGACTTCGCGCACAAGTCGCCCGCCGGGCGCCTCGCCCACCCGCGCACGGAGCACTTCGCGCCCCTCTTCGTCACCATGGGCGCGGCGGACGCGGCCGGTGACCTCGACGCGGAGCGGTCGGTGATCGACGGGTTCTGGATGGGGCTCGCGAAGCGGTCCGTGCAGTTCGGGTAATCACGGGAGCAGGGGCGGGTTCAGCTCGATCGAGCGGACGGCGGCCGTGAGCGCGACCGGATCGGCCACGTCGAGCGCCGTGTCGGTGAACTTGATCGTGTGGTCGTCGCCGTGCGCCGCCGCCCGCTCGAAGACCTCCTGGGGGGTGAGCGCCGTGGACGGAACCGGTGCCGCCTCCCTCGGGGTGTACGCGGCGGTCACCGCGGCCGCCGCCGCCCAGGCCGCCGCCAGGCTCGGCGCCCACAGCTCGCGCGGGAGCGCGGGCAGGGTGCGCAGGACGGCGTTCGGCGCGGTCGCCGCGTGCACCAGCATGATCGGCTCGCCGTGGCCGTGCGTCGCGTAGCGGTGTGTCGCCGCCGTGACCAGCTCGACGAGCCGCGCCTTCGCCGTGTCCGGGTCCGGAGCCTCGCCCCACCGCGGGAACGCCGTCAGCTGGTCGAGCCGGGCCCGGATCCCGCCGGACTGCTCCGGAACCGGCGGTACGGCGTCGAGCGCGGCCGCCGCCGTCGGCGCCCCGGCGAGGGGGGTGAGCGCGGGCAGCGCCTGGTGGCGGGCCGCCCAGTAGCCGAGCGCGTGCGCCAGCTCGGCCCGGCGCGGGGCCGACTCCTGACCGTCGGACGCCAGGAGGGTCCGTACGGCGTGACCCGTACGGATCACCGGATGCGTCGCCCCGCCCGCGATGCCGGGCAGCAGCCGGGGCCACCAGGCGGCCAGCACCTCCCGCCAGGGGCGCGCGTCGAGCTCGCGCCCGAAGTAGCGGGTCCAGTCGGTGATCCGTGCGGGGTCCCCGAGGGCCTCGCGCCAGTCGTCCGCCGTGATCGGGCGGGACGGCGGCGGCGGCTCCTCCAGCCTGTCGGCGTAGTGGTCGAGCCAGCGGTGCACGACCGGGGCCTGGCCGTGGCGGACCAGGGCCTCCACGGCCATCGGGGCGTGGTTGGAGAGCCAGCCGTCGCGCTCGGGGCCGGTGGTGTGGAGACGTTCGAGGGCTTCGTCGAGGGTGCCGGTCACGTCGTTCATGCCGAGGACGCTAGGGCGGGGAGGGGGTCCGGCGTAACGGTCCGGCGACCTAGGACCTGTCCTAGGCCCAGAGGTCGATGAGGATCCGCCTTCCCGGGGGCAACCCCATACGGCATCCGGGCGTCTGAAAGGGCGGCGCCGCATGTGATCGCGGTCTCACCGACGGTGTGGTCGGGCGCCCCGCGGGCGGCGCCGAATCACCCCCCGTGCCCGGTCTGACCTGCACCTCCGTGGGTTCCGGAGTCATGCCCGCGGGGGCGGCGGCCGCGCAGGATACTGCATGATCGCGAAAATCCATGTGCCGCGTGGGAATTCTGTCCTGATTCCAGTCGTTGTTTCCGTCGGATGCAGGGCACCCGGAAGGGTGTCGCGACCTACTCAGCAAGGGAGCACGCATGGCAACCCGTGCCGTCGCCCGTCGTCAGACCTCCGCCAAGAGCGGGGCCGCACGGGCGAGCAGCGTTCGCGCCGTGGGCGGGGAGATCGCCGACCGCGACCTGGTCGGCATGTACCTCGACGAGATCGCGCGCACGCCTCTGCTCGACGCCGCCAAGGAGGTCGAGCTCTCCCAGACGATCGAGGCGGGCGTCTACGCCCAGCAGATACTCGACTCCGTCGTGGAGAGCGAGGCGGGCGGCGCGTCCCGTGAGGAGCTCGAAGCGCTGGTCGCCGAGGGCGAGCGTGCCAAGGACCTCTTCATCAAGTCCAACCTGCGGCTCGTGGTGGCCGTGGCCCGGCGCTATCCGCGCAGCGGGCTGCCGCTGCTCGACCTGATCCAGGAAGGGAACGCGGGCCTGGTGCGCGCGGTCGAGAAGTTCGACTACGCGAAGGGCTTCAAGTTCTCCACGTACGCCACGTGGTGGATCCGCCAGGCCATCACCCGGTCCATCGCGGACCAGTCCCGCACGATCAGGCTGCCCGTCCACCTGGTGGAGGAGCTGGGCCGGATCCGGCGGGTGCAGCGGGAGTTCAACCGGGAGAACGGGCGCGAGCCCGAGCCCGCGGAGATCGCCGCCGAGCTGGACACGACGCCCGAGCGGGTCGTCGACGTCCTGGACTGGGCGCGCGACCCCGTCTCGCTGAACATGTCGGTGGACGACCAGGGCGAGACCCAGTTCGGCGACCTCCTCGAGGACACGTCGGCGATCTCGCCGGAGCAGTCGGTGCTCACGCTGCTGCGCAGCGAGGAGCTCGACGACCTCATCGCCAAGCTCGACCACCGCACCGCGTCGATCATCCGCATGCGGTACGGGATCGAGGACGGGCGCGAGCGGACGCTCACCGAGGTGGGCAAGGAGCACGGCCTCACCCGGGAGCGGATTCGCCAGATCGAGAAGCACGCGCTCCTCGAACTCAAGAAGATGGCCCGCGACACGGGCTTCGACGCGGCGGCCTAGGGCGGCCGGCAGCCGACAGCCGGGCGAAGGGGCCCGGGGACACCGTCCCCGAGGCCCCTTCGGCGCAGGGCCGCGCCCCTGCTCAGCCCGCCGTCGCCGTCGCCAGCCTTCCCGACAGGTCGCGTACGTACAGGATCAGCGGCTCGGGGCCGTGGATCGTGAAGGGGGCGTCCACCAGGGCCAGGCGGAGGGCCAGCCACTCGACGGAGTCCGTCGCGCGGGCGCGCAGGCGGCAGCTGGTCGGGCCCGTCTCCGTGGGGACCAGGTGGGACGGGAGGCGGGCGGTGACGAAGTCGGCCGGGGCCTCGAAGGAGACGTCCAGGTCGAGTTCGGACTGGGCGCGGGACATGGAGCGCACCAGGAGCTGGGCCGCGTCGCCCGCCGGAAGCTCACGCGGGGTGAAGCGGGCGCCGGTCGCGAGCGGATCGCTCACCCGGTCCACCCGGAACGTACGCCAGTCCTCGCGGCCGAGGTCGTACGCCACGAGGTACCACCGGTGCCCGGTGGAGACCAGCCGGTAGGGCTCGACCAGGCGTTTCGTCTCGGCGCCGTCGCCCGCGCGGTAGCCGAAGCGCAGTTTCTCCCGGCCCGTGACCGCGCCCGCGAGGGCGGTCAGCGTGGCGGGGGCGACCGTCGCCCCGTCGCCCCGGGTGAGCGGGATCGTGGCGTTCTGGAGGGTGGAGACCCGGTGCCGCAGCCGCGCGGGCAGCACCTGTTCCAGCTTGGCCAGGGCCCGTACGGACGCCTCGTCGACGCCCTCGATGGCGTGCCCCGCTCCGGCCCGCAGGCCGACCGCGATGGCGACGGCCTCCTCGTCGTCGAGGAGGAGCGGCGGCATGGCCGTGCCGGCGACGAGCCGGTAGCCGCCGACCGCGCCGAGGCTCGCCTCGACGGGGTAGCCGAGATCGCGGAGCCGGTCGATGTCCCGCCTGATGGTGCGCGGGGAGACCGAGAGCCGTTCGGCGAGCTCGCTTCCGGGCCACTCGCGCGGGGTCTGGAGGAGCGAGAGCAGATTCAGGAGTCGTGCCGGGGTGTCCGTCATGTCTTCCAGGATGCGGCTCATCTAGGACATGTACTGGCCTAGATGACTTCTATCTTCTTCGTATGAGTTCACACGAAGCCGTCACGGACGCGGCCCCCCAGGACACGAGCGGCAAGAGGCGTTGGATCGCCCTCGCCATCGTCATGACCGCGGCCTTCATGGACCTGGTCGACGCGACGATCGTCAACATCGCGATCCCCAGCATCGAGCGGGACCTCGGCGCCTCCTTGGGGACCATCCAGTGGATCACCGCCGGGTACGCGCTCGCCTTCGCGGCGGGCCTGATCACCGGCGGCCGGCTCGGTGACATCTACGGCCGCAAGCGGCTCTTCCTCCTCGGCACGGCGGGCTTCACCCTCGCCTCCGCGCTCTGCGGCTTCGCGGTGAGCTCGGAGATGCTGGTCGCCTCCCGCCTCCTGCAGGGCGCGGCGGCCGCGATGATGGTGCCGCAGGTCCTCTCGATCATCCACGTCACCTTCCCGGCGCACGAGCGCGGCAAGGTCTTCGGGATGTTCGGCGCGATCATCGGTCTGGGCGCGGTCTCGGGCCCGCTGCTCGGCGCGCTGCTCACGCAGTGGAACATCGCGGGCCTGGAGTGGCGGCCGATCTTCCTGATCAACCTGCCGGTCGGCATCGCGGGCCTGCTCCTCGGCCGGAAGTTCATCACCGAGTCCAAGGCGCCGAAGGCGCTGCGCCTCGACATGGTCGGCGTGCTCCTGGTGACGGGCGCGCTGCTGATGCTGATCTACCCGCTGACGCGCGGCCGCGAGCTGGACTGGCCGCTGTGGGGCCACCTGATGATGGCCGGCAGCGTGCTCGTCTTCGGCGCCCTCGTCGCGTACGAGAAGTACAAGACGAAGAAGGACGGCTCGCCGCTCGTCGAGCTGTCGCTGTTCCGGGTGAAGAGCTTCGCCGCGGGCATCGCGGTGCAGCTGACGTTCGGTGTGGTGCTCGGCATCTTCTTCCTGGTGTGGACCATGTACATGCAGATCGGGATCGGCTGGACCGCGCTGCGGGCGGGTCTGACCGGCGTGCCGTTCTCGATCGCGGTGTCGGTGGCCGCCGGACTCTCGGTGCAGAAGCTGGTGCCGCGCTTCGGCCGGAAGGTGCTCCAGGCGGGCGCCCTGACGATGATCGCGGGCGTCCTGCTCTACCTCTTCGAGGCGGGCCGGTACGGGACGGGGATCGAGTCCTGGCAGATGATTCCGCCGCTGGTGGTCATGGGCCTGGGCATGGGCCTGATCGTGGCGCCGCTGACGGACGCGGTGCTCTCGGAGGTGCCGCAGGAGCACGCGGGTTCGGCCTCGGGCCTGATCAACACGACGGGCCAGATGGGCAACGCGCTCGGCCTCGGCCTGGTGTCGGTCGTCTTCTTCGGGTCGATCGACGACGAGCGGCTCGCCAAGGCTCCGGCCGAGGTGGGCCCGGCGTTCACGAACGCCTTCCAGAACTCCCTGGGCTGGGCGGCGGGCGTGCTCGCGGTGATCTTCCTGGTGATGTTCGCCCTGCCTGCGAAGCCGAAGCAGCACCTGGAGGGCGGCGGCGAGGCCGACCCCGACGCCGACGCCGACGCGATGGTGGTCGAGAAGGAGCCGGCGCTGACGCGCTGAGTTCCCCCTCGGAGGGCCTCGGTCCCGGGAATCGTCCCGGGGTCGAGGCCCTTCGGCGTACCCACCCAAGACCGATGTCCGTTCGTGTCCGCATGGATGCCCGGATCCGTTTACTTTGCGGAAACCCGGGCGTAGTCTGACGCTGAAACCACAGGTTCGGGCATCGAACGGACGTAAACCATGTACGCACCCGAGCGTCAGCAACAGATTCTGCGGCTCGCCCGCGAGGGCGGACGCGTCGACGTCCTCTCCCTCGCCGAGGAGTTCCAGGTCACCGCCGAGACCGTACGGCGCGACCTCAAGGCCCTCGACCGGGCCGGGCTCGTCCGCCGGGTGCACGGCGGCGCCATCCCCGCCGGCTCGCTCGACTTCGAGCCCGACCTCGCCGAACGCGAGTCCACCGCCGCCGACGAGAAGGACCGCATCGCCCGCGCCGCCCTCGCCGAACTGCCCGAGGAGGGCAGCGTCGTCCTCGACGCCGGCTCGACCGTCGCCCGTCTCGCCGCCGAGTTCCCCCTCGACCGCGCGCTGACCGTCGTCACCCACGCCCTCCCCGCCGCCGCCCGGCTCGCCGACCACCCCGGCATCGACCTCCACCTCGTCGGCGGACGCGTACGGCACCGCACCCGCGCCGCCGTCGACGCCTGGGCCCTGCGGGCGTACGGGGAGATCCGCGCCGACGTCGCCTTCCTCGGCGCCAACGGCTTCTCGCCCGAGCACGGACTCACCACCCCCGACCTCGCAGAGGCGGCCGTCAAGCGGGCCGTGATCGCCGCCGCCCGCCGGGTCGTCCTCCTCGCCGACTCCGCCAAGCACGGCCAGGAGCACTTCGCCCGCTTCGGCGACCTGACCCACGTCGACCTGCTCATCACCGACAGCGGCCTCAGCCCCGAGGACGCCGCCGCCATCGAGGCGGCGGGAACGGAAGTCGTCCGCGCATGATCCTCACGGTCACCCCCAACCCCTCCCTGGACCGGACGTACGAGGTCCCGGCCCTGGACCGCGGCGAGGTGCTGCGCGCGGGCGCCGAACGCGTCGACCCCGGCGGCAAGGGCGTCAACGTCTCCCGGGCCGTCGCCGCCGCCGGACACCGCACCGTCGCCGTCGTGCCCCTCGGCGGAGCCCCGGGCGCGCTCGTCGCCCAGCTGCTCGCCGGCCAGGGCATCGAGGTCGCCCCGGTCCCGGTCGCCGGACACACCCGCTCCAACATCGCGCTCGCCGAACCGGACGGGACCCTGACGAAGGTCAACGCGCCCGGCCCGGAGCTGACGGAGGAGGAGTCGGAGACGATCCTCGCCGCCGTCGGCGCGTACTCCACCACCGCCGACTGGATCGCCTGCTGCGGCAGCCTCCCGCGCGGCCTCGCACCCGAGTGGTACGCCCGGCTCGTCACCCGCGCCCACGGCGCCGGGGCCAGGATCGCCCTCGACACCTCCGGGCCGTCCCTGCTCGCGGCCCTCGCCGCCCGCCCGGACGTCGTCAAGCCCAACGCCGACGAACTGGCGGAGGCCGTCGGCCGCCCGCTCCTCACCGTCGGCGACGCGGTCAAGGCCGCGGAGGAACTGCGCGGACTCGGCGCGGGCGCCGTCCTCGCCAGCCTCGGCGCCGACGGCCAGCTCCTCGTCTCGGCGACCGGCACCTGGTACGGCCACGCGCCCGTCGCCGTGATCCGCTCCAACGTCGGCGCGGGCGACGCCTCCCTCGCCGGTTTCCTCGCGGCGGGCGGCGAGGGCCCCGAGGCCCTGGCCGCGGCCGTCGCCCACGGCGCCGCCGCCGTCCAGCTGCCCGGCAGCGAGATGCCCACGCCGGGCGACCTGAACCCGTCGGCCGTCACGGTGACCTCCGACGTCCCCCTGGACCTCACCCTCAGCGAGCAAGGGAGCCCGCGATGAGCAGGATGATCACCGCGGACCTGGTCGACCTCGACCTGTCCGCCGACACCAAGGAAGCGGCGGCCCGTTCGCTCGCCGAGCGGATGGTCACCCTCGGCCGGGTGACCGACCTGGACGGCTTCCTCGCGGACGTCGCGGCCCGCGAGGCGCAGATGCCGACAGGCCTCGACGGCGGCATCGGCATCCCGCACTGCCGCAGCGCCCATGTCACCGAGCCGACCCTCGCCTTCGGCCGCTCGGCCGCCGGCGTCGACTTCGGCGCCCCGGACGGCCCCGCGGACCTGATCTTCCTGATCGCCGCCCCGGCGGGCGCGGACGACGTCCACCTGACGATCCTCTCCTCCCTGGCCCGCCACCTGATGGACGAGGAGTTCACCGGCGCCCTGCGCTCGGCGACCTCGCCGGCGGGCGCGGCGGCGCTGATCGCGGGGGAGGAGGAGCCCGTTTCGGCTCCGGAGGAGCCGGAGCCCGTGGAGCTCGTGGAGCCCGTGGAGCCGTTCCGGATCGTCGCCGTCACCTCCTGCCCCACCGGCATCGCCCACACCTACATGGCCGCCGAGTCCCTGGAGAAGGCCGCGCAGGCGGTCGGCGTCGAACTCGTCGTGGAGACGCAGGGATCCGCCGGCTTCACCCGGCTCGACCCGGCCGTCGTCGTCGCCGCCGACGGCGTGATCTTCGCCCACGACGTGCCCGTACGCGAGAAGGAACGGTTCGCCGGAAAGCCGACCGTCGACGTCGGCGTCAAGGCGGGCATCAGCCGCCCCGCCGAGCTGATCGCCGAGGTCCGCGGCAAGGCAGAGCGTGGCGAGGCCTCCGCCCCCGCCACGGCCGGGACCCCCGTCGAGAACGCGGGCACGCCGGACGAGGGCTACGGCACCAGGCTCCGCAAGTGGCTCATGTCCGGCGTCAGTTACATGGTCCCGTTCGTCGCCGCCGGCGGTCTCCTCATCGCCCTCGGCTTCGCCGTCGGCGGCTACGACATCGACAAGGCGCCGTCCGTCGCCGAGCACTTCGCCTGGGGCCAGGCCGACTCCTGGGCCGCTCTGATGTTCCAGATCGGCGGGCTGGCCTTCGCCTTCCTCGTCCCGGTCCTCGCCGGCTACATCTCGTACGGGATGGCCGACCGGCCGGGTCTCGTCCCCGGCTTCGTGGGCGGCTCGATCGCCCTCACCGTCAACGCCGGCTTCCTGGGCGGCCTCGCCGCCGGTCTGATCGCGGGCGGCACCGTCCTCGCCGTCCAGAAGGCGAGAGTGCCCGCGGCACTGCGGGGCATCATGCCCGTGGTCGTGATCCCGCTGCTGTCGTCGGTCGTCGTCGGCTTCATGATGTTCCTCGTGATCGGCAAGCCGATCGCGAGCCTCCAGAAGGCGCTGACCGACTGGCTGTCCGGCCTCTCCGGCGCCAACGCGATCATCCTGGGCGTGATCCTCGGCCTGATGATGTGCTTCGACCTCGGAGGCCCGCTCAACAAGGTCGCGTACGCCTTCGCCGTCGGCGGCCTCGCCACCCCCAACGAGGGCTCCCTCAAGGTCATGGCCGCCGTGATGGCCGCCGGCATGGTCCCGCCGCTCGCGATGGCCCTCGCGACGACCGTCCGGGGCAGGCTCTTCACCAGGACGGAACGCGAGAACGGCAAGGCGGCCTGGGTCCTCGGCGCCTCGTTCATCACCGAGGGCGCGATCCCCTTCGCCGCGGCCGACCCGCTGCGGGTCATCCCGGCGGCGATGGCGGGCGGCGCGGTCACCGGCGCCCTCTCGATGGCCTTCGAGTGCACCCTGCGCGCCCCGCACGGCGGCGTGTTCGTGCTCCCGCTGATCGGGAACCCGTTCCTCTACCTGCTCGCGATCGCGGCGGGCACGGCGGTGAGCGCCGGTCTCGTGATCCTCCTCAAGGGGGCGCGGAAGTCCACCCCGGAGGGCGAGCCCGCGAACCGCGAGACCCAGGCCGGTACGAAGGTGACCGTGGCGGCCTGACCCCCGGCCCCTGGACAGGAGGGGCCCGGCAAGAGGGGCGGTGCGCACCGCGAGCGCACCGCCCCTCAGGCGTGTTCCGGACCGATACGGTCCGTCAGCTGTTCTTCACGGCCGCCGGGATGCGGGGCATGTCGCCGCTCTTCCCGGTCTTGTCCTTCAACCGCCTCAGGTCGCCCGGCGAGGGGCTGGCGAGCAGCGTCCACACTTCATTGCACACGAGCGCGTCCGGGGCGTTCTGCACGGTGCACACGGTCTCGTACACCTCGCCGCCGGTGGTCAGCACCTGGATCGAGACGCCGTTGGCCTGCGAGGAGACCGATACGGAGCAGGCGTCCGCCGGATAGCTGTTGTTCGGGTCCCCGTCGGTGAGGTCGTACCAGACGAAGGGGGTTGCGGTGGGCCTGTTCTGCCTGATCCCGGCATACGTGATCCCGTTGGAGACCACGCCCTTGACCTCGTTGCTCGCATTGGGCTCATAGGCGTCGACGTCATTGCAGGGGCCGACCGGGCCGGTGGCGCCCGTCGCGCCGGTCGCACCCGTGGCACCCGTCGCGCCGGTCGCACCCGTGGGACCCGTGGGACCGGTGGGGCCCGTGGGACCGGTCGCACCCGTCGCACCCGTGCCACCGCCGCCGGGACCCGTCGGGCCCGTGGGACCGGTGGGACCCGTGGGGCCGGTCGCACCCGTGGCACCCGTCGGGCCCGTGCCACCGCCGCCGGGACCCGTCGGACCCGTGGGGCCGGTGGGGCCAGTGGCGCCGGTCGCACCCGTGGCCCCCGTGCCGCCGGTAGGTCCGGTCGGGCCGGTGGGTCCGGTCGGACCCGTCGGGCCTGTCGGTCCCGGCTTGCACTCGTCGCCTCCGGCCGGTGCCGCCGCGTGCGCGGCGCGGGCCCCGTGGCCCTCCACCAGGGGCTGGACGTGCTGGTCCAGGAACTCCCCGAGGCCGCCGCCCCGCGGGGGCGGGCCGTCCGGGTGGTGCGGGGGCGGGCCGTCCTGGTGGTGCTGCGGCGGGCCGTCCGGGTGGTGCGGAGGCCGCGCCTCGCAGGGGTCGCCGGTCGACGGTCCTGCGACCGCCACACCGGGGGCTCCCATCGCGGGAGACGCCGCCCGCGTGGCCGCCATCGCGGGCGAGGCGAAGCCGGTGAGCACGAGCGCGACCGAGGCGATGGCACCGCCTCCGACCCAAGCGCGACGGCGGGGCAGCGGGCCGAGCGGGGACCTGGTCCTGGCATCAGGACGCATGCAATGCTCCTTCCTCCACCGGCTCTGCGACCGGTGCGAGTGCGATCGAGAGGGAGCGGATCTCCACTCCCGTAATCGGAACATCGGATCGCATGTGCGAAGGCTTGACGGCCGGGCGGCATGGATAACGCCATGGCGTATCGCGACTGTCCCAATGGACGCGTACGCGAAGGCGAACTCCGGACCGCCTGTCGGCGCGCCGACTCCGCGCCCCGGCCCGGCATACGTAGCGTCGCGCACCCGCCAGCTCCTCCCGCCCCACCGGAAGTGGTGTTGCCGTGCAGCCGTCCATCTGCCTGTGCATGATCGTCAAGAACGAGGCCGCCGTCATCGAGCGCTGCCTGGCCTCCGTCCGCGGTCTCGTGGACACCTGGGTCATCTCGGACACCGGGTCCACCGACGGGACCCAGGACCTGATCAGGACCGCCCTCGCCGGCATCCCCGGCGAGCTGCGCGAGGAGCCGTGGGTGAACTTCGGCCACAACCGGAGCCTGAACATCGCGCACGCCCGTGGCCGCGCCCGTCACCTGCTGCTGCTCGACGCCGACCTCGTCCTCCGGCAGGAGGGCCCACTGCCCCCGCTCACCGCCGACGCGTACATGATCCGCCACGAGGGCGCCTTGGAGTACCGGATCAAACGCCTGGTCAGGGGGGATCTGCCGTGGCGGTACGAAGGGGTCACCCATGAGTACCTGACGGCCGATCGGGACCACGTCCAGGAGAACCTGGACGCCCTCGTCATCGAGGACTACGCCGACGGAGGCTCACGCCACGACAAGTTCGAGCGCGACGCCCGGCTCCTGGGCGCCGAGCTGGACCGGGACCCCGGCAACCCCCGTACGGTCTTCTATCTCGCCCAGACCCTGCGCGACATGGGCCGGACCGACGAGGCCGTCGCCCTGTACGAACGGCGCGCGACCATGGGCGGCTGGGGCGAGGAGGTCTACTACTCGCTGCTCCAGTCCGGCGTCCTGCGCGCCGAGTCCGGCGACTGGCCCGCCGCGATGGACGCCCTCTCGCGCGCCTGGGAGTCACGCCCGGGACGGCTTGAGGCCTGTTACGAGCTCGCGGCCCGGCTGCGGAAGATGAACCGCCACCAGGCCGCGCACGCCGTCGTCTGCGCGGCCCTGGACCGGGAGCCGCCCGACGACCTGCTCTTCACCCAGCCGTGGGTGTACCGGTGGGGGCTGCTCTTCGAGTACTCGATCACCGCGTACTGGGTCGGTGACCACGCGGCCTCCCTCGCCGCCTGCGACCGGCTGCTCGCCCTGCCCGATCTGCCCGCGGCCCACCGCGAACAGACCCGCGCCAACCGGGCCTTCGCGGCCGACCGGCTCGCCGAGGCCGCCGTCCCCGCGCCGGTCTGACCTGGGACCGGCGCGGCAAACGGACGAGCACCCGGGCGCGTGCGGGGCGTCAGCGGACCCGGGAGCGGGACTCCATCGCCTCGCGGGCAGCGCTCTCGGACTCGTACACCTCGCACATGTGACGGCCGTCCGGCGTCGAGGTGTGCTCGACCTCCCAGAGGCTGACCTCGCTTCCGTCGAGCAGCAGGAACTGGTGCTCGTAGAGCGTGAAGCCGGCGTCCCGGCCCCCCTCCACCGGGCAGTGACGTCCGAAGGCCTGCGTGATGTGGTGCGCGAAGGCCAGTCTGAGCCGGCGGGCCGTCCGCTCGCCCGGCCGGTCCGCGTTCTCCGCGCGCCGCAGGACGCGGCGCGCGTGGTCGGCGGAGTTGTCCGGTACGTACATCCGGGGCTGGGCGGGTATCGGGCGGGCGAGGAGGGCGCCCAGCAGGGCCATGTCGTCGTCCTCGTCCTCGTCGAGGGCGCGGCCGTCGGAGCGCTCCGCGCTCCAGCCCGGCAGCGGTCCGATCGGAAGACGGGAGGCGGCGAGCCGGGCCTCCGACTCCTCGGCGTACACCTCGTGCTGCTCGGCGCCGCCCCGGCCGGCGTTGTGCGTGAGCTCCCAGAGGGAGAGCGCGCTGCCGTCGCCGAGCAGATACGTGTGGCGGTAGGTGGAGCGGTGCAGCGACGCGCTGTGGTGCGAGGAGTACAGCGCGCTGGAGTGGGCGAGCGCCGTGCCGAGGCGCTCGACGGTGGAGTCGGGCAGGTCGAAGGAGTTGAGCGCCCGTCCGAGGAGCCGCTCAACGTGCGTCTCGGTCGTCTCGTACGGATCGTGAGGATCCTGCGGATCGTTCAAGAGGGTCTCCAGGCCGTCGCCGCATGTCACTTGGTGCTTGCTTAACGTAGTCCCTGGGTCTGACATCGTGTCCGGGGTTCCGGAAAACGAAGGGCGCCCGGGCGAAGTTCCCGCCGCGCCGGGCCGTCCTCCGCCCAACTCCCTTGGACCCAAGGGCACTACGTGGCCGGCTCCGATCCGTACAGCTCGCGGTACGAGGGAAAGTCGCCGCCCGGCCCGCGAAGGCCGCCGGGCGCCGCGAGCACCGCCCGCACGATCGCCCGGGTCACCAGGTCGGCGCCCGCCGCCAGGATCTCGTTCAGGGCGAGCGGACCTGGCCCCTCCGGCAGCTCCCGCACCCCGGTGGCGAGGGCGAAGACGGTGTCCCCGTCGTTCATCAGGTGCACCGGGCGCAGGGCCCGCGCGATGCCGTCGTGCGCCGTGCCCGCGACCTTCTGCGCCTGGGCGCGGGTCAAGGCCGCGTCCGTCGCGACGACGGCGAGCGTGGTGTTCAGCGGGGGAGGGGCGGCCGAGGCGCGTGCCTCCGCGAGCCGCCGAGCCGCCGCCTCGCGCACCGCGGGCGCGGGGAAGGAGGGCGGGCCGCCGTCGGCGAAGTAACTCCCGTACAGCGCCCCCGTGGCGGGGTCGACGGCCGAGCCCACCGCGTTCACCACCACCAGCGCACCGACCGTGACGCCCGAGTCGAGCACCGTGCTCGCCGTGCCCACCCCGCCCCGCAGTCCGCCGACCACGGCCCCCGTGCCGGCGCCGACCGCACCGGTCTCCACGCGCGCGTGGTCGCCGCTCGCGTCGGCCGCCTCCACCGCGGCCCGGCCCGTCGCCGCGTCCGGCCGGGCCGAGAAGTCGCCGCCCCTGCCCAGGTCGAAGACGCACGCGGCGGGCACCACCGGCACCACATGGGACGGGTCGGGCCCCACGCGCACGCCCCGGTGCCGCTCCTCCAGCCAGGCCATCACCCCGGCGGCGGCGTCCAGGCCGTACGCGCTGCCGCCGGTGAGCACGACCGCGTCGATCCGCTGGACCACGTTCCTCGGGTCGAGCGCGTCCGTCTCCCGCGTGCCGGGCCCCCCGCCCCGTACGTCCACGGCGGCGACGACCCCGCCCTCGGGCCCCAGCACCACCGTGGTCCCGCTGAGCGCCCCGCCCCCGGCCACGCGCGCGTGCCCCACGCGCAGCCCCCCGACATCGGTGATCGAGTCCCGTCCGTCCGTCCCCTCGGGCTGTGTCATGCCCCCTTGCCTACCACGGCGACAGGGCCGGGGGCTCCTGCGCGGGCCGGGATTTCAGCCGGTCCCGGCGGTCCCGGCCGCCCCCGCTCCCGCCCGCGTCGACGGGTTCCGGGACGTGAGGGTCACCCCGACCGCGACCGTGGCCGCCGCGACCAGGCCGGCGCACAGGACCGCCCAGTGGCCCGCGAACGAGCACAGCAGGATCAGGAGCGCCGAGACCGGCAGGACGAGTTGCTGCGCCAGGCCCACCTTGAAGTAGCGCGCGTGGAGCAGCCATACGGAGATCAGGAAGATCGCCGCCGGGATCGTCACCGACGCCGAGGCGGCGAGCGTGGAGAGGTGCGCCTTGCCCACGGCCTGTTCCACGGCGATCTCCAGGCCCGCGCCCACGGCCGCGGCCGACGCGAAGATCACGTAGTGGCCGTAGCCCCACAGGAAGCCCTGGCGGCTGGAGGTCAGCCGGTCGTGCGCGGGGACGACGAAGTAGATCCACCAGGCGGCGAAGACGAGCAGCAGACCGCCCGCGGCGATCGGCAGCAGCTCGCCGAGGGCGTCGTGCTCGGAGACGCCGGACTTCACGGCGACGGTCGCGGCGGCGACTGCCTCGCCGAGCACGATGATGGTGAACAGGCCGTACCGCTCGGCGATGTGGTGCGGGTGCCAGGTGCTGGGCTTCTTCTTCTCCGCGTACAGGGGTACGGCCATCTCGGCCAGCGCCATGACGAGGAAGACCCAGGGGCGGGCCCCCTCCGGGGCGAGGACCAGCGCGAGCCAGCCGATCTGCACGGCCACGACCCCGCCCGCGTACCGCCGGCACATCGTCCGCTCGGCGGGGTCGGTGGCGTGGTGGGCGGCGCGCAGCCACTGGGTGGCCAGCGCGAGCCGCATGACGACGTAGCCGACGTAGACGACGAGGAAGTCGTGCTCCTCGAAGGCCCGGGAGACGCCCGCGGCGAGGATCAGTACACCGGCGATCTGGACGAACGTGACGACCCGGTAGAGAACGTCGTCATTGTCGTAGGCGGAGGCGAACCATGAGAAGTTCATCCAGGCCCACCAGATGGCGAAAAAGATCATCGCGTAGTTGATGATCCCCTCGCCGGTGTGGTTCTCGGCGACGGCGTGCACGAGTTGCGCGCCCGCCTGGGCGACCGCGACCACGAAACACAGGTCGAAGAAGAGCTCGAGTGGTGTGGCGGCCCGGTGGGACTCCTCGCGGGAGCGTGCGGTGAGCGGCTGGAACGGTTGTGTCATGCACCAAGCAGACCAGAGTGGCCGACCCTCCCGCCCACGTGCCACGCGGCCCGCTGCTGACAGGACCTAGGGCCGTCCCCCTGACGACCATCGGCACTCACGTACCCCTGATGCCGAAGCGCAGCCTGAAAGTGCGAGAAACACCAGGAAAGTCACGAGAGTTCCGAGAAGTCAGGGAAGCGCCATGAGTTCCGTAGTCCAGTCCCAGGACAGCAGAAGGACGGGCGGGCCGACCGCCTCGTACGACACGGAGCAGTATCGGCCCGGGAAGCCGATCACCGACTGGGAGCCGGAGAACGAGCTGTTCTGGCAGTCCATCGGCAGGAAGGTCGCCACCCGCAATCTGTGGATCGCGGTCCCGGCGCTGCTCGTGGCCTTCGTCGTCTGGCAGGTGTGGTCGGTCACGGCGACCAACCTGCGGGACGTCGGCTTCGGCTTCTCGACCTCCCAGCTGTTCTGGCTGACGGCCATCCCCGGTCTGACCGGCGGCACGGCCCGGATCCTCTACACCTTCCTCGGCCCGATGATCGGCCAGCGCCGCTTCACCGCCCTGTCGACGGTCGTCCTGATCGTGCCGCTGATCTGGCTCGGCATCGCCATCCAGGACCCGACGACCCCGTACGGCGTGATGGTCGCCATCGCCGCGCTCTGCGGCATCGGCGGCGCGAACTTCGCCTCCTCCCTCGCCAACATCGGCTTCTTCTTCCCCAAGGCGAAGAAGGGCAGCGCGACGGGCGTCAACGGCGGTCTCGGGAACCTCGGCGTCTCCGTCGTCCAGCTCCTGACCCCGATCGTCATCACCTGGTCGACCCTCGCGATCGGCTCCGCCCAGCACAAGGCCGACGGCACGCCCGTGTACCTCCAGAACGCCGCCTTCCTCTGGGTCCCGATCCTGCTGATCCTCGCCGCCGTGGCCTGGTTCGGGCAGAACGACCTCAAGGTGGCCGCGACGCCCTTCAGCCGGCAGAAGATCATCTTCAAGCGGAAGCACAACTGGCTGATGACCTGGCTGTACGTCGGCACCTTCGGCTCCTTCATCGGCTTCGCCGCCGCCCTGCCGATGCTGATCAAGACCACGTTCCCGGACCACTCGGTGGCCACCTACGCCTGGATGGGCCCCGCCGTCGGCGCCCTGGCCCGCTGGGGCGGCGGCTGGATCGCCGACAAGTGGGGCGGCGCCCGGGTCACCCTCCTGTCCTTCGCGGGCATGGCCGTCTCGATCGTCGGCGTCATCGCCTTCCTGCCCTCGGGCGGTGACGGCGGCTCCTTCCACGGCTTCTTCCTCTGCTTCCTCGCCGCGTTCTTCTTCTCCGGCATCGGCAACGGATCCACCTTCCGTCAGATCCCGGTCATCTTCCGCGGCACCCACCTCAAGGGCCTCACGGAAGGCACCCCCGCGCACACGAAGGCCCTCCGGCAGGCCGAGATGGAATCGGGCGCCGTCACCGGCTTCACCTCGGCCATCGCCGCCTACGGCTTCTTCTTCATCCCCGCCCTGTTCGGCTCGGTGGCCGTGACCAGCGCGATGTGGGGCTTCGTCGCCTTCTACGTCAGCTGCATGGTCGTGACCTGGTGGTTCTACGCCCGCAGGAACGCCGAGGCGCCCAGCTGACCGGCTCCCGGAGACCGGCTCCCAGCTGACCGGCTCCCGGCGAAGGCCCCGCCCCGGCGGGGCCTTTTCGCGTACGCGGGAAGGGACGTACGGCCCCCGAAAGGTGACCATTGCCGCCCGAAACGATCGATCAGAAGCAGTGCAATGGAGGTAAGCGACAAACCGATCGAAAGAGGCGGTGCGGTCAGTGACGGCGAACCCTGCTGAGGCAACGGCGACCGAGCGGGCCTGGAAGGGCTTCAAGGGCGGACTCTGGCGCGACGCCATCGACGTCCGCGACTTCATCCAGCGGAACTACACCCCGTACGAGGGCGACGACTCCTTCCTCGCGGGCCCCACCGAGCGGACCACCGCCGTGTGGAAGGCCATCACGGACAGGTTCCCGGAGGAGCGCGCCAAGGGCGTCCACGACGTCGCGTACGACATCCCCTCCACCATCACCGCGCACGCCCCCGGTTACATCGACCGCGACAAGGACCTGATCGTCGGCCTCCAGACCGACGCCCCGCTCAAGCGCGCGATCATGCCCTACGGCGGCTGGCGCATGGTCGCCGGCGCCCTGGAGACCTACGGTTACCCCGTCTCCGAGGAGCTGGAGAAGGTCTTCACCGAGTACCGCAAGACCCACAACGCCGGCGTCTTCGACGCGTACACCCCCGAGATCCGCGCCGCCCGCAAGGCCGGCATCGTCACCGGACTCCCCGACGCCTACGGCCGCGGCCGCATCATCGGCGACTACCGCCGCGTCGCCCTCTACGGCGTCGACCGCCTCGTCGCGGTCAAGAGGGAGGAGAAGGCGGAGCTCGACACCCTCCCCGCCGGAGGCCTCGGCCTCGAAGAGACCATCCGGCTGCGCGAGGAACTCTCCGAGCAGATCCGCGCCCTCGGCGAACTCAAGGCGATGGCCGCCTCCTACGGCCACGACGTCTCCGGCCCCGCCACCACAGGCCGCGAGGCGATCCAGTGGCTGTACTTCGCCTACCTCGCCGCCGTGAAGGAGCAGAACGGCGCCGCGATGTCCCTCGGCCGCACCTCCACCTTCGTCGACGTCTACCTCCAGCGCGACATCGAGGCCGGTCTCCTCACCGAGGAGCAGGCCCAGGAACTCGTCGACGACTTCATCGTCAAACTCCGCATCGTCCGCTTCCTGCGCACCCCCGAGTACGACGAGCTGTTCTCCGGCGACCCCACCTGGGTCACCGAGTCCATCGCCGGCATGGGCGAGGACGGCCGCCCGCTCGTCACGAAGACCTCCTTCCGCTACCTCCAGACCCTCTACAACCTCGGCCCGGCCCCCGAGCCGAACATGACCGTCTTCTGGTCCCCTCGCCTGCCCCAGGGCTTCAAGGAGTTCTGTGCGAAGGTCTCCATCGACACCTCCTCCGTGCAGTACGAGTCGGACGAGCTGATGCGTCCCCGCTTCGGCGACGACACCGCCATCGCCTGCTGCGTCTCCGCGATGCCCGTCGGCAAGCAGATGCAGTTCTTCGGCGCCCGCGTGAACCTCGCCAAGACCCTCCTCTACGCGATCAACGGCGGCCGGGACGAGAAGTCCGGCGCCCAGGTCGGCCCGTCCACCGGGGCCCTGACCTCCGAGGTCCTCGACTACGACGAGGTCATGGCGAGGTTCGACGAGCAGATGGAGTGGCTCGCGAGCGTCTACGTCCACGCCCTGAACGTCATCCACTACATGCACGACCGGTACGCCTACGAGCGCGTCGAGATGGCCCTCCACGACCGCGACGTGCGCCGCACCATGGCCTGCGGCATCGCGGGTCTCTCGGTCGCCGCCGACTCCCTCGCCGCCGTGAAGTACGCCAGGGTCACCCCGGTCCGCGACGAGACCGGTCTCGCCACCGACTACGTGATCGAGGGCGACTACCCGGCGTTCGGCAACAACGACGAGCGCGTCGACGAGATCGCGGTCCGGCTGGTCGAGGAGTTCATGAGGAAGGTGCGCAGGCACCCGACCTACCGGAACGCCGAGCACACCCAGTCCGTCCTGACCATCACCTCCAACGTCGTCTACGGCAGGAAGACCGGCAACACCCCCGACGGCCGCCGCGCCGGCGAACCCTTCTCGCCGGGCGCCAACCCGATGAACGGCCGCGACACCCACGGCTACGTGGCCTCGGCCCTCTCGGTCGCCAAGCTCCCGTACGAGGACGCCGAGGACGGCATCTCACTGACCAACACCGTCACCCCCGACGGCCTGGGCCGCACCCCCGACGAGCGGATCAGGAACCTCGCGGGCGTCCTCGACGGCTACACGGCGAGCGACGGCTTCCACATGAACGTCAACGTCCTCGACCGCGACGTCCTCATGGACGCCATGGAGCACCCCGAGAACCACCCGCAGCTGACCATCCGGGTCTCCGGATACGCGGTCAACTTCGTCCGGCTCACCCGCGACCAGCAGCTCGACGTCCTGAACCGCACCTTCCACGGCACGCTGTAGCCCTCCCCGGCACCCTGGGGCCGGCGGCCCTCACTCCCGGCCCCGGGGCGCGCCCGACACCCCGACACCCCCACACCCTTCGAAGAAGGTCCTGCCATGACCGGCCTCACCGTCGGACCCGTCACCCCGGCCGCCGCCGCGACCCACCGGCCCTCCGAGGGCTCGGTCCACTCCTGGGACCTGTCCACCGGCGTCGACGGCCCCGGCACCCGCTTCGTCGCCTTCCTCTCCGGCTGCCCCCTCACCTGTCTCTACTGCCACAACCCCGACACCTGGAAGATGCGCGACGGCGAGCGGACCTCGGCCGACGCCATGATCGCCGAGGCGTCCAAGTACGTCCGCTTCATCTCCGCCGCCGGCGGCGGAGCCACGATCTCCGGCGGCGAACCCCTCCTCCAGCCCGTCTTCACCGGCGAACTCCTCCACCGCCTGAAGCACGAACTCGGCCTGCACACCGCCCTCGACACCTCGGGCTTCCTCGGGGTCCGCGCCACCGACGCCCTGCTGCGGGACACCGACCTGGTCCTGCTCGACATCAAGTCCTGGCACCCCGACACGTACAGGAAGGTCACCGGCCGGCCGCTGGGGCCGACCCTGGACTTCGCCCGGCGCCTCGCCGACCTCGGCCAGGAGGTCCACGTCCGTTTCGTGCTCGTCCCGGGGCTCACCGACGACCCCGCCGACGTCGAGGGAGTCGCCGCCTTCGCCGGAGGTCTCGGCAACGTCACCCGCGTGGACATCCTGCCCTTCCACAAGCTCGGCGAAGCGAAGTGGCAGGCGCTCGCCAAGCCGTTCACCCTCCATGACACGCCCTCCCCGAGCCCCGAGCAGATCGCCGGGGTCCGCGAGGTCTTCCGCGCCCACGGGCTGAACGCCGTCTGAGCGACGCCCTCACCCCGTCACCTCGCAAAACAGGGCGAAACATGACGTAGGCCCTTACCGTGGCCGCGTGACCGAGCCACCGAAGACAGCCGAGCCGACCCCCGCCCCCGGCCCCGTCCAGGGCCCCGCCCCCGGAAACCCGGCTGCCGAGAGCTCCCCGCGGTCACCGGCCGCCGTGCGCCGCCGCGCCACCCTCGCCGGCACCGCCGTCTCCGTCCTGCTGATCATCGCGATCGTCTTCGGCAGCCGCCTGCTCCGCGACTTCGACTCGGCCCTCCTCCCGTACGCCGTCGCCACCGTCTTCCTCGCCTTCGGCGTCGCCTACCGCTACACCGTCTGGATCTCCGCGCCCGGCGCCCGCCGCCTCTTCAAGCAGGGCTGGCGCTCCTTCTTCTCCGTCGCGAACTTCCGCAAGGCACCCACCGCCCTGCCGAAGATGATCGCCACCTACCTCGGCTTCCAGAAGTTCCTCGGTGCCCGCTCCCACGCCCGCTGGGCCGCCCACCAGCTCGTCTTCTGGGGCTGTCTGCTCGCCGCCGCGATCACCTTCCCGCTCACCTGGGGCTGGTTCACCTTCACCTCCTCCACCGGCTCGGGCCCCGGCTACGAGATGCGGATCTGGGGCTTCAAGATCATCGGCTTCGACGCCCTCAGCGTCCTCGGCTGGCTCATGTTCCACGGCCTCGACATCGCGGCCGTCCTCGTCATCGCCGGCGCCGCCTACTTCCTCTGGCGCCGCATGAAGGACCGCGGGGCCGTCACCGGCCAGCGCTTCGCCTACGACCTGGTGCCGCTGATCGCCCTCGTCGTCGTCTCCGTGACCGGGCTCCTGCTCACCTTCTCGTCGATCTTCCTGCACGGCGGCGGCTACGAGTTCCTCGCGATCCTCCACATGGTGTCCGTCGTCTTCACCCTCATCTACATCCCCTTCGGGAAGTTCTTCCACATCGTGCAGCGGCCCGCCGCCGTCGGCATGCAGCTCTTCAAGTACACCTCCCGCCGCAAGGACGAGGAGGTGCTCACCTGCCGCCGCTGCCACGAGCCCATCGACACCGCCCCGTACGTCGAGAACCTCCGGGGCACCATGCGCGACCTCGACCTCGGCTTCGACGAGTGGGCCGAGTACTGCCCCCGCTGCAAGCGCGTCCTCCGCGGCAACGCCTACCTCGACCATGTGAAGAAGGGCTTCAAATGACGGCGACCGACCCCGCGACCACCCCCGGGCAGCCGGTGCCGCTCGACCCCTCCCTCGCCCCGCCCGGCACCCGCGCGTTCCGGGACGCCGGCGGCATCCCCGCCGACCGCTGGCACGCCGACCAGAACGGCGAGACCCTCGTCCCCACCCACTGCTGCTTCTGCGGTGTCCAGTGCGGCATGTACCTGCGGGTCGACCGCGGCGGCAAGGTCTTCGGCGTCGAACCCCGCAACCACGACATCAACCGGATGCGGCTCTGCCCCAAGGGCATCAACGCCTACCAGCAGGTCAACCACCCCGACCGGCTCACCGCACCCCTCATGCGCCGCAATCGCGACGAGGAGTTCCGCGAGGTCAGCTGGGACGAGGCCCTCGACCACACCGCCGCCGAGATCCGCCGCATCCAGGGCGAGTACGGCAACGACGCCTTCGGCCTCCTCGGCGGCGCGAGCCTCTACTCCGAGAAGACCTACCTCGTCGGCAAGTTCGCCCGGGTCGCCCTCAGGACCCGGCACGTCGACTACAACGGACGCCTCTGCATGGTCTCCGCCGCCGGCGCCAACAAACTCGCCTTCGGCATCGACCGCGCGGGAAACCCCTTCTCCGACATCCTCCTCACCGACTGCCTCCTCATCGCCGGCTCCAACGTCGGCGAATGCTTCCCCGTCATGACCCAGTACCTGTGGGGAGCCCGCGACCGGGGCGCCACCCTGATCGTCGTCGACCCCCGCGAGACAGCCATCGCGCGCACCGCCGACATCCACGTCGCCCTCAAACCCGGCACCGACTCCGCCTTCTTCAACGCCGTCCTCCACGTCGTCGTCGCCGAAGGCCTCACCGACGAGGCGTACCTCGCCGCCCACGCCACCGGCTGGGAGGAGGTCAGGAAGACCGTCGCCGACTACCCGCCCGCCCGGTCGGCCCGGATCTGCGGCGTCCCCGAGGAGCAGATCGTCCAGGTCGCCCGCATGTTCGCGGGCGCGGGCAAGGCCATGGCCTGGCACGCCCGCGGCGTCGAGCACCACTCCCAGGGCGTCGAGAACTGCCTCAGCATCATCAACCTGTGCACCGCCACCGGGAACATCGGCAAGCCCGGCGCCGGCTACGGCACCATCACCGGCCAGGGCAACGGTCAGGGCGGCCGCGAACACGGCCAGAAGTCCGACCTCCTCCCCGGCGGCCGCTCCATCACCAACCCCGAGCACCGCCGCCAGATCTGCGAGATCTGGGGCATCGACGAGTCCGAACTCCCTCCCGCAGGCACCTCCATGATGGAGATGGTCTGGCAGATGCAGCGCAAGGAGATCCGCGGCCTCGTCGGCATCTGCAACAACCCCTTCGTCTCGCTGCCCCACTACGCCACCGTCAAGGACGGCTACGACACCCTCCAGTTCCACGCCCAGTTCGACTTCTTCCTCTCCGAGACCGCCGCCAACGCGCACGTGGTCTTCCCCGTCACCGTGTGGGCCGAGGACGAAGGCGTCATGGCCAATGCCGAGGCCCGGGTCGTCAAGCACAACAAGGCCCAGGAACCACCGGCCGGCGTACGCACCGACACCTGGGTCATCTGCGAACTCGCCCGCCGGCTCGGCGCCGGCGACAAGTTCGACTTCCCCGACTCCCGCTCCGTCTTCGAGGAGCTCCGCGTCGCCTCCGCCGGAACCGTCAACGACTACTACGGCATCACCTACGAACGCCTGGAGGAGACCGGTGGCATCGCCTGGCCCTGCCCCAGCACCGATCACCCCGGCACCCCCCGCCTCTTCGAGGACGGCCGCACCTACCACCCCGACGGCACCATCCACATGCAGGTCGTCGAATGGCACCCGCCGATGGACCCGTACAGCGAGGAGTACCCCCTCTCGCTGACCACCGGCCGCACCGTCGCCCACTTCCTCTCCGGCAACCAGACCCGCCGCCTCGGCGCCCTCGTCGAACAGACCCCGCGCCCCTGGGTCGAGGTCCACCCCTCCCACGGCTTCCGCAACGGCGACCCCGTCCGCGTCGTCACCCGCCGCGGCAGCGAGGTCTTCCCGGCCCTGGTCACCGAGGCGATCCGCCCCGACACCGTCTTCATCCCCTACCACTGGCCGGTCCCCACCGCGGCCAACGCCCTCACCATCGACGCCCTCGACCCCCGCTCCAAGATCCCCGAGTACAAGGTCTGCGCCGCCCGCATCGAGGCCGCCCCGCACATCGACGAGGTCCCCGCCCCGCCCACCGCCCCCGGACACCAGGCCTACCCGGAGACCCAGGTCTCCCGCACCGACCCGCTGCCCCCCACCTCCCCCCAGGGCCGCGGCACCTCGGAGAGGAGCTGACCCGCACATGATGGGCCGCACGATCTTCATCGACCCGGGCCGCTGCATCGGCTGCCAGGCCTGCGTCTCCGCCTGCCGCGAATGCGACTCCCACCGCGGCAAGTCGATGATCCACCTCGACTACCCCGACGAAGGCCACTCCGTCGCCTCCCTCCCCACCGTCTGCATGCACTGCGAGGACCCCGTCGCCCCCTGCGCCGAGGTCTGCCCCGCCGACGCGATCCTCGTGACCGCCGACGGCGTCGTGCAGCAGGCCGACACCACCCGCTGCATCGGCTGCGCCAACTGCGTCAACGCCTGCCCCTTCGGCGTCCCCAAGATCGACCTCCAGGCGAAGCTCCAGATGAAGTGCAACCTCTGCTACGACCGCACCGCCTACGGCCTCGCCCCGATGTGCGCCACGGTCTGCCCCACCGGCGCCCTCTTCTACGGAACCCTCGAAGAGCTCCAGGCCGAACGCCCCGGCGTCCAGGTCGCCGACTCCTTCACCTTCGGCGGCTCCACCGTCACCACCGGTGTCGCGATGGTCGTCCCCGCGGACAAGGTCCAGTGGCCGGTACCCGGCGGCCTCCCGGTCGTCGAGATCAATGGAAAGGACGTCCGTTGAGCGTGACCGACCCCCAGCCACCCACCTCGGGCCCCCACTCCGACGCGGCCCGGGAAGCGCTGCACGACCGGATCGCCGCCGACTCCCTCACCACCCGCCGCGACTACCTGCGGATCGTCGCCACCGTCTCCGGCGGTCTCGCCGTCGGCGGCGTCGCCGTCGCCTCCGGCATCCTCCACCGGCACGGCGACAGCGACGGGGCACCCGAGCCGAAGAAGATCGCCGACCAGATCCTGCCCGGCGAGTCCCTCGCCTTCCGCTATCCCGGAGGCGAGGACCGCGCGGTCGCCGTCCGCCTGGAGGACGGCACCCTCGCCGGCTACTCCGCCGTCTGCACCCACCTCGCCTGCGCCGTCCTCTGGCGCAAGGAGCGGGGCAGCGAGGGCGAGCTGTACTGCCCCTGCCACGAAGGCGTCTTCGACGCCCGCACGGGAGAGGTCACCGCGGGCCCGCCGCCGCGCGGCCTGCCCAAGGTGCTCCTGGTGGAGGAGGCCGACGGCAGCGTCTGGGCGGTCGGCACCGCCCGCTCGGGCGAGAGCGCCCGCGAGGGCCTCTGCCGCCAGCTGGGCGACGACCGTCCCGACCTCGCCGACCGTCTCGGCTGCCCCGGCATCGGCGCGGGCGCCCCGGCAGGCAGGACGGCGGAGAGGAGCGCGCGGACATGACCGAGCCCCCCTTCCCCCGCGACCCCGAAGCCCCGGAACCGCGCAGGACACCGGAACCGCCCGAATCCCCGGAACACTCCAGGACCCCCGACCCGGCCCTGACCCCGGATCCGGTGACGACCCCGGAACCCCCCAGGAGGGGCACGGAGCACACCGGGTCCCCGGAACACGCCAGGCCCCCGGAGGCCCCCCGGCCTCCCGCGTACACCCCGGGCAGCATCCAGCCGCGACTGAACCGGCCGGTGCGCGAGCGGTACCCGCAGATCCGTGCCACCAGCGGATACGGCGATCCCCGCGTCCGGCACACCGGGCCGGGCCCTGGAGCGGGTACGGAGCAGGAACCGGAGCGCTCCTCGAAGCTGTCCGCGCGGCTCGCGCTGGCGCTCACGGTCGTCATCGGCCAGCTCTGGGGGCTGACGATCGTGGTGGACGAGTGGATGGCCGGCGACACCGGCACCGCCTGGTGGGGCGCGGGCTTCCTCGTCCTGTCGTTCCTGATGGTGCTCGGCCTCTGGGCCGTCGACCCCAAGGACCGTTGAGCAGAGATACGCAGATCAGCGGGGTGCGGGGCGGGGCAGCGGGCGTACCCTGAAGGTATGAGCACCGCCCCCGCCCACGGACCGCGAGACGCGAAGCGACCCGGTCCGCATCCCACGACCGAGACGAAGCCGGTACTCGTCTTCGACGATCCGCTGGACCAGCAGTCCGCGGACGACACGGACCGTGGCTGGGGAGAGCGGCCTCCGGCCGGCGGTGACAGTGCCGCCGACCTCGCGCGCTTCCTCGACGAGAAGCCGCCGCACCACCTCTGATCCCGGCATGTACTGCCGGTCAGGAGGTGGAGTGCGTTCCCGAGGCCGTACCGGAGCGTGACCCGTTGGAGTTCGGTCCGGCGCCCCCACCCGTGAGCGGGCCGCGCTGGGCGACGAGGTGGTCGCGGATCTCCTTGAGCACCTCCAGCTCGGTGATCTCCATGGTCTCCGCGACGCTCTCCTTCGCCTTGTCCTGCGCGGCGCGCTTCGCGAGGATCTTCGCCATCGGCAGGACCATCAGGAAGTAGACGACGGCTGCGGTGATCAGGAAGCTCAGCACCGCGCTGAGGACCAGGCCCCACTGGATCTGGATGCCCTGCATCTCGCCGTCGACCACCCGGCACGGGTCCTTCAGACAGGACGCGTAGCTCTCCAGGTTCTTCGTGCCGAAGGCGCCGACGAACGGGTTGATGATGCCCTTGACCACCGAGTTGACGATGTTGGTGAACGCGGCACCGATCACGACCGCCACGGCGAGGTCGATCACGTTGCCACGCATCAGGAAGGCCTTGAAGCCTGCCAGCAAACTTTCCTTGTTCTCGGCCACCAAGGTGCCTTTCGTCGCTTGTGCTGCTGCTGTGTGCGGAGCCATTACGCCGTGATCGACGCAGAAAGGTCCAATCCGTACACACGGAACGGTGACTTGACAGGCAGTCAGTGCGAATCAGCACACCGTCACCGCCAGTTGGGACGTGACACCGGCACCCGCGAGGGTCGCCGCCGTCGACCGCGGCACGGACAGGACGACGAGCGCCCCTCCGTCCGAACGAGTCTCACCCGGGTCCGGAACTTCGGCCACTCGGGCGCCCGTCGCGACCACCCGGGCCTCACCCGCCGTGCCGAGCGGCGAGTTGGGCGCGGCGATCACGTCGACCCGGTCGCCCGGGCGCAGCAGCCGTACGGTCGCGGCGTCGGCGATCCGGACCGGAGCGGACACGAGACGGACGGCGACGGGCGGCCGCGCGCGGGCGGCGACGGCGGCGGTAGCCGGATCCCCGGCCGGAGCGCCCGGTGGCGGGGCGCCGGAGGCGACGGCGAAGGCAGCCGCGACGAGGGCGAGGAGCACCGCCGGCGCCCACCGCCCCCGGCGGAGCGCCCTGCGGAGCCGCTGCCGGCTCCCTCGTACCCGAAGGGGCTCGAACTCCGGCACCACGCACGCGGCGGGAAGGGAGGCGGGGGCGAAGGAGGAGAAGAGGGAGGTGGGGGAGGAGGAGTGGGAGGAAAGAGGGGAGAGGGGGGCCGTCATCGTGAGGTGCCGCCGTCCTGGTCGGGAGTGGAACGACCCCCACTCTCCCGGCCGCGCCCGCTCCCCGCTCCGCCCTGGGGATCGCCCGACGGCTGTGGACAACCCCCTCACCCTCCAGGGGGTTCACGGCAGCTCGATCCCCAGGTCCCAGCCGTCGTGCGCGTGCGTGCACAGGCAGTCCCGGTCCGCGGACGCCGGCAGCGCGCCCACCGCGTCGAACAGCACCTCCCGCAGCCGTCCCACGTTCTCGCCGAACACCCGCAGCACCTCCGTGTGCGAGACGCCCTCGCCGGTCTCGGCGCCCGCGTCCAGGTCGGTGACGAGCGCGAGCGAGGTGTAGCAGAGGCCCAGCTCGCGGGCGAGGACGGCCTCCGGGTGCCCTGTCATGCCGACGACCGACCAGCCGGCCGCCGCGTGCCACCGGGACTCGGCCCGGGTGGAGAAGCGGGGCCCCTCGACCACGACCATCGTGCCGCCGTCGACCGGCTCCCAGCCCCGCCCCCGGGCGGCCTTCACCGCGACCCGCCGCCCGTCGGGGCAGTAGGGGTCGGCGAAGGTCACGTGGACGACGCGGGGCACGACCCCGTCCGCCCGCCGCTCCCCGTCGAAGTAGGTCTGCGCCCGGGCCTTCGTACGGTCGACGAGCTGGTCGGGGACGACGAGCGTGCCCGGCCCGTACTCCTCGCGGAGCCCGCCGACGGCGCAGGGCCCGAGGATCTGCCGTACGCCCACGGAGCGCAGGGCCCAGAGGTTGGCGCGGTAGTTGATGCGGTGCGGCGGGACGCTGTGGCTCCGGCCGTGCCGGGGGAGGAAGGCGACCCGCCGGCCGGCGATCTCGCCGAGGAAGAGGGAGTCGCTGGGGCTGCCGTACGGGGTGTCGACGGACACCTCCGTGACGTCCTCCAGGAACGAGTAGAAGCCGGAGCCGCCGATCACACCGATGTCCGCGTACGCGCCGTGGGTCGTCATGCCGGTCAGCCTAGGCGGCGTGTCCGGAGAACCCCGAGGGCCCCGTCGCACACTGCGACGGGGCCCTCGGCGGAAAGCCGGAAAACTGGAAATGCGGTCAGGCGGCCGAGCTTCCGGTGCTCGACGAGGACGTCGAGGAGGCGGAAGAGGACGCCGAAGCGGTCGACGCGGCCGGCTTGGCGTCCGACGTCGAGGACGACGAAGGGGCCGAGGACGACGGGGTCGAGGACTTCGACGCGGCCGGCGAGCTGCTGGACGACGAGCCGCGGCTGTCGTTCCGGTAGAAGCCGGATCCCTTGAAGACGATGCCGACGGCCGAGAACACCTTCTTCAGGCGTCCGTTGCAGCTGGGGCACTCGGTCAGCGCGTCATCGGTGAACTTCTGCACCGCCTCGAGGCCTTCGCCGCACTCGGTGCACTGGTACTGGTAGGTCGGCACTTGTCTTCCTCCTGGCACTCACACTCATCGAGTGCTAACGACGATCCATACTGACGTATTCCGCGGGATCAGTCCACCGCCACCGGCACGCGGTGACCGATACCACGTGCCGCGACCCGGCTGGTCTCGCGCGGCCGCAGCCGCGACCGCAGGGCCAGGAGCGTGGCGAGGGCGAGCACGGTGCCCGCCATCGGGACCAGGAATCCGGCGCTCGATCCCTGGGCGTCGGCGAGGCGCCCGGCGACCGTGACGGCCGCGGCCTGGCCGAGCGCGACGGCGCCGGTGAGCCAGGTGAAGGCCTCGGTACGGGCCGAGGCCGGGATCAGGGTCTCGACGATGGTGTAGCCGGTGATCAGGGCGGGGGCGATGCACAGCCCCACGACCAGGCCCAGGGCGCCGAGGAGCAGCACCGAGTGCGCGGTCCACAGCAGGGACGCGGCGACGGTGAGGCCGGCGTATCCGAGGATCAGGCGGTGGCGGGGGCCGATCTTCCAGGCGACGGTGCCCATGGCGATGCCCGCGAGCATGTTGCCGGCGGCGAAGACCCCGTACAGCAGGCCGTTCGCGCCGGGGTTGCCGATCTCCTCGGTGAAGGCGGTGAGGGAGACCTGCATGCCGCCGAAGACCGAGCCGATGCCGAGGAAGGCGACGATCAGGACGCGGACACCGGGGATGGAGAGCGCCGAGCGGCGGGGTTCGGCGGAGGTGGCCGAGGCGGCGCCGAACGCGGGCTGGGTGGCGCGCTGGGCGGCGAAGAAGAGTCCGCCGACGAGGGTGAGGGCGGCCTCGGTGATCAGGCCGGCGGCCGGGTGGACGCCGGTGCACAGGGCGGTGGCGAGGACGGGTCCGACGACGAAGGTGAACTCGTCCGTGACGGACTCGAAGGCCGCGGCCGTCGGCATCAGCGGGGTGCCGTCCAGCTTGGCGGCCCAGCGGGCCCGGACCATCGGTCCGACCTGGGGCACGGAGGCACCGGCGGGCACGGCGGCCAGGAACAGGGCCCAGAGCGGGGCGCCGGTCAGGGCGAGCACCACGAGCAGGGAGACGGACGCGGTGTGGATCAGGACGCCGGGGACGAGGACGGCGCGCTGGCCGAAGCGGTCGGCGAGCTTGCCGCTCTGCGGCGCGAACAGCGCCATGGAGACGCCGGTGACGGCGGCGACCGCGCCGGCGCTGCCGAAGGAGCCGGTGGTGTGCTGGACGAGCAGGACGATGCCGATGGTCAGCATCGCGAAGGGCTGCCGGGCGGCGAAGCCGGGGAGCAGGAAGGACAGCGCACCGGGGGTGCGCAGAAGCTGCCCGTAGCCGGGTCGCTTGTCGTAGTTGACCGTGGACGCCACGGTCCTGGCCTTTCTGCCGCCTGGTAGCGCGCCCCGGCACGGTGGTGCGGGTGTCGCCGAGAGCTGTCCTCATGCGCGTTACTGCGGTAGATACCGGGCCGGCCCCACTGCGGAGGGGCGCCACGGCCGCCATACGGTCGCGCCAGCTCTGCGTCAGGCAGAGTTGGTTCGATCAGGTGTGCCTTCATGGTACAGGGAGGAGCGTCTTCCTGCCTGGGAAAACGCTCCTCCCTTCAATTTATGCCTCGGATCAACCGTCTGTTCGCTCACGCGGACGGCTTTTTCTCCTGGTGGCCGTGCCGGTGGAACCGCAGCGCCGTCCCCGAGGGGCGCGAGGCCGCCGTGGCGCCTCCGGTGCCGAGCCAGCCCGCGAGCTTGCCGCCCTGTCCGACCGCGCGCAGTCGCCGTTCGGTGCTGTCCCGTACCGGGTCGGTGGCGACGACGAGGAGTTCGTCGCCGCGCCGAAGGACGGTCGTGGGGCCGGGGACGAAGCTCGCCTCCTCCCGTACGACGAGGGTGACGGCCGCCCCGGCGGGGAGGCGCAGCTCGGCGACCTCGACACCGTGCATGCGGGAGTTCTCCGGGATGGCGACGGAGAGCAGGTGGCCGCGGAGCCGTTCCAGGGGGGCGGACTCGACGCCGAGGTCGGAGGCCTCCGAGCCGTCGCCGAGCTTCAGGGCCTTCGCGAGCCAGGGCAGGGTCGGGCCCTGGACGAGGGTGTAGACGACGACGAGGACGAAGACGATGTTGAAGATCCGTTCGCTGCCCTCGATCTGCGACACCATCGGGATGGTGGCGAGGATGATGGGCACGGCGCCGCGCAGTCCAGCCCAGGACATGAGGGCCTGTTCCTGCCAGGGGATCCGGAAGGGCAGCAGGCTGACCAGGATCTCCAGGGGCCGCGCGACCACCGTCAGGACCAGGCCGATGACGACGGCGGGCCAGAAGTCGTGGACGAGCTCGTGCGGGGTGACGAGCAGGCCGAGCAGGACGAACATGCCGATCTGGGCGATCCAGCCGAGTCCCTCGGCGAAGCCGCGGTTCGCGGGCGCGTGCGGCAGCTTGGCGTTGCCGAGGATCATCGAGGCCAGGTAGACGGCGAGGAAGCCGGAGCCGTGGGCCATGGCGCCGGCGGCGTACGCGACGACGGCGATGGCCATGACGGCGATCGGGTAGAGGCCGGAGGCGGGCAGCGCGACGTGCCGGAGCCCGTAGGCGCCGAGGAAGCCGACGGTGAGGCCGACGGCGACGCCGATGGCGAGTTCGAGGGCGATCGTGCCGACGAGGACGTACCAGTGGTCGACGGGTCCCGCGGTGGAGAAGGCGACGACGAGGATGACGACGGGGGCGTCGTTGAAGCCGGACTCGGCCTCCAGGACGCCGGTGACCCGTGAGGGCAGCGGCACCTTGCGCAGGACGGAGAAGACCGCCGCGGCGTCGGTCGAGGAGACGACGGCGCCGATGATCAGGGCCTGTCGCCAGTCGAGGCCGACGAGGTAGTGGGCGGCGGTGGCGGTGATGCCGACGCTGACCGCGACGCCGAGGGTGGAGAGGACGACCGCGGCCGGGAGCGCCGGCTTGATCTCCTTCCACTTCGTGCCGAGGCCACCCTCGGCGAGGATGACGACAAGGGCGGCGTAGCCGATGACCTGCGTCAGTTCGGCGTTGTCGAAGGCGACGTTGCCGATGCCGTCCTGGCCTATCGCGACGCCGATGCCGAGGTAGAGGAGCAGGCTGGGGAGGCCGCTCCGGGACGAGATCCGTACGGCCGCGACTGCGATCAGCAGCACGAGGGAGCTGATGAGCAGGAGTTCGTTGAGCTGGTGGACAGTCAGTGGCCGTTCCTTCCCCTCACAAGCAGCTGGATCGTTCCTCCAGCGGCCGACACTTCGTTACCTTACCTAATCTTTAACGTTTTCTTGACGCCTTCCGCAGGGTTCTTCGCTCGCCAGTACGGTTCTCTTCCCGACACCGCGTCCGGGCCGTCCGGACGCTGCGCCTAAGGTTGCTCCCGTACTCCAGGACCACCCTGCCCCTCGAAGGACAGCGATGCCCTCCAACACGACCGCGCCTCCCGCCAAGAAGAAAGGGCGGCGCGCCCGCCTGATCCTCCTCGTCCTGGTCCTCGCCCTGGTCGCGGGCGTCGGATTCGGCGGGTTCTGGGGTGTGAGCACCGTCCGGGCCTCGTTCCCGCAGACCACGGGCGAGATCCGGCTCGACAGGCTGTCCGGCGAGGTCGAGGTCAAGCGCGACGCGAACGGCGTCCCGCAGATCTACGCGGACAACGAGACGGACCTCTTCCGCGCCCAGGGCTACGTCCAGGCGCAGGACCGCTTCTACGAGATGGACGTCCGGCGGCACGTGACCGCGGGCCGGCTCTCCGAGATGTTCGGCGAGGGCCAGGTCGAGACCGACTCCTTCCTGCGCACCCTCGGCTGGCGCCGGGTCGCGCAGCAGGAGTACGACAAGGTCCTGTCGGCCGAGACGAAGAAGTACCTCCAGGCGTACGCGGAGGGCGTCAACGCCTATCTGAAGGACCGGGCCCCGGCCGACATCTCCGTCGAGTACGCGGCCCTGGCCCTCACCAACGACTACGCGATCGAGCCGTGGACGCCGGTCGACTCGGTGGCCTGGCTCAAGGCGATGGCCTGGGACCTGCGCGGCAACATGCAGGACGAGATCGACCGCTCGCTGATGACGAGCCGGCTGAGCGCGAGCCAGATCAAGCAGCTGTACCCGGAGTACCCGTACGCGCTCCACCAGCCGATCGTCCCGAAGGGCGCGGTCGACGAGGACAGCGGAAAGTTCGACCCGAAGGCCGAGGCCGGCGAGGCCGACGGCGCGACCACCGGCGAGACCCCGGGCAACGGCCCCGGCGGCTCGGACGGTTCGGGTCAGGGGATCGAGTCCCAGCTCGGCGCGCTCTCCGAGGTCCTGGACGGCATCCCCGCCCTCCTCGGACCCAACGGCAACGGCATCGGCTCGAACTCCTGGGTCGTCTCGGGTCAGTACACGACCTCGGGCAAGCCGCTGCTCGCCAACGACCCGCACCTCGCGCCCCAGCTGCCGTCCCTCTGGTACCAGATGGGTCTGCACTGTCGCTCGGTCTCGGCCACCTGCCGCTACGACGTCTCCGGCTACACCTTCTCCGGCATGCCCGGTGTGATCATCGGCCACAACGACAAGATCGCCTGGGGCCTCACCAACCTCGGCGCCGACGTCACCGACCTCTACCTGGAGAGGATCGGCCCGGACGGCTACCTCGTCGACGGCAAGGTCAAGCCCTTCACGGTCCGCGAGGAGACCATCAAGGTCGCCGGCGGCAGCGACCGGACGATCACCGTCCGCTCCACCGAGCGCGGCCCGCTCGTCTCCGACCGCTCCTCCGAACTGGAGAAGGTCGGCCAGCAGGCCCCCGTCGGCAACTCCGCCCCCGACCGCGGCACCGGCTACGGCGTCTCCCTCCAGTGGACCGCGCTCCAGCCGGGCAAGTCGATGGACGCGATCTTCGCGATCGACCGCGCCAAGGACTTCACCACCTTCCGGGCCGCGGCCAAGAACTTCGAGGTCCCGTCCCAGAACCTGATCTACGCCGACACCGAGGGCCACATCGGCTACCAGTCGCCCGGCAAGATCCCGCAGCGCACCAAGGGCGACGGCGCCCTCCCGGCGCCCGGCTGGGACTCCACGTACAAGTGGAAGGGCTACATCCCCTTCGAGCAGCTGCCCTACGAGTACGACCCGGAGCGCGGCTACATCGTCACCGCCAACCAGGCCGTCATCGACCAGAAGACCTACCCCGACCTGCTCACCAAGGACTGGGGCTACGGCTCGCGCAGCCAGCGGATCAACGACCTCATCGAGTCGAAGACCAAGGACGGCGGCAAGATCTCGCCGGACGACATGCGCACCATGCAGACCGACAACCGCAGCGAGATCGCGACCCTGCTCAACCCGCTCCTGCTGAAGATCGACATCTCCGACCCGTACGTCCGCGAGGCGCAGAAGCTCCTCGAAGGCTGGGACTACACGCAGGAGCCCGACTCGGCCGCAGCCGCCTACTTCAACGCGGTCTGGCGCAACGTCCTCAAGCTCGCCTTCGGCGACAAGCTGCCCAAGGAACTGCGGGCCGAGGGCGACTGCATCAACGTCCGTCCCGCCGACGCCACCGGCCCGGTCGACGAGCAGAACAAGCTCGTACGGGAATGCGGCCAGCGCGACCCCGACTCGGCGCAGCCGGACGGCGGCGACCGCTGGTACGAGGTGGTCCGCCCGCTCCTCAAGCAGGAGAAGAACGAGTGGTGGGTCACCCCGGGCAACCGCACCGACCAGGCCACCGAGACCCGTGACCAGCTGCTCGCCCGCGCCATGAAGGACGCACGCTGGGAGCTGACCGCCAAGCTCGGCAAGGACGTCTCCACCTGGAGCTGGGGCCGGCTGCACCAGCTGACCCTCGAGAACCAGACCCTCGGCACCGCGGGACCCGGCGCAGTGCGGCAGCTCCTCAACCGCGGCCCGTGGAACCTGGGCGGCGGCGAGGCGGCCGTCGACGCCACCGGCTGGAACGCGGCCGGCGGCTACGAGGTGATCTGGGTGCCGTCGATGCGGATGGTGGTCAACGTCGGCGACTGGGACAAGTCCCGGTGGATCAACCTGACCGGGGCCTCCGGTCACGCCTTCCACTCGAACTACACCGACCAGACGGACGCCTGGGCCAAGGGCGACCTGTTCGACTGGGCCTACGGCAAGGCGGCGGTCGACGCGGCGACGAAGGACACGCTGGTCCTCAAGCCGTAGGGCCCGCCGCGAAGCGGACCACCCCCTCGGGGGTCACCACCGCGTGTACGGGGTGGTCGTGCGGTTCCTCCGGGACCCGCGCGACCACCTCGTCCGCGTAGAGGAGCACCACGAGGGCCGGGTCGGCGCCCGCGCGCGTGAGCCGGGCGAGCACCCGGTCGTACGAGCCGCCGCCACGCCCGAGCCGCATCCCGCGCCCGTCGACCGCGAGGCCCGGAAGCAGGACGGCGTCCGCGGAGCACACGGCCTCGGGACCGAGCCTGGGCCCGACGGGTTCGAGGAGCCCGCGGCCCGCCTTCGCGAGTCGCTCGGGGCCCTCGTACGCGGCCCAGTCCAGGTCGTTGTCGGGGAGCAGGACGGGCAGCAGGACCCGTACCCCGCGCGCGTGGAGGGCGTCGAGCAACGCGCGCGTGCCCGGCTCGCGGCCCACCGACACGTAGGCGGCGACGGTGGACGCCCCGGCGAGTTCGGCGAGTTCCAGTCCGTGGCGGGCGAGTGACGCGGCCGTGTGTGCCAGGGAAGGGGCGTCCAGCGTCGCGCGCGCGGCCAGAAGTCGGCCCCGCAGCAGGGTCTTTTCGGACATCTCAGGTGTCATGACGGCCTCGTCTGCATTCACAAAACTCTTGTAACTGGCTTTATGTGGAGGAAGTTAACCGAACCCACATCTTCCTCTCATTCCGAACGGCTAAGGTGCACCGCATGAATCAGTCGCTCCCCAGGCTCGGCCGGATCAGCAAGGCTGTCATCCCGGCCGCCGGCCTCGGCACCCGCTTCCTCCCGGCGACCAAGGCGACGCCGAAGGAGATGCTGCCGGTCGTCGACAAGCCGGCCATCCAGTACGTCGTCGAGGAGGCCGTCGCGGCCGGCCTCTCCGACGTCCTGATGATCACCGGACGGAACAAGCGTCCCCTGGAGGACCACTTCGACCGGAACTACGAGCTGGAGGAGGCCCTGAGCCGCAAGGGCGACGCCGAGCGCCTCTCCAAGGTCCAGGAGTCCAGCGACCTCGCCACCATGCACTACGTGCGCCAGGGCGCCCCGCGCGGCCTCGGCCACGCCGTGCTCTGCGCCGCCCCGCACGTCGGCGACCAGCCCTTCGCGGTCCTCCTCGGCGACGACCTGATCGACCCCCGCGACCCGCTGCTCTCCCGGATGGTGGAGGTCCAGGAGCGGGAGGGCGGCAGCGTGATCGCCCTCATGGAGGTCGAGCCCTCGCAGATCCACCTGTACGGCTGCGCCGCGGTCGAGGCGACCGTCGACTCGGACGTCGTGAAGGTGACGGACCTGGTCGAGAAGCCGGACGCGGACGAGGCGCCCAGCAACTACGCGATCATCGGCCGCTACGTCCTGGATCCGGCCGTCTTCGGGATGCTGCGGGAGACCGAGCCGGGCCGCGGCGGCGAGATCCAGCTGACCGACGCCCTGCAGAAGCTCGCCTCCGACGAGAAGATCGGCGGCCCGGTGCACGGCGTCGTGTTCAAGGGGCGCCGCTATGACACCGGTGACCGCGGTGACTATCTGCGTGCCATTGTCAGACTCGCGTGCGAACGTGAAGATCTGGGACCGGACTTCCGGGCCTGGCTCCGGAGATACGTCAGCGAGGAGATGTAGGACCTTGAGCAGCAGCGCGGCACCGTCGCCGTCCCACGACGACCACGACCACCAGCAGGGTGCGGACCCCTGCGCGGGCCCGGCCCGCGGTCTGTGGTCGGTGGACGAGCACCTGGCCGACATCCTCGCGACCGTCGGCCCGCTCGAACCCATCGAACTGCAACTCCTCGACGCGCAGGGCTGTGTCCTCGTCGAGGACGTGACGGTGCCGGTCGCGCTGCCCCCCTTCGACAACAGCTCCATGGACGGGTACGCGGTCCGGGTCGCCGATGTCTCCGGTGCCACCGAGGAGTTCCCCGCCGTCCTCACCGTGGTCGGCGACGTCGCGGCGGGCGCGGACGGCCTGCCCGAGGTCGGCCCCGGCCAGGCCGCCCGCATCATGACCGGCGCCCCGCTGCCGCCCGGCGCCGAGGCCGTCGTCCCCGTCGAGTGGACCGACGGCGGTACGGGCGGGGGCGCGGCCACCGGCATGACCGCTGCCAGCGCCGCACCCGAGGGCGCGGCCGGCGAGGTCCGGGTGCACCGGTCCGCCGAGGCCGGCGCCCATGTCCGCAGGGCGGGCAGCGACGTACGGGCAGGGGAGCTCGCCCTCGCGGCGGGCACGGTCCTGGGCCCGCCGCAGATCGGCCTGCTCGCGGCCATCGGCCGGGGCACCGTGAAGGTCCGGCCCCGCCCCCGGGTCGTCGTCATGTCCACCGGCAGCGAGCTGGTCCAGCCCGGCGAGCCGCTGGGCGAGGGCCAGATCCACGACTCCAACAGCTTCGCGCTCGCCGCGGCGGCGCGGGACGCGGGCGCCCTCGCCTACCGGGTGGGGGCCGTCGCCGACGACGCGGAGTCGCTGCGCGCGACGATCGAGGACCAGCTCATCCGGGCCGATCTGATCGTGACCACGGGCGGGGTGAGCGTCGGCGCGTACGACGTGGTGAAGGAGGCGCTGACCGCCGACGGGCAGGTCGACTTCCGCAAGCTGGCCATGCAGCCGGGCAAGCCGCAGGGCTTCGGCGCGATCGGCGCCGAGCAGATCCCGCTCCTGGCGCTGCCGGGCAACCCGGTCTCGTCGTACGTCTCCTTCGAGCTGTTCGTCCGTCCCGCGATCCGCGCCCTCATGGGCGTCGAGGACCTGCACCGGCCGCGGGTGCGGGCGGAGCTCGTCGCGGACAAGGCGCTGTCGTCACCCGCCGGGCGCCGCCAGTTCCTCCGGGGGACGTACGACCCGGAGGCGGGCACCGTCACCCCGGTGGGCGGCGCGGGCTCCCACCTGATCGCGGCCCTGGCGCACGCGGACTGCCTGCTCGTGGTCCCGGAGGACACGGAGACGGTGGACCCGGGCACCGAGCTGGAAGTGGTCCTCCTCGGCTGAGGGGGCGAGGGTGGGGGTACGGTGTCGTCCCACACAGCGACCGGGAGTGTCACGGCCATGAGCACGCAGCAAGGTCTCACCCACATCGACGAGGCGGGCGCGGCCCGCATGGTCGACGTATCGGCGAAGGACGTCACGTCCCGCACCGCCCGTGCCAGCGGGCGGGTGCTCGTCTCGCCGCGCGTGATCGAGCTGCTGCGCGGGGAGGGCGTCCCGAAGGGCGACGCGCTCGCGACCGCCCGGATCGCCGGGATCATGGGTGCCAAGAAGACCCCGGACCTCATCCCGCTGTGCCACCCGCTGGCCGTCTCGGGCGTGACCCTGGACCTGGCGGTCACGGACGACGCGGTCGAGATCCTGGCCACGGTGAAGACCACGGACCGCACGGGCGTCGAGATGGAGGCCCTGACGGCGGTCTCGGTGGCCGCCCTGACGGTCGTCGACATGATCAAGGCGGTCGACAAGGGCGCGGTCATCTCCGACGTACGGGTGGAGGAGAAGACGGGCGGCAAGTCGGGCCACTGGACGAGGGCCGAGGCGTGACGCGCGCGGGCCGGGTGGCGGGGACCCACGAGCACGAGGAGCCCGCCGGGGCACCGGAGGAGGTCCCGGCCGCGGCCTACCGCGCGCTGGTCGTCACCGCCTCCAACCGGGCCTCCGCCGGGGTCTACGAGGACAAGGGCGGCCCGCTGATCGCCGAGGGCCTCACCCGGATGCGGTTCGCCGTGGACGGTCCGCAGGTCGTCCCGGACGGGGCGCCCGTCGAGGCGGCCCTGCGCGCCGGGGTCGCCGCCGGGTACGACGTCATCGTCACCACCGGCGGTACGGGCATCTCGCCCACCGACGAGACGCCCGAGGTGACCCGGCGGGTCCTGGAGCGGGAGATCCCGGGCATCCCGGAGGCGATCCGCGCGTTCGGCCGGGAGAAGGTGCCGACGTCGGCGCTCTCGCGCGGCCTCGCGGGGGTCGCGGGCGGCACTTTGATCGTGAACCTGCCCGGGTCGTCCGGCGGGGTGCGTGACGGCCTGACCGTCCTGGAACCGATCCTCCGGCACGCCGTCGACCAGATTCGTGGCGGCGACCATCCGAGACCGTCGTGATCCCGTCCTGGCCTGTGGTCCTCGTGGACGACGAGGTGGTGCTCCGCCCGATAAGGATGCGCGACCACGCGGCCTGGCGTGAGGTGAACCGGCGCAACCGCGAGTGGCTGCGGCCCTGGGAGGCGACGGTCCCGCCGCCGGCTCCCGGCGGCCCGGTCGCGCAGCGGCCGACGTACCGTCAGATGGTCCGCCATCTGCGGTCGGAGGCGAACGCGGGCCGGATGCTGCCGTTCGTGATCGAGTACCGGGGGCGGCTGGTCGGCCAGTTGACGGTGGCCGGCATCACCTGGGGTTCGATGTGCTCCGGGCACGTGGGGTACTGGGTGGACAGCGAGGTGGCCGGGCGCGGGGTGATGCCGACGGCGGTCGCGCTCGCCGTCGACCACTGCTTCCGCTCGGTGGGCCTGCACCGCATGGAGGTCTGCATCCGCCCGGAGAACGGCCCTTCGCGCCGGGTCGTGGAGAAACTCGGCTTCCGCGAGGAGGGCATGCGCCCCCGCTATCTCCACATCGACGGCGCGTGGCGGGACCATCTGGTCTTCGCGCTGACGGCGGAGGAAGTGCCGGAGGGACTGTTGCGCCGCTGGCGCCAGAACAGAATAAAATAGATGTTCGAATTCAATCGGTAGTTGTCAGGCAAACGATCTGAACAATCACAAAAAAGTTCAGTGATATCAGCCAGATCGTGCGACACACCGGGCCAATTGGCCGATGCCGTCACGCGAACCCCTCTACCGTGTGAACCGTGAGCAGCAGCGGCCTCATCTACGCAGTCATCGTCGGGGCCTGGGCCGCCTACTTGGTGCCGATGTGGCTCCGCAGGCAGGACGAGCTGAACGAAGCCCGTCCGACGGAACGCTTCAGCACCGCCATCCGGCTGCTTTCCGGACGGGCGGGCATGGAGCGCCGGTACGCCAAGGAGCTCAAGGAGCGGGACCGTACGGCGGAGGGTCCGACGCCCGACGTGGACCCGGACGCGGAGACCGAGCATCTGAGCTCGGTCGACGTCCGGGCCTTTTCCGCGCCCGCGGCCAGGACGGAAGCGCGCCTGGAACTCCCGGAACCCGAACCGGAACCCGCGCCTCACCAGGCCCAGGCGCAGGCTTCGGCGCCCGCACCGGCCCGCCCGGCCACCGGCGCCGCCGCCGAGCGCGCCCGCCGCGGCAAGGTCCTCGCCCGGCGCCGGCGCACCACGACGCTCCTCTTCGCGGGATTCACCCTCGGCGCGGTCGTCGCGGCCGTCGGCGGCGTCGCGTTCCTGTGGGCGCCGGCCGTCCCCGCCCTGCTGCTCAGCGCGTACATCGTCCATCTGCGGGTCCAGGAACGACGCCGCTTCGTGTACGTGATGGACCGCCGGCGCGCCGAGGCCGCCGCGGCCCGGCTCCGCGAGAGCAGGCGCCCGGCCCCCACGCCCGAGCCGTCCCCCGAACGCACGGCGGCCCCCTCCCCGCAGGAGGCGGACCGGCGCGCCCTGGTCGAGCAGACCGACCACGCGGAGTGGGTCGACCAGCAGCGCGACCGCGGCCCGGCCCGCGGCGACAGCTGGGACCCGGTGCCGGTCCCGCTCCCCACGTACGTCACCGCCCCGGTCGCCCCGCGCGCCACGAGCGGCATCGACATCACGGACCCGGAGACCTGGAGCGCGGCCCGCTCCTCGACGGCGGCCGACCCGGCCCCCGCGCCGTCCCCGGCGCCCCGCCAGCGCACCACCCAGCCCCGCCGCGGCCGCGACCACGGCCGCACCCCCCTCTTCGACCAGTACGCCGACGACGACCGCCCCCGGGCGGCCAACGAATGACCCCGGCCGGGGGCCGGCGACGGCCCCGGCTGACCTGCGGCGGAAGCGATTTTTGTTCTCGTCGATCGGGATGCTAATGTTTCACACGTCGCAAGGGCCTGTGGCGCAGTCTGGTAGCGCACCTCGTTCGCATCGAGGGGGTCTGGGGTTCAAATCCCCACAGGTCCACAGACACCGGGAATCCCGTCCGATCGAAAGATCGGGCGGGATTTTCGTCGTTCGGTCATGCGGTTCAGGCGTGCGGGGCGTCCCGTTCCACGACGACCCGGTCAGGCGCCCGCGGCCACCGCTGTGAGCCAGGCGTTCCAGTCGCTCTCGTAGTCGAGCGAGGTGAGGAAGGAACGCGCGGCGGCCCAGTCGCCGGTGCGGTAGTGGCCCAGCACGGTGGCGACGTCGGCCGGGTGCCTCTCGATCATGTAGCGGGCGGCGAGGTAGCCCCAGTTGTACGTGCGGTTGACGTCGCTGTTGGCGTAGGTGGTGTCGAAGAGCGTGCGCAGGGCGTACGTGTGCTTGCCGGCCTCGGCTATCGCGTTGGTGTAGGGGACGCCGCGGTAGGAGTAGGAGACGTACTCCGCGATGCCCTCGCCCCACCACACGGTGGGGGTGGTCTGGCTGTCACCGAAGTCGCCGTACAGGTCGTAGCGGCCGTCGAGGTAGTGGGTGTACTCGTGGTTCAGGTTCCAGATCTGCCACCCGGGGCTCACGTCGGTGCGCTCGTAACAGATGAACCGCGGCTGGTTGCCCGGCGCTGAGGGATCTCCCTCCAGGTACATGCCGCCGTTGTTCGTGTCGATGCCGTAGATCTTCCTCGCGTAGGCCTTGTAGTCGGCGCTCGAGTTGAAGACGTCGACCTCCAGGGTGGTGTTGAGGTCGTTCGCGACGGGCCCGGAGTCCTTGACCACGCTGTGGAAGTAGGCGTCCTGGTTCGCCAGGCTCGCGCACGTCGCCGCCAGTTGGGCGGCGGTCATCTCCTGGGCCCGGATCCGGAGCGACGGGCTGCAGTTGTGGACGATCGGCAGGATTCGCGATTCCAGCCCGCCGCCGGTCGCGCCAGGGGCGGCTTTGGCGGTGCCGTGGGCCGGGCGCTGGCCCGGGTCCGCGAAGACGTGGGGCGGCGGGGGCTCGGCCGAGGCCGCCTGGGCGGGAGCGGCCGCGACGGCTGCGATGAGCAGGGCGGTGACGAGGGCCATGGCGCGCAAGATTCACTCCTGGGAGGGGGGAGGGGATCCCGTCCGTGACGGGCTGCGCTGTAAAATGGCACATGTCACATGGCTTTTCAATGCTGTTCACAAAGTTGACGGACCGTGCGCAACGCAGAGCCGCACCGCCTCGTCGACGAGGCGGTGCGGCTCCGTGTTCTATGGGCGCCCTGCGGTGAGGTCCCGTCAGGTCAGCGGCTTGGCGAAGCAGCGGCTGTTGGGGTAGTCGCGGTAGTGGCCGAACTTCGCGCAGGGTTCGTAGCCGCTGGAGGCGTAGAGGGCTATCGCCTCGGGCTGGGCCGTGCCCGTTTCGAGGACCATGCGGGTGCGGCCGGCCTCGCGGGCGTCGGATTCCAGGGCTGCCAGGATGCGGCGGGCCAGGCCCAGGCCGCGGGCCTCGGGGATCACGTACATGCGCTTGAGTTCGGCGTCGCCGTTCTCGTAGCCCTGGTCGTTCTTGTCCTGGGTGCGCCAGCCGCCGGTGGCGACCGGGCTGCCCTCGGAGTCGTACGCCAGAAGGTAGAGGCCGTGGGGCGGGACGAACATTCCGGCGTCCAGCGGTGTGACATCGCCCTCGTCGTCGTAGCGGACGGCGTACTCCGCCTGGACCGCGTCGTTGAGTTTGACGGCGTCGGGGTGGTCATAGGGCGTGGGCTGGATGTTCATGCGGAGTATCGTACATGTATGCGGTGTGGTGGTGTCGGTATTCTCCCGGGATGCTCACTGTCACCAGCGTGAATGTCAACGGGATTCGGGCCGCCGCCAAGAAGGGCTTCGTCGAGTGGCTGGCCGGCACCTCCGCCGACGCCGTCTGTCTCCAGGAGGTGCGCGCCGAGGAGGCGCAGCTGCCCGTCGAGGTCCGCGCGCCCGAGGGCTGGTTCACCGTCCACGCCCCCGCCGCCGCCAAGGGGCGTGCCGGGGTCTCCCTCTACACGCGGCGCGAGCCCGACCGGGTGCGCGTCGGCTTCGGGTCGAGCGAGTTCGACGGCAGCGGCCGGTACGTCGAGGCCGACCTGCCCGGCGTGACCGTCGCCAGCCTCTACCTGCCCTCCGGCGAGGTCGGCACCGAGCGTCAGGACGAGAAGTACCGGTTCATGGGGGAGTTCCTGCCCTATCTGAAGGAGCTCAGGACCCGGGCCGCCGCCGACGGCCGTGAGGTCGTCGTCTGCGGCGACTGGAACATCGCCCACCGCGAGGCCGACCTCAAGAACTGGCGGGCCAACAAGAAGAACGCCGGCTTCCTGCCCGAGGAGCGGGAGTGGCTCGGACGGGTCCTCGACGAGGCCGACGGGGGGTACGTCGACGTCGTGCGGGCGCTCCACCCCGAGCAGGAAGGGCCCTACTCCTGGTGGTCCTACCGCGGACGGGCCTTCGACAACGACTCCGGCTGGCGGATCGACTACCAGATCGCCAGCCCGGGTCTCGCCGCCAAGGCCGTGAAGGCCTACGTCGAGCGGGCGGCCACCCATGAGCAGCGGTGGAGCGACCACGCGCCCGTGACCGCCGTCTACGAGCTGTAGATCGATTCGTCGGCTGATTTCGCCGGTCGATTCTTCGTTCGGATTTCGCGTGGTGGCGTGCGGGTGGAATCGCCTGATGCGGGCGGAGTGTCCCGTGTCGTCGAGGTGGGGGTGCCGGTCGACCGGTCTGGGTGCCGCGCGTGCGTGCTTCCGGCCCGACCGCTCGGCGCCCGGCTCTCCGCGCTTCGTGCTCAGGGCGACCGGTGCTCTGACACGCTGGGTCGCGACACGGTTACCTCCGTGCCACGACGACAGGGGCGGACGGACGCGCATGACACAGGAACAGAGCGAGACGCTGTGGGACCGGTTCAACGAACTCAACGCCGACGGCACCGGCGTCAGCCAGAAGGACGTGCGAGCTCTTCTCGTGGACGAGGGCGGATTGGAGCGGGCGGCCGTCGATGCGCTGCTGCGCGACGTTACCGGGGGCGCCGACGCCCGGATCGACGCCAGGAGCTTCATCGCCATGGTTCCGAAGCCCGTGGGGACGCCGACGGAGCAGGTGCAGCGGATGCACGACGCGTTCAAGGCCCTCGACACCGACGGCGCCGGCATCACGCAGGCCCAGCTCCGTCAACTCCTCCTGAACCTGGGCTACGCGCTGACCTCGCCGGAGGTCGACGAGCTCATGAAGGAGGTCGTCGTGGACAGCGAGGGGCGGATCGCCCAAGACGCGTTCACCGACATGCTCGTCACCGGCTACCCCCTCGCGTCGGCATAGCGGCCGGAGCCGCGTCCCGGGCCGAACCCGCCCCCGCCGAGGCACGACGGGGGCGCTGTCCCGGACCTCGACGGACGTGGTGACCTCGCCCTCGCCCTTGCCGGGAGCCGGGAGCCGGGAGCCGGACCGCAGCCGGTCAGTGCGAAGGCCACGACCGTGGCCGCCGCGGTGAGCGGTATCCGCTCGGTCCTCGTGCGTTCTCCCGTTCCTTCGGTGCGTGGAACCGGCCGTAGGAGCGGGGTGATGAAGAACTTTCGAAGAACCTGTCAGGCGGTCATGAGGCCGCTTCCCCGGGGGGCGTGGGGCGCAGCCGCCGGTCGAGCGCCATCGACAGTTCGGCCTCCACCACGCTCTTGGCGAGGGGGCGCAGCCGCCACAGGTCGTCCTCGGCGGCGTGGGTGCGCAGCAGGTCGGTGAACAGCTCCGCGAGGGCTTCGGCGTGCTCGCGGACCCGGGCGCCGGCCTTGAGGACCTCGGCGAGGGGGACGCCCTCGCGGACGAGGGCGGCGGAGACGTCGAGCAGGCGGCGGCTGATGTGGACGATCTCCTCGCCGTCGGTGGCGAGGTAGCCGAGGTCGAGGGCGGCGGCGAGGTTCTCCGGGGTGACCTCGCCGGCGAAGTGGTCGGCGAGTTCCTCGGGGGTGAGGCGGACGGGCTCCTCCTCGCTGGGGGAGTCGAGCGCGAGGACCTCGCGGACGTTCCGGCCGCTCTCGAAGGCGCTGGTGAGGTCGGCGATGCCGGTGAGGGTGTGGCCGCGTTCCAGGAGGGCGGCGATGGTGCGCAGCCGGGCCAGGTGCTGTTCGTCGTACCAGGCGATCCGGCCTTCGCGGCGGGGTGGCGGGATCAGGCCGCGTTCGCGGTAGAAGCGCAGGGTGCGCACGGTGATGCCGGCGGCGGTGGCCAGCTCCTCCATGCGGTACTCGCGTACGCCGGCCTGTGCTCCTGGGGGCGTGCCTGCGGGAGCGCCCTTGGCCGCGCCCGTGCGTGCATCCCTGTCCGATCCTTCTGCCACGCACGCCAGCCTATGTTGTACCGCCGGTAACTTTCCCTTGCCGTACCCCTACCGCTCGGTATGGAGCTGCTCTACAGTCCCGACTGTGCCAGTGATTGCTGGCGTGATTGGCCGGGCGCACGGGAGGCGGCATGGCGAAGCACGAGCACGTACGGGTGGCGGTGATCGGATCGGGATTCGGTGGCCTGGGGGCCGCCGTCCGGCTGCGCCGCGAGGGGATCACCGACTTCGTGGTCCTGGAACGGGCCGACTCCGTGGGCGGCACATGGCGGGACAACAGCTACCCCGGCTGCGCCTGCGACGTCCCCTCCCACCTCTACTCCTTCTCCTTCGCGCCCAACCCCGACTGGCCGCGGACCTTCTCCGGACAGCGCCACATCCGCGCGTACCTGGAGCATGTCACGGACACCTTCGGGATCCGGCCCCACCTCCGCCTCGGCCGCGAGGTGCTGCGGATGGAGTGGGACGCCGAGGCGCTCCGTTGGGAGATCGAGACGAGTCAGGGCTCCTTCAGCGCCGAGGTCGTCGTCTCCGCCACCGGGCCGCTCTCCGACCCCAAGATCCCCGACATCCCCGGGCTCGCCGACTTCCCCGGCAAGGTCTTCCACTCCGCCCGCTGGGACCACGACTACGACCTCACCGGCAAGCGCGTCGCCATGATCGGCACCGGCGCCTCCGCCATCCAGATCGTGCCCGCGATCCAGCCCCAGGTCGCGAAGCTGACCCTGTTCCAGCGCACACCCCCCTGGGTCATGCGCCGCATGGACCGGGCCATCAGCGGCCCCGAACGCTGGCTCCACCGCGCCGTGCCCGTCACCGGCACCCTGCGGCGCGGTCTGCTCTGGGGCATCCGCGAACTCCAGGTCGGCGCCTTCACCAAGCACCCGAACGAACTCGGGCTCGTCGAGAAGCTCGCCAAGGCCAACATCGCCAAGGCGATCAAGGACCCGGTGCTCCGGGCCAAGCTGACGCCCTCGTACCGCATCGGCTGCAAGCGGATCCTGCTCTCCAGCACGTACTACCCGGCGGTCGCGCAGCCCAACGTCGACGTCGTCGCCTCCGGTCTGCGCGAGGTCCGCGGCTCGACCGTGGTCGCCGCCGACGGCACCGAGACCGAGGTCGACGCGATCGTCTTCGGCACCGGCTTCCACGTCACCGACATGCCGATCGCCGAGCGGGTCGTCGGCGCGGAGGGGAAGACCCTCGCCGAGAGCTGGAAGGGCGGCATGGAGGCGCTGCGCGGCGCCACCGCCGCCGGATTCCCCAACTTCATGACGGTCATCGGCCCCAACACGGGCCTCGGGAACTCCTCGATGATCCTGATGATCGAGTCCCAGCTGAACTACATGGCCGACTACCTGCGCCAGCTGACCCTGCTGACTCCTTCCGGCCTCGGCGGGCGCGCCGCCCTCGCCGTCCGGCCCTCCGCCGTCGGTGCCTGGAACCGCAAGGTGCAGGCCCGGATGGAGCGGACCGTGTGGAAGGCGGGCGGCTGCGAGAGCTGGTACCTCGACGCCAACGGACGCAACACCACGCTGTGGCCCGGCACCACGGGCGAGTTCCGGCGCGAGACCCGGCAGGTCGACCTCTCCGAGTACGAGGTGCTGCGCGCGCCCAAGCCGGTCGCGGCGCCGAAGAAGACCCGTACCGCCGCCCGCGAGCAGGAGGCCGCCCAGTGAGCCGGCACCTGACCTCGCTGCCCGCCTCCCGCGAACTCACCGCCGTCTCCGCCGACGGCGCCCGGATCCACGTCGAGGTGTACGGCCCCGAGGGCGCGCCCGCCGTCGTCCTCGCCCACGGCTGGACCTGCTCGACCGCCTTCTGGGCCGAGCAGATACGGGCGCTCGCCGCCGACCACCGGGTCATCGCCTACGACCAGCGCGGCCACGGAAAATCCCCCGCCGCAGGCCCCGGCGGATACTCCACGACGGCGCTCGCCGACGACCTGGAGGCCGTGCTCGCGGCCACCCTCGGCCCCGGCGAGCGGGCCGTCCTGGTCGGCCACTCCATGGGCGGCATGACGATCATGGCGGCCGCCGGACGCCCCGGCTTCCGGCAGCACGCCGCCGCCGTCCTGCTCTGCTCCACCGGGCACTCCCGGCTGACGGCCGAGGCCACCGTCGTACCGCTCCCGCCGGGCGGTCTGCGCAGCCGCCTCACCAAGGCGGTCCTGGGCGCGAAGGCGCCGCTCGGACCGGTCAACGCCGTCTCGAAGAGGATCCTCAAATACGCGACGATGGGACCGGGGTCGGCGCCCGAACGCGTCGACGCCTGCGCCCGGATCGTGCACGCCTGTCCGCGCGGGGCGCGGTACGGCTGGTCGCAGGTGCTGGCCGGCCTTGACCTCGGAGCGGGTTTGCGGGAGCTGCGGCTGCCGGTGGCCGTGCTCGTCGGCACCGCCGACCGGCTCACCCCGCCCGTCCACTCCCGCGCGATGGCGGAGGCGCTGCCGCACTGCACGGGGCTCGTCGAACTGGCCGGCATGGGCCACATGACACCGGTGGAGGCCCCGGAGGCCGTCACCGCGCAGATCCGCGAACTGACCCTCACGTACCTGGGAGTGAAGTCCGAGGAGCGGGAGATCGAGGAGGCAGAGGCATGAGCAGGGTGAGCCTGGAAGGGCAGGTCGCGGTCGTCACCGGAGGGGCCCGGGGCGTCGGCGAACTCCTCGCCCGCAAGCTGTCCGCGCGCGGCGCGAAGATCGCGCTCGTCGGCCTGGAGCCGGAGCAGCTCAAGGAGGTCGCCGGCCGGCTGCACACCGAGGCCGACTGGTGGCACGCCGACGTCACGGACCACGAGGCGATGGCCCGGGTCGCGGCCGAGGTGAAGGAACGGTTCGGGAAGGTCGACATCGTCGTCGCCAACGCCGGTGTGGCGGCGGGCGGTCCGTTCGTCGACTCCGACCCCGTCGCCTGGCGGCGGGTCATCGAGGTCAACCTCATCGGCGGCGCGGTGACGGGCCGGGCGTTCCTGCCGGTCCTCATGGAGTCCCGCGGGTACTTCCTCCAGATCGCCTCGCTCGCCGCGCTCACCCCGGCGCCGATGATGACGGCGTACTGCGCCTCGAAGTCGGGCGTCGAGGCCTTCGCGCACAGCCTGCGCGCCGAGGTCGCGTACAAGGGGGTGAAGGTCGGCGTCGGCTACCTCTCCTGGACCGACACGGACATGGTGCGGGGCGCCGACCAGGACGACGTGATGAAGGAGTTGCGGCAGCGGCTGCCGTGGCCCTCGAACCGCACGTACCCCCTCGGCCCGGCCGTCGACCGGATCGTGGCGGGCATCGAGCGGCGTTCCGCCCATGTGTACGCGCAGTGGTGGCTGCGCGGGATGCAGTCGGTACGCGGCTACCTCCCCGGCCTCATCGCCACGGTCGGCCAGCGCGAGATGAAGCGCTTCGAGCCCCGTCTGGGCTCGGTCTCCAAGGGCTTGGTGGGCGCGGGCGGAGCGGCGGACGAACAGGAGCGGACGGAGCGCGCCTGACGGCGGCCCCTACGGCTTCTCCTGCGGCCTTCACGTTCCGTAACTGATCGAAATGCGTGGAATGTTTGCCCGTGCAAGGCTGGTCGAGGCCAGGGGGCGCGAAGCCCCCTTCCTCTCACAGCCTTCTAGGAGTGAACTTCCATGGGCATGCAGGACCAGTTCAAGAACAAGTCGGAGCAGCTCAAGCAGCAGGCCAAGGAGGCCATGGGCAAGGCGAAGGACGAAGCGTCCGAACGCGCCTCCCAGGGCCGTGAGCGCCCCGAGGAGCAGGCCCGCCGGGCCCGCCAGGAGGCCCAGGACCGCATGGACCGGGAACGCATGGCCCAGGACCGCGACGCCTGACGCACCGTTCCGAACAGCAAAGGCGCACCCGGAACCCGGGTGCGCCTTTCGCGCGTTGGACGCCTCAGGCCTCCACGACCCGCATCCCGTCCTCGGCCAGGGCGCTGAGGATCGATGCGAAGAAGTCGTACGGCTCGCCCTCCGGCGACAGCCGCCGGGAGAGGTGCGTGCGGGCGACGGCGGAGTCCCGCCAGACCAGGGTGCCCGGCGCGGTGAAGCCGAAGAACCCGCCCAGACAGTCGTGGAGAGCGCCGAAGTTTCCGCCGAAGTAGCCGCCGGGGCCGTTCACCGCCTCGCCGAGGGCGAGCCAGAGGCCGGGTTCGTCGGTGACGTACCGGCCGTCGAGTTCGTACGTGCTTCCCGCCGGCCGGTCCTGGAACGTGCGGTGACCGGCCCGTTCCCGGACGAGGTCGTGCCAGGCACCGCGCAGCCGGGTGTCGAGCCCCGCCCAGGCGGCGGGCTCCTCCGGCGGTCCCGTCAGCCAGCGCTCCCACACGGGCCGGGCCCACGCGGGGACGGGATGGTGGAAGGTGCCGTCCAGCTCCAGGTCGATCTGGTCGATCAGGTCGGTCTGGTCGGTCTGGTCGGTCTGGTCGAGCTGGTGGGTCTGGTGGGTCTGGTGGGTCTGGTCGGTCGGCTCGGAGCCGAGCGCCGAGGGTCTCCACCCGGCGACCCGGCCCCACATCAGCCGCCCGGTCAGCGGCTCGCCCCGCCGGTCCCGCAGCTCCAGCTCGACCTGTTCCAGTTCCAGCGCCCGCCGGGTCCCCTTCTCCAACGCCGCCCGCAGCCGCTCGCCCGGGACCAGGCCGCGCAGGACGAGCGGGGGACGGGGACGGGGGGCCGGCTGGACGCGGGTGAACTCCTCGCAGGAACCGAGCCATCGGCGCCCGTCGTGCAGCCGGACGGGACCCCGGTGGCTCTCGGGCGGGCCCATGTGGTCGTCCTCACCGGTGAGGACGAGGTCACCCGTCACGCGGACGGCCTCGGCGTCCGTCAGGAGCCAGGCGTCGTGCTCCCGGTACTCCGCGGGCTCCGGGTGCTCCGGGTGCTCCCAGGGCGAGCGGCCGCGCTCGTCGTCCGCAGGAACCAGCCACACGGACTCCCCGAGCCATCCCTCCCGCGCGCCCGCACCGTCCGGCACCCAGCCCCTGAGTTCGTACGTCCCGCGCTCGGGATCCCCGTACAGCCCCTCCACCGTGGGGCAGACGCCCCAGACGTGGTCGTCCTCGGTCCTGGTCAGCGCGTGCATGGCGAGCATGATGGCGCATAACCCGCGCGCGTCGCGCGGTGGATCTTCGTACGGTGATCGGCATGGCCGTACTTGAGCGACTGCGATCCGATCACGCGTCCGCCCTGCTCGCCTTCGAGCGGGAGAACCGGGGGTACTTCGCCGCGTCCGTGCCCGATCGGGGGGACGCGTACTTCGAGGAGTTCGACGACAGGCATCGGGAGCTGATCGAGGCGCAGGAGGCAGGGGAGATCCACTTCCATGTGCTCGTCGGCGAGGGCGGGGAGATCGTCGGGCGGATCAATCTCGTCGACGTCGTCGACGGGGCGGCCGAGCTGGGGTACCGGGTGGCCGAGCGGGCGGCCGGGCGCGGGGTGGCGACGGCCGGGGTGCGGGAGGTGTGCCGGCTCGCGCGGGACGCGTACCGGCTGAGCCGGCTGACCGCCGTCACGACCCTCGACAACGACGGGTCGAGGGCCGTGCTGGGGCGGGTCGGTTTCGGTGCGGTCGGGAGCGTGACGATCGACGGGCGGCCCGGTACCGCTTACGAGTTGGACCTCGCCGGCGCCTGGCCGTTCTCCCTCGGCGGCAGTTTCGGGCGGGAGCGGTCCGGGAGGTCCTCGTAGCCCGGGGGGCTTGCCGCCGGGGTCTCCGTGAGGAGGGCGAGGGCGATGTGGACCGCGTCGTCGAGCTGGGCGTGGCGGCCCTCGGCCCAGTCGAGGGGGGTGCGCAGGACCGCGAGGTCGGGTTCGACGCCGTGGTTCTCCAGGGACCAGCCGTACTCGGGGAACCAGGCCGCGTTCATCGGGACGGTGATCTGGGTGCCGTCGCCGAGCCGGTGGCGGCCGGTCATGCCGACGACACCGCCCCAGGTGCGCTGTCCGACGACCGGGCCGAGGCCCAGGAGTTTGAAGGCGGCGGTGATCATGTCGCCGTCGGATGAGGTGGCCTCGTCGGCCAGGGCGACCACGGGGCCGCGCGGGGCGTTCGAGGCGTACGCGACGGGCTGGGCGTTGCGGGTGAGGTCCCAGCCGAGGATCCGGCGGGTGAGCTTCTCGATGACGAGTTCGCTGATGTTGCCGCCCGCGTTGCCGCGTACGTCGACGATGAGGGCGGGCCGGGAGACCTCCATGCGCAGGTCGCGGTTGAACTGGGCCCAGCCCGAGCCGCCCATGTCGGGGATGTGGAGGTAGCCGCAGCGGCCGCCGCTGACCTCCCGGACGACCGCCCGGCGTTTGGCGACCCAGTCCTGGTAGCGCAGCGGGCGTTCGTCGACGAGGGGGACGACGGCGACGCGGCGGGCGCGGCCCTCGCCCTCGGCGGGGGTGAAGGTGAGCTCGACGGTGGTGCCGCCGGTGCCGGAGAGCAGCGGGTACGGCCCGGTGACCGGGTCGACGGGCCGGCCGTCGACATGGGTGAGGACGGCGCCCTCGCGGATGCCGGTGCCGGCGAGCGGCGAGCGGGCCTTGGAGTCCGAGGACTCGCCGGGAAGGATCCTCTTCACCGTCCAGCCGGCCTCCCGGGGCACGAGGTTGGCGCCGAGGAGCCCCATGGGCCGCTGGTAGTGCGGCGGGCCCTCGTTGCGGCGGGCGGGCGTGACGTACGCGTGCGACGTGCCCAGTTCGCCCATCACCTCGCGCAGCAGGTCGGCGAACTCGTCGGGGGACGCGACCCGTTCGACGAGCGGCCGGTACTGGTCGAGTACGGCCGTCCAGTCGACGCCGCCCATGCCGGGCTCCCAGAAGTAGGCGCGGACGATCCGGCCGGCCTCGTCGAAGGCCTGCCGCCATTCGGCGCCCGGGTCGACCTCGTGCAGGATGCGCCGCAGGTCCAGGTAGACGGTGGAGTCGCCGTCCCCGGACTCGGTGGCGGGCACGGCCCGCAGCTCGCCCTCGTCGGCGACGACGAGCCGGGTGCCGTCGCCGCTGACCGAGAACCAGTCGAGGTCCTTGGCGAGTTCGCTCTTGCGGGCCTTGACGATGGAGAAGTGCTCCAGGGTGGGGCGGCCCGAGGTGTCGGCCGGGTTGGCGAAGGTCTCACCCAGCGCGCCCGAGATGGGCCAGCGCAGCCAGACCAGGCCGCCGCCGCTTACCGGGTGCAGGCCGGAGTACTTGGAGGCGGCGACGGGGAAGGGGGTGACCCGTTCGGGGAGCCCCTCGATCTCGACGGTGACGGTGCCGTCGCCGGTGTCCGTGTCGTCGTCGGCGGGGTCGAGGCCGCCGGCCGCCGGGCGCCCGTCGGGCAGCAGCGCGAACGGTGAGGGCGTCGCGGAGGAGAGCGGGACGAGGTAGGGGCGGCAGCCGAGCGGGAACGACAGGTCGCCGGTGTGCACGTCGTACACCGGGTCGAAGCCCCGCCAGGAGAGGAACGCGAGGTAGCGGCCGTCGCGGGTGAAGACGGGGTTCTCGTCCTCGAAGCGCCCGTTGGTGACGTCGACGACGGTCCGGGCGCCGGGGCCCGCGATCCGGGCCATCTTGATGGAGCGCAGGGAGCGGCCGATGCCGGGATGGGACCAGGTGAGCCAGTCGCCGTCGGGGGAGAACGCGAGGTCGCGGACGGGGCCGTTGACGGAGCGGATCAGCTCCGTCACCTCGCCGTTGGAGTCCTCCGTCGCGTCCAGGAGGAGGAGCCGTCCGTCGTGGGAGGCGATGGCGAGCCGCTCGCCGTCGGGGTCGGCGACGAGTTCCTCGACCCGCCCGAGGTCGCCGGAGGCGAGGCGACGCGGCGGCCGGTCGCCGCTGGCGCGCGGCAGGTAGCCGACCTCGACGGCGTCCTCGCCCTCGGCGTCGGTGACGTACGCGACCTGGCCGCCGCTGCCGAGCATCTCGGGGAGCCTGACCCGGACGCCCGGGGTGTCGACGATGGTGCGGGCCGGGCCGTCGCGGTGGGTCAGCCAGTACAGGCTGCCGCGCACGGAGACGGCGCTGGCGCGGCCGGTCTCGTCGACGGAGAGCGCGTCGATGTGGTGGGCGGCGGGCACCTGGTAGGCGCGCCTGCCGACGCGCGGGCCGCCGAGCCGTACGTCCAGTTTCCGGGGTCGGGAGTCGGCGGTGAGGGCGTCGACGATCCACAGCTCGCCGGCGCACTGGTAGACGACCCGGCGTCCGTCGCTGGAGGCGTGCCGGGCGTAGAACTCGGCGTGGTCGGTGTGGCGGCGCAGGTCGGTGCCGTCGGGCAGGCAGGAGTACAGGTTGCCGACGCCCTCGTGGTCGGAGAGGAAGGCGATCCGGCCGTCGACGGCCATGGGCGAGTCGAGGTGTCCGCCGATGTCGGGCAGCAGCCGTTCGCCGTGCAGCCACAGCCGTCCGGTGGCGCCGCCGAGGTACCGCTTCCAGGCGGCCGGTTCGTGCGGCGGCTTGCCCGTGAGGAGGAGGGTGCGGCGCTCGCCCTCGTGACCGCCGTGGCCGTCGATGACGGTGATGTCGGAGACCGGGCCCCAGGGCAGGCGTTTGCCGGGGGAGCCGTCGGTGGGGACGTCATAGGCCCAGGAGAAGTACGAGAAGGGCTGCCCGTGCGAGGAGACGGCGAGGATGTCGGAGCGGCCGTCCTTGTCGGGGGGCGTCCAGCCGCAGACCCGGGTGTCCGTCGAGCCCCAGTAGGTGAGCCGCCGGGCGGACCCGCCGTCCACGGGGACGAGATGGACCTCGGGGTCGAGGCTGCGCCAGTTCGTGTACGCGATCCGGCGCCCGTCCGGTGAGAAGCGGGGGTGGCCGACCCGCGTTCTGTCGACGGTGAGGCGCCAGGCCCGGCCGGGGCGCTCGCCCTCGGGAACGAGCGGGGCGATCCACAGGTCGTCCTCGGCCGCGAAGCACAGCAGGTCGTCGTGGAGGTGCGGGAAACGGAGATACGCGACGTCGTCACTCACCTCCCCATGCTTTCCGCGTGGAGGGGGTCAGGCAACTCGTACGTGTATGCGGGCGTCTTGTGGAGTGTGAACCAGCGTGGGAACCGGCGTGTGAACCGGCGTGTGAACCGTTGTGTGGTCCAGAACACGTACGAAACGGTTTCGTTTCGTTAGGGGCGGGGGTATCTTCGTACCGTACGAAACCGTTTCGTTCGCTGATATCGATCGGAGGCGCCGGCCATGGCGCGCAGCAGACTCACTCCCGAGCGGGAGTCCGAGCTGTACGCGGCCGTGCTCGACCTCCTCCGCGAAGTCGGCTACGACGCCCTCACCATGGACGCCGTCGCCGCCCGCACCCACTCCAGCAAGGCCACCCTCTACCGCCAGTGGGGGAGCAAGCCCGAGCTGGTCGCACGGGCGCTGCGGCACAACAAGCCGGCCGATCTCTCCGAGATCGACACCGGCTCGCTGCGCGGCGACTTCCAGGAGCTGATGGCGCGGACCGACGACTGCCAGATGGAGAAGGACTCCGCGCTGATGCGGGGTCTCGCCCATGCCGTCCACACCAACCCCGAACTGCACCGGGCGCTGCGCGAGCTGCTCATCGAACCCGAGATGAACGGACTCGACGAAGTGCTGCGCCGAGCGGTCCGCAGGGGAGAGGTCGACGCCGCCAACCCGGCGCTGAAGCTCATTCCCCACATGCTGATCGGTGCGTTCGTCGCCCGGCCGCTGATCGACGATCAGCCGGTCGACCGCGCGTTCCTCAGCGCCTATGTCGACGCCGTCGTGCTCCCCTCACTCGGCGTCTGAGCCCCGAAGCACCTGCTCCACCCGATCGACCCGCTCCACCTCTCTCCACCTGACGTCGAACCGCTCACGCCGTCGGGCCGGCTCCCCATGTCCTGTCCCACCCCACACTGGGAGTACGCCCCCGTGGCCACGTTCCTGTACAAGCTGGGCCGTTCCGCCTTCCGGCGCCGACGGCTCGTCGCCCTCCTCTGGGTGGCCCTCCTGGCGATAGCCGGGATCGGCGCCGCCACCGCGCCCGCCCCCACCTCCGGCTCCTTCTCGATTCCCGGCACCGAGGCCCAGCGCGCCTTCGACCTGCTCGAAGAGCGTTTCCCGGGCGCCGGCGCCGACGGGGCCACGGCCCGCGTCGTCTTCAAGGCCCCCGAGGGCCAGAAGGTGACCGACCCGGCCCACAAGGCCGTCGTCGAGGAGACCGTCGCCGCGCTGAAGTCCGGCTCGGACCAGATCGTCTCGGTCGCCGACCCGTACGCCACGCAGGCCGTGTCGCAGAACGGCTCGACCGCCTACGTCTCCGTCGCCTACAAGGTCAACGCGATGGAGCTGACCGACGAGACGCGCGAGGCCCTGACCCAGGCCGGGCAGAACGCCCAGGGCAAGGGGCTGACCGTCGAGGTCGGCGGTGACGCCCTCCAGACCATGCCGGCGACCGGCGCGGGCGAGATCGTCGGCGTGATCATCGCCGGCATCGTCCTGGTCATGACCTTCGGCTCGCTCGTCGCCGCGGGACTTCCGCTGCTCACGGCGATCATCGGCGTCGGCATCGGCGTCTCGTCGATCGCCGCGCTCGCGAACGTCCTCGACCTCGGCAGCACCACCTCGACCCTCGCGATGATGATCGGCCTCGCGGTCGGCATCGACTACGCCCTCTTCATCGTCTCCCGCTACCGCGCGGAGCTCGCCGAGGGCCGCGAGAAGGAGGACGCCGCGGGCCGCGCGGTCGGCACGGCCGGCTCCGCCGTCGTCTTCGCCGGACTCACCGTCGTCATCGCCCTGGTCGGCCTGGCCGTCGTCAACATCCCGATGCTGACGAAGATGGGCTTCGCCGCCGCCGCCACGGTCGTCATCGCCGTACTGATCGCGCTCACCCTCATCCCGGCCCTGCTGGGCTTCGCCGGCGACAAGGTCATCGGCCGCAAGCAGCGCAAGGGCCTGAAGAAGGAGGCCGACGACAAGCCGAACGGCGGCACCCGCTGGGCCCGCCTCGTCATCCGCCGCCCCGTGACGGTGCTGCTCATCGGTGTCCTCGGACTCGGTGCGATCGCGCTGCCCGCCGCCTCCCTGGAGATGGGCCTCCCGGACGACGGCGTCAAGCCGACCTCCACCACCGAGCGCCGGGCGTACGACGCGCTCTCGGACGGCTTCGGCCCCGGCTTCAACGGCCCGCTGCTCGTCGTCGTCGACGGCGACAAGGCGGCCGCCGACAAGACGGTCTCCGCGATCAAGGGCCTCGAAGGCTGGGCGGCGGTCACCCCGGCGACCCCGAACAAGGCCGGCGACGCCGCCATGATCACCGTGGTCCCGAAGGACCGGCCGTCCTCGGTCGCCACCGAGACCCTCGTCCACGACATCCGGGACGCGACCGGCGACGACGTCCTCGTCACCGGCGCCACCGCGATGAACATCGACTTCTCGCAGAAGATGAACGACGCCCTGGTGCCGTACCTGGCCCTCGTCGTCGGCCTGGCCTTCCTGCTCCTGACCGTGGTCTTCCGCTCGATCCTCGTCCCCCTGAAGGCGGCCCTCGGCTTCCTGCTCTCGGTGGTCGCGGCCCTCGGCGCGGTCGTGGCGGTCTTCCAGTGGGGCTGGCTCGGCAGCCTCTTCGGGGTCGAGCAGACCGGCCCGATCATGTCGATGATGCCGATCTTCATGGTGGGTGTCGTCTTCGGTCTCGCGATGGACTACGAGGTCTTCCTCGTCACCCGGATGCGTGAGGCGTACGTCCACGGGGAGCGGCCCGGCGAGGCGATCGTGACCGGCTTCCGGCACAGCGCCCGGGTGGTCACCGCCGCCGCGGTGATCATGATCGCGGTCTTCTCCGGCTTCATCGGCATGACGGACCAGATGATCAAGATGATCGGCTTCGGCCTGGCCGTCGCGGTCCTCTTCGACGCCTTCGTGGTCCGGATGGCGATCGTCCCGGCCGTGCTCGCGCTCCTCGGGCACAAGGCCTGGTGGCTGCCGAAGTGGCTGGACCGGATCCTGCCGAACGTGGACGTGGAGGGCGAGGGTCTCGCGAAGCGCGACGAGGAGGGTGCCGGCTCGAAGCCGGACCTCGTCAAGGCCTGATCCCGTACTCGGTAACCCGTACTCGGTAACCCGTACTCGGTATCCCGTACGCCGTCAGTGTGTCGTCATCGACGCACCGGCGGCGTACGTGTGCTTGAGGAAGCGGAGCAGTGCCGTCGTGTCGAACTGGACGACCGTGACCCCGTCGTTCGTGTGGAGCTCGACGATCGTCTGGACCCGGCCGCAGGGCCAGACCTCGACGTCGCCGCGACGGGTCGGGGCGCGCAGGCCGGTCTCCAGGAGGGCCCGGGGGAAGGACCACTCGACGGCGCCGGGGAATCCGAGGCGGATCGTGGCGGGGGAGAACGCGGGGTCGTAACGGAGGGACACCGGGACCGGGCGGGAGAGCGGCGCGTCGCTGATGATCCGTCCCTTGGCGTGGTCGTCGACTTCGCGGTCCTGCGCGGCGGCCATCGGAGGGCTCCTCACGTTTTGTCCTCTTATCGACTATTGTCCTCCTCATTCCCGAAGCGGGCGCGATGCATGCCTCGACGGCGACGGGTGTGCGCGGGGTCACGTGCGACCGTGCGCGGCCGTTCTGTGACACGTGCGCTCTTGCAACCTCTTTGCAGGAGCGTTCATCATTCGGGACGTGCATGTACCTGACGGATTCATCAACGCCCCCGTATCGGCCGTCGCCGGTGTCGTCGCCGCCGGCGCCGTCGCCGTGAGCCTGCGCGGAGCGCGGCGCGAACTCGGAGGCGCCCCCGGTGCCGAAGGCCACGGCGGAGACCGTACGGCTCCGCTCGCCGGGCTCGTCGCCGCCTTCGTCTTCGCCGTCCAGATGCTGAACTTCCCGGTCGCCGCCGGAACCAGCGGACACCTGCTCGGCGGCGCGCTCGCCGCGATCCTCGTCGGCCCCTGGACCGGCGTCCTGTGCATCGCCGTCGTCCTGCTCATGCAGGGCGTCCTCTTCGCCGACGGAGGCCTCACCGCCCTCGGCGTGAACATCACCGTCATGGGCGTCGTCACCGTCGTCGTCGCCTACGCGCTCTTCCGCGGCCTCGTCCTCCTGCTGCCCCGCACCCGCGCCTCGGTGACCGCGGCCTCCTTCGTCGCCGCGCTCGTCTCCGTACCGGCCGCGGCCGCCGCCTTCACCCTCGTCTACGCCGTCGGTGGCACCACCGACGTACCGCTGCCCAAGGTCCTCACCGCCATGGTCGGCGTGCACGTCCTCATCGGCATCGGCGAGGCCGTCATCACCATGCTGACCGTCGGCGCGGTCATCGCCGTCCGCCCCGACCTCGTGTACGGCGCCCGCGGCCTGACCGCGCCACTCAAGCTCCGCGTCGACGGCGAACTGGTCGACGCCGTCCCGGCGGCCGCTCCCGCGACCGGCGGCTCCCCGAGGAAGCTGTGGATCGGCGGAGTCGTCACCGCCCTCGTCCTCGCCGGCTTCGTCTCCTTCTACGCCTCCGCCAGCCCCGACGGCCTGGAGAAGGTCGCCGCCGACCAGGGCATCGACGCCAAGGCCCAGGAGCACGCCGCCGCCGGCTCCCCGCTCGCCGACTACGGCGTCGAGGGCGTCGAGACCGCCCGTCTCTCCGGCGGCCTCGCCGGTGTCATCGGCGTGGGCGCGACCCTCGCCGTCGGCACGGGCGCGTTCTGGGTCGTACGTCGCCGCAGGGCCGCCGCCCTGGAGGCCTGACATGGGGGCAGGCCACGCCCACAGGCTCTACCGGCACGCGCACTCGCCGGTCCACGAGCTGCCCCCGCACACCAAGCTCGCCGCGGTCCTCGGCTTCGTCGTGGTCGTCGTCTCGACGCCCCGCGAGGCCGTCTGGGCCTTCGCCGGCTACGCCCTGCTCCTCGCGGCCGTGGCGGCGAAGGCCCGGATCCCGGCCGGCTTCCTGCTGAAGCGGCTGCTCATCGAGGTGCCGTTCGTCGCCTTCGCGCTGCTCATGCCGTTCGTCGTCCCGGGCGAGCGGACGACCGTCCTCGGAGTGTCCCTGAGCGTCCCCGGCCTCTGGGGCGCCTGGAACGTCCTCGCCAAGGGCACCCTCGGCGTCGCCGCCTCCGTGCTCCTCGCCTCCACCACCGAACTGCGCGCCCTGCTCCTCGGCCTCCAGCGCCTGAAGCTGCCCCCGCTGCTCGTCCAGATCGCGTCCTTCATGATCCGGTACGGCGACGTCATCACCGACGAGATGCGCCGGATGTCCGTCGCCCGCCGCTCGCGCGGCTTCGAGGCACGGGGCGTCCGTCACTGGGGCGTCCTCGCCAAGTCGGCGGGCGCGCTCTTCATCCGCTCGTACGAACGCGGGGAACGGGTCCACCTCGCCATGCTCAGCCGTGGCTACACGGGCACCATGCCGGTCCTCGACGAGGCGACCGCCACCCGCGCGCAGTGGGCGTACGCCGCCGCGCTGCCGCTCACCGCACTCCTGATCTGCCTCCTGGGATGGACCCTATGACCGCCGCCCCTTCGCTCGAGGTGCACGGCCTCGCCTACGCGTACCCCGACGGCCACCAGGCCCTGTTCGGCGTCGACCTGACCGTCGGACGCGGCGAACGGGTCGCCCTCCTCGGCCCCAACGGCGCCGGCAAGACCACCCTGGTCCTGCACCTCAACGGCATCCTCACCGGCGGCGCGGGCACGGTCACCGTCGCCGGGCTCCCCGTCGGCAGGAAGCACCTCGCCGAGATCAGGCGCAAGGTCGGCATCGTCTTCCAGGACCCCGACGACCAGCTGTTCATGCCGACCGTCCGCGAGGACGTGGCCTTCGGCCCGGCGGCGGCGGGCCTGCGGGGCGCCGAACTCGACGCCGCCGTCCGCAGGGCCCTCGACCGGGTGGGGATGGCGGAGTACGCCGACCGGCCGCCGCACCACCTGTCCTTCGGGCAGCGGCGCCGGGTCGCCGTCGCGACCGTCCTCGTCATGGAGCCCGAGATCCTCGTCCTCGACGAGCCGTCCTCCAACCTCGACCCGGCCTCGCGCCGGGAACTCGCCGACATCCTCAGGGGGCTCGACGTCACCGTCCTGATGGTCACCCACGACCTGCCGTACGCCCTGGAGCTCTGCCCGCGCGCGGTGATCCTCAGCGAGGGAGTCATCGCCGCCGACGGGCCCACCCGAGAGATCCTCACCGACGAGGAGCTGATGGCACGGCACCGTCTCGAGCTGCCGTTCGGCTTCGTGCCGAGCTCCGTGGCCTGAGCGTCGCCCGACCGCGTCGCCCGGCCCCGGAATCCGGCCCCGGAATCCGGCCCTCACCTCTCGCGTTGCACCATGGGAGCCGGTCGTGACCGTCGTGACGGTCGTACGAAAGGGAGAGTGGGTCGGGTGGACGTCCAGGGCACGGTGGCGGCGGGCTGGGAGCCGGTCAGGGACGCGTTCCTGCGCAACTTCGCACAGCGCGGTGAGCGGGGCGCGGCCGTCGCCGTCCACCGGGACGGCGTCAAGGTCGTCGACCTGTGGGCGGGCACCAAGGACGTCGACGGGCAGGACATGTGGTCCCATGACACCGCTCAGGTCGTGCGCTCCGCCACCAAGGGCGTCGCCGCCGCCGTACCCCTGCTCCTGCACCAGCGCGGCCTGCTCGACCTGGACGCCCCGGTCGCCGCGTACTGGCCCGACTTCAAGGCGGCGGGCAAGGACCGGGTGACCGTACGGCAGCTCCTCGCGCACCGCGCCGGCGTCCCCGTCCTCGACCGCCCTCTCACGCTCGCCGAGGCGACCGACCTGCCGACGGCCACCGCCGCCATCGCCGCCCAGGCCCCCTTCTGGGAGCCCGGCACCGGGCACGGCTACCACGCCCACACCTTCAGCTGGCTGCTCTCCGGCCTCGTCCACCAGGTCACCGGCCGCACCATCGGCAGCTGGGTCGCCGAGGAGATCACCGGCCCCCTCGGCCTCGACCTGTGGATCGGCCTGCCCGACGCACAGGCCCACCGGCTCGGGAGGCTCGGCCCCGTCGAGGAGATCGACCCGCCCGGCGGCGGCGCCCTCAGGCTCCGCCCCAAGCGCTCCGTCTCCGAGGCCTACGAGAACCCCGACTCCCTCACCCGGCGCGCCTTCGCGGCCATCGACCCCAAGCCCGACGAGAACGACCCGGCCTACCGGGCCGCCGAACTGCCCGGCTCGGCCGGAGTGGCCACCGCCCGCGCCCTCGCCGGCTTCTACGCGGCCACCCTCGGCCCGGTGAACGGCGCCGCACGCCTCTTCACCCCCGACACCCTCGCCCTCGCCGGGACCGAGGAGTCGGCGGGCCCGGACCAGGTGCTGCTCGTCGGCACCCGCTTCGGCCCCGGCCACATGCTGCACGGCCCGGCCTCCCCGCTCCTCGGCCCGTCCTCCTTCGGCCACCCCGGCCGCGGCGGCTCGCTCGGCTTCGCGGACCCCGACTCCGGCATCGCCTTCGGGTACGTCACCAACGGCATGCGCAAGACGGTGACGGCCGACCCCCGCGCCCAGGCCCTGGTGCGGGCGGTGCGGGCCGCGGCGCTGTAGACGCCGCGACGCTGTGGACGCCGCGGTACGGGACGTCAGGCGGCGGACGGCGTCAGCGCGAGCACCATCCCGAGCCCGACGAGCACGGTCCCGATGACCTTGTTGAGCACGGTCTGCCGCCGCAGCAGCCGGGCGCGCAGGCTCTCCTGGGAGAACAGCACCGCGGCGAGCCCGAACCACACCAGGTGCGCGAACGACATGAACAGGCCGTAGCCGACCTGCTGGAGGACGGGCGTCTCGGCGCTGACGACCTGGGTGTACGTGCTCAGCACGAAGAGCATCGTCTTGGGGTTGAGCGCGTTCGTCAGGAACCCGGTGCGCAGCGCCCCCGCCTTCGACAGGCCGGCGTCGCCCGACAGGTCGACGTCCACCTGCGACTTGGTGACGAAGGTCTTGTAGCCGATGTAGACCAGGTACGCGGCGCCGATCAGCTTCATCGCGGTGAACAGCATCGGCGAACGCGACACCAGAAGGCCCACGCCGAGCATGGTGTACGTGACGTGCACGAGCACGCCGAGCGCGATCCCGACGGCCGCGAGGACTCCCGCCGTCCGCCCGTACAGATAGCTGTTGCGGACCGTCATGGCGAAGTCCGCGCCGGGGCTGATGACAGCCAGAACCGTGATGATCGCGACGGCGATCAGCTGAGCCATTTTCCCGTTCCCCCCGCCTGCGCGCGTCCCGCGCCTCAGGACGGCCCCGTGACGCTAGTCGATCAACGGTCCCCGCGCGAGGGGCAGGTGACAGAGTCGCGGGACCGGGCACGGCGCCGTTTCGCGGCTCCGGACCGAGGATCGCATTCCCGCCCGGCCTGAAGACCGGTGCTCCTTGCGAAGATTCGGGGATGGAACTCACCAGGCGGTTCGACGGATACACGGCACTGGTCACCGGCGCGGCACGCGGCATCGGCGCGGCGACGGCGCGACGGCTCTCGGCGGAAGGGGCGCGGGTCCTTCTCACCGACATCGACGAGGAGGAGGCGGGGAGGACGGCGGCCGGCATCCCGGGGGCGGTGGCCCTGCGCTGCGACGTCGGCGACCGGGCCTCGGTCGACGCGGCGGTCGCGTACGCGGTGGAGCACCTCGGTGGCCTCGACGTCCTCGTCAACAACGCCTTCGGCCCCGTCGCCCCCGACCGGGACCGCTTCGAGGACGAGCCGGACGAGGTCTGGACCGGCCAGCACGACGTCACCTTCATGGGCGCCGTCCGCTGCTCCCGGGCGGCGCTGCCGCACCTGGCGGCGGCCGGCGGGCGCGGGGCGATCGTCAGCATCGGCTCCGTCAACGCGGAGGTGGACTTCGGCGGCCACGCGTACAGCGCGGCGAAGGCGGGCCTGGCGTCCCTCACCCGCACCCTGGCGGGCGACGCGGCGCCGCGCGGGGTCCGCGTGAACCAGGTCAACCCGGGCACGATCGCGACGACCGGGTGGGCGGGCCGGGAACCGGACCTGTCGGCCCTCGCCGACCGGGTCTACCCCCTGGGCCGCGTCGGCACCCCCGAGGACGTGGCCGCGGCCGTCGCCTTCCTCGCCTCCCGGGACGCCTCCTGGATCACCGGTACGGTCCTCCGCGTGGACGGCGGCCTGCTCGCGGTGAACACCCACTTCGCGGAGGTCCTGGGGGGGCCGCGCTGAGTCACCCATGGCCGACGTATCGCGGGCGTATCGAAAACCGGATACGCCACGGCAACGGCCCTTCGTCTCCCATGGAGTCATGAACCACGACACGTCCCCGGCGAGGCCGGCCCCGGCACCGCCCCGCCGCATGCTCAGGATCGTGCTGGTGGGCTTCGCGGTCCTCGGCCTGGCGGGCGCCTTGTTCGTCATACGGCGGCCGCTCCTGATGTCCGCGCCGCGCTGCATGGCCGGGCGGTGGCACGGCTGCTACGACACGTTCAACGGCGTGGTCCTCATGACGCTGGTCACGCTGCCCCTGGCCGTACTCCTGGCCTGGGTCCTGGCATCCCGTCGGCGGGCCGCCGGCGTCCCGTCGGCGTGGCGGATCTCGCTGGCCGAGGTGGGCATGGTGCACGGGACGGTGCCGTTCGTGTGGCTGACGATGATGCCGGGCGGCGGGGCCGGCGTCGTCCCCGCCCGGGTGAGTCTCGTACCGCTGCGGGACCTCGTCACGATGGGGACGCTCGGGATCACCGGCAACCTGCTGGTCCTCGCGGCGCTGGGGTTCTTCGCCCCCATGCGGTTCGCGGCGCTCGCGTCCGTGCCGCGGGTCCTGGCGCTCGGGGCGGGCTGCTCGGTCCTGGTCGAGACCGCCCAGTACGCCCTGTCGCTCGACCGGGTGTCCTCCGTGGACGACGTCCTGGTCAACGCCACCGGCGCCCTCCTGGCCGGCCTCGCGTCCCGCCGCTGGTGGCGCACCACGACCGAAGCGCCGTCGCATACGTCCGCGATACGCGCCGCTGCCTAGGCTTCGGGCATGCGCGTACTGATCGTGGAGGACGAGCCCTACCTGGCGGAGGCCGTACGGGACGGGCTGCGCCTGGAGGCCATCGCCGCGGACATCGCCGGCGACGGCGACACCGCACTGGAACTGCTCAGCGTCCACTCCTACGACCTCGCCGTCCTCGACCGCGACATCCCCGGCCCGTCCGGCGACGAGGTCGCCCGGCGCATCGTCGCCTCCGGCAGCGGCATCCCGATCCTCATGCTCACCGCCGCCGACCGCATCGACGACAAGGCCTCCGGGTTCGAGCTGGGCGCCGACGACTACCTCACCAAGCCGTTCGAGCTGCGGGAACTCGTCCTGCGGCTGCGGGCGCTCGACCGCAGACGCGCGTACGCCCGGCCCCCGGTCCGCGAGATCGCGGGCCTGCGCCTCGACCCCTTCCGCCGGGAGGTCTTCCGCGACGGTCGTTACGTCGCGCTCACCCGCAAGCAGTTCGCCGTGCTCGACGTCCTCGCCGCCGCCGAGGGCGGGGTCGTCAGCGCGGAGGAGCTGCTCGAACGGGCCTGGGACGAGAACGCCGACCCCCTCACCAACGCCGTACGCATCACCGTCTCCGCCCTGCGCAAACGGCTCGGCGAACCCTGGATCATCGCGACGGTGCCGGGCGTCGGCTACCGCATCGACGCGGGCCCCGGCCTGAGCGGTCCCCATGGGTAGACACCCCGGGCTCAGCGCCCGCCTGAAACTCACCCTCAGCTACGCCGGGTTCCTCGCCCTCGCGGGCGCCCTCCTGCTGGCCGTGGTCTGGTGGTACCTGCTGCGCTACGTCCCCGACAACTCCCAGGGCCTGCTCGGCGTCTCGCCCAACCGCTATCTCCTGGTGCGCACCTTCGCCCCCGCCGCGGCCGTGGCGATGGGCTTCCTGCTCGTGTTCGGCCTCGTCGGGGGCTGGATCCTCGCCGGCCGGATGCTCGCGCCGCTCACCCGGATCACGGACGCGGCACGGATGGCGGGACGCGGCTCGCTGACCCACCGGATCCGCATGGAGGGCCGGCAGGACGAGTTCCGTGAACTCGCCGACACGTTCGACACCATGCTCGAACAGCTCGAGTCGCACGTGGCCGAACAGCGGAGGTTCGCCGCGAACGCCTCGCACGAACTGCGCACCCCGCTTGCCATCTCGCAGGCACTGCTGGACGTCGCCCGCAGGGACCCGGCCTGCGACCGGGACGAGGTCCTGGAACGCCTGCACGCCGTCAACACGCGGGCGATCGGCCTCACCGAGGCCCTCCTGCTGCTCAGCCGCGGCGACCGCGGGCACTTCACCCGCGAGAGCGTCGACCTCTCCCTCCTCGCCGAGGAGGTCGCCGAGACGCTGCTCCCGCTCGCCGAGAAGCGCCGGATCACGCTCGACGTGACCGGCGGGGCGGCGCGGACCAGCGGCTCGGCGGAACTCCTGCTGCGGATGGTGACGAACCTCGTCCAGAACGCCCTCGTCCACAACCTCCCCGCCGGCGGCACCGTGACGGTCCACACGGAGGCCCGGGGCGGTACGAGCGTGCTGCGGGTGGAGAACACCGGCCCCCGGCTCGCACCGGACCTGGTGCCGACCCTCACCGAGCCCTTCCAGCGCGGAACGGAACGCGTCCGCACCGACGAGCACGCGGGCGTCGGCCTCGGCCTGGCCATCGTGCACAGCATCGTCCGCGCCCACGACGGAACCCTCGACCTGACCCCCCGCCCGGCAGGCGGCCTCCTCGTCACGGTCCGTCTTCCCGCCCCGTCGTAGCCGCGGGGCGGCGTGGCGGGATCAGACCGAGGGCTCGCGGGCGTCCGCGTCGGCGGTCTGCTCGCGGACGTCCACCAGGACGCCTCCGGCGTGCGCCACGAGGGACTTCGGGTCCATCGCGAAGACCGTGCGCGGGGTGCCCGCCGCCGCCCACACCACGTCGTGGTCGAGGATGCCCCGGTCGGCGAGGACCCGGGTCCGCGTCCGGTGCCCGAACGGCGGGACGCCCCCGATCGCGTACCCGGTGGTCTCCCGGACCACCCTCGGGTCGGCGCGGGTGACCTTCGCCGCGCACAGTTCCCGCCGTACCCGCTCGACGTCGACCCGTGAGGCGCCGTCCATCAGGACGAGGACGGGCACCCCGTCGGCGGCGAAGATCAGCGACTTCACGATCTCGGCGACCTCGCAGCCGATGGCCTCGGCGGCCTGCTGCGCGGTGCGGGTGTCCTCCGGGAAGCGGCGGACCTCGACGTCGAGGCCCAACTCCTGGAGGGCTGCGGCGAACTGGGGGTGGGCGAGCGAGTTCTCAGCGGTCATGGCCCGACGCTAGCGGTAGCCGTACGGGCAGGGCGACGGCGTTTCGACGCGTGGTCAGCCCGCCTTCAGCACCGCCGCCACCACCGGGCCCGCCGCGTCGCTGCCGTGGCCGCCCTCCTGGACGACCGCCGCCGCCGCGAGGTCGCCGGAGTAGCCGGTGAACCAGCTGTTGGACTTGCCCTGGCTGTCGACCTCGGCGGAGCCGGTCTTGGCGCCCTTGGGGAAGGGGACGCCGGCCATCGCCTCCGTCGCCGTCCCGTCCGACGCCGTCGCCGCCGCGTTCATCATCTTCTGGAGCCCCAGGGCGACCTCGGAGGAGAGCGGTGCGGCCTCGGCGAACTCCCGGTCGTCGAGCGACCGCGCCACCAGGTACGGCTGGAGGAATCCGCCGTTCTTCACGGTCGCGGACAGCGAGGCGACGTTCAGGGCGCTCATCGTGATCTTGCCCTGGCCGATGTACGAGGCGGGCGTGTCACTCCCGGCCGACTCGGGGACGCTGCCGTCCGCCGCCGGGACGCCCACCTTCCAGACCTGGCCGATGCCGAAGGAGTCGCGGGCGGTGGTGCCCAGGGCGGTGTCCGCGATGTTCTTGCCGGCGAGGGGCTTGATCGCCTTGATGAAGGCGGTGTTGCAGGAGCGGCGGAACGACTCGGTGAGGGTTCCGTCGGCGATGCTGAACTTGTCGAGGTTCTGGAAGGTGCTGCTCCTCGACACGACGGTGGAAGGACACTCGACCTTGGTGTCGGGCGTCGCGATGCCGTTCTGCATCATCATCGCCGCCGTGACGATCTTCATCGTCGAGCCGGGGGCCTGAGCGCCCCGGAACGCGATGTTGTACTCGGTGGCCGGGCTGTTGGCGACCGCGCGTATGGCACCCGTGGACGGCTCGATCGCCGCCACCGAGGCGTTCCCGTACGTCTTGACCGCCTTCTCGGCCGCCGCCTGCACGTCCGCGTCGATGGTCGTCTTCAGCGTGCCGGGCTTCCCCTTCGACAGGACGAGGAGGGTGGAGTCGGCGACGGTCTCGTTGCCCGAGTCGATCCACGTCTCGATGCCGGTCGTGCCGCCCGCCTTGGCCCCGTACCGCTCACGAAGGGTGTCGAGGATCGGTCTCAGCGAGGGGTACTTCTCCGCCGTCAGTTCCTCGCCCTTCCGGTCGACGGCCTTCACCGAGGCCGTCTCCGCCTCGCCCGTGCGCAGCGTCGCCTCGGTGGTGGTCAGCTTCGGGTGGAGCACGGACGGTGCCCACTTCACCAGTGGCCTGCCGGTCGTCGCCCCCCGGACGACGGTCAGTTCGGAGGCGTACGACCAGGGCTTCGACACGCCCTTGTAGGTGACGGTCGCCTTCACCGTGAAGGGGACCTTCTCGCCGACGGGCGCCCCCGGCGTGATGGTGGCCTCCGTGACGCCCGCGCCCTCCCGGTAGGCCGCCACGGCGGGCTCGGCCGTGACCGGGTCGTTCGTCAGCTGGCCCGCCCTCTCCGGTTCCCCGGCGGCCCAGGCGGCCAGGAAGTCCCGCGCGGTGGTCGTGACCTCCTCGGCGGTGACGGGTCCTGTCTTCGGTGCGTCGTTCGATGCGGTTCCCACCGACGAGTCGCCGCCCGTGATCCCGTTCCACAGGTTGTAGCCCCCGTACCCGACGCCGCCCGCCACGACGGCGAACACGCCCCCGACGATCGCGACCTTTGCTCCACTGCGCATGACTGCGTTCCCCTCCCCAGGTGACCGTCCAGTCAAGCAGTGTCGCTTTGGTGTGTCGAGCAACTATCGCGCTATCTGTCACACCCGCCCCAGGGGTGGCGGTCCGCGTGAGCGAAGAGCAAATCTTTCAGCCACACACTTAGTACGAAAATAAGCTGAGTTCTCTCGACGGGAAGACCCCCGTTCGACGAAGCTGTCCCCAACAGGCCTTCACTCAGGCCACATTGGCCACTTCTGGACAGTCACGGGGGGACAACATGTCAGGAATCACCCGGCGTTGGACGGCACGCATAGCGGGCGTCGCGGCCACGGCGACGCTGGTCGTCGGCGGTACGACCGGCACCTCGTTCGCCATCGAGAACCCGCCCAACGTCAACCTCACCGCGAACTTCGCGGTGGTCGCGTCCACGCATCCGGACACCACGGGCTGCAACGGCTACAAGGTGACCGGGACGGGTACCGCGACGGGCAACCCGAGCGCCGGCGTCTGGTCGCAGACCGAGGACGCGTGTACCGCGACCATCCCCGGCAAGTACGAGATCAAGGGCACGGCGATGATCACCGAGCCCGACGGTGACAAGTTCAAGATCAGCTACCACCTCACCGCGCCGCTGACGGGGGACACGATGGTCTACCCGACCGGCACGTTCTCGATCCTGCGCGGCGAGGGCACCTACGAGGACGCGACCGGCAGCGGCACGATGAAGGCCACGGTCAACCTGCTCGACCACGACCACGTCACCGCCAACCTCTCGGGATACCTGCGCTTCTACTGGCAGATCTGATCCCTCGCCACCCGACGACGAAGCCGGCTCCCCCGTGACAGGGGAGCCGGCTTCGGTCGTCACCACACGCCGGGCGCTACACCCAGGTGTCGAGCCACATCCGGCCGCGCCACTGCTCTATCGGGATCGGCGTGCCCGTGTAGATAGGCCAGAAGTAGATGAAGTTCCAGACGATCAACAGGACCAGGCAGCCCGCCGCCACCGCCCCGAACGTGCGCCGTCTCTCCGACGAACCTGCCGAGCCCGCCGGGCCGATGATCGCGCCCAGCATCATCGCCACCGCCAGACACAGGAACGGCACGAAGACGACCGCGTAGAAGAGGAAGATCGTGCGTTCCTGGTACAGGAACCAGGGGACCCAGCCGGCCGCGATGCCGCAGGCGATGGCGCCCGCGCGCCAGTCGCGGCGGAACGCCCAGCGCCAGAGCACGTACAGGATCGCGAAGCAGGCCGCCCACCACAGGAGCGGGGTGCCGAGGGCCAGGACCTCCTGGGCGCACTTCTCCTTCGTGGTGGCCGGGCAGCCGGCGGTGCCGGGGGCCGGGGACTCGTAGAAGTACGAGACCGGGCGGCCGAGGACGATCCACGACCAGGGGTTCGACTCGTAGGTGTGCGGCGACGTCAGGCCGACGTGGAAGGTGTACACCTCGGACTCGTAGTGCCACAGGCTGCGCCACCAGTCCGGCATCCAGCTCCACATACCGCCGCCGCCGGGGAGCTTGTCCTGCTTGGCGGCCCAGTCGCGGAAGTAGCCCTTGTCACTGACGATCCAGCCCGTCCAGGTCGCCAGGTACGTGCCGATCGCCACCGGCACCACCGACACGAACGCCGGGAGCAGGTCCTTCTTCAGCACCGCGAGGTGCGGACGGACGGCTCCCGCCGTGCGCCGGCCCGCCACGTCCCACAGGACCGTCATCAGGCCGAAGGCGGCCATGACGTACAGGCCGTTCCACTTCGTCGCCGCCGCGAGGCCCAGCATCACACCGGCCGCGATCCGCCACGGCCGCCAGCCGAGCCGCAGGGTCTCCGCGATCTCCGCGTCGGGCCGCAGCACCCCCTCCTCGTCCTCCGGCAGCGCCCCCGCGAGCCGCTTCCGGACTCGGTCACGGTCCACGACGAGGCAGCCGAACGCGGCGAGCACGAAGAACATCAGCACCTGGTCGAGGAGCGCCGTGCGGCTCATCACGAAGTGCAGTCCGTCGACCGCGAGCAGCAGACCCGCCAGACAGCCCAGGAACGTCGACCGGAACAGCCGCCTGCCGATCCGGCACAGCATCAGGACGGACAACGTGCCGAGCAGCGCCACCATGAAGCGCCAGCCGAACGGCTCGAAACCGAAGATCTTCTCGCCGACGCCGATGACCCACTTGCCCATCGGCGGGTGGACGACGTACCCCGGATCGGTCGGCACGAGGATCGACCCCGGGTCCTTCAGGATCGTCTTGTCGATGTCCTTCGGCCACGCCCCCTCGTACCCCTGGTTGATCAGGGCCCAGGAGTCCTTGGCGTAGTACGTCTCGTCGAATATCACCGCGTGCGGCTTGCCCAGGTTCCAGAACCTCAGCAGGCCCGCGACCGCCGTGACCAGGAGCGGACCGCCCCAGGCCATCAGCCGCCACAGCCGCTCGGAAGGACCCGGGCCGAGGCCGAGGAGCGACCACAAGCGGGCGGACGGGCGCGTGTACGCGGGGACGAGCCGCTCCCGCAGCCCGATGGGTGCGGAGCTTCCGGCGGGCGGCGAATAGCCGAAACGCCGCAGCCGCTGTTGCCACGAAGAGGGCTCTGCCACGGCGTGCCGGCCCTCCAGGGTCTCGGGTGCGGTACTGGTCACCGCGCCATCGTAGGGAACGCGCCTGTGCGCGTCGCCTCTCCGGGCTGGGAGGATGGTCCGTGTGACAGGAACGCTGGTACTCGCAGGGACCCCCATCGGTGACATCGCGGACGCACCGCCACGACTCGCCACCGAGCTGGTGAACGCGGACATCGTGGCCGCCGAGGACACCCGGAGGCTGCGCGGCCTTACCCGGGCGCTCGGCATCCACACGACCGGGCGGGTCGTCTCCTACTTCGAGGGCAACGAGTCCGCCCGTACGCCGGAGCTGGTCGAGGCCCTGGTCGGCGGCGCCCGGGTGCTGCTCGTGACCGACGCGGGCATGCCGTCCGTCTCGGACCCCGGCTACCGGCTCGTCGCCGCGGCCGTCGAGCAGGACATCAAGGTCACGGCCGTCCCCGGCCCGTCCGCCGTGCTCACCGCGCTCGCCCTGTCCGGGCTGCCCGTGGACCGCTTCTGCTTCGAGGGCTTCCTGCCGAGGAAGGCGGGCGAGCGCCTCGGGCGGCTGCGCGAGGTCGCCGACGAGCGGCGGACCCTCGTCTACTTCGAGGCGCCGCACCGGCTCGACGACACGCTCGCCGCGATGGCCGAGGTCTTCGGCGCCGAGCGCCGCGCCGCCGTCTGCCGCGAGCTGACCAAGACGTACGAGGAGGTCAAGCGCGGCCCGCTGGCCGAGCTCGCCGCCTGGGCGGCCGAGGGCGTACGGGGCGAGATCACCGTCGTCGTCGAGGGCGCCCCGGAGACCGGCCCGGCCGAGCTCGACGCCGAGGAACTGGTGCGCAGGGTGCGGGTGCGCGAGGAGGCGGGCGAGCGGCGCAAGGAGGCCATCGCGGCGGTCGCCGCCGACGCGGGGCTGCCCAAGCGCGAGGTGTTCGACGCGGTGGTCGCGGCGAAGACCGCGGCGGGGGCGGGGTCGGCGGCGAAGGGCTGACGTTCGCCGCGGAACCGGTCGGCGATTCCGTACGAAGAATCGAAAGATCTCGTACAACCACTCGACCCGATCATGAGTCTGAACTGGCACGGCACTCCCCGTCGTGTCCGTTCCTTCTCGTGGGGGTTCACCTTGCAGTTCCGCTCCACCCGTCTCGCCCTGGCCGTCACCGCCGTCCTCGCCGTCACCACCCTCGGCGCCGGCACGCTGGCCACGGCCCCTACCGCTTTCGCCGCGGGCACGGCCGCGGCCGAGCAGGCCGACGCGACGCTGCCCGTCTACCCCGAGGGCTCCACCCCCGGTGGCGTCGGCACCTCCGGCTTCCTCAGCTTCTCCTTCGACGCCGACAGCAACCGGAAGCTGCTCTGGTCGTCGTACGACGGCACCCGGACCTCACTCGGCTCCCCGACGGGCTGGGCCACGGGGGCCGGTGACGTGGTCGTCCTCGGGGACGAAAACTGGATCTACGAGATGCAGTCGCTCACGCTGCGGAACATGGCCGCCCCGTCCGCCCCGGGCGTCGCCATCGACCTCCGCCCGCTGAACGGCAAGTACGTCGCCGTGCTGAGCCCGACGAGCGTGCTCGCGCAGCTGACGACGGCGGCAGGCGTCGAACTGCACGTCGTCAGCAAGGACGGCGGCACGACGACCACCCGCAAGATCGCGGGGCTGCCCGCGGACGCCACCGAGTTCTTCGGCTCGCGTGCCCAGGACGGTCACGTCTTCGTCGGGTACGAGAAGGGCCCGGCGGACCTGCGGACCGGCGGCCGTGCCATGGTCGACGTGGCGGCCGGGACGGTGACCGAGACGTACGCCTCCGCCGAGTCCGGGCGCGGCTTCGGCGGCCTGCAGTTCTCCGCTTCGCACGTCGCCTGGTACGAGGTCGAGACCGGCGTCGGCGGCGTCGTCCGCTCCGTCGACCGCAAGACGGGCGAGGCCAAGCGGACCGTCCTGGGCGGCCACACCTCCCTGACCGCACTCGTAGGCGACTGGGTGGTGTACGGCCACCCCACGACGCCCGTCCGGGCCGTCTCCCTGACCACGGGCGAGAGCCGCGACCTCCTGCAGTACGGCTCCGAGGCGATGAGCGTGAGCGACGGCACCGTGGTGGTGCACGGCACGCGGTCCGCCGACGACAAGGGTCTGTTCCGGATCGCCGCCGCGGCGGACGGCGCCCCGACGGTCACCAAGGTGGCCGAAGAGGGCCAGCTGCCCCCGCTGACGATCGAGCAGACCCACGTCCCCGACGCGGTGAACCTCGACCAGACCGGCGGCAAGGCGACGCTGGCGTGGACCCTCTCGGACCGCGAGGCCTACCTGGACGTCACGCTCACGCACACCGTCACGGGCAAGGAGTTCCGTACGCGCGTGGACGCCCCCGCCGAGGGCACACGCTTCTCCTTCACCTGGGACGGCACCATCGGCGGCGTGGACGCCCCGAACGGCACGTACGGGGTGGAGGCCGAGGCGATGTCGCTCGACGGCACCGGGGAGCCCGCCTACCAGGGCTGGCTCATGAACGTGACCCGCACCGCAAACCCGCACGACTACAGCAACAACGGCTCCACGGACGTCCTCGCCCGTGACGCGGGCGGCGTGCTGTGGCGCGACGACCTGCGGGACCGGCCGGCCGACGGCACGCCGCGCTCCGCCCAGCGCACCCGGGCCGGCTACGGCTGGCAGACGTACAAGCAGGTCGAGGCCGTCGGCAGCATCGCGGGCAACGAGGTCGGCGACCTGGTCGCCGTCGACGGCGCCGGCGCGCTGTACCACTACCTCGGCAAGGGCGACGGCACGTTCACGGCCCGCCAGAAGGTCGGCACGGGCTGGCAGATCTACAACAAGCTCGCCGGCGGCTCGGACCTCAACGGCGACGGCCGCGCGGACCTCGTCGCGACCGACACCGCGGGCGTCCTGTGGTTCTACAAGGGCACGGGCTCCACGACCGCGCCCTTCGCACCCCGCGTGCGCGTCGGCGGCGGCTGGCAGATCTACAACCACATCACCGCCCTCGGCAACATCGCGGGTACGGCCTCCGGGGACCTCGTCGCCCGCGACACCGCCGGTGTCCTCTGGCTGTACCAGGGCAACGGCGCCGGCGGCTTCGCCCCGCGCGTGAAGATCGGCGGCGGCTGGAACGCCTTCACCCAGCTGGTCGGCGCCGGTGACATCGACAACGACGGCCGCCCGGACATGATCGCGTACGGCTCGGGCGGCACTTCCGTCTACCGCTCGACCGGCTCCGTCACCGCCCCCTTCAGCCGTCAGACGACGACGCTGTACGCGGGCGAGGGCACGAAGTTCGACAGCGTCGTGTAGTGACTTACGCTGAAAGGTAAAGCCGAACCCGGCGCCGGGACATTTTTCCTTGGGCGCTTGGCAAGGGGGAGCCATGGAGGGCCAAAAACCCTCCATGGTTCGGCCCCCGCTGATGCGCTCCGGCCCGAAAAGGCGTCCACTGATCAGTGGAGAGGAGCTGGCATGAGCGAGATCACCGGCACCGGCATATCCGTCGCCCATGAGGCGTACGCCTTCGCCTGCATGCGCTGTGGATACGGCTGGGAGCAGGCGTACGACATCGAGCACCACGTCGACGCCGCCGGCCGCGAATTCGTCGTCTACAAGGCCGAAGGGGAGCGGGTCCCGTCCCCGCTGTCCAGCCCCACCTGCATGAACTGCGGCGGTCACGTCGTACGGATCATGCGGGCCGGGCAGGTGTCGTCGGTGCTCGACCTGATCGCCGCGACGGAGAAGCACCAGCAGGGCGCGCGGGCGACCAAGCCCGTCTCGATGGCCGGTCCCATCGGGCAGGAACTCACCGAGGACGACCCCGAGAGTCCCCCGGTACCGCACCACTGGCACCTCTCGGACCTCCTGCATCCTTTCCGCCACCGCAAGTAGGGCTTCGGCGCCGTAGGGCTTCGGCGCCGTAAGGCTTTGGCGACGGCACTCATCGCCCTCGTACGATCGGGGGCATGAGTGCCAAGGACGCCCCGCCGCCGCTGCCCGAACCCCTCCTCGTGGAGGTCGCGGACTCGCACACCCACCTGGACATGCAGTCGGGGACCGTCGAGGAGGCCCTCGTCAAGGCCGCCGCCGTCGGGGTGACCACGGTCGTGCAGGTCGGCTGCGACGTGAAGGGCTCCCAGTGGGCCGCCGAGACCGCCGCAGCCCACGAGCACGTGCACGCGGCCGTCGCCCTGCACCCCAACGAAGCCCCCCGGATCGTCCTCGGCGACCCCGACGGCTGGTCACGGCAGGGCGCCCGCGAGGGCGGCGGCGACGCGGCCCTCGACGACGCGCTGGCCGAGATCGACCGGCTCGCCGCCCTCCCGTACGTCCGCGGCGTCGGCGAGACCGGCCTCGACTTCTTCCGCACCGGCCCCGAGGGCATCGCCGCGCAGGAGCGTTCCTTCCGCGCCCACATCGAGATCGCCAAGCGGCACGGCAAGGCGCTCGTCATCCACGACCGCGAGGCCCACGCCGACGTGCTGCGCGTCCTCGACGAGGAGGGCGCCCCCGAGCGGACCGTCTTCCACTGCTACTCCGGCGACGCCGCCATGGCCGAGATCTGCGCCGCCAAGGGCTACTACATGTCCTTCGCCGGCAACGTCACCTTCAAGAACGCCCAGCACCTGCGGGACGCCCTCGCCGTCGCCCCCCTCGAACTCGTCCTCGTCGAGACGGACGCCCCCTTCCTCACCCCGGCGCCCTACCGGGGCCGCCCCAACGCCCCGTACCTGATCCCGGTCACCGTGCGGGCGATGGCCGAGGTCCGCGGGATCGGGGAGAACGACCTCGCCGAGGCCATCGCCGTGAACACGGCCCGCGCCTTCGACTACTGAGCCCCCCTACCGACCGGTCCATAACGATTACGTTTCGTGGTCGAGTCGTCCGGCTGCGTGACCGGGGCCGGGGCTAGTGTCCCGGCCTCGTGAGTACTTCCCAGGGCAGTCACCGAGCCGGACGGCGCGGCGTGGCGGTCATCCCCGTCCACGAGCAGCAGACCCAGGCGGTCACCCTCCCCGTCCACGAGCAGCAGACCGTGGCGGCGCCGCTCGTCGTCCCCGGGCAGGGCTCCCGCGCCGGGTCCCGGCGCGCCGCACGCCGCCGCAAGGCCGCCGGATCCGCGGGAGAGGGGCTGCGGCGACTCGTCCCGCAGGCCCTCGTCGTCGCCTTCCTCGCCGGCGGCACCAGCGCGTTCGTCGCCGACGACAAGGCCGTCCGGCTCTCCGTCGACGGCGTCCCGCGCACCCTCCACACCTTCGCCGACGACGTCCACGAACTCCTCGCCGAAGAGGGCGTCGCCGTCGGCGCCCACGACATCGTCGCGCCCGCCCCCGCCGAGGCGCTGGCCAGCGGCGACGAGATCGTCGTCCGCTACGGACGCCCGGTCGCCCTCACCCTCGACGGGCAGCGCCGCCAGGTGTGGACCACCGCCCGCACCGTCGAGGGCGCGCTGCGCCAGCTCGGGGTCCGCGCCGAGGGCGCCTACCTCTCGGTCTCCCGAGGCGCCGCCATCTCCCGCCAGGGCCTCGCCCTCGACGTACGCACCGAGCGGACGATCACCTTCCTCGCCGACGGGCGCGAGCGGACCGTCCGGACGAACGCCGCCACGATCCGGGAGGCCCTCGCCGAGGCCGGGATCACCCTCTCCGGGCAGGACGCCACCTCCGTCGCCCCCGGCTCCTTCCCCCGCGACGGCCAGACGGTGAACGTGCTGCGGATCACCGGCTCCAAGCAGGTACGGGAGGAGGCGATCCCGTACGCCGTCGAGCGCACCCGCGACCCCGAGCTGTTCGCCGGTACGGAGGTCGTCGAACGGCAGGGCGTGCACGGCGTCCGCCGGGTCACGTACAGCCTGCGCTCCGTCAACGGCGTCAAGCAGAAGCCCCGCAGGACCGGCGAGGAGATCGTCCGCGAACCGGTCTCCCGGAAGGTGCGCGTCGGGACCCGGCCGCTGCCCACCTCCGTCGCCGGCGCCGACGGCCTCGACTGGGGCGCGCTCGCCGCCTGCGAGTCCGGCGGCCGGCCGAACGCCGTCGACCCCTCGGGGACGTACGGCGGGCTCTACCAGTTCGACCCCGGCACCTGGCGCTCCCTCGGCGGCAGCGGAGTCGCCCAGAACGCGCCCGCCGCCGAGCAGACCTTCCGGGCCAAGAAGCTGTACGTGCAGCGGGGGGCGAGCCCGTGGCCCCACTGCGGCCGGAGGCTGCACGGGTGAGACGGGGTCAGTCGGGGTCAGTCGGGGTCAGTCGTAGGGTTGCCCCACCCGTGCCCCGTAGGCTGTACCGGTGAGCACCACCACCGGCCCCGAAAGCCCCGACGCCCTCCTCGGCCCCGCCGACATCCGTGAGCTGGCCGCCGCCCTCGGCGTGCGCCCCACGAAGCAGAAGGGCCAGAACTTCGTCATCGACGCCAACACCGTCCGGCGGATCGTCCGCACGGCCGAAGTGCGCCCCGACGACGTGGTCGTGGAGGTGGGACCCGGACTCGGCTCCCTCACCCTGGCCCTCCTGGAGGCCGCGGACCGGGTGACGGCCGTCGAGATCGACGACGTCCTCGCCGCCGCGCTGCCCGCCACGATCCAGGCCCGGATGCCCGCGCGCGCCGACCGCTTCGCGCTCGTCCACTCCGACGCCATGCAGGTCCAGGAGCTGCCGGGCCCGGCGCCGACCGCGCTCGTCGCCAACCTGCCGTACAACGTCGCCGTGCCGGTCCTGCTCCACATGCTGGAGCGGTTCCCGACCATCGAGCGGACCCTCGTCATGGTCCAGGCCGAGGTCGCCGACCGGCTCGCCGCCAAGCCCGGCAACAAGGTCTACGGCGTGCCGTCGGTCAAGGCCAACTGGTACGCGGAGGTCAAGCGCGCCGGATCCATCGGCCGCAACGTCTTCTGGCCCGCGCCGAACGTCGACTCCGGCCTCGTCGCCCTGTTCCGCCGCACCGAGCCGCTCGCGACCACCGCCACCCGGCAGGAGGTCTTCGCGGTCGTCGACGCGGCCTTCGCACAGCGCCGCAAGACGCTGCGCGCGGCCCTCGCCACATGGGCGGGCTCGCCGGCGGCGGCGGAGGAGGCCCTCGTGAAGGCCGGGATCTCTCCGCAGGCGCGCGGCGAGGCGCTGACGGTGGAGGAGTTCGCGCGGATCGCGGAGGCGAAGGCGTGACCCCCTCCGGCGGCGTCACCGTCCGCGTCCCGGCCAAGGTCAACGTCCAGCTGGCCGTCGGCGCGGCCCGCCCCGACGGCTTCCACGACCTGGCCAACGTCTTCCTCGCGGTCTCCCTGTACGACGAGGTGACCGCGACCCCCGCCGACGAGCTGACGATCACCTGCGAGGGCCCGGACGCCGACAAGGTGCCGCTGGACCGCACCAACCTCGCCGCGCGGGCCGCCGAACTGCTCGCCGCCCGGCACGGCATCTCCCCGGACGTGCACCTGCACATCGCCAAGGACATCCCGGTCGCCGGCGGCATGGCCGGCGGCAGCGCGGACGGCGCGGGCGCGCTGCTCGCGTGCGACGCGCTCTGGGGCCTGAACTCCTCGCGCGCCGACCTCCTGGAGATCTGCGCCGAACTCGGCTCCGACGTGCCGTTCAGTCTGGTCGGCGGGGCGGCGCTCGGCACGGGGCGCGGCGAGAAGCTGACGGAGCTGCCGGTCGGGGGCGCCTTCCACTGGGTGTTCGCCGTCGCCGACGGCGGACTGTCGACGCCGACGGTGTTCGCCGAGTTCGACCGCCTGGCCGAGGGCGCCGAGATCCCCGATCCGACCGCGTCCCCGGCCCTCCTGGACGCCCTGCGCACCGGCGACACCACCGCCCTGGCGGCCGCCCTCACCAACGACCTCCAGCCGGCGGCCCTCTCTCTGCGCCCGTCCCTCGCGGCGACCCTGACGGCAGGCACGGACGCGGGCGCCCTCGCGACCCTGGTCTCCGGCTCGGGCCCGACGACGGCGTTCCTGGCGAAGGACGCGGAGTCGGCGGAGGCCGTCGCGGCGGCCCTGATCGCCTCGGGCACGTGCAGGACGGCGCGGGTGGCGACCTCTCCGGCGCCGGGCGCGATCGTCCTCCCGTCCGCCTGACACCTTCCCGTCACCTTCGTCCGTCACCCTGTCCCCGCTCCCCGGCGCGGCCTGGTGGAGGTGGGCGGGGTTCGCGTTCGCCGTCCTGTTCCTTCCCGCCGCCTGCCGGGGCGCCGTACACGCCTGGCGGGCGTGGCGCGGCGCCCCCGACCCGGTCGGCTGACCCTCCTCAGTGGTTGTTCCTGTCAGTGCTTGTTCTTGGAGATCCGGGCCAGGAGCAGGTTCGGGTCCGGGTTCTGCGTGTTGAAGAAGGCGGCGCTGTTCACGTAGACGGTCTTGGCGCGCACGGCCACGGAGGTCGGGTTGTCGAGCCCGTCGGCCCGGGTGAGCACGGTCTTGTGGGTGCCGTCGGGCCGTACGAGCTCCAGCTTGTTGTCCATGATCAGCGCGGCGAGGACCGTGTCGCCGTGTCCGGTGAAGGCGAAGTCGTCGATGAACGTGAGCCCGGTCGCCCGGGTCTCGATCGGGCCGGCCGCGCGGTCGGGTCCGGGGCCGATCGGGATGCGCAGCAGGGTCGCCCGGGCGGTGTTGGACACCCAGACGGCACCGTGGTGGACCTTGAGGCCGTTGGCGCCGAACGGGATCTGCGCGGTGGGTTCGAGCGCGGCCCCGGTCGCCCAGACGGTGGGCGTGCCGCCGGTCACCGGGAGGCTCCACACCCGGCCGAGGCGTGTGTCGGCGGTGTAGAGGGTGCCGCACTCCTCGTCGAGGGCGAGCCCGTTGGGGAAGGCGTCCACCGGGAAGAACCCGATCTGCTCCGGCTCGCCGCCGCCGGGTGCGATGCGCCAGATGCCCGTCTCCTTCCTGCCGGTGGCGTAGGTGACGTACAGGGTGCCGTCGTGGGCGCGGGCGATGCCCAGGGCGACGGCCCCGCCGACGGGCGTCTGCGCGTCCGGCACCTCGGGCAGGGTGGCGAGGATCGTCGTGTCGCCCTTCTTGGTGACGCGGGCGACCTGATGGGCGAAGGCGAAGGTGATGTCGGCGGAGCCGTCGGGTTCGAGGGCGATGTTCTCCGCGTTCTGCCCGGCGGCGAAGTCGAAGTGGGCGACGACGCGGGGATCGGACACGGTCGGGTCGCCGCCCGCCGCGGGGCCCGCCGCGATCAGCGCGAGGGCGGCGGTGGCGGTGGCGACGGCGATCAGTCGTGGGTGTCTCGGCACGTGCTTCTCCTCGGGTGGGGGGTGTGGGAAGAACATGACGGTCCGTCGGTCCGAGGCGCGGGCGGCCAGGCCGGGGGGTCGCCCGCGTGGTCGACGGCAAGGGGGCCGGTTGGCACTGCGCCCGGCGCCGGTGCGCGTACTCAGCGGACGGTTGAGTATCCGCGCCCTGTCGGCCGCACGGCCCCCCGCGGGACCGTACGAGCATGGGAATCAGCGCGCGTGAGCTCGCCGCCGCAACGCCGGCGAGCCGGGACCGGTACATCGACCTGCTTCGGGTCGCCTCGCTCGCGGTCGTCGTCCTCGGGCACTGGCTGATGGCGGCGGTCGGCCCCGACGGGCAGATCGGGAACCTCCTCGCCGTCGTCCCCGAGCTCCAGCTCGTGACCTGGGTCTTCCAGGTGATGCCGGTGTTCTTCTTCGTCGGCGGCTTCTCGCACGCCCTCGCCCACCGCTCACGCCCCGCCTACGCGGCCTTCCTGCGGGCCCGGCTCCAGCGGTTGCTGCGGCCGACGATGGTCTTCGTCGGCGTGTGGGGCGCCGCCGCGCTCGTCCTCCAGCTGTCCGGTGCGGACGGCGGGCTCACGGGGGTCGCGCTGCGCCTGGTGACCCAGCCGCTCTGGTTCATCGGGATCTACCTGGCGATGGTCGCCCTCACCCCGCCGCTGCTGCGGCTGCACGAGCGGTACGGGTGGGGCGCGTTCGCCGGGCTCGTCGGGGCGGCCGTCCTCGTCGACGTGCTGCGCTTCGCGGCGGACGTGCCGTTCGTCGAGTTCCTGAACTTCGCGTTCGTGTGGCTGGCCGTCCACCAGCTCGGCTTCCTGCGCGCCGACGGCATGATCCGCCGCCCGGCCCTCCTCGCCGGAGCCGGCCTCGTCGGCGCGACCGCGCTCGTGGCCCTCGGCCCGTATCCGCTCTCCATGGTGGGCATGCCCGGCGAGAAGGTCTCCAACATGGCCCCGCCGACCCTCGCCCTGCTCTGCCACGGCCTGTGGCTGGTCGGCGCGGTCGAACTGCTCAGGAGTCCCGGGACGCGGCTGGTGGCCCGCGCCGGGGTGTGGCGGGCGGTGGTCGCGGCCAACGGGATCGCGATGACGGCGTTCCTGTGGCACCTGACGGCGATGCTCGGGGTGTACGGGGCGATGCTCGGCCTCGGCACGGGGCTGCCCGCCCCCGCCTCGGGCGCCTGGTGGGCGCAGGTGCCGCTCCGGTTCGCGGCGGCGGCCGCCCTGACCGCCGTACTCGTCGCCGCGTTCCGCCGCTTCGAGGCCCCGGCACCCACCCGCCGGGACGGCGGTTCCGCACCGCTCGCGGCCCTCGGCATCACCCTGGCGCTCCTCGGGATCCTCGGCCTCTCGGCGACCGGCCTCGGCGGCCTCCTGGAGGGCCACACCGCGACCCTGATCGCGTTCGAGGTCACCGCCCCTGCGGCGGTCGCGATGGCACTCGTGGGGTGGCTGCTCGTCGAGCGCCCTACATCTCGTCGATCGCGGTGAGGTCGATGTCGATGTCGAAGGGAACGGCGAGCTTGAGCCGGTCGCGGTGGACCCCGGTGCACGTGTAGGTCTTGGTGACCGGGTCGCGCTCGTAGACCCGTACGACCGCGTGGTCGTCCTCGCCCTCCATCTCCACGAGCCAGAAGTGCTCGATGCCGGCGGCGGCGTACTTGTGCGGCTTGGTGTCGTGGTCCCGGGACTCCGAGTCGGGCGAGACGACCTCGACGGCCAGCAGGACGTCGGCGACCGGGTACGAGGTCTGGGTCCGGCTGTGCACGGCACCCTTGCGGACGACCAGGACGTCCGGTTCCGGGCAGTTGCGGCGATCGATCACCACGGCCATCTCGCTGTCGACCCTCAGGTCAGGCGGCGCACTCGCCCGGAGCCCCATGCGGAGCAGAAAGATCATCGCGCTGTGGAAGCGGCGCTGCGGACTCACGAAAACCAGGCTCCCGTCGATCATCTCTGTGTGCGGCGGGAGGTCAGGCAGGGTGTGCAGGTCGTCCACCGTCCAGCCGTCCTGCGGGGGCTGCGGCCATTGCTTTGCTCCGCCCTCGGCCTTGGGCCTGGTCGTCGGCTCGGCGGTCATGGTTCCTCCCATGGGCGGGATTCTTCGGCCTGCCAGTCCACGGTAACGGCAGAAAGTCGATCACGTCATCACAAAGAGTGACCAGGTCGCGCAGCGTCTACTCTTGGACGTCGATCGTCCCCCCGTACAGGAGTCAACGTGGCCGTCAACCTCGTCAACGTCGAGGCCGTCAGCAAGGTGTACGGCACCCGTGCCCTTCTCGACGGGGTTTCGCTCGGTGTCTCCGAAGGGGAGCGGATCGGGGTCGTCGGCCGCAACGGTGACGGGAAGACCACCCTCATCCGGATGCTGGCGAAGCTGGAGGAGGCCGACACCGGCCGTGTCACCCACAGTGGCGGGCTGCGCCTCGGGGTGCTCACCCAGCACGACTCGCTCGACCCGAAGGCCACCATCCGGCACGAGGTCATCGGCGTCATGGCCGACCACGAGTGGGCCGGCAGCGCCAAGATCCGCGACGTGCTCACCGGGCTGTTCGGCGGGCTCGACCTGCCCGGCTTCGAGAACGGTCTCGACACCGTCATCGGCCCGCTCTCCGGCGGTGAGCGCCGCCGCATCGCGCTCGCCAAGCTCCTCATCGACGACCAGGACCTGCTCGTCCTCGACGAGCCCACCAACCACCTCGACGTCGAGGGCATCGCCTGGCTCGCCAAGCACCTCCAGGAGCGCCGTTCCGCGCTCGTCTGCGTCACCCACGACCGCTGGTTCCTCGACCAGGTCTGCACCCGCATGTGGGACGTGCAGCGCGGTGCCGTGCACGAGTACGAGGGCGGCTACTCCGACTACGTCTTCGCGCGCGCCGAGCGGGAGCGCATCGCCGCCACGGAGGAGTCCAAGCGGCAGAACCTGATGCGCAAGGAGCTGGCCTGGCTGCGGCGCGGCGCCCCCGCCCGGACGTCCAAGCCGCGCTACCGCATCGAGGCCGCCAACGAGCTGATCGCCGACGTGCCGCCGCCGCGCGACACCTCCGAGCTGATGAAGTTCGCGAACGCCCGGCTCGGCAAGACCGTCTTCGACCTGGAGGACGTGACCGTCACCGCCGGTCCGAAGACGCTCCTCGAGCACCTCACGTGGCAGCTCGGCCCCGGCGACCGCATCGGCCTGGTCGGCGTCAACGGCGCGGGCAAGACCTCACTCCTGCGCGCACTCGCGGATGCCGCCGTCAGCCAGGGCGAGATCCAGCCCGCCGCCGGCGGCATCACCGTCGGGAAGACCGTCCGGCTCGCCTACCTCTCCCAGGACGTCACCGAACTCCCCGCCACCCTGCGGGTACTGGAGGCCGTCCAGCAGGTCCGCGACCGGGTCGACCTCGGCAAGGGCCGTGAGATGACGGCGGGGCAGCTCTGCGAGCAGTTCGGCTTCACCAAGGAGAAGCAGTGGACGCCGGTCGGCGACCTCTCCGGCGGTGAGCGCCGCCGCCTGCAGCTGCTGCGCCTGCTGATGGACGAGCCGAACGTCCTCTTCCTCGACGAGCCCACCAACGACCTCGACATCGAGACCCTGACCCAGCTGGAGGACCTCCTCGACGGCTGGCCGGGCTCCATGGTCGTGATCTCCCACGACCGGTTCTTCATCGAGCGGACCACGGACAAGACGCTCGCGCTGCTCGGCGACAGGGCCCTGCGGATGCTGCCGCGCGGCATCGACGAGTACCTGGAGCGGCGCCGGAAGATGATCGAGGCGGCCGTCCCGACGCCCGCCGCCGCGCCCGCGCAGACGAAGCCCGGCGTCTCCGCCGCCGACGCGCGCGCCGCGAAGAAGGAGCTGCAGAAGGTCGAGCGGCAGCTCGACAAGGTCTCCGACAAGGAGGCCAAGCTGCACGCCCGGATCGCCGACAACGCCACCGATTTCGAGCTGGTCGCCAAGCTCGACGCGGAGCTCAGGGAACTCGCCGGGGAGCGCGAGGAATTGGAGATGCGCTGGCTCGAACTGGCCGAGGACGCATAACGAGGGCATCACAGGCCGGTCCTCCCTTGGGTACAAGGGGCGGACCGGTCGCTTTTGCGCCATGGCGTGAGTGGTAGAAAGAAAACCCGTTCACGTCAAGGGGGAACCGCTGATGACCCAGCCGCCCAGCAACCAGCCGCCGGGGGGTTTCGGAGCCCCCCAGGACCCGAACCAGAACCCGCACCAGGGCATGCCGCCCGTCCCGCCCGTACCGCCGCAGGCACCGCAGACCCCGCCGCCGGCCGCGCCCGGTCCGTACGGGCAGCAGCCGCAGCCCGGTTACGGGTACCCGCAGCAGGCCCCCGGGCCGTACGGTCAGCAGCCTCCGCAGCAGCCGTACGGCTACCCGCAGCAGGGCCAGGGCCAGCCCGGCTACCCGCAGCAGCAGCCGGGGCCGTACGGCCAGCAGCCGGGCCCCTACGGCGGCTACCCGGCCCAGCCGGGCTACCCGGGCGCCCCGACCCCGCCGCCCTCCGGCGGCGGCGGTCTCAAGGGCAGGACCGGGATCGTCGCGGCCGTGGCCGCCGGCGCCGTCCTGGTGGCCGCCGTCACCACCTGGGCCGTCGTCGGCGGTGACGACGAGAAGGACCCGGTCGCCAAGCCGACCGCCACCGCCACCTCCGCCGCCCCCAAGCCCACCGAGTCGGTGGACCAGGGCGACGGCTCGGGCGACGGGGGCAACGGCGAGGACGACCTCAACGCGGGCCGCCAGGCCGGCGAGGCCAAGGTCAACTGGCTGCTCAAGAACGATGTCGACCTGCCGCGCAACGGCTCCGACGTCTACGGCCCGTGGATCGTCGGCGACACCGTCGTCAAGGCCATGTACAAGGGCATCAGCGGCTACAGCCTCAGCGACGGCTCCTCGAAGTGGCACATCGACGTGCCGTTCGAGCTGTGCGCGGCGCCCGCGAACCCGTCGGCGAACGGCGTCATGGTCTTCGGCTACGCCGAGAGCGCCAAGGACGGCGCCAAGTGCAGCCAGCTGCAGATGGTCGACCTGAAGACCGGCAAGGCGGGCTGGAAGAAGGCCGTGCCCAAGCCCAAGGGCCTGTTCGCCTTCTCGGACAACACCCTGTCCATCAGCGGCAACACGGTGACCGTCGCGGGCACCAGCAGCGCCTACGGCTTCTCGCTCGCCGACGGCCGCCAGCTGTTCACCGGCCCCACCACCGGTTGCAAGCCCTTCGCCTACGCGGGCGGCAGCAAGCTGGTCGCCGCCATGGACTGCCCCTCGGGCAGCACCTCCAAGAAGTCCCACGCCGTCGGCGTGGTCAACCCGGCCACCGGCAAGCCCGCGTTCACCTTCAAGCTGGAGACCGACTGGGAGGTCGACAAGGTCTACTCGGTCGACCCGCTCGTCGTCTCCGCCACCCAGCGCGAGCAGAAGAAGTGGACGATCTTCGCGCTCGACGCCAAGGGCAAGCTCCGCTCGCAGATCCAGGGCGGCAAGGACAAGTTCGCCCCGTCGTGCGGCGGCGGCTTCGTCATCTTCGGCAAGAACCTCGAAGGATGCACCGGTGTCGCGGCCGACGCGAACACCTTCTACATGGCCACCGAGACCTCGTACGGCAAGCCCAACGAGGTCGTCGCCTTCGACCTGAGGAACGGCAAGCCCAAGTGGCGTTCCAAGGCGCCCGGTGAGCAGTCCATGACGCCGCTGCGCATGGAGGGCGGCCAGGTCCTGCTGTACGTCGACGCCGCGTACGACAAGGGCGGCGCCGTCGCGACGCTCGCCCCGACCGGTGGCGCGCCGAAGATCCTGCTCCAGCACCCGGCGGCGACGGCCACGATCGAGAACAGCTTCTACAGCCCGGGCTACGCCTACGGCAGTGGCACGTTCGTGGTGGCCAGCGGGCGCGTGTCCGCCACCAACGACGAGGCCGAGAAGCAGGTCAAGACGATGATGGCCTTCAGCAAGTGAGGTACACGGACCGATGACGCAGCCCCCACCGCCCCCGCCGAACCAGCCCCCCGACCCGCAGGGCGGCTACGGCGCGCCGCCGCCGCAGCAGCCCGACCCGGGGTACGGCTACCCGCAACAGCAGCCGGGGTACGGCCACCCGCAGCAGCAGCCCGACGCCGGTTACGGCTACCCGCAGCAGCCGCCCGCGGCTCCGCAGCAGCAGCCGTACGGCTACCCCACCGCGCCGCAGCAGCCGCAGCAGCCCTACGGCGGCTACCAGCAGCCCGTGCAGCCCCCGTACGGCTACCCGACGCAGCCCCAGCAGCCCCAGCAGTCCTACGACACGTACCAGCAGCCCGTACAGGCTCCCGGTGGCGGCAAGAAGCTGTCGGCGCAGATGCAGATCATCATCGCGGCCGTCGTCGCCGTCGTCCTGATCGTCGGCGCCGGCATCTGGTACGCCGGCTCCAAGGGCGGCGACGAGCCGACCGAGGAGGCCAAGGGCTCGGCGGGCACCTCGCAGGGCGCGAACGGCACCGGCGGCTCCGGCGGCTCGAACGGCCTGGGCGGCGGGGGCAAGGAGAAGGCCCCGGCGAACACGGCGGCCAAGGAGGTCTTCAAGATCGGCCTGCCGACCGTGCCCGACACCACCGACGTGTCGGGTTCCTGGATCACCGACAAGGCGTTCGTGAAGACCGGCGTGAACTCCGTCGTCGGCTACGACCTCGACACGGGCGCCGTCCTGTGGACGCTTCCGCTGACCGGCCAGGTCTGCGGCGCGTCCCGGCACATGACCGCCGACCACAAGGTGCCGATCCTCTTCGAGGCCGCCAAGCGGGTGGCGCCGCGCTACTACCAGCAGTGCACCGAGGTCGGCATGGTCGACCTCGCCACCGGCAAGCTGCTGTGGTCCACCTCCGTCACCGGCGGGGCCGCCGGTGACGGGAAGGCCCGGTTCAGCGAGGTGACGCTCAGCGGCAAGACGGTCGCGGCCGGCGGCACCGACGGCGGCGCCGCCTTCGACGCCGCCAGCGGCAACCCGCGCTGGAAGCCGCAGGTCAACGACCAGAACTGCTTCGACCTCGGATACGGCGGCGGCGCCGGTCTCGTCGCGGTCCGCAAGTGCGGCCCGTACAGCAGCCAGTACGTGATGATCCAGAACCTCGACCCGATGACGGGCGCGCCGCTCTCGCAGTACAAGATGCCGACCGGTGTGAAGTACGCGTCGGTGATCTCCACCAAGCCGCTGGTCGTCGCGGCCGACGTCGGCGACAGCGCCGGTGACGGCAGCGGCATCTCGGACTTCTTCTCGATCGACGAGAAGACCGGGAAGCTGAAGGCGAAGATCACGGCGGACGCCGACCAGTACGCGGCCCGCTGCCGCTCCACCAAGGTCGAGGCCTGCACGCAGGCGCTCGTCGGCAACGGCCGGCTCTACGTGCCGACCGAGGAGCACGAGGGCTCCACCGGCGAGTACGGCGACGAGACGAACGAGATCATCGCCTTCGACCTGGCCACCGGGAAGATGGTGCCGGAGAAGGCGGACGCGGGCGACAAGTACACGCTCGTCCCGCTCCGCATGGACGGGGGCGACCTGATCGCGTACAAGGTGCCCCCGTACGACAAGGGCGGCCGGATCGTGTCCGTCAACGGCGGCACGATGAAGGAGACCCTCCTCCTGGAGAACCCGTCGGAGAAGCCGCTGCGGGAGACCGAGCGGAGCTTCGGCGTGACCGGCAGCGAGTACCTCTTCGGCGACGGCCGGTTCATCGTCTCGAAGACGTACGTGAGCAAGACGAGTGACAGCGGCTTCTCGACCAAGGAGTACCTCGCCGTCTCGTACAGCGCCAAGGGCTGAGCCCTCGGGCAGGATCAGGTAGCGGGCCCCTCCGGAAATCCGGAGGGGCCCGCTCCCGTCTGCCGCGAGGCCACCCGTGAGGGTGATGTGACGGCGGGTGAGGTGACGATTCGTCGACATGGCGATGCGAATGGGGCGATGCGGGGCGGGGGAGCGTGTACCTTGCCGGGTCAGGCGTGCCGGGGGACGGCGGGCGCGGAGAAGGGGGAAGAGCGGGATGGGCGTACGCCTCGTGGTGGTGGACGACCACCGCCTGCTCGCGGAGGCGCTCGCCTCGGCGCTGAAGCTGCGCGGGCACCGGGTGCTCGCGGCGGCCGCGCCGGTGGCGGGGGCGGCGGAGCTGGTGGTGAGCCGGGCGCCGGAGGTCTGTCTGCTCGGGACGGCGGCTCCGGCCGATCCAGGGGCCTTCGACGTGGTCGTGCGGATCAAGCGGGAGCGGCCGCAGGTGGCGGTGGTGGTGCTGGGTCCCGTGCCCTCGCCGCGCGGGATCGCGGCGGCGTTCGCGGCCGGCGCCTCGGGATACGTCCGGCAGGACGAGCGCATCGAGGGGGTGGAGCGCGCCCTGGTGAAGGCGAGGGCGGGTGAGTCGGCGGTGGCGCCGCAGCTGCTCCAGGCGGCCTTCGCGGAGCTGCTGCACCCCACGGCGCAGCCGGACGACGAGGGGCAGCGGCTGCTGCGGCTGCTCACGCAGCGGGAGGTGGAGGTCCTCGTCCGGGTCGCGGAGGGGGAGGACACCCGGCTGATCGCGGCGGGGATGGGGATCGCGTCGAGCACGGCGCGGACGCATGTGCAGCGGGTCCTGATGAAGCTGGGGGTCGGTTCGCGCCTGGAGGCGGCGGCCCTCGCGGCCCGTACGGGGCTGCTCGACCGGGCGGTGCCGCAGCAGCGGGGACCCCGCTGAGGTGAGTTTCCGGGGCCCCGCGGTGCGGGGCCCCGGCTTCGGCGTTGACGCTCATGTTGGAATGTGATTCCTTGTGCGTGGTTCTGTTTGATCCCGCCGGAGGGCACACCCGTGAAGAAGACCGTCGCCACGCTCGCCGACGGGCGCGAGCTGATCTACTACGACAGCGGCGACGACACCGTCCGTACCGCCGTCGACCCGCGCCCCCTCACCCCCGTCGTCTCCCGCTCCGAGATCCGGCGCGACGCCCTCACCGGCGACGACGTCGCCGTCGCCTCGCACCGGCAGGCCCGCACCTACCTCCCGCCGGCCGACGCCTGCCCGCTCTGTCCCTCCCGGGACGGACGCGAGAGCGAGGTCCCCGAGGAGAGCTACGAGGTGGTGGTCTTCGAGAACCGCTTCCCGTCCCTCTCCGGCGGCGTCGGCCGCTGCGAGGTCGTCTGCTTCACCGACGACCACACCGCCTCCTTCGCCGACCTCACCGAGGAGCGGGTCGCCCTCGTCCTCGACGCCTGGACCGACCGCACCGCCACCCTCTCCGCCCTCCCCGGCGTCGAGCAGGTCTACTGCTTCGAGAACCGGGGCCAGGAGATCGGCGTGACCCTGCCCCACGCGCACGGCCAGATCTACGCCTTCCCGTACGTCGCCCCCCGCACGGCCGCGATGCGCCGCCGCGTCGACGAGCACCGCGCCGAGACCGGCCGGAACCTCTTCGACGACGTCGTCGCCCGCGAACGCGCCGACGGCGAGCGGGTGGTCCTGGAGACCGAGCACTGGATCGCCTTCGTCCCGTACGCCGCCCACTGGCCGTACGAGGTGCACCTCCACCCCAAGCGGCGGGTGCCCGACCTCCTCGCCCTCGACGGCGCGGCGCGCACAGAGTTCGCACAGGTCTACCTGGAACTCTTGAGGCGCTTCGACCGGATCTTCGGCCCGGACGAGCCGCCGACGCCCTACATCGCCGCCTGGCACCAGGCGCCGTTCACGGACGGGCGGCGGGAGGACTTCGGACTGCACCTGGAGCTCTTCACCGTCCGACGGGCCTCCGGCAAGCTGAAGTACCTCGCGGGCACCGAGTCCGGCATGGGCGCGTTCATGAACGACGTACGGCCGGAGGACGCGGCCCGACGACTCCGAGAGGTGGCAAGCGCATGACACAGAGGTACCTGGTGACCGGCGGAGCCGGATACGTGGGCAGCGTCGTCGCCGCCCACCTCCTGGAACGGGGCGACCGCGTCACCGTCCTCGACGACCTCTCCACCGGTTTCGCCGAAGCCGTCCCCGACGGCGCCGAGTTCATCGAGGGCCGCGTCCAGGACGCCGCGAAGTGGCTGGACGGCTCCTACGACGGCGTCCTGCACTTCGCCGCCTTCTCCCAGGTCGGAGAATCCGTGGCCAAGCCCGAGAAGTACTGGGACAACAACGTCGGCGGCAGCATGGCCCTGCTCGCCGCCCTGCGCGCCGCCGGCGTGCGCAAGCTGGTGTTCTCCTCCACCGCCGCCACCTACGGTGAGCCGGAGACCGTGCCGATCACCGAGTCCGCGCCGACCGCCCCCACCAGCCCCTACGGGGCGAGCAAACTGGCCGTCGACCACATGATCGGCGGGGAGTGCGCCGCCCACGGCCTGGCCGCCGTGTCGCTGCGCTACTTCAACGTGGCGGGGGCGTACGGCTCGCTCGGCGAGCGCCACGAGCCCGAGTCGCACCTGATCCCGCTCGTCCTCCAGGTCGCCCAGGGCCGCCGCGAGGCGATCTCCGTGTACGGCGAGGACTACCCGACGCCGGACGGCACCTGCGTCCGCGACTACATCCACGTCGCCGACCTCGCCGAGGCCCACCTGCTCGCGCTCGACGCCATGAGCCGGGACGCGGTGCCGGCCGGCGAGCACCTCGTCTGCAACCTGGGCAACGGCAGCGGCTTCTCCGTCCGCGAGGTCGTCGAGACCGTACGGCGGGTCACCGGCCACCCCGTCCCGGAGATCACCGCCGCCCGCCGCCCCGGCGACCCGGCCGTCCTGGTCGCCTCCGCCGACGCCGCCCGCGAGCGGCTCGGCTGGACGCCGTCCCGTCCCGACCTGGCGGCCGTCGTCGCCGACGCCTGGGCCTTCGCCCGTCGCCGTCAGGAGGAGAACGCATGAGCGTCGCCGCCGACTTCGAGGCGCTGTACGGCGCCGCCCCCGACGGTGTCTGGGCCGCCCCCGGGCGGGTCAACCTGATCGGCGAGTACACCGACTTCAACGACGGCTTCGTCCTGCCGCTCGCCCTGCCGCACACCACCGTCGCCGCCGTCTCCCGCCGTGACGACAACGTGCTGCGCCTGCACTCCGCCGACATCGACGGCGGCATCGTCCAGCTGGCGGCCGACACCCTCGAACCGCTCTCCGGCGGAGGCTGGGCGGCCTACCCCGCCGGGGTCGTCTGGGCCCTGCGGGAGGCCGGCCACCCGGTGACCGGCGCGGACGTGCACCTCACCTCGACCGTGCCGACCGGCGCGGGCCTCTCCTCCTCGGCGGCGCTCGAAGTCGTCACGGCGCTCGCCCTGAACGAGCTGTTCGGCCTCGGACTCACCCGGCCCGAACTCGCCAGGATCGCCCAGCGCGCAGAGAACGCCTTCGTCGGCGTCCCCTGCGGGGTCATGGACCAGATGGCCTCCGCCTGCGCCGAGGAGGGCCATGCCCTCCATCTGGACACCCGGGACCTCTCGTACCGGCAGGTCCCCTTCGACCTGGCGGCCGAGGGGCTGCGGCTCCTCGTCGTCGACACCCGCGTGAAGCACGCGCTCGGGGACGGCGCGTACGCCGAGCGGCGCGCTGGCTGTGAAGCCGGTGCGCGGGCGCTCGGGGTGAAGACCCTGCGCGAGGTGAGCGCTGCGCATCTTCCCGAAACGCTCGCACGCCTGGGCGACGAGACGATTCTGCGCTACGTCCGGCACGTCGTCACCGACAACGCGCGCGTGGAGCGGACCATCGCCCTGCTCGACGCCGGGGACACCCGGGCCGTCGGCCAGGTCCTCACCGAGGGCCACGCCTCCCTCCGTGACGACCTGCGCGTCTCCTGCCCCGAACTGGACCTCGTGGTGGAGACGGCGAACGCCGCCGGGGCGCTCGGAGCCCGGATGACCGGCGGCGGCTTCGGCGGCTCGGCCGTCGTCCTCGTCGACACCGACCGGGCGGACGCGGTCGCCGCCGCCGTCGGGAAGGCCTTCGCCGAGGCCGGGTACACGGCTCCGGGGGTCTTCCCCGCCGTGCCCTCGGCGGGTGCGCGCCGGGTCTGAGCGCCGGCTTCACGCCCCCACAGTCCCGGACGACTTCGGACAGTTCCGCGAATCGGCCCCCACCGCGCTGCCCCGCCCCTACTGTGTGGGGCAGCGCCGGTGGGGGCCGGTGCTGTTCAGGGTGCGAGACCCGGTCGGGTACGGCGCTGGAAGGCGGGGTACCAGTCAACGCACGGCGGCGGTCGTGCGCGTGACGGACCCGCCCCCGGCGCCGTGCCCGCGTCGGTCCGTTCCTCGACACTTGGGGGTGTCCGTGGCACGTATCCGTGTCCTGGTGGTGGACGACCACCGCGTCTTCGCCGAATCGCTGGCCGCCGCACTCGCGGCCGAGCCCGACGTCGACGTCGCCGCGGCGGGAAGCGGCCCGGCCGCCCTGCGCTGCCTGGAACGCGGTGCGGCGGAGGGTCGCAGGTTCGACGTGATGCTCGTCGACGCCGAACTGGGCGCGGGGCCCCCCGGAGCGGCCGTGGCCCGCGCGGTGCCGGACGACGCGGAGGCGGCCGTCGACGGGATCTCCCTGGTGGCGGGGGTGCGCAGGGCGCAGCCCGCGGTCCGTACCGTCGTCCTCGCGGAGAAGGACGACCCGCGGCGGGCCGCGCTCGCCCTCCAGGCCGGGGCGGCCGGCTGGGTGGCGAAGGACTGCTCGCTCCAGCGGCTCCTCGCGGTGGTCCGCGGGGTGCTGCGGGACGAGACGCATCTGCCGCCCGCGCTGCTCACCGGCGTCCTGCGGGAGCTGACGGCGGCCCGCAAGCACCGGACGGACAGCGAGCGGCTCGTGGAGTCGCTGACCCCGCGCGAGCGGGAGGTGCTGCGCTGCATGGTCGCGGGCCTGGGCCGCAAGGCGGTGGCCGAGCGTCTCTTCCTGTCCCCGCACACCGTCCGTACGCACATGCAGAACGTGCTGGGCAAGCTGGGCGTGCACTCGACCCTGGCGGCGGTGGCCCTTGCCCGGCGGGCGGGCGTGGGACCGGCGGAGCCGGTGTCCGGGCTAGCCCGGGAGGTTGTCGAACGGGGCGGTCAGCCGGCGTAGCAGGGCGGCCAGTTCGCCGCGCTGACCGCGGGAGAGCTGGGCCAGGATGGCACGCTCCTGGGCGAGGAGTCCGGCCAGTGCCTCGTCGGCGCGGTCGCGGCCCTCGGGGGTGAGCCGGACGAGGACGCCGCGCCGGTCACTGGGGTCGGGGAGCCGCTCGACGAGGCCCTTCTTGGTGAGCCGGTCGATGCGGTTGGTCATGGTGCCGGAGGTGACCAGGGTCTGCGTCAGGAGCTGGCCGGGGGAGAGCTGGTAGGGCGCTCCGGCCCGGCGCAGGGAGGTGAGGACGTCGAACTCCCAGGGCTCCAGCTGGTGCTCGGAGAAGGCGAGCCGACGGGCGCGGTCGAGGTGACGGGCGAGCCGTGAGACGCGGCTGAGCACCTCGAGCGGTTCCACGTCGAGGTCGGGGCGCTCGCGGCGCCATGCTGCGACCAGTCGGTCGACCTCGTCCTCCATGACGATCAGTGTAGAGGGTCTGTTGACATAAAGTCTCTTGTGTTCAAGTTTCTCGACATCAAGCTTCTTGATCTCAAGATATATTCCGCTGGACTATGGGGAAGGGACCCGCCGGAACCCGTTCCGTTTCGGCCATTCAGTCCAGCAAGGGGGCTCGAACATGCATTCCGTTGAATCCGCCGCACCCACGTGGGACCCGCAGCAGTACCTCCGGCACTCCGGCCACCGCACCCGCCCGTTCCTCGATCTGCTCGCCCGAATACCGCGCCTGCCCGCCCAGGGCCGGCCCGCCCGCATCGCCGACCTCGGCTGCGGTCCCGGCAATGTGACGGCCCTCCTCGCCGACCGCTGGCCCGACGCCCACATCACCGGCTTCGATCTCTCGCCCGACATGCTGGAGCGCGCCGAGAAGGACTGGTCGGGCACCACCAGGGGCGGCGGATGGCTGGACTTCAGGGCCGCGGACGCCGCCCACTGGACGCCCACAGAGCCCTACGACCTGATCGTCTCCAACGCGGCCCTCCAGTGGGTGCCCAACCACCCCGAGTCCTTCGCCCGCTGGATCGACGGACTCCATCCGGGCGGCACCCTGGCCTTCCAGGTCCCCGGCAACTTCACCTCGCCCAGCCACGCCCTGCTCGGCCAACTCTGCGAGACCCCCGAATGGCGCTCCCGCGTCGGCGACCAGGGCCGCCGCTTCGTCCACATCCTCGACGCCGCCGACTACCTCACCCGTCTCACCGACCTGGGCTGCGAGACGGATGTCTGGGAGACCACGTACTGCCAGCTGCTCCAGGGCGAGGACCCCGTCCTCGACTGGGTCAAGGGCACCGCCCTGCGGCCCGTCCTCACCACCCTCGGCGACGACCAGGAGGCCGTCGACGCCTTCCTCGGCCAGTACCGCGCCCTCCTCCGCGAGGCCTATCCACCGGGCCCGCACGGCACGGTGTTCCCCTTCCGCCGCGTCTTCGCCCTCGCCCGCAAAAGCGCCTGAAACACGCGGACGCCCCGCACCGGAGATCCGGTGCGGGGCGCCCTGTGCGCTGCGCGGTACGACTAGTAGAGACCGTTGTAGGTCTGGTAGCCGGTGCCGATGGAGGCGCGGGACTTGAAGACCCAGCCCGCCTCGCCGCGGCCCGTGTAGCGGAACAGCTCGCCGCCCGAGTTCACCGCGAGGAGGTCGGCCTTGCCGTCACCCGTGATGTCACCGGGGGCGACGATCTTCGGGTACGCGTTCCAGCCGCCGCCGATCTTCACGCGGGACTTGAACGGGTAACCCGCCTGGCCGGTGCCCTGGTACAGGTACAGGTTGCCGTCCTTGGCGCGCGCCACCAGGTCGTTCAGACCGTCGCCGCTGAGGTCGCCGGAACCGACGATCCGGTCGTACGCGCCCCAGCCGCCGCCGATCTTCACACGGGAGTGGAGCGCCGTGTTGTTGTAGTTCGTCCGGTACAGCCACAGCACGCCCGAGACGTCACGGGCGACGAAGTCACCGGTGCCGTCGTTGTTCAGGTCGCCCGGCCCCGCGATCAGGTTGATGGCGTTCCAGCCACCGCCGTAGTCGACGTCGCCGTAGAGGCGCCCGTCGTACTTGACCAGAGTGTCGGAGATCCCGTCCGGGCCCAGGGAGTTGACCTCGGTGAGGTTGAGGCCGGCGGCCATGCCGGTCTCGCCGAGCTGCTGGCGGGGGGCCAGCTTGCCCGTGCCCGTCGGGTAGTACCAGAACATCGTTCCGGCCTTGTCCCGGGCGAGCATGCCCTCCTTGCCGTGCGCCGGCACGTTGCCCGCGCCGCCCAGCTGGGGCGTGTCGGCCCAGCCGCCGCCGGAGCTGGCCTGCTGGCGGGCCGTGAAGTGGCCGTTGCCCTTGCCGTAGTAGATCCACAGCGTGCCGTCGTTGCCACGCGCGACGACATCACCGATGCCGTTGCCGTTGTCGTCGTCGATGCCGACGATCTGGTTGTAGAGGTCCCAGCCGTGGCCGACCTCCTTGCGGGGCTTCACCGAGTACGGGCTGCCGGTGCTGCCGTAGTAGAAGAGGACGCCGCCGTTCGTACGGGCGAGGAAGTCGCCCTTGCCGTCGCCGTCGCTGTCACCCAGACCGATGAGCTGGTCGTAGGCCTGCCAGCCGTTGCCGACCTTCTGACGGGCGTGGAACGGAGCGTTGTACGTGCCGGTGGAGACGTAGACCCACAGCTCGCCGGCGGGCGTGCGGGCGAGCACGTCCGGACGGCCGTCACCGCTGATGTCGCCGGGCGAGAAGACCTTGTTGTAGATCTGCCAGCCGGAGGCGCCCCAGCGGAATTCGCCGTAGGACTCGGTGGTGTCCCCGTACAGGGTGATGTCACCGTCGGAGGACAGCGTCAGGACCTCGGGACGGGTGCCGTTCTTGTCCTGGTCGCCGATCGGGACGATGTCCTTGACGAAGTCGGCCGAGCCGTCGCTCCGGTACACCTGGGAGCCTTCGATACCGCTCGTCAGGGCGGAGTAGACCTCGCCGTCGTAGCCGCGCCACAGGATGTCGCTGTGGCCGTCACCGTCGACGTCGGAGCGCGGCGCGCTGCCGGCCTCCGCGGCGCCGGTGATCCCGGCGGAGCGGGAGCCGTCCACCTTCGGCAGGGCCAGCTTGGGAAGTGCGGTACCGGCCGGAGCCGGCTTCTCCACGGACGGGCGCGGCGCCGGGGTGTCGGCGGACGCCGTACCGGCGAGGAGCATGCCCGCGGAGAGGGCGAGAGCGGTGCACGCGGCGACGCGACGGGCACGCTTGGACTGCATGAAGAACAAAAAGATCCCCCCCAGGGAATCAGAGGTTCGACGGAACCAAACAGGGGGGTTCGTACAGGCATCGAACGGCGTCAGCGCGCGACGGAAAGCGCGCGGAGACGACCTCGTTCGACGGTCGGACACCCCCCCGGATGTTGAACATGATTCTACTCAGCGGAAAGGTTTACGCCAGAGCTTTACCCAGCGAATCCGACCGTCCGGTCAGTTCTTGCGGTGCCCTATCAGCCGCGGCTTCTGCTCGAGACCGTCGAGCCCGTGCCACGCCAGGTTCACCAGATGCGCCGCGACCTCGGCCTTCTTCGGTTTCCGTACGTCCAGCCACCACTGACCCGTCAGCGCCACACTGCCCACGAGGGCCTGCGCGTACAGCGGAGCCAGCTTCGGATCAAACCCCCGGGTCTTGAACTCCAGGCCCAGGATGTCCTCCACCTGCGTGGCGATGTCACTGATCAGCGACGCGAAGGTACCCGTCGACTGCGCCACCGGGGAGTCCCGTACGAGGATCCGGAAACCGTCCGTGTAGTTCTCGATGTAGTCGAGCAGCGCGAACGCCGCCTGCTCCAGGAGCTCCCGCGGATGCCCCGCCGTCAGCGCGCCCGTCACCCCGTCGAGGAGCTGGCGCATCTCCCGGTCGACCACGACCGCGTACAGGCCCTCCTTGCCCCCGAAGTGCTCGTACACCACCGGCTTGGACACCCCGGCCTTCGCCGCGATCTCCTCCACCGACGTGCCCTCGAAACCCTTCTCGGCGAAGAGCGTGCGACCGATGTCGAGAAGCTGCTCCCGGCGCTCCGCGCCCGTCATCCGCACCCGGCGCCCCCGCCGGGGCTTCTGCTCGCCGCTGCTGCCGGTCCCGCTGGTCCTGCCGTCGATCGCCACGTCTTCCATCATGCCGCGTCTGCGGAGGCACTCTGGCGGCGGGCTTCGATGCGCTCCTTCGCCGGCCAGCGCACGTCGGACGCCCAGCCCAGCTGCTCGAACCAGCGGATCAGCCGCGCGCTGGAGTCGACCTGGCCGCGCAGCACCCCGTGCCGCGCCGACGTCGGGTCCGCGTGGTGCAGGTTGTGCCAGGACTCGCCGCACGACAGCACCGCCAGCCACCACACGTTGCCCGAACGGTCCCGCGACTTGAAGGGACGCTTGCCCACCGCGTGACAGATCGAGTTGATCGACCACGTCACGTGGTGCAGCAGCGCCACGCGCACCAGCGAGCCCCAGAAGAACGCGGTGAACGCGCCCCACCACGACCACGTCACCAGACCGCCGATCAGCGGCGGGATCGCGAGCGAGAGGATCGTGAAGGAGAGGAAGTGGCGGGAGATCCCGCGCAGCACCGGGTCCTTGATCAGGTCGGGCGCGTACTTGTGCTGAGGAGTCCGCTCCTCGTCGAACATCCAGCCGATGTGCGCCCACCACAGGCCCTTCATCAGCGCGGGGACCGTCTCCCCGAAGCGCCACGGCGAGTGCGGATCGCCCTCCGCGTCCGAGAACTTGTGGTGCTTGCGGTGGTCCGCCACCCAGCGCACGAGGGGCCCCTCCACCGCGAGCGAGCCCATGATCGCCAGCGCGATCCGCAGCGGCCGCTTCGCCTTGAAGGAACCGTGCGTGAAGTAGCGGTGGAAGCCGATCGTGATCCCGTGGCAGCCGATGTAGTACATCGCCACCATCAGCCCGACGTCGAGCCAGCTCACCCCCCAGCCCCACGCCAGCGGCACCGCCGCGAGCAGGGCCACGAAGGGCACCGTGATGAACAGCCCCAGGGTGATCTGCTCGATCGAACCCTTGCTGTCGCCGCCCAGCGTGGCGGAGGGAAGTGCCGTGGCGCCGGCGGGCGCTTCCGGCGCCTCCGGCGCCGAGGTCACCTGTGGGCTAGTGGTCATGGGTGTCCCCTGGGGGTGAAGGTGAGGGTGTGTGGGGGGTACATCGGAGAGAAATCCGAGGAATGTACGAGAAAATACGGCAAAACGCAGCCTAGGCTACGCCTCCGTAACCTACGGCATCGTAAGTATGGCAGCGCCGGGGCGCGCGGCAAGAGGGCACGAGAGGGGCAGGGCCATCGCCGAGCGGACGGACACCTATCCTGGGTGCGTCGGACAGCGCGGTCCGCAAGCCTCCAGTACCCCTCCAGACGTGCTCAAACACTGCAAGGAGCCGCACCTGTGAGCAGTGCCGACCAGACCCCCACCGCCAGCGCCGAGCTGCGCGCCGACATCCGCCGCCTGGGTGATCTCCTCGGCGAGACCCTCGTCCGCCAGGAAGGCCACGAACTCCTCGACCTCGTCGAGCGGGTCCGCAGCCTCACCCGCGAGAACGGCGACGACGCCGCCGAACTGCTCCGCGGCGTCGAACTGGAGACGGCCGCCAAGCTCGTGCGCGCCTTCTCCACCTACTTCCACCTCGCGAACGTCACCGAGCAGGTTCACCGCGGTCGCGAGATGCGCGAGAAGCGCGCCGCCGAGGGCGGCCTTCTCGCCCGCACCGCCGACATGCTCAAGGACGGCGATCCCGAGCACGTCCGCCAGACGGTCAAGAACCTCAACGTCCGGCCCGTCTTCACCGCGCACCCCACCGAGGCGGCCCGCCGCTCGGTCCTCAACAAGCTGCGCCGGATCGCCGCCCTCCTGGAGACCCCGGTCATCGAGGCCGACCGGCGCCGCCACGACCTGAGGCTCGCCGAGAACATCGACCTCATCTGGCAGACCGACGAACTCCGCGTCGTCCGGCCCGAGCCCGCCGACGAGGCCCGCAACGCCATCTACTACCTCGACGAGCTGCACGCCGGCGCCGTCGGCGACGTCCTGGAGGACCTCGCCGCCGAACTGGAGCGCGTCGGCGTCGAGCTGCCCGCCGGCACCCGCCCGCTCACCTTCGGCACCTGGATCGGCGGCGACCGCGACGGCAACCCCAACGTCACCCCCCAGGTGACCAGGGACGTCCTGATCCTCCAGCACGAGCACGGCATCACCGACGCCCTCGAACTCGTCGACTACCTCCGCGGCCTGCTCTCCAACTCCATCCGCTACACCGGAGCCACCCAGGAACTCCTGGACTCCCTCCAGCGCGACCTGGAACTCCTCCCGGAGATCAGCCCCCGCTACAAGCGGCTCAACGCCGAGGAGCCGTACCGCCTCAAGGCCACCTGCATCAGGCAGAAGCTCCTCAACACCCGCGAGCGCCTCGCCCAGGGCACCCCCCACCAGGACGGCCGCGACTACCTCGGCACCGCCGAGCTCGTCCAGGACCTCACCCTCATCCAGACCTCCCTGCGCGAGCACCGCGGCGGCCTCTTCGCCGACGGCCGGATGGACCGCACCATCCGCACCCTCTCCGCCTTCGGCCTCCAGCTCGCCACCATGGACGTCCGCGAGCACGCCGACGCCCACCACCACGCCCTCGGCCAGCTCTTCGACCGCCTCGGCGAGGAGTCCTGGCGGTACGCCGACATGCCGCGCGACTACCGGCAGAAGCTCCTCGCCAAGGAGCTGCGCTCGCGCCGCCCGCTCGCCCCCACGCCCGCCCCGCTCGACGCGGCCGGACAGAAGACCCTCGGCGTCTTCCACACCGTCAAGGAGGCCTTCGAGCGCTTCGGCCCCGAGGTCATCGAGTCGTACATCATCTCGATGTGCCAGGGCGCCGACGACGTCTTCGCCGCCGCCGTCCTCGCCCGCGAGGCCGGCCTCATCGACCTGCACGGCGGCTGGGCCAAGATCGGCATCGTGCCGCTCCTGGAGACCACCGACGAGCTCAAGGCCGCCGACGTCATCCTCGACGGCATGCTCGCCGACCCCTCCTACCGGCGCCTCGTCTCGCTCCGCGGCGACGTCCAGGAGGTCATGCTCGGCTACTCGGACTCCTCCAAGTTCGGCGGCATCACCACCAGCCAGTGGGAGATCCACCGCGCCCAGCGCCGCCTGCGCGACGTCGCCCACCGCTACGGCGTACGGCTCCGCCTCTTCCACGGCCGCGGCGGCACCGTCGGCCGCGGCGGCGGCCCCTCGCACGACGCGATCCTCGCCCAGCCCTGGGGCACCCTGGAGGGCGAGATCAAGGTGACCGAGCAGGGCGAGGTCATCTCCGACAAGTACCTGATCCCGTCGCTCGCCCGCGAGAACCTCGAACTGACCGTCGCGGCCACCCTGCAGGCCTCCGCCCTGCACACCGCGCCCCGCCAGTCCGACGAGGCCCTCGCGCGCTGGGACGCGGCCATGGACACCGTCTCCGACGCCGCCCACACCGCGTACCGCAAGCTCGTCGAGGACCCGGACCTGCCCGCGTACTTCTTCAAGGCGACCCCCGTCGACCAGCTCGCCGACCTCCACCTCGGCTCCCGGCCCTCGCGCCGCCCCGACTCGGGCGCGGGACTCGACGGACTCCGCGCCATCCCGTGGGTGTTCGGCTGGACCCAGTCCCGCCAGATCGTCCCCGGCTGGTTCGGCGTCGGCTCCGGCCTGAAGGCCCTGCGCGAGGCCGGACTCGACCCGGTCCTCGGCGAGATGTACGAGCAGTGGCACTTCTTCCGCAACTTCCTCGCCAACGTCGAGATGACGCTCGCGAAGACCGACCTGCGGATCGCCCGCCACTACGTCGACACCCTGGTCCCCGACGACCTCAAGCACGTCTTCGACACCATCGAGGCCGAGCACGCGCTGACCGTCGCCGAGGTCCTCAAGGTCACCGGTGGCGAGAAGCTCCTCGACTCCAACCCGGTCCTCCAGCAGACCTTCGCCATCCGCGACGCCTACCTGGACCCGATCTCCTACCTCCAGGTCGCCCTGCTCGACCGTCAGCGCAGCGCCGCCGAGCGCGGCGAGGAGCCGGACCCGCTGCTCGCACGGGCCCTGCTCCTCACCGTGAACGGCGTGGCGGCCGGCCTCCGCAACACCGGCTGACACCCTGCCCGTACGTACGACAGAGCCCCCGCCGGGGAATCCGGCGGGGGCTCCGTCATGACGGGGTGCGTCAGCCCTGCTGGCCGGCCTTGCGGCGACGGGTCACCAGGAACGCGCCGGCGCCCGCGAGGGCCACGGCCACGGCGGCGAGGATGCCGACGGGGGCGCTGGAGCCGGTCTCGGCCAGGTCGCCGTCGGTGCCACCGGTGCCGCCCGTGCCACCGGTCTCACCCGCGGGGGTGGACGCGGACGGCGAGGCGGTGCCGCCGGGGGTCTCGGAGACGCTCGGGCTCGCGGTCGGCGACACGGACTCGCTCGGCGTCACCGAGGGGGTGCCGGACGGGGTGCCGGTCGGCGTACCGGTCGACGGGGTGTCCGTCGGCGTCGGCGCGGTGGTGCTCGGCGTGCCGGTCGGGGTGGGGGTGGTGCTCGCCGGGCAGGCGTGGGACAGGTTGAACCAGCCCTGCTCGACCACACCGTTGACCTCGGCGACGGCCGAGGTCAGCTTGGCACCCGGCTCGGACGCCACGTACGCGTGGTCGTCCTTCGGCGGACCGAAGTCGGTGACGACGATCGGGTCACCGTTGTCGAAGGTCACCGTCAGCTTGGTGAACTCCACACCCTTGCCGGGGATGATGAAGTGCCAGCCGTCCTTGTCGGAGGGGATGCCGGGGCAGTCCTCCCCCTCCTTCGCGAACTCGGAGGCGCTGATCGGGGGGTTGGTCGGCTGGTGCAGCGGGAGTTCGTACGTCTTGCCCTCCGAAGCCGAAGCCGCCGGGGCCAGAACGAGAGAGCCCGCAACGGCCGCGACCAGCGCGCCGGCGGAAATCAGGGAGCGTCGCATGTGCAGTCGTCCATCTGTGGGATGAGGGATGCCGTGGGAGGTGGCGGGGGCAGCCTATCCGTCGCTTTAAGCAGGTCTTAAGCCAGAGGTCCATAACGATTGCGCCGGTTTACGGCGCAAACAAGACAGACCGTCAGGAACAACTCCCCACCCACCGACGCCATCCGGTCAAAGCGCCAGGAACGCCGCCACCAGCAGCGCCCCGCCCGCGCCCGCCGCCGACCACGCCGTCCGCGGCAACCGCAGACCGCCTCCGACCAGCGGCGCCGCCAGCAACAGCGCCCCGCCGAGCGGCAGCCACGCGTGCAGACCGCCGCCCCAGCCCGTCCGCACACCCTCGTCCGTCCCCGGCTTCACCACCACGGGGATCGTCAGGCCCTTCTCCGCGGCCACCGACTTCTCGATCGTCAGCGTCCGCCGCGTCGACGAGGCGTCCTCCGGGGCGTAGCGCCCGGTGCACGTCTTCTCCGTGCAGCCGGTCACCGTCAGCGTGCCGTGTTCCCGCCCCTTCGCGAGCAGGACGTGCTGGGCCGAGTCCCAGGAGGCCCAGGCTCCCGCGACGAGCAGCAGAAGGGCGACCAGGGCCATGGCGGCGTTACGGACGTGCGTCATGACCCGCGATCGTACAGTCGTACGTTCTGCCTGCCGCGCGCCCTACGCGTTGTACGCGGACTGCGCCCGCTCCAGACCCTCCGCGACCAGGCACTCCACCGAGTCCGCCGCCCGGTCCACGAACCAGTCCAGATCCTTGCGCTCGGCCGACGAGAAGTCCTTCAGGACGAAGTCCGCGACCTGCATCCGCCCCGGCGGACGCCCGATCCCGCACCGCACCCGGTGGTACTCCGGGCCCATCGACTTCGTCATCGACTTCAGACCGTTGTGCCCGTTGTCGCCGCCGCCGATCTTCAGCCGCAGCACCCCGTAGTCGATGTCCAGCTCGTCGTGGATCGCCACGATCCGCGCCGTCGGCACCTTGTAGAAGTCCCGCAGCGCCGTCACCGGCCCTCCGGACAGGTTCATGTACGACATCGGCTTCGCGAGGACGACCCGGCGGCTCGAAGGTCCCGGAGGCCCCATCCGGCCCTCCACGACCTGCGCCTGCGCCTTCTGCGCCCGCTTGAACGAACCTCGCATCCGGTCCGCGAGCAGATCCACCACCATGAAGCCGATGTTGTGGCGGTTGGCCGCGTACTCCGGTCCCGGGTTGCCGAGACCGACGATCAGCCAGGGGGCGTTCGGGTCGTCGTCCGTCATGTGCGTCAGGTCTCCTCGTGTCCGTCCGTACAAGAGAAACGGGGTGACGGGCCGATCGGCCCGTCACCCCGTCACGTCAGGCAGAGCCTACGGCTCAGGCCTCGGCGCCCTCGGCGGCGTCGGCGGCCGGCTCCTCGGCCTGGGCGGCCAGGATCTGGATGACGACGGCGTCGGGGTCGGTCACCAGGGTGGTGCCGGCCGGCAGCTCGATGTCCTTGGCGAGGATGGAGTTACCGGCCTCCAGGCCCTCGATGGAGACGGTGACGGAGGTCGGGATGTGCGTGGCCTCGGTCTCGACGGAGAGCGTGTTCAGCACGTTCTCGACGAGGAAGCTGCCGGGGGCCAGGTCGCCCTCGGTCTCGACGACGACCTCGACGGTGACCTTCTCGCCACGGCGCACGAGGAGCAGGTCGACGTGGATGAGGAAGCCCTTGATGGCGTCACGCTGGACGGCCTTCGGGATCGCCAGCTCGTTCTTGCCGTCGACGTCCAGGGAGAGCAGGACGTTCGGCGTACGCAGCGCGAGCGCCAGGTCGTGGGCCGGGAGGGTCACGTGCGCCGGCTCGGCACCGTGGCCGTAGACGACGGCGGGAACCTGGCCGTCACGGCGGATCGCGCGGGCGGCGCCCTTGCCGAACTCGGTACGGACGGAAGCGGCGAGCTTGATCTCGGCCATGGTGCACTCCTCGTAGAAAGGTGACGAAAAAACCGGGTCACCCGGCCACGACTGGCGATGGCCTGCTACGAAGAGCGCGTCGATAACGGACCGCCGTGACCCTGTACGGACGTACGGGTACGGCCTCCCTCGCCGAGCAACTACGGCAGTCTACCGGCCACCCGCCCTACCGCCCAATTCGATCACCGGGGACCTCCCCGGGCACACGACGGAGGGCCGCTCCCCCGGACGGGGAACGGCCCTCACGGTCACTGCTCGGAGACTCAGTGCTCCTCGAAGAGGCTCGTCACCGAACCGTCCTCGAACACCTCACGCACCGCGCGCGCGATCGTCGGCGCGATCGACAGCACCGTGATCTTGTCCAGTTCGAGCGCACCCGGCACCGGCAGCGTGTCCGTGAACACGAACTCGCTGACCTTCGAGTTCTTCAGACGATCGGCGGCCGGCCCCGAAAGGATGCCGTGCGTCGCCGTCACGATGACGTCCTCCGCACCGTGCGCGAACAGGGCGTCCGCGGCGGCGCAGATCGTGCCGCCGGTGTCGACCATGTCGTCCACCAGGACACAGACGCGGCCCTTCACGTCACCGACGACCTCGTGCACGGTGACCTGGTTGGCGACGTCCTTGTCACGACGCTTGTGCACGATCGCCAGCGGCGCGTCCAGACGGTCGCACCAGCGGTCGGCGACCCGCACGCGGCCCGCGTCCGGGGAGACGATCGTCAGCTTGGAGCGGTCGACCTTCGCACCCACGTAGTCCGCGAGCACCGGCAGCGCCGACAGGTGGTCCACCGGGCCGTCGAAGAAGCCCTGGATCTGGTCCGTGTGCAGGTCGACGGTGAGGATGCGGTCCGCACCCGCCGTCTTCAGCAGGTCCGCCACCAGACGCGCCGAGATCGGCTCACGGCCGCGGTGCTTCTTGTCCTGACGGGCGTAGCCGTACGACGGGACGATCACGGTGATGCTCCGCGCGGAGGCCCGCTTCAGAGCGTCGACCATGATGAGCTGCTCCATGATCCACTTGTTGATCGGAGCCGTGTGGCTCTGGATCAGGAAGCAGTCCGCGCCACGGGCCGACTCCTGGAAGCGGACGTAGATCTCACCGTTGGCGAAGTCGAACGCCTTGGTCGGAACGAGGCCGACACCCAGCTGGTGCGCGACCTCCTCGGCCAGCTCGGGGTGGGCGCGGCCGGAGAAGAGCATCAGCTTCTTCTCGCCGGTCGTCTTGATCCCGGTCACAGCACTGTCTCCTCAGACGTGTTGTCTGGTCGCCAACCACGAGCTGTCGTGCGCGTGTGCGAGCCAGCCGAATTTGTGTGCACGTATCACGGTACGCCGAGTTCGACGCACCTGTTTCCGGTCAGCTTTCGCCGGCGGAGTCCTCGGATGCTGCCTGAGCGGCCTGCGCGGCAGCGCTGCCGGGCCGCTTCCTGGCCACCCAACCCTCGATATTCCGCTGCTGGCCCCGGGCGACGGCGAGCGAACCCGCCGGCACGTCCTTCGTGATCACGGACCCGGCGGCGGTGTACGCGCCGTCCCCGATCGTGATGGGAGCCACAAACATGTTGTCCGAGCCGGTGCGGCAGTGTGAGCCGATCGTGGTGTGGTGCTTCGTCTCGCCGTCGTAGTTCACGAAGACGCTCGCCGCGCCGATGTTCGTGTACTCGCCGATCGTCGCGTCGCCCACGTACGACAGGTGGGGGACCTTGGTGCCCTCGCCGATCGTCGCGTTCTTCATCTCGACGTACGTACCGGCCTTGGCCTTCTTGCCGAGGCTCGTCCCCGGACGCAGGTAGGCGAACGGGCCCACGGAGGCGCTCTCGCCGATCACGGCGGAGTCGGCGACCGTGTTGTCCACCCGGGCGCCCTTGCCGACGGTGCAGTCCTTGAGCCGCGTGTTCGGGCCGACCTCGGCGTCCTCGCCGATGTGCGTGGCGCCGAGTAGCTGCGTACCCGGGTGGATCACGGCGTCCGGCTCGAACGTCACCGTCACGTCCACGAACGTGGAGGACGGGTCGACGACGGTCACGCCGGCCAGCATGGCCCGCTCGACCAGCCGCTGGTTCAGCAGGGCGCGGGCCTCGGCGAGCTGCACCCGGTTGTTGATGCCGAGGATCTCGCGGTGGTCGCCGGCGATGGAGGCGCCCACCCGGTGACCGGCCTCGCGCAGGATCGAAAGGACGTCGGTGAGGTACTCCTCGCCCTGGCTGTTGTCCGTCCGCACCTTGCCGAGCGCGTCGGCGAGCAGCTGCCCGTCGAACGCGAACACGCCGGAGTTGATCTCACGGATGGCGAGCTGCGCGGGGGAGGCGTCCTTGTGCTCGACGATCTCGGTCACGGCGCCGGTGTCGGCGTCCCGCACGATCCGCCCGTAGCCGGTGGAGTCCGGCACCTCGGCGCTGAGCACGGTGACGGCGTTGCCGTCGGCGGCGTGGGTGTCGGCGAGGGCCCGCAGGGTCTCGCCGGACAGCAGCGGGGTGTCGCCGCAGACGACGACGACGGTGCCGTCGGGCGCCTTGCCCAGCTCTTCGAGGGCCATCCGCACGGCGTGCCCGGTGCCGTTCTGCTCCTCCTGGACGGCGGTACGGGTCCCGGCGTAGTGCTCCTCCAGGTGACCCTTCACCTGCTCACGGGCGTGCCCGACGACCACGACGAGGTGCTCGGGCTCCAGCTCGCGGGCGGCCGAGACGACGTGCCCGACGAGGGACCGCCCGGCGATCTCGTGCAGGACCTTGGGGGTCTTCGACTTCATGCGGGTGCCCTCACCCGCTGCGAGGACGACGACGGCTGCCGGGCGATTGGCGCTCACGGGAATGCCCTTCGGCTTTGGGTGGTGGACGCACGAAGGATACCGGGGTGACGGGCGGCGGACATGAGTGCGGGTCCTGACCCGTGAGGGCAGGACCCGGATGAAGAAGCTCCCCCGCCAGGACTCGAACCCGGACATAAGGCACCAAAAGCCTCAGTGCTGCCAATTACACCACAGGGGATGGCGTGTAGTGCCAAAGCGGACATCCCGTCGGTCCTGTGCCCTGGCGGCCTCCACTATGCCGTACCAGGCGCCTTCCATGCGACGGTATAGCTCGGCACTGCCGGGGGGCACGCCCGTAGGGTGGGTGGCATGACCGTGACGGGGGCAGACCGGGACGCTGGGGGCGTCCGGAGTTGGTTGTGGTGGGGGAGACGGCGGAGTGCCGTCCTCGATGTCGGGCTCGCGTTCGTGTCCGCGCTGGAGTGCGCGGTCGAAGGCGTCGGGTTCGCCGAGAAGGCCGGGCTTCCCGTGCCCGTGGGGGTGCTGTTCGGGCTCGTCGTCGGGTCCGTCCTCGTCGTGCGGCGGCGGTGGCCCATCGGCGTCGTGCTCGTGTCGATCGCCGTCGCGCCCGCCGAGATGGGCTTCCTCATGGGGATCGTCGGGCTGTACACGCTCGCCGCCTCCGAGGTGCCGCGCCGGATCACCGCCGTGCTCGCGGGGATGTCGACGGTCGCCGTGTTCGTCGTGACCGTGGTCCGGATGCGGCAGGACGTCGCCCAGGCCGACGTCGGAGAGCCGGACATCGACCCGAGCGGCTGGTACGTGCCCGTCGTCTCGGTGTTCATGACCCTCGGGCTCAACGCGCCGCCGCTGCTCTTCGGCCTCTACATAGGGGCGCGCCGCCGGCTCATGGAGAGTCTCCGGGAGCGGGCGGACAGCCTGGAGCAGGAGCTGTCGCTGCTCGCGGACCGGGCGGAGCAGCGGGCGCAGTGGGCGCGGCAGGAGGAGCGGACGCGGATCGCGCGGGAGATGCACGACGTGGTGGCGCACCGGGTGTCGCTGATGGTGGTGCACGCCGCCGCGCTCCAGGCGGTGGCCCTGAAGGATCCGCAGAAGGCCGTGCGGAACGCCGCGCTCGTGGGGGACATGGGGCGGCAGGCGTTGACCGAGCTGCGGGAGATGCTGGGGGTGCTCCGGGAGGGGACGGCTCCGGCTCCGGCTCCGGTGCCGTTGGCCGCTGTCGGTCGGGCGGCCGCCGCGGCGGCGGAGGCCGCCGCCGAGGACGGGCCGTGCCTGGACGCCCTGGAGGCCCTGTGCGAGCAGTCGCGGCTCGCGGGGGCGGCGGTGGAGTTCGTGGTGGTGGGTGAGCCACGGGCGTACGCGCCGGAAGTGGAGCGCACGGCGTACCGGGTGGTGCAGGAGGCGCTCACGAACGTCCACAAGCACGCGGCGGGCGCGAAGGTCGTGGTCCGGCTCGCGCACCGGGAGGCCGAGGTCGCGATGCAGGTGGAGAACGGTCCGTGTCCTTCGGACGCGGGTGACGCGGACGTACGGCTGCCGAGCGGCGGGAACGGGCTCGTCGGGATGCGGGAGCGGGTGCTGCGGCTCGGCGGCGTGTTCGTCTCGGGGGAGACCGACGCCGGCGGGTTCAAGGTGTCCGCGGTACTGCCCGACCGGCCCTAGGTCCTGGGCCCTAGCCCGCGGTGAGGCGGGTCGGCTGGGCGCCGGTGACGAGGGTCGAGAGGGCCGCGTCGATGTCCTTGCCCAGGTACCAGTCGCCCGCGTGGTCGAGGCTGTAGACGCGGCCTTCGGCGTCCATCGCGAGGAGGGCCTGGTGGTCGCCCTCCTCGCCGAGCGGTGCGATCTCCGTGTCCAGGGCGCGGCCGAGGTCGGCGAGGGTGCGGGAGAGGTGGAGTCCGGCGAGCGGGTCGAAGCGGACGGCGGCGGGAGCTATCTGCCGGCCGTGGCCGGGTGCGGTGATCCGCAGGCCGCCGAATTCGGCCCAGGCCTCGACGGCGGCGGGGAAGACGCTGTGCCGGTGGCCGGCGGGGGAGACGTGGGCGCGCAGGGCGTCGGCCCATTCTTCGGCGAGCTTGATGTCCCAGCGGCCGGGCTGCCAGCCGGCCTCGCGGAGGGCGGCGTCGACGTTGACCGGGAAGCGGGTGGTGCTGAGGTGGTCGGGCATGGGTGTGCGGTCAGCCGTTCTCGACAGGCGTGGTGGGGTCGACGGCGCGGACGCCGAAGTGGGCGAGCATCGCCGTACAGGAGCGGCAGGGCGCGGCGTAGCTGCCGTGCAGCGGGTCGCCGTCCTCGCGGATGCGGCGGGCGGTGATCTTGGCGTGCTTGAGGGAGCGGCGGGCCTCGCCGTGGGTCAGGGGCTTGCGCTGCGCGCGCTTGGAGCGGCTCGTCTCCGTGGCCGTGAGGTGCCGGGAGAGCAGGATCGCTTCGGGGCAGCGCCCGGTGAAGCGCTCCCGCTGGCTGCTGGTGAGGGTGTCCAGGAAGTCCTGGACGAGGGCGTGCAGGGCCGGCGGGCGGTCACCCCGGCCGGCGGTGCACGTGAGGGTCTCGCCGCGCACGGAGAGGGCGGCCCCGACGGTGGGAAGGATTCCGTCGCGACGGTGACGCAGTAAGGGTGCCCGGGTGGCCTCGGCGCTGCTGCTCCAGTTGAGGCGTGGGTCACCCTGTGTGGGTGTCGTTGCTGTGTGCATGGTGCTGGTCTTCCCCTCCTGCAATCCCCCGAGTTGCGTGCACAGCCTGCCAAATAGGAAGCCACATGGGGAAGCTGGGGCGGGGAAACGTGGCTTCGGTGTGTCGGAATCATGGTCCACCTGTCATGGGCTCGTGACACTTGGTGACCGTCGGATCGGGCCGGTTCGGGCTCTTGTGGCAGCGCATAGGCTGTGCGGCATCAGTCAGCAGCAGCCAGCGGCTGCGGGTAGTAGCAGTCAGCGACGCCAGTGCAGGGGGCAACCGCCATGACGACAGGTCGGCTCGGGCAGGACACCGCGCCACCGAACGCGGCCTATGCCGGGCAGGTCGTGCACTTCCCGGACCCGGTCCGTGCCTCCCGGCATCCGCGAGGGGTGCGGGTCGACGAGTTCGGCCATCCGGACTTCTCGCCGTACGCGCGTGCGGCGGCGGAGATCGCCGACCCGCCGGAGGGCTTCGGGGTCGACGAGCTGCGGCTCACGGACTACGTGTCGGCGAACGCGGCGATGGCCGCGACCGGCCATGAGCTGTGGGACACGATTCCCGCGGTGGCGACGCCGCACGGCTGGACGTGGCACCACGTGGCGCGCAGTCGCCGGATGGAGCTGGTCCCGGTCGAGGTGAAGGCGCTCCTTCGCCACCACGGCGGGGTGGCGACGGCTGCCGTCGACCACGCGAAGCGGGGTACGCGTCCGCTGCAGGAGACCCGGCCGGTGCACTTCGGGCTGCCGAAGGGCGTGGTGTCGGTGTCGGAGCAGCAGTTGCAGGGTGTCGAGGAGGACCTCGGCTACCGGCTGCCGGGGGCGTACCGCTCGTTCCTGAAGGCGGCGGGCGGCTGCGCCCCGGTGGGTGCGGCGCTGGACGCGGAGCTGGGGCTCCTGGTGGACCAGCCGTTCTTCACGGTGCGGGAGGAGGCGGGCGTCAACGACCTGGTGTACGTCAACAAGTGCCTCCGTGACCATCTGACCAAGGACTATCTGGGCGTGGCGTTCGTCCAGGGCGGTCTGATCGCGCTGAAGGTGCGGGGCGAGGGGGTCGGGTCGGTGTACTTCTGCGCCTACGACGACGCCCGGGACTCCGGCGAGGTGGCGGCCGGCTGGTCGGTGGGTGAGCGGGTGGAGCGTCTGCTGCTGCCCTGTGGTGCGGACTTCGACGTGTTTCTGCAGCGTCTCGCGGGCAATCCGCCGGAGCTGGAGACGGTGGCGAACCTGATGGTGGACGGTGGCTTCGCGCGTGCGGTGCCCGTGGTCCCGGTGGGGGAGTGAGTGGGCTGTGGTGACGTTCGCGCAGGCGCAGGAGCGCGCCGAGGAGTGGATCAACGGCGAGCTGCCGTCGTACCAGCACCGTGAGGTGCGGGTCCGGGAGTTCGAGCTGGGGTTCGTGGTGTGGGCGGAGGACCGCGAGGGCGGTCCGACGTCGGACGGCGGGCGTCAGCGGCTCGTGATCGCCCGGGACAGCGGTGAGGCGACGCTGTGGCCGGGGCTGCCGGTGGGTGAGGTGATCCGGCGGTACGAGGAGGAGTACGGGGCGGCGGAGGAGGTTCCGGCGCAGGCGGCTGTTCCCGCGGCCCGGATCGATCTGAACCAGACGTCCTTCCTGCTGACTCCGCCGGAGTGGTTGCAGGACGCGGCGGACAAGGTGGGTCTGCCGCAGCGGCCGAACGTGTCGCAGGAGAGCGGGAGTTCGTCGGCTCCGGCGGATGACGCGTCCGATCCGGTGAGCGCGGTGGGGGCGGGGCCGTCGGCCTCGGTGGCTTCCTCCACCTCCTCTGCCTCCTCGGTTTCTTCGGCTTCGTCTGCTTCGTCTGCTTCGGATTCGGTGGGCGGTGGCGTCGCGTACGAGCCGACGGCGATGGACGGGGTTCCGGCGGAGACGCCGGCGGCGCCCGTACCTACGCCCGCGCCCGTACCCGCGCACGCGCCTGCCCCGGCGGCTCCGCCCGCGTCCGTGGCCAGCCCGTGGGTCGACGCCAACGCGAGCTCCGGCGGGGCCGACGGGGCGGTGCCGTTGCCCGCGACCGTCTTCGCGCCGGCACTGTCCGGGGCGGACGACGAGGACGCCCCGCCTCCGCAGGTGGGTGCCGACGCGCCGACCGCCCTGATGCAGGGGGGCAGCGCGCTGCCCCCGACCGCCGTGGCGCCCCGGCTCGACCCGGCCGCGCCGAGGCCGGGCGGTGTTCCGGCGCCCCCGCCCGGGCCGCCCGCCCCCGCGATGCCCGGCCCCTCGCCGCTGCCTCCGCAGGCCGGTCCTGCCGGCCAGGCCGGTCCCGTCGCCCCGGGTGGGCCCGGGGTTCCGCCGCCGCCCGCTCCCGCGCCCTCGGCGCCCGGCGGCGCGGACATCGCGGATGCCGCGACCAGCAAGGCCACGCTGCCGCCGAAGGCCGGACGCGGTCCGGCGTCGCCTCCTCCGCCGCCCGGAGCCCCGGGCGTGCCGGGTGCCTCGTCGGGTGCCAACGCGTACATCCCCACGCAGCTGGTGTCGCAGCTCGGGCCCGAGGGGCTCCAGCCGCCCGCGCCGCCCGCTCAGCCCGGGCCGCCCGGTGCGCCGCCCGCTCCGGCTCCGCCCGGTCCGCCGACGCCGCCGCAGCCCGTGCACCACGCGGCGACGATGCTGGCGCACCCGAGCCAGGGCGGTCAGGCCGCGCCCCCGCCGCCTCCGCCGCCGCCGGGCATGCCCGGTGCGCCCGGTACGCCGGCGGGCGGCATCGCGCATGCCGCGACGATGCTGGCGCACCCGGGTCCCGCCGGCCCTTCGGCGCCGCAGCCTCCGGGTCCGCCGGCTCCGCCGCCGCCGGTGCACGGTCACACGCCCCCGCCGGTGCACGGCGGTCACGCGCCGCCGCCCGGGCCGGGGCCCGTCCCCGGTCCCGTACCCCCGGCGTACGGATATCCGCAGCCGGCGGGTCAGCCGACGGTCGGACCCGGCTACCAGGCGGTGCTGCGCTATCGGGCGCCCGACGGTTCCGAGGCGCAGATCATCCGGCGTTCGGCGCCGGGCACTCCGCATCCGGAGTGGCAGATCCTGCACGAGCTGCGCGCGATGAACGTGCCGCCGCAGCAGGTGCTCGAACTGCACACGGAGCTGGAGTCCTGTGAGCTGCCGGGTGGTTACTGCGCGCGGATGATCCGGGAGACGTGGCCGCAGGCGCGGATCACCAGCATCGCCCCGTACGGTCGCGATCACACGGGCCGTCAGCAGGGCATGCGGCAACTCCTCACGCATCAGGGCGAGTTGCACCAGGTCGCGGACGGTCCGGCGCGGCCCGCGCCGGTACGGGCGCCGCTGCCGCAGGTGCAGCCGGCTCCGCCGGTTCCGCCGGAGGCGATCGCGCAGGAGCTGGCCGGGGCGTTCGGTCCCGGCATCCTCCGCTTCGACCAGCGCGCGGTGTCCCGTCAGGGGGTGCCCGAGCTGGTGGCGCGGACGCTGGTGTGGGCGGGTCTGCCGGCCGACTTCGGGCCGTTCTTCTGGGCGCAGCCGGCCGTGCCGGTGGTGCCGACGCTGGCCGAGCTGGCGGCGCAGCGGCAGGTCCAGGCCGCGCCGGACGCGAGCTCGTACCTGGTGCTCGGTTCGGACTTCGGGCGGGCGCTGTGCGTCCAGTACGGGACCGCGCACATCGTGGCGGTGCCGGTGGAGGCCGGTCCCGGCGGGCAGTCGGTGCCGCCGCAGTTCGTGAACACCGGGCTGCCGGAGTTCGCCCGCTCGATGGCGCTCCTCGGCCGGATGTGGCGGCTGCGGTTCGGGCTCAACCCGGAGCAGGCGGGCCGCTGGACGGTCGACTTCCAGGCGCAGTTGGCGATGCTGGACCCGGCGGCGCTGTCGTCGCCGGAGAACTGGTGGTCGGTGCTCCTGGAGCAGATGTGGGACGGCCTGCTGTGAGGACGGCGGTCCAGGTTTCCCGCTGACCCGGGTGGACAGGATGCGCTGAACGGAATGTGATGAAGGGCGCTCGACGTGTATGCACGTTGAGCGCCTTTTGTCCGTTCCGATGGAGCATCCTGGACGTTCGGGACAGAGGGAAGGGGCGTCAGGGATGGGTTTCGCTGTCGGACGGGGGCGCGGGTACCGGCCCGAGCAGGTCGACCGCTATCTCGCCGCGCTCTCCGAGGACCGCGACGGAGCCTGGGAACGGGCGGCCCGGCTGACGGTCCTGGCGAAGGAGATGGAGACCGAGGCGGCCCGGCTGCGGGAGGTCGTCGAGGCGCTCGCGCCGCAGCGGTACGAGTCGCTCGGCGCCCGCGCCCAGAAGATCCTGGAGCTGGCCGAGCTGGAGGACGAGACGCTCGTACGGGAGGCGGAGGCGGAGGCCCAGTCCCTCGCGGAGGCGGCCGACGCGGCGGGCCGGGAGGCGGCGGAGGCGGCGCGGGCGTACGCGGAGGGCGTCCGGGAGGCGGCCGAGGCGGCGGCCCGCGCGACCCTGGAGGCGGCGCGGGGTCGGGCCGAGGGACTGACGACGGAGGCGGACCGCGAGGCGGAGGAGCTGCGGTCGGCGGCGCGCGAGGTCTTCGAGGAGACCGAGCGGCGCGCGGCGGAACTCCTGGCGGCACAGCGCGAGGAGCAGACGGCCGTACGGGACGAGGCCGAGCGCGAGGCGGAGGGCCGCGCGGCCGTCCTGGACGCCCGCCACGACGAGCAGCTCGCCCGCGCGGAGGCCCGGCTCGCGGAGGCGCAGAAGGCACTGACGAAGACGGAGGAGCAGGCCAGGCACGGCCAGGAGGACGCGGAGGCGCGAGCGGGAGAACTGCTCGCGGAGGCGCGGCTGAAGGCGGAGCGGACCGAACGCGAGACGGAGCGGGTGCTGCGGGAGCACGAGGAGGCGCGGGACGAGATGCACGCGCACATGGACCACATCCGCAACGCGCTCGCGGCGCTGACGGGGCGGGGGGCGGACCCGGCCCCGGCACCTGACCGGGAACCGGACGAGGACGGGCGTCCGGGCGCCGACGAGGAGAGCTGACCCGGGTCGCCGCTCGTGCGACGCGACGCGAAGGGGGTCTGCGCACCCCGGAGTTCAGGGGCCGGCGCTCCGGGGCCCGATGGCCCGGAAATTCCTTCCGCCGGAATGTCGAGCGGTGTCGGTCGGCTCCGACCAAGGGGTGAGAGCGGGCCGCAAGGGCGGTGCGCGTCACCGGAAGGCAGGACCCCGTGGGCCGGATCATCCACTTCGTGCACCAGTCCCTCGACGGCTTCATCGCCGGGCCGAACGGTGAGTTCGACTGGCCGGCCATGGGCCCCGAGCTTTCCGCGTACACCGGGGAACTGACCGCCGGTGACACCGTCTTCCTCTACGGCCGCAAGGTCTGGGACCTGATGTCCGGCTTCTGGCCGAATGCCGAGCGGTACTCGCGGGACCCGCACGACCTGGCCTTCGCGCCGGTCTGGCGCGAGACCCCGAAGGTCGTGGTCTCGCGGACCCTCGCCGGCAGGGACCTCGGCTGGAACACCACCGTCGTCTCCGAGAACGTCGCCGCGGAGCTGACGGCGCTGGCGGAGGCCGGCAAGACCCTGGTGCTGTTCGGCGGAGCCGAGCTGGCCGCCCACCTCGGCGCGCACGGTGCCATCGACGACTACCACGTCGTCGTCCACCCGGTGCTCCTCGGCGGCGGCGCCCCGGCTTTCCGCCCCGCGGAGCACCGTACGGAACTGGAGACGGTGGAGACCCGGACGTTCGACGGCCGCTCCGTCCTCCTGCGCCACCGCGTCGTACGCGAGGCCTAGGGGACTGTCCGCCCGTGGATTCCGCTTGACCCTCACGTTGCGTGAGGCTGGAGGGTGGCGTGCATGAGCGACTACTACAACGCGTTCGAGACCAGCCCCGTCCCCTCTCCCGGCCCGGACGCGGTTCCGCCGGAGCTGTTCCGCGGCATCTACGGAATGCCCGCGTTCGTGACGATCCCCACGAGTGATCTGGCGGCGTCGGTGGACTTCTGGGTTCGAGGGCTCGGGTTCTTCGAGCTGTTCAGCATCCCCGGGACGCTGGTGCATCTGCGCCGGTGGGCGTTCCAGGACGTACTCCTCGTCCAGGCGGAGAGCGTTCCGGAGCAGGCGCCGGCGATGAGCCTCAGTTTCGCGTGCGTGCTCAGCCAGGTCGATTCCCTTGTCGAGGCCTGCCGTGCGTTGCGCCCGGACTCGGTCGACGGCTCACGGGACACCCCTTGGAACACCCGCGATGTGGAGGTGATCACCCCCGAGAACGCACGGATCGTCCTCACCGCGGCGAAGCCCTTCGATCCGGCCAGTCAGGAGGCGCGGAACCTCGAAGCCATCGGGATCACCCCACCGGGCGCCGGTGGTGGGGACAATGGGGAGCATGCCTGATGCCACTGACGCCGATGGCCTGACCGTCGGTCAGGTCTCGGCGCGCCTGGGCGTGACCGTCCGCGCGCTGCACCACTGGGACGAGATCGGTCTGGCGCGACCGTCGCTGCGCACGGCTGCCGGATACCGGCTCTACACCGCCGGTGATCTCGAACGCCTGCACCGCATCGTCGTCTACCGGGAGATCGGACTGGGCCTGGACAAGATCCAGGGCATCCTGGACCACTCGACGACGGACGTGCCCGGCGCGTTGCGCGCGCAGCGCACCCAGGTCGCCGAACGGATCGACCGCCTTCAGCGGCTCGGCGTCGGACTGGACCGGATGATCGACGCCCACGAGCGCGGCCTGCTGTTGACCGTCGAGGAGCAGGCCGCGATCTTCGGCCCCCAGTGGGACCCGGACGGGCCCGCCCGAGCCCGTCAGCGCTACGGAGACACCACGCAGTGGCGGCAGTACGCCGAGCGCTCGGCGTCTCGCGGTCCGGAGGAATGGCAGGCCGTCGCCGACGCCATGGTCGGCCTCGACCGCGCGCTCGCGGATGCGATGGACGCCGGCGTCGCACCGGGCAGCGCGGAGGCCGGTCGACTCGTCGGCCGGCACCGCGAGGTCTTCGCCTCGTACTTTCCCCTCACCAGGCAGATGCAGGTCTGTCTCGGCCGCATGTACGAGGCCGATCCTGGATTCGCCGCCCACTACGACGGCATCCGCTCCGGTCTTGCCGCGTGGCTCCGCCGCATCATCGACGCCGATGCGCGCGCGCATGGCATCGACCCCGACACCGCGACCTGGCAGTAGGCCGGGGCCCGGGTGCCCGCCCCCCGGCCCTCAGGTGAGAAGACACTCCGCCCACACCGTCTTGCCCGGGGCGCCGAGCCTCGGGCACCAGCCCCAGCGCTCGGCGAGCGCCTCGACGAGCAGCAGACCCCGCCCGCCGTCGCCGAGTTCCGCACTGGTCCCGGGCAGCTTCCCCGGCCGGGGCGGTACGCGCTCGGCCCGGGTGTCGCTCACCTCGATCCGCGCGACGGGCCGGGGCGCGCCCGTGACCCGGAGGACCAGCCGGAAGTCCCGCCCCGGCACATGCCCGTGCCGCACCGCGTTCGCGGCCAGCTCGGCGGCGACCAGGACGACGGTCTCGTGCGGACCGGTCCCGTACGGGACGCCCCACTCGTCGAGCCGCACGCCGACCAGTCGGCGGGCGAGCCGGGCGCCCCGGGGGGTCGAGGTGAACCGCAGGGCGAAGACCCTGCATCCCAAGTAAGGCGAGGGGCAGCCGAGTTGGGCGGGGTCGGTGGGGCTGAGGTTGTTGCTTTTCATGCCTCCCAAGCTCCTCTTGGTGGCGTAGCGTGACCAGTGGTGACGCACCGACGCGGTCACCCTGTACGTGATGTGTCGGTGCGCGTACGAGAGGTGGGGTGCGATGGCGGAAGAGCGGGCGGAGCCAGAGGCCGACGAGGCGGAGGGCGCCCAGACGGCGGACAGGTCCGGGCGGGGTGTGGTGGCCGCGTTCGGGCAGAGTCTGAAGACGCTGCGGACGCGGGCGGGGATGGAGCGGGAGGAGTTCGGCAAGCGGCTGGGCTACTCGGCGTCCACCATCGCCTCGTTCGAGCAGGGCCGGAGGATCCCGCCGCCGCGCGCGATCGACCGGTCGGACGAGGTGCTCGACGCGGGCGGACTCCTGACGGTGTGGAAGGACCAGCTGGAGAGGGCGCAGTACCCGGCGTTCTTCCAGGGGATGGCCCAGCTGGAGAAGCAGGCGATAGAGCTGCTGGCGTACGACACCTTGGTGGTCAAGGGCCTGCTCCAGACCGAGGAGTACATGAGGGCGCTGCTCGCCAACCGGCGTCCGCCGCTCGATCCGGAGACGATCGAGCAGCGCGTGACGGCCCGACTGGCCCGGCAGGAAATCTTCGAGCGGCGGCCCGCGCCGTTGCTGAGCTTTGTCATGTGCGAATCGGTACTGCGGCGGAAGTTCGGCGGCAAGGACGTGCTGCGCGGACAGCTGGAGCAGCTTCTCCTCATCGGTCAGCGGACGAACGTCGAGCTCCAGGTCATGCCGCTCGACAGTGAGGACAACTCAGGTGTGGACGGGCCGTTCACCGTCATCACGCGTGACGACGGCAAGAGGTTCGTCTACTCCGAGGCCCAGGGCGCCAGCGCCCTGGAGACGGAGGCCAAGCAGACCGTTCTCGGCATGGCCCGCTATGGGATCATCCGGTCGCAGGCTCTCCCCCCGCGAGAGTCGTTGGCGTTCATCGAGAAGTTGCTGGGAGAGCTATGAACAACATTGAATCCCTCGCCTGGTTCAAGAGCAGCCACAGCGGTGCTGAGGGCGGCGACTGCGTCGAGGTCGCGACCGGCGACGGCGCCGTGCACGTCCGTGACTCCAAGGACGTGGCCCGGCCGGCCCTCCGGGTGTCGCCCCAGGCGTGGGCCGGGTTCGTCGGGCTCGCCTCGGCGGAGTAGTACAGCCCGCCTTTGTACGTGGGAGAGCCCTGCCGTCCGAACCGGACGGCAGGGCTCTCCGGTTCGGGGCCCCTTCACCTCGGCGGGTCCTCGCCCGTGAGGCCGTCGACGGATTCGCGGATGAGGTCGGCGTGGCCCGCGTGGCGGGCGTACTCCTCGATGAGGTCCAGCAGGATGCGGCGGAGGTTGGGGCGTTCGCCGCTGCGGGTGGTGTAGGCGCCGAGTTGGTCGAGGCCGCCCGCGTCGAGTGCTTCGGCGACGATGGCGCGGGAGCGGTCGACCGATTCGCGCCAGAGGGCGAGCAGTTGCTCGGGGGTGTCGTCGGCGGCGGACCGGTAGGCCCAGTCGGGAGTGCTTTCCCAGTCGACGCTGTTCCAGGGGGCGCCGACCGCAGTGTTGAGCCACAGCCGGGCGAAGTGGCTGTCCTCCACGTGCGCCAGGTGCTTGAGCAGGCCGCCCAGGGTGATCGTGGATGCGCCGACCGTGGCCCGCAGGCCGGGGGAGTCCAGGCCGGAGCACTTCCAGGCCAGCGTGGCCCGCTGGCGGTCGAGGGCGCCGAGGACGGCTTCCGCCTCGGTGCCGGCGAGGGGAGGTTCCGGCCACGTGTCCACTGTCGTCTCAGTCACGGCTGCAGACCCTAGCGCCGCCGGAAGCGGTCGAGCAGGCGGGGGCCGACGGTCGGAGGCGGGTCGGGCGGCGGGGCCGGGAGTTCGGGGGCCGGGACGCCCAGTGACTCGGCGAGCTCCCGCCGCTGGGTGTTGCTCAGTCGGGTGGAGGCGTTCTCCAAGGCGTACCGGGCGAGTTCCCGCAGTCCCGCCTCGTGCAGGGAACGCACGAAGCCCATGAACAGCTCCGGGAACATCCACCGGGCCCCGCGCACGACGGCTTGGGCGTGGTTCCTGTGGCCCCGGGTCTCCAGGATCTGGAGCAGTTCCCTCACCTCGTTGGGCGACGGCTGCCGCGAGTACTCCTCCAGGACCTCTTCCACCTGCGCCGTCAGGCCCGCGTAGGACAGGACGGCGATGACGTCGACCTGGTCGAGCGACCAGGTGCCGCCGACGACGAGGCTTCTGACCGTAGGGGCGGACAGGCCCTCCATCGGCCGACCGGAGGTCTCCAGGAACGTGTGCAGGACCTTCTGGTCGACCGGCATCCTCGCCGTGCGGAGCCGTGGCAGCTGCCGCGCCGCCCGCTCGGGGTCGGTCTGTGCCAGCCTGCGCAGCACGAGGACCGCGACCTCGTGCTCGCCGGCTTCGTGCAGCGTGGCGAGGAGGTCCGTGAACTCCACCCCCGTCGTCCCGCACAGCTGGTCGAGCAGGGCGTCCCGGGGCCGGCTCACGGTGTGCAGGGACCTGATGAGCCGGGCCTGCAGCAGGATGTCGCCCGCCACGGCGGCCAGCACGCGCGCCGAGTCCTGGGGGGCGCCGTCCGTGTCGAGCAGGGCCAGCAGCGCGGCCACGCTCGCGGCCGAGCGCCGGGCCGCGGTGCCCTTCACCAGCGCCTCGGCGTCCAGGGGGCGGCCCATCGTGCGCAGGGCGTCGACGAGCGCGGGAAGCTGCTCGACGGGGCGGGCGGCGGCCGCCTGCTCGAAGAGGGGCCGCAGGGCCCCGTCGTGGCCCTCGGCGTGCAGCAGCTCGGCGAGCGCCACCACCTCCGCGGTGTCGAGCTCGCCGCTCACGAAGGTCAGGAGCCGTTCGGCGCGGTCGCCCATGCCGGCCGTCCACAGGGCGTCGCACAGCCCGGCGAGGTCGCGCACCGTGGACGCCGCGTCGGCCGCGGCCCGCAGCAGCTCGTCCGTCGCCGCCGTGCGCCCCGCCTCGTCCGCGATGCGCAGCACCCGGACCAGCCCCGCGGAGTCCTCGGCGACGGCGGGGAGCCATCGGAGGGAGAGGTCGAGGGCCTCGTCGACCCGGCCGATGGAGCGCAGGGCGTCGGCGAGCCTGACCGCTTCCTGGGGTGACGAGAAGGAAGGCGCCGCCAGAACCCGTGTGGCCTGCTCGTCGAGCTGCGCCGACCACAGTGCGCCGGCAAGGCCGAGTACCGCCTCGGTGGTCCCGAGGGTGCCGATCGCAGCCGCCAGGAGCGCGTCGGCCACGCCCGCCTCGTCCTCGTACAACGGGCGGAGGACGGCGGCCACGTCCTCCGGGGCGCGCCCCGCCACCGTGGTCAGGAGCCGCTCGACGTCCTCGCCGTCGTCCAGCGCCCGCAGCGCCCGGACCACGGTCACCAGGTCGGCCGGGGAACGCCGGGCGCCGACCGTGGTCAGCATGGCCCGTGCCTCCGGGTCGCGCCCCTGTCGGCGCAGCAGGTGCGCGAGGGCCGCCGCCTCCTGGGCGGGCCGGGTCCCGGCGGCCAGCTCCAGCAGCTCCGCCGCCGTGGCCGGTTCCGTCGATCGCAGCCGCTCCGTGTACTCGGCGATGCGCCGGGGCTGGGACCGCAGCAGTACGCGGAACCGGTCCGGCACCGCAGGCCGGGCGGCGGGGGGCGGTGGCGCGGCCGGCGTGGCCCCGCCGGGCAGGCCATGGCGGTTGCGGGCCAGGACCAGGTCGCGCCCGGTGTTGCTGAGCCGCTGCTGGGGGATCGGTCGTCCCTTGGCGCGCAGTTCGCCCGTCACGTGCTCGTAGAGTTCCGTGGCTCCGATCAGCGGACCGGCACCGGGCAGCCCGCCGGACAGCGCACGGATCAGCTCGCCGGTGAAGGCGGTGTGGGGTTCGTCCGGCGGTGCGACGGCCAATCGGTTGGGGCCGCAGGCCGTGAGCAGGTACGTGCCCGTGATCCGGGCCTGCTCGGCCATCGTCACGGGCCCGTTCATGCCCCCGGTCATCGCCTGGCCGCTGTAGCAGCAGTCCAGGATCACCACCCGGTTCACCTTCCGCCCGGCGTCCAGCACTTCCCGCCGCACGTTCGCGAAGTCGACGGAGGTGTAGGGGCGTTCGGGGTCGGACGAGGGCAGGGCGAGCAGCAGACCGTCGACCTCTCCCGGTCCCACGAGGCCGTGGCCCGCGTAGTAGACCAGGAGCGTGTCGGTGGCCCGGCGGGCCGCTTCGCGTACGGCGTCGAGGAGCTGGGCGGGAGACGACGGCTCGGCGACCCGGGTGACGTGGTCCGGCGGCAGCCCCCAGACGCCGGGGTCCTCCAGGAGCCGCCCGAGGTCCTCCAGGTTGCGGGAGACCGCCGGCAGGTCCTCGAGGTCCGGGGACTCGTAGGACGACGAGCCGATGAGCACGGCGTACGACCCCAGGGGGTCGGGGAGCTCCACGGGTCAGCCGTCTTCCGGTCGCCCGGGCTCGGAGAACGCTCGGAGGAGCTGCTGCACGGCCTCCTCGGAGCCCTCCTCCACCGTCACGGTCAGCCCGTCGGACGCCCGGGTGAAGGTGAGGGCGGCCCGGCTGCGCCGGGCCTTGCGCCAGGTCGCGTACGCCACGGTGAGGTTGGCGAGACCCACGGCGTGGGTGAGGACCACGTCGATGACGTCGAGGCCGCCGCTCATGCTGCCCGCCACCGGCTCCGAGGCGAGCCGGATCGTGCCGGGGGCCTCCTCCTCGTCGCCGAGCCAGCGGTAGAAGTCCCGCAGATCCGTGCTGTCCTCGGGATCGGCCACCCCGATGCTCAGCCGGCTCTCCTGCATGCCCCGCCACCTCCGTGTCGTGTCGTCCGCACCTTCGGTGAGAGCGTCGCACACGGCCGGTCGGGGAACGGCGGGTTCCGTGAACTGCTGCTCGGGTGAGCGCTGTTGCGCCTCTTCGTCGCGTCCGCCGGGCCTGCCTCAGGCCGCCGCCCAGATCACGAGACCGACCGCGATCGAGCACATCGCGAGACCGGTGACGAGGGCGCGGGCCGGGACGGACAGGCGGCGGACGGCGGGTGTACGGAGCAGGGTGACCGGTACGGCCGTGATGGCGAGGCAGATCGGCAGCCAGTGGAGCGGGATCCCGTCGGTCGGCCCGGTGTCCGCCGCCGCCCACAGCGCCAGGAACCCCAGGCCCGAGAGCAGCAGGAGGGCGACCGCCCACAGGAGGGCCGCCACCACGGCGACGCCGGTTCCGCGAAGGGACGGCGTCGGGCGGGCGGGGCCGTAGAGCCGCGCGTACGTGTCGGGGTGCAAGGCCGGCTCCTTGGGACGGGGTGACTCCATCGTCGGGTCCAGGCGCCGTACGGGCATGGGTCCGCGTGCTCATCTCCGGCCGGGCGCGTACTCAGCCGGCGTGATCCCCGAGGCGGGTCCTAGTCCGCCTCTTTCAGGACCGGGAAGCGGCGGGGGGCCAGGGTGAGCAGGGCCAGGAGGGCGAGGGCCGCCGCGGCCGCCGCGCCCAGGTACACGTAGTCCACGGCCGCGTCGACGGCCCGGCGGGTGGCGTCGGTGGTGTGGAGGGCGCCCGCCAGGCTGTCGAGGTCGGTGTCGGCGCCGAGGCGGGCGGCCAGGACCGCGTTCGCGACCGCGCCGAAGAGGGCCGCGCCGATGCTCTGGCCGACCTGGCGGCAGAAGAGGACCGAGGCCGTCGTCGTGCCGCGTTCCTCGTACGGCACGGTCGACTGGACGCCGACGATCAGCGGCAGTTGGAAGAGCCCGAGGGCGCCGCCGAGCAGCAGCATCAGGAGCGTGGGCTGCCAGGGTTCGCCGGGGAACGGCAGGAACGGGAACGCAAGGAGCAGGACCAGGGCGAGGGAGATGCCCAGGATCGCGGTGAGGCGGAAGCCGATGCGGGTGTAGAGCCGGTTGGAGAGCGCCGCCGCGATGGGCCAGCTCAGGGTCCAGGAGGACAGGACGAAGCCGGCGGCGATCGGGCCGAGGCCCAGGACGGACTGGGCGTACGTCGGCAGGAAGACGGCCGGGGCGACCATGAGCAGGCCGAGGGCGCCCAGGGAGAGGTTGACGGCGGCGATCGTGCGGCGGCGCCAGACCCAGCCGGGGACGATGGGTTCGGCGGCGCGGCGTTCGACGACGACCGTGACGGCGCCGAGGACGGCCGCTCCGGCGAGGAGGCCGAGGGAGGGCGCGGAGAGCCAGGGCCAGGCGACGCCGCCCTGGACGAGCGCGGTGATGAGCAGCGCCCCGGTGGCGAAGATGCCGAGGGCTCCGGCCCAGTCGATCCGTACGGGCGCGCGGGGTGCGGTGCGGGCGGGTTCGACCAGGTGGCGCCAGATCAGCCAGAGGGCGACGAGGCCGACGGGCAGGTTGATCAGGAAGATCCAGCGCCAGTCGGCGTAGCCGGCGAGGAGTCCGCCGGCGGCGGGTCCCGCGACCGAGGAGGCGGCCCACACGGAGGACAGCCGGGCCTGGATCTTGGGGCGTTCCTTCAGGGGGTAGAGGTCGGCGGCGATGGTCTGGACGGTGCCTTGGAGTGCGCCGCCGCCGAGGCCCTGGACGACGCGGAAGGCGATGAGGGAGGCCATGCTCCAGGCCGCCGCGCAGAGCAGGGAGCCGATGAGGAAGAGGACGACTCCGGCGATGAGGACGGGCTTGCGGCCGAAGGTGTCGCTGAGCTTCCCGTACACGGGCAGGGTGACGGTCACGGCGAGCAGGTAGCCGGCGAAGAGCCAGGAGAAGACGGCGAGTCCGCCGAGGTCGCCGACGATCTGGGGGACGGCTGTGGCCACGATCGTGCCGTCGAGGGCGGCGAGGCCCATGCCGAGCATGAGCGCGAGGACCACGGGGCGTCGGTGTGCGGGGGCGGGCGCCGGGGCCGGGTCGGCTTCCGCGCGGCTGGTCGACGGCTCCGTCACCGGGACACCTTTCCTTTCTTCGTACACCTAAATGCTCGCGGACAGCGTGCCACTCGGACCCCGGGTGGAGGAACCCCTAGGGGCTTCTCCCCCATACGGCCCAGGGATCGTTCGTCCCGGCGGAGGACGAGAAGGGGCGCTCCGGCTTCTTAACTTGAACTTACAAACCCACCCGCTCCACTCCACCCCTAGGAGAAGACCGTGACCACGGCTGTGACCAACCCCAGGCACGGGGGCGAAGAGGAAGGTGCGGCGCGGAGCGCCTCGTTGAGGGGCGGTGGTCGGGCGGCGGGAGGGAGGACGGCCGTCGTCGCGCGGGCCCGTCAGGTCGTCAAGGCGTACGGCTCCGGGGAGACCCGGGTCGTCGCGCTCGACTCCGTCGACGTCGACATCGCCCGTGGGCAGTTCACCGCGATCATGGGCCCCTCGGGGTCGGGCAAGTCGACCCTGATGCACTGCCTCGCCGGGCTCGACACCGTCACCAGCGGTGAGATCTTCCTCGACGACACCGAGATCACCCGGCTCAAGGACAAGAAGCTCACGCAGCTCCGCCGGGACCGGATCGGCTTCATCTTCCAGGCGTTCAACCTGCTGCCCACCCTGAACGCCATCGAGAACATCACGCTCCCCATGGACATCGCGGGGCGCAAGCCGGACGCCGAATGGCTGCGCCGGGTCGTCGACACCGTCGGCCTCTCCGACCGCCTCAAGCACCGGCCGAACCAGCTCTCCGGCGGCCAGCAGCAGCGCGTCGCCGTGGCCCGCGCGCTCGCCGCCCGGCCCGAGATCATCTTCGGTGACGAGCCCACCGGCAACCTCGACTCGCGGGCCGGCGCCGAGGTCCTCGGCTTCCTCCGCACCTCCGTCGACGAACTGGGCCAGACCATCGTCATGGTCACCCACGACCCGGTCGCCGCCTCCTACGCGGACCGGGTCCTCTACCTCGCCGACGGGCGGATCGTCGACGAGATGGAGCGGCCCACCGCCGACGCCGTCCTCGACCGCATGAAGGACTTCGACGCGCGCGGGCGGACGTCATGAGCGTCCTGAAGACCTCCCTGCGCAACTTCCTCGCGCACAAGGGCCGGATGGCGCTCTCGGCCGTCGCGGTGCTCCTCTCCGTCGCCTTCGTCTCCGGGACCCTCGTGTTCACGGACACGATGAACACGACCTTCGACAAGCTCTTCGCCGTCACCGCCTCCGACGTCACCGTCAGCCCGAAGAACGGCTCGGTGAGCGACGAGACCCCGCAGACCGGCCGCCCCGAGGCCTTCCCCGCCTCGCTCGTCGAGCAGGTGCGGAAGGCCGAGGGCGTCCAGGCCGCCGACGGCGACGTCACCTCCCTCAGCGTCACGGTCGTCGACGCCGAGAACAAGAACGTCGGACCCACCGGCGGCGCCCCGACCATCGCCGGCAACTGGAGCCCCGAGGACCTCCGTTCGGTGGATCTCGTCTCCGGCCACGAGCCGCGCGGACCCACCGACGTCGTCGTCGACGGCGCCACCGCCGACAAGCACGGCTTGAAGCTCGGCGACGAGCTGCGGACGATCTCCGTCGCCGGTGACTTCACCGCGAAGATCTCCGGCATCGTCGATTTCAAGGTCACCAACCCCGGCGCCACCGTCGTCTACTTCGACACCGCCACCGCGCAGCGTGAACTGCTCGGCAAGGAAGGTCTGTTCACGCAGGTCCTCGCCGAGGCGAAGCCGGGTGTCTCGCACGACGCCCTCAAGAAGAACATCGCCGCCTCGATCGGCGGCGACTACAAGCTCCAGACCGCCGCCGAGGCCGCCGACGCGGGCCGCGAGGACGTCGCCGGCTTCCTCGACGTCATGAAGTACGCGATGCTCGGCTTCGCCGGACTCGCCTTCCTCGTCGGCATCTTCCTCATCGTCAACACCTTCTCCATGCTGGTCGCCCAGCGCACCCGCGAGATCGGCCTCATGCGGGCCATCGGCTCCAGCCGCAAGCAGGTGAACCGTTCCGTCCTCGTCGAAGCCGTACTCCTCGGCGTCGTCGGCTCGATCGCCGGTGTCGCGGCCGGCGTCGGCCTCGCCGTCGGGCTCATGGAACTCATGTCCTCCATGGGCATGGAACTGTCCACCCGCGACCTCACCGTGAAGTGGACGACCCCCGTCGTCGGCCTCGCCCTCGGCGTCGTCGTCACCGTCCTGGCCGCCTACATCCCCGCCCGCCGCGCCGGGAAGGTCTCCCCGATGGCCGCCCTCCGCGACGCGGGCACCCCCGCCGACGGCAAGGCCGGACGGGTACGGGGCGCGATCGGCCTCGCCCTCACCGCCGCCGGAGCGGCCGCCCTCGTGACGGCGGCCCGCGCCGCCGAAGCCAGCCCCGGCTCCCTCTGGCTCGGCGTCGGCGTCGTCCTCACCCTCCTCGGCTTCGTCGTCATCGGCCCGCTCCTCGCGGGCGGCATCGTCCGCGCCCTCGGCGCCGTCGTCCTGCGGGTCTTCGGCCCCGTCGGCCGGATGGCCGAGCGCAACGCGCTCCGCAACCCGCGCCGCACCGGCGCCACCGGCGCCGCCCTCATGATCGGCCTCGCGCTCGTCGCCAGCCTCTCGGTCGTCGGCTCCTCGATGGTCGCCTCGGCCACCGACGAACTCGACAAGTCCGTCGGCGCCGACTTCATCGTGCAGTCCGGCACCGGGCAGCCGATCGTGCCGCAGGCCCAGGCCGCCCTGGAGAAGGCGCCCGGCCTCGACCACGTCACCGAGTACAAGTGGGTCGACGCCACCGTCACCGACCCGCGCGGAAAGACCACGACGGCCGACCTGGCGGCCACCGAGCCGACGTACGTGAAGGACCTGCGCCGGGAGGTCACCGCCGGCACCCTCACCGAGGCGTACGGCCCCGGCGCGATGTCCGTCGGCAGCGACTACGCGTCGGAGCACGGCGTGAAGGTCGGCGACGTGCTGACCCTCGCCTTCAAGGGCGGCGAGAAGGCGAAGCTCAAGGTCGCGGCGATCACCGCCGACACCGGCAACGTCGACAACGGGGCGATGTACATCAACATCACCACCCTCGCCGAGCACCTCCCCGCCGACCGCGTCCCGCAGAGCCTGCTCCTCCTCGCCAGCGCGAAGGACGGCCAGGAGACCCAGGCCTACCAGGCCCTCAAGGACGCGCTCGCGCCCTACCCGCAGTACAAGGTGAGCAACCAGGCCGACTACAAGGAAGAGCTGAAGAACCAGGTCGGCCAGCTGCTCAACATCGTGTACGGGCTCCTCGCCCTCGCGATCGTCGTCGCGATCCTCGGTGTCGTGAACACCCTGGCCCTCTCGGTCGTCGAGCGCACCCGCGAGATCGGCCTCATGCGGGCCATCGGCCTCTCCCGCCGCCAGCTGCGCCGCATGATCCGCCTGGAGTCCGTGGTCATCGCCCTCTTCGGCGCGCTGCTCGGCCTCGGCCTGGGCATGGGCTGGGGCACGGCGGCCCAGAAGCTCCTGGCCCTGGAGGGCCTCGGCGTCCTGGAGATCCCGTGGCCGACGATCCTGACGGTCTTCGTCGGGTCGGCCTTCGTGGGCCTGTTCGCGGCGCTGGTCCCGGCGTTCCGGGCGGGCCGGATGAACGTACTGAACGCGATCGCCAGCGAGTAGCCGCGGCCGCGAAGCGACCCGGGTGCCGACCCCCTGCCAGGGGCCGGCACCCGACCCGTTTCCCGGCGGGCCCAGCCCCGGGCGCCGCAGGCCGCGGAAGTGCAGGTGGGTCGTGTTTCGGGGGCGGGGGGTCGTGGCGCGTCGTAGGCTGGGGCGGACCGGGCCGTACGTGTCCGGGACCACCCCGGCCCGTGACACGTGTCGGGCTGTTCGCGTTGTCCGCCCCCGTAGTCCGAACCCGGGATGGAAGTCCATGAGTCTGCACGGTCTGCTCGACGTCGTCGTCAAGGACGCCGCCCTCGCCGAGGCGGTGAAGGCCGCCGCCGACGGCAACCGGCCCCACGTCGATCTGGTCGGGCCGGCGGCCGCGCGGCCCTTCGCCGTCGCCGCGCTCGCCCGGGACTCCGGGCGGCCGGTGCTCGCGGTGACCGCGACCGGGCGGGAGGCCGAGGACCTCGCCGCCGCGCTGCGCTCGCTGCTCGACCCGGACCGGGTCGTCGAGTACCCCTCCTGGGAGACGCTGCCGCACGAGCGGCTCTCGCCCCGCTCCGACACCGTCGGCCGACGCCTCGCCGTGCTGCGCCGGCTGGCCCATCCCCGGGACGACGACCCGGCCGCGGGCCCCGTCAGCGTGGTCGTCGCGCCGATTCGGTCCGTGCTTCAGCCGCAGGTCAAGGGGCTCGGTGACCTTGAGCCGGTGAGCCTGCGCAGTGGGCAGACCGCCGATCTCAACGACATCGTCGAGGGGCTCGCCGCCGCCGCGTACTCCCGCGTCGAGCTGGTCGAGAAGCGCGGCGAGTTCGCCGTGCGCGGCGGCATCCTGGACGTCTTCCCGCCGACCGAGGAGCACCCCCTCCGGATCGAGTTCTGGGGCGACGACGTCGAGGAGATCCGTTACTTCAAGGTCGCCGACCAGCGGTCCCTCGAAGTCGCCGAACACGGCCTGTGGGCGCCGCCCTGCCGTGAGCTGCTGCTCACCGAGGACGTACGGCAGCGGGCGGCGGCGCTCGCCGAGGAGCACCCGGAGCTGGGCGAGCTGCTCAACAAGATCGCCGAGGGGATCGCCGTCGAGGGCATGGAGTCCCTCGCGCCGGTCCTCGTCGACGACATGGAGCTGCTGCTCGACGTGCTCCCCAAGGGCTCCATGGCCGTCGTCTGCGACCCGGAGCGGGTGCGGACCCGGGCCGCCGACCTCGTCGCCACGAGCCAGGAGTTCCTGCAGGCCTCGTGGGCGGCGACCGCCGGCGGCGGCGAGGCCCCGATCGACGTCGGCGCGGCCTCCCTGTGGGGGATCGCGGACGTACGGGACCGGGCGCGCGAGCTCGGCATGGCGTGGTGGTCGGTGTCGCCGTTCGCGGCCGACGAGTCCGTGCCGGGCGACAGGGACACCCTCACCCTCGGCATGCACGCCCCCGAGTCGTACCGGGGCGACACCGCCCGCGCGCTCGCGGACACCAAGGGCTGGCTGGCCGACGGCTGGCGCACGGTGTACGTGACGGAGGCCCACGGGCCCGCCACCCGTACGGTCGAGGTCCTCGGCGGCGAGGGCATCGCCGCCCGCCTCGACGCCGACCTGGCGGAGATCTCGCCGTCCGTCGTGCACGTGTCGACCGGCTCCATCGACTACGGCTTCGTCGACCCGGCGCTCCGGCTGGCCGTGCTCACCGAGACCGACCTGTCCGGCCAGAAGGCGGCCGGCAAGGACGGCCAGCGGATGCCGGCCAAGCGCCGGAAGACGATCGACCCGCTGACCCTGGAGGTCGGCGACTACATCGTGCACGAGCAGCACGGTGTCGGCCGGTACGTGGAGATGGTCCAGCGGACCGTGCAGGGCGCGACCCGCGAGTACCTCCTCGTCGAGTACGCCCCCGCGAAGCGCGGCCAGCCGGGCGACCGGCTGTACATCCCGACCGACCAGCTGGAGCAGGTCACCAAGTACGTGGGCGGCGAGGCGCCGACCCTGCACCGGCTCGGCGGCGCGGACTGGACGAAGACGAAGGCGCGCGCGAAGAAGGCCGTCAAGGAGATCGCCGCCGACCTGATCAAGCTGTACTCGGCGCGGATGGCGGCGCCCGGTCACGCCTTCGGCCCGGACACCCCCTGGCAGCGGGAGCTGGAGGACGCCTTCCCGTACGCGGAGACCCCCGACCAGCTGTCCACCATCGCCGAGGTGAAGGAGGACATGGAGAAGACGGTCCCGATGGACCGGCTGATCTGTGGCGACGTCGGCTACGGCAAGACGGAGATCGCCGTGCGGGCGGCCTTCAAGGCCGTCCAGGACGGCAAGCAGGTCGCGGTGCTCGTCCCGACGACCCTGCTGGTGCAGCAGCACTTCGGCACGTTCAGCGAGCGGTACTCGCAGTTCCCCGTGAAGGTGCGGGCGCTGTCCCGTTTCCAGTCGGACACCGAGTCCAAGGCGACCCTGGAGGGGCTGCGGGAGGGCTCGGTCGACATCGTCATCGGCACCCACCGCCTGTTCTCCTCCGAGACGAAGTTCAAGGACCTCGGTCTCGTCATCGTCGACGAGGAGCAGCGGTTCGGCGTCGAGCACAAGGAGCAGCTGAAGAAGCTCCGGGCCAACGTCGACGTGCTGACCATGTCGGCCACCCCGATTCCGCGCACGCTGGAGATGGCGGTGACGGGCATCCGCGAGATGTCGACGATCACCACTCCGCCGGAGGAGCGGCACCCGGTCCTCACCTTCGTCGGGCCGTACGAGGAGAAGCAGATCGGCGCCGCCGTCCGGCGTGAGCTCCTGCGCGAGGGCCAGGTCTTCTACATCCACAACCGGGTCGACTCGATCGACCGGGCGGCGGCGCGGCTGCGCGAGATCGTGCCCGAGGCGCGGATCGCGACGGCCCACGGCCAGATGGGCGAGAGCGCCCTGGAGCAGGTGGTCGTCGACTTCTGGGAGAAGAAGTTCGACGTGCTCGTCTCGACGACGATCGTCGAGTCCGGCATCGACATCTCCAACGCCAACACCCTGATCGTGGAGCGCGGCGACAACTTCGGCCTCTCGCAGCTCCACCAGCTGCGCGGCCGGGTCGGTCGAGGACGGGAGAGGGGTTACGCCTACTTCCTCTACCCGCCGGAGAAGCCGCTGACGGAGACCGCGCACGAGCGGCTCGCGACGATCGCCCAGCACACCGAGATGGGCGCCGGCATGTACGTCGCGATGAAGGACCTGGAGATCCGGGGCGCGGGCAACCTGCTCGGCGGCGAGCAGTCCGGCCACATCGCGGGCGTCGGCTTCGACCTGTACGTACGGATGGTCGGCGAGGCGGTCGCGGACTACCGGGCGCAGATGGAGGGCGGGGCCGAGGAGGAGGCTCCCCTCGAGGTGAAGATCGAGCTGCCGGTCGACGCCCACATGCCGCACGACTACGCGCCGGGGGAGCGGCTGCGGCTCCAGGCCTACCGTTCGATCGCCTCCGCGAACTCGGAGGAGGACATCAGGGCCGTACGCGAGGAGCTGACCGACCGCTACGGCAAGCTGCCGGAGCCGGTCGAGAACCTGCTCCTGGTGGCGGGCCTGCGGATGCTGGCGCGGGCGTGCGGGGTCGGCGAGATCGTCCTCCAGGGGCCCAACATCCGCTTCGCGCCGGTGGAGTTGCGCGAGTCGCAGGAGCTGCGCCTGAAGCGCCTGTACCCGCGCACGGTGATCAAGCCGGCGGTCCATCAGATCCTGGTGCCGCGCCCGACGTCGGGCAAGATCGGCGGCAAGCCGGTGGTGGGTCGCGAACTCCTCGCGTGGACGGGCGAGTTCCTGACGACGATCCTCGGGTCGTAGTCGGTCTCAGGGGTGCGTGGGACTTCTTCCACGCACCCCTTCCCGCTCAGAGCTCGTCGAGGTCCAGCGCCTCGGCCATCGCGGTGTAGCCCGCGTCGTTCGGGTGGAGGCCGTCGCCCGAGTCGTACGCGGGGAGGATGCGGTCCGGGTCGGTCGGGTCCGCGACGGCGCGGTCGAAGTCGACGATCGCGTCGTACGCGCCCGAGGTGCGGACCCAGGTGTTGAAGGCGTCCCGCTTGGCCTCGTTGGCCGGACTGTCGTAGGAGGAGCCCTTGACCGGGGTCAGGGTCGCGCCGATGACCTTGAGGCCCTTGGCGTGGGCTTCGCGGATCAGGGTGCGGTGGCCCGCGATCAGCCGGTCGACGGGGACGTCGGGGGTCGCGGCGGAGGGGAAGTCCACCGTGCTGCCGCCGATGTCGTTGATGCCTTCGAGGATGACGACGGTCCGCACGCCGGGCTCGGTGAGGACGTCCTGTCGGAAGCGCGTCAGGGCCTTCTCGCCCGCCCAGGTGGTGTCGTTGACGACCTGGTTTCCGGCGATGCCGTGGTTGAGGACGGCACGGGGGCGGCCGGCCGAGGCGAGGCGTTCGGCGAGCTCGTCGGGGTAACGGTGGTCGGTGTCCTGGGTGGATCCCACGCCGTCGGTGATGGAGTCGCCGAAGGTGACGACGCCGCTGCGGCGCGCGGTGTCCCGGCCGCCGGTGACCTCGACGCCGGAGAGGAAGTACCAGGAGGCGCTGGTCTCCTCGAAGGCCGTGCCGGTGAGGTCGGCGCGGTGGTCGCCGGTGGCGCGGTAGCTGGTGGCCGAGGAGAAGTGGTGGAAGGTCGCGGGTCCGGTCTCGTCCGCCAGGTAGAGCGTGACGGTCAGCGATCCGAAGGCGTCTACGGGGAGGTGCGCGGCGTCGCTGAGGAGGGTGCCGCCGGCCGGGATCGTGACGGACGGCCGACCGTCGAAGCGGAGGTGGCGCACGGATCCGGGGCGCACGGCGCCGCCTTCCGCCGTGCGGGCGACGGTGGCCCCCGTGATCCGCAGGGGGTTGGTGCCGTAACGGTTCGTCAGCTCGATCCGGGCCCGGGTGCCGCCGGTCGTGACGCGGACGACCTGGCGGACCGTGTGGTTGTCGAAGCCCTGCTGCGACCAGTTGGCGCCGAAGGGCGCGGTCGGCGACTGCGGGGAGGCGGCCCAGGCGGCCCGCCAGTCGGGGCCGTGGTGTCCGGTGTCGGCGAGGGCGGTCGGTGCCAGCGCCAGGGCGGCGGTGGTGACGAGGGCCAGGGCGGTGCGGCGGAGGGTGTTCGTCGTGTGCATGCTTCGGTCAATTACCGGAGGGTGCCTCCTATTCCCCCTCGGCCAAAGGGAGTTGGCCGGCGAAGAGCAGGCCGGTGAGGGATCGGAAGTAGTCCTCCGGGTCGCTGTCGCCCAGCGCGTCCCGCACGTTGTGGGTGAGGAGCAGGGTCGCGAAGCCGTGGGCGAGGGACCAGGCGGCGATGCCCGCCGTGCGGGCGTCGGGGAGATCCGTCAGGCCGGCGACGCCCGCGCGGAGTTCGGCCGAGGCGCGTTCCTTGGCGGCCAGGAGGTCCGGGTCGTCGGCGCGCAGCAGGTCCGGCTGGAACATCACCTGGAAGTGGGCGGGGTGCTCCACGGCGAAGCGCACGTACCGCACCCCGCGCTCGCGGAGGTCCGGCGCGGCGGCCAGGGTCTCGGCGAGGAGCCCGTACCCCTGGGCGGCGAGCGCCGTGAGGAGTCCGGTGCGGTCCTTGAAGTGGTGGGCGGGTGCGGCGTGCGAGACGCCCGCGCGGCGCGCGAGGTCGCGCAGGCTGAGCGCCCCGGGGCCGTCGGCGGCGATGACGTCGAGGGCGGCGGCGAGGACGGCCTGCCGCAGGTCGCCGTGGTGGTAGGTGCTCCGACTCGTCATGGCAGCAGCGTATCCCTCATCTAGTCATTGACAAGTTCGGGCGGGTCCGCGCACTATCTAGTCAGTGACAAGATGATGAGTGAGTCCGTTCGCGAGGAGGACGCCGTGGAAGACGCCGTGGAAACTGTGGAGACCGGACGCGTACGTCAGATGTGGCACCTGCTCGAACCCCTGCACGCCCTGCTCTACTACGCCCCCGAGGCCTTCCACGAGGCCGCCGCCCTCGGCTACGACACCAGCGAACGCTGGCCCGCCTACTTCGCCTGGCGCGCCGCGCCCCTCGGAGCGGCCGACGTCGACCGGGTCGCCTCCGCCTTCTACAGCTTCAGCCCCGCCATGGTCGCCCGGTACGTCCCCGCCGCCTGGGAGACCGCCGAACCGGCCGAGGTCCTTGCCGGCCGCCTCCGGGCCGTCGACCGCACCTACCGGGCGCTCTTCGGCGACCTCGTCGACCGCCCCGAGTTCGCCGAGGCCGCCGCGCTCGCCCGCCGCGCCGCCGACGCGGCGGTGAGCCCCGACGGCGTGACCTCCGGCCCGGTGGCCTCCGATGCGGCCGAGGCCCCCGGCCCGGTGCGCTCCCGCCCTGCGGGGCGCCCGCTCGCCGCCGCCAACGCCGGACTGCCCTGGCCCGAGGCCCCGCACCTGGCCCTCTGGCAGGCCGCGACGATTCTGCGCGAGCACCGGGGCGACGGGCATGTCGCCGCCCTCGCCGCCGCCTCCCTCGACCCGGTCGAGGCGCTCGTCTCCTTCGCGGCCGTGGGCGCCGCCCCCGAGCCCGTCTTCGCGAGCCGGGGCTGGAGCGCGGCCGAGTGGACCGCCGCGCGGGAACGGCTGGGCGCCCGGGGACTCGTGGACCCCGAAGGGGTGGCCACGGACGCCGGCCGGGCGCTGCGCGCCGGGGTCGAGCGGCGCACCGACGAGCTGGCCGCCGCGCCCTGGACCGCCCTCGGCCCCGACGCCACCGCCCGCCTCGCCGACCTGCTCGGCGGCCCCTGGCTGGCCGCGATCGGCTCCGGCCTGCTGCCCGCGGAGAACACCCTCGGCATCGGGAAGGTGTGAGCCCCGGGCCGCGACGGCACCCCCCGCCTAGGATTCCGGGGTGCTGACGTATCGAAGGACCCTGGCCGCCTCGGCGCTCGCCGCCGCCACCCTCGTGACCACCGCATGCTCGACGGGAGCCGACGTTCCGGGCTCAGGCGCGGGCGCCGGCTCCGGTACGGGCGGAAAGCCCGCCGCGCACGGCACGGCGCTGGCCGCCGTGGACACGCTCACCGTCAAGGGCCGGTCGCCCAAGACCGGTTACGAGCGGGAGAAGTTCGGCCGCGCCTGGGTGGACGTCGACGGCAACGGCTGCGGGACCCGAGACGACATACTCAAGCGCGACCTGGACCGTGTCCGCTTCTCGGACGGCCACTGCAAGGTCGCCTCCGGCACCCTCGCCGACGACCCGTACACCGGCACCTCCGTCACGTTCGTACGGGGCCGCAGCAAGGTCGACATCGACCATGTCGTCGCGCTCTCCGACGCCTGGCAGAAGGGCGCGCAGAAGTGGGACCCGGGCACCCGGCGCCGCTTCGCGAACGACCCGCTCAACCTGCTCGCCGTCGACTCGGCCACGAACCGCCGGAAGTCCGACGGCGACGCGGCGACCTGGCTGCCGCCGAACAAGGCCTACCGCTGCCCTTACGTGGCCCGCCAGATCGCGGTGAAACAGAAGTACGGGGTGTGGGTGACGCGCGCCGAGCGGGACGCGATGAAGCGGGTCCTCGACGGCTGCCCGCAGCAAAGGCTTCCGTAGAGGTGGCTCGCCACGGGGAAATTCGGTTGGGCGTCCGGTAAACGATCTTTACCCTGCGGGTATGGACCTCAACATATCGACCCTCGCCGAGCGCCCCGAACTGGAAGGGCCGATGTGGGGCATGCGTGACCTCTGGCCCGAGTTCATGATGTACGACCCGGTGGGCTGGGCGAACATCGGGCAGATCGTGCGGCAGCTGCCGGAGTACGTCCTCGTCGCCACCGACGCCGACGGCAAGGTCGTCGCCCGGGGCTTCAGCGTCCCCTTCCGGCTCGACGCGGACGGCCGCCGCGAGCTGCCCGCCCGGGGCTGGGACGAGGTGCTGCTCTGGGCGTTCTCCGACCTGAAGCACGGCCGCGAGGCCGACACCGTCAGCGCCATCGAGATCACGGTCGACACGAGCGCCCTCGGCCAGGGCCTCTCGCACCGGATGCTGGCCGCCATGCGGAAGAACGTGGCCGAGCGGGGCTTCTCCGAACTCGTCGCCCCCGTCCGCCCCAACGGCAAGCACCTGGAGGCCGAGGCCTCCATCCACGAGTACGCCTTCCGCACCCGTGAGGCCGACGGGCTGCCGCACGACCCGTGGCTCCGGGTCCACGTGCGCGCGGGCGGTGTCATCGAGGCCGTGGCCCCCGCCTCGATGACGGTCGCCGGCTCCGTCGAGCAGTGGCGGAAGTGGACCGGCCTCCCCTTCGACACCGACGGTCCCGTCGAGGTCGAGGGCGCGCTCGTCCCCGTCCACTGCGAGGCCACGCGCGGCTACGCGGTCTACGTCGAGCCCAACGTGTGGGTGCGGCACCGCGTCTGACCCGCACGCGAGCGAGAGGGCCGTCCCCGGTGGGCGGCCCTCTTCGCGTACCGCCCTGCTGCCCGTCGGTCAGGACTCGACGTCGACGATGTCCTTGGCCGCCGGTACCTTCGCCGCGACCGGCTTCCCGTACTTCGAGAAGGTGAGCGTCCCCGGCTCCTCGCCGCCCTTCGTGACGATCCGCAGGACGTACGGCGTGCCCTTCGTGGCCACGTAGACCGTGCTCGTCTCTCCGCCCGTGCCAGGCTCCGTCAGGGCCAGCGCGCTCTGCCCGTCGATGGTCGTCTCCTTGCCCTTCGCGATGCCGCTCGCGCCCTGCTCGAATCCGCTGAGCAGCCCGTCCAGATCGCAGAGAGCCAGCATGTCCTCGGAGTCCGGGTCGGAGGCGGGCGTCTTCACCCAGCGGCCCCTGAGCTCCTTGACCGTGGCGTCCTGCACCTCCTGGCTCTCGTCCTTGACCTGCTCACGCAGGAAGGCCTCGTCGAAGCGCAGGTAGACGTTCTTGTCGTCGGCCTTGATCAGCTCGGTCGTGCGGTCGACGCCCATGGTCAGCGTGCCGGCGCAACGTCCCTGGCCGTCGAGCGAGAGGTAGGCCTTGGTCGGGTCGTCGGCGGTCTTCAGGTCGACGTCGACGGTGAGCGACTTCGCGGACTTCGTCGCCGCGAAGGCCTTGTCGACGATCTGCGACCCCGTCAGGTCTCCGAAGGGCCCCGCGGGCTTCGTCGCCTGCGTCGGCTTCGCGTCGTCCGTGGTCGACCCGCAGGCGGTGGCGCCGAATGCGAGGGCGGCACACAGGACGGCGGCGACGGCGGCGGTGGGGCGGGTGCGGGGGTGAACGGGCACGGTGGTGTCTCTCCGAGAGGGGTCGTACGGGGGAGGGGGCCCCGTAGGGCCCCTGGTCCTGTGGTGTCGGCGGCGCGGTGCCGCCGTCGGCGCGGCCGGGTCAGCCGATCTTCAGCTCCCACTGCGAGGCGTCGTAGGTCCAGCCCGGGTTGACCTCGACGGTCAGGTTCTTCGCGTCCTTCGGGGCGTCGAAGGCGTAGGTCACGGTGGCCTTCTTGCCCGGCATGACGGTGCCTTCGAAGCCCGCGCCGATCTTGTCGTCGTAGATCTGCTCGGCCGTGACGCTGTTCGCGCCGGCCCGCGCGCTCAGCTGGACGGCGGTGGCGTCGAACTTCTCCTTGCCCGCGTTCTCGATCACGACGGTGACCTGGTAGGCCTTGTTGCCCTTGGTGTGGCCGACCGCGTACTCGTCGACGCTGTACGGCTTCGGGTCGGAGACCGTGATCTCGAGGTCGTCCTCGTAGACCAACGTGTCGCCGTCCTCCAGGGCCTTGTTCTTGTCGGCGGCCGCGGGCTTGGACGCGGAGCCCGAGGGCGCCTTGGCCGACGGGTCCTTCGGGGCCGCGTCCTTGATGCCCTTGTCGAGCTCGTCGACCGCGGCGCTGACGGCCGTGAACGTGACGATCGCGCCGACGACCGACAGGACCAGGGACACGAGGCCGAGGATCGCGCCGGTGAGCGCCACACCCTTGTTGCTCGCCTCGCCGCGCTTCACGCGGCCCTTGCCGACGAGGCCCAGGATCAGGGCGATCAGACCGAGGATGCCGGCCAGCCAGAAGAGCACCATCGTCACGCCCGACAGCGTGCCGATGATGCCGAGGATCAGGGCCGCCGTGCCGAGCCCGTTGCGCAGGGGCGTGTGCGGGGCGGCGGGCGGTACCTGGGTGTCGTACGACATGGGTGTGTCCTCCCGGACAGAGAAGATGTCTGGCGCGATGGGTCAATCAGACCAGAGCCTGTGAACCGAGTCAACACGGTTCACAGAAAATGGATCGGCTCACGCTGTGAAGTGGTGCGGCGGGTGTTCCTCGGTAAGATCGGAGTCACACGAGGACGCGTCAGAGGTGAGCCAGGGGAGATGGGTCAGGTGCCGGAGAGCGCAGCAGAAGCAGGCGGCGGAGCAGAAGCGGATGCCCCCGAGGTCGGTGCCCCCAAGGCCGGTGCCCCCGAAGCCGGTGCCCCCGAGACCGGCGCCCCCGAGACCGGCGCCACGGAGGTGACCGCCGCCGGGATCGCCCGGCTCGCCGGGGTCGGCAGGGCCGCCGTCAGCAACTGGCGCCGCCGCCACCCCGACTTCCCCAAGCCCGTGGGCGGCACGGAGACCAGCCCGTCCTTCGCCCTCGCCGACGTCGAGCGGTGGCTCCGCGAGCAGGGCAAGCTGGCCGAGGTCCCGCTCCGCGAGCGCGTCTGGCAGCAGATCGCGGGCCATCCGGCCGGCGCGGTCAACGCCCTCGTGCACGCGGGCTGCGCGCTCCTCCTCGTACGGGACAGGTCGGCGGCCTGGCCCTCGCTCGCCGAGCTGCCGGACAGGCGGCTCGTGGACCTGCTGCCGCTCGCCCTGGAGGAGACGCTCACCGAGCGCCTCGGCCCGGAGCGGGCCGTCCGCACCCCCACATCCTCCGCGCTCTCGGGCTCCGTCGCGCTGCTCCGGGGGGCCGCCGAACTGGCGGCGGAGACGGGGGTCCGGCAGACCTTCGAGTTCCTGCTCGGCCGGCACCTCGACGCCAACCCGCGCCAGTACACCCTGACCCCGCCCGGCCCGGCCGCCCTCATGGCGGCCCTCGCAGGAGCCACGGCCCCCACGGAGACCGGGAACGAGCCGGCGGAGACCGGGAACGACCCGGCCCTCACCCCCCTCACCGTCCTCGACCCCGCCTGCGGCACCGGAAGCCTGCTGAGCGCGGTCGAGCGCCCCGGCGCCGTCTGCGGACAGGACGCCGACCCGGACCTGGCCGCGCTCACGGCCCTGCGCCTGGCCCTCTCCTCGGACGGCGACATCCGGGTCAGGTCGGGTGACAGCCTGCGAGCCGACGCCTTCCCGGCGCTCGCGGCCGACGCGGTCCTCTGCCACCCGCCGTTCAACGAGCGCAACTGGGGGCACGACGAGCTGGCCTACGACCCGCGCTGGGAGTACGGCTTCCCGGCGCGCACCGAGTCCGAACTCGCCTGGGTGCAGCACGCCCTGGCCCGGCTCCGCCCCGGCGGGACCGCCGTCCTCCTGATGCCGCCGGCCGCCGCCTCGCGCCGCTCGGGCCGCCGGATCCGGGCCGATCTGCTGCGCCGGGGCGCCCTGCGGGCGGTCGTCGCCCTGCCGGCCGGTGCCGCGCCCCCGTACGGCGTCCCGCTGCACCTGTGGGTGCTGCGCAGGCCCGTCCACGGGGAACGTTCCCCCGCCGAACTCCTCCTCGTCGACACCGCGTCCGAACACACGGGTCAGGGCAGGGACGGCCAGGGCAGGGACGGCCAGGGACGTGACCGGCTCGACTGGGCGGCCGTCCACACCGCCGTACTGGAGGCCTGGACGCTCTTCGACCGGGACGGAACCCTCGTCGGGGCGCCGGGCGCGAGCCGTTCCGTACCCGTCATCGAGCTCCTCGACGACGACGTCGACCTGGCCCCGGCCCGTCATCTGCCGCCGCGGGCCGCGGCCGAGGGCGCGGCCCAGCTCGCGGGGGTGCGCGAACGCCTCACGGAGACCCTGCGCCGTACGCGGGAGCTGACCCCGCCGCCCGTGACCGACCCGGCGGGCGCCGCGGGCGTCGGCCGGCTCACGACGACCGTCGGGGAACTCGCGCGCGCCGGTGCCCTGGTCCTCCGCGCCGGCGGCGTGGGCACGACCCCGGCCGACGCCCCGGTCGCCGTGCTCACGGACCACGACGTCCTCGCCGGGCAGCCGCCGTCCGGCGCCCTGCCCGACGGCCCGCCCGAGGAGCCGGTCCTCCTGGCCGCCGGTGACGTGGTCGTCCCGGTCCTCGGCGGCGGCGCGGCCGTCCGGGTCGTCGACGCCACGGCGGCGGGCGCCGCGCTCGGCCGCAACCTCCAGCTCCTCCGCCCCGACCCGGCGGCGCTCGACCCGTGGTTCCTGGCGGGCTTCCTGCGGGCCACCGCCAACAACCGGCAGGCCAGCAGCTACGCCTCCACCGCGACCCGCCTCGACGTGCGCCGCCTCCAGCTGCCGCGACTGCCCCTGGCCGAACAGCGCCGGTTCGGGGAGCGGTTCCGCGCCCTCGCCGCGTTCGAGGACGCGCTGCGCCAGACGTCCCGGCTCGGCGACCAACTGGTCCAGGGCCTGTACGACGGCCTCGCCGACGGCACGGTGGCGCCCTGAGCCGCGGTTCCTGACCGGTCCCGGGCTCCGTCCGGCAACGGTTCCGCACATCCTGCGGCCGTTGTCGGCGGACGTGTATACGCTCGTCTCCGCACCCGATCCGTTCGAGCAGGAGCAGCAGGATGTACGGCCCTCCGCAGGCCCCGCAGTCGCCGCAGGTCCCGCCGCCGAAGAGCCCCGCCTCCGGTGGACTCGTCGCCCTGCGTGTGCTGTTCTGCGCGCTGTCGCTGCTCAGCTGCGGCTTCCTCTCCTGGACGCCGCTGCTGCGGCTCGCGGTCGTCACCGGCAAGCGGCGGGACTGGGTCCTGTTCGGTCTCGCCCTCCTGGGCTCGGCGGGCCTCTTCACGTACATCGTGGTCACGGGTGAGGAGACCGGCAGTGACCTGGAGGCCTTCCTCGGGATCGGCGCGATCGTGCTCCTGGCGGCGGGCTCGATCACGTACTACCTGGTGGCGGAGATCCGCCACTTCGAGCGCCTCCGTGCCCAGCCCCCGACCCAGCCCCCGTACCGGCCGATGGGGTACGCGTACGGCGCCGACGGCACCGCCGTCACGGCGCCGAGCGCGCCCGGCGCCCCGAACCCGTACATCTGCGCCCCGCCCCCGGTCCCGCCCGTCCCCGCACCCCGGATCGACCAGGTGCGCGCCGAGCTCGACGAGCTGAGCGACCTCCTCCGTACCCGCGGCGAAGACGACGGCCGGGCGTGAACGGACGTGTCATCGGCGGGCGCTACGAGCTCGCCACCGTCATCGGGCAGGGCGGCATGGGCCAGGTCTGGACGGCGTACGACGGCAGGCTGGACCGCCGGGTCGCGGTGAAGCTGCTCCGGCCGGCCACCATGACGGGTCCCGCGACCGCCGCCGAAGAGCTGCGGCGCCGTTTCGTGCGCGAGTGCAGGGTGACCGCGCGCGTCGACCACGCCGGTCTCGTCACCGTCCACGACGCGGGCAGCGAGGGCGACGACCTCTATCTCGTCATGCAGTACGTGGAGGGCGCCGACCTCGCCGACCACCTCGCCGAGCACGACCCGTACCCGTGGGAGTGGGCGGTCTGTGTCGCCGCGCAGCTCTGCGCCGTCCTCGCCGCCGTGCACGCCGTCCCGATCGTGCACCGCGACCTCAAGCCGCGGAACGTGATGGTCCGCCCCGACGGTTCGCTCGTCGTCCTCGACCTGGGCGTCGCCTCCGTCCTGGACGCCGACACCACCCGCCTCACCCAGACCGGTTCCCCCATCGGCAGCCCGGCGTACATGGCGCCCGAGCAGGCCATGGGCGGCGCCGTGGGCCCGTCCACCGACCTCTACGCGCTCGGGGTCCTGCTCCACGAACTCCTCAGCGGCAACGTGCCGTTCGCCGGGTCCACCGCGCTCGGGGTCCTCCACCGCCATCTGCACGAGCCTCCCGCGCCGCTCCGGCAGCTGCGGCCCGAGGTCCCCGAAGCCCTGGAGGCGCTGGTCCTCCGGCTGCTCGCCAAGGACCCGCGCGAGCGCCCGTCCGGCGCGCACGAGGTGTACGAGCACCTCCTGCCGCTGCTGCCCGCACGCGGCGTCCCGACGGGCCCGATGGACCCGACCCGGCCGTTCCTCCGCCCGCACGCGCCCTGGCCCGACCGGGCACCGGCGGCCAGGCCGGTGGGAGCCGCGCCCGCTCCGGCGGCGGCGGTTCCGGGGCCCGACCCGCGCACCAGCGCACCCGGCCGGCTCCACGCTCCCGGGCAACTGCACACCCCCGCCCCGCTCCACACCCCTGCCCCGCTCCACGCCCCCGGCGTGCTCGCCGACCCCCGTACGGGCCTCCCGTCCGCCGCCCTCACCTACCCGAGGGTGGTCCCGCCGCCCGCGCGTCCCGACATCGCCGCCGCCGTCGACGAGGTCAAGCGGCTGCTGGGGGAGGGGCAGCTCACCCGGGCCGTGGACATCCTCGGCGGCATCCTGCCCGCCGCCGAGGCCGAGCACGGCGAGCGTTCGCCGGTCGTCCGCATCCTGCGCAAGCAGTACGCGTCGACGCTGATGGACGACGGCCGGTACCGGCAGGCGCTGCCCGAGCTGCGCCGCCTGGCGGCGGACCGCGACGCGGAGGCGGGGCCCGCGGACCCGCAGGCCGTGCAGTTCCGTTACGACGCGGCCGTGTGCCTGGAGCAGCTCGGGGAGACGGCCGCCGCGCTCACGGAGTTCCGCGCGGTGCTGCCGTACTACGAGCGGGATCTCGCCCGCGCCTTCGACATCCGGCAGCGGATCGGGCTGTTGCTGGTGGCGACGGGCGCGCACGCGGCGGGCCGGGAGCAGCTCCAGCGGCTGCTGTTCGACGCCGAGCGGGCGTACGGCCCCTATCACCCGCTTCCGGTGGAGTTGCGGCGCGTGCTCGACCACCAACGGCAGCTGGGGGCGTGACGCTGACGGGACGCCAGCATCACGACTCGGCAACTGATCCGGAAGTGGATCTTCATGATCCTTTTTGCCTGTTTTGGCGCATGTAACGTTCGCGTCTGATCATGTCCGCGCTCACAAGGAACTCCACATGACGACGCCGTCCGCGCCCCTCTCGCCCGAGCAGCAGCCCACCGCCCCCGAGGGCCAGCCCGCGGCTCCCGCGAAGAAGGGCAGCAGCATCCTCAAGAAGGTCGGTGGAGTCCTCGTCGCGATCGCCATCGCCCTCGCCGTCAAGTTCGGCCTCCCGTACCTCACCGGCGAGGCTCCGGTGCACGCCAAGGCCGGCGAGTGCGTCACCGTGACGGGCCCCGACAACGACCCCAAGGTCGACACCGTGGACTGCTCGGCCGGCAAGGCCGACACGTTCAAGGTCGTCAAGGTCGTCGAGGACACCTTCGACGTGAACAAGTGCGGCACGGAGCTGTCGGCGCTCGCGCAGCAGCTGGAGTCGGACAAGTTCGTCCTCTGCCTCGAAGAGGTCGCCGCGAAGTAACGCGCGGTGCGCGTCCGCGCGCGTGCAAGGGCCGGAACCCGCCTGGGGTTCCGGCCCTTCGCCGTGCGCTCAGCGACCGACCGACCGTGGCACGGCCCCCGGCTCGGCCCCGGGAGGGACAGGGCGCCTTCCCCCACGCCGCCCCCGCGCCCCCGCCCATACGGACACGCCCAGAAGCACAAGACCCGCCATCCCCGCCGCCAGGCCCGCCCGGAGGCCCGGCGGGCGGAAGGCGCAGTCCAGTGTCCTGGTGCCGGGGCCGACGCCGACCGCGAGCAGGCCGCCGTACGACGTGGTCCGCGCGTGCTCGCAGCGCCAGCCCGCGATTCCCGGGGCCGCCACCACCGCCGTGCCCGTCGTGCCGGGCGGCAGTTCGGCCCGTATCCCGTCGGGTGTGGCGTGGACCGTGACGGCCGCACGCGCGCGCAGGGCCGTGACCGCCGCGCGCAGACGGTCGTGGTCCAGGCAGCCGAGTTCGCCGGGGCCCGGCAGGACCGGCTTCAGACCGGGGGTCCGCTGGACGCCGAGGGACGTCATCGCCGCCCGCCGTTTCGGCTGCCCGCCGAGGAGCCGGGTCTCACGGTCACCGAGGCGCGCGGTGCCCGTCGCGTCGGGAGCCCACAGGAACGCCTCGGTGCCGACCGGGCAGGCGCCCGCGCGCGGAGGCCCGTACACCCGCGCGCCGAGCAGGAGTTCCTGGTTGCGGAAGGGCGACGGGCCGTAGACCGGGGCGGGACCCGGCGGCCGTACCGTCACCAGCGGCAGATACGTCTCCGTACGGACCACCGCGCCGTCCCGCCACCGCGCCCCCACCCCGAACAGCGCGTCCGTCACCGGGTGGTCCAGGCTCAGCAGGTTCCGGCCCCGCGAGGTCCAGCCGCCGCCGAGCGCGGTCAGCGTCTCCGTGAGGACCGCCGGGGTGTGGCTGGAGTAGTACGCGGCGCCCTGGCCGCCGAGGAGCAGCGGATCGTTGCCCGCGAACCGGGGCAGACCGGAGTCCGTGCGGTACGCGGGCCAGCCGTCGGCCGCCGCCAGGGCCGCCGCCCGCCGCTCCTGCTCCGCGCCCAGCGGTGGGTAGTCGTCGAGCCGGGCGAGCCGCTCCCGGTCCGCGTACGCCGTCGTCGCCGCCGACTGGCCGAGCAGGGTCCCGATGACGAGGAGCGCGGCGAGCACCCCGTACCGGCCCCGCGTCGGAAGCAGCAGTGCGGCCCCCACCGCCACCAGGCCCAGGGCCGCGAGGAGCAGCGCCCAGTCCGTGAGGAACGGGCTCGGCAGCGCCCCCGCCGCCAGGACCACGACGACCACCGCCCCGCCGAGCAGCGCCCTGCGGTCCGGCCCGCCGCGGCCGAGGCCCGTCCAGGCGGCGATGACGAGGACACCGGAGAGGACGAAGGTCTGCCGGTACGGGCTGCCGTTCGGGGTCGCGAAGGCATGCCACAGCAGGTGCGTCGGGCCCCACTGCATCGAGGCGACGACCGCCGCGCACAGGCCCGGACACAGCCACCGCTCACGCCCCGGCACGTCCCGGCGGAACAGCAGCGCGCCCGTGAGCAGCAGGACCGCCGTGGAGACGTAGGCCGCCGGGGTCGAGAAGCTGTACGTCACCGGGAGGAGCCGGGCCAGGAGGTCCGTGAGGGGCGCCGGGTCGAATTCCCGCACCAGACCGGGGTGGGCGTGCCGGGAGCCGAGGAAGACGGGGACGAGGACGGGCGCCGAGAGGGCGATTCCGATGCCCGTCGTCACCACCGCCCGCAGCAGGGTCCGTACCCGGAAGCCGTCCGTCACCGCGAGCCGGAGGAGGAGGACGAGGGCGGCGCCGAGGGTCGCCATGTACGCGGTGTAGAAGTTGGCCGTCCAGCAGACCGCCACCACCAGCGGCCCGAGGAGCGGCCGGCGGCCCTCCCGTACCCACTCGCCCACCAGGCAGAGCAGCGGGAAGGCGATCAGGCCGTCCAGCCACATCGGGTTGTACGTGCCCTCCGCGAGCGACCAGCCGCACAGCGCGTACGACGCGCCCAGGACCGCCGCCCACCACCACGCGCCGGGGCCGAGCCGCCGCAGCAGGAACGTCATCGCCGCCGCCGCGACCGCCGTCTTCAGGACGGTCACCGCGTACACCGCGTACTCGATGTCCCCGCGCGGGAAGAGCGCGACCAGCGGGGCGAAGGGGCTCGACAGATAGGTGCCGTAGTCGGGGAGGAAGCTCGTGCCCCAGCCCGCCTGCCAGTCGAGCAGCAGACCGCCGTCCGCCCGGCCGTGCAGCAGGTCCCACAGGTGCGCGTGGAACGGTACGAACTGGTTCGCGAGGTCGTTCACCGCCCGGTGGCGCGGCCCGAAGGGGAAGACCCGGGCGACGGCGTCCCCGCCGCAGACGGCGACCACGGCGAGAAGGGCGGCCAGGAGGGGTGAGCGTCTGGTGTTCGGCATGACGGCTCGAATATGCCAGCGCCCGGCCGGGAAATCCCGGGCCCCGAAACCCAGTTCATTCAATGGTCGTCTGAAGGCCATCCACGCGGACCGGCCGGGTCACCGCACTCCGTTGTCGTGGTCCGTGTGCTTCTCTCGATCGTCGTCCCGTGCTTCAACGAGGAGGACGTCCTCGCCCGCTTCCATGACCACGTGAGCCTCGAACTCGCCAAGCTCGACGGTGCGTACGAGATCGTCTACGTGGACGACGGAAGCCGGGACGGGACCCTCCCGCTCCTCCAGGAGCTCGCCGCGCGCGACCCGCGCCACGTCCGTTACGTCTCCTTCAGCCGCAACTTCGGCAAGGAGGCGGCGATGCTGGCCGGGCTCCGCGACGCCGCGGGCGACGCGGTCGTGATCATGGACGCCGACCTCCAGCACCCGCCCGAGCTGGTGCACCGCATGGTCGCCCTGCACGCCGAGGGCTACGACCAGGTCGTCGCCCGCCGCACCCGCGAGGGCGACCGCGTCACCCGCACCCTGACCGCGCGCCTCTACTACCGGGCGATCAACCGGCTCGTGGACGTCGAGCTCGTCGACGGCGTCGGCGACTTCCGGCTGCTCTCCCGCCGTACCGTCGACGCGGTCCTCGGGCTCGGCGAGTACAACCGCTTCTCCAAGGGCCTCTTCTCCTGGGTCGGCTTCCGCACCACGACGTTCTCCTACGAGAACGCCGTCCGCGAGCAGGGCCGCTCCAAGTGGACCTTCGGCAAGCTCCTCAACTACGGCCTCGACGGGCTCCTCTCCTTCAACAACAAGCCCCTCAGGGCCGCCGTCCACCTGGGGTTCCTCCTGGTCCTCCTCGCCCTCGGCTACGCGGCCTGGATCGTCGGCGACGCCCTGGTCAACGGCGTCGACACGCCCGGATACGTCACCCTGCTCGTCGCCGTCACCGCCCTCGCGGGCGTCCAGATGGTCATGGTCGGACTCATCGGCGAGTACGTCGGCCGCATCTACTACGAGGTCAAGCGACGCCCCCACTACCTGGTGCAGGAGACACACGAGGGACCCGAGACGGGTGTGATGCGGGCCGACACCCGGCGTGCCGGTGAGTCGTTGTGGGAAACAGTCGCACCGAAGTAGTGGCTCCGGCCCCGGCGACTCCCTAACATCGATCACCGCAAGGTCGTTCAACTGACGCACGACCAGCCCGGGAGGCTCCTTTGCACCGCCGCACTGCGCTCACCGTCTCCGCCGCGCTCCTCGCCGCGGCCTCGCTGCTCACCGCCTGCGGCAGTGACGCCCACCCAGGAGCGGCAGCCGTCGTCGGCGGCGAACGGATCGACGTCTCCAGCCTCCAGGCCCAGGTGAAGGACGTACGGACCGCCCAGGAACGCTCCCCGCAGGCCGCCCAGCTCGTCCGGGCCACCGGCGACCTGTCCCGGCGCAAGCTCAACGTCATGATCTTCGACCGGGTCGTCGACAAGGTCGCCGCGGACAACGGCGTCACCGCCACCCGCGCGGAACTCCAGCAGACCAGGACCGCCTTCGTCCGCGAGAGCGGCGGCGAGGAGCGGCTCGCCACCGTCCTCCTCCAGGAGCAGGGCGTGGCCCCGGGGCAGATCGACGACGTCGTCCGCCGCAACGTCCTCATGAACAAGATCGCCGCCAAGCTCGGCGTCACGGACACCCCCGAGGGCCAGCAGAAGATGACGGACGTCTTCTCCGCCGCCTCCAAGGCCCTCGCCATCGACGTGAACCCGCGCTACGGCGCCTGGGACGACGCCCAGGTCCGGCTCTCCGCCACCACCGCGCCCTGGCTCCGCCAGATCGGCCAGGACCCGGCCGCCGTCCCGGCCGGTGCCTGAGGCGAGGTAGTTTCGAGGGGTGACATCTGAGAGCCCCGGCCGCATCGTCCTGCTGACCGCCAGCCACCGCGTGGCACCCGGACTCCTGTCCTGGCCCGCCTGGCAGGCGCTGGGCGCCGCGGACCGGGTGCTCTGCCCCGACGAGCACCACCCCCAGCTGCCGTACCTGCGGGAGGCCGGGATCGCCGTCGAGCACCTCAGGCCCACCGCGGAGGAACTCGTCGAGGCCTGCGCCGGAGGCCGGACCGTCCTGCTGCTGCCCTCCGGCGAGGGCGACCGCGCCCTGACCGACGGCCTCGCCCGGCTCGCCGGCTCCGGCCGCTTCTCCATGCCCGACCTGGAGCTGCTGCCCGGCTCGTACGACCTGCCCGGCGCCCGGCTCCTCGACCTCGTGCAGATCATGGACCGCATCCGGCGCGAGTGCCCCTGGTCCTCGCGGCAGACGCACAAGGGACTCGCCAAGTACGGCATCGAGGAGGCGTACGAGCTCGTCGAGGCGATCGAGGACGGCGACCGGGAGGAGCTCCGCGAGGAGCTCGGGGACGTCCTGCTCCAGGTCGTCTTCCACGCCCGGATCGCCGAGGAGGACCCGGAGGAGCCGTTCTCCGTGGACGACGTCGCCGGGACGATCGTCGAGAAGCTGATCCACCGGCACCCCCACGTCTTCGGCGACGCGACCGCCGAGACGCCGGAGGAGGTCAAGGCCCACTGGCTGCGGACGAAGGCCGTCGAGAAGCAGCGGGAGTCCGTGACCGACGGCGTGCCGCTCGGACAGCCGGGGCTCGCGCTCGCCGCGAAGCTCGCGGGCCGGGTGCGGACGGCCGGCCTCGACGTGCCGCTGCCGGAGGGCGAGGGCATCGGGTACGAACTGCTCGGCCTCGCCGCACGGGCGGAGGCGGCCGGCGTCGACCCGGAGGCGGCCCTGCGCGCGGCGGCCCGCACCTACCGGGACGCGATCCGCGCGGCGGAGGGCGTGACGTCCGCCTGAGGGATCAGTCCTCGCGCGGGACGCGGGCGGACGGGTTGTGCCAGAGCGGGGCGGGCGGGCCCAGGAGGCGTTCGGCCGCGGAGTTCGGGCGGACCGTGAAGCGGCCCACGGGCGGCAGCGTGTCGTGGTGGATCCGCGCCGGGTCCGTGCCGAGGTCCACGAGCGCCTCCGTGACCTCCGTCAGGAAGGCCGGAGGACCCGCGAGGTAGACGTCGTGCGCGGCCCAGTGGACGCAGGCCCGCAGCGACTGCAGAAGCCGCTCCGTCGCCTGGTCCTTGCGGTGCCCGGGCGCGGACGTGATGTAGGTGACGCTGAGACCGGGCAGCAGCTCCTTCAGCCGCTCCGCGTCCTGCCGCCCGTACAGGTACTCCTTCGCGCGCGCCACGACGAACAGCCGGCCCTTCAGATCCGGCTCGGCCTCCGCCGCCCGCGTGAGCAGCGCCCGCACCGGGGCCCAGCCCGTGCCCGCGCATATATAGGTACGGAGGCCGCCCGGCTCCGTCCGCGCGGTGAGGGCGCCGCCGGGCGCGCTCAGCCGCAGGGTCTCGCCGGGAGCCGTCTCCTCGACCAGCGCCGTGCTCATCGCGCCGCCCGGGATCCGGCTCACATGCAGCTCCACCGTGCCGTCGGGGCGCGGCGCGTCCGCGAGGGAGTAGGTGCGCCAGACGCGCGGCACGCGCAGCGAACTGACGCTGACGTACTGGCCGGGGAGGTACGGCAGGGGCTGTCGGGGCCGCAGGGTGAGGACGGCCAGGTCCGCGCCGAACCGCTCGTGCCGCACGACGTCCGCGTCCCACCAGGCCGGCTCCCCGGCCCCGGCCGCCTCGGCGGCGCCCGCCAGCATCAGATCGGCGACGTGCCCGTACGCCTCGGTCCAGGCCTTCTCGGCCTCCTGGGTCCAGGCGGATCCCGCGGCGTGCGCGAAGGCGGCGAGCAGGCTCGACCCGACGGCGGAGTAGAGCGCGGGGGAGGCGAGGAACTTGCGGTGGTCGCGGCCCAGCTGCCCCAGGTACGCGGCGAGCCCGGGGGACTCCAGGTGGGTCACCACGTGTGTCAGCGCGGCGAAGAGGCGGTCCCGCTGGGGAAGCATGTCCTCGGGGAACAGCTCGCGCACGGCGGGGTTGTTCCAGAAAAGATGCGCATAGAAGAAGGCGACGGCGTGTTCGGCCCGTCTCTCGACGACCGCGAACGTGCTTCTGAGCATCTGAGGATCCACCGACAAGAATCTAAGGCACGACCCCGCTTCTTGATCACAGGATCTCCACACACCTCACCTTCCGGACCGCCCTGTACCGTCGGGGGGTGAGCACCACCCCCGCCCCCCGCCCCTCCTCCGAGCCCGCTCCCTCCCTCTTCACCTGGGAGTTCGCGAGCGACCCGTACCCCGCCTACGCCTGGCTGCGCGAGCACGCGCCCGTGCACCGGACGACACTGCCGAGCGGCGTGGAGGCCTGGCTCGTGACCCGGTACGCGGACGCCCGGCAGGCCCTCGCGGACCAACGGCTCTCGAAGAACCCGGCGCACCACGCGGAGTCCCCGCACGCGAAGGGGAAGACGGGCATTCCGGGCGAGCGCAAGGCCGAGCTGATGACCCATCTGCTCAACATCGACCCGCCCGACCACACCCGGCTGCGGCGCCTGGTGTCGAAGGCGTTCACCCCGCGCCGGGTCGCCGAGTTCACCCCACGGGTGCAGGAGCTGACCGACCGGCTCATCGACTCCTTCGTCGAGAAGGGGAGCGCCGACCTCATCCACGAGTTCGCCTTCCCGCTGCCCATCTACGCCATCTGCGACCTGCTCGGCGTGCCCGAGGAGGACCAGGACGACTTCCGGGACTGGGCCGGGATGATGATCCGGCACGGCGGCGGACCCCGGGGCGGTGTCGCGCGGTCGGTGAAGAAGATGCGCGGCTATCTCGCCGAGCTGATCCACAGGAAGCGGCTCGATCCGGGCGACGACCTGATCTCCGGGCTCATCAAGGCGTCCGACCACGGCGAGCACCTCACCGAGAACGAGGCCGCCGCGATGGCCTTCATCCTCCTGTTCGCCGGGTTCGAGACCACCGTGAACCTCATCGGCAACGGCGTGTACCAGCTGCTGCGCCACCCCGAGCAGCGCGAACGGCTCCAGGCCTCGATCGCGGCGGGGGAGACCGGCCTCCTGGAGACGGGCGTGGAGGAACTGCTGCGGTACGACGGGCCCGTGGAGATGGCCACCTGGCGGTACGCGACGGAGTCGCTGACCATCGGGGGGCAGGAGATCCCGGCGGGCGACCCGGTGCTCGTGGTGCTCGCCGCCGCCGACCGGGATCCCGAGCGGTTCGACGGGCCGGACACGCTCGACCTCGCCCGGCGCGACAACCAGCACCTCGGGTACGGACACGGCATCCACTACTGCCTCGGCGCACCGCTCGCCCGGCTCGAGGGACAGACCGCGCTCGCCACCCTGCTGACCCGCCTGCCGGACCTGCGGCTCGCTGCCGAGCCGGGTGAACTGCGGTGGCGCGGAGGGCTCATCATGCGCGGATTGCGGACGCTTCCGGTGGAGTTCTCCCCTTCCGTACGAGTCCAGAAGCCTGACAGCGTGTCAGAAATGTGATCTTCGCGTGATCGTGAGGCCATCGACTTGTGACGAGCGTTCGAATACCGCTACGTTCGCCGCTGTCTCAGCCGTCACGCGAAAGGCCCCTCCTATGCGTTCCGGGAACGGACGACACCGTCGCCCCCGTCAGGCCCCCGCCCTCGTCGTCGCCGCGGGCGTGACCGGATCCGCCATGGCGCTGCCGCTGCTCGCCACCGGGTCCGCCTCCGCCGCCGACGCGGCCACCTGGGACCGGGTCGCCGAGTGCGAGTCCGGCGGCCAGTGGAGCGCCAACTTCGGCAACGGCATGTACGGCGGGCTCCAGTTCACCCAGGACAGCTGGGAGCGACACGGCGGCCTCGTCTACGCGCCCAGCCCCGACCTGGCCAGCCGCGCCCAGCAGATCGCGGTGGCCGAGAAGGCGCTCGCCCAGGGCAGTACCGAGTGGGCCACCTGCGCGCCGATCGCCGGCCTGACGAACGACGGTCGGTCCACCGGCGTGGACCCCGGCCCGACCGCCGTCCCGAAGGTGCCCACGGGGCCGGTCGCCGAGTCGAACCGGACCTCGGGACTGCCGGCGGGCTCCACCGGCTCCGTCGCCGCCGGGGACGCCGCGAAGAAGGGCGCGGAGACTGTCGCGCCTTCCGCCCCCGTCACGCCTTCCGCGCCCGTCACGCCGACCGCGCCCGGCTCCACCGCGCCGGTCGCGCCGACCACGCCGGTGAGCCCGTCCGCGCCGGTCGACCCGAGCGCGCCGACCACTCCCGTCGCGCCCGATTCATCCGTTAAGCCCGGTACGCCGGTTACGCCCGGCGCGCCGACGGATGACGTGTCGTCGGCCACGCCGGGAACCGGGAAGCACCGGGGTGACGCGGCGCCGGAGGAAGGCGCCAAGTCGGACACTTCGGCTGAAACGGGTCGGCGCGCCTCATCTGGTAGCGAGCTGACCGAAAAGCCCGTCACCGCGACCCCGGTTGACGACGCGAAGGATTCGGGCTCAACGGACACTCGGGGCACTTCGGACGCGTACACCGTCCGGCCCGGCGACAGCCTGTCCGACATCGCGCGCCAGAACGAACTCGCCGGAGGCTGGACCGCCCTCTACGACGCCAACCGCCAGACGGTGGGCCTCGATCCGGACCTCATCCTCCCTGGTCAGAGCCTCGACCTGACGGACGGTTCGGCCACCGAGGCCGAGTGATTCGGGGGCGTATGTCCGGTTCTGGGCAAGTGAGACATGGGTCTCTTCGTCCCAACTGGCGTGTCCTGCCCGTGACCTCCGCCCCCGTCACCTCTCACCTGCGTAAACGCCCCCCATCGGAGGGCAAGTAGGGGCGATATTTCCGCAATACGCCTCTTTGAACTTCCGGTGGGTCTGTGTCTACGGTCTTAACCGCTCGCCACCGCGGGCCCCGTCGACCGAAACGCCGAATCCTGCCGTCGGCCGATGGGAACAGTCGTCGCGCAAGCGCCGAAGGCAGGAGTGGGGGACCCAAGGTAAGTGCCGGTCCCGGCCGTTGAGAAAGACGGCCGATGATCGGCTTGGGGTGAAGCCGCGTGCTAGGACACGCGGCCGGGCAACTTTCCGGCCCGAACCCGACAGCTCACCTCACAGGCGTCGGTGAGGAGAATTTCCATGCTGTTTTCCGGTAAGGGCAAACACCGCCGTCCCTCCAAGGCCACCCAGGTCGCCACGCTCGTCGGCGTCACCGGTGTCGCCGTCGCCGCCCCGCTGATGACCGCGGGCACCGCCTCGGCCGCCACGGCCTCCGAGTGGGACCGCGTCGCCCAGTGCGAGTCCGGCGGCAACTGGTCCATCAACACCGGCAACGGCTACTACGGCGGCCTGCAGTTCTCCGCCTCCACCTGGGCCGCGTACGGCGGCACCGCCTACGCCTCGACCGCCAACCAGGCGTCGAAGTCCCAGCAGATCACCATCGCCGAGAAGGTCCTCGCGGGCCAGGGCAAGGGTGCCTGGCCGAGCTGTGGCGTGGGCCTCTCCAACGCCCCCTACGGCGGCGGCGCCGCCGAGCAGAGCCCCGCCCCGGTGCGGCCGGCCGAGCGCCCCACCCGCAGCGAGCAGCGCCAGGCAGCCAAGAAGGCCGCGCCGCAGCAGACCGCCAAGAAGGCCGCGCCGCAGCAGACCGCCAAGAAGACCGTCACCACCCCGACCGGCAAGAAGGTCAAGAAGGGTGACGGCGAGTACAAGGTCACGGCCGGCGACACCCTCAGCACCATCGCCCAGAAGCAGGGCGTCGACGGTGGCTGGGCCGAGCTCTACGACCTGAACAAGGACGTCGTCGAGAGCGCCGACCTGATCTACCCGGGCCAGCAGCTCCACCTGAGCTGAACCCGGCGGCTCGCGTGAGTCCGGCGGCTCACGCGACCTCCACGACCCTCCCGCGGTGACCACCCCGGTCCGGCGCGCCTCTCCCCCCGTGCGCGCCGGACCGGGGTTCCGCCGTTCACGGCCCGTCCGTTGCGCGGCCCTTCTCTGTCCGGGTCGGTCCGTTTGGGCGCCCGGCCGTGCCCGCCGACGGTTACCGTCCAGTAGATCTGGGGTCCTTCGTCCCGACATGCATGCCCTTGGGTCCTTTTTCGTCCCAGGGGGCGGGCGCCCGGCTGGCCGGAGCCCCCGAGCCGGTTAGGCTCTTGTCGCAAGGCCGAGCGACCCTGCACCGGCCATGCGTCACATCCAGCGTCACATCCCAAAAAGGAGATGCTCGTGCCGTCCATCGACGTCGTCGTAGCCCGGGAAATCCTGGACTCCCGAGGCAACCCCACGGTCGAGGTCGAGGTCGGCCTCGACGACGGCAGCACCGGCCGTGCTGCTGTTCCGTCCGGCGCCTCCACCGGTGCGTTCGAGGCCATCGAGCTTCGCGACGGTGACCCCAACCGCTACATGGGCAAGGGTGTCGAGAAGGCCGTCCTCGCCGTCATCGAGCAGATCGGCCCGGAGCTCGTCGGCTACGACGCCACCGAGCAGCGCCTGATCGACCAGGCCATGTTCGACCTGGACGCCACCGAGAACAAGGGCTCCCTCGGCGCCAACGCCATCCTCGGCGTCTCGCTCGCCGTGGCCCACGCCGCCTCCGAGGCCTCCGACCTCCCCCTCTTCCGCTACCTCGGCGGACCGAACGCGCACCTGCTGCCCGTTCCGATGATGAACATCCTCAACGGTGGGTCGCACGCCGACTCCAACGTGGACATCCAGGAGTTCATGATCGCCCCGATCGGCGCGGAGTCCTTCTCCGAGGCCCTTCGCTGGGGTGCGGAGATCTACCACACCCTCAAGGCCGTCCTGAAGCGCAAGGGCCTCTCCACCGGCCTCGGCGACGAGGGCGGCTTCGCCCCGAACCTGGAGTCGAACCGCGCCGCCCTGGACCTCATCATCGAGGCCATCAAGGAGGCCGGTTACGCCCCGGGCACCGATGTCGCGCTCGCGCTCGACGTCGCCGCGTCCGAGTTCTACAAGGACGGCTCGTACGAGTTCGAGGGCAAGTCCCGCTCGGCCGCCGAGATGACCGAGTACTACGAGGAGCTCGTCTCCGCGTACCCGATGGTCTCCATCGAGGACCCGCTGTACGAGGACGACTGGGCCGGCTGGAAGGTCCTCACCGACAAGCTGGGCGCCAAGGTCCAGATCGTCGGCGACGACCTCTTCGTCACCAACCCGGAGCGCCTCGCCCGCGGCATCGAGGAGGGCACCGCGAACGCCCTCCTGGTCAAGGTCAACCAGATCGGCTCGCTGACCGAGACCCTCGACGCCGTCGAGATGGCCCAGCGCAACGGCTTCAAGTGCATGATGTCCCACCGCTCCGGCGAGACCGAGGACGTCACCATCGCCGACCTCGCGGTCGCCGTGAACTGCGGCCAGATCAAGACCGGCGCCCCGGCCCGCTCGGACCGCGTCGCCAAGTACAACCAGCTGCTGCGCATCGAGGAGATCCTCGACGACGCCGCGGTCTACGCCGGCCGCAGCGCCTTCCCGCGGTTCAAGGCCTGAGGCACCGCTGAGAGCTGACACCTCTCCGTAGTGCAGCTTCCGGACGTCCCCGTACTCGGTCCCGTACCGTGTGCGGGGACGTACGCGTGAACAGGGGAGGCGACACGACATGGCCGCGAAGGACCGGGACCGGTTCTCGACCGCGACCCGGATCAGGCTGCTCGGCGAGCAGACCGCCGCCCGTGTCTACCGCTCCCAGACCCGCCGCCAGGCCCGCCGCTCGCGGCTCACCGGCCGCGCGGCCTTCCTCGCCCTGGTCGTCTGCTCCCTCGTCGTGGCGCTCGCCTATCCCATGCGGAGCTACGTCTCCCAGCAGGGCGAGATCGCCGAGCAGGAGCGCAGGGCCGCCGAGGCCGCCCGGCGGGTCGAGGAACTGAAGGACGAGAAGGCCCGTCTCCAGGACCCGGCCTACGTCCGCCGCCTCGCCCGCGAGCACCTGCACTACGTGATGCCCGGCGAGACCGGCTTCACCGTGAACGACCCCGACGCGGAGCAGCGGCCCCGCGGCGAGCAGGGCGCGGCGGACCGCCCCTGGTACGACAACCTCTGGGACGGCGTCGACCACGCCGACCGCCCGTAAGCCCGTAACGAACTGACGAGCAAGGCAGACATGGAAACGCCCCCTCCGCAGACCGAACGCACCGAGCCCACCGAGGCGGACATCGCGGCCTTCGAGCAGCAGCTCGGCCGGCCGCCCCGCGGCCTGCGCGCCATCGCGCACCGCTGCCCGTGCGGCAACCCGGACGTCGTCGAGACCGCGCCGCGGCTCCCCGACGGCACCCCGTTCCCGACCACGTACTACCTGACCTGCCCCCGGGCGGCCTCGGCCATCGGCACCCTCGAGGCCAACGGGGTCATGAAGGAGATGCAGGGCCGGCTCGCCACCGACCCGGAGCTCGCCGCCGCCTACCGGGCCGCGCACGAGGACTACATCGCCCGCCGTGACGCCATCGAGGTCCTGGAGGGCTTCCCGAGTGCCGGCGGCATGCCGGACCGGGTCAAGTGCCTGCACGTCCTCGTCGGCCACTCGCTCGCGGCCGGTCCCGGCGTGAACCCGTTCGGCGACGAGGCCCTCGCGATGCTGCCGGAGTGGTGGGCGAAGGGCCCGTGCGTCACGCCGTGCGTGGACAAGGACAAGGACAAGGAAGAGGAGGCGAAGTGACCAGGGTCGCCGGAATCGACTGCGGTACGAACTCCATCCGCCTCCTCGTCGCCGACGTCCACCCCGAGACGGGCGAGCTCGTCGAGCTGGACCGGCGGATGACGATCGTCCGGCTCGGCCAGGGCGTCGACAAGACGGGCCGGCTCGCTCCCGAGGCCCTGGAGCGCACGTTCGCGGCCTGCCGCGAGTACGCGGCGGTCATCAAGGAGCTGGGCGCCGAGCGGCTCCGCTTCGTCGCCACCTCCGCCTCCCGCGACGCCGAGAACCGCGAGGACTTCGTGAACGGGGTCGTGGAGATCCTGGGCGTCGAGCCCGAGGTCATCACCGGCGACCAGGAGGCCGCGTTCTCCTTCACCGGCGCCACCGGCGAGCTGCACGGCACGGAGACCTACCTCGTCGTGGACATCGGCGGCGGCTCCACCGAGTTCGTCACCGGCAACAAGCACGTCGAGGCGGCCCGCTCCGTCGACATCGGCTGCGTCCGGCTGACCGAGCGGCACGTCCGGCACGACCCGCCGACCGCCGAGGAGGCCGAGGCGATCCGCGCGGACGTGCGGGCCGCGCTCGACCTGGCCGCGGAGACCGTGCCGCTCACCACCGCCGGGACCCTCGTCGGCCTCGCCGGCTCCGTCACCACGGTCGCCGCCATCGCCCTCGGGCTTCCCGCGTACGACTCCGAGAAGATCCACCACGCCCGGATCTCCGCCGCCCAGGTCGCCGAAGTCACCGACCGGCTGCTCGCCTCGACGCACGCCGAGCGGGCCGCGATCCCGGTCATACACCCGGGCCGGGTGGACGTGATCATCGCCGGGGCGCTCGTCCTGCGGGAGATCGTGGAGCGGGTCGGAGCCTCCGAGGTCGTCGTCAGTGAGCACGACATCCTCGATGGGATCGCCCTATCCGTGGCATAGCGGGCGTCTATCGGGCCTCCCGACGACACCCCGTCGGAAAACTTCGTGAAGTTCTTCACAAGGAAAAGCGCCCTGATGGCACTTGAAGGGGGCTTGAAGGGGGTCTTCAGCCCCTCCGAGGGGTGCCGCGGGGCCCTTTCGCAGGCGCGGGGGCCGATTCGCTCGATGTTTCCATCGTGTGAACGGGCCCCGCGGTTCAGCGTTACCGAGGGCTCTCCTGGCCAGTTCACAAGGGGTGAACAACGTTCGCCCTTGCATCCCGGTTCCTTTGCAGCACCATGACATGGATCACGTGGGCGGCGGAGTGTAGCAGAGGTGTCCGAAGACCTTGTGAAGGGGCGCACGAGCACCCCCCTCTGGAGGGGTGGATACTCGATCTCATGAGCACCACGGAGCGTCCCAGGATCCTCGTAGTAGGCGGCGGGTACGTAGGCCTGTACGCAGCTCGGCGCATCCTCAAGAAGATGCGCTACGCGGAGGCGACCGTCACGGTCGTCGACCCGCGGTCGTACATGACCTACCAGCCCTTCCTCCCCGAAGCCGCCGCCGGCAGCATCTCGCCGCGCCACGTCGTCGTCCCGCTGCGACGCGTCGTGCGCGGAGCCGAGGTGCTCACCGGCCGGGTCACCACCATCGACCAGGACCGCAAGGTCGCCACGATCTCGCCGCTCGTCGGCGAGGCCTACGAGCTGCCTTTCGACTACCTCGTCATCGCGATGGGCGCCGTCTCCCGTACCTTCCCGATCCCCGGCCTCGCCGAGCAGGGCATCGGCATGAAGGGCATCGAGGAGGCCATCGGCCTGCGCAACCACGTCCTGGAGCAGCTGGACAAGGCTGACTCCACCACGGACGAGGAGGTCCGCCGCAAGGCGCTGACCTTCGTCTTCGTGGGCGGCGGCTTCGCCGGCGCGGAGACCATCGGCGAGGTCGAGGACCTGGCCCGTGACGCCGCGAAGTACTACCAGAACGTGTCGCGCGAGGACATGCGCTTCGTCCTGGTCGACGCGGCCGACAAGATCCTCCCCGAGGTGGGCCCCAAGCTCGGCCAGTACGGCAAGGAGCACCTCGAGGGCCGTGGCATCGAGATCTACCTCGAGACGTCCATGGACTCCTGCGTCGACGGCCACGTCGTGCTGAAGAACGGCCTCGAGGTCGACTCCAACACGATCGTCTGGACCGCCGGCGTGAAGCCGAACCCGGCGCTCTCCCGCTTCGGTCTGCCGCTCGGCCCCCGCGGCCACGTGGACTGCAACGAGAAGCTCCAGATCAACGGTCTCGACTACGCGTGGGCCGCCGGCGACAACGCCCAGGTCCCGGACATGGTCGGCCGCAAGGCCGGCAACCCGAACGCCTGGTGCCCGCCGAACGCCCAGCACGCCCTGCGCCAGGCCAAGGTCCTCGGCGACAACGTGGTGGCCGGTATGCGCGGCTTCCCGCAGAAGGAGTACAGCCACGCCAACAAGGGCGCGGTGGCCGGACTCGGTCTGCACAAGGGCGTCGCGATGATCGTCATGGGCAAGGTGAAGATCAAGCTCAAGGGCCGTCTCGCCTGGTACATGCACCGTGGCTACCACGGCATGGCGATGCCGACCTGGAACCGCAAGATCCGTGTCTTCGCCGACTGGACGCTCGCGATGTTCCTCAAGCGTGAGGTCGTCTCCCTGGGTGCCATGGAGACGCCGCGCGAGGAGTTCTACGAGGCGGCCAAGCCCGCTCCGGCGCCGGCCGCCCCGGTGCAGGAGAAGGCCAAGGCCTCCTAAGTACCACCCGCAGTACACGCAAGGCCGTAAAAGGGCCGTCCGCCATCCGTGGTGCGGACGGCCCTTCGCGTGTTTTGCCGACTGATTGCGCTGCGGCGGGAGTGGAAATACCTACGGACGGTGTTCCCATGGTGACGAGCATGTCTGGGGCACGACATCACGGAGGTGTGCACCATGGCCGACGCCGCGTCGCGGCTGACGACTCTCGCCGAGGAACTGCTCGGCGGACCGCTCCCGGTCCGGCTGCGGGCCTGGGACGGCAGCGAGGCCGGACCAGTGGGCGGGCCCGTCCTGATCGTCCGCGACCGCCGCGCCCTGCGGAGGATGATCTGGAAGCCCGGCGAACTGGGCCTGGCCCGCGCCTGGGTGGCCGGGGAGCTCGACGTCGAGGGCGACCTCTACCAGCTCCTGGACAGCCTGTCGGGCCTTCTGTGGGAGCGTACGGAGGACACCAGGGGCCTGCTGGAATCCGTACGCGATCCGGGGCTGCGGGCCGCCGCCCGCTCCCTGCTGCGGCTCGCCGGGCCGCTGCCGCCGCCGGCGCCGCCGGCCGAGGAGATCCGGGGTCGGAGCGGCAGCCGGCACAGCAAGCGCCGGGACAAGCAGGCGATCAGTCACCACTACGACGTGGGCAACGACTTCTACCGGCTCGTCCTCGGCCCCTCGATGGTCTACAGCTGCGCCTACTGGTCCTCGCACGGCTCCGACGCGACCCTGGAGGACGCCCAGCGGGACAAGCTGGACCTCGTCGCCCGCAAGCTGAACCTCAAGGAGGGCGACCGGCTCCTCGACGTGGGCTGCGGCTGGGGCTCCATGGCCGTCCACGCCGCCCGCGAGTACGGCGCCAGGGTCGTCGGCGTCACCCTCTCCCGCGAGCAGGCCGCCTACGCCCGCAAGCGGATCGCCGAGGAGGGCCTGACCGACCTGATCGAGATCCGGGTCCAGGACTACCGGGACGTCGACGACGGCCCGTACGACGCGATCTCCTCGATCGGCATGGCCGAGCACGTGGGGGCCGTGAAGTACCGGGAGTACGCCGACACGCTGTACGGGCTCCTCAGGCCCGGCGGACGGCTCCTCAACCACCAGATCTCCCGCCGCCCCGAACCCGACGAGGAGGCGTACGAGATCGATCCCTTCATCGACTCCTACGTCTTCCCCGACGGTGAACTCGCCCCCATGGGACGCACCCTGAGCACCCTGGAGGACGCCGGGTTCGAGGTGAGGGACGTGGAGGCGATCCGCGAGCACTACGCGCTCACCCTGCGCCGCTGGGTCGCCAACCTGGAGGCGGACTGGGAGCGGGCGGTCCGGCTGACCTCGCCGGGCCGGGCGAGGATCTGGCGCCTCTACATGGCCGCGTCCGCCGTCTCCTTCGAGCGCAACCGGATCGGCGTCAACCAGTTCCTCGCCGTGAAGACGCCGGTGTCGGGGAAGAGCGGGACGGCGTTGCGGCCGCGCGTATGGAACGAGCGGCCCTGAGGTACGCCCGAGGGCCGGGTTCCCGCGGGAACCCGGCCCTCGACGCGCTTCACCGAGGTCGTCACTCGGCCTTGATGGCGGCCAGCATGTTCAGCTTCGCCGCGCTGCGGGCCGGCCACAGGGAGGCGAGGACGCCGACCAGGCCGGCCAGGACCAGGAAGATCCCGATCCGGTCCCAGGGCAGGACCAGGGCGTAGCCCGGGAGGCTGTTCTTGAAGGTCTCGCCGATCGCCCAGCCGAGGAACGAGCCGAGGCCGATGCCGACGATCGCGCCGAACACCGAGATGACGACGGCCTCCAGACGGACCATCCGCTTCACCCGGCGCCGGTCGAGGCCGATCGCCCGCAGCATGCCGATCTCCTGCTGACGCTCGAAGACGGACATCGCGAGGGTGTTGACGACACCGAGGACGGCGATGAGCAGGGCCATGGCGAGCAGGCCGTAGACGATGTTCAGGAGCAGGTTGATCTGCCCGCCGAACTCGTCGCGGATGTCCTTCTTGTCCATCACCGTGATCGCCGGGTTGTCGCCCAGGGCCTTCGACAGGGCCTTCTGGTTGGCGTCGGACGGGCCGCCGTCCATGGTGACGAAGATCTGCGGGGTGTACGTCTCCTGCTCGTGGGCGTCGATCAGCTTCTGGTCGATCAGGACCGGCGAGAGGAACTCGCTGTCCTCGTAGATCGCGCCGATGGTGAGCTCGTCCTCGGCCTTGTCGAGGTACTCGACCGGGACGGTGTCGCCGACCTTCAGGCCGCGCTTCGCGGCGGTCTTCTCGGCGACGGCGATCTGCCCCTCGCCGAGCGAGGCGAGGGAGCCGTTCACGGTGGTGATCTTGAGGACCTTCTCGATGTCACCGGGGGTGACGCCGGAGGCCGAGACGTAGGAGCCCTTGATCTCCAGGGCCCCGGCCTGCTGCGGGGAGGCCGCGGTGACGCCCGGGGCCTTCGCGAGGGCGGTCAGCGCGTCCTCGCTGAGGCTGGTCTGGCTCGCCATGGTGATCATGTAGTCGGCCCTGATCTGATCGACCGTCATCTTGTCGAGGGCCTGGCCGACGGTCGCGCCGATCACCGAGAGGCCGGTGACCAGGGTGAGGCCGATGGCGAGCGCGGAGGCGGTGGCGCCGGTGCGGCGCGGGTTGCGGACCGCGTTGAGACCGGCGAGCTTGCCGGAGACCCCGAAGAGGTTCACGAAGACGGGGCGGATCACGGCGATCACCGGGCGGGACAGCATCGGGATCAGCACGATCACGCCGATGAGGGTGAGGAACGCGCCGCCGGCGATGAGCATCCGGCCCGTGTCACCGCCCTTGCCCGCGCCGAGCACGATCAGGACCGCGCCGATCGCGGTGAGGGCGGCGCCGATGGAGTTCCGTACGACGAGCGACTTGGTGCTCGCGGTGGCGTGGACGCTGCTCATGGCGGCGACCGGCGGGATCTTCGCGGCGCGGCGACCCGGCAGCCAGGCGGCGAGCATGGTGATGAGGACGCCGACGGCGAACGCCGAAAGGACCGGGGTGGCTCCGAGGACGAGGTCGCCGTCCGGGACCTTCAGGTCGAAGGCGCTCATGGCCGAGCGGAGCCCGACCGCGAGGCCGACGCCGAGGAGGTATCCGACGGCCGAGGCGACCAGGCCGACCACACCGGCCTCGGCGAGGACGGAACGGGTGATCTGCTTGCGCGAGGCGCCGACGGCGCGCATCAGCGCCAGCTCCTTCGTGCGCTGCGCGACCAGCATGGTGAAGGTGTTGGAGATCAGGAAGACGCCCACGAAGAGCGCGATGCCGGCGAAGCCGAGCAGCACCTGGTTGAGGCTGCCGAGGCCGGCCTCGATGTCCTTGGCCTGCTCTTCGGCGAGCGCCTGCCCGGTCTGGGCGGTGGCGGCCTTCGGAACGACCTTCAGGACCTCGTCGAGGAGCTTGTCCGCGTCGGCGCCGGGAGCGGCGGTGACGGCCAGGTCCTGGAAGTAGCCGGGCTTCAGGTAGAGCTTCTGCGCGACGGAGGTGTCGAAGAGGATCAGGCTGCCGCCCGCGTTGACGGCGCCGTCCTCGGTGGTGAAGACACCGGCGAGGGTGAACTCCTTCACGGGGCCGTTGGTGGCGACGCGGACGGTGTCGCCGACCTTGTAACCGCCCTTGTCGGCGCTGTCCTCGTCGAGCGCGATCTGCGTGTCCCGGACCGGCCCTGCACCCGCGACGAAGGTGTACGCGCGGTCCTTGCCGTCCTTGCCGGGCGCGAAGTTGGTGCCCTTGCTGGACCAGCCGACGCCGATCAGCTTGCCGTCCTTGTCGGGGACACCGGCGAAGCCGTCGACGCGGGGGGTGACGGCGGCGACGCCGTCGAGCTTCGCGACGCGGTCGACGTCCTTCTGGGAGAGGCCGGGGGTCTTCTGGGCCTCCTCGGCGCTCGGGTACATGCTGACGGCGACGGCGACGTCTTCGTAGCTCTTGGTGGACTGGCTGCGGAAGGCCTGGGAGAGGGTGTCGGTGAAGACGAGGGTGCCGGAGACGAAGGCCACGCCGAGCATCACGGCGAGGACGGTCATCAGCAGTCTCGCCTTGTGCGCGAGGACGTTGCGCAGGGCGGTACGGAACATGGGTGTGTCCTGGAGGAGGGTGGGGCGGGACGGAGGGTCGGGGGTCGCGCGGGGGGTGTCGTGTCGGTACACCCCCTCCGGCGTCAGCTCGTACGGCCCTTGGCGTCGAAGGCCTTCATGCGGTCGAGCACGCCGTCCGCCGTCGGGTGGAGCATCTCGTCGACGATCCGGCCGTCGGCGAGGAAGATCACGCGGTCCGCGTAGGAGGCGGCCACCGGGTCGTGGGTGACCATGACGACGGTCTGGCCCAGCTCGCGTACCGAGTTGCGCAGGAAGCCGAGGACCTCGGCGCCCGAGCGGGAGTCCAGGTTTCCGGTCGGCTCGTCACCGAAGATGATCTCCGGGCGGGAGGCGAGGGCGCGGGCCACGGCCACGCGCTGCTGCTGGCCGCCGGAGAGCTCGGTCGGGCGGTGGCTGAGCCGGGCGGAGAGGCCGAGCATGTCGATGACCTGCTGGACCCACTGCTTGTCGGCCTTGCGGCCCGCGATGTCCATGGGGAGCGTGATGTTCTCCAGGGCCGTCAGCGTCGGCAGCAGGTTGAAGGCCTGGAAGATGAAGCCGATCTTGTCCCGGCGGAGCTGGGTGAGCTGCTTGTCCTTCAGGGTGGACAGTTCCGTCTCGCCGATCCGGACGGAGCCGGAGGAGAAGGAGTCGAGGCCGGCCACGCAGTGCATGAGCGTCGACTTGCCGGAGCCCGAGGGGCCCATGATCGCGGTGAACTCGCCCTGGCGGAAGTCCACGCTGACCCGGTCGAGGGCGACCACCTGGGTCTCGCCCTGTCCGTAGATCTTCGACAGATCCGAGGCGCGGGCGGCCACCGCGGTGGCACGGGACACGGTGGGGGTGGTGGTCACGAGGGACTCCTGTCACTGCGGGGCTGTTGCGGGAACCCCTTCATCGTGTCGAGCGTTCCGGCCCGGGACGTCCGTCCACGTGCCCGTTCCCGGGGCAGTCTCGAGTCTGACCGGAGGGCCGCTCCGTCCTCCTGAGGTATGACGGGGGCCCTGAGAGCGGCTTCGCGCCGACCTGACACTCGTGCGACGACTTTTCGTCATTCCAGGGGGTGCGGCTTTGCGCCTGCGACCCCTGTCACAGTTCGACGAAAAGGCCCCCACCTGCACTGACGCACCCTCAGACGTCAATAAAATAAGACAACATCGGGCCGATGTTCCGCTGAACGAGGGACGCGCCCCGATAGGCTCATGTGCCAACGCGGAGCTTCGCGACGCCCGGATGGTGGAATGCAGACACGGCGAGCTTAATACTCCAGCTGTAGATCGTGATCTTCATGTCTGATCGGCGGCTTGCCGGTGGTAATGGCTGGTTCTGGATCGGGCCTGGTGGCGGCGCCGCCAG